>NZ_JAPHVP010000005.1:0-326 GCF_026240005.1 Pseudomonas sp. COW5 | reverse complement strand
GCTGTTCCTGTTCTTCATGCTGCCGTTCTTTCTGGTGATGAAGATCAGCTTCTCGGAAGCCGCGCTGTCGATCCCGCCGTACTCGGAGATCTACACCTACGCCGAACAGAAATTCCAGCTGTTCCTGAACATCGGCAACTACACCATGCTCGGCGAAGACGAGCTGTACCTCTCGGCCTACCTCGGTTCGCTGAAAGTCGCGGCACTGAGCACGATGATGTGCCTGGTGATCGGTTTCCCGATGGCCTACGCGATCACCAAGGCCAGCAAGGAAGCGCAAAACGTCCTGCTGCTGTTGATCATGATGCCGACCTGGACCGCGATCC
>NZ_JAPHVP010000004.1:0-5892 GCF_026240005.1 Pseudomonas sp. COW5 | reverse complement strand
CTGCTCCGCGCTCAAGTGGTGATAAAGGATACCTTCCTGCAACGGTGCCAGCGGATAAATATCCTGCACGTTCACGGCGCCGCCGGGCACCGTGGCAACGATGCGGTCGATGCTCGATTGATCCAGTTCGGCCAGGCTCAGCAGGTCCGGGGTGATGTGGCTGCAATCAGCAGGAATGCGGTTGGCCGGTACTTCGATCTCACGACCGCTGCCCACCGCAGCGGCCAGTGCAGCCAGCGTTGGCTGGCTGAACAGCACACGCACGTCGGTATTCAGGCCGATCTGGCGCAGACGTTCGATCAGGCTCACGGCCAGCAACGAATGGCCACCCAGTTCGAAGAAGTTGTCGTGGCGACCGACCTTTTCCAGCTTCAGGACATCCGCCCAGATCTGCGCCAGTGCGGTTTCCACCGGGCCCTGCGGGGCTTCGTATTCACGGCTGAGCCAGGCGTTCTGATCCGGTTCCGGCAACGCCTTGCGGTCGAGTTTGCCGTTGGCGGTCAGCGGCAAGGCGTCGAGTCGCACGTAAGCTGCCGGGATCAAGGCTTGCGGCAGAAGCCCTTGCAGATGATTGCGCAAGGTTTCGATAGCGGCCGGTGCCCGTTCGGTGAACCACACCAGCAACTGCCCGTCGCGCACCAGCGCCACGGCGTCCTGCACCGTCGGATGGCTGGCCAGCGCGGCTTCGATTTCCCCCAGCTCGACCCGCACGCCGCGCAGTTTCACCTGATCATCGTTGCGGCCCAGGTATTCGATATTGCCGTCCGCGAGCCAGCGTGCGAGGTCGCCGGTACGGTACATCCGCGCCTGCGGCTGGTCGCTGAACGGGTCGGCGAGGAAGCGTTCGGCGGTCATTTCAGGACGGTTCAGGTAACCCCGCGCTACACCGGCGCCAGCGACGTACAACTCCCCCGCCACACCCACCGGCACCGGGCGTTGCTGGTCATCCAGCAGATAGATGCGGGCGTTGGCCATCGGCCGGCCAATGTGCAGCAGCTGACCGACTTCCACCGGGCCGGACGTCGCGACCACCGTGGCCTCGGTCGGGCCGTAGTTATTGATCACCGCGAAGCTTTGCGCACGGCTGAACTGACGTAGTTTGTCGCCACCGATCAGCAACGTGCGCAGGGTCGGGTGTTGCAGCTCGCGGCTGAACGCATATTCCGCCACCGGCGTCGGCAGGAAGCTGACTTGCAACGGCTGCGCCCGCCACCAGTCGAGCAGTTCGTCCAGGTGTTCATTGCTCACCGATTCCGGCGGCAGGTGCAGGGTCGCGCCGACGCACAGCGCCGGCCAGACTTCCCAGGCCATCGCATCGAAACCGAACCCGGCAACGCTGGCGGTGTGGCTGCCGGCGTGCAGGTCGAAGGCTTCAGCGTGCCAGTGCACGAGGTTTTCCAAAGTCGCGTGTTCGACCATCACCCCTTTCGGCTGGCCGGTGGAGCCCGAGGTGTAGATGACGTACGCCAGATTTGCCGGGGTCAGGTACGGCAGTTGCGGGTTGCTGTCGGGCAGGTGTTGCCAGGCGTCGCTGTCCAGATCGATCACCGGCAGCATGCCCGGCAGATCCCGGGTCGAGGCCTGGACCAACACGGCCACCGGATCGCTGTCCTGCAACAGGTAGGCAATACGCTCCGCCGGGTGCGCCGGATCCACCGGCACATAACCGGCGCCAGCCTTGAGAATCGCCAGCAGCCCCACCAGCATCTGCGGGCCGCGACGCACGCAAATGGCGACGCGGTCGTCCGGTTGTACGCCGAGGCCGATCAAATGATGGGCCAGTTGGTTGGCGCGCTGATTGAGGTGCCCGTAGGTCAGCTGTTGCGCGCCCTGAATCACGGCGAGGGCATTAGGGTTGCGCCGGGCCTGCGCCTCGACCATTGCGTGAATCGTTGCGCCACGGGGATAGGCCGTGACCGGGGGATTGAAGCCCTCGACCAGACGTTCCAGCTCCGCAGTCGAAAGGATCGGCAAGCGGTTCAACGGTTTTTGCGGCGTCTGTTCGAGCGCCTGCACCAGTTGCTCCAGCGCGGTATGCATGTAACTGCAAATCCGTTGCGCACCGATCTGGCTCACCGCCAGAACCGACAAGGCGAACCCTTCACCCAGATCGTCCACGCTCAGGGTCAGCGGGTAGTTGGTGCGTTCTTCACCGCCGAGTTTCTGCACGCCCTCCCAGATGCCCTGGCCGTTTTGCGACTGTTGCGCGGGGGCGCTGTGACGGTAGTTGAACAAGGCACTGAACAGCGGCGACGATGCCGCGACACCGCTGCAACGCTGGGCCAGCGCCAGCGAGGCATGTTCATGCCCCAGCAACGCGGTCAGTCTTGCGTGAGTCGCCTTGACCCCGTCCCGCGCGCCGGCACCGACATCGATGCGCAGCGGCAAGGTGTTGATGAACACCCCCAGCGCCCGGTCGGCGCCATCGCCGCCCTGCATCCGCCCCATCATCACCGTGCCGAACACCACATCGCGGCGGTTCGACAGCACGCCCAGCACTTGCGCCCAGGCCAGGTGCATCAGGCTGGCCGCGCTCACACCCAGTTGCCGCGCCTGTTCACGCAGACGCATATTGAGTTCGGTGGCCACCGGTTGCAGCGCTTCCTCGATGCCGTGACCGTCGCCCTGCACATCCCGCAGCCCCAGCGGCAGGGTCGGCTCGTCGATGTCGCCGAGCATCTCGCGGAAAAACGCTTCGTGTTCCTGCTCGCTGAGCCCCAGGCGCGCCTGGGCCACATAGTTGCGATAGGGAATCGGCGCCGAAAGGCTGTCGATCTCACCGAACATCACACCGCGCATCTCATCGATGATCACTTCCAGCGCGGTGTGATCGAGGATCAGGTGATGAGACAGCAGGATCGCCACCACGCGCTGCTGCTTCGGATCTTCGGCATACACCATGCGCAGCAGCGGCCCCTGGCTGATGTCGAGGCGGTAGTGACGGGCGTCGAAGCGCTCGTGCAATTGCTCAAGGATGTCGCCGTTTGCTGAATCCAGTGCGACGTGCTGAACCACCAGTTCGGCGTGGCGCCACACCACTTGATGCGGCGTCGCCAGGCCTTCGTGGACAACGCTGGTACGCAGGATGTCGTGGCGTGCGATGACCTGCTGCAAGGTGTCGGTGAAGGTGCGCAGGCGCTCGACACTGTCGAAGGCCAGCCGCGATTGCAGCAGGTACGGGTCGCCCTGCTCCGCGCTCAAGTGGTGATAAAGGATGCCTTCCTGCAACGGCGCCAGCGGATAGATATCCTGCACGTTGGCGGCGCCGCCCGGCACCGTGGCGACGATCCGGTCGATGCCGGCCTGGTCCAGTACGGTGAGGCTCAGCAGGTCCGGGGTGATGTGAGTGCAATCAGCAGGAATGCGGTTGGCCGGCACTTCGATTTCGCGACCACTGCCCACCGCTGCCGCCAGCGCGGCCAGGGTTGGCTGGCTGAACAATACACGCACGTCGGTGCTCAGGCCGATCCGGCGCAGGCGTTCGATCAGGCTCACGGCCAGCAACGAATGGCCGCCCAGTTCGAAGAAGTTGTCGTGGCGACCGACCTTTTCCAGCTTCAGGACGTCTGCCCAGATCTGCGCCAGCGCGGTTTCAACCGGGCCTTGCGGGGCTTCGTATGCCTGGCTGAGCCAGGCGCCCGGATCCGGTAGCGGCAAGGCTTTGCGGTCGACCTTGCCGTTGTTGTTCAGCGGCAACGCGTCGAGTTGCACCCAGGCCGAGGGCACCATGTATTCCGGCAGGCGCGACTGCAATTGTTCGCGCAGGCTGGCGCTGTCCACGCCTTCATCGGCGGTGAAATACGCCACCAGACGCAGCGGTTCCTGGCCGTCCTGACGGGCCAGCACGATGGTTTCCCTGACCCCTTCGCAGTTCAGCAGGCGGTTTTCGATTTCTCCCAGTTCGATGCGGAAACCACGAATCTTCACCTGATCGTCGTTACGTCCGATGCATTCCAGTTGGCCCGGTGCGAGCCAGCGTGCGAGGTCGCCGGTGCGATACAGCAGCGCGCCCGGTTGCTCGCTGAACGGATCCTGCAGGAATTTTTCGGCGGTCAGGTCCGGGCGATTCAAATAGCCCAGCGCCACACCCTGGCCGCCGATGTACAGCTCGCCAGTCACGCCCATCGGCACCGGTTGCTGACGGGCGTCGAGCACATAGACCTGGGTGTTGGAGATCGGCCCGCCAATCGGCACGCTGTCGGCATCGTCCGCCACTTCGCGCACTTCGAACGTCGTGGCGTAAGTCGTGGTTTCGGTCGGGCCGTAGCAGTGGACGATGCGCAGGTCCGGCGCCTCGGCCAGCAAACGGCGGAACGCGGCCGGGTCGGCGCGTTCGCCACCACAGAGCACGATGCGCAAGCCTTTGAGGACTTCGGGGATCAACTGCACGTACTGGTTGAACAGCGCGGTGGTAACGAACAGGATCGTGACGCCCGAAGCCGCCAATACCTGCCCGAACACGCTTGGATCAAGCAAGGTGTCGTGATCGATCACCACCACTCGTCCGCCGTTGAGCAGCGGCCCCCAGACGTCCATGGTGCTGGCGTCAAATGCCGGGTTGGAGGCGAACGCCACACGATCCTGCGGATTGAAATCGGCATAACCGTTGTTGATCACCAGCCGCCCGATGGCCCGGTGCGGCACCATTACCCCTTTCGGCGTACCGGTGGAGCCGGAGGTGTACATGATGTAGGCCACGGATTCCGAGGACTGCGGCAGGTCCGGGTTGTCCGTCGGTTGCGCGTCGAGTTTCAGCGCATCCAGATCGATCCGGCGCACGGTGTAGTCGACTGACTCCGTGCTCAAGGTCAACAGCGCTTTCGCCCCGCAATCCTCAACCATGAACGCCTGACGTTCAGCCGGCGCATTGATATCCAGCGGCACATAAGCCGCCGCGCATTTGCCGATGGCCAGTTGTGCGATCAACAGTTCCAGCGAACGCGGCAACAGGATCGCCACGTGGTCGCCCGGCTGCACGCCCTGCTTGATCAGATGATGGGCCAGGCGATTGGCCCGTTGATTCAGCTCTTCATAAGTCAACGCGGTGTTGCCATGCACCGCCGCCACGGCTTGCGGATGCCGTTTCACTTGCTGCTCGAACAGACCATGCACCGTCGAACCTGACGGGTATTCCCGCTGAGTCTTATTGAAACCGACCAGTAATTCCCGACGCTCATCCGGCGGCAAAATCGACAGCTGATCGACACCCAGTTGCGGCGTTTGCTCCAGCGCCTGCACCAGACTGCCGAAGGCAATGTTGATGTACTCGCAGACCCGCGCCCCATCGATGCCCGGCACCGCTTGCACACTCAGACGCAAGCCTTCGCCAAGGTCATCGACGCTGACCACCAGCGGATAGTTGCTGCGCTCGCGGGAGCTGAGCAATTCAATGCCATCAAGGGTCAGGCCGGCAGCCTGCGGTGCGCTGTGGCGATAGTTGAGCAACGTGCCGAACAGCGGCAACGAGCCGGAAACCCCGCTGCAACGCTGGGCCAGCGCCAGTGACGCCTTTTCATGGACGAGCAATTGCGCCAGCCGCTCATGGGTGGCGAGCACGCTGTCGCGCACCGACATGGCGGTCACGCTGACCCGCAGCGGCAAGGTGTTGATGAACAGGCCCAAGGCCCGGTCGGCGCCCTCGCCGCCCTGCATCCGGCCCAGCAGCACCGTGCCGAACACCACTTCGTCCCGGCCGCTGATCTGCGCCAGAACCTGCGCCCAGGCCTGGTGCGCCAGACTCGCCACACTGATGCCGAGCCGCCGTGCCTGCTCGCGCAGACGCAAGGCCAGCGCGGTGTCCAGCGTAAGTTGGCTGTCGAGCACCGCGCTGCCGTCGCCGTGCACGTCCTGCACACCGAACGCCAGGGTCGGCTCGTCGATGTCGCCGAGCAT
>NZ_JAPHVP010000003.1:0-466 GCF_026240005.1 Pseudomonas sp. COW5 | reverse complement strand
CCTGCTGCAATCGCGGCTGGCCTTCGACAGCGTCGAACGTGTGGAAGCGTTCGCGGCGGCGCTGCGTCAGGTCATTGCCCGCCATGACATCCTGCGCACGGCGGTGATCTGGCAGGAACTGGCCGCGCCGATGCAGGTGGTGTGGCGTCACGCCGGACTGGCGGTGCAGGAAATCGTGCTCGACCCTGCACAGGGCGACATCCTCGAGCAATTGCACGGGCGTTTCGATGCCCGTCATTACCGCCTCGACATCAGTCAGGCACCGTTGCTGCGGCTGGTGTATGCCCGTGATCCGGCTCACGATCGGGTGGTCGCGATGTTGCTGTTCCACCATGTCGTGATGGATCACACCGCGCTGGACGTGGTGCAGCACGAAATGCTCGCCTGCCTGCAAGGGCGCGAAGCCTCGCTGGGCGCTGCGGTGCCTTACCGCAACTACGTGGCGCAGGCGCGGCTGGGTGTCAGC
>NZ_JAPHVP010000002.1:0-474 GCF_026240005.1 Pseudomonas sp. COW5 | reverse complement strand
GTCGCCGAGGTACTGGCCCAGGCCGGACGCAGCTCGCAGCCGGCCATGTTGCCGGTGCCACGGGACGGCGCGCTGCCGCTGTCGTTCGCCCAGCAACGGCTGTGGTTTCTGGCGCGCATGGAAGGGGTCAACACCGCCTACAACATCCCGCTGGGCCTGCGCTTGCGCGGTCATCTCGACGAGGCGGCGCTGCAACGGTCACTGGCGCGGATCATCGACCGCCACGAAACCCTGCGCAGCCGTTTTGTCCCGCACGACGATGACGTGCAGGTAATGATTGCGGCCGCCGACAGCGCAGTGCTGCTGCGGGTCGAAGATCTGCGCCAGCATCCACACGCCGAAGACGCCATGCAGGCGTTGACCCGTGAACAGGCCTCGACGCCGTTCGACCTGCAGAACGATCCGTTGATTCGTGGATGTCTGGTGCGGTTGGCCGACGATCACCATGTGTTGCTGCTGACCCTGCACCACATC
>NZ_JAPHVP010000001.1:5173413-6388542 GCF_026240005.1 Pseudomonas sp. COW5 | reverse complement strand
GAGTTGATGTTGATCGCCGGCCCGCTCATGGTCACGCCGCCGCCATCGATCTTGATGAAGCTGCCGCCACCGACCAGCGTCAGTTCAGCGCCGGCCTCCAGCACCACTTTCATCCCGCTGCTCAGGTGAATTTCCTGCCCCGCGTCGATGAATTGCCCGGTGCCGATCTTGATGTGCTGGTTCACGCCTACGGTGAGGTGGTCGTTGGCGCGGGTTTCGACTTTGCGGTCTGCGTAGACGGTGTGGTGTTCTTCGGCCTTGAATTCCGTGTAGCTGTTCTTTTCCACGACGTCGTGGCGTTCGTTGCCGACGCGGATTTTCTGGTCGTGTTCGATGTTCTCGTCCCAGTCGCGCTGGGCGTGGAGGAAGATCTGTTCCTGGCCTTTCTTGTCTTCGATGCGCAGTTCGTTGAAGCCGCCGCCACCCATCGAGCTCAGGGTCTTGAAGGTGGTGCGCGTCTTGTTTGCCGGCAGCGCGTAGGGGACGGTGTTTTCCTTGTGGTACAGGCAGCCGCTGATCAACGGTTGATCGGGGTCGCCTTCGAGGAAGGTCACCAGCACTTCCATGCCGATACGCGGGATGGCGATGCCGCCGTACTGGGCGCCGGCCCAGGCGCTGGAGACGCGCAGCCAGCAACTGGTCTTGTCGTCGGCCAGGCCGTCGCGGTCCCAGTGGAACTGGACTTTCACCCGGCCGTATTCGTCGCAGTGGATTTCCTGGCCTTGCGGGCCGGTGACCACGGCGCTCTGGCTGCCGAGGATGCGCGGTTTCGGGTGGCGCAGGGGCGGGCGGTTCGGCACGTCCCACGGGGTGGCCTGGAAGCGGTTGCGGTAGCCCTGATGGAAGTCGTCTTTCAGTGCGGTGGTGTCGCTGGTGACGGACTCTTCCAGCACTTGCGGTTGCTTGCCTTCGTGGTGGACCTCGGTGAGCAGCCACAGGTCATTCCACTTGGCCTTCGGGTGTTCCTTCAGCGCGAGGAAATGGCCGCTGACCAGCAGCGGCTGGTCGCTCTTGCCTTCGGCGAGCTGGAAGTCGGCGCGGTGGCGCTCAAGGGCGCGTTTGGCCAGGTGCTTGCCGCGCTCGCGGTCGACGAAACGGCCCGGGTAGTCGTAGTCCTCGAGGTCGGGCAGGGCGTCGCCACGGTTTTCGCTTTCGAGGGTGATCCGCGGTTTTTCGAAGTCGTAGTCGCGGCGGGTGGTGCGGCTGGTGCGGGTTTCCAGGCGCAGGTCGAAACGCTTGATCACCGGGTCGCTGGCGACCATGCCGGAGTCCTGCTGATAGGCCACCGGCGCCAGTTTGTGGAACACCGTCTGGTCGTCGCCGAACACCAGCTTGTGCGCCGTGGCGCTGTGCTGGAAGTGGTAGTGAATGCCTTCTTCTTCGCACAGGCGCTGGATGAAATGCAGATCCGACTCGTCGTACTGCACGCAGTAGAGGCGCTCGGGGTAGATCGAGCCGGTCTGGAATTCATAGGCGTTGCCCTGGATGCCGTGTTCTTCGAGGATCTTGCCGATGATTTTCGGCACGCTGAGGTTCTGGAAGATCCGCTGGTTGATCCGGTGCGCCAGGTACGAAAGCTGCGGGCGCAGGGTCACGGAATAGCGCGTCAGGCGCTTGCCGGAATCGCCTTGTGCGGCGCGGTCGATCAGGCCGTGGATGCCGCTGCCGTCGGGCGACAGCTGCAGGAAGGCCGGTTTGTGCAGCAGGGTTTCGAGGTCCAGCGACGGCTGCTCACTGACCAGCTCCACCTCGAAGGCAAACGGCTGGCTGATGGCTTCCCGACCGGTGAGGGTAAACACCTGGAAATCGGTGGAAAGCCCTTCGATGGTCAGGGCAAAGTGGGTTTCATTGGCCGGCGCGAACATCCCTTGTTCCTCGTGCTGTACAGCGGCGCCCGTCAACCGCAAGAGCGGTCAACGCGCGCGAAATTCTGGAGGGGCGTAAACAACATCGACCAGCAGAGCTGGCCGATGCTTGAAACGATCAGCCGTAATTAAACGACTGGAGCACGCCAGTCATCGGAACCCGAAGTACCGGATACTTCGTGGGTCCAGGTGATTTTGCGGTAGGTGAACTGCACTTCTTCCAGGTGGGTGAAGTGCGCGTTGCCTGGATCCTGGCAGTTGTGCATTTTGTTGTTGATGGCGACGATGATCGCGTCTTCCAGTTTGGTGGTGTAGTAGTGCTCTTGAGTACCTTGAGCCGAAGTGCGGTACCACTGGATAACGATTTCGCTCATGCGCTCGCCGGAAGTCAGTGCTGCTTGCAGCAGAGGCGAAGCCTTGTCGTAGACCTTGGTGATCACAACTGGCTTGTGCACGCGCTGACCGGTTGGCTGACCGGATTGCGGGTCACGCGGGATGATCACGTCGTGGGTGAAAGCCTGAACCATGACCTGGTCTTCGTGGCCTTCCTGGTAGGTGTTGCCAACGGAGTCGGCAGTGAAAGCGCCGGCAGTGATCAGACCTTGTTTTTCGCCGGTAACCGACATGTACGCTGGTGTTGCCATGGGAGGTGCTCCTTGCGGATAAAGTTAGGGTGCCCGGGAGGCGAAATCGCCCGGTGGGTGCCAAAGCTATATCAAGGAGCGTGCCAACATTTTCGAAGCCATATAAACCAAGGGGTTGGCACGGAGCGTCATTGAATACGTCGAAAAAAGGCAGGGTTTCAGGCAAAAAGTGCGCAAGAAGTTGCGCAGTACTGCGCAACTTCTTGCGCACTTGGCTACAGCCCTTGATGTGCAAGGGCTGCAGCGATTCCGATGGGGTTTTTATTACGGGGAACTGCGCAACTTCTTGCGCAGTATGGCCAGGTGCCGCTTCGTCGCGTTATCGTGCAAGCGCCTTCAAACATTCTTCGATCGAACGCCGTTGAGTCTCGGCATACAAGCCCAGTTCATCGATGGTCGAACGTCCCAGGGAAAGTTCGAATGACTGCCGGTTGGAGTGCTCGCCATAGTGCGTCTGCGCGGCGTCTCCCAGGTTCGACTGAAAAATCCCCGCCGCACTCACCGGCAGGAAGTCTTCGTACACCAGCGGTTCGGCTTTCACATAGCCGTCGCGCAACAAAGCTTGCAGCGAAACCTCAGCGGGACGACCCGCCGCCAGCCCTTTGTTTGTCAGGAAATAACGGAAATACGCCAATTCCTGCTCGCGCATGCCTTCGAGGCTGTCAGGGAATTCGCTGAAGTGGTGGGTCATCAGCGCGTTGTAGCGTGAGGCATTGACTTCGTTGGGGAAGTCACCCAACTCATCTCGCGCCGCATTCAGCAGACGGTCGTACAACGCCCGGCCCTTGGGTGTCAGCGCCGCACCCCGTTGTTCGATCTCGCCGAAGCGAGCGCTGTGGCTGCCGCGAGTTTGCGTCTGGTCGGTGAAGGCGATCGGCTCGTCCAGTGCCTTGAAACTGGTCTGGCGCAGGAGGATCGGATGCTGCCGGCGCGGCGGCCCTTCGATCACCGCTTTGGGCGTGATGCCATGCAGCGGCATCTGCGCCTGAACGATGTCGATGTCCAGCGTGCGCGGTGTCAGGTGGTTGATGTGCGGGCCTTTGAACGCAACCACATCGGCGATCAGACGATGTTGGGCGCTAAGGGTCTGGTATTGCGCGGCGGTGACGGTGGCGCTGTGGTGCCAGCGAAAAGTCTCCAGTGCTTGCAGGACAAATTCCCCGGCTTCGGATTCATTCAGCCCGCCAGCCGATTCGGCCTGCTCGATCAAGCGCAGCGCGGTTGGGGTGAAGATCGAACGCTGATCCAGCACCGATTGTGCGAAGGCCCGCAACTCGGGATCTTCGATCAATTCCAGTCGCAACAGCGAAGTGAACACCCGGAACGGGCTGATCTGCAGCGCATCTTCATGCACTGCTCGAAAAGCCGTGGAATGCACCGGCACCCCGGCGGGCGTCAGGTCGTAATAACCCACGGGCTGCATGCCCATCACCGCAAACAGGCGGGCGAGGGTGGCCAGTTCGGTGGCGGTGCCGACACGGATCGCGCCATGGCGCTCCATGTCCAGCCGTTCGATTTCGCCGGTGCTGTGCAATTGACTGGCGATCTGCGGTTCGCGGGCCAGCACTTCGCGGTTGGTCTTCTCCACCAGTTCCATCAGTGCACCGTACAGCGGCACCTCTTCGCGGTACATGTCGGACATCGCTCTGGAGAAGCGTTGGCGGATCAGGTCGGGGCTGACGAACGGCTGCACGGTCATGAAAAAAATTCCTGGCACGGTCACGTAAAGGATGGTGGAAAAGATCGCAGCCTTCGCCGACGCGGGCAAACGAAGAATCCTACGAACTTCATTCTGCCAACGACTGACCGGTTACCTGTCTGCGCGTGAGTTTTCCCCCAGAAACTCCCGATACAACCGCGCCGTGTTCGACGGCTGCTCGACCATCGGCATGTGCCCGACGCCATCCCACACATCGACCCGCAGATTGGCGATGCCCTTGCTCCACACCGGCACACTGCTGACATCGATCAACCGGTCCTTGCGACCCCAGAGCAACAGCGCCGGGCATTTGATGTCCGGCAACTTCGGTTCCATCGGCGGACTCGCGCGAAAATCCCGGAAGATCTCTTCCAGTTCGTCCCGTTGTTGCTCGTAGCGCTGGGCAATGGCATCTAGCACCAGACCGGGCACCCACGGCGGCGAGGCCATGGTCATCGCATAGAAGTGTCGGAATTCTTCCCGGGAGTTGATCAGGAATGGATTGTGCCCACGGGCCAGGTGACGTTCCATGTCGCTGGCCTCGGGCGCGGTGACGCCGGCCGGGTCGATCAGCGCCACCGAAGCGATGCGATCCGGGTAGGTCGCCGCCAGCCACGCGGCGATGTAACCGCCCATGGAGTTGCCGATCACGTGGACCTTCTCGACGCCGCAAACGTCGAGCAACTGGATCATGCGTTTGGCCTGAACCGGAATGTCGTAGCCGCCACCGGCCTTGAAGCCGGTTTCGCCGTGACCGGCCAGGTCCGGGATGATCACCCGGTACTGCCCGACAAAGTGCCGGGCGAAGCGCAGCCACAGGTTCTTTTCGGCGCTGTAGCCGTGCAGCATCAGAATGCTGCTCGACGCTTCGTAAGGCCCGCCTTGCCAGGTCGACACCGTCATTTCGGCGATCGGCACTTCAATCTTGTGCAGCCGATACAACCTGGCCTCCAGGGCCGCGCTCAGGTCGTAGAGCCAATGACCGACCGCCGGGTAGCTCAACCAGCTCCAGGCCACGAAAACTGCGAGGGCGACAAACAGCAAAAGCATCGTGGTTCTTCCTTGTTCAAGACAGAATGTGGTCGGCCGGTTTCAGCGCCCGGGTCAAGCGGTGATAGCTGAAACTGAAGCCGGGAAACATCGCGATCACATGACCGCTCCTGCTTTGATACCAACTGTGGCAGCCGCCGGTTTTCCAGACCGTGCGCTCCATCTCCCGGTGAATCATCTGAGTGTAGGTACGTTCTGCTTCGGGGCGAACTTCGATGCTGCGCAGACCTTTGGCCTGTACGGTGCGGATGCAGTCGAGGATGTAGTTCATCTGCGATTCGATGATGAACAGCGCCGAAGTATGCCCGATGCCGGTGTTCGGCCCGGTGACGATAAACAGGTTGGGAAAGTCCGGCAGGCTGGTGCCGAGGTAGGCGCGTGGGTATTGCGCCCAGACATCGCGCAGTTTTACGCCGTTTTTTCCGCTGACCGGGTAGGAAATCACGCCATCGGTGGCGTCGTAACCGGTCGACCAGACAATCAGATCAACGTCGATGTGCTGGCCATCCGTGGTAAGGATGCCGGTTTCATCGAGGGCGGCGATACCTTGTTCGCGGCTATGCAAGGTGACGTTGGGCCGGGTCAGCGCCGGATAATAGGTGTTGGAGAGCAATACCCTTTTGCAGCCGATGGTGAAGTCCGGCGTCAGTTTTCGCTGCAGTTCAGGGTCAGTCACCTGGCGTTTGAGAAATTTCAGCGCCTGGTTCTGCACCATGTGAATCGCCGGTTTCGAATATTTGAAGGCAATGATCCGGGTTTCGAACTGCCAGTAGATCAGCCAGCGCAACAGCTTCCAGGCCGGCTTCAGTCCCAGCAGCCAGCGCTGGAAACGTCCGAACTTTCGGTCGGGGCGCGGCAGCACCCAATGGGGTGTGCGCTGAAAGACGTGCAAGTGCGCGACATCCGCTGCAATCGTCGGGATCACCTGCACGGCACTGGCGCCGCTGCCGACGATCGCTACGCGTTTACCGCGATAGTCGTAGCTGTGATCCCAATTGTTTGTATGAAAGGTCTTGCCTTGAAAGCGATCCCGACCGGGGAAGTGTGGGACGACCGGTTGACTCAGCGGTCCGGTGGCATTAATCACGAACTGCGCGTAATAGGTGCCCTTGGCGCCGGTGTGTACGGCCCAGCGCTTTTCGTTTTCATCCCATTCGATGTGCTCGACATCGGCTTGCAGTTCCACCCGCTCGCGCAGGCCGAAACGCTCAATGACGTGTTCGGTGTAGCGATGCAGTTCAGCTTGTCCGGCGAACATCTGCATCCATGGGTAGGGTGCGAACGACAGCGAATACAACGGCGACGGCACGTCCACCGCCGCGCCGGGGTAGGTGTTCTGGCACCAGGTGCCGCCGAAAAAGTCCCGCCGCTCCAGCAAGCGAAAATCGTCGATGCCGGCCTTGAGCAAATTGACCGCCGCGCACTGGCCGCCAAACCCGCTGCCGATGATCAACACTTGATAGCTCTGCATGGGCCTCCTTCTTAGAGTCTTTTTTCCATTTTCCTCCTTTCATGTATAGCCAATCATTTGCCTGCCGTGTGCCGGAAATGGCGGGGCGCGGGGTCGGAGACTGCCGGCCGCTGGCCGGTGATGGCTATTTAACGTTGCCCTGTTAGACTCCGAGCACATCCTTTTGCGGTGTACTCGAGGCCCTTATGGGAAGAACGGGAGGAAAGGGACTTTCACTGGCCAGGAGGCTTTACACATCGCGAACCCTGGGGCTGGTCCTGGGGCTTTTGTGCGTGAGCGTCGCGATGTATCCGCTCGATCCCCCGGCCTGGGTCTGGGCGCTGATGGTGTTCAACGGCCTGGTCTGGCCACATCTGGCGTATCAGTGGGCGCGACGCTCGAGAGTCCCTTACCACGCGGAACACCGCAACTTGCTGATCGATGCCTTCCTCGGCGGCCTCTGGGTCGCGGCCATGCAATTCAATCCGCTGCCCAGTGCCACGACCATTTCGATGATGGCGATGAATAACGTTGCCATCGGCGGTCTGCGCTTTCTGTTGGCAGGGTCGGCGGCGCAGTTGCTTGGCGTCGGTGTCGGGCTGGTGGTGTTCGCCCCGGCCTTCATTCCGGCGACCACTCCGGCGCAGATGTATGCCTGCCTGCCGTTATTGATGCTGTATCCGTTGGCGCTGGGCTGGATCTGCTTTCGTCAGGCCTACACCCTGGGGGTGCAGAAACGTGAGTTGCTGGCCCTGAGCCGTACCGACAGCCTCACCGGTCTGCTCAACCACGGCGCCTGGAAGGATCAACTGGAAATCGAATTCCTGCGCTGCAAAGGCCAGCAAAAAGGCGCGGCGATTGCGCTGATCGACATCGACCACTTCAAGGCGATCAACGACACCTACGGCCATGTGGCCGGCGATATCGTCCTGCGCCAGTTGAGCAAGATGCTCAAGCAGAACCTGCGCATGGCGGACGTGGCCGGGCGCTACGGCGGCGACGAGTTCTGCGTGATCCTGCCGGACTTGCCGCTGTTCAATGCGGCGCAGGTGATGGAAGCCTTGCGCGAGCGTTTTTCCTTTCTGGTCTACGAGCAGAATCCGGCGTTGAAAGTCAGCCTGAGCATCGGCCTGGCCGCACTCGATCCGGCTCACGGCGATGCGACACGCTGGCTGAATGACGCCGACCAGGCGCTGTACGAAGCCAAGGCGACCGGGCGCAACCGGGTGATCTGTTGCAATGACGATCCGCCACGGCGTGAGGTGTTGGGTTCGGTTTGAACGGATGGGGTGTCGCATCCGGGATAGAGCCTTGCGGCGATGTCAGGTACGGTTCAGTACCCGACACGAAACAAGGATTGATTCATGACGTTCAAATTCCCTCGTTCCCTGCTGGCCGCCGGTCTCGGCCTGACCCTCTCTTTCGCAGCCGCTGACGCCTTCGCCGAACCACACAAACAGGTGCTGGCCGACGCCGAACAATACAAGCCCGAAGCCCTGAAATTGCTGGAGCGCCTGGTCAATATCGACTCCGGCTCCGGTGATGAAAAAGGTCTCAAACAAGTCAGCGAAATCGCCATTGATGAGCTGAAAAAACTCGGCGCCACCATCGAACTGGTGCCCAACACCCCTGAAAAAACCAACCACGTGCTCGCCACGCTCAAAGGCACCGGCAAGGCCAAAATCCTCCTGATGGCGCACATGGACACGGTGTTCAAGGAAGGCTCCGCCGCCGAGCGTCCGTTCACGATCAAGGACGGCCGCGCTTATGGGCCGGGGGTGATGGACGACAAGGGCGGGATCGTCGCCGGCATCTACGCGCTGAAAGTCCTGAAGAACCTCGACTTCAAGGACTACGCGCAAATCACCTTCCTGCTCGATGCCAGCGAAGAAACCGGCTCGGACGTCGCCACCGACCTGATCAAGAAAACCGCCAAGCTTCATGACGTGACTCTAAACCTTGAACCGGGTCGCCCGGCGGATGGTCTGGTGGTGTGGCGCAAGGGCAGCGCCACCGCGCTGGTCGAGGTCAAGGGCAAAGCCGCCCATGCCGGCGTCGCGCCGGAACTGGGGCGCAATGCGGCGATGGAGGCGGCGCATCAGATCCTGCAACTGGGCAAGCTCGGCGACGAAGCGAAGAAAACCACCATCAACTTCACCGTGCTCAAGGCCGGCGACCGCACCAACGTGATCCCGGATCAGGCCACGGCCAAGGCTGACGTGCGGGCGGCGGTGCCGGAAGAATTTGACCGGATAGAGAAGGATCTGGCGCGGGTGTCACAGGACAAGTTGATCCCCGATACGGAAGTGAAGACCTCGCTGCAACGCGGCTTGCCGCCGATGCCGCAGACGGCGGAGTCGGATCGTTTGATGGCGATGGCCCAGGGGATTTACGGCGAAATCGGCCGCAAGTTGACCGAGGAGGGCAGCGGCGGGGCGGCGGATGCGAGTTTGTCGGCCGGGGTGGGAACGCCGACGCTGGACGGGTTCGGGATTGTTGGCGGCAATATTCATACGCCGGAGGAATACGCGGAGGTGGAGAGCGTGGCGCCGCGGATTTATCTGTTGTCGCGGATGATTATGGAGTTGGCGAAGGGGCGGTGAGTGGTTCTTCGGTGTAGTGGGTTCGGCGGGGTGTCAGGTTTTTCCCTCACCCCAGCCCTCTCCCAGGGGGAGAGGGAGCCGACCGAGCCGTATTGCTTAATACATCGACCTGAAATACCGAGTCGATTATGGATTCAGCGCAAATCTTCCACGTCGGTGTATCTCACCAATATCCCCCAATCGGTTCCCTCTCCCTTTGGGAGAGGGCTAGGGTGAGGGGGCATTTGTAGGAAGTGAAGAAGGCGTGAACGGCGCACAACTTTCCAAGACCTTTCCTACAACGTACCCTGTTGCCGCGTTTCGGTGCCGACCCCTATAGTCTGGGCTCGCGGAAAAACTCCGCGAACGATCTTGGCCGGTCGATAACCTGAAACGTAACAGCGCCATCGCTCAGAGCAGTTTCTAGGCAACGTGTTATGGCGGCTGTGCGCGGGACACCTTAGGGTGTGCCGGATCTTTCAGGTATCTGGTCGGCCAACCCGCTCACAGCTGCCACCTTTATTCGCTTGGCCGCGAACGGTGGTTGTCTCACCTGGAGTCACACCAATGTCAGAACAAGTAATCCCCCGCTACCTCCCCATCGACACCTACGACGCCGAATCCCCGGTGCTCTTCATCAATACCCAAAAAGAGCTCAGCGACATGGCCGCGTGTGCGATGCACCGTTTTGTGGTTGTGCGGGATCTGGCCGATACCTTTTCCAGTCTCGACCTCAAGGGCATTTCCGATTGTGATCTGACGCGCATTACCAGCGCAGTGCATCTGCTGATGCGAGAGGGCTGCGCCATTCTGAACGTGATTCAGACGCGGGCATTACAGCGGGAGGCGGGCTTCAAGACTGCGATCTAGCGGTTTCGCGGCGGGCGCCATGCGAGTGGACTCGTAATGGCGTCGGGCCGCTCTGCCTCTTTGTCGCGTGGTGCGGGGTTACTCTTTGACGCTCATGTATTCCTTGGCCCAGAGAATGTATTCCTCAGGCTGGGTGTAGGTGTGGGTCAGTTCGGTGGCGCTCAGGTCCGAGGCCTGGGTGAAGATCTGCCGCTGTTCGCGCAGGCTGTCGTAAGTGGCCTTGATCGCCGCGAAGTAAGCACCGTGGCCATCGATGGTCACGCGCACACCCAGTTCGGCCAGGCGTTTGTCGTCGCGCAGCGCCGGGTTACCGTAGGTCACCAGCATCAGCGGCACGGTCAGGTGTTCGGCGATCTGCTCGAGCTGATCGAAGTCCTGGATACCGACCATGCAGATGCCATCGGCACCGGCGGCCTGGTAATGCTTGGTGCGGCTGATGATTTCCTGGTTCGGCAGGATGCCGGCGTTGGTCCGGGCGATGATCGCCATTTCCGAGTCGACCCGGGCTTCCAGTGCCGCGCGGATCTTGCCGACGCCTTCGGCGACGGTGATCAGGTCGGTGGATTTACGGCCGAATTGGGCTGGCAGCAGGGTGTCTTCGATGGTCAGCGCGGCGACGCCGGCGCGTTCCAGTTCGACGATGGTGCGCATCACGTTGAGCGCGTTGCCGTAGCCGTGGTCGGCGTCGGCGATTACCGGCAACTGGGCGACGCGGCCAATGCGGGTGGCCTGCTCGGCGAATTCGCTGAGGGTAATCAGGGCAAAGTCCGGGGCGCCCAGAACCTGCAACGAGGCGACCGAACCGCCGAGAATCCCTACTTCAAAACCCAGGTCAGCGGCAATGCGGGCGGACATCGGATCGAACACCGAGGCGGTGTGATAGCAAGTGTCGGAAGCCAGCAGCTGACGGAAGTTACGGCGCAAATCTTGATGAGAAAGCCTGGTCATACGAGTTCCACCAATACAAAGGAATGGAAAGGCTTGAGCAAAGGTGTCAACGCCGAAGGTGAAAAGGCTATCACGCCAATGGGTCAAGGATCATGACGAATTAACGAGGAAGTTAACCAGGAAAATCCTGTTCAGGCTTTCTTGCTGCAGGCAGAGGCGCTCAGGCCGCCACTGCCTGCTGCTGTTGATTGGGCAACGGCACTGCCCGTACCGAGTTGCCCGGCTGCAATTGCAGGCGTTTGGCGGTGAGGCGGTCGATCACCAGACTGCTGCCGACCCGGCGTCCCGCAGCGACGGTGATGCGGCAGTTTTCCAGACGGCGATTGTGGATCAGCCACAGCGGCGCCTGTTCGTCCGGCGTGCCGATGCTTAGCGTCAGTTCCAGACTGTCGCGAACGGTACGGATGCTGCGGATCGGCGCCTCGATCACCGGGCCACCGTCAAAGATGTCGATGTAGCCTTTGTGGGCGAAACCCTCGGACTGAAGGATCTTCAGCGCCGGTTCGGTGTTGGGATGGGCCTGGCCGATCACGGCCTGGGCCTGTTCGGTGAGCAGGCAGGTGTACAGCGGCTGGCGTGGCATCAGTTCGGCGATGAACGCCTTGTTGCCCAGCCCGGACAAGTGGTCGGCGTGGCTGAAGTCCATCTGGAAGAAGTGCCGGCCCAGACTGTCCCAGAACGGCGAGCAGCCTTGCTCGTCGGCGCTGCCGCGCAGTTCGGCGATCATCTTCTCGCCGAACAGGTGCGGGAATTCGGCGACAAACAGCAAGCGCCCCAATGACAGCAGACGTCCATTGCTGCCGTGGCGCTGGTCGTGGCGCAGGAACAGCGAGCACAGTTCCGATTGGCCGGTCAGTTCATTGTTGAGGAACAGGGTCGGAATCTGCCGCTGGATGCCCAGGTCCGGTGCCGAACTGACGGTCAGCCCGACCCGGTAGTTGTACCAGGGCTCGCGCAGGCCGACGGCGCCGGCCAGGGCACTGACGCCGACCACACGCTGTTCGTCGTCTTCAAGCACGAACAGATAGTCGGCATCGGCTCGCTCGACCTGTTCGGCGAACGCCCGTTGCGCCCAGCGTACCCGGTGGGCCAGGCGATCTTCGTTGGCGGGCAGGGTGGTGAACCCCGGCCCGGCCTGTTGCACCAGCGTCATCAACGCTGGCAGGTCGCTGACTTGGACCGGACGGACAATCATGCTGCAACTCCTTTTGCGCGCCTGCTCGGGCACTGTCGTTGGGTGAGGGCGCGGTTCACAGGGCAATCACCCGGGTCGTGTCGCCAGCGCCGACATTCAGCGCCGCACATATCGCCGGCGTAAGTGCCAGGGGTTGACCAGGCTGGTAATCCAGCTCGGCGACCACCGCCCTGTAGCCGTGCAGTGCATCGTTGCTCACGAGATAACGACCGCGGGCGTCGATCAGAGGTTCCTCTTGAACCATCGCGATCTGGCTCTGCACGATCGAACGGATGTTGGCGGTGCGCGCGTACAAGGTCGGGCCGGCATCGAACAGGTCGATGTAGCTGTTGGTTTCAAAACCTTCGCGCTCAAGGATGTCGAACGCTTCCTGCCCGTCCGGGTGGATGCGGCCGATGCACTCCTGCGCCGCCGTCGGCAGCATCGGCACGTAGATCGGGTATTGCGGCATCAGTTCGGCGAGAAACGTGCGGCTCTGCAAACCGCACAGGCGCTCGGCCTCGACGTAGGGCAGGTCGAAGAAGTGTTTGCCCAGCGCATCCCAGAACGGCGAGTGGCCCTGAGCGTCGCTGTAGCCGACGATTTCGGTGATGACGGCTTCGGCAAACCGTTGCGTGTGGGCTGCGATGAACAGAAGGCGCGCCCGTGACAGCAACTCGGAAAACGGTGTGCGCACCAGTGCTGCATCGATGTGAAAGCCGCGCAGCAGGGTATGACCGCTGAGGTCGTGACACAGCGACAGCGCCGGAACGCCATGTTCGATGTTCAGTTCCCGCGAAGCACTGGTGAAATGGCGATTGCGCAGGCTGTAGAACGGTTCGTTGAATCCGGCAGTGGCGAGAATTTCCGAGCAGCCGACCAGGCGACGGTTGTCCAGGTCTTCCAGCACGAAAAAGTAATTCTCCGGGCCCTGAGCCGCGGCATCCGTGTCGAACGAGGCGCAGGACGCGGCGATCTTTTCGCCCAGGTGCTGGCTGTCATCCGGCAGGGACGTGACGCCCACCAGGCTGTCGCGAGCCAGTTGTTGCAATTGAGGCAGGTCGTTTGGCTCGACTGGACGTAAGACCAGCATGGATGCACTCCTGTATCAAAAGGTTCGGCCCATTCGCCGAACCTGACTATCACTGTCGGTTTCCACGCGTTAAAGCGGCGGTCGCCTGAATTCTTGTCAGACGCCGCCCTTTTTCTTGTCAGCCATTGCTCGGGTCAGGCAGCGCGGTACTGGCGCCGAGCTTGTTCAGGAAAAACAGGTACACCAGACCCAGGGCGATCCAGATCAGGCCGAGTTTCTGTGCATCGACACCCATGTTGTACATGATGGCCGCGACGATGCCGAAGCCGATCACCGGGCAGATCAGGTGACGGATCACCTGGCCGGACTTCTGCCGGCGCCAGTAGTAATTGATCACGGTCAGGTGCAGCAGCATGAAGCCGCTCAGGGCGCCGAAGTTGACCAGCGAGGTCAGGGTGTCCACCGAGTTGATGAACAGGTAGCAGATCACCAGCGACAGCACGGCCACCAGATAAATGCTCAGGTACGGCGTGTTGTGTTTCGGATGGACCTTGGCCAGCACTTTCGGCAGCTTGCCGTCGCGGGCCATGCCGAACAGCAGGCGCGAGACCGCCGCTTGCGAAGTGATCGCCACCGCCACGCCCCAGGCCAGGGCCGTGGCCACGCCGGTCAGGGTCGCCAGCCAGCTGCCGGCAGCGATTTCTGCGATTTCATAGAACGCGGTGTCGGCGGACTTGAAGCCCATGCCGGCGGCCAGATCGGTGGCGATCCAGGTCTGTACGACGAAAATCGCACCCATCACCACCAGGGTGATCAGCGCCGCTTTGCCGACGCTGCGGCCCGGATCGCCCTTGATCTCTTCGGCAAGCGTGGAGATCGCATCGAAGCCGAGGAATGACAGCACCGCAATCGACACCGCTTGCATCAGCAGGGCGAAATTGAAGGTTTCCGGGTGATACAGCGGCGCCAGGGTCAACTGGCCGTTGCCGCCACCGTTGTGCAGGGCGTTCCAGGCGTAGAACAGGAAAATCCCCAACACAACGAGCTGCGCCAGCAGGAACAGGATGTTCATGCGGGCGGTGAAAGTAATGCCGCGCAGGTTTACGAAGGTCGCGCTGACCAGGAATGCCAGGATGAAGCCGACTTTCGGGATGTCCGGGTACAAATGGTTCAGTGCCATCGCCGCATAGACGTAAAGCAGCGGCGGAATCAGCAGGTAGTCGAGCAGCATCAGCCAGCCGGCGAGGAAGCCGACGTGTTGATTCAGGCCCCGTTGCGCGTAGGAATACACCGATCCGGCAATCGGAAAGGCCCGGGCCATACTGCCGTAGCTCAGCGCAGTGAAAACCATCGCCACCATGCCGATGATGTACGCCAGAGGCACCATCCCCGGTGCCTCTGCGTTGACGTAGCCATACACGCCGAAGGGGGCGATGGGGATCATGAAGATCATCCCGTACACCACCAGGTCGGTCAGTGTCAGGCTACGTTTCAACTCCTGTTTGTAGCCGAACTCTTCTATTTCCATGAAGCGCAACTCCTTGTCAGCCAATCGTTCGTTTTAGTTGTTATGTCGGTCCGTCGTTTACAGCGTCAGCAGCGTTTACAGCAATCTTCAAAGCAGTGGAGCCAGATAATTTGCCCAGCGGGAAACCGCTTCCGGGCTGCGCAGCAGGTCGTTGCGCACCTCGATCAATACCGATTCGAGGCCTCGGGCATCGCCGTGCACCGGCACGGTCATGTCGCCCAGCGGGTCGATTTTGTACGGCTGGTTGCCGGCGACTTTCAGCGGATGCTGACCGAGACCGTCGAGCAGACGCTGGGCGTATGCCTTGGCCTGACCGAACAGCACGCCGGCTTCCAGCTCACGCGGCTGGCCGTAATAGATCGGGGTGAAACTGTGAATCCCCACCACCCGCACCGGCCGGCCTTCGGCCAGACGTTCGTCGATCAGTTGTTGCAGCCGTGTATGAAACGGCTTGAACAGGCACTGGCGACGGTATTCGCGGGTGACTTCGTCGAGCTCGCGATTGCCCGGCACCTGGTAGATCTCGCTTTGTGCCGGGATGCTGTCCGGGGCATGGCGGGGCCGGTTGAGGTCGATCAGCAGTCGCGAATAGTTGGCGCTCAGCAGCGTGGCGCCGATTTTTTCCGACAGTTGCTCGGCCAGCTCCAGCGCCCCGATGTCCCAGGCAATGTGTTCACGCGCAGCCGTGTCATCCAGGCCCAGATTGTTCAGGGCTTCGGGGATGTAGCGGCTGGCGTGTTCGCACACCAGAATCAGCGGGTGCGTCGAATCTTCACGGGTCAGGTTGTAGACCGGTCGGGTGTACAACCCAAGCTCGGCGGATTCAGTACAGGCGTGCATAGTGCTCACACAGGTCAGCGGGCGAGAGCTGTTCCGTCAGCGCCAGTTCCTCGGTTTTAAGGGCGAAATACGTGTCGAGCAACGGTGCCGGCAGCGCTGCCATCAGCGCTTCGCTGCGACGCAGGCAATCCAGTGCCTGAGCCAAAGAGGCGGGCAGGGCAACGATGCCCCGCGCCTCGCGTTGTTCGTCGTTGAGTGCATCGGGGATTTCATCGGTGATCGCGTTCAGCGCCAGACGCTGTTCGATACCCAGGCGTCCGGCGATCAGCAGTGCAGCCATCGCCAGGTGCGGCGAGGCGGTGGCGTCCATGGCGCGGAATTCCAGGTTGTATTGCTTCGCCACAGGCTTGTTGCCCAGGCTCACGGTCGGGCAGATGCGCAGCGCCGCTTCGCGGTTCTGCTGGCCCAGACAGGCGTAGGACGCGCTCCAGTGGTGCGGCTGCAAACGTTCATACGACACCGGGGTCGGCGCGGTGAACGCACACAGCGCCGGCAGGTAATGCAGCACGCCCGCCGCCCAGTGCTGGCCGAGGGTCGACAAGCCATTGCTGGTGCCGGCGTCGTAGAGCATCGGCTGGCCGGCCAGATCCAGCAGGCTGACGTGCAGGTGCACGCCGTTGCACACCGCGTCGGCGGCGGTCTTCGGCGCAAAGCTCAGATCCAGGCCCATCTGCCGGGCGATTTCGCGGGTGATCTCGCGCACGTTTACGGCGCGATCTGCCGCCGCCACGCCGAGGGTCGGGCGGCAGGTGATTTCGTATTGATGCTTGCCGTATTCGGGCAGGAACATCTCCGGCTCGACACCGCCGGCGCGCAACGCGCTAAGCAGCCAGCCACCGAATTCCGCGCCTTGGCGCTGGGATTCGAGAGAGAAGGCCAGATGCTCGGCAAACCCGGCGTGCAGGTTGAATTCGTGTTCGAACGCGGCGTTGACCTGCAACCCGAGCTGATCGCGATAACGCTCGATTTCATCGCTCAGCAGTGTGCGCGGGCAGGCGCCCCACGGGCGGCCGTCGGTTTCGCGGATGTCGCCGTGGATGAAGTCCAGCGCCGGGGCGACGGCGTCCGGGCCGTTGGCGACCGTGACGCGGCTGGCGAGGTCGGGAATCAGCCGCAGATCGCCGTAGGCGCCCCACGGGTTGGTCGAGGCAATGATGTCCTGAGGCGTCAGCGCACTGTTGGCCGGCACCCAGCCGCAGCCGGCGGCCTGATAGTGTTCCAGCTCGTCGGTGGGAAACGAACGCCCCCGGGTGATGCCGATCAGGTCGGTGGTGACGATGGTGGTCATCGGCAACGGCGAGAGGCGCTCGCTCATGGCTGCATCTCCCGCAGACGACCGAGGACGGTGTCGGTGTCGGTGATCCAGCAATAGCCCTTGATCGCGTTCAGGCAGGCATCGTGGCGTGCTTCGGTGTACGTTGCGCAGGCGTCCGCCACCAGGGTGACCAGATAGCCACGGTCGGCGGCGTCGCGCACGGCCATGTCCACGCACTGGTCGGTGACGATGCCGGCGATGATCAGGTGACGGGTTTCAAGGTTGCGCAGCACGTAGTCGATGTTGGTCGAGTTGAAGACCCCGGAGGAGGTCTTGGGCAGCACGATTTCGTTTTCTGCCGGGGTCAGGTCGGCGATGACCTGTGCCTGCGGGCTGCCCTTGGGCAGGTGCATGTCCGACAGTTTGTGGTCCAGCGAGCGGTCGCGGCCGTCGGCGGTCAGGCTTTCGATCAGGGTGTGCAGCACGTTCTGCCGTGCGTCGCGGAAGGCGTTGAGCAGACGCACCTGATTCGGCACCACTTGCGAGCGTGTGCGATTGAGGAAGTACGCGGCGTCCGGGCCTTCGAGGTGCGGGTCGAACTGCGGTTCGAGCCAGGCACGCTGCATGTCTACCAGCAACAGCGCGGTGTGGTCGGTGACAAACGGCAGGTCCCGCGGCGAGCGGTGGGGAAGGCTGAACATCCTTATTTATCCTCTAGCAAGTGGGTGTCGAAGTCGTTGCGCAGGGCATCGATGCCTTCCAGGCGATCGGCCAGATCCGGGCTGCGCAGGGTCAGGCAAGCGATCAGCGCTTCGACCTGGGCCAGCGCCGGGACCATGGTGTCGAACGGCGAAGCCGACTCCACCGGGGCGCTGATGATCATGTCGGCCAGCTCGCGCAGCGGCGAGGCGTAGATGTCGGTGAACAGCACGACGCGCGCATTGTTGTTCTTGGCCGCAGTGGCCACGCGCAGGGCCTGGGTCTGGTAGCGGCGATAGTCGAACACCAGCACCACGTCCTGGCGTTGCAGGTCGAACAGACGATCCGGCAGTTGCGCGTTGTCCTCCAGCGCAAAACAGCCGGGGCGCAGCAGACGCAAATGATTGAGCAGGTAGGTGGCCATCAGGCTGCTGAAACGCCCGCCGAAGCAGTAGACCTGATGGCGCGTATCGAGCAGCCATTGCGCGAGAATCCGCACGTCTTCGGGTTGGGTCAGGGCCTGGGTTTCCGCCAGCAGGTTGTGGCTGTGGGCCAGATAATGGCTCCAGGCATCGTCCTGATTCAGGTTCGAACGGGGTTGCAACAGCGTGCGCGGCGAGCTCAGGCGATGGTCCATGTCGCTGAGCAGGGCGTCCTGGAATTCGGCGTAACCGCCAAAACCGAGTTTTTTTACCAGACGCACGATGGTCGGATCGCTGACGCCGGCGTGTTCGGCCAGCCGCGCCATCGGGCCGAGCCCATTGCGCGGGTACTGATCGAGCAAGGCGCGGACGACTTTGCGCTCTGAGGGCGTAAGGTCCAGGCCGGGATCAGTAATCAGGTCTCTGAGAGGGGGCATCCGGGCTCCTGCTGGATGGGTGTGTTGAATTCGCTTCACAATCCGTTAAAACAGTATTTATGTAACTGACGTTACATGTCTAGTGAATTTTCCGCAGCGTCCGTGAAGCCCCAAAATGGGGCGAGATGCCCGTGTAGCAAGGGCTACACGTCTGTCGATCGATCTTGTAGTCCATTGCCCATAGCCGTGTCAGACATTGCCGCTATGTTGAGGGTGGTCAATTTAATGGTGTTGCCCTGAACCCTCCGGTTTACGGCACAATTGCTGCCTTGTCGGCACTTCGCCGGGTGTTTTTTACCTTCTGACCGAGTGACTCATTGTGCAAGCCACCCGTTTGACCTTGATTTGCCACGCCAGAACCGTCTCACAAAAATTGGCGCGTTTTCCTACGAACGAAGCTGTTGAAGAAAGCGCTGTAGCGTCTGACTCGTTGGCCGCTCGGTTCGAGATGTCACGCCGTTTGATTTGTGGCCCGGAAATGCGCACGCGTCAGACCGCCAAATGGTTCGGTCACGATGCAACGGTGGACGAAGCGCTGCGCGATTGCGACTGGGGACGTTGGCAGGGGCTATCGATCAAGGACCTGCAGCGCGATGAGCCCAAAGCCCTGCAAGCCTGGCTCGAAGATCCCGACGCCGCGCCCCATGGCGGGGAATCGGTGGCACAACTCGGTGAACGGGTGGCCGCATGGCTGGCCACCCTGCAAACCACGCCGGGTCATGTGGTGGCCGTCACGCATCCGTTCATTATTCGGGCGGCGCTGATGCAGGTCATGCAGGGTCAGGCCTTCCACAGCATCGATGTCGAGCCGTTGGCGGTGGTCGAGTTGAGTTTCTTCGGGCGCTGGCGGCTACGCTTGTCCGGCATCGACTTTGAAGGAGACCGTTCATGAAGCGACTGCTGGTCATCGGCATTGGCGCCGGCAACCCCGACTACATCACGATGCAGGCGGTGAAGGCGCTGAATCAGGTGGACGTGTTCTTCCTGATGGACAAGGGCCAGAGCAAGGACAAGCTGATCGACCTGCGTCGCGAAATCTGCGAGCGCTACATCACCGATCGTACCTACCGTTTCGCCGAAGCCCACAGCCCGGAGCGCGAGCGCGGCGATGTGGACTACAGCGCCAGCGTCAATGATCTGAACCGCGCCAGGCAGCAAACCTTCGAACGCCTGATCAATGACGAATTGGCTGACGGGCAGTGCGGCGGTTTTCTGGTATGGGGCGATCCGGCGTTGTACGACAGTACGATTCGCATCCTTCAGGCAATCCTGGCCTTAGGGCGATGCGCGTTTGAATTCGACGTGATCCCCGGCATCACCAGCGTTCAGGCCCTGGCGGCGCAGCACAAGGTACCGCTGAACACCATCGGCCACTCGATTGAAATCACCACCGGCCGACGCCTGGCGGCGGGGCAGGTGAGTGATACCGACAGCCTGGTGGTGATGCTCGACGCGGAAGATTCCTACCATCGGGTGGCGGATCAGGAGACAGAGATTTACTGGGGTGCCTACCTCGGCACGCCGGATGAAATCCTCATCAGCGGCAAGCTCAGTGATGTTGCTGATGAGATCGAACGGGTGCGCAAGGCGGCGCGGGCCGAGCATGGCTGGATCATGGACACCTATCTGTTGCGCAAACCTTGATCTCACGCCCAAAGCGCTCGCGATACACCGACGGTGGCACCCCGACCACGCTGCGAAACGCCACGCGAAAGCTTTCCACCGAGCGATAACCGCAGCGCTGGGCGATCTGCTCGGTGTTCTGCGGTGTGCTTTCCAGCAGCTCCCGGGCCCGGGCCAGACGCTCGTGTTGCAGCCATGCCTTGGGTGACTGGCCGCTGGCTTCGGTGAATTTGCGCAGGAAGGTGCGTTCGCTCATCGCCGCTTCGCTGGCCAGATCGCGCACTTCCAGCGGTTCGTGCAGGCGCTCGCGGGCCCACTGCATCACGCGCGACAAATCACTGCGTGGCGTCGGACTCACCGGTGTCGGAATGAATTGCGCCTGACCGCCGGTGCGTTGCGGCGACATCACCAGCCGCCGCGCCACCGAGTTGGCCACCTGAGTACCGAAGTCCCGCGCCACCAGATGCAGGCAGGCATCGATCCCCGCCGCGCTGCCGGCCGAAGTGATCAACTGACCGGAATCGACGTAAAGCACGTCCGGGTCGACATCGATAGCCGGGAAGCGCTCGGCCAGCTCCGATGTGTAGCGCCAGTGGGTAGTCGCGCCATGCCCGTCGAGCAGCCCGCTGGCGGCCAAAACAAAGACCCCCGAGCAGATCGACAGCAACCGGGCGCCGCGCGAGTGTGCATCACGCAATGCTTCGAGCAATGCCTCGGGCACCGGCGCATTTCGGTCGCGCCAGCCGGGAATGATGATGGTGCGCGCCTGCGCCAACAGCTCCAGACCGCCGTCGGCCAGCACCTGAATCCCGCCCATGGCGCGCATCGGACCTTGATCGACGGCGGCGATGCAGTGCTCGTACCACGGGAATTCGAATTCCGGCCGGGCGAGGCCGAAGATCTCCACGGCGATGCCGAACTCGAAGGTACAGAGGCCGTCGTAGGCCAGAATCGCGACCAGTCCAGGTGAATCAGGCATTTGGCGGAAAATTCCCGGTGAGTGTCTTGTGCGCCACTGTAGCGGCAAGCGGCGGCTCGATAAAGTCTGTTCATCCCTTCACAGACGTAGGAGCAACACAACATGCCCAGCCTGGTTCGCGAAATTCCTGCCGCCCCTTCGGCCATTGCCCTGATGCACTTCAGCAATCGTCTGACCTTCGAAACCGATTGTTCCGACGTCTTCAACAGTCAGGAGGCCGGCGAGGTCGATTTCGTGCTGGTAGATGTGCGCGGGCCGCTGGCCTTCGAGCGCGGCCATGTGCCAGGGGCGATCAATATTCCGGGGCGCCTGATGACGGCCGAAGCGCTGGCGGATTATCCGAGCTCCATGCTGTTCGTGGTTTATTGCGCCGGGCCGCACTGCAACGGCGCCAACAAGGCTGCAGTGAAGCTGGCGGCGCTGGGTTACCCGGTCAAGGAGATGATCGGCGGGGTAACCGGGTGGCTCGATGAAGGCTTCGAATTGAGTGTTGCGGCACCGCAAGCCGCGACCCATCTGATTGCCTGCGATTGCTGATATTCAGTGAGTTGCCGCCCTCGGCGGCAACTTTTAATGGCTTTGTCCTACAAGGCTTGCACCGCTCTGGCGCACACTTTTCCGACATGATGGCACTCGCCGATTTTCTGTAAGTATTTGTCGCTTAAACACAATTTGCCCCGTGCGCGCCGCCATAGACTGCCGGCCACTTCGGTTTCTTTGCGCTCCATAGCCCAAGGCCGAACCTGACAATCGAAAGCTGCCAATAAAAGCCTCCGCACACGGGAGTAATAAATGAAAAAGCTGGTTATGTTCGGTGCCCTGGCACTGTCGATGTTGTCCCTGACCGCCGTGGCCGAAGACGCCAAGCCGATCCGTATCGGTATCGAAGCCGGTTACCCGCCATTCTCGATGAAAACCCCTGACGGCAAACTGGCCGGTTTCGACGTGGACATCGGCGATGCGCTGTGTGAGCAGATGAAAGTCAAATGCACCTGGGTCGAGCAAGAGTTCGACGGCCTGATCCCGGCGCTGAAAGTGAAGAAGATCGACGCGATTCTGTCCTCGATGACCATCACTGACGACCGCAAGAAAAACGTCGATTTCACCATCAAGTACTACCACACCCCGGCGCGCTTCGTGATGAAGGCAGGCTCCGGCGTGAAAGACCCGCTGGTCGAGCTCAAAGGCAAGAAAGTCGGCGTGCTGCGTGCCAGTACCCACGACCGCTACGCCACCGAAGTGCTGGTACCGGCCGGGATCGAACTGGTGCGTTACGGCTCGCAGCAGGAAGCCAACCTGGACATGGTGTCCGGTCGTATCGACGCGATGCTGGCCGACTCGGTCAACCTGAGCGACGGTTTCCTGAAAACCGACGCCGGCAAAGGCTTCGAATTCGTCGGCCCGACCTACGAAGACGCCAAATACTTCGGCGGCGGCGCCGGTATTGCCGTGCGTAAAGGCGATACCGAGCTGGCAGAGAAATTCAACACCGCCATCAATGAAATCCGCGCCAACGGCAAGTACAAGCAAGTGCAGGACAAGTACTTCGACTTTGACGTGTACGGCCATTAATACGCCGTAGAAAAAAGTGGCCCCGTTGACGCGGTGGCCACTTTTTTTTCGCCCGTGATTTATCCTGTCAGCACATTTTCAATGCAGTCGCTGTCTGGCAGCGACTACAGAATTTCCGGAGTTCCCCCATGCAACGCATCGATCATGTTCTGCCCTGGAGCCACCTGGGCAGCGAACGTTCCCTCAGCGTCTTCCGTTACGGCGCCGGCCCGCGCAAGGTCTACATCCAGGCCAGCCTGCACGCCGATGAGTTGCCGGGGATGCGCACCGCGTGGGAACTGAAAAAACGCCTGGCCGAGCTGGAAAGCAACGGTCAGTTGCAAGGCGTGATCGAACTGGTGCCGGTGGCCAACCCGATCGGTCTCGATCAACACCTGCAAGGCAGTCACATGGGCCGTTTCGAACTGGCGAGCGGCAAGAACTTCAACCGCTCCTTCGTCGAACTCAGCGCCCCGGTGGCCGCGCGTGTCGGCGATCAGTTGGGCAACGATGCCGAGGCCAACATCCGCCTGATCCGTCAGACCATGGGCGAAGTACTCGACGAACTGCCGGCCCCGGCTTCGCAACTGGAAGCGCTGCATCGCCTGTTGCTGCGCCACGCTTGCGATGCCGACGTCACGCTGGATCTGCATTGCGATTTCGACGCCGCGATTCACATCTACGCGCTGCCGCAACACTGGCCGCAGTGGCAATCCCTGGCCGCACGCCTGAAAGCTGGCGTGGCGTTGTTGTGTGAAGACTCCGGCGGCAGTTCGTTCGATGAGTCGTGTTCCACGCCGTGGTTGCGTCTGGCGCGGATGTTCCCGGAGGCGGCGATTCCACCGGCCAACCTCGCCACCACCCTGGAGCTGGGCAGCATGGGCGACACCCGGGTCGATCAGGCCCAGGCCAATTGTGAGGCGATTCTGGGTTTCCTCGCCGAGCAGGGCTTCATCAGCGGCGAATGGCCGAAGGCGCCGGACGAATGCTGCGAAGGCATGCCGTTCGAAGGCACCGAATACCTGTTCGCCCCGCACCACGGCGTGGTGAGTTTCCTGCGCGGTGCCGGTGAATGGGTGGAGCGCGGTGATGCGCTGTTCGAAGTGGTCGATCCGCTGAAGGACCGCGTGACCACCGTGCGTGCCGGCACCAGTGGCGTGCTGTTTGCCATCGACCGTGGACGCTACACCCAGCCTGGCACCTGGCAGGCGAAAGTGGCGGGGCGCGAGCCGATTCGCGCGGGCAAGTTGATCAACGACTGATGACCCCATCTTCCGGATCACAGTGTTAGGCTCTGCCCCGAACCCTGCACTGTGTGAAGGAAGGCTTATGTTGAAGGTGTTTGCTCTGTTGACCCTGCTGGCGTCCAGCGCCGTCCATGCTCAAACCTCGCTGCAAACCGATCTGCCGCTCAACTACCTGGCCCAGGTTCACCCGGATGCCGAACAGCGTCCGCTGGTGCTTTTCCTGCATGGCTACGGCAGTAACGAGGCCGATCTGATCGGCATGAAATTTCAGCTGCCCAAGCAGTACAACTACCTGTCGGTGCAGGCGCCGATGGCGTTGGGGGAAGGGCGTTTCCAGTGGTTTCGCAAGAAGGGCGACGGTGCCTACAACGGCGAGACCGATGATCTGAAGGTTGCCAGCCAGAAACTGCGGGCCTTTATCGCTGCGGCGGCGCAGAAATATCACGCGCAACCGGACAAGGTTTACCTGATCGGTTTCAGCCAAGGCGCGATGATGACCTATGAAGTGGGGCTGCGGCAGCCGGCGGCGGTCGGTGGCATCGCCGCGTTGAGCGGGCGGGTGTTGCCGGTGCTCAAGGGTGAGCTGAAGTCAGCGCAACAGCATCCGCCGCTGGCGATCTTTATCGGCCATGGCACGGCGGATGACCGGGTGCCTTACAGTGGCGCCACGGCCGCCAAAGAGCTGTTGGAGACGCTGGATTACAAACCGCAATTTCATGCCTATCCCGGCGTCGGCCACAGCATCAGCGCGGCCGAGCTTCGGGATTTGAACGACTGGTTGCAGCAACTCAATCCCTGAGCATCACTTTTCCTTGAGGATGGTTTTCACCAGGGCCTCGTGACCGCTCTTGTCGCTGGCCCGGGAAATCACCTGGACCAGCGCCATGTGCGTGCCGGAGCCTGCGATCAGCGTGGTGTTGAGGGTCTGGCCGCCGCCCTGGGTCGCGGTGCTGTCCACCTGGCGCAGGCCGAGGCCGTTGCCTTTCTGGGTCAGGCTCTTTTCGCTGAGCTTGTTGAAGTCCGGCAGCGCCTTGCGCTGGGCGTCGATGAAGTCGGACACGGTGCCGTCGAGGAACGCACTGTCGTTGTCCTTGACGTTGTTGCCATCGGGAATCTGGTTTTCGGCGGTGATGACCACCGTCTTGGTGGCGTCGTTGGTGAACATCGTGCCCTTGGCACCGGTCGGGCCGGCCGGCAGCGGGTCGCCGACAAAGCCTTTGGGCAGGACAAAACTGAACTTGCCGTCGAGCATCGAGACTTTCTCGGTGACAACCTTCTCTTTGGCCTTGGCTGCCTGAGCATCGAGGGCGCCGAAACCGGCCACCGCCGCCAGCAACAGGACGACGGCTTTCTTGCTAAGCAATGACATTCGAATCTCCGAGGGATGGTCGCGCTTGGGCGGCGATCATCCCACGGTGGGGTTGGTGGACTCCAGTGCGGATTGTCAGGGCGGGCAGGATCCGTTCGTCGGTACTGTCATTTCTGTCAGGTGTGTCGATGGCTTTCGTTCAGGGAAACTAAATGCACCCCTGTCAGATACCGACAGGCATCCAGGAGATACAAGCATGGCTAACGATGAGAAAGTGATCACTGCAAATGGCGCTATGACCCTGATGATCGAGGGGCATACCAATAGCTACGGTCAGGTAGTGGCCTATTACAAGAAAGCTGACAAATGGATTGAACTGGGCCGGGGGGATGTTGAAGCATGGGAGCCTCGGCCGCCTCATCCGTACAAGATATCGGTACAGAATCCCTCTAAGGATGTTCATGAGATTGTGGTTTGCAGTGACAAGGTAGGGCCTCCTCCTCAGGAAACGCAATCACCTACGCTTTATGTGTGACGGATACGGATGCGCCCGAGGGCACTGGGCGCTTTTTGTCGATTTCTCTAATCGAATTTCGTGTATGAGTTTTACGCAGAGGCCCGGGAAGGGCGTTTCCCCATGACCAGTCGCTTTGTTACGAGCAACATCGCCATGGATACCAATATCCCCACCCCGAATCCCCACCATTCGATCATCGGTATTGTCAGCGCCAACATCAGACAAAACGCCGAAAACGAATACATCCCCGTGGCTGTCGCCCGTAACAATGCAGCGGTAAACGCCGGCCCCCGCGTCTGCTGGGAAAACACCGCCATCACACTACCCAGCACCGGGAACACCGCGAGCAATCCGCTCCAGCGCTCGCCGACGGTGCTGGCCAGCATCGTCACCACCAGCGTCAACGCCGCGCCGGCAATCATCCGCCAGACCAGTTTGTCCGACTTCGGCGCCGGACCACTGACCACCGGTTGAACCTTGGGAAACAGGTACGGTGCGGCAAGAAGGGCGGTTGCAGCCGCAGCCACCGAGAACGGCAGTGACGCCGGAATCAGCGACAGAATCAGCGCCAGCATGGCCCATACCGATAAGGAAACCAGCAATGCCAACGGCCAGTTCGCCCGTTGCGCCACCTGCGCGTACGTGACGCAAAACGCGATCATCGCAAACATGGCCGACAGCGCCGCGACCGCCGATTGCGCGGCAAACGCCGGCCCTTGCTCAATGGCGAGAAAGAACAGAATCGGCCCGACCACCACCGGCAACCCCGACAGCCACCCGGCGACGCTTGGGCCCCAACGCTTGCCGGCCAGGGAAATCAGCAGCAGGAAACCGGGAATCAGCAGCAGTTTGAGGATCAGCACGCAGGTGTCTCCATCGGGTCAATGAGGGCCACGTTAGCATTGTCGTGAATGGATTGCCGCAAATGCATGCAATAAATGTATACAAAGTGCCGGGCGTGATCGCCGACTATGCTCTGACTATCAGGGTTTACCGGAGTCGATGCCGCGATGAGCAGAACACCGAAGGTGTTGCGTGGATGCTGCGGAATCGGCTTGTGGGCGCTGTTGCTGACGCCGACCTGGGCCAGTTGGCAGGATGCGGTGCCCGGCGCGCAGATCATCGGCACCGGGGATTTCAGCGTGTTCGGTTTCGACATTTATAACGCCCGGTTGTGGAGTGCCGCGCGTCCATTGGCCGATGGTCAGCCCTTCGCTCTGGAATTGATCTACCGGCGCAACGTGTCCCGCGACGATCTGGTCAAGGCCAGTGTCGACGAGATCAAACGCCTGGCCGGTTCTTCCATCAGCCCGGCGCAATTGGCGGTGTGGCAAGCGCAGATGCAGCAATCGTTCGTCGACGTACAGGCCGGCACGCGGATTACCGGGGTGTATCTGCCGGGGCAGGGGGCGCGGTTCTTTGTCGGCCAACAGTTGCAGCACGAGATCGACGACCCGCTGTTCGCCCGGGCATTTTTCAACATCTGGCTGGATCCACGCACGCGCAATCCCGAACTGCGTCAGCAATTGCTGGGCACTGCCAAACCCTGAGCGCAGTACGTCTGCTCTTGGGCGCGTCGACTGAAACGTCTAAGCTGCGCCTTTCGACTTGTTTCTGGATGTGTGCGTGAAATTCAGCTTGCCCAAAATCGCCACCGCGCCGTTCTGCCCGCCGGAAGTGGCCGGCAGCGTCCCGGTGGATCCGAATGCCTCGTTCTTCAAACGCGTGCTGCGTTTTGCCGGCCCCGGTTTGCTGGTGTCGATCGGCTACATGGACCCGGGCAACTGGGCCACCGCCATCGAGGCCGGTTCGCGCTTCGGCTACAGCCTGTTGTTCGTGGTGTTGCTGGCGAGTCTGGCGGGCATGGTCGTGCAATGCCTGTGTTCTCGGTTGGGCATCGCCACCGGGCGTGATCTGGCGCAGTTGTCCCGCGAACGCTACAGCACCCCGACGGCGCGGTTGCAATGGGTGCTGGCGGAAATTTCGATCATCGCCACTGACCTTGCGGAAGTGCTCGGCTGCGCGCTGGCGTTTCACCTGTTGCTGGGTTGCTCTCTGACGTTTGGCATCGCCCTCACGGCGTTCGATACATTGTTGGTGCTGGCCCTGCAGAATCGCGGTTTCCGGCGGCTGGAAGCGATCATGCTGGTGCTGGTGGGCACCATCGGCGTGTGCTTTTTCGTTGAACTGCTGTTGATCAAACCGTACTGGCCGGACGTCGCCCAAGGCTTCAAACCGTCTCTGTCGGCCATCAGCGATGCGGCGCCGCTGTACCTGGCCATCGGCATCCTCGGCGCCACGGTGATGCCACACAACTTGTACCTGCACACCTCGATCGTACAAACGCGGCTGATCGGCCAGGACCTGGCGAGCAAGCAGGACGCGGTGAATCTGGCGCGCATCGACACCATCGGCTCGCTGGCGCTGGCGTTGCTGGTCAATGCGGCGATTCTGATTCTCGCGGCGGCAGCCTTTCATCAAACCGGGCATTCCGATGTGGTGGACATCCAGGACGCCTACCACTTGCTCGATCCGCTGGTGGGCGGCGCTCTGGCCAGTGTGCTGTTCGGCGTGGCGCTGCTGGCGTCGGGGCAGAGTTCGACGTTCACCGGCACCATTGCTGGCCAAGTGATCATGGAAGGCTACCTGAACCTGCGGATTCCCTGCTGGCAGCGGCGCCTGATCACCCGAGGGCTGGCGCTCGTTCCGGCATTCATCGGCGTGTGGCTGATGGGCGACGGCGCGGTGGGCAAGTTGCTGGTGCTGAGTCAGGTGGTGTTGAGCCTGCAATTGCCGTTTGCGCTGTATCCGTTGATTCGCATGACCAACGACAAACAGCTGATGGGGCCGTTTGTGAATCGAATGCCGACCAAGGTTCTCGCGTGGGGATTGTTTGTGGTGATCAGCGGGGCGAATGCCTGGCTGATTCTGCAAATGGCCGCGTGACCTTTCGGCACAGGCAAAAAAATACCCGGTACGACGTGAGTCGTACCGGGCTTGTTGCCAACGGGCAGTGGATGTCGTGGATCCGCCGCCCGCTGTTGAACCTCTTTTGCGTTTAAGCGCGTTCCAGCGCCAGGGCCACGCCTTGACCGCCGCCGATGCACAGGGTCGCCAGACCCTTTTTCGCATCACGCTTGATCATTTCGTGCAGCAGGGTCACTAGTACACGACAGCCCGATGCACCGATCGGGTGACCGAGGGCGATGGCGCCGCCGTTGACGTTGACCTTGTCCAGATCCCATTGCAGATCCTTGGCCACTGCCAGGGATTGTGCGGCGAAGGCTTCGTTGGCTTCGATCAGATCCAGTTGGCCGATGTTCCAGCCAGCCTTGTCCAGGCAGCGACGAGTGGCCGACACCGGGCCGATTCCCATGATCGCCGGGTCGACGCCGGCGTTGGCGTAGGCGGCGATTTTCGCCAGTACCGGCAGGCCCAGGGCTTTGGCTTTTTCGGCGCTCATCAGAATGACCGCGGCGGCGCCGTCGTTCAGCGAAGAAGCGTTGCCGGCGGTGACGCTGCCGTCCTTCTTGAAGGCCGGACGCAGTTTGGCCAGGGATTCGGCGGTGGTGTCGCCCCGTGGCTGCTCGTCGACCTTGAACGCTACCGGATCGCCTTTACGCTGCGGGATCAGGATCGGGGTGATTTCATCGACAAAGCGACCGGCCTCGATGGCGGCGGCGGCTTTCTGTTGCGACGCGGCAGCGAAGGCGTCCTGCTGCTCGCGGCTGATCTCGTACTTCTCGACCAGATTTTCGGCGGTGATGCCCATGTGGTAATCGTTGAACGCATCCCACAGGCCATCGCTGATCATGGTGTCGACGATTTGCGCGTGCCCCATGCGCAGACCGGTGCGTGCGCCCGGCATGACGTAGTTGGCCAGACTCATGTTTTCCTGGCCGCCGGCGATGATCACGTCCGCGTCGCCGCAACGGATCGCCTGGGCGCCGAGGTGCAGGGCCTTGAGGCCCGAACCGCAAACCTTGTTCAGGGTCATGGCGGGTACGGCGTGGGGCAGGCCGGCCTTGATCGCCGACTGGCGCGCCGGGTTCTGGCCGGCGCCGGCGGTCAGCACCTGGCCCATGATCACTTCATCGACCTGAGCACCGTCCAGACCGGTCTGCTCAAGCAACTGGCGGATGACCGCTGCGCCCAGATCCACGGCGGAGACGGTGGCCAGCGATCCCTGGAAACTGCCGATCGCGGTACGCGTGGCGGCAACAATGACGACGTCTTGCATTTTCGAATTCCTCACTCGGCAGCGAACTGCATTTCCGGCACGTGATCCGGGACGACAAGTTTACCAGCGGTTTTGGCGACGATTTCCTCGACGCTGACGCCAGGTGCGCGTTCCTTGAGGACAAAAGCGCCATTTTCGATTTCCAGGTACGCCAGGTCAGTCAGCACACGCTTGATGCAACCGGCGCCGGTCAGCGGCAGGCTGCACTGGCTCAGCAACTTGGACTCACCGTCCTTGGACGCGTGGGTCATGATGACGATGATGTTGTCGGCGCCGGCCACCAGGTCCATCGCGCCGCCCATGCCCTTGACCAGTTTGCCGGGGATCATCCACGAGGCGATGTTGCCTTGCACGTCCACTTCGAAGGCGCCGAGCACGGTCAGGTCGACGTGACCGCCACGGATCATCGCGAAGGATTCGGCGGAGTTGAAGATCGATGCGCCGATGCGCGCAGTCACGGTCTGTTTGCCGGCGTTGATCATGTCGGCATCGATGGTATCTTCCGTCGGGAAAGGGCCCATGCCGAGCAGGCCGTTTTCCGATTGCAGCATGACTTCCATGCCTTCGGGGATGTAGTTGGCAACCAGGGTCGGAATGCCGATGCCGAGGTTCACGTAGAAGCCGTCCTGCATTTCGCGGGCGACGCGTTGAGCCATTTGTTCGCGGGTAAGTGCCATGTTCTTGTTCTCCGTCAGCCTGGATTATTTGCGGATGGTGCGTTGTTCGATGCGTTTTTCGAACGTGCCGCAAATGACCCGGTCGACGTAGATGCCGGGGGTGTGGATCTGCGACGGATCCAGTTCGCCGGGTTCGACGATTTCTTCGACTTCGACCACGGTGATCTTGCCGGCGGTGGCGGCCAGCGGGTTGAAGTTCTGGGCGGTGTGGCGGTAGATGACGTTGCCGAAGTGGTCGGCTTTCCAGCCTTTGACGATGGCGAAGTCGCCGGTGATGGATTCTTCCATCAGGTACCTGCGACCGTGGAATTCACGCACTTCCTTGCCTTCGGCGACCGGGGTACCGACGCCGGTGGCGGTGAAGAACGCCGGAATGCCGGCACCGCCTGCGCGCATTTTTTCGGCGAGGGTGCCTTGCGGGGTCAGGACGACCTCGATGTCGCCCTTGAGCAGTTGCTCTTCGAACAGTTTGTTTTCGCCGACGTAGGAGGCGACCACTTTGCGGATCTGGCGGTCGGTCAGCAGCACGCCGAGGCCGAAACCATCGACGCCGCAGTTGTTGGAGACGACGGTGAGGTCGCGGGTGCCCTTGCGCTTGATCTCGGCGATCAGGTTTTCCGGAATGCCGCACAGGCCGAAGCCACCGGCGATCACGGTCATGCCGTTTTCAAGGCCCGCCATGGCTTCCTCGTAGGAATACACGCGCTTGTCGAAACCTGCCATATGCACCTCTTTTATTGTTTGTCGGGCGGCTGGCTAGCCGAATGACTGGAGTGTCTCGCTGGTGGATATATTTGTTAAGTTGATTTTTAAGGTTGATTGATTGATAAAGCTCAATAGTTGGCCTCGTTGATCGTTCCCATGCTCCGCGTGGGAATGCCTCCGGGGACGCTCCGCGTCCCAGTGACGCGGAGCGTCACGGGCTGCGTTACCACGCAGACGGTTCGACGCCTCGACGTGGGAGCGATCAAGATTCTGATACGGAAGCATAGCGTTCATGACCATCAAGCAGATCCGCGCCTTTCTCGCCGTGGCCCAGAGCCTGAGTTTCGCCGTGGCCTGCGAGCGCCTGCACCTGTCGCAGTCTGCGCTGAGCCTGACCATCAAGGCGCTGGAAGAGGGACTGGGCGGGCGCCTGTTCAGCCGTAACACGCGCAACGTGGCACTGACCCCGGAAGGCGAATCGCTGCTGCCGCTGGCCCGGCGCCTGATCGCCGACTGGGACAATGCCGAAGACGAAATGCGCCAGCGCTTCAGCCTGCAACGCGGTCGGGTGACGCTGGCGGCGATGCCGTCGTTTGCCGGCAACCTGCTGCCGCCGATTCTCAAGACCTTCCGCGCGCGTTATCCGAACGTCAACGTGACGGTCAACGACGTTATCAACGAGCAAGTACTGGAAATGGTCCGCGATCGTCAGGTCGAACTTGGCGTGGCGTTCGAGCCGATGCAGAACACTTCGCTGACCTTCACACCTCTTTATAAGGACCGCTTCGTCGCGGTAGTGCCACAGGATTCGCCGCTTGCCCGGCGCACCGACATCGATTGGCAGACCTTGCTGCAGGAACCGTTCATCACCCTGCAACGCCCATCCACGGTGCGGGTGATGCTTGAGGAACACCTGCAGGCCCGGGGCATGAAGCTGCCGGTGGAATTCGAAAGCCATCAACTGGCGACGGTCGGGCGGATGGTTGCCAGCGGACTGGGCGTCAGTGCAGTGCCGGCATTGTGCGCCGAGCAGATGCGCGAACTGGGGGCGCGGTGTCTGACCCTGCATGAGCCGGTGGTGGAGCGGGCGATTGGCGTATTGACTGACTCCGGGAATGAATTGTCGGCGGCGGCGCAGGCGCTTTTTGACATTCTCAAGGCTGAGGATTTGGGGCATCTCTGAAATCCATCCCCCTCATCGGAACGCCGCCCGCCCGGCCCTCCCGAAACGTCGGACCGCCCGGAGGGAGAGGGAGCCGACCGAGTTGTGCTGCTTAGTACATCGACCTGCACGACCGAGTCGATTATGGATTCAGGTTCATCAACTCTTGAGTTCGACTCGGTAACTCAGGTCGATGTACCTCGAAAGTGCGACGCGGTCGGTCCCCTCTCCCTTGGGAGAGGGCTAGGGTGAGGGGGTTGGATCTCAAGCCAGACATCTCTCTCCCGCACAGCATCAATCATTCATCGCCTGAGCCAACAGCGGCAACAACGCCTCACAAGACGCCTCGATCTTCAAATCCAGCAACTCATCCGCCCGGGTCTTCCCCAGATTGATCGCAATCAGCGGCTTGCCCCGATCCGCAATCACTCGGCACAGGCGAAACGCCGAATACGCCATCAACGACGAACCAACCACCAGCATCCCGGCGGCATTTTCCGCCAGCTCCATAGCCCGAGCTGCCGTCGGTTGCGCCACGTTCTCGCCAAAAAACACCACGTCCGGTTTCATCCGTTCGCCTTCGCAATGCGGACAATGCGGCACCTGAAAACGCGCCTCGAAAGCCGGGTCGAGCAGGGTATCGCCGTCCGGCGCCTGCACCGCATCGACACCTGCCAGATATGGATTCTGCGTCTCCATCAGTTGCTGAATCGAATCCCGCTCGCTGCGCAAACCGCAATCCAGACACAGCACCCGATGCAGACTGCCGTGCAGTTCGATGACGTCGTGGCTGCCGGCCTGATCGTGCAAGGTATCGACATTTTGGGTGATCAGGCCACCGATCCGGCCGTGGCTTTGCAGGCTGGCCAGTGCCTCGTGAGCTGCATTCGGCTGCGCCTGGCGTACGCGTGGCCAGCCGAGCATCGCCCGGGCCCAGTAGCGACGGCGCGACTCGGGCGCCGACAGAAATTCCTGATACATCATCGGCTGCCGGCCACGGCGTACGCCGTTGGTGTCGCGGTAGTCGGGGATGCCGGACGGCGTGCTGATGCCGGCGCCGGTCAGCACCACGAAATCGCCGTCGGCCATGGCCTGTTGCAGATAATCGAGGTGTTCGTGGAGGGGGCGGTCGAGCATGGTCAGCGCTCCGCAGGCTGTGAGTGCCTTGCAGGTTAGCACTGCCGGGCGCCTCTTATGGAGGCGCCCGGTAACAACGTTTACTTGCGTGCCTCCAGAATCAGGTTGAACGGCGTCTGCGTTGCCCGCCGGAACTGCTTGAATCCGGCTTCACTGAACACTTTGCGCAAACGCATCTCGCCGGCTTGCGCGCCAAGCCCCAGGCCCACTTCCTGGGACAGTGAGTTCGGCGTGCAGATGAACGTCGACGCAGCATAGAACAGCCGTCCGACCGGGTTGATGTTGTCGTCCAGCGTGTCGTTGGCAAAGGGTTCGACCAACAGCACCGTGCCGTCGTCCTTCAGGCAATCGTAGGCATGCCGGGCCGCACCGACCGGATCGCCCATGTCGTGCAGGCAGTCGAAGTAGCAGATCAGGTCGTAGTCGTCGCCGGGAAAGCTTTTCGCCGTGCCCTGGAAAAACTTCGCGCGGCTGCTGACGCCGCCTTCTTCAGCCCGCTGGGTGGCAACAGTGACCGAAGGTGCGTGGTAGTCGAATCCGACGAAACGCGAGTTGGGATAGGCCTGGGCCATGATCACCGTGGAGGCGCCATGACCGCATCCGACATCGGCAACCTTGGCTCCTTCTTCGAGTTTGGCCACCACGCCGTCCAGCGCCGGCAGCCATTCGGCGATCAGATGCCCTTTGTAACCAGGGCGGAAGAACCGCTCGGTGCCAGTGAACATGCACGGATGGTGATCACCCCAGGGCAGGGCGCCATTGCCGCGCATGGCTTTGACCAGCTTGTCCTTGTCGTGGAAAAACGACGCCACCACGCCCAGCCCGCCGGCCACATAGACCGGCGAATCTTCCTTGGCCAGAGCCATGGCCTGTTCTTCCGGCAGGCGGAATTTGCCGTCCAGGTGTTCCATGTAGCCGGACGCCGCGTGGGCGCTGAGCCATTCGCGCACCAGTCGGGTGTTGCAGGCGGTTTTTTCGGCGAGGGTTTCCGGGGAGATCGGCTGGCTGTCGGCCATGGCCTTATACAAGCCAAGTTCTTCGCCGACGATGACATTGGCCAGCATCGCCGCGCCGCCCATGTCGTTGACCAGTTTGCCCATGAACTCGTTGAGTCTGGCCTCGTCCATGTCATGTGCTCCTGTCAAGGATCACAGTCCGGTGGTGATGGGGGTCGAGGCATTCACCACCGGGCGGTGGTCGTGGAAACGGGCAGGGCGACACTGCTGTCCTGCGTCCCCCTCGACTGGGTAATGATTGAGTCTAGTCGGTGTTGGTGCTGGCGGGAGTGGGCTGCGTGATTTTCGAGCCTTGTATCGCGATGGTGCGTTCTCCCACTTTAGCGTGGGCTCCCGCATTTTCCGCCGACGGTTCCTGTCCGGTGCGAAACAATGCAACTCAGGGCGATTTCGCTTTTTGAGCCAGGACAGAGCACCGGCCCATGCCCGCCAGGAGCAAACGACGGGTGAAAAAAAACCGCCTTGCGGGCGGTTTTTTAGCAAGCCTCAGATTGCGGCTGAGGCTTAGTGCGTCTCACCGGAAGCACTGGCGTGGGGGCATGTTATTGAGCTTTTCCTATCCTTGCAATGTAATTTTTACCCGCCATGAGTAGGTGTATTAGAGATCACTCGGCAGTGATTTCAGTACCTGATGTCGGAGAGCAATGCTGACAGAAATAACGCTTTACAAAAGATGCGCTTTTTTCATTTGAGAATCACTGGGCCGAAACTTACGACCTGCGATTACAGGTTAACATGCTCGCGCTCACACCCAGGTGCAGCGGTAGGGTTCGGCTGGTGGCCTAACGGTTTCACGCCCTCTGACACGGTTTTGCATCCGTGCCGGAATGATGGTTCGGAGGGATTTCAACCGGCCGCCTCACCGGAAGTACTGGCGTGTTCTTCCGAAGGCACGCGTGATCCGGTAAGTGCGCTGGAGGTTTGGCCCCCAACCTTGGAGGCCAAAACGTATGAAGCTTTTGTTGCGTACGTTGAGCCTCGTATGGAGATTGTTGAAAGCGTTTCGCTTTTACGAGTTCCTGCGAGACCACTTTGACGACCTGAAGTAACGGTCGTTGATGTGGGGAAAAGCCCGTGTCAGTTTTGGCTGATGCGGGCTTTTTTTTGGTTTCTCTAATCTGTCAAAAATAATAATTCAATCAGCTGATTCTCTTGCGAAGGTAGGCAATTTCGTCGGCATCTGTAGGTGTCATCCGGAAGCTCTGAACTCTTCGGCCTGTCAGGAACCGGGGCGAGCTTCGAACGTCGCCTGTTCGGTAGTAGGCATGCCGTTCAGGAAGAGGGCAGCGGCAGCGGCTCTGTATCCCATTGTGTACAGGCTCGTCGCCGATACAAAAACCGCCATTTCCCGCGCAGCGCCCACACAGCAGCGATACACCCTCCGGTTTAACTGGACCTCTCGGCCGCCACTGTCGGCGGCTCCTTTGCAGAGGTCTTGCCCATGCAGATTCCCCACCCCACCTTACAGGCCAGCGTCGGGCTTGGCCTGCGTCGCGGCCTGATGAAAGATCTTCAAGCCGCCCGCACCGGCGATTTCGACTTTCTCGAAGTTGCCCCGGAAAACTGGATCGGCGTCGGCGGTGCCCACGGTGCCGCACTGCGCGAACTGGCCGAGCGCTATCCGTTGTCCTGCCATGGCCTGTCGTTGTCGCTCGGCGGGTCGGCGCCGCTGGACGTCGATTTCCTTCGGGAAGTCCGGGTGTTTCTCGATCATTACAACGTGCCGCTGTACAGCGAACACTTGAGCTATTGCAGCGACGACGGTCACCTCTATGACCTGCTGCCGCTGCCGTTCACCGAAGAGGCGGTGCACCACGTCGCCGAGCGGATCCGTCAGGCCCAGGACATTCTCGGCCGGCGCCTGGCAGTGGAAAACGTTTCCTATTACGCCGCTCCCCGGCAGGACATGCACGAGGTGACCTTCACCAACGCCGTACTGCGCGAGGCCGATTGCGACCTGCTGCTGGACGTCAACAACGTCTACGTCAACTCGATCAACCACGGTTTCGACCCGCAGACGTTTCTGGCCCGGATCGAGCCGGGCCGGGTGGTAGGGATGCATGTGGCGGGGCACTTCGATGAGTCCGACACGCTGAAAATCGACACCCACGGCGCTTCGGTGAAACCGGTGGTCTGGTCGCTGCTGGCAGAGGCCTACGCACGCTTTGGCGCACAGCCGACCTTGCTCGAACGTGACTTCAACTTCCCGGCGTTCTCCGAGTTGGTGGCGGAGTTGCAGACCATTCGCCGCTTGCAGAACCAGGGAGGCCAGCGTGGATAACCTTGAGCAGCAACAACTGGCGCTGACGCGCTATCTGCGCGACCCCGAGAACCAGACGCCCCCGGCCAACATGAATGCGGCACGGGTCAATGTCTATCGCGACCTGGTGTTCAACAATGTCTCGCAACTGCTGGGCGGGACCTTTCCGGTGCTGATCCGGATCATCGGTCAGGAGCGCTGGCGCACATTGATTCGCGGCTTTCTGCGGGACTACCGCGCGCAGACGCCGAAATTCGGTGAGATTGCCGAAGAGTTCGTCGGTTACCTCGCCTCGGAGCCCGCCGTGTTGAGCACGGGAGAGTGGCCGGCGTTTCTGGTGGAGCTGGCGCATTACGAGTGGGTGGAAATGGTGTTGCAGCAGTCCGACGCCGAACCGCTGCCGGCAAGTGATCCCGCATTGCTGCTGGAGCGGCCACTGCAGGTTTCGGCGCTGGCGTGGCCATTGGCGTATGCGTGGCCGGTGCAGATCCTCAGCCCTGAATATCAGCCGTCAACGCTACCCGCCCAGCCAACCCTGTTGCTGGTGCGGCGTGCGGCGGATTTCAGTGTGAAGTTTTCCGAGCTGAGTCCGTTGGCGTGGCGGTTGCTGCAGCGGGTTGGGGAGTTTCCGTTGCTGAACGGTCGTGAACAACTGGAAGGGCTGGCGATGGAGGCTGGGTTGCCGGGAACTGCGTCGTTCATGGACAGCGGGTTGGCGTTGTTGCAGCAGATGCATGAGGACGGTGTGATCGGAATCAACTGATCCCACCAACAAAAAAGCCCCGGGGAGCACGATGGCTCCCCGGGGCTTTTTGTTTGTCTCAGGCCTGAAGCGGCAACTTGAGTTCAGCACACAATCCGCCACCTTCACGGTTGCTCAGATTCAGCGAACCACCCAGTGCCATCGCCAGTTGCTGGGCAATCGCCAGACCGAGGCCTGTGCCGCCGGTGCTGCGGTTGCGCGAGTTTTCCACGCGGTAGAACGGCTCCATTACCTGTGCCAATTCTTCTTCGGCGATGCCCGGTCCGCGATCCATCACCTTGATCGACAGGCCGGTCTTGTCCCGTTGAATCAACAGCTCGGCAGCGCCGGCAAACTTCAGTGCGTTATCGGTCAGGTTGACCAGCACCCGGCGCAGGGCATGGGGGCGGGTGTCGATGACCGCTTCACTCTTGCCGCTCAATTGCACCTCCTTGCCCATGTCCTGGTAGTCAAACACCAGGCTGTCGAGGAACGAATCGAGGTTGGTGCGCCGGCTTTCTTCGGTCGAACCGTGGATGCTGCGCGCATAGGCCACGCCTTCACGCACCAGATGCTCCATCTCGCCGAGGTCGTTCCACAGCTTGTCCTTTTCCGCCGAATCGTCCATGAACTCCGCCCGCAGTTTCATCCGGGTGATCGGGGTTTGCAGATCGTGGGAAATCGCTGCCAGCAACTGCATGCGTTCTTTCAGATACGCGGCGATCCGCGCCTGCATGGTGTTGAACGCACGGGCGGCGTAGGCCACTTCGTTCGGACCCTGTTCATCCAGATTGATCGGGTGGGCGTTGGGATCAAGGGTTTCCACCGCGTTGGCCAGACGGGTGAGGGGACGGATGGCGATGCGCACCGCCAGCCAGGTGCAGGCAATCATCAACGCCAGTTGCCCCAGCAGCACCACCGGCAGCCAAGGCGACAGCGGCACCATCGACGGGCGCACGTCAATGGTCACCGGGCTGCCGTCGCTCAGGCGCAAGTGGCCCTGAAAGTGCTTTTTCGGCCCCGGAATGTCGGTGAAGGTCAGCGGATAGGCTTCGCCGATGGCGTCGGTGATCGAGGTGACCGCGATCGGTACTTCGCCGGCACCGATTGGTGTACCCGGTTCGCCCTCGCTGAGCAGGTAGCCGTAGTTGGGCCGGGCCAGACGTTCGAGCCACTGCGCACGTTCGTCGGCCGGCAGGCGGTCGAGGATCGCAATCGAGGTCGAAACGTCGGTTTCCAGGTTGCCGAGCATGGTGTTCTTCGCGCTTTCGTAGCGCTCGTAATACTGCGCGCCGAACGACAGGGCTTGAGCGAGGATCAGGCCGATCAGAAAAATCAGCGACAACCGCGAGGCGAGGGTGCGCGGCCAGTGCAGTGCAACCTTCATGCCGGGGCTCCGAGGATTTCCACCGGCAGCGAGAACACATAACCCTCGCTACGCACGGTCTTGATGTAGGCCGGTTCGCGGGCGTCGTCGAGCAGACGCTGGCGCAGACGACTGACCAGCAGGTCGATGGAGCGGTCGAACAGGTCGGCGTCACGGCCCTGGGTCAGGTTGAGCAGTTGATCGCGGCTCAGCACCCGTTGCGGATGATCGAGGAACACTCGCAGCAAGCGGTACTCCGCGCCGCTCAAGGCAACCATGGTGCCGTCGGTGTCCAGCAGATGCCGGGCCGAAGTATCGAGCTGCCAGCGACCGAAGGCCAGCAAGCGACCGCTTTCAGTCACCACCAGATTGGGCGGCAGCATGCGCGTGCGACGCAGCACGGCGTTGATTCGCGCCAGCAGCTCGCGGGCGGCGAAAGGCTTGGTCAGGTAGTCGTCGGCGCCCATTTCAAGGCCGATGATGCGGTCGGTCTCATCGTTGCGCGCGGTGAGCATCAAGACCGGCGTGGCCTTGTGTTTGCCGGCGCGCAATTCGCGGCACAGCAGCAGGCCGTCATCGCCGGGCATCATGATGTCGAGCACGATCAGGTCGACGGTGTTGGCTTCCAGAAAACTGCGCATCTGCCGGCCATCGGCGACCACCGTGGTGCGCAGGCCGTTCTTTTTCAGGTAATTGCCAACCAGTTCGCGAATCTCGCGGTCGTCATCGACGATGAGAATGTGATCGACATGATCCATGGAGCCAAACCTCTATCAAGTGGGGGAATGTCTCGCAGTCTATAGAGCCCGCGCGGGCTCGCCTGCCTGCCTTTGTATTGCAGTGTATCTGCCGCAACGACGGATACATGTGGACGCAAAATCAGGATTTTTTCAGGGTTTTGTATCGCTGTGTATCCCCCGGCGGGCGAGATACGTAGCGATTTATACCGGCCGTTTTCCGACACAGACGGGATACCTCGCGAGCTTTAAATGAGCTCCATCGAGGCACACCACAGCGCCTCGGCTCAATCAACCGATCTACCCATTGAAGCCCTGAGGAAAACGCCATGACTAACAAATCCGTAATCGCCGCTTGCCTGTTCGCTGCCCTGAACATCTGCACCCTGTCGGCCCGCGCCGAAGCCGTTGCCCCGCAAACCTACACCTACGGCACCCATCTGGATATCCAGAAAGTGATCTCGATGAAAGAAGACAAATCGATGACCTGCGGCATCGTCGACGCCCGCATGACCTACCTCGATTCGGCCGGTCAGACCCGCGTGCTCGACTACAGCAAATTCGCCGACGGCTGCGACAACCAGAACTGATCCGCCACCCGCTGACTAAAAGGAAGATTGCCATGAACAACGTATCGCGTTTCTTGACCGCCATTGCCTTCTCTTTTGCCGGTGTCGCGGCTCACGCCAACAGCGCCGTGGAGCAGAGCAGCTGCGCCGGCAGCACCTGCTTCCAGCTGAGCCCGGTAGCGAAACAGGGCAGTGATGCCTTGATCGCCGCCGACGGCGCCAGCCACACGCCGCAAGGGCAGATGGTCGCGGCAGACGGCTCCAGCCATACGCCGCAGGGACAGATGGTCGCCGAAAACGGCGCCAGTCGCACACCACAAAGCCAATGGCTGGACAGCCAGAACGCCTGAGCCTCCGTGCGTGTCTGCCGGTGAACGGCAGACACCTCTTTTATCGGCAGACCGCCCATCCTTCAAGAGGTGAACCTCATGTTCCTTATCGCTTTCCTGGGCGGTCTGTTGACTGTCCTCAGCCCCTGCATCCTGCCGGTGGTGCCGTTTCTGTTTGCCGGCGCCGACCGCACGCGCTCTTCGATCCTGCTGACCCTCGGCGGCATGGCCCTGACGTTCGCCCTGATCTCCAGCCTTGCGGTGGTCAGCAGCGAGTGGGTGATCCAGGCCAACAACACCGGTCGACACATCGCGCTCATCGTGATGGTGCTGTTTGCGCTGTCGCTGATTTCTGCCCGCATCGGTGACTGGCTGGCGCGGCCGTTCGTGTTACTCGGCAATCGCCTGGATCCGGACACCCGCAAGAAGGCTGGCCCCATGGGGTCGGTGATGATCGGGGTGGCCACCGGTCTGTTGTGGGCACCGTGTGCCGGTCCGATCCTTGGTGTGATCCTTACCGGTGCGATGCTGCAAGGTGCCAGTGCCCAGACCAGCCTGTTGCTGCTGGCCTACGGTGCGGGCAGTGCGCTGTCGCTGGGAACACTGATTTTCGCTGGTCGCGGCCTGGTCAACCGGCTGAAACCGTCGATCCCGTTCACGGGCTGGTTCCGTCGTGGCGCAGGTGTCGCCGTGCTGGCGGCGGCGGTGGTGATTTCCACCGGTGCCGATCGAACCCTGCTGGCCGGTACATCGTCCGAGGGCGTCGCCAGTGTCGAGAAAAACGTGTTGGAAAACGCGCCGAAAGTGATCGACTACTTCATCAGCAAAGTGCGGGCGGATTCGACCTCGGACGAGCAAGGCAAAGGCGCGATGCCGTCGCTGGCCGGCGCGGTGCAATGGCTGAACTCACCGGAGCTGAACGCTGAATCCCTGCGCGGCAAAGTGGTGCTGGTGGACTTCTGGACCTATGACTGCATCAACTGCCAGCACACGCTGCCGTACGTGAAAGAGTGGGAGAAGAAGTACGGCAAGGATGGCCTCGTGGTGATCGGCGTGCACACCCCGGAATACGGCTACGAGCGGATCATCGACAACGTCAAGGATCAGGTGAAGAAACTCGGCATCACCTACCCGGTGGCCATCGACAACAACTACGCGATCTGGCGCAACTTCGACAATCAGTACTGGCCGGCGCATTACCTGATCGATGCCAAGGGCCAGGTGCGTTACACCCACTTTGGTGAGGGCCGCTACGAAGCTCAGGAGCAGATGATTCAGCAGTTGCTCAAGGAGGCGAAAGCGCCTTCCGCATGAGCCTGATCGACGACGGCCCGGAGGTGAATGCTCCGGGTCGTTTTCGTTTGCACGGAATCTGTTTCGAGCGCTTTACAAAATCCCGCCACTCATCGGCGAAGTCCCGGTTTACGGGGCTCTCCAGACGATTGGCAGGGACGGCGCACAGTCTCGGGACGATAGTGAAAGAGCAGGGTTGTATCCGCCCTGTCACTGATAAAAAGAAAGCGAGGTTGCCATGCCGAAATTCGTGATTGAACGCGAGATTCCAGGGGCCGGAAACCTGTCGGAGCAAGAACTCAAGGCGGTATCGCAAACATCCTGCCAAGTGTTGCGCGAACTCGGGCCGCAGGTGCAGTGGCTGCAGAGTTACGTCACCGCCGACAAGATCTACTGCGTGTACATCGCCCCTGATGAGGAACTGGTGCGCGAGCATGCGCGGCTGGGTGGGTTCCCGGCCAACAGCGTGTCCCGGGTGATGAGTGTCATCGACCCGACCACCGCCGAGTGACGCCCGATCCAGCCTGTCTTGGAGCACCTGTTGATGAGCACCCCCATCGATCTCAATGCCCTCAAGGAACGCCAGAAAGTCGCGTGGGCCAGCGGCGACTATGCCGTGATTGGCACCACCTTGCAGATCGTCGGGGAGAATCTCGCCGAAGCCTGCGATTTACGTTGCGATGAAGAAGTGCTGGACGTCGCTGCCGGCAATGGCAATGCCACGCTGGCGGCGGCGCGTCGAGGTTGTCGGGTGTTGTCCACCGATTATGTCGCGGCGTTGCTGGAGCGTGGCCAGGACCGGGCGCGGGCCGAACATCTGGACGTGACTTTTCAAGTGGCCGATGCCGAAGCGCTGCCGTTTGCCGACGCCAGTTTTGATGCGGTGCTGTCGACTTTCGGGGTGATGTTCGCCCCGGATCAGGCCAAGGCTGCGCAGGAACTGGCCCGGGTCTGCCGCCGTGGCGGGCGGATCGGCCTGGCCAACTGGACACCGGAAGGCTTCGTCGGCCAGATGTTCAAGACCCTCGGTCGCCATTTGCCACCGCCGGCCGGCGCACAGCCGCAATCGAACTGGGGCGCGGAAGCCTGGCTGCATTCGCACTTCGATGAGCGTCAGTTCCTGATGCAAGTGACTCGCCGCCACTTCAATTTCCGTTATCGCTCGGCGGCACACTTCATCGACATCTTTCGCCACTGGTACGGGCCGGTGCACAAGGCGTTCGCGGCGCTGCCGCCGGAGAGCGGGCAGGCATTGGAAGGGGATCTGACGCAACTGATCGACGGGCTGAACCGGGCTGGGCCGGATTCGATGGTGGTGCCGAGCGAGTATCTGGAGGTGGTAATAACCAAGCGTTGAGCGCAAACCCATGTGGGAGTGATCTTGCTCGCGAATGCAGACTGACATTCAACATGTTTGTTGACTGACACACAGCATTCGCGAGCAAGCTCGCTCCCACAGGTTCTTCTACTTCAGATGGGCACTGTCAAACCACTCCAGCGCCGTGCGCCAGATGCAGATGCCGAGGAAATACGCCGACGCCAGCAACCACAAACCCATCACCAGCGGGTTAATGACCGGGTGGTTGAGCACCAGCGACAGGCTGCACAACAGCCAGATCGCCGTCACCGCAATATTGATCGGCATGAACCGGCGCACGCGGAACGGGTGCAGGAATTTCATCCGGGTGATGGTCAGCAGCGCGAGACCGATCACGGTCAGGAAGGTGATCCACGGCCCCGGGGCGATGATGTACAGGCACAGCGCGACCACGTTCCACGCGGCGGGGAAACCGACGAAGTAGTTGTCCTTGCTCTTCATGTTGACGTTGCAGAAGCAGAACAGCGACGACACCAGAATCAGCGACACCGTCAGCAGCAGGGTGTAGTCGGGCAGGGGAATGTAGCGATAGATGAACAGCGCCGGAATGAACACGTAGGTCAGGTAATCGATCACCAGATCGAGGATCGATCCGTCGAAACTCGGCAGCACCGACTGCACGTTGACCTTGCGCGCCAGCGCTCCGTCGAGGCCGTCGACGATCAGCGCCACGCCTAGCCACATCAGGCAGTGGGTCGGCTGGTTTTCCAGCAGGGCGAGGGTGGCGAGGAAGGCGGTGACCACGCCGGTCGCGGTGAAACCATGGGCGCCCCAGGCCTTGAGCCTGGCAATGTGGACGGTCGATATCACAGGGGCGTTCTCCAGAAAGTGAAGCAAGCCGGGAATCACACTTGAGCAACAAGGGTGGCGGCCAACCGGGTCGGGTTTGCAGCTATCGACCGGTCGGGCCGGGATAAGGTTCATCCTTCATGAATCTTAGCTGGCCGGGAAAATTTTTCGACGCCGAAATCGCTTCCCCGCAGCAGCGTCAGCCAAACGGTGCTGGCACAACCCGTGCGCAGGTCTATCGTTGCCTGACGCAGTAACGCCTTTGCCTGAGGATGACGTCATGAACACCAGTGATCTGCTCGAACAACTGCTGCGAGGCCAGGCCTCGGCGGGACAACAAAGTGGCGCCTCGGCCGGCGATGGCCTGGGCGGGCTCGGCGGTTTGCTGGGAGGCCTGCTCGGTGGCGGTGGCACCAGCGGCGGCGGTGCGCCTGCCGGCGGACTCGGTGGTCTGGGCGGGCTGCTCGGAGGGTTGCTCGGTGGCGGCGGTTTGGGTGGCGGGGCGCTTGGCGGTGGAACGCAAAGTCGTTCCGGCGGGACCAACTACGCAGCCCTGGCCTCGCTGGGGATGATGGCGTTCCAGGCCTATCAGGCCTGGCAACGCAGTCAGGCGTCGGCCGCGCCGCAACAGACACCACAGACGGCGGATCTGCTGGCCGGCCCGCAGGTCGAGGAGCACAGCCACGCGGTATTGCGCGCACTGATCGCGGCGGCCAAGGCCGACGGGCGGATCGACGAGTCGGAGAAACAGCTGATCGGCAGCGAAATCGGCCGCCACACCGACGACCCCAACCTGCAGCAATGGCTGGACGCCGAAGTCGCCAAACCCCTCGATGCCCGCGAAGTCGCGCAAGCGGCGAACAACGATCCGGCGGTAGCCGCCGAAATGTACATCGCCAGTGTGATGCTGGTGGACGACCAACAGGATGCCGAACGCAATTACCTCGATGAACTGGCGGCGGCCTTGCAGATCGATCCCGAATTGCAGGTGCATCTGGAACAACAGGCCAAAGGCACCGCTTGAAACACCTCAACACCCGGGCCCCGGACGTTTCCATCCGTCCGGGGCTTTTTTATGTCGATTGAATTTTTCCGGGCAGGCGTCGCTCTTCTGCATAACAGCACCAGACTGCAGCCGGAGCCGCCATGAACAGGAACCTCGACGACTACAACCGCATGCGCGACTTCTCGGCGACCTCGGAACCGGCAGCGGTCAAGCGTCGGGGCAAAAAGGCTGGCACCGATCACGCGCTGCAGTTCTGCATCCAGAAGCATGACGCCTCGCACCTGCATTACGACTTTCGCCTGGAGCTGGACGGCGCGCTCAAGAGCTGGGCGGTGCCCAAGGGGCCGTCGCTGGATCCCAAGGTCAAGCGCCTGGCAGTACATGTCGAGGACCATCCGCTGGATTACGCGACCTTCGAAGGCCATATACCCGAGGGGCATTACGGCGCAGGAGATGTCATCGTCTGGGATCGCGGCGTGTGGATTCCGCTGGAGGATCCGCAGAAGGCCTATGCCAAAGGCAAGCTCAAGTTCGAGCTGCAGGGCGAGAAGCTAAGCGGGGTGTGGAATCTGGTGCGCACCCACATGCCGGGCAAACAGGAACAATGGTTTCTGATCAAGCATCAGGACAGCGCCGCCCGGCCGCAAACCGATTACGACGTGCTGGTCGCCGAGCCGGACAGCGTGCTCAGCGAGCGCACCCTCGTCGACAAACCGAAGCTCGACGCCAGACAGGTCAAACCGCTGAAACAGCCCGCGCGCAAACCCGCCTCGGGCAAGCTTGTCGGTGCGCACAAGGCGCGAATCCCCGCACAGTTGAAACCGCAATTGGCCACGTTGTTGGACAGTGCTCCGGCCGGTGACTGGAGCTACGAAATCAAGTTCGATGGCTACCGGATCATGGCGCGCATCGATCATGACGACGTGCAGTTATTCACCCGTAACGGCCATGACTGGACGCACAAACTGCCGGAGCAGGCCCAGGCACTTGCAGCGCTGGGGCTGGAGTCGGCGTGGCTTGACGGTGAAATGGTGGTCGCCAACGAAAACGGCATTCCGGACTTTCAGGCGCTGCAGAACGCCTTCGACGACAGCCGCAGCAGCGACATCCTTTATTACCTGTTCGACCTGCCTTACCTCAACGGTGTCGACCTGCGCGAAGTCTCGGTGGAAGAGCGGCGCGTGGCGCTGTCCACGATATTGAAGGCGCACAAGAGTCCGTTGCTGCGATTCTCCGAAGCCTTCGACGAAACCCCGGAGGCCTTGCTCAACAGCGCCTGCCAGATGCAAATGGAAGGCTTGATCGGCAAACGTCTCGGCTCGCCCTACGTGTCGCGGCGCAGCAGCGACTGGATCAAGCTCAAGTGCAAGCATCGCCAGGAATTCGTGATCGTCGGTTACACCGATCCGAAGGGATCACGCAGTGCCTTTGGTGCTTTGTTGCTGGGTCTGCACGATCGCGACAGCGGCGAGTTGCGTTATGCCGGCAAGGTCGGCACGGGCTTCAACGAGGCCACCCTGAAAACAGTGCTTGCCCGGCTGAAACCGTTGCGGGCGAAAAAGACTGCGCTGGCCAACCCGCCCAGTGGTTTCGAGGCCAAGGGTGTGCACTGGCTCAAACCGAACCTGCTGGCGGAGGTGGCGTTTGCCGAAATGACCCGGGAAGGTTCGGTGCGCCATGCCGTGTTCCATGGTCTGCGCGATGACAAACCGGCCAAGGACATCACCGAGGAGCGCGCCAAACCCATGAAGACTTTAAAGGCTCAAGCTACCGCGCCGTCCCAAGCCGGCCTGGCCGACGGCAAGGTGCGCATCACTCACCCGGACCGGGTGATCGACGCCAGCAGCGGCACCACCAAGAGGCAACTGGCCGAGTATTACGCCAGCGTCGCCGAATGGATCCTGCCGCAGCTCAAGGATCGCCCCGTGGCGCTGGTGCGGGCCCCGGATGGTATCGCTGGCGAATTGTTCTTCCAGAAAAACGCCGAACACCTGGCGATTCCCGGCATCCGCACGCTGGACAAAGAACTGACCGGCCAACCGATGATGCTGATCAACAACGCCGAGTCGCTGATCGGTGCGGTGCAGATGAGCACCGTCGAACTGCACACCTGGAATGCCACCACGGTGGATCTGGAAAAACCCGACCGCTTCGTTCTCGACCTCGACCCGGATCCGGCGCTGCCCTGGAAAAGCATGGTCGAAGCCACCGCCCTGACCCTGACCGTGCTGGATGAACTCGGTTTGCGGGCATTCCTCAAGACCAGCGGCGGCAAGGGCATTCATCTGGTGGTGCCGCTGATTCGCAAGCACAGTTGGGACGAGGTCAAGGATTTCAGCCATGCGATCGTCAGTCACATGGCCAAACAGTTGCCGGAGCGGTTCTCCGCGGTGTCCGGACCGAAGAATCGCGTGGGGCGGATCTTCATCGATTACCTGCGCAACGGGCTCGGCGCCACCACGATTTGTGCTTACGCCGCGCGGACTCGGGAAGGGCTGCCGGTGTCGGTGCCGTTGTTTGCCGATGAAGTGAAGGCGATCAAGGGCGGCAATCAGTGGAATATTCGTAACGTCCACGAACGTCTGGCGGATGTCGGCGATGAACCCTGGGCGGACATGAAGAAAACCCGCCAGAGCATTACCGCCGAGATGCGCAAACGGGTCGGATTGAATACGTGATCAGGCGTCGCGCAGCAAGTCGTGGGCGTTGAGCAGTTCGAAGGCGATTTCCGGGTGTTTTTCCAGCCCGCGGCGAATGGCGGCCGGGATCGCCTGACGAGTCTTGCGACACATCCCCGGCAGTTCATCGATTTCGATGGCAATGCCACGCATGGTCCGCACTTCGTTGAAGCCCGGCGCGATGGCCATGCGAATCCCCAACTGTTCGAACATCCGCTTTTGCAGGCGTTCGAGGTCAGCCAGGCTGTGCAGGTTTTCCAGGCGTTCGAGCAGGCGCTTTTCCTCCTGCCGCGTGAGCAAGAGAATGCGCAGATCCGCACCGGGCATTTCCAGCAACGGATCGCGCCCGCAGATGCAGGCGCCGGGCGGGCAGGGGGAGCGAAGCGGGGCGGCAATCGTCATGGCCTCCATCATAGAGGCCGTTCGACGGTTTTGCCCATGGTCGCCCGGCTGCCGTCCATCGGCAGAACGCAGAGGTGGCAAATCCGTCAGCCACCGTCGTCGAGCGTGCGGCTGTTATTGCGACAGGCCTTCGTAGTGGACCAGGATCGCATTGGCCAGCTCTTCATCGCTGGCGTTCAAGCCCGGGTTTTCCTGACGAACCTGTTGCAGCGCCGATTCCAGATACGCGCCACGGATGGCACCGCCGCTGGCAACGAATGCGGACAGGTCGTCACGGGCCGGAATCACCATTTTGTGATCCTTGAAGGTGGAATACAGCGACGCGGAAACACCGGCCGAAGTGGCGACATCCCCCGCATCCACGCGGGCGAAGGCCGAACCAAAAGGCAGGCAGAGCACAAGAGACGAAACGAGTAATAAACGACGCATGACGGTGTTCCTCCAGCAGCGTAAAGCGAAAAGGAAGTACCACATAATGTGAGAGGTGCGGCGTGGCTCGGGAGTTCCATGCGCCGGAACAAGTTCTCGGGGCTGCAAACCGATAACTGCCGCACAGAATTCTTCTTTACTGGATGTGACGACATACCTTGAGACGCTCTAACCCGGCGGGTTCGCGGAAATAGGCTTAACTGAAGCGTTGAAAGCGCTGTGCGGCGCGACCAGGGAGGAAATCACCGTGTCGATCAAACTGCGTTTGGTGCTGCTGATCGCGACCAGCCTGCTGACGGCGCTGATCGTGAGCCTGGTCAGTTATGTCGGCAATCAGCGCATGGCGTCGGCAGTCAGTGCCAACGCGGTGAGCATGAGCGCGCTGCGCAATCACATGGAAGCCGACATGATGCACGACGCCCTGCGCGCCGATGTCTACTCGGCCATGTTGGTGGGGCTGGGCAAAAGCACCGGCACGGCGGACGAGGTGCGCAGTTCTGTCGAAGAGCACGCCGGGCATTTTCGCGAGGTGCTGGGCGAGAACCTGAAACTGCCGCTCGACACCACAATCCGGTCTGCACTGGAGCAGATCAAGCCAAGTCTCGACACTTACATCAACGCGGGCGAACGGATTGTCGGGCTGGCGCTGGACAATCCCGACACGGCGCAACGGGAGCTTGGCACCTTCAGCACTGCGTTCAGCCAGCTCGAAGAGCAGATGGCGTCCCTGAGCGAGTTGATTGAAACCAACACCCGACAGACCAGCCAAGGCACCGAAGCCGCGATCCGCAATGCCAACGTCGCCCTCGGCATCGTGCTGATCGCCAGTCTGTTGCTGCTGTTGGTACAGGGGCGCTGGGTGATCCTGAGCATCACCGGCCCGCTGAAAACCGCCAGTCGCATTGCCGAAAGCATCGCTCATGGCAACCTCGGCGAACCGATCGCCGAACCTTCCGGAAAAGACGAGGCCAGCACGCTGATCCGCACCCTGGCGACCATGCAGCGGGATCTGCGGGACATGATCGACGTGGTGCGGCGCAATGCCCATGGTGTCAGCGGCATGAGCGAACAACTGAGCCACGGCTGCCATCGGGTGGCCGACAGCAGCCAGCAACAAAGCACCGCTGCCGGCACCATGGCCGCTGCCGCGAGCCAGATGACCGCCAGCATCGAGGAAATCACCCGCCATGCCGAGCGGGCCCTGAGCATGGCGAATCAGGCCGAGTCACTGGCCAAGAACGGCGGTCAGGTGATTCATCAAGTAGTCAGCGATATGGACGACATCGCCCGCTCCGCCCAGCAGTCGGCGCAGGTGATCCGCACCCTGGATCATGAGTCCGAAGGCATCTTCAATATCATCCAGGTGATCAAGAGCATCGCCGACCAGACCAATCTGCTGGCGCTCAATGCGGCCATCGAAGCGGCCCGGGCCGGTGAACAGGGCAGAGGGTTTGCGGTGGTTGCCGATGAAGTGCGCAGCCTGGCTGCCCGCACCAGCGCCTCGACCCAGGAAATCGCCGCGATGGTCGCGCGCATCCAGAACAGCACCCGCGAAGCGGTCAGCAGCATGGAGGCGGGCGTGGCCCAGGTCGACAAGGGCATGGCCGTCACCGCCGATGTCGAACGCGCCATTCGCGAAATCCTCGACGCCACACTGAACACCACGCAACTGGTCAACGACATCACCCGCACCATCGGCGAACAGAGCCAGGCCAGCAACGAAATCGCCCATCAGGTGGAAATGATCGCCGGCATGTCGGAAGGCAACAGCAAGGTGATCGGCGAGACGGCGAATACGACTGACGAGTTGTCGAGTCTGGCGGGGCGGCTGGCGCAGTCGGTGGATCGATTCCGGTTGTAAGGCGGGCGCCGTCTACCTCATTTGTAACAAGTGCAAGGCCGCAGGCGAGCGGGGAAAGGGCAGTCAAATCGCTGAAAGGCTTCAGCCAGAGGCATTGCCGGGGTCATGTTCGGCGATTGGCCGCCGATAAGTCTCTGGGCGGATAAAGACCATCAAGTCGGGAACAGACGCGCGGGTTTGCCCTGACGTGATATTCTTCGCGCCACTTGGTTTGACCTAATTCAGTCTGGCGCGCTTTTTGGCGGGCCGACCGAACCCCTGTCGCTCAAGTAGCTGAAGCCAATAATGATAAAAAGTCAGTTCAGAAGGGACATATAACTGAGGTCGACGCAGCCTGTCGGCCTTGTGTGCCCACCCGTCAAAATTGAAGTGTGCCGGAACCCGCGACGCTGGCCTGAGTGTCGCGAAAAAAGGGGAACGCATACGCACAACAGCGGCGGGCGGAAGGCGTTTTATCATAGGTGCAACAGATGTTTAAAAAAGTGAACACAGCCTTGCTGGGGCTGGCTTTGGCGATGGGGATGTCTTCCGCCAATGCCGCAGAAGCAAAGAAAGTCGACGTCCTGCTGATCGGCGGCGGCATCATGAGCACCACCCTGGGTGTGTGGATCAATGAGCTGGAACCGAGCTGGTCGATGGAAATGGTCGAGCGCCTCGACGGCGTCGCCCTGGAAAGCTCCAACGGCTGGAACAACGCCGGTACCGGTCACTCCGCCCTGGCCGAGCTGAACTACACCCCGGAAGACGACAAAGGCAACGTAACGATCCCGAAAGCCGTCGAGATCAACGAAGCGTTCCAGGTTTCCCGTCAGTTCTGGGCCTGGCAGGTTCAGCAAGGCGTTCTGAAGAACCCTCGCTCGTTCATCAACACCACTCCGCACATGAGCTTCGTGTGGGGCGATGACAACATCAAGTTCCTGAAAAAACGCTACGAAGCCCTGCAGGCGAGCCCGCTGTTCGCCGGCATGCAGTACTCCGAAGACCCGGCTGTCATTAAGAAGTGGGTTCCGCTGATGATGGAAGGGCGTGACCCGAACCAGAAAATCGCGGCCACCTGGAGCCCGCTGGGTACCGACATGAACTTCGGCGAAATCACCCGCCAGTTCGCCGGTTACCTGCAGACCAAGCCTAACTTCGATCTGAAACTGTCGAGCGAAGTACAGGACATCACCAAGAACGCCGACGGCACCTGGCGCGTCAGCTACAAGAACCTGAAAGACGGCACCAAGACTGAAACCGACGCCAAGTTCGTGTTCATCGGCGCCGGCGGCGGTGCCCTGCATCTGCTGCAGAAGTCCGGTATCGAAGAAGCCAAGGAATACGCTGGCTTCCCGGTAGGCGGCTCGTTCCTGGTGACCGATAACCCGGCCATCGCCGAGCAGCACCTGGCCAAGGCCTACGGTAAAGCGTCGGTTGGCGCGCCGCCGATGTCCGTTCCGCACCTGGACACCCGTGTCCTGGACGGCAAGCGCGTCATCCTGTTTGGCCCGTTCGCAACCTTCAGCACCAAGTTCCTGAAGGAAGGTTCGTACCTGGACCTGCTCACCAGCACCACCACCCACAACATCTGGCCTATGACCAAGGTCGGCATCAAGGAATACCCGCTGGTCGAGTACCTGGCCGGTCAACTGATGCTGTCGGATGAAGACCGCATGAACGCGCTGAAGGAATACTTCCCGAACGCGAAAGCCGAAGACTGGCGCCTGTGGCAAGCCGGCCAGCGCGTGCAGATCATCAAGCGTGATGAAGCCGCTGGCGGCGTGCTGAAACTGGGCACCGAAATCGTTGCTTCGAAAGACGGCTCAATCGCCGGTCTGCTGGGCGCATCCCCAGGCGCATCGACCGCTGCACCGATCATGCTGAGCGTGCTGCAGAAAGTCTTCAAGGACAAGGTCGCTACCCCTGAGTGGCAAGCCAAGCTGCACCAGATCGTTCCAAGCTACGGCACCCAGCTGAACAACGATCCGGCCAAAGTGGCCGAAGAGTGGGCTTACACCGCCAAGATCCTGCAACTGCCAACGCCTCCGGCGATTGGCCAGGCTGCACCTGCGGCGGCACCTGCTTCGGCTGAAAAGCCACAGGCTCCGAAAGAAAGCGCTGCACGTGACATGGCTCTGTAATTCAGACGCCTGACACACGAAGCCCACTGAACCGGTGACGGTCAGTGGGCTTTTTTGTGCCCGGACTTCAGGCTTTGGCGTTGGCCAGATAAGCCCCAAGCCGCCGGCCCATTTCCTCGCCCAGTGCCTGCAACCCGCTCAACGGTCGCACCATCACCTCAAATTCAACAATCTTCCCCTGTTCATCGAAGCGGATCATGTCGATACCTTTCAACTCTTTCGCCCCGACCTTCGCGCTGAATTCCAGCACCACGTTCAAGCCATCCGCCGTCGCCAGTTCGCGGTGGTATTTGAAGTCTTCGAACACGTTGAACACGGTGTTGAGGATCATCGAGACCACCGCTGCGCCGGGGTAAGGCGTGTGGGCCATCGGCGAGCGGAACACGGCTTTGGGATCGAGCAGGTCGGGCAGGGCCTTCAGGTCGCCGGTACGGATCATGTCGTGCCAGCGGTTAAGGGACTCGGCGGCGTTGGGGTGCAGGGTCAGTTCGGACATGGTTTCACTCCTTTATTTTTTGTTGTTCTTTGCGCGGCGCCCATGACTCTAGATCAAAGCGGGGCAATGGAAACCCTCTGTACCGCTCTGAATATCGACACATGCGCGGGCCGAATCCATCTGATCCGCTTTTTCCGGTTGAATCTGCATCTGTAACCGTCTCAGCCATAGGCCCAAAATACCCTTGCCGTTCGGCCATACGCGACGCGCTTCATTCCGAAGCGCCCGGTGCGCCGGACATTCAGTATTCAGGAGGCCTTCATGGCTAAGATGGCGTTTTTCCTCGGCGGCTTTCTCGTGTTGACCATCATGATCGGCGTTCTGGCCACGATCTCTCCGGTCTGACGCGTACCTGACACATCCTCCATGGGGCGTGTGATCTAATGCCGGGCCTTTCATCCAGCAAACGGATTTCACCCCATGGCCGAACAGCGTATTCGCGCACTTGCACTGTGTGTCTTTCAGCACAACGGCAAGATTCTGGTTAACCGGTTTCGCGATCCCGTGGCAGACCAAACCTTCTACCGGCCCATCGGCGGTGGCATCGAGTTTGGTGAAACCAGTCGCGAGGCAATCGTGCGCGAGGTGCAGGAGGAACTGGGTCTTTCCATGAAAGATCTGCGCCTGCTCGGGACACTTGAAAGCCTCTTCGTCTACAACGGCAAACCGGGGCATGAAATGGTTCAGGTGTATGACGCCCGCTTTGACGACGCGCAGGTCTACGAGCAATCGCAGATTGTCGGTCACGAAAGCGACGGTTCGCCGTTTACCGCGAGCTGGCAGGACGCCTCAAGCTTCACCGATCAGTCACCGCTGGTGCCCGTCGGTTTGCAGGCATTGCTCAAGGGCGCCGGCATCCTCGGTTGAGGTAGACGCCGGAACACCATCCTCCAGACAAAAGCGCATTCGGTATTAGACTCCACCCAGGATCGGATACCGGAACGCCTTGCCATGTCGGACTCACCATGGACTCGCTGATCAACGCCGCCGGCCGCGCCCTGGCGGCGGGTGACCCGTTGGCGGCGCTGAATTTCGTGGCTCTGCGTGAAGATCCACCGGCCCTGGCCTTGCGCGGAATCGCCATGGCCCAGCTCGGTGACATGGTGCGGGCCAAGGCATTGCTGCAACGCGCGGTAAAAGCGTTCGGCGCCAACGAGCCCTTGTCCCGGGCGCGCTGCGTGGTGGCCGAGGCGGAAGTGGCGCTGGCGGCGCGGGATCTGGGCTGGCCGGTGAAGGCGCTGGAGGCGGCGCGGCAGGTCTTGCAGGATCACGGTGACCGGCTCAATGCAGCGCACGCGCGTTATCTGCAGATTCGTCGGTTGTTGTTGATCGGGCAGTTGAATGAGGCTGACGCGCTGCTCGATGAACAGGACCCAGCACCGTTACCCCCGGCCTTGCGCGCCGCCCATGAACTGATGTCAGCCGGGATCGCGCTGCGGCGAGTGCAGGCGCACAAGGCGCAATCGGCGCTGGAGCGTGCGCAACGGGCGGCGCGGCTGGCCAGCATTCCGGCGCTGCTGGCGGAGATCGAGCACACCCGGCAAACCCTCGACGCTCCCGCCGCCCGTTTGCGCATTGCCGGTGACGTGAAAACGGTGACGCTCGCACAGGTCGAAGCCTTGTTTGCGTCTGCGACGCTGGTGGTGGATGCCTGTCGCTACAGCATGCGCGGTGCCGGCATGACGGTGGCACTGGCAACCCGACCGGTGTTGTTCAATCTGCTACAACTGCTCGCAGAAGCCTGGCCCGGGGATGTTCCCCGAGAGACGCTGATCGCCAGGGCCTTTCGTTTGAAACTCGATGATGAATCCCACCGCGTCCGATTGCGGGTCGAGATCGGCCGGCTGCGCGCCGCACTGAAGCCGTTGGCCGGAATCACTGCGACTTCCCGTGGCTATGCGCTGGTCGCGCAAGAGGTGGCGCTCCTGACGTTACCCCTCGAAGACAAGCACGCGGCACTGCTGGCCCTGCTTGCCGACGGCGAGGCGTGGTCGAGTTCGGCACTGGCGCTTGCGCTGGGCAGCAGTCAGCGCCAGATACAACGGGCGCTGGAAACCCTGGCCGCGCAAGGCAAGGCCCAGGCATTCGGTGTCGGCCGTGCGCGACGCTGGCTGACTCCGCCGGTGCCGGGTTTCGCGACGATCTTGTTACTCCCGGTGTCGTTGCGCAATGGCTAGGCTGGACTCACCACTCAACGAGGCAACCGAAATGAAACAGGCAAACGCAGAAATCCTTCGTGAATACGGCCCGTTCGAAGGCATCCACGGCGTCCATGGTGTGACCTTCGACGGCCAGCAGGTCTGGTTCGCCAGCGACGGCCAGCTCAATGCGCTGGACCCGGCCAGCGGCGAAACCGTGCGCACGATCAAGATCGGGGCCGATGGCGGCACGGCATTCGACGGCAAGCATCTGTATCAGATTGCCGACCGGCGTATCCACAAGATCGATCCGGCCACCGGCAAAGTGCTCCAAACCATCGCAGCTCCCGGCGGCGGTGGCGACTCGGGCATGGCCTGGGCCGAGGGCACGCTGTGGGTCGGCCAGTATCGCGAGCGCAAGATCCATCAGATCGACCCGGAAACCGGCAAGATCCTCCGCACGCTGGAGTCAAACCGTTTTGTCACCGGCGTGACCTGGGTTGACGGGGCGCTGTGGCATGGGACGTGGGAGGGCGATGAAAGCGAGATCCGGCGTGTCGATCCGGGCAACGGCGAGGTGTTGGAAAGCCTCGCGTTGCCCAGCGGCATCGGCGTCTCGGGACTGGAGGCCGATGGCGGTGAACGCTTCTACTGTGGCGGCGGGGATACCAGCAGCGTACGGGCGGTGCGCCGGCCGAAGTGAGTCAGGGCGCGCCGAACAGCATCGTCCAGTACACACCGTTGTCACTGCGGGCATCACTGGCAAAACCGGCGCCGACCTGAGTGAACATCGGGTTCATCAGGTTGGCGCAGTGCCCGGGGCTGGCGAGCCAGCCGGCCATCGCGCTGCCGGGAGAACTTTGCCCGGCGGCGATGTTCTCGCCGATTTGCCGTCCGCGGTAGCCGGCGGCGTGGGCACGGTCGGCCGGCATGTCGCCGTCCGGGTCCTGGTGAGCGAAGTAGTTGCCGTAAGCCATGGCCTTGCTGTGGCCCTGGGCGGCGGCGCCGAGGGACGGGTTCCAGCTCAAGGGGCGGGCGGCGGCAAAGCGTTGACGCCCGCACATCCGGGGCCGGGCGCGGGCAGCGTTGACTTGCGCCAGCAGGGCCTTGCCGACGCTGCGGTTGTCGCCCATGCGACTGTCGATCACCGGCCGCGCCAACACCACTTGCCATTCACTGCGGGCACGGCTGATGCCGATGTCGGCGTACTGCGCGTCGATCAGTGCGCTGCAATGTTCGTCCTGCAATTGATCGAACGCCTCTTCGGCATCCTCGGCCCCGACAATGCGGATGCTGCGCACGGCCACCGCCGCATAACCGGAAGACTTCAACTGCTCGCGCAACCCGCCGCCATAGCCATAACCGATGGGCAACGCAATGTTCTGCTTGAGCGCCAGCGGCGCCAGGCGTTGTGCTGCACGCCGGTCACAGCGTTGCGGATGGGCGCGCAGGTCATTGATGGCGGCCGCCAGTTGCCGTTCCGCGCCGGCATGGGCAGAGGGGGCAAGCAGTGGAGAGAGGATCAACAGGCACAGCGATACGAAGCGAGACGAACGAACGGCGTGGCGCATGGGACGCAGGACTCTGAAAAAAGACAGCGCTGACAGGGAGTTAACCGCGAATGCGGCGCGAGTAGGACTGGCCTTTCTGCACTTGGTTCACGGGGCGCCCATGGCTTTGTCCGGAGGCCGACGAACTGCGCAGTGGCCGCTCACCGGTTCAACACTTCCTTCATCCATTGCAGGTATTGCGGGCGTTCGGAAATCGAATTGTGCGTCGCCTCCGGCACCACTTTAAGGGTCGCCACGCCGTCCGGGAAATTGCGCAGCAGACGTTCGCTGCTGCCCCGAGGCACCACCTCGTCATCGCTCGCCGCCAGCAGCAGGGTCGGCGCGCGGATATGCTCGGCGTATTTGCCCGATTCGTAACGCTCCTTGAGCAGCCATTTCACCGGCACCCACGGGTAATGCCGGACGGCGAGCTCCTGAAGGCTGTTGAAGGGCGTGACCAGAATCAGCCGGGTCACCGGCCGCTGACTGGCCAGCCGCACCGCGACGCCGGAACCGAGGCTGCGCCCGATCAGGGCAATCTGCGGATGCCTGGAAAACACCTGATCGAACAACCCCAGGGCGTCCCGGGCAATTGCCTCTTCGGACGGCGAACCGCCGCTGCCGCCAAAACCGCGATAGTGCAGCAGGTAGATCGCGTAGTCGGGGAAGGCCTCGGCAAACGCCGGCAGATTGCGCGAGACGTCTTCGGCATTGCCGCCAAAATAGATCAACGCCCGCGCTCCGGAATGCTCGCGGACACTGACGCGAATGTCCGCATCGGGCATGGTCAGGGTCATCCGCGATTCCGCCGAATCCACTGAGCCCGCCTGCGGAAAATAGATCAGCGAGCGCTGAAACACGAACAGCGCTGCACACAGGATCAGGTACAGGGCCAGCAGCAAAGCGACGAGTGACATCAGGATTCTGGACATTCGACTAACTTTAACGGGGCGTGAGGGTTCGCCAATGCAGTGTAGTTGAGCCTTCCCCGGTGACCGCCGCCGCACACAAGGTGCAACAGATCCACCCGACAGAGAAGCCAGCATGAGCCACACTGAGGGCTATTCCCGCCGCCGTCTGCTCGAGCTGGCAGCGGGGATAACGACCGTTTTCACGTTTGACCGGGCGTTGGCTGCCGCCACGTCGTCGAGTGCCCCAGGAGGCCAGACCATGCAGACCCGCGCCATTCCTTCCAGCTCCGAGCTGCTGCCGTTGGTAGGGCTGGGCACCTATCGCGGCTTCGACGTCGCGCCCGGCGAACCGGCTTATAAACAATTGCCGGCGGTGCTCGACGAGCTGTTCAGAAAGGGCGGCACGCTGATCGACAGTTCACCGATGTATGGCCGCGCCGAAGAAACCACCGGCGAGCTGTTGTCGATTCACGAACCCCGTTCACCGGCGTTTCTGGCCACCAAGGTGTGGACCCGCGGGCGCGAGGAGGGCATCGCGCAGATGGAAAACTCCTTTCGCCTGCTGCGCACCGATCGCATCGACCTGATGCAGATCCATAACCTGCTGGACTGGCAAACTCATCTGCCGACCTTGCGCGAATGGAAGGAGCAGGGCCGCATCCGCTACATCGGCATCACCCATTACACGCCCTCGGCCTACGACGAAGTGGAAGCCGTGTTGAAGGCCGAACCGCTCGACTTCCTGCAAATCAATTACGCCCTCGATGACCGTGGCGTGGAAAAACGCATCCTGCCGTTGTGCCGCGAACGTGGGGTGGCGGTGATCTGCAATCGGCCGTTTGGCGGTGGCGGGTTGCTGACCCGGCTCAAGGGCAAACCCCTGCCGGGCTGGGTATCGGACGTGCAGGTCAATAGCTGGCCGCAACTGGCGCTGAAGTTTTTGCTCTCGAACACGGCGGTGACTTGCGTAATCCCCGGCACCGGCAATCCACGTTACATGGCCGACAATGCCGGCGCCGGGTTCGGGCCGATGCTGACGGATGCGCAGCGGCAGCAGTTGATTGCCTTGGTGAGTTAGCCGTCTCCAGGTCATTTGCAGTGGTTCTTACGGGACAGACCGGACGATGAACGGTCGTCGGTGTTCAGTGAATCATCGTTCTTTTCCCCGGTCGTATCAGTGGCTGCGCGCACTGCGCTGACCACTTCCGTCGTCAAGACCTTGGTTTTAGGGAAAATCTGAATGATGCGTGCAACAAGCCTGTTGCTGACAGTTTCTGCCGCCGTATTGCTGGGCGGTTGTGTGGCGGACTTTGATGATGACTACCGCCATGGCCGGCATTACGACCGTGACCATGGCCGTTATTACGACCATGACCGGCGTTGGGATGATCGCGACTATGACCGTCGCGACGGGCGTCGCTATCATCGCGGCGATAACGACGACCAGTAATGAGCAAAAAAAGGGGCGTTCCCTCACGGGAACGCCCCTTGGCATTAAAAATGAGCGTTCGCCCGGACGCTGGATCGGGCAGGCACGGAGGCCTCGATGTCCAGCAAATGGGTGGCGAGTATGTCGCTCAGAAAACGGAACTGATCGTTGAGGCCCACCACTTCATTGCTGAAGTGATTGCTCGCGGCGGGCATCAGCAGATCTTCGAAATCTTCGTTGAACACCAGCGGCTGTGTCTTCAGCGACACCGGGTGCTGGTCGTAATAGTTGTTGCCGAAGACCGGGAAGCTCACGGCGAGGGTGACGGTATGACTCATGATGTGAACTCCTCGTGGTGTGTGTCTCGGATGGGTGAATCCTGCGCCGGACGCGTCTGATGCGGAAGGCAATCGTCGTAATGGTGATCATCGACGTCAGTGATGGTTGGAACAAAAGCTGAAATCCCGCGCCCGGATCGAGGATCGATACAACCGGACAAACGGCTGAAACCCGCACCTATACTCAAGTCGTTACCTCCAGATCTGACCCACCAAAGGACACCGCCACCGTGAACCTGCGTGCGCTGATCGTCGCCGCACTGATGTTGCTGGCCGGTTGCGCAAGTTCGGCGCGGGGCCCGGCGAGCGCGCCGGCGGTGGTGGTTTCGCCGGCCACCTGGCAGCAGATCGACCGGGATATCGTTGTGGCTTCCCGACAGTCCACCGAACAGGTCAAGGCTTTTGCCCGCGGTTCGATGGAACATTGGCGCATTCGGGTCTATGAGCAAACTGAAGAAAAATTCATCCCGTGGTTCAGCAGCTACTGGACCCAGGAATGGCTGTCGATGAAAGTCAGCTGGTACACCCTCAGTGCCGGGGGCGAGCAGGATGCTTCGTCCAAGCGCCTGGCCGCGTATTTACTGGAGCAATATCAGGAGCGGGTGCTGGTGCCGGTGGCTCAGGAGATCGACCCGGACGCGATCCTCGCCCAGTCCACCGCGTTCTACGCGCAACTGATGGCGCAGCAGATGCCGGTCATCGCCCAGCGCTACGGCGTGCCCGTCGCCCAGCTCAACGGGCACTTGCAGAAAATTCCCGCCATCGCCCTCGGGCCGCCGCCGGCCCGGGATGCCTCGCTGTATCAGGTTGTCAGCACCGAGCCGCTGAACACCTTGCCGGCCTATGCCGCGTTGATCGACAAGATCCACACCGAAGGCGGGGCCAAGGGCATCGCCTCGACCGATGCCGGCATGGCCCCGGTGGCCAAACGCGCCAGCCAGCGCATGGAGGCAGAGATGGCACCCCGGGGCGCGGCCAGTGCGGTGGCGGCGGCGGCCGGCAAACTTGTTGGTGGGGTGATCTCGGTCGGCGTGGCGGGCATCCGCGCCATCCTTCAGGCCAATGATCGCCCGGACAGCGAAGCGCTGATCCGCAGCAGCCTGGGCAACACGTTCGACAAGGCCTGGCTGAAACTGGTGCAGAACCCGACGACCGGCGTGATGGCCGGTACGCTGCACATGGCGGCGCAGGTCGAGGGTAATCTCGGGGGAGGAGAGGAACCGTCGGTCGGATTGGGCGCCACACCTGTCGAATGGCGCCCGCCTGACTCGACTACTCAGCAGATCGATCCCTAAACCCGCAGGAGCACGACCATGGCTTACATCGATGTTTTTGTCGCACCCGTTCCGAACGCCAATCGCGAACAGTACAAAAAACACTGCGAAATCGCCGAGAAGTTGTTCAGGGAATACGGCGCCCTGGAGGTGGTTCAAGGCTGGGGTGATGACGTGCCGGACGGCAAGGTCACCTCGTTTCCGATGGCGGTGAAACTCAAGGAAGGCGAAACCGTGTCGGCCGGCTGGCTGGTCTGGCCGGACAAGGCCACCCGCGACGCCGGCATGGGCAAAATGATGGAAGACCCGCGCATGCAGCCGGACGTCAATCCGATGCCGTTCGATGGAATGCGGATGATTTTCGGCGGCTTCAAGAACATTCTCGAGTCTTGAATTCAAAGCAAATCCCATGTGGGAGCCAGCCTGCTGGCGATGGTGGCTGTACCGGTAAGTCTGTAATGACTGGCCTACCGCTATCGCCAGCAGGCTGGCTCCCACAGGTTTGTGTTCACTCTGCTGATGGAGTGATCCGGCAACTTTTGCGCTGACGGATTCCCTCATCCGTCGGCCGCTCGCGCACGAATTCGAAACGCGGTTCTCCCTCGCTGTAATGCACCAGCCAGCCCCATTCCAGCTCGTTTTCATCCTGTCCGGGATTCGGTGGCCGAGCCCACCAGGGTTCTTTGCTGAGGATCTCGCGCATGACGTCCTCCGGTTGATGGCAATCGTTGAACTATAAACCCCAGGCCGAGAGTCGCCAGAAACGGGCGTGTAGAATCCAGGGATCTCGACGAACGAAGGAGCGTGGCCATGACGGACGAAACGCGCGGGGATCAACCGTTCAAGCGGCTGTTCTTTGCCCTGGACTGCCCGCCGACGCAGCGCAAGGCGATTGCCCAGTGGCGCAGCGAACTGGGCTTGCGTACCGGCAAACCGGTGCCGGCGGACAACTTTCATCTGACGTTGCTGTTTCTCGGTGCGGTGCCGTTGGCGCAGATCGGCGAGGTCTGTGAGGCGGCGTCCAAGGTGCGGACACCGGGCGAGGCGATGAGGATTTCGCTGGACCGGTTGCAGGTCTGGCATCGCGCCGGGGTGTTGTCGCTGGCACCGGAGCAGGCACCAGCGGGTTTATTGCGGCTGGTTTACGGACTGGAGCAGGCGATGCTGCCGTTCGGATTTGAAGAGGCGACGCGTGAGTATCGCCCGCACCTGACGCTGGCCCGGGACTATCGCGCTCCGGAGCCGGAATCCGCCACGCCGCCAGAGTTCTTCCTGAGGGCTGAACGCTTTGCGTTGTTCGAATCCCACAAGGGTCGTTATCGAATTGTTCAGGATTGGCCGTTGACCTGAGCCCACAAAAAAAGGCGCCCGAGGGCGCCTGAATTCACCTGAACCGAGGGAGGCCAGGTGAGGCCGTTCAGAGCGAGGGTGCAGCGGTGGTAAGGCGCTGCGTGAACGGAAATCGATTGATTCTTGAGTTAGAAACACAGCCCCTGTGGGAGCGAGCCTGCTCGCGATGACGTTGGCGGATTCAAAACCAATGTCGCCTGAAACTCCGCTATCGCGAGCAGGCTCGCTCCCACAGAACTTCAATTACTTGCCGAGTTTTACGCGAGTCCAGCCCCGGGTCATGATCCGTTGCGTGGCAATCGGCTGATCTGGCACCGCATACAGCGTGGCCATCACTTCCTGCGACGGGTACGAGCCCGGGTCGTTGCGGATCGCTTCGTCCACCAGTGGCGTGGCGGCGGCGTTGGCGTTGCTGTAGCCGTTGCTGTTGGTGATCTCGGCGATGATGTCCGGACGCATCAGGAAGTCCATGAACAGGTAAGCGTTCTCGACATTCGCCGCATCGCGCGGGATGGCGACCATGTCGTAGAAGCTGCCGGCACCTTCCTTCGGAATGCTGTAGTCGATCACCACGTTGTTGCCCGACTCCACCGCGCGGGCCTTGGCCTGCAGCACGTCACCGGAGTAACCGACCGCCACGCAGATGTTGCCGTTGGCCAGGTCCGAGATGTATTTCGACGAGTGGAAGTACGCCACGTTCGGGCGAATCTTCATGAACAGCGCCTCGGCTTCCTTGATGTGCGCGGTGTCCTTGTCGTTCACCGGATAGCCCAGATAGTGCAGGGCCGCCGGGATCATTTCGGTCGGCGAGTCGAGGAAACTGATGCCGCAAGCCTTGAGCTTCTCGGCGTTCTCCGGTTTGAACAGCAGGTCCCAGGAGTTGGTCGGCGCATTCTTGCCGAGCACTTCCTTGACCTTGGCCGGGTTGAAACCGATGCCGATCGAGCCCCACATGTACGGGAACGCGTGAGCGTTGCCCGGATCACTGGCGGAGGCGTTTTTTAGCAGCACCGGGTTGAGATTCTTCCAGTTCGGCAGCTTCGATTTGTCCAGGGTCTGATAGACCCCGGCCTTGATCTGCTTGGCCAGGAAACTGTTGGACGGCACCACGATGTCGTAGCCGGACTTGCCCGCGAGCAGACGCGCTTCGAGGGTTTCATTGCTGTCGAACACATCGTAGGTCACGCGGATGCCGGTCTCGTCTTCGAACTTCTTGACGGTGTCCGGGGCGATGTAGTCCGACCAGTTGTAAACGCGCAGCACCTTGTCGTTGGCCTGGGCGCCCGTGGCGATTGCGCCCAATAAGGACAGTGTCAGCAGAGTCCTGCCAAACATTTTCATCGGTACAACTCCATTCTTTTTATTCAAAAGCTTTATTCAAAAACACAAAGCGGAATTTCAGTGAATCGGTGGCGGGGGAGAGCCTCCCTCGCCACCCGGTACTCAGGCTGTCGCTGCCACTCGTTGAGGTTGCGGCTGCTGCCACGATTCGTTGGCGGTCTGATCCATCGCTTCCTGAATCGCCCGCTTGCGGTTGGCTTCTGCCTTGCGGCCGAAGTACCAGACGAGGAAGGTCACCAGTGACACCGCCAGCAGAATCAGACTGGCCACGGCGTTGATCTCGGGCTTCACACCCAGACGCACGGCCGAGAACACTTCCATCGGCAGGGTGGTGGAACCCGGCCCCGACACGAAGCTCGCCAGCACCAGGTCATCCAGCGACAGGGCGAACGACATCATGCCGCCCGCTGCCAGCGACGGCGCGATCATCGGGATGGTGATCAGGAAAAACACCTTGAACGGTTTCGCGCCCAGATCCATCGCTGCTTCTTCGATCGACAGATCCAGCTCACGCAAGCGGGCGGAGACTACCACCGCCACATAAGCGGCACAAAACGTGGTGTGGGCGATCCAGATCGTGACGATGCCACGCTCTTGCGGCCAGCCGATCAGTTGCGCCATCGCCACGAACAGCAGCAACAGCGACAGACCGGTGATCACCTCAGGCATTACCAGCGGCGCGGTCACCAGACCACCGAACAGCGTACGGCCCTTGAAGCGCGTCACGCGGGTCAGCACGAACGCGGCGAGTGTGCCCAGCGCTACCGCCGCGACAGCGGTGTAGCAGGCGATTTCCAGCGAGCGCACCACCGAGCCCATCAGTTGCGTGTTGTCGAGCAGGCCGACATACCACTTCACCGACCAGCCGCCCCAGACCGTCACCAGTTTCGAGGCGTTGAACGAGTAGATCACCAGAATCAGCATCGGCAGATAGATGAACATCAGGCCGAAGATCAGCATGAACTTTGAAAATCCGAAGCGTTTCATCCCCGTCCCTCCATCTCTTTGGCCTGGCTGCGGTTGAACAGCAGGATCGGCACAATCAGGATCAACAGCATCACCACCGCCAGAGCAGACGCCACTGGCCAGTCGCGGTTATTGAAGAACTCTTGCCACAGCACACGACCGATCATCAGGGTCTCCGGGCCACCCAGCAGTTCCGGAATCACGAACTCGCCCACCACCGGAATGAACACCAGCATGCAGCCGGCGATGATGCCGTTCTTGGCCAGCGGCACGGTGATTTTCCAGAAGTTGTTGAAGTTGCTCGAGCCCAGATCCTGCGCGGCTTCCAGCAAGCTGCCATCGTGCTTCACCAGGTTGGCGTAGAGCGGCAGCACCATGAATGGCAGATAGGCGTAAACCACGCCGATATACACGGCCGTGTTGGTGTTGAGGATCTCGATCGGGTGATCGGTGAGCCCGGTCCACATCAAAAATGCGTTGAGCAGACCGTTGTTGCTGAGGATGCCCATCCACGCGTAAACGCGGATCAGGATCGCGGTCCAGGTCGGCATCATGATCAACAGCAGCAGGACGTTTTGCGCTTCCTTGCTGGCCTTGGTGATCGCGTAGGCCATCGGGAAACCGATCACCAGGCACATCATCGTGCTCAGTGCCGCGACTTTCAGCGAACCGAGGTAGGCCGAGAGGTACAGCTCGTCTTCGCCGAGCATGGTGTAGTTGCCGATGTTCAGGAACAGCTGGAATTTCTGTTCGGCGTAGGTGTAGATCTCCGAGTACGGCGGGATCGACAGCGCGGCTTCCGAGAAGCTGATCTTCATCACCAGAAAGAACGGCAGCATGAAGAACAGGAACAGCCAGATGAACGGGATGCCGATGACGAACTTTCGCCCGCTGGGCACCAGGCGCAGGAATTGCTGATTGAAGGTTCTCATGAGCGCAGTACCACGCCGCTGTCGTCTTCCCACCAGACGTAGACTTTGTCGTCCCAGGTCGGCCGCGCGCCACGGCGTTCGGCGTTGGCCATGAACGACTGGACGATCTTGCCGCTCGGCAATTCAACGTAGAACACCGAATGGCCGCCGAGGTAGGCGATGTCATGCACCTTGCCTTCGGACCAGTTGTAGCGGGTCTCCGGCTTGATCGTGCTGACCAGCATTTTTTCCGGGCGGATCGCGTAGGTGATCGACTTGTCCTGCACTGAAGTGCTGACGCCATGACCGACGTAGATCTTTTGCTGCAAGTCCGGGCTGTGAATGATCGCGTGACCTTCGAGGTCCTCGACCACGGTGCCGTCGAAGGCGTTCACGTTGCCGATGAATTCGCAGACCATGCGGCTGACCGGTGCTTCATAGATGTCGACCGGGCTGCCGATCTGGGCGATCCAGCCCAGGTGCATGATCGCGATGCGTTCGGCCATGGTCATGGCCTCTTCCTGGTCGTGGGTCACCATCACGCAGGTCACGCCGACGCGTTCGATGATTTCCACCAGCTCAAGCTGCATTTGCGAGCGCAGCTTTTTATCCAGTGCGCCCATCGGTTCGTCGAGCAGCAACAGCTTCGGCCGCTTGGCCAGGGAGCGGGCGAGGGCCACGCGCTGACGCTGGCCGCCGGACAGTTGATGCGGGCGGCGCTTGGCGTATTGGGTCATGTGGACGAGGCGCAGCATTTCTTCAACACGGGCGTCGATTTCGCTGGCCGGCAAACGGTCCTGCTTGAGGCCGAAGGCGATGTTCTGCGCAACAGTCATGTGCGGGAACAGGGCGTAGGACTGGAACATCATGTTGATCGGCCGCTCGTACGGCGGCATGTCGGTGATGTCGACACCGTCGAGCAGAATGCGTCCTTCAGTCGGCCGCTCGAAACCGGCGAGCATGCGCAGCAGGGTCGATTTGCCCGAGCCGGAGCCGCCGAGCAGGGCGAAGATTTCGCCCTGATGGATCTCCAGGGACACATCGTCCACCGCAGTGGTTTCGTCGAACTTCTTGGTGACTCGATCGACTTTCACCAGAACCTTTTTCGGTTGCTGATGACCTTCAAGAGCCTTCCTGTAAGTGCTGGAGGCGTTTGCCATGTGAAACTCCCAACAGGTTTCAGTCGCCGGGCCAACGCGGCCTGGCTTAAGAGTGGATTGCAGACCCGCACCGTGCGGGTTGTTCGGCGCCGCCGTCCTGGCTGCCGGGTGGTGCTTTTTGTTTTCGCGGTGTGTTGCTGATCGCGGATGACGGATGCGCAAGCGCGCAGCCGCCGACCCCGCGGGGGCAGTAAATGGTTTTGCAATCGTTGGGTTGTGTCAGCGCTGGTTGCGTCGCGCCGCACGCTGGCGGCAGGCCTCGCCGAACGCCTGGAAAATCCGCAGGTAGTTCGGGTTGTCCAGCACCTGCCATTCAGGGTGCCATTGGACGCCGAGGGCAAAGGTCGGGCTGTGCTCCACCGAGACCGCCTCGATCAGGCCGTCCGGCGCCACGGCTTCGGCACGGAGGCCGGGAGCGAGGCGGTCGATGCCCTGACTGTGAATCGAGTTGACCTGGAATTCACCCGGCAGCTCCAGCGCTTCGAACACGCCACCGGCCAGCACCGTCACGGCGTGGGCCGGGGCGTACTGCACGGCGACATCCGGGCTGTCGGCTTCGCGGTGATCGAGCATGCCCGGCAGCTCATGCACCTTCTGGTGCAGGCTGCCGCCGAACGCCACGTTCATTTCCTGGAAACCCCGGCAAATGCCGAGTACCGGAACGCCCGCCGCGATGGCTGCACGCAATAAAGGAAGGGTAGTGGCATCCCGCGCCGGATCGTGATCCGTGCCGGGAGCGCTGTCCGGGCCCTGATAGTGGAAGGGTTCCACATTGGACGGCGAGCCGGTCAGCAACAGACCGTCGAGTTGACCCAGCAGGTCTTCGATTTCAGTCAGTTTGCCAAGGGAAGGAATGACGACGGGCAACCCCAGCGCCGCAACGCTGACAGCGCGAACGTACTTGTCGCCGCTGATGTGATAGGGGTGCAGGCCAATCTGTTTGACGCACGCAGTAACGCCGATCAATGGCTTGAATGCCATTTTTATTCACCTCGAAGTTTGACACTTGAACGAGCTTTTCCGGAGCTTAGCCTCGTTGATTTTAATTAACAACTCCCATGTAAAAAATTCTAAACGCCGTTCATCAAATCGTCATCAAGACCGGGGCTCTGGCGCCTGCGTTGGCACGAGAGTGTTAAAAAAAGCCCGAAAAATAAACGCTGAACGGCGATGTGTTCGCTATTGACTTCACTTTGTCGTTCGGGTTGACTGGCTCCGCGAAACAGCAGTGAACATAATAATTAACAGCTAAATAGGTGCATCATGTCGGTCCCTCTGCGTGCCGTTCAACTCAACGAAGCAAACGCATTCCTTAAGAAACATCCTGAGGTTTTGTACGTCGACCTTCTGATTGCAGACATGAACGGTGTGGTGCGCGGCAAGCGCATCGAGCGCACCAGTCTTCATAAGGTGTACGAAAAAGGCATCAACCTGCCGGCCTCGCTTTTCGCCCTCGACATCAATGGCTCCACGGTGGAAAGCACCGGCCTGGGCCTGGACATCGGCGACGCCGACCGTATCTGCTACCCGATCCCGGGTACCCTGAGCATCGAACCTTGGCAGAAGCGTCCGACCGCTCAACTGCTGATGACCATGCACGAGCTGGAAGGCGAGCCGTTCTTCGCCGACCCGCGTGAAGTGCTGGCCAACGTGGTACGCAAATTCGACGAACTGGGCCTGACCATCTGCGCCGCGTTCGAACTCGAGTTCTACCTGATCGACCAGGACAACGTGAACGGCCGTCCGCAATCGCCGCGTTCGCCGGTATCGGGCAAGCGTCCGGTATCGACTCAGGTTTACCTGATCGACGATCTCGACGAATACGTCGACTGCCTGCAAGACATCCTCGAAGGCGCGAAAGAGCAGGGCATCCCGGCCGACGCCATCGTCAAGGAAAGCGCCCCGGCGCAGTTCGAAGTCAACCTGCACCATGTTTCCGATCCTGTTAAAGCGTGCGACTACGCCGTCCTGCTCAAGCGTCTGGTGAAAAACATCGCCTACGACCACGAGATGGACACCACCTTCATGGCCAAGCCGTATCCGGGCCAGGCGGGCAACGGTCTGCACGTACACATTTCGATTCTGGACAAAGAAGGCAACAACATCTTCGCCAGCGAGGATCCCGAGCAGAACGCCGCGCTGCGCCACGCGATCGGCGGTGTGCTGGAGACCCTGCCTGCGCAAATGGCTTTCCTGTGCCCGAACGTCAACTCGTACCGCCGCTTCGGCGCGCAGTTCTACGTGCCGAACTCGCCGAGCTGGGGCATCGACAACCGCACCGTGGCCGTCCGTGTGCCGACCGGTTCGGCCGACGCCGTGCGCATCGAGCACCGTGTCGCCGGTGCCGACGCTAACCCGTATCTGCTGATGGCTTCGGTGCTGGCCGGTATTCACCACGGCCTGACCAACCAGATCGAGCCGGGCGCCCCGGTCGAAGGCAACAGCTACGAGCAGAACGAACAGAGCCTGCCGAACAACCTGCGCGACGCCCTGCGTGAGCTGGACGACAGCGAAGTCATGGCCCGCTACATCGACCCGATGTACATCGACGTGTTCGTCGCGTGCAAGGAAAGCGAGCTGGCCGAGTTCGAAAACTCGATCTCTGACCTTGAGTACAACTGGTATCTGCATACGGTGTGATTCTGAAAAGCCCCTCACCCTAACCCTCTCCCGGGGGGAGAGGGGACTGATCCGGGGATGCTCGGGAAATCCTCCGACCTGAACGATTTTTACCGAATCCATATTCGACTCGGTCGTTCAGGTCGGTGCATCTCCCGAGGCACTTCGGTCGGTCCCCTCTCCCCCCGGGAGAGGGCTAGGGTGAGGGCAGCCATCTCAAGCCAAACACAGACCCAGACACCCCCAAATTCCCCCGCGTCGAGCCACCACCATGACAACGACCCGCAACGACTGGGAACAACGCTTCCAGTCCCTGACCCTCGAATCCCGTGCCTTCATCAACGGCGAATACCGCCCGGCCATCAGCGGCGACACCTTTGAATGCCTGAGCCCCGTCGACGGCCGTTTCCTGGCCTCCGTCGCCAGCACCGATGAAGCCGACGCCAACCTCGCCGTCGAAGTCGCGCGCCAATCCTTCAACTCCGGCGTGTGGGCGAACAAAGCCCCGGCCGAGCGCAAGCGCATTCTGATTCGCTTCGCCGACCTGATCCTGCAGCACCAGGAAGAACTGGCGCTGCTCGAAACCCTCGACATGGGCAAACCGATCAGCGATTCGATGAGCATCGATATCCCGGCGACCGCCAACGCGATCCGCTGGAGCGCCGAGGCCATCGACAAGATCTACGACGAAGTCGCCGCCACTCCGCACGATCAACTGGGTCTGGTCACTCGCGAGCCAGCGGGCGTAGTCGCAGCCATCGTGCCGTGGAACTTCCCGCTGATCATGGCCAGCTGGAAATTCGCCCCGGCGCTGGCGGCGGGTAACTCGTTCATCCTCAAGCCTTCGGAAAAATCCCCGCTGACCGCGATCCGCATCGCCCAACTGGCGCTGGATGCGGGTATTCCGAAAGGCGTGTTCAACGTCCTGCCAGGCTTCGGCCACACCGTCGGCAAGGCGCTGGCGCTGCACATGGACGTCGACGTGCTGGCCTTCACCGGCTCCACGGCGATTGCCAAGCAACTGATGATTTATGCCGGCCAAAGCAACATGAAACGCGTCTGGCTCGAAGCAGGGGGCAAGAGCCCGAACGTGGTGTTTGCCGACGCACCGGACTTGCGCGCGGCAGCACAAGCGGCGGCCGGCGCCATTGCATTCAACCAGGGCGAAGTCTGCACCGCCGGCTCGCGCCTGCTGGTGGAGCGTTCGATCCGTGAGCAATTCATCCCGCTGCTGGTGGAAGCGCTGCAAGCGTGGAAACCGGGTCACGCCCTGGATCCGGCCACCACCGTCGGCGCCGTGGTCGATCAGCGTCAACTGGACAACGTGCTGCGCTACATCAGCATCGGCCGGGAGCAGGGCGCCGAGCTGATCGCCGGCGGCCGCCGCACCCTCGAAGAAACCGGCGGCACCTACATCGAGCCGACGATTTTCGACGGCGTGACCAACGCGATGACCATCGCCAAGGAAGAAATCTTCGGCCCGGTGCTGTCGCTGATCACCTTCGACACCGTTGAAGAAGCGCTGCAGATTGCCAACGACAGCATCTTCGGCCTCGCCGCCGGGGTCTGGACCAGCAACCTGAGCAAGGCCCACACCTTCGCCCGTGGCCTGCGCGCCGGCAGCGTGTGGGTCAACCAGTACGACGGCGGCGACATGACCGCACCGTTCGGTGGCTTCAAGCAGTCGGGCAACGGTCGCGACAAATCGCTGCACGCGTTCGACAAGTACACCGAGCTGAAAGCGACCTGGATCAAGCTCTGACTCTTTTACAGCGGTGGTCGCCTGCAACCGGCGACCCTCGGAGAATAAAAAAATGAAACAACAACACGTGAACAGCTACTACGCCGCCACCCGCAACGAAGTGATCGATTTTCCGGTCCTCGAAGAGTCGGTGGAGTGCGAAGTCTGCATCATCGGCGCCGGCTACACCGGCCTGTCTTCGGCGCTGTTCCTGAGTGAAGCCGGCTACAAGGTGACGGTGCTGGAAGCGGCGAAAGTCGGCTACGGCGCCAGCGGTCGCAACGGCGGTCAACTGGTCAACTCCTACAGCCGCGACGTCGACGTGATCGAAGAGCGCTACGGCGACAAGACCGCGGAAATCCTCGGCAGCATGATCTTCGAAGGCGCCGACATCATCCGTTCGCGCATCAAGGAATACGACATCAAGTGCGACTACCGCCCGGGCGGCATTTTCGCGGCGATGAACAACAAGCAGCTCAAGGGGCTCGCCGAACAGAAACGCAGCTGGGAACGTTACGGCAATAAAAACCTGAAGATGCTCGACGCTGCGGACATCCGCCGCGAAGTCGGCTCCGACGCCTACGTCGGCGGCCTGCTGGACATGCAGGGCGGCCACATTCACCCGCTGAACCTGGCCCTCGGTGAAGCCGCGGCCATCGTGCGTCTGGGTGGCAAGATCTACGAGCAATCCGCAGCGGTGGAAATCAAGTACGGCGAGCCCAACGTCGTGCGCACCGCCAAAGGTCAGGTCCGCGCCAAGTACCTGCTGATCGCCGGCAACGCCTACCTGCCGCAAGGCCTCGACAACCGCGTGACGGCCAAAAGCATGCCGTGCGGCTCGCAGATCTGCGTCACCGAACCGTTGACCGAAAAACAGGCCCGCAGCCTGATCACCAACAACTACTGCGTCGAAGACTGCAACTACCTGCTCGACTACTACCGCCTCACCGCCGACAACCGTCTGCTCTACGGCGGCGGCGTGGTCTACGGCGCCCGTGAACCGGACGACATCGAAACCCTGATCCGCCCGAAGATCCTCAAAACCTTCCCGCAACTCAAGGACGTGAAAATCGACTACCGCTGGACCGGCAACTTCCTGCTGACCATGTCGCGCATGCCGCAATTCGGTCGCATCGAGAAAAACGCCTACTACATGCAGGGCTACAGCGGCCACGGCGTCACCTGCTCGCACCTGGCCGGCAAACTGATCTCGGAAATGATCCGTGGCGACGCCGAACGCTTCGACGCTTTCGCCTCGCTGCCACACATGCCGATGATCGGTGGCCGTACCTTCTCTGCGCCACTAACTGCCCTTGGTGCAGTGTATTACTCGCTGCGCGACCGTTTCGGCATCTGATTTACCTCCCCGGCGGTGGCCCCGAAAAGGGCGCTGCCGGCTTTTTCATGTGCCGTCCATCGAACCTGCTGAGCAACACCGACAAACGTGATTTAATAGCCGCCTTTCACGGTTCCGGGACACGGGAGCAACGTGATCCGCGCGCCTTGCGCGGCACCCGCCACCCACCCCCATTACCCTTAAGTCGTTCTCACATAAGGCTGTCATGGATACGGGTTCTCGACTCAAACTAGTACGCGAAAGCTACAAACTCTCCCAGCGCGAGCTGGCCCGGCGTAGCGGCGTGACCAATGCCACCATCTCCCTGATCGAACAGAATCGTGTCAGTCCTTCCGTCAGCTCACTGAAAAAGCTGCTCGAAGGCATCCCGATGTCCCTGGCCGACTTCTTCACCTTCGACCAGCCGCCCCGCGAACACCAATACGTCTTCCGCGCCAACGAACAGCCCGACCTCGGCCGCCACGGCCTGCGCCTGCTGCTCATCGGCGCCTCGGTCCCCAGCCGCCAGATGCGCTTGCTGCGCGAGCAATACGCGCCGGGTGCGAGTTCCGGGGAAGAGCCGATCGTTCACGCAGAAGGCGAAGAGTGTGGGTTGGTGACGCGCGGCACCGTGGAATTAACGGTGGACGGGCAGGTGAGCGTGTTGAGTGCGGGGGACGGGTATTATTTTCCGACGACGCTGCCGCATAAATTCCGGAATATCGGGGCGGATGAGGCGGAGATTATTAGTGCGAATACGCCGGCGAATTTTTGATGGGCGGAGCTTGGTCTGTTCTTGATGAATCTATAAAAACCGCATGTTTGCGGTTTTTATATTTGGCTTTCTGAGCTGTTGAGTAGTGGGGGCTTTTATTCTATATATGTAAGGTTTGGCGGCAGATAGTTGGAGTGGCCTGTTTTGAGCTGCTCGAGTTTTATGCTTACTCGCCTAGTGCGCTGCATATTTTTATCAGTTGTTTGCTATGCGGGTCTTTATTTAAGCCGTGGCGGGGTAGCCAGGTGGCAAGATTTGTTAGTATTTTTTTGTTTTGAATCTTGTTTGCAATTTTCTTTATTTTCTCTTTAGAGGTTATATGCTCTGGGTAGCCAATGGTGTTTACGAAAGTTACGATCAACAAGTGAAGACATACCAGACGATCCCATCGTAGTCGCTTTTCGTTGGGTGAAAGGCCTACAAAAAACAAAAATATAGGTTCAAATTTTTCTCCAGTGCTCAACATTGATTCAGCAGACAGATGCGTATCATTGTCTCCTGTGCACTCTTCACAGTAAGTTCGTAGCGAGTCTGAAAAGAAATGATCGATGGGTTCGCTTGCGTCATACGATATCGAATGGAACAGCTTTACATCTGTCATGCACCACTGCAGTGCGGCAACGTATTTTACAAAAATCAAGTCGGTTTTATTTGCAATGCGCGAGTCTATGTATAAAGATTTTTTCTCGAATTCTCGTACTAGTATAAAAACTGACATGAATCTAGTGACAAAACTGTTTATGTAATAGTTTTTTTGATCTCGCAGATTCTTTGTTTCTAACCACCCTTTGTCATGGTTGGTATATAGATTGAAAAAGCGATAATTTAAATTGTTGCAAGCATGTAGAAAACGTCCGTGTGATTTGCCAATTATATCTCTCAGTGCTTTGCGTTGTTCGTGTTCATAGTCTGCTTTTAGTTTGAGCTTGTGCTCCCTGACGCGAAATATAAAAGCAACAATTACAGATGTTGCGGCCGAAATTAAAGAAGTCCATAAAATATTCGTAGGCGCAGTCAATAGATTTGATATCCAGGTCATTTCCATAGCTTGGACTAATCCTGTAAAGGGGGTAAAACGAAAAGGAGATGACAGATTTTTTTAAGAATCTGTCACCTAAGTTTATTTTTTCTTTGGCTTGCCAGCGTCACTGCGCTTGTCGCGGATTTGGCCATCGTTATTCCTAGAGCGAGGTTGTTCACCACCGCCAGGCTTTGGAACGTTCACGTTGGGATTAATAGGTCGTCTGTCTGTCATTTTTTCTTCCTTATTTTTTCGAAGAATCGTTAGAAAAATCACAGCCTTGAGTCACTAAATTCTCGGCATTTGCTGCTTGCCGAACTGCTGATGGCCAATGGCTTACGTTGAAGCTATCAAATTGATATCCCGAACTCCACAGCCAGTTCTGAGAAAGGAAAGGTGTTGTCTGAGCAATATGGGGAATTCGCCTTGACCAAACTCGCAAAAGAGGCGTGATTTATGTTGCTGGAGCGTAACCAGTCCTAACTAAGCACCTCAGTCTCCCGCTTCTCTATCACCCGAAGCACATCACTCACGTCCTGAACCAAGATTCTAGCGATGGTGGTGACTGTGTTGATGTCGTGTTCGGCGTGGTCGGGGAGGTGGACGCAGGCCATGAGGTCGAGATATTTGAGGACTGCATTCAGGCGCTCGCTGACGCAGGCGTGGAGATCGCGCAGTGGGGCGCCGGCATCGATGAACAGGACGGGGTGGTCAGTGGCGGGGTGGGACATTGGGGCGTAGTTGCACTGCGGTGACTTACTTGTCATGGGTAAAAATCCTTAGCTCAGAAAATTTCCACCGTTCGCTGCGAAACGAGTTGGGTGGCAGTTATGCGCGGGTTCGCAGACCGAGGAGCTAAGACCCGGCAGACCCGAAGGTCTCCCACGCACAACCGCCATGAAAATGGAGCACAGGCAAGTTGCCGGGCCGCATTGTGCCGGGTGTGGACTTAGCTCGCTAGGGCTGCGAAACCCTATCGCCAAATTCGTTCAGCGACAGACCCACTCTAGGCACCGATTCCCACCGTCGCAATCAGCCTGTGGGACGCAAAATCACCACGGCTGGCCAGAGAGTTCGCTCCGGCTCGGCGGCGCAACCGGCGTAAATCAAGGGCTGCGGTGTATGAGGGAAAAATGACTTGCCCTGTTTCGGCCCGCTTCGCAGCCCCACAAGAACAAGCTCCCTCACCACGCGGAGTCATTTCCTACGCCGTTTTCAGATCAAAAAAATCCTCACACATTCCTGCCCCGGAACTTTCCCCAAAACCGATGTCAATTTGATGGCGTGTCGCGACGCTCATTCATCGGCTCAAGCAGTGCCAGGCTGGTTCCTGGTCAACCATGGAAGTGTGTGATGAGACTATTACTCGCAATGTTGTTGATGTTCAGCGGCTACAGCTTTGCCAGTTGCGGCAACATTGATGACCATGATCAGCGTGCCTATTGCAATGCGAGGGAGAGCGGCAGCAGTTGCGGCAACATCGATAATCACGATCTGCGGGCGGCGTGTAACGCGGAGATGGGCGGCAGTTCCTGCGGCAACATCGACGACCATGACCAGCGCGCCTACTGCAACGCCAAACAGAGTGGCAGCAGTTGCGGGAATATCGATGATCATGACCTGCGTGCGCGTTGCAACGCGGAGCAGGGTGGAAGTTCCTGCGGCAACATCGATGACCACGACCAGCGTGCCTACTGCAATGCCACCACGGGCGGCAGCAGTTGCGGGAATATCGACAACCATGATTTGCGCGCGCGGTGTGAGGCCATGAAGCGCTGATTCACCGACCTGATTCCAAATGCAAAAAGGGACACCCTACGGTGTCCCTTTTTTGTGGGCGAGAATATTCGCTTTACCCATCGCCGTACATTAGTTCTAGTCTTTCAATCCACTCACGGGTTGCGTGAAATCTGGAGTAATACAACTGTTTTTCAGTTTCAGTCAGTTGTATGAAAAAACTGAAAAAGTAGTTTTTGTCGTAATATTCTTGAGCACCTTGCATGCTCCCTCCCCACCAAGAAGGCTCGTAGCCTTCAAAAGCAAACCATGGCGGAGGAACCGCAAATTTTTTGCGGTTAAGCATCATCAGGAAGTCAACACTGTTTGTTATCAAACGAATCGTGACGGAGTTGAACTCTCTAGTCGATGCGAAGAATATCAGTCGGTCTCCGCTCGGTGCGTTTTCGTATTCAAATACTGGAAGATCATTGAAGGTTCTTTCAGTCTTTTTTCTGAAGTTGGATTCAATGAGTGATTCAAATTGAACCAAGTCTTCTGGAGTGATAAGAAATTGCGAAAAGAATGCGCAAATATCAGCACTTTCCAAGGAAGTAGTGGGAGGCTGAGAGGATAAGTTGGTATGAGCTAAAGGCCGAGGGAATAAGCTTTTAAGCTCCTGTTTGCTGTACCCGGCAATTTGCTCTTGCCTAGGTTCTGGCTTTACCAGTGCCATTATTTTTTTGATAAAGCTCATGCTGCTCTCACTCTTGCATATATTCAGTTAGCCAAGTAGCACCTAAATAACCGGCAGTGCCAAATATAATGCCCCCGATAGCACCGCTGACAACTGCGCCAGGGCCTGTTTCGATTCCCACTGCTGCTCCGACCACCACGCCAATCCTGGCGCCGGCTATCGCCGCACCCCAACCACCAGCCTGTTTGACAACCTCAACGGATATAGGCTTGATGCTGTTTTGTTTAATTGACTCTTCAGTCGCGACCTTCAGATCGTATGCAGTGAATGCAATCCCGAACACCCGAACCACTCTCGCGCCTTTTATAAAGGCGTTTGTGACTTTGTGGGAGGTAGGCGTGAAAATCGCCTTCGCTGGAACTTTATCTGCTTGAATCAATACTTCTTTGTCGATGTTCTTTACCCAACCAGCAATTTCATCGATTTTTGCTACGTTTTTTGGTGCGTGTTTTTTGTAGTCTTCGAGGGCTTTTAGAATTTCTTCAGTCGATACTAGCTTTGCGCCGGCGGCTTTAGCTTTTTCAATATCAATGTAGACAGTTTTTCCTTCGAATCTTGGTGAGCCGTTCGGGAATTCAGAGCTCGTGGAAATATAGCCTGAGGGGTACTTTCGACTGCTGTAGACATGTTGGGCAACTGTGGCGCCAGAATCCGGTGCAACAGAACGCATTCCGTATTTTTCCGGCCAGATCTCGTTTTTGATCTGAAGTTCGGAAAGATTTTTTGCGATCAGGTGAGGGTTGTCGGGCGACGAGTAAATTTTCCTGACTAGAAATCCGTCCTTGCCGATCTCATCTACCACAACAAATAAATGAATATTGGCCGGCATCAAATAGCCGGGCACATTGCTAACGGAGTTTGCCTGCTTGTTTGTTGGTATTTTGCAAGAGAACTCCGTCATACGTCCTCCCATTTTTCAAGCGCGGCTACACCGGTTGTAACTTCAAGGGTTTCTTGCTTGCTAGTTGCGATGCGAGGTGTGTGACCAGATTCATCAGAAAAGCCTGTATAAACCCTGCCTGCTTCGTCTTTGATGTGGTACGGCACATTGGCGAGGGGCTGGCCGTCACTCCCGACGATGCAAAACTTTTCGTCAAATTTCATGGCCCAGAGAGGCATGGCTGACGGGGGGATGAATTCTGCGGGTGTGTGCGAATTTCCGATAATTACAGTTGATGAGCCGGCGATTACTTTATTGCCGTGGCCTCCGACACTTCCCACGGTTGCGGCAGGCATGCCGTTGATGAGCACGCTAGACGCAACGTCTCCCACGATGGGGCTGCCACAGGCACTCTGATCGCTCTGTCTGGCCGCGGGTAGACCATCAAAAAAAACGTCGGGGGAGCCAGCAGCGATAGGATTGACGCCATGCCCAGGTAGCGGACAGGAAGTTGGATCAGTAACTCGGGCAGCAGGTTTTCCAGACACAGTGAACATCCTTGTAAATACGCTGTTTTGGAAATGTTACACAAAAGAAGGTGGTTTGGACCATTTCACTCGTTCCCCACATCTCATCACCAAAGGTTCCCCCCCATCTGCACCACGTCGTAGACTGCGAAACAAGTTGTAACGCCTCTCCCACGGACGGAACCGCGCATGATTCAGATCGGCCATCGCAACAACGCCCCCACGCCGCAGCACAAAACCCAGGACATCTACATCTTCAGCATCGACCTGTCGCGCCCGGCGACGCCGTTCTGTTTCGAGCAATCGATTGGCGGCGGGCATATCGAGCAGGGTGGTGCGCGGTGGCTGGCGCTGGATGAGCTGGATGGCTGGCCCGGGGAGTGGCGCGAGCATTTGAGGAAGGCCAATTGCGCCTGGGTGGCCGAGTTGCTGGATGCGCATCCGGGCGAAAGTCAGGCTGATCTGGTTTCGCTGATCCTCCAGCGCTACGCCGAGCCGGTGCAGCCGACCGGGCGTTTGCAGGCGATCGGGCGCTGGTTCAAGCGTCATTTCTATATTGGCGGCCGGTACGGCGTCTGACCCGAGGAAACGCCATGACTCAGACTCTGGAACGCGCCATTGCCATTGCCGCCACGGCCCACGCCGGGCAGGTGGACAAGGGCGGCGCGCCGTACATTTTGCATCCGCTGAAAGTCATGCTGCGCATGAGCAGCCTGGAAGAACGCATCGTCGCGGTGCTGCACGATGTGGTCGAGGATTGCGGCATCAGCCTGGATGATTTGCGCAAGGAAGGTTTCAGCGAAGACGTCTTGTCAGCCATCGAATCGGTGACCAAGGTGCCGGGCGAATCCTACGAGGACTTCGTCGAGCGCGCGGCGCAGAACCCGATCGGGCGGGTGGTAAAACTGGCGGATCTGGAAGAGAACAGCGACCTGTCGCGAATTGCCTCGCCGAGTTGGGAGGATCTGGAGCGGATCGAAAAGTATCGGCGGGCGATTGGACGGTTGCGCGCTTAACGTCATTTGAATAGCCAGGAAGGCGACCATGAAATCCATTCTGTGTCTGTTGATCGCTGCCGGATTCGGCGCGCTGTTGCAGTTCGAGGGCGTACCCCACGGCTTGCTGCTGGGCTCGATTCTCGTCACCGCACTGGCTGCTACCAAATTTGGTTTCGCACCCAGGACCCCTTATGGCTTGGGTTATATCCAGGTCACGCTGGGCATCGCCACCGGACTGATGTTCGAAGCGTGGGACAGCGCGACCGTCTCGACAATGCTGCCAAGCCTCGGCCTTTTGCTGCTGTGCCTGACAGTGCAAGTGGCGCTGTCCGCCTGGTGGCTGGCGCGCGGAGCCGGATGGAACCGTACCGATGCCTTGCTGGCGGTGTATCCGGGAGCGCTGGCGGCGGTGTTTGATTTGCTGGAATCGCATCAAGCGTCGAGCAAGGTCATCATCGTGCACCTGATGCGTTTGCTGCTGATCACGGTGTTGGTGAGTTTGCTGATTCCCGGACAGGCAGCGGTCGCCGTGGCCGAGGTCGATCCGCTGTCCACGGGCATGGCGTTGACCGTGTTCTCGCTGATCATTTTGAGCATTGTTGTCGGTCGATTGCTGCTGGCGATTGGCGTGCCGGCGCCGTTCATGTTGACGGCGATTATCCTGACGGCCGTGTTCCTGAAATCGGGACGGCTGCACGGCTTTCACATGCCGGACTGGAGCCTGAATCTGGCGGCGTTGATTCTCGGTGTGCGGATCGGCTCACGCTTCCAGGGCCTTGGTCTTGCGGAACTGGGACGTCATGGCCGCACGGCACTGGTGTCGGTGGGTTTGATGATTCTGGTCGCGGCGGGGTTCGCCGAAGTGGCGGCGCGGTTGCTGGGCAGTGATGCGTTGTCGCTGTGGCTGGCCTACATGCCGGGAGCAATCGAGACCATTGCCATCGTGGCGTTTGGTGGCGGGTTGAACGTGGTGTTTATCCTGACTCACCATCTGGTGCGGATGGTGCTGCTGCACTTTGCGCCGGCATTGCTGGTGCAGGTGCGTAGAGCGCGGGAGGAAGTTTGATCTGTGCGTCGTTCACTTTTTTGTGTCTTGAGGTAGGTCATGGGGTCATGGGTTCGGTGCAAATGTGATGAGCTGGTTCACAAAAACTGGTTTTGCGGGACAGGTGTATCTCTGGTGGCTTCAGAGGATGCGCTTGATCTGCCGGATGGAAATCAAATGACCGCCAATCAACTCGTCGACAAGCTGTTTGCAGAGTCCGACATGCTTCTCAGGTGCTGGAATTGCGCTCGGATCATTTTGTTGAACGAGCGGGGCGGGGAGTTTGATATCAGGTTTTTCGCCCCCGAGCCTGATTGATCGGGGGTGTCCTGCTACTAAATCTGGGCTGCTATGCAGCCCAGCGAAAGCAGGTCGAGCAACACTAGAGGATGTGCGTTGCGAAGCCCTCGAGTCCCGGCGCAATCCCGTCCTTCAACGTCAGCGCCGGAATCTCATAATCCCCGCCATTTTGCCGTCGAAACCCTATCGGCCGGGCACTCCACAACTCATCCAGTCTCAGCCCCAGTTCTTCACACGTCCGGGCAAACCGCGCCTCATCCATTTTCCCCGTGCGATACACCACAAACGGCGGCAGCACTTCGAATCCGGGGTAGTAGAGAATCCCGTGATGAATCGGGAACAACAGATCATCGATCGGCCCGTTGATCCCGCGCTGACTGTAGTGCGATTCCCAGCCACCGGCCGTGACCATCAACATCGCCCGTTTGCCTTTCAACGTCCCTTCGCCATAACGATCACCCCAGCGGGCGTCAGAATGTTCGCCGACGCCGTAGGCAAATCCGTAGGCGTACACGCGCTCGACCCAGCCCTTGAGGATCGCCGGCATGGAAAACCACCAGAGCGGAAATTGCAGTATCAGGGTGTCGGCCCACAGCAGTTTTGCCTGTTCGGCGGCGATGTCAGTGGCTTGCCGGCCTTGTTCGAACGCGAGTTTCGAGTCGAGGGAGGCATCGAATGGCCGACTGCTGTCGCGACCGGGGCTGTCGTCGGCGTCGAGGCTGGCTTTCCAGTTCATCGCGTAGAGGTCGGAAACCTGCACGCTGTGGCCGGCGGCTTCCAGACGCTGGACGGTGAAGTCTTTCAACGCGCCGTTTAGCGATTGCGGTTCGGGGTGGGCGTAGACCAGTAGCACATTCATGGTGAAACTCCGTTGCTGAGTGACAGCAGGATCGGCGCCCGGCAGGTATATTGGAAATGAATGTCTGATATATCTGGTATAGCCATGAATAATTTACTTCGCCTGGATATCAACCTGCTGCTGACCCTCGACGTGCTGCTGTCGGAGCACAACGTCACCCGCGCCGCGCAGCGGCTGAACCTGTCGCAGCCGTCGGTCAGTGTGCATCTGGCCAAGTTACGCGACATCTTTGGCGATCCGCTGCTGCTGCCCGGCCCACGGGGCATGCGCCCGACAGCACGGGCCGATGAATTGCGCGAGCCGTTGCGCGAGGCACTGGAAGCGCTGGAGCGGGCGGTGGCGCCGGCCAGTGCGTTCGACCCGGCACAGGCAACGAATACCTGGAAAGTTGCGGCATCGGACTACGGCGAATCGACCGTAATCCTGTCGGCGCTGGCCGGATTACGCACCCAGGCGCCGGGTTCGCGCCTGGCGGTGCTCGACCTGTCGCCGCAGCATCTGGTGAAGCAGGCGGAGCAGGGCGTGATCGATCTGGCTCTGCACACCAGCGAAGATGCGCCATTGGAGCTGCATCGACGGGCGCTGTTTACCGAGCGCTACGTGCTGGCAGGGCGCGCGGGGCATCCGAAACTGCAATGCAAGCCGACGCGCGAGCAATTTTGCGAGCTTGAGCATGTGCTGGTGTCGCCGGAGGGCGGAGGTTTTTTCGGGATGACGGACAAGGCGTTGGCGGAGGCGGGGCTGAGCAGGAAAGTCGTGCTGTCGGTGCCGCACTTTCTATTGCTGATGTCAGTGCTGGCGAGTACTGATCTGGTGGCGATGCTGCCGTCGCGGCTGGTGCGCGACCGTTCAGCGTTGCAGGTGGTTGAACCGCCGCTGGCTGTGCCGGGTTACGAGATGGCGATGCTCTGGGCCGAGCGCTCGCATCGTGATCCGGCTCACAAGTGGTTTCGCGAGCATCTGGCGGCGTCCTCGTGAATCATGCATGCCCCAGGGCAATCGCAAACGACACCACGATCATGCACGCAAACGCAAAATTGAGATTCATGAGCTGTTCATCCTGAGCTTTATTGAAGTGGTGCCATTGTGAACAGGCTGAAAGCAAAGAAAAAATTCGGCTTCATGATTTCAAAGATCGAAACAATTGATATCAGCCGGTTTGTGTTTGGCAGATGCATTGGTTAGGCTCGCCAAACCTGCAATTACAAGCACAAACAGGCAAAACCATGCACGATCATTCCGCTACCGAGCTGCCGTCCCTGCGCCGGCAGAAAATCCTGCTGATCCTCGAACGAGACGGCAAGGTCATGGCTTCCGAGTTGAGCCAGCACTTTGCGGTGTCCGAAGACACCATCCGCCGCGATCTGGCCGAGCTGGACAACGCCGGGCTGGTGCAGCGGGTGCATGGCGGGGCGCTGCCGCGACCGAAGGACACCGGCAAGGATTACTTCACGCGGATCAGTGAAACCGACGAGGTGAAAACCAGCCTCGCGCAGCTGGCGGCGGGAAGGGTGAAGGATGGTCAGATCGTGCTGTTCGATTCCGGCACCACCACCTTGCAGATCGCCCGTTCGTTGCCCTCGGATATCTCGATCACCGCCGTGACCACGTCACCAATGACGGCGATCACCCTGGCGGAATACAAGGGGATCAAAGTGATTCTGGCGGGTGGGCAGTTGAATCTGGCGACGATGTCGGTCAGTGGCCACGAGACGGTGCGGCTGCTGCAAAGCATCAAGGCTGACCTGCTGTTTACCGGGGTTTGCGCAATTCATCCGGAGGTGGGCCTGAGTTCGCTGTATTTCGATGAAGTGCCGGTGAAACAGGCGTTGTTCGACAGTGCGGCGCAGGTGATTGCCGTGACCACCGCCGACAAGCTGGGGGCGGTGGAGCCGTTCGTGGTGGCGCCGTGCAGCCGAGTGCAAACGTTGATTACCGAGCGGCATCTGGCGTCGGGCAGTGCCGAGGATTATCGGCGGTTGGGGATTGAGGTGGAGCAGTTGCCTGACTGAGGTTTTGCAGTGAGGCCGTTGGCCTCATCGCCAGCAGGCTGGCTCCCACCGTTGATGTGTGTGGGAGCCAGCCTGCTGGCGATGGGGCCCGTTCAATCAGCGCAATTTTTCAAGCATCTGGTAGTACCACATGCCCGCCGCCAGCATCGGATTCCCCAGCAGATCCCCCATCGGCACCCGAATGTGCGAACACGCGGCAAACGTGTCGAACTGCTGCATCTGCCCGGTGATCGCGCGGCTCATGATTTCGCCCATGATGTGGGTCGTGGCGATGCCGTGGCCGGAGTAGCCCTGGCAATACCAGACGTTGTCCGAGAGCTTGCCCAGTTGCGGGATGCGGTTGATGACGATGCCCATCGCGCAGCTCCACTGGTAATCGATCTTCACCCCCTTGAGCGCCGGGAAGGTTTGCTCGATGCACGGCCGCAGTTCGCCGGCGATGTCCCGTGAGTCCTTGCCGCTGTAGTTGGCGCCGCCACCGAACAGCAGGCGACCGTCGGCGGTGAGGCGGTAGTAGTCGAGGACGAAGCGGCAGTCGTAAACGGCGAGGTCTTCAGGGTTGATCTGCCGGGCCAGATCCCCCAGCGGTTCGGTGGTGACGATGCCGCCCATGGCCGGGAAGATCTTGCCCTTGAGCTGGCCCGGTTCGAGCTTGTGGTAGACATCGCCGGCCAGCAGCACCTGATTGGCGTCGATCCGGCCATGGGCCGTGCGCACGCCCGGGTTGTCGCTGTGGATGATCTCCAGCACTTCGCTGTTCTCGAAGATCAGCGCGCCCAGGCTTTCCGCCGCTCGCGCCTCGCCGATGCACAGGTTGAGCGGGTGCAGATGCATGTTGCGGGTGTTCTTGATTGCGCCGTGATAGAGGTCGCTTTGCAGCAGATCGCGCACCTGGCTACGGTCGAGCAGGCTGACTTCATCACCCATGCCGCGACGCACGGCTTCGTCGTAATCGCTGCGCAAACCGGCCATGTGGCTCGGCTTGTAGGCCGCATGCAAGTGGCCGTGTTTTAGGTCGCACTCGATTCCGTATTTTTCGACGCGCTGTTTGATGATTTCGTGGCCGCGCCAGCGCAGGTGCCAGATGAAATCGTCGACGTCATCGCCCAAGGTGTTGCGCATCTGTTTGCGCATTGCGCCGTCGCCGGACAGGCTGCCGGTGACCTGCCCACCATTGCGCCCTGTGGCGCCCCAGCCGATCTTGTGGCTTTCGACGATGGCGACTTTCAGGCCTTTTTCGGCCAGTTCGACGGCCGTGGAGACGCCGGTGAAACCGCCGCCGATGATCACCACATCGACCTTGTGCCGGCCTTGCAGGGTCGGGTAGTCGGTGTCGCGGTTGAGGGTGGCGGTGTAGTAGGAATTGCTGCGTTCAGTCATGTCAGTGTCCAGATTCGGAAGTCGTGCACGGACCCTGTGGGAGCTGCGGTTCGACGATTCGACTTGCCCGCGAAGGCGTCGTCACATTCAACACTTCAGGTGACTGTCGCATCGCTTTCGCGGGCAAGCCCGCTCCCACAAGGGGGCGGAGTGATTAATCAGGCTTCTGTGAGGTACCAGCGCCAGTCCTGCTCACCCACTTCGGCCATGAACTGCCGGTATTCCGCGCGTTTCACTGCCAGATACACCCCGAGAAAATCCTGCCCCAGCGCATCCCGTGCCCAGGCCGATTTTTCCAGCGCCGTGAGCGAAGTCAGCCAGTCGGTCGGCAGCAATTCCTTCGCCTGCGCATAGCCATTGCCCTGCACCGGTTCGCCCGGATCGATGTCTTCTTTTATGCCGCGATGAATGCCCGCGAGGATCGCTGCAGCCGCCAGATATGGGTTGGCATCGGCGCCGCAGATGCGGTGTTCGATGTGCCGGGTGTTGGCCGGGCCGCCGGGTACGCGCAGGCTGACGGTGCGGTTGTCGACGCCCCATGTCGGCGCCAGTGGCGCATAGCTGTTGGCCTGGAAACGCCTGTAGGAGTTGGCGTTGGGGCAGAACAGCAGCAGCGAATCGAGCAGAGACGCGAGCATCCCGCCAATCGCCGTGCGCAGCAGCGGGGTGCCGGCCGGGTCTTCGGAGGCAAACAGATTGCGGCCCTCGGCATCGGCGAGGCTGACGTGCATGTGCATGCCGGTGCCCGCCAGATCATCGAAGGGCTTGGCCATGAACGTTGCTTGCATCCCGTGCTTGTGTGCCACGGCTTTGACCAGTCGTTTGTAGCGCACGGCCTGGTCCATTGCCTCCAGCGCATCGCCGTGTTCGAGAGTTATTTCCACCTGGCCCGGCGCGTATTCCGAGATCGCCGTGCGCGCCGGAATGCCGTGCAGTTTGCAGGCGCTGTAGAGGTCGGCGAGAAACGGCTCGATCTGCTCCAGCTCACGCAAACCGTAGACCTGCGTGTGCCTCGGTCGGCCGCCGTCGGCATCCAGCGCCGGTTGCGGGCGACCGTTGTGATCGCGTTTGGCGTCGAGCAAGTAGAACTCCAGCTCGCAGGCCATCACCGGGTGATAACCCTCGGCCTTGAGGGCGTCGATGACCTTGATCAACAGGTGACGCGGGTCGGCAATGCTCGCTGGCATCCCTTGTTCCGGGTGCATGCTGACCTGCACCGCAGCGGTCGGAATCTGCCGCCATGGCAGGCGCACCAGACTGCCTTCCAACGGGTAGGCGCGGCAGTCGATGTCGCCGACGTCCCACACCAGACCGGAGTTTTCCACGTCCTCGCCGTGCACGGTCAGGCCAAGGATGGTGCTTGGCAGCGGGCGACCGCTTTCGTATACGGCGAGCAGTTCTTCGCGGTGCAACAACTTGCCGCGGGGCACGCCGTTGGCGTCGAGGATGAACAACTCGATCATGTCGATGTCGGGGTTCTGATCCAGAAAATTGCGTGCGTCTTCAATGGCTGCGAATTTCATAATCAATCACTCACGATGGCGCCGCACAGGCGCGCAGATTCGGGCCGGACGCAGCTCGGCAAAACGCGCGGGCGTCCTGGCAGGGATATCGAAAAAAGAGGAGGAGCTGTCGCGGTTTTTAACGGCGCGATCAGACGGGCAGGCAGATATCCGGCGGGCGTGCGGAGTGACGCAGCTTGGAACGGCTCAGGGCCATGGGGAGATTGACGATGCGATTCATGCGCGGCCCCTGTGAAGGAGGGCGCACAGTGCAGAGACGTTCAACGATTCTGATTGTTGTAGTGACGTGCTCATGACGCGTGTTTCCGTTGGCGGAAAACGTCGGCGGCGGGAGTGTCCCGCCATGCCGGTGTGGCTGGATAGTAAGGGGGAAGTCCGGGATAAGTAAACGCCTGATTCCGATGCGCGCGGCATGCCACCGGTTCAGCGCAGCAGATGAAACCCCAGCCCGACGAGGGCGCAAACGATCAACACCTCGATCACGCCGCGCTTGAAAACAAACAGCCCGAGGGTGGCGGCGAGGGCGAGCAACAGCGCAAAAAAATCAGGCGGTGCGGCAAAACCCTTGGGCCAGAACACGTGGTAAGCAAAGAAACACGCCAGATTCAGGATCACGCCGACCACGGCAGCGGTGATCGCCGTCAGCGGTGCGGTGAACTTCAATTCGTTGTGGGTCGACTCCACCAGCGGCCCGCCGGCAAGGATGAACAGGAACGAGGGCAGGAAGGTGAACCAGGTCACCAACGTCGCCGCCAGCGCACCGGCGGCAAACGCATGTTCCGGGCCGAACGTCGGTTGCACGTAAGCCCCGACGAACCCGACGAACGCCACCACCATGATCAGCGGCCCCGGCGTGGTTTCGCCCAGGGCCAGGCCGTCGATCATCTGCGTCGGCGTCAGCCAGCCGTAATGCCCGACCGCGCCCTGATACACGTAGGGCAGCACCGCATAAGCACCGCCGAAGGTCAGCAGCGCCGCTTTGGTGAAGAACCAGCCCATCTGGGTGAAGGTGCCGTCCCAACCGAACAGCGCCGTCAGCAGCGCCATTGGCAGACACCACAGCAACGCGCCGATCAGTACCAGACGCAACAGCCTCGGCAGACTGAATCGCGCATGCTCGGGCGCAGGCGTGTCGTCATCGATCAGCGCCGGGCCGAAAGACTTTTCGCTGCCACGATGACCGCCATTGTTGAATCGCTGAGGCGCCCAGCGTCCGCCGAAATATCCGATCACTGCCGCGCCAAGCACGATCAGCGGAAACGGTACGTTGAAGGCAAAAATCGCCACGAACGCCGCTCCGGCAATTGCCCACAACCAGCCATTTTTCAAGGCTCGCGAGCCGATGCGATGAGCCGCGTGCAACACAATCGCGGTGACCGCCGGTTTGATCCCGTAAAACACCCCGGCCACCACCGGCACGTCGCCAAACGCGATGTACACCCAGGACAGGGCAATCAGGATCAGCAGCGACGGCAGCACAAACAGCGCCCCGGCCAGCACGCCGCCACGGGTTCGGTGCAGCAGCCAGCCGATGTAGGTCGCCAGTTGCTGGGCCTCGGGGCCGGGCAGCAACATGCAGTAGTTGAGCGCATGCAGGAAGCGCCGCTCGGAAATCCAGCGCCGGCGCTCCACCAGTTCCTGATGCATGATCGCGATTTGGCCGGCGGGGCCGCCGAAGCCGATGCAGCCGAGTTTTAGCCAGAAGGGCCAGGTCTGGCGCAGGGGGATGGGTTGTGGGCGGGGCAGGTCCTTTGGCGGTTCGCTCAAGTGTGGCTCCCGGATTGAATTGTGGTGGAGCGGCTATCTAATCAGGATTTTATGAAAGAGTGGCGTCTGCCTTACCCTCACCCCAGCCCTCTCCCGGAGGGAGAGGGGGCCGACCGAGGTGTCTTGCGTCAAACATCGACCTGAAAGTCCGAGTCGATTATGGATTCGAAACTACTGTTATTCGGATTCAACGCCATGCGTTCAGACCGGTATCCGGATTCAGTGCTATGCGTTCAGCTCGGTGCATTTCCCGAATATCCCCCAATCGGTTCCCTCTCCCTCCGGGAGAGGGCTAGGGTGAGGGGGCGATCTTCAGGCATGCGCCAGACTCCAGCGAAACGCCGCATTCAGATCACTCTCCCGCGCCTCGACCCAATGCGACCCTTCGGGCGTAGTCTCGCGCTTCCAGAACGGCGCACGGGTCTTCAGCACATCCATGATGAACGCGCAGGCCTCGAACGCCGCATGCCGATGCTTGCTGCTGACGCCAACAAACACAATCGGCTCGCTCACCGACAGCGCGCCGACCCGATGCACAATCTCCACCGCCAGCAGCGGCCAGCGCTCGCGGGCCTGTTCGGCGATCTGCTCCAGAGCCTTTTCGGTCATGCCCGGATAGTGTTCCAGAAACAGCTCGCTCACCGATTGCCCGACGTTCAGATCCCGCACATAACCAATGAAATTCACCACCGCGCCCACCCGTGGATTGCGCGCATGCAAATCGGCAATCAACTGACCGGCATCGAAACTTTTACGCTGGACTCGAACCCCCATGGTTCAACCTCCCGTGACCGGTGGGAAAAACGCAATCTCGTCGAAATCCTTGATCGCCTGATCCGGCTGACACAAATCCTGATTCACCGCACACATCAGGTTGCCGGCACCGAGCACTTCACGCCACAGATCACCACGCTGCATCAGCATCTGCCGCACGTCTTCGACACTGTTGAGTGAATCCGTCGCGGGGATCTTTTCCCCGCCCAGATTGAGCCGGTCACGGTAGCTCGCGAAGTAGTTGATCAGAATCATTGCGGGTTCTCCCATTGAAAGTGTCCTGAGCGGCCGCCCTGTTTACTGAGCAGGCGGATGTCGCCGATGACCATCCCCCGGTCCACCGCTTTGCACATGTCGTAGATCGTCAGCGCGGCGACGCTGGCGGCGGTCAGGGCTTCGAGTTCGACCCCGGTCTGGCCGGTGAGGCGGCAGGTGCTGGTGATCTGCACGCGGTCCGGTTCGCAAGCCTTGAGTTCGACGTGGATTGAACTGAGCAGCAATGCATGGCACAGCGGAATCAGTTCGTGGGTGCGCTTGGCCGCCTGAATCCCGGCGATCCGCGCCACGGCGAACACGTCGCCCTTGGAGTGGCCGTTGGACTGGATCATTTGCAGGGTTTCCGGGCGCATCTGCACCCAGGCTTGCGCGGTGGCTTCACGGCGGGTCGCAGCTTTGTCACTGACGTCGACCATGTTGGCGCGGCCCTGATCGTCGAGGTGGGTGAGGGTGTTACTCATGCGGTTGGCTCCTGGATCGGGCTGTAGATTCGCGGGGCGTTGCGGTGCGGAACGTGGATCAGGTTCAAGCGGTGCTTGAGGGCCCAGCGCACGGTCAACGCGGTGGGGGCGGACAGGCTGACGAGGGTGCCCAGGCGGGCACGCACGGCTTTGTGGATCAGTTCGAGACTGCAACGGCTGGTGACCACGACGAAGCCCTGACGCGCATCAAGGCCTTCGAATTGCAGGGCGCCGATCAGCTTGTCGAGGGCGTTGTGGCGGCCGATGTCTTCGCGGCACAGCAGCGCTTCGCCGTCGGCGTCGAAGTACAACGCCGCGTGCAGGGCGCCGCTGCTGCGGGCCAGTTGCTGGGCCTGTTCGATGCGCTGGCGGATGCCGTCGAAATGCGCGGCGGGTGGCAGCGGTGTCGGCGTCAGGATTTCCAGTTGCGGCAGCGCCTGCTCCAGCGCTTCTACACCGCAGAGCCCGCAGCCGCTGGTGCCCGCCATCTGCCGGCGATGATCTTTCAGGGCCCAGAACGCGCGACTGGAAATCTGCACATCGGCCTGGCAGGCCTGGTCAAAGTGAGTCAGGCGGATGTCGTGGATATCATCGAGGCTGTCGACGATGGCGTTGCTCAGGCTGAAGCCGCGAATGAAGTCCTCGATGTTGCCGGGCGAGACCATCATCACCGCCTGGTTCAGGCCGTTGTAGCTGATGGCCAGTGCGATTTCCGCTGCGAGGGCCGCGTGGGACAGTGGCGCATCGTCGAGGTATTCGCGATAAGCGACCTGCGCCGGTTGTGGCGCGGGGGCGTTGGCGTCGCCCGATTCGATGAGTTGTTCAACCTGGCACAGCATCCTGAAAATCCCCGAAGCGCTGAAGTGGGTTCAGGCTACGGGGCAGGGAAAAGTGCGTCCAATCGCTTGTTCCGATGCAGTGATTGGATTGGTCGATCACTGAAGGCGAAGTTGAAAGCGTTGCACCGAAGTGCAACTTTTCAGGAGGGTTTGTTAAATGTTGGGCGCCTCAATACCGAACATCTTCCGCGCCTCGGCAAAACACTTCTCGGCAATCGCCGAACGAGGTTCGGTCTTGCGCATCACCAGCCCCAACGGCGCGAGCACGCTGGCATCCGGCAGGTTGATGAAGGCCAGGTGCTCGATCGGTTCTTCCAGACCGCTGTCCAGCGGCATGATCGAGCAGCAGAAACCCTGGTGAATCGCCTGCAACAGTTGATAGGTCGAATCGCTTTCCATGATCGGCTGCGGATTCAGCCCGCGACTGCGGAAACTCAGGTCGATGGATTTTCGGTAATGCATGCCGGTGGTGATCATCCCCAGCGGCAGTTCGGAGGCGTCTTCCCAGCTCATCTCCGGGCCTTCGAAATGGAAGTGACGGGTGTCGTAAAGCAGGCCGACGCGGGTTTCGCCGATCTCGAAAAACTCGAAATAGTTCGGGTTGACGTGGTCCAGATAACACACGCCCAGGTCCAGCTGATTGTTGCCCAACCCCTCGATGATCTCGTCCGAACTCAGCGACGACAGGCTGTATTTCAGCTCGGGAAATATCCCCGATAAACCCTGAATGTAATTGACCGGATTGAAGTTGCTCAGCGGCACCAGTCCCAGACGCAGGCTGCCGACCAGTTGCCCGCGACAGGCGGCAGCTTCGGCGAACAACCCGTCGTGGGCGGCCAGCAGGGTGCGGGCCCAGGCCAGTACGCGCTCGCCGGCCTGGGTGAAACCCTCGAAGCGCTGGCCGCGATTGACCAGCACCAGATCCAGCTCGTCTTCCAGATTGCGCAGGCGCATCGACAGGGTTGGCTGTGTGATGTGGCAGCGCGCGGCGGCCTGGCCGAAGTGGCGGGTTTCGTCCAGCGCGATCAGGAACTTGAGTTGTTTGATGTCCACGAAGGCACCTGCTCGAAGGGAAATTTGGATTGAGTATTGACGCAGATGCGTACGGCGCACGAAAAGCGCAGGTGGTGACGATCCCACTGATCGCGTTTTACGTCCAATCGGAAGCGTTTAAGAGGCTATCGAGGGATTCAATCATGGCCGGTTTCATTGGCTGGATCAGTGAGCGCCGCCCGATAAAAAACAGCCGATAGAGCGGCTCGATAATGCGGTTGGTTAGAGTGATTAGACAGTCTTGATAAGTGGCACTTAGGCTCTGGCCCAATTGAATTGGCGAAGGCCGGAGAGTGCCATGAGTGTTAAAGCGGATGCCCTGTTTGTTCCCTTGAATATTGCCGTGCTGACGGTCAGCGATACCCGCGATTACGCCAGCGATACCTCCGGCCAGTTGCTGGTCAGCCGCTTGCTCGAAGCCGGCCACACCTTGAGTGAACGCAACCTGCTCAAGGACGACCTGTACAAGATCCGCGCTCAGGTCGCGCAGTGGATTGCCGACGACGGCATTCAAGTGGTGCTGATCACCGGCGGCACCGGTTTCACTGGCCGCGACAGCACCCCGGAAGCCGTGGCTTGCCTGCTGGACAAGCAGATCGACGGTTTCGGCGAGCTGTTCCGCGCCATCTCGATTCTCGACATCGGCACCTCGACCGTCCAAAGCCGCGCGCTGGCGGGCCTGTCCAACGGCACGCTGGTATGCTGCCTGCCGGGTTCCACCGGCGCGTGCCGCACGGCGTGGGAGGGCATCCTCGCCGAGCAACTGGATAACCGTCACCGTCCGTGCAACTTCGTCCCGCATCTCAAACCGGTGCAAGCCTGCGGGCCAAGGGGATGAGCAAGCCTGGATTGATGCCGGTCGAGGACGCACTCGATCAGTTGCTGGCGATGGCCAACGAACAGCGCCTGCCGGACAGTGAACCGGTGCCGCTCAATGAGGCTCGCGGCCGAGTATTGGCCAGCGATCTGGTCGCCACCCTCGACCTGCCGCCATGGCCGAACAGTGCCATGGACGGTTACGCCTTGAACCTCGCCGATCTGCATCGCCAGCCGTTGAGCGTGTCGCAGCGGGTCTATGCCGGGCTGGCGCCGGACGCCTTGTTGCCCGGCACCTGCGCGCGAATCTTCACTGGCGCGCCATTGCCCAATGGCGCCAATTGCGTGGAAATGCAGGAAAACACCGAGGTGCTGGAGGACGGTCGCGTGCGGTTTCTGCAACCGCTGAAAGTCGGCCAGAACATCCGCGCCCAGGGCCAGGAGAACCGCGTCGGCGACACTCTGCTGCGCGCCGGCAAACGCCTCGGCCCGTTCGAACTGGCCGTGGCGGCGGGGCAGGGCATGACTCATTTGCCGCTCGTGCGCCGACCGCGTGTGGCGCTCCTCTCTACCGGTGATGAGCTGGTGGAACCGGGCCAGCCGTTGCGTCCCGGCAGCATCTACAACAGCAATCGCACCTTGCTTGACCATTGGTTGCGCGAACTGGGTTGCGAGGTGATCGACGCCGGGATTCTTCCCGATCGTCCGGCGCAGACCCGGCTCAAGCTTGAGCAACTGCAAGTGGCGGCCGATCTGATTCTGACCACCGGCGGCGTGTCTGCCGGCGATGCCGATTGCCTCGGCCAGGTGCTGCGTGACAACGGAAAACCGCTGCTGTGGAAACTCGCGATCAAACCCGGCAAACCGCTGACGGTCGGCCATTTCGGCACGGTGCCGGTGATCGGTCTGCCGGGCAATCCGACCTCGGCACTGGTGACCTTCGGCCTGCTGGCGCGCCCGTATCTGCTGCGCATTCAAGGCGTGGAAGAGGTGATGCCGTTGAGCTTCACCGTCAACGCCGGGTTCGACTGGCCGAAACCCGGCAGCCGCCGCGAGTACCTGCGGGTGCGTCTGGAGGGCGGACAAGCGGCGCTGTATCCGAATCAGAGTTCCGGCGTGCTGCTCGGCGCGACCTGGGCCGACGGGCTGGTGGAAATCCCGGAGCACAGCACGTTGCGAATGGGCGATCCGCTGCGTTTCATTCCGTTCAGCGAGCTGTTCTGAGGGCGATCAGAAGGTGTAGATCACTTGCCCGGCAAGGGACGTCTGCAGCCGACGCTCGACAATCGGGCTGTCGGCGGCTTCGTGGTTCAGGTACTGCACCGCCAGCACCGTCGACACGCTCCACTGTTTGTCCAGCGGCAATGACCACGTCAGGTCAGCGCCACGGCTGATCAACCCGGCCCGGGCCTTGTACGCGCGGAACTGGCTGCGCGAAGCCTGGGCATCGCTGACGCCGTACCAGGTGCGCATGTAGTTGCTGTCGCCGAACTGGCTGTTGAGGCCGCCGGTCACCTTGCCGAAAGGTCCTTCGTAGAGCGGCGCGCTGATGCTCAGCTTGAGGCGGTTCCAGGACGAGCCGGTGTCGTGGTCATCGTCGTCCTTTTCCAGCGCATGTTCGAAACTCGCGCCGAGAATGAGCGGGCCCAGGTGATACGTGCCGTCGAGCCCGATCACCGGGCGTGACTTGATCGAACCCATGCCGTTGAGTTCGTCCGAGCCTTTGTAACCGGTCTTGCGATCCTTGCGCACATCGCTGGCGCCGATGTAGACGCTGAGGCCGAAATCCTCTTCATCGAAACCCCAGCCGAGGCCTCGGCTAGTGTCGAGGAACACGCCGTAAGGGCTGCCGATTTCAACACCCACCAACGGCGCCACCACCCGCTCGTCACTGCCGCTGTAACGCGGCGCACTGGCGGCCCCGGCGCGCAATGTGGTGTGCCAGTCTTCGGCGCGCAGCGAGTCGCCGGGCAGCAACAGACAAAGGGAGGTCAGGGACAGCGAAAAAGTACGCAGCGAAACCGGCATGGGGCACCCGATGGGGAAGATGGATGCGCCATGCTAGGCGGGGGGCGGCCGGCAATCTTTGGCAGCTTTGTCGGGAAACTGTCAAAGACTGTGAAGGCGGCTATCGGGTCAATCCCAGCCGTTCGTGCCATTGGGCGATGGATTCTTCGGGGTAGACCTCGAATTGTTGATCCTTCGCGCTCGCCTGCACTTCGACCCATGGCGCTTTCGAGCCGAGCATCAGGTGGGTGTGCTCCGGCGGCACCGGCAACGGTGTATCGATGGCCGAGGCGAACGGGTGGATCAGTTCCGGCCATTCCGGGCTGAACAGCCACAGTCCGCTGCCGCACAACGAGCAGAAATGCCGCTCGGCGGTGCTGCGATGAGCGCGTGCATCGCCTTCGTCTTTCATTTTCGCGTGGTAGATCGTGATGTTCTTGCGACCGCGCACCTTGAGGCTGGTCGCGTCGCCGCCAAGATTGATCGCATAGCCGCCACCGCCCTGGGTCTTGCGGCAGATCGAGCAGTAGCAGCGCTGATAAGGGTAGGGGTGGGCGCTGTCGAGAGTGAATGAAACCGCGCCACAGTGGCAGGAGCCTTCGAGGTGCATGAGTGGGCCTCCGGTGTATTTTGTCGATGCCGTTCAGCCTAGAAGAGATGTCGCGCCTGTGCCGCCGCTATCGCGAGCAAGCTCGCTCCCACAGTTTTTGCGGTGTGCCCTCTATCTTTCAAACTCTGAATAACCCTGTGGGAGCGAGCTTGCTCGCGATCAACGATAACGCGGTAAAACTGGACGCCCACGAATCCGAAGGTCAGCATGTCCGCAAAAAAGGGACCCAAACCCATGCGCCGACTACCTTCCCTGGCCGCCCTGCGAACCTTCGAATGCGCCGCCCGCCACGCGCATTTCGGCAGGGCTGCCGCCGAGCTGTGCGTCACCGACAGCGCTGTCAGTCATCAGATCCGCCAGCTCGAAGAACAACTGGGCGTGTCATTGTTTATCCGCGAGGGCCGGCAGATTCGCCCGACCATCGCCGCCGGGCGCTTGATGCAAAGCCTGCAACAGGCCTTCGAACTGATCGGCGATGCCTGCGACGAGTTGCGCGATCCATCCTCGCTCGCGGTGTTGCGGCTGGCGGTGACGGCGGAGCTGGCGCAGAAGTGGCTGATGAACCGTCTCACCGATTTCTACGCGCGCTATCCGCACATCACCTTGCACCTCTACGAACAGCCGATCGACGCCACCGCACCCGGCGAAGACATCGATCTGGCGATCACCTACGGCACCGGCCCGGTGGACAGCAGCGCGTACTTCGTCCGCCCGTTGCCGGCGTTGCAGTTCTTCCCGGTGTGCAGCCCCGGCCTGTTCAACCAGGGCACCCTGAAAGCCCCGAAGGACCTGGCCCGGCATTGCCTGCTGCACGACGATCAGGACGGCAAGACCTGGACCGCGTGGCTGACCAGCCATGCCGGCGATCTGCGCCCGGAGCGCCAGTTGTATTTCGCCCATGCCGGCCTGGCGCTGGAAGCAGCGGCGCAAGGGCAGGGCGTGGCGATGGGCGACAACCTCACGGCGCAGGAGGATTTGCAGAACGGGCGTCTGGTGCGCCCGTTCACCTCCAGCATGACCGCGCTGGGCCAATACGCGCTGGTCTGCGAGCGTGTGCGGCTGGAGCGTCCGGCGGTGGCGCAGATGCTGGAATGGTTCAACGATCAACTGGCGGATTGATGAGTTGAATTCAACTGTTCCGAAATAATCATCGTTGGCGAGCCGACCGCTCGCGACCGTAGCCTGAGGTCATTCCCATCCCGATGACGAGGTTTGACCATGGCACGCTTGCTCGACACCACCCCGAAACAGGACGGCTTCCGTCTGCCCGGCGAATTCGAAGCCAAGTCCGGATGCTGGCTTGGCTGGCCGGAGCGCACCGACGTCTGGCGCAACGGCGCCAAGCCTGCGCAGAAAGTCTGGGTGCAGATCGTCACCGCGATCTCCCACAGTGAGCCGGTGACGGTCTGCGCTTCGGCCTCCCAGTTCGCCACCGCCCGCCGCCAGTTGCCGCCACAAGTGCGTGTGGTCGAGATGACTTGCAACGACACCTGGTTCCGCGACAGCGGCCCGTGCTTCGTGGTCAACGACCAGAGCGGTGAAGTGCGTGGTGTCGACTTTGAATTCAATGCCTACGGCGGCCTCGATGGCGGGCTTTACTATCCGTGGGACAAGGACGACCAGATCGCCAGCAAGATCCTCGAAATCGAGCGTTTCGACCGCTATCGCGCGCCGTTGATTGCCGAACTCGGCGGCATCCAGAGCGACGGCCAGGGCAGCATCCTCACCACCGAGCAATGCCTGCTCAACCGCAATCGCAACCAGCATCTGGGCAAGGACGAAGTGACCCGCCGGTTGACCGACTACCTCGGCGCCGAGCAAGTGATCTGGCTGCCGCGCGGTTGCAAGTTCGACGAAACCGACGGCCATGTCGACGACCTCGCGTGCTTCGTGCGCCCCGGCGAAGTGGTGCTGCAATGGACCGACAACCGTGACGATCCGCAGTGGGAAATCTACCAGGAGGCCTACGACATCCTGCGCAGTACCCGCGACAGCCGTGGCCGCGAACTGATCGTGCACAAGCTGCCGCAGCCGGACGTGCTGGAGTGGACCGCCGAAGAAGCCGAAGGCCTCGATCAGCAGGACAGCACCCACACCCGTCAGGCCGGCACCAAAATCTGCGCGTCGTATATCAACTACTACGCCGGCAACAGTTCGATCGTGGTGCCGCTGTTCGGCGATCGCAACGATCAGGTGGCGCTGGCGACCCTCGCCGAACTGTTCCCGCAGCACAAGATCGTCGGCATCGAAAACTCCCGGGAAATCCTGCTCGGTGGCGGCAACGTCGCGTGCATCACCATGCCGCAATACGCCGGCCAGAAAAAAGGAGCCTGAGCATGGGCCTGCACAAACTGAGTAAAGCGTTATTGCTGGTGCTTGCACCCCTGTGTGTGCAGGCCGCCGAGCCGGCGAAACCGGTGGTCAACCTGTATATCTGGGGCGAGTACCTGGCCCCGGATACCCTGAAGAATTTCGAGGCGAAAACCGGGATTCAGGTGGTCGCCGATCACTTCGATTCACTGGAAACCGTCGAGACTAAACTACTCACCGGACGCAGCGGCTATGACCTGGTGCTGACCGCCGGCCAGCACCTGTCGCGGGCCATCGAGAGCGGCGCGATCCAGCCCCTGAACAAGCAGCAACTCCCGCATTTTGCCGGAGTCGGCGAGGAGTTCCGTCAGCACATGGCGGTGTTCGATCCGGGCAACCGCTACGCCGGGATCTACGCCTGGGGCACCACCGGCGTCGGCTATCAGGAGGAGGCCGTGAAGCAGCGCCTGCCGGAGGCGCCACGGGACAGTTGGGCGATGCTGTTCGATCCGGCGGTGGTGTCGAAATTCGCCGATTGCGGGGTGAGCCTGCTCAACGATCCGAACGAAGTGTTCGCGGCGGTCATGAAGTACATGGGCCTGGACATCAACCGCCAGAGCCTCGATGACCTGAAACTCGCCGAACAGCAACTGGCGAAGATCCGCCCCTACATCCGCTACTTCGACAACGACCTGAACATCAGCGACCTGGCCAACGGCAACACCTGCGTGGCGATGTCGTGGAACGGCAACGTCGCCATTGCGGCGGGTCAGGCTGAAGCGGCGCACAAGCCGTTCAAGTTGAATTACCGGATTCCCAAGGAGGGCACGCTGATCTGGTTCGATGCGATGGTCATTCCCAAGGATGCACCGCATCCCGAGGCCGGATTGGCATTGATGGATTATTTGATGACGCCTGAGGTGATCGCGCCGATTACCGACACCATTCACTACGCCAATGCGATTACGGCGGCTGACGGGTTGATTGATCCGGCGATTCGTAATGATCCGGGGACGTATCCGCCGGAGGCGGTGAGGGCTTCGCTGTATAGCAAGAACGACAATGGCAAGGCGTTCAACCGGGCTTTGATTCGGGCGTTCAGTCGGTTGAAGTCAGGCCTCTGAAAAGCAACCCCTCACCCCAGCCCTCTCCCGGAGGGAGAGGGAGCCGACCTGGTGGTCTTGCGTCATACATCGACCTGATAAACCGTGTCGATTAAGTATTCACTAACGTCTTGGCGTCTATGGATTCACAGTTGCTCTTTCAGGTCGGCGTACTTCTAAAGCATTCCCGGATCGGTCCCCTCTCCCTCCGGGAGAGGGCTAGGGTGAGGGGCTTTTGGGCACGCGCCACAAATACCAAGCCGCCACGGTGCGAAACGGACTCCACCCCAACCCGATTTCGATCATCTGCCTGCGCGTCGGCTGCACCTCCAGCCCCTTCAACCGCCGATATCCTTCGCGCACACCAAAATCGTCGGCGGGCAGAATATCCGGCCGCTCCAGGCTGTAGATCAGCAACATCTCCACAGTCCAGCGTCCAACCCCGCGCAGGCTGACCAACCGCTCGATCAGCGCCTCATCCTCCATCGCCAGCGCAGTCGGGTAATCCGGCACCACACCGTCCAGGGTCGCCCGGGCAATCCCCTGAATCGTCGCAATCTTGCCCGCCGAAAACCCGCAACTGCGCATCTGATCGAACCCCGTCGCCAGAATCTGCTCCGGGCGGGGAAACGTCTGCCCGGGAAACAGCCCCACCAGCCGCCCGACAATCGCATCGCCCGCCTTGGCGTGCAGTTGCTGATAGGCAATCGCCCGCACCAGCGACTCATAAGGATCCCGCGCCGGATGTGGTTGATGCAGGCAAGGGCCGACCGCAGCAATGTGGCGCTGCCAGTCGGCGTCGAGGCTGGCCAGAAACTCGCTGGCTGGTTGGTAGGGATCGGGCATGGCTTACTTCAGCAGACCGTTGACTTCGCCATAGGTGAAGGCCTTGAGGTCGTGGGTATCGAGCTTGCCGCTGGCGAGGAAGCTTTTCACCAGTGAACCCATGGCGCCGTACATGAACTCGGCGATGCCGGAGCCGGCGCTCAAGCGGCTTACGCCGAGGATTTTCAGTTCGTCGGGGGAGGGCAGGCCGTCGAAGCCCAGGACGTTGACCGGCAAAGTCGTGCCTTTACAGATCGCTTCGATTTCGTAGGCAGACGTCACGCCGGCGGCGAACAAACCATCGGCCCCGGCTGCCTGGTATAGCGCGGCACGACGCAAGGTTTCGGCAACGCGGTCCTCGGCCGGCACCAGACTTTTGAGGTAAACGTCGGTGCGGGCATTGATGAACAGTTTCACATCGCGCTTGTCGGCGACTTGCCGCGCGACTTCGATCTTGCGCGCCAGCAGTTCCGGCGTGCCGCTGCCGTCTTCGATATTGATCCCGACCGCGCCGGCGGCGACAACCGCATCGATCACTTCGGCAACCCGGTCGAGGTCATCGGAATAACCGGCCTCGATGTCCACGCTCAACGGCACCTTGATGACCCGGGCAATCGACTCCACGGTGCTGATCAAACGCTCCAGCGGCAGGGTGTTGCCGTCCGGGTAACCGTGGGCCCAGGCCACGGCGGCGCTGCTGGTGGCGACGGCTTTGCCGCCGAGCTGCTCGACTAGTCGCGCGCCCGTGGCGTCGGCGACGTTGGTCAGGATCAGCAGGCCATCGTGGTGCAACTGGTGAAACTGTGTGTCGAGCGCGTTCATCGAAATCCCTTCTTGTCGTCGTTCAGAAAGCCAGCGGTTGCGTCAGTTGCACGGCAGCGTTTTCCAGCCTGAGCAGAAACGCCTTGCGCGGTTGCCCACCACCATAGCCGGTCAGCGAGCCGTCCGCACCGATCACCCGATGGCACGGCACCACGATCGACAGCCGATTGTGTCCGTTGGCCAGCCCCACGGCGCGACTGGCGCCGGGTTTGCCCAACCGCGCCGCGATGCTGCCGTAAGTGCTGGTCTGGCCGTAGGGGATTTGCCGCAGTTCGGCCCAGACCTGACGGGCAAACTCGCTGCCGGGCAGGTGCAACGGTACGCTGAATTCGCTCAGTTTGCCGGCGAAGTACAGCGCCAGTTCGTTTTCGATCTGCTGCAAATGCGCGTTGTGCCCCGGTGCGACCACGTATCCGTAGCGGTTCTGCAATTCTTCGACTTCCCGGGTCAGCGCCGGGCGGTCGAGAAACTCCAGCAGCACCAGTCCGCGTCGTTCGGCCATGGCGATCATCGGCCCCAGCGGCGTGGTCAGGCGGGTGAACAGCAGCGGCTCGCTGGCCGCCGCTCGCCCCGGCGTGATGTGGAATGACTTTTGAAACGCATCGCGAAAACCGCTGAGGGATTCATAGCCGGAGTCGAACGCCGCGTGGTCGATGGAGGTGCCTTGTTTGATTCCGCCCAGCGCCACACCGAGCCGACGGGTGCGCAGCCACGCATGGAACGTCATGCCGAAATGCTGCTTGAACCAACGCCGCAGCTTCAGTGGCTCGATGCCTTCGGCGAGCAATTGCGCATCGCTCCAGCGCAGCTCCGGATCGGTGTCCACGGCTTTCAACAGCCGTTGCACCCAATCCGGGGCGATGGCCGCTGCGTCCAGCGGCTTGCAGCGCAAGCAGGCACGGTAACCGGCGGACAGACAGTCGTCAGCGTGGGCGAAGAACTCGACGTTTTCCGGTTTCGGCTTGCGCGCCGTGCAGGTCGGGCGGCAAAAGATCCCGGTGGTTTTCACCGCCGTGAAGAACACGCCTTCATAGGCAGTGTCGCTTGCTAGCATGGCGCGAACCATTTCGGCGTGAGGGGGCAGGACAGCGGTCTGTATGTTCATGGGCCGAGGATAAAACCAGTTATTCGATGGCTCCACCGAAAAATCGACAGTGAATTTTCGGGCCGCTGCACTACAGTGATCGGGTCGCTACAACTCGGGAAATGAAGGTATGCCACCGTTCACGATTCACCACATCGATCACATCGTGCTGCGCGTTGCCGATCTGCAACGCAGCATTGATTTTTACGACCGGGTCTTCGGCGCCGAAGTGGTCAAGCGCAACGAAAAATTCGGTCTGGTGCACCTGCGTGCCGGCACGTCGATGATCGATCTGGTCGACCTCGACGGCGATATCGGCCGCAAGGGCGGCGCCGCTGCCGGCAGCGAACGGCGCAATGTCGATCACTTCTGCCTGCGCATCGAGCCGTTCGATGAAGCGGCGCTGGTCAGTCATTTGCAATCCTGTGGCCTGACCGTCGACAAGGCCGTCACCCGTTTCGGCGCCGAGGGCAACGGTCTGTCGCTGTACTGCTTCGATCCGGACGGCAATCAGGTCGAACTCAAAGGCCCGTCCGAAGCTTAGGCACGTTTGGCCATCAGCAACACCGAAGCCGCCGCCGACAGCAGCCCCGCGCAGCAACGATTGAAGATCCGCTTGCCGCGCGGCTCGGCAAACCAGCGGCGCATGTGCAGGCCCATGTAGGCGTAGGCGCTGATGGCGATCCATTCCAGCAGCAGGAACAGCACGCCCAGCAGCATGAACTGCGGGGTGATGGCGCGGTTCGGGTCGACGAACTGCGGCAGGAAGGCGGTGAAGATGAGAATTGCTTTTGGATTTCCTGCGGCCACCAGGAATTCCTGACGTGCCAGCGCCAGCAGTCCACTTGCCGGCGCCGTAACGGCGTCTTCGGCAGCCGGATTGGCCCGCCACAGCTGCCACGCCAGATACAACAGATACCCCGCACCGACAATCTTGATCCCGTAGAACAGCAACTCGGAGGTCTGCAGCACCACAGCCAGCCCCGCCGCCGCGAGGGCGATCATCCCGGCGAACGCCAACAACCGGCCGACCCCGGCCACGCAGGCGCGGCGATAGCCATAGCGGGTGGCGTTGCTGACCGACAGCAGGTTGTTCGGGCCGGGCGCCATGTTCAGGGCGAAACAGGCGGGCAGAAACAGGGAAAGGGTGGCGAGATCCATGGCGCGGGCTCCGGTGGCGGGACGGCTATTTTTATCACGCTGGCGGCAGGCCGGAACCGTACAGTCAGGCTGCGGAGTCGCGGTACAGCGATTGTCGGGCGTGAATCCGTTCGAACTTTCCACCGCCCCGTCAACTCTGAAACCGTCACAGGGTGATGAATCCGCCAGAAAAAATTATCTGCCGGGTCAGAAAGGACAATTGCCGTGTAAGCTTTCGCGCCATGCGTTTCCATTCCCCAATGGCCCCAGGCGGCCCACTGTACGAGCGACTACATGCAAGCAAAGGCCCGCGAGGTTCATGTGCCACCGGTGTTGCAGGACCTGCGCGCCGGCACTGCCGAACTGCACATCGCACTGGAAAAACGCCTTCCTTTTTTCTCCGACACCCTTGATCTGCACGCTTTCGAGCGATTGATGCGCGCCTATTACGGCTTCTATCAGCCGCTGGAAGCCGCGTTACAGGACAGCGGCGCGATCCCCGCCGATTTCGATCTGGTTTCACGCCTCAAGGCGCCGACCCTGCAACGGGACCTGCACGCATTGGGCGCAAATGGCGGGGACTTTTCACTTTGCCGCCAGTTGCCCGCCATCGACTCCGCCGCTGCAGGTCTGGGCGTGCTGTACGTGCTGGAAGGCGCGACCCTCGGCGGGCAGATCCTGCGCCGGGAAATCGCCACACGGCTGAACCTGGGCGCGGACAACGGCGCAGCGTTTCTGGACGTCTACGGCGCCGCCACCGGCCGGCGCTGGCGCGACTTCATCGAATACCTGGGCAGCCGCCCGATGGACGCCGACGAGCGTGAAGCCGTCGTGGCGGCCGCCCACACCACATTCAGCTGTTTCGAGCGCTGGCTCGAAAGCCAGGAGGTTCTGGTATGACCCCGCAAGACAAAGAAGCCTTTGAAGAGTTGCTGGCCAACTGCGCCGACGAGCCGATCCGCTTCCCCGGAGCGATCCAGCCCCACGGTCTGCTGTTGACCCTGAGCGAGCCGGACCTTTCGATCATCCAGATCAGCGCCAACGTCGAGACCTTGCTCGCCCGCCCGGCACAGGAACTGATCGGCCAGCCGCTGCACAGCCTGATCGGCGATGCCCATGCCGCGCAGGTTCGTGAGGCCTTGCAGCAACCGACCCTGTCCGACGCGCCGCCGCTGCACTTTCGCCTCAACGGCACGGCGTTCGAAGGCTTGCTGCACCGGCATCAGGATGTGCTGATCCTGGAGCTGGAAATCCACGTCGAAAACTTCCAGCCGCGCAACGTCGCCGGCACTGAAACCCACCTCGGGCGGATGCTCGCGCGCCTGCAAAAGGCCCAGAGCCTGCAGGCGCTGTACGACATCAGCGTCAAGGAAATCCAGGCCATGACCGGTTACGACCGGGTGCTGATCTATCGCTTCGAAGAGGAGGGCCACGGTCAGGTCATCGCTGAAGCGTCCGATCCTTCGATGGAAGTCTTCAACGGCTTGTTTTTCCCGGCCTCCGACATCCCCGAGCAGGCCCGGGAGCTGTACCGCACCAACTGGCTGCGGATCATCCCGAATGCCGACTATCAACCGGTGCCACTGGTACCCAAGCTGCGCCCGGACACCCAGACCCCGCTGGACCTGAGCTTCGCCACGCTGCGCAGCGTGTCGCCGATTCACTGCCAGTACATGAAGAACATGGGCGTGCTGTCCTCGATGAGCATTTCCCTGCTCAAGGGCGACAAGCTCTGGGGCCTGATCAGTTGCGGCAACCGACAGCCGCTGCACGTGCCGCACGAATTGCGCACCGCATGCCAGACCATCGGCCAGGTGCTGTCGTTGCAGATCAGCGCGATGGAAGCGCTGGAAGTCAGCCGTCAGCGTGAAGAAAAGGTCGAGGCGCTGGCGCTGCTCAATCAGGCGATGATCGACTCGCCACAGAACGTCTTCGATGGACTGGCCAACCAGCCGCAGGTCCTGATGGCGCTGGCCAATGCCGGCGGCATCGCGATCATCGAAGACAAGCAATTGCACCGTTACGGCAACTGCCCGGAGCCGGAAGACATTCGCGCCCTGCACAAGTGGCTGCAGGAGCGCGGCGAGCCGGTGTTTGCCAGTCATCACCTGGCCAGCGTCTATCCACCGGCCGCGCAGTATCAGCAAGTCGCCAGCGGCGTGCTCGCCATGAGCCTGCCCAAACCGGTGGACAACGGCGTGCTGTGGTTCCGCCCGGAAGTCAAAGAGAACATCAACTGGAGTGGCGACCCGCGCAAGCCGCTGGATCTGGAAAACTCCGACGCCGGCCTGCGCCTGCGGCCGCGTACCTCGTTCGAAATCTGGAAGGTCGAGATGGCCGGGATCTCCACCAAGTGGAGCCACGGCGATCTGTTTGCCGCCAATGACCTGCGCCGCTCGGCACTGGAAAACGACCTGGCCCGCCAGGTGCGCCGCGAGCAGGAAGCGGTGCGCGCCCGTGATGAGCTGGTGGCGGTGGTGTCCCACGATCTGCGCAATCCGATGACGGTCATTTCGATGCTGTGCGGCATGATGCAAAAGGCTTTCAGCTCCGACGGGCCGCACACTTCGCGACGCATCTCCACCGCCATCGACACCATGCAGCAAGCCGCCGGGCGCATGAACACGCTGCTGGAAGACTTGCTCGATACCTCGAAAATCGACGCCGGGCGCTACACCATCGCCCCGCAGAAGCTCGATGTCGCGCAGATGTTCGAAGAGGCGCAGTCACTGCTCGCGCCGCTGGCGCTGGACAAGGACATCAGCATCTCGTTCGAGGCTGATCCGGATCTGAGCATTCACGCCGACCCCGAGCGGCTGTTCCAGGTGCTGTCGAATCTGGTCGGCAACGCGATCAAGTTCACGCCGCGTCTGGGCACGGTCGATGTGTTTGCCAAATCGGTCGGCGACGACATCGTCTTCACGGTGCGCGACAGCGGCGAAGGCATTCCCAAGGATCACTTGCCGCATGTGTTCGACCGCTACTGGACGGTGAAGGAAGGCAATCCGAACGGCACGGGGCTGGGCCTGTACATCACGCAGGGGATTGTCGAGGCCCACGGCGGGCGGATCGTGGCCGAGAGCGAGCCGGGGCAGGGCAGCGAATTCCGCTTCACCGTGCCGCGTCTGGACTGAATACCGGCTCGCGGCGGGTGGCCTGCAACAGGGCCACCCATTCGGCGGCGAATCGATGGCAGTCGCCGGGCCAGCGTGCCGTGAGCAGGTTGCCGTCGCGCACCACAAAACCGATTTGCGGGTTGTCTGCCTGGTCGCGTTTGGCAATGAGCGGGCCGCGTATGAAATCGGCCTTGCTGGCCAGTGCGGTTTTCACTTCTGCCTCGACCGTCTGTTTGTAGGTGCGGTAATAGCGCCCCAGCCACGCAGCGGTCATCAGCCACGCCGGCAACTCCATGGTTGCCGCCAGCAACGCCGTGACCTTGCGCCCGAACAACACCGAACGCCCGGTATCGGGATCGAGCGTACGGGCCAGCAACAACACGCCATGACACACCGCCGCCACGGGTTTGTCGGCCTTGAAAAATTGCAGGGCGATCTGCTGGGCCTGCTTGGACTCCAGCAGTGTGCGCATCCCCTTGGCGTGACCGCCGGGAATCAATAGACCATCGAACTGGCTCGTATCGACATCGGCATACGCCAGTGGCTGCATGAACGCATCGGACTCGATCATCTGCGTGTAACTGTGAAGGTCAGCTTTGCGCGTCATCAGCATCGAACTCAGCAGGCCGAAGCCGATATCCACCAATCGTGGATCGGCGTGGGCGGGCAAACCTTGCGGCGTGGCAAAGCGCACTTCGATACCCGCATCGCGCATGGCCTGCCAGGGCACGCTGCTTTCGGTTGGGTCGTAATCGGCGGCTGGCAACAGAATCAGAATCATCGAGGGCGACTTCCTGGTCGAGCGTGGTCACTGAGGTAGAGCGTAGTGGGTCTGCGGGCTCGGGGGTAATTTCATTCAATACCGAAGGGCAGGGCGCTGGTTACCGTGAGCGCCTTGTTCCTCGATCTGAAGCAGGTGTGCGATGAGTCTGATTGTGTCGATGGCGGCGTTTGCCCTGGCCGCGTCCATTACCCCGGGGCCGGTGAATATCGTGGCGTTGAGTTCGGGGGCGCAGTTCGGCTTTCGCGCCAGTCAGCGACACGTGGCCGGGGCGACGCTGGGGTTTGTGTTGTTGCTGGTGTTGATGGGGCTCGGTCTTCACGAAGTGTTGAAACTGTGGCCGTCGCTGACCCGTGTGGTGCAACTGGCCGGGGTGGCGTTTCTGCTGTTCATGGCCTGGAAACTGGCTACCGATAACGGCCAGTTGAATGCGGGAGAATCGGGCAGGGCGCCGTCGATGCTCTACGGCGCGGTGATGCAGTGGCTCAACCCCAAGGCCTGGCTGGCCTGTGTGGCGGGGATGGGGGCGTTTGTCGCCGATGGCGAGGCGCGATTGGTGTGGCAGTTTGCGGCGGTGTATCTGGTGATCTGTTATCTGTCGGTGGGTTGTTGGGTGTATGCCGGGACATTCTTGCGCGGCTATCTCGGCAACCCGGCGGGGATGCGGTTGTTCAACCGGGTGATGGCGCTGTTGCTGGCGGTGAGCGCGGGGTATCTGTTGCTGCCGTGAGCGGGTCGAGCCTTGGGTTTAAAGGTGTTTAAGGATGCTTCCGGCAAGCTACGACACCTTGCGCCATTGCCTACGCATCCGCCAGAATCCGCCGGCTTGTGGGCCTTGGGGCCGGGTTCTATCGTGTGTCGGTCGCTGACGAATCAGCGATCGGGTTTCGCAGCCCGGATCAATCAAGGCGCCCAGAGCGTCGTTTCCGTTCAGCTTTTTTTGGCTGATCGCGTAATGGCGGTTGTGCGCGGGATACCTTCGGGTATGCCGGGTTCCTTGATTCCCGGTCTGCGAACCCGCGTACAGCTGTCACCTCCTTTCGTTTCGCAGCGAACCGTGGCAGCTCCATCAATCAGGGAGTTTTACCATGATCAAACCAACGCCAAACCCACCCGAAACCGATCCGACCTCGCCCTACGAAACCCTCGATTCCAAGAAATTCCACGAAGCCGCCGACCGCGCCCTCGATCACTACCTCAATCCGTTCCACCCCAGAAAACCGCTGCTCAAACCCAACACCCGCTACCTCATCGCTCCCGGCATCCCGAATGAAGAACTGCTGGCCGACGCCTGCGAAACCCTGACCTCGGCCAAAACCATGGCCAGCGATTTCGCCGGGATGATCGATGCGCCGCAGCGGCATGTGCTGCTGGGCATCGGGCAGTTGATCATGCTGGCGGAACTGGCGGTGAATCGGGTGCTGGATAACCAGGATGTGGCGGCAGAGCCTCGGCCCTGAGTGCCGAAACTGAAACGGCCCATTGCGGGCCGTTTTTGTTGCTATCCCCGATACTGCCCCGGCGTAGCCGCCAGATGCTGCTTGAACGCCCGCTGAAAATGCGCCTGGTCAGCAAACCCCGCCTCAAGCGCCACATCCGCAATCAACTGCCCGCGCCGCAAACACTCGCGGGCAAACTGAATACGCTGATTGACCAAAAACGCATGGGGCGTCATGCCGAAGTGCTGTTTGAAGGCGCGGATCAGGTAGGACGGTGACAGCTCGGCAGCGGCGCAGATGTCGTCGAGGCTGAGCAGGTCGGTGCAGTGCCGGCGGATGAAGTCGGCGGCGCGTTCGAGTTTGAAGTTCGGTTCGCGCAGCGGTTGTTCGATGGGGTTCAGGCGCAGTTGCAGGTCGCTGAAGAATTCCACCGCTGCGCTCTGTTTGCGCAGCACGTCTTGCTGATCGTCGATTAATACCGCGTACAACGCATTCAAGTCGCAAAACAGGCGGGCGTCATTCAAATGGGTATCGGAAAACCGCCGAAACTCAAGCTCCGCACTGAAGCCCAACTGATGCTGCAAATCCGTCAGCCACGGCGTTTCCACATACAGCATCAGATACGACCACGGCTGATCGTCGATCGGGTTGCACGCGTGTACATCCCCCGGATTCATCAGCACCACCGTGCCGGCCGCCACTTCGAACGAGGATTGCTCATGCACATAGGTGCTGCTCCCGGCGGTGATGGCGCCGATGGAAAAGTGCGCGTGAGAATGTCGGGAATAACAGACCTCGCGCCCATCGGCGATGGCCCGGGCCTCGATGAAGGGCAGGGCGTCGTCGCGCCAGAAGCGCGGGGCTTGTTCGGGGTTCTTGGCAGCAGCTTTCATCATTGGGGTTCTCGGCAGGCCAGTGCCCGAGTGTATTAGCTCTGGCCGGCGAAGGCTCGCTCGAGTTCGGCGATGTCGAGTTTTTTCATCCCGAGCATGGCCTGCATCGCGCGCTGGGCCTTGGTCTGGTCGGCGTCGGTCATCATGTGCATGAACGCCACCGGCACGATCTGCCACGACACGCCGAACTTGTCCTTCAGCCAGCCGCATTGCTGCGCCTCAACCGGTCCGCCGGCGCTGAGGTTGCCCCAGAAATGATCGACCTCTTCCTGGTTCTGGCAATTGACCTGAAACGAAATCGCCTCATTGAACTTGAACACCGGCCCGCCATTGAGCCCGGTGAAAGTCTGGCCGTCGAGTTCGAAACTGACGGTCATCACCGAGCCTTCGGGACGACCATGAAACTCTTGGCCGGCCTTGCCGTAGTGGGTGACGGCGGTGATTTTCGAGTGGTCGAAGATCGAGCAGTAAAACTTCGCCGCCGCCTCGGCCTGATCGTCGAACCACAGGCAGGGCGTCAGTTTTTGAAAGCGTTGCATGGCAGTCATCCTCGGCAGGTTGGACACGCTGGATTAATAGCGTAGCCAGTCTGTGCCCGGCTGGCGGTGCCGCGGATCGATGGTTGGATGCAATGAAGATGGGATGTAGTCGTATTGACTTGGTTGTTTGTCAAAATGACTCTTTTGTGTTTGTGTCAAATTGACTCGTATTTTCGCAACTGGCTGATATTGCTGGGCGAATAATCTGGCACGCAAGTTGAAGTGTCTTGCGTACAAACTGATCCGCTCAGGAGTACGAAACATGTTCACTTTCTTCGAGAGTCCGCTGAACGTTCTGCACCTGTCGAACAAAGTGCTCGTCGCCGGTCTGGTCATGTTGCTGGCCGGGATCTACGGCGCTTATCTGTATCAGGGCCACATGCCGATTGCGCTGCTGGTGGCGATGCACGCCATGACCATCGTCGGCCCGACGCTGATCAAGATCGGCTATGTCATGCGGCTCCTGTCTCAGTATCGGCTGGGCCAGCATCACGCCGCCGTGGTGGCTTGAACATGCGCAGACTCGCCGCCGCACCTGTGTTCAGCCTGGGTTTCCGGCCGCTGTTTCTGGCCGGCGCCGGATTCGCCGCTCTGGCGATCCTGATCTGGGGTTTGTGGCTTTACGGCCACTGGTTCGACCTGCAACCGGCGGGCGGCATGCTCGCCTGGCATCGGCATGAAATGCCGTTCGGTTTCGCAGCGGCGATCGTTGCCGGTTTTTTGCTGACGGCGGTGCCCAACTGGACCGGGATTCCCGGCGTGCGCGGCGGGGCGTTGATTGCGTTGGTGTCGGTCTGGCTGCTCGGGCGTGTGGTCTGGTGGTTACCGTTGCCTGTTGGATTGATCCTCGCGCTGCAATGGGTTTTTCTGCTGCTGTTGGCGGTGACGCTGGCGCGGGACCTGATTGCCGCGCGCAAACGCGACAACTACCCGATTGTGCTGATGCTCGCGCTGATGGCGGGTTGTCAGGCGCTGACTCTGATCGGCATCTTCAGGGACGACAGCGGCCTGCAACGACAGGGCGTACTGGGTGCGCTGTGGCTGATTGCAGCACTGATGACCGTGATCGGCGGGCGGGTGATTCCGTTCTTCATCCAGCGTGGCTTGAACCGTCCACCCGTACCGGCCGTCCATCCATTGCCGACGCGATTGCTGTTGATCGGCAGTCTGCTGACGGCGATCACGTTTGCGGCGGGTCTTAACGATGTGCCCCGGCCGTGGCTGGCAGCGCTGTTTGCGCTCACCGGCAGTTTGCAAATACTGCGGCTGATCCGCTGGCATGATCGCGGGATGTGGCGGGTGCCACTGCTCTGGTCGTTGTACCTGGCTTACGGCTGGATGGCGCTGGCGATCTGGGCCATGGCGGCGTGGCATCTGGGGCTGCTTGGTCAGCAAAGCCTGGCGACCCATGCGCTGGCGGTTGGCGGCGTGGGCGGGTTGATTCTGGCGATGATTGCGCGGGTCAGCCTCGGTCACACCGGGCGGCTGTTGCAGCCACCGAAAGCCGTGGTGCTGGGGTTTGCACTGGTGTTGATCGCGGCGGGTTGTCGGGTGTTGCTGGTGCCGTTTTCCAGCTTCGGCCTCGGTTTGTCTGTGGTGCTCTGGTGCGCGGGGTTCGCGCTGTTTTTACGGCATTACACCGGGATCCTGCTCAAACCGAGGCTGTAGATTCTTTAGCCACGACGCTCGGCAATCATCAACAACGACTGCGGCACGGGGCTTTGCGGATGTTGCGGCTCGCGCAGGCTGGTCAATTGAAAACCCGCCATGTCCAGCGCATTGAGCCAGCTGGACAGGGTGCGGAAATACCACGGCATTGGCTGCCACTGGCCTTTGAACCCGTCGAAGGTTTCCTCGCGCCAGCCATCCTGATAATCACCTGCGGCCACCGACCATGGATGCAGCGTCTGGATCACCAGCGCGCCGCCGGGCACGAGCAGGGCGTTCATGGCGGCGAGCAGCGGGATGATGTCCTGATGCAGCAGGGAGAAGTTGGCGCAGATCAGGTCGTAATCGCAGCCGATATCGACTTTCGCTTCCACCAGCTCTTCATAACTGGCGACGTGCACGGGAGACGATCCCGCCGCTTGTGCTGCCTCGACCAGTGTTGCATCACCATCCACGCCAACCGCTTCGATTCCTCGTTCGGCCAGCGCCCGCAACAGCCAGCCTTCGCCGCATCCCAGATCGAGTACGCGTTCAGGTTGGCGCCCCATCAGCGCCAACAGCATGGCTTGATCGGTGACCTGCTGGCGGCTTTCGATGGCGCCGCTGCGAATGGCTTCGGTCCAGGCTTGAGCATTGTGGCTCCAGCTCTGCAAAAGGATGGATTCAGGCGAGGACATGGCGAACTCCAAGAAAGCGGGTGCAGGCAAGGATAGGTCAGGTGCAGTCCGCCAGACGAATCCGGTTGCGTCCGCCGCGCTTGGATTCGTAGAGCGCGCTGTCACCCTGTTCGATCAATGCCGCGAGGCTGGCTGGTGGCTGGTCGAAGACCTTGGCGCCAATGCTCAAGGTGACGGCTTCAGGCGTGATGTAGGCCTGCGCAGTCATCGCCTGAAACTGCTCACGCAGCTCGCTGCCCAGCACCATGATCTGTTCGTGGGAAGCATCGCCCAGCAACATGACGAATTCATCTCCGCCCAGCCTTGCCGCCAGCGCGCCCTGAGGCAACTGCGAGCGGATCATTTCGCTGAGCGAGATCAGCAGGCGGTCGCCGGCGGTGTGGCCATACAGATCGTTGATCAGTTTGAAATTGTCGATGTCGATCAGCAGCAGGGCGCCGGGGCGGGCGTTGGAGACTTCCCCGAGCAGGCGCGGCGCGCGGACTTCGAGGGCGCGGCGGTTGTACAGCGCGGTCAGCGGATCCCGGGCGGCCAGTTCGGCGATCTGTTTTTCCCGGCGGTAGCGCTCGGTGCCGGTCATCGACAGCGCGATCAGCATGATTGCCATGGCGCCTTCGACCAGGGAAATCTGGATGATCGTGCCGCGAAACGCCGCCAGGTCGATCAGCGTACCCGGGAGCACCGCCGTAATCGCCTTGGCGAAATAAAACAGCCCGTGAATCAACAGCACATAACGCAGTTGTACGGCGCCAATGCTCAATGATTTGCCGTGAGGGCGCAGCAGCAGGCTGGCCCGCAGCATCAGCACGGCAACCAGCAGCGAGTTGGCCACCAGCATGATTTTCGACCACGAGGGATCTTCCGGTAACAGCAGCAATGCCAGCCACACGAGGAACATCAAGTACCAGGCTCGCGACAACGACCGCTGGGTAAACCGCGCGACGCCCAGCAGGAACAGCCAGTGCGCAACGACCAGCAAGCCGTTGGCGAACCAGATGCCGATCAGCGGATAACCGTTGGCGCGCAAGAGGGCAAGGCTCGAGCCGACGGTGATGGTGGCGAAACCGGCACTCCAGAACAGCAACGAGGATTCGCGGATGCTGCGCCATTCAACCGCCAGGTAAAGGGCGGCCGCCGCTGCCAGGGCGGTGGAAATGGTCAACATCGTAAGGGGGTCGAGCGCCATGAAGGGAGTGGTCTGTCTGAATGGTGGTAATGGGCCACGATTGTAAGCGTTCCCCCATTGCGCTGCTATTTTCACTCACCGGATATTCCATTTGCGGGAGGTGTGCCATGGATCGACTGACGGGCGGTTGCCTGTGCGGCGTGGTGCGGATCGAAATGACGGGCCGACCCTGGCGGGTTGGCGTTTGCCATTGTCTGGATTGCCGCAAACACCATGGCGCGCTGTTTGCGTCAGCGGCGATCTTTCCGGCGGAGGCGGTGACCATCACGGGCGAAACCCGTGACTACGCCGGGCGGTTTTTCTGCCCGCGCTGTGGATCGTCGGTGTTCGGTCGCAGTGGCGATGAAATCGAGGTCAGTCTGGGCGCGCTGGATGCGCCCGATCAGTTGCAGCCGACTTATGAACTCTGGACGGTGCGTCGCGAGTCGTGGCTGCCGGCGTTTCCATTGGCCAGACACTACGTAGGTAATCGCGAAGGGGCGGGGAGAGCCGAAGAGTAGCCGGGGGCAGGTATGGCGCCTGACCCCGGCCAATAAAGTCAGCCGCGAATAAACGCCAGTAGATCGGCGTTGATCGTCGGCGCTTCGGTTGTCGGCATGCCGTGAGGGAAGCCCGGATAAATCTTCAGCGTGCTGTTCTTCAGCAGTTTGGCGGAGAGCACACCGGAGTCTTCATACGGCACGATCTGGTCGTCATCGCCGTGCATCACCAGCACCGGAATCGAAATGCCTTTGAGGTCTTCGGTGAAATCGGTCTGCGAGAACGCGACGATCCCGTCATAGTGTGCCTTGGCGCCGCCCATCATGCCCTGACGCCACCAGTTGAGCACGACAGGCTCCGAAGGCTTGGCCCCCGGCCGGTTGTAACCATAGAACGGACCGGCCGGCACATCGTGATAGAACTGCGCACGATTGGCCGCGAGTTGCGCCTGAAGATCGTCGAACACCGACTTCGGCAGGCCGCCCGGATTGCTTTCGGTTTTCACCATCAGCGGCGGCACGGCACTGATGATTGCGGCTTTGGAAACCCGATCCTCACCATGCCGGGCGATGTAATGGATGACTTCGCCGCCACCGGTGGAGTGGCCGACATGCACGGCTTTCTGTGTCCCCAGATGATTGACCACCGCCGCCACGTCATCGGCGTAGTGATCCATGTCGTGGCCGTCCCAGACCTGGCTCGAGCGACCGTGACCGCGTCGGTCGTGGGCCACCACCCGGAAGCCCTGAGCGAGGAAGAAGAGCATCTGCGCATCCCAGTCGTCCGAGCTCAGTGGCCAGCCGTGATGGAAATGGATCACCGGGGCGTCTTTCGGGCCCCAGTCCTTGTAGAAGATCTCGACGCCGTCTTTCGTTGTGACATTGCCCATGTTCGCTACTCCTGAAAATGCGGAACGGAAACGTGAAGGGGTGAAGACAAGCGTTATGAACTCTAGGATTGAAGTGCGCTTCAAGGTCAAGCAAGTTCCGAACGGTCATCGCTGGCGTGAATGGTGGGCCATAGCCGCTGTGCGCTTGACCTTAAAGTTTGGTTGAACCTTAGAGTGGCGCTGACCGGCCACCTGCCGGGCCACTCACCGAGAAAGGTCAGCGAACATGAACAAGCGCTTTACAGAGGTCGAATTCGGATCGCACAAGGTCGAGGTGCTGGAGGGCGGCTACTACGACCGTTTCCGCATGAACCCCAGCCTCGACGAAGTGGCCCGGGACAAGGCCGCCGGCAACATCGACTTCTTCCGGCGCATTCCCAAGCAGCAGGTGGCGTCGAGAGTCGGTCCGACCTGGGCGCCGAACTTCTATTACCGCTCCGGCAGTGTGCAGTTGCTGTTCCTCGCACCGCTGGACCGCTTGCGCGCCACGTTACCGGCGCCCCTTGAGCCGCTGCGGGCATTTCCCGGCTACGGGCTGGTGGCGCTGACGTTTTTCTCCTATTCGGTCTGCGACAACGATCCGTACGATGAGGTCTCCGTGGCGATCGTCGTGCGGCGCCCCGGCGCCCGTGGCCCCCACGTGCTGGAACTGATGGACGCCATGCGCCGGCGCAGTTTCACCGCCCATGTGCTGGCGCTGCCGGTGAACACCGAAATCGCCCGGGTGCGCGGCGTGCACGGCTATCAACTGCCCAAATGGCGCGCCGACATCAACGTGAACATCGGCGCCAGCGTCAGCGCTCGCATCGACGGGCCCAAGGGCCTGCCGGACCTGGTGCTGAAAGCGCCGCTGCCGACCCTGAAAAACGTCACGCCGCAATCGCGCATGAGCACTGCCAACATGATTCATCAGGTCGATGGCCTGTGGCACCAGAGCGTGGTGCAGAGCAACACACTATCCTTTGCCCAACGCCTGTTTCCCCGCGATGTGCAACTGGATCGCAACGGCGGCCCGCTGAGCCAGTTGCTCGACGGCCTCGGGGCTACGCGGATCCTGCGCCTGGACGTGATCAAGGACGCCCAGATCGTGCTCAATCTGCCGGTGCCGCTGACAGCACAGCCATGACCGGTGGTCGCGGCGGCTGGTCGTCGGGGCAAAATGCGCTTAGCTGAAAGGGATAAGCCGAGGCGTGCACGGCATCGAGTGCTGTCGCAACGCCCCTTCAGAACACCGTGAGTCTGAGGAAATCCCCGATGCTGACCTTGAACATCAATGGCAAGGATCAGGAGCTCGATGTCCCCGCGGACATGCCGTTGCTCTGGGTTCTGCGCGATGTCGCGCACCTGACCGGCACCAAGTTCGGTTGTGGCATGGCCCAGTGCGGGGCCTGCACCGTGCACGTCGATGGCGCTCCGCTGCGATCCTGCATCACGCCAGCCACTGCCGTTGCCCATGGCCAGAAAATCCTCACCATCGAAGGGCTTTCGACCGATGGTTCGCACCCGGTGCAGCAGGCCTGGGCCGAGCTGGACGTGGTGCAGTGCGGCTACTGCCAGTCCGGGCAGATCATGTCCGCCGCCGCGTTGCTGGCGAAGATCCCCAAACCCACCGACAGCGACATCGATCAGGCGCTCTCCGGCAACATCTGCCGCTGCGGCACCTATCCAAGAATCCGCGCCGCGGTCAAACGTGCTGCCGACATCGGTTGAGCGAGGGGAGGTGAGTGATGAACAGTCCTGTATCCCGTCGCGGATTTCTCAAGGGCAGTGCCGTGCTTGGCGGTGGTCTCGTCGTGGCGTTTGTGGTGCCCGGCGGCAACCGGTTTGCCACGGCGGCGGAAAATGAAGGCAAGGCCTTCGCGCCGAACGCGTTCCTGCGGATTGCGCCGGACAACAGCGTCACCGTGCTGCTCGGCCATTCGGAAATGGGTCAGGGCATCTGGACCGGCCTGACCATGTTGATCGCCGAAGAGCTGGACGCCGACTGGTCGAAAATCCGCGTCGAGCACTCGCCGGCCTCGGCTGCCGATTACGGCATGCCGGCGTTTGGCGGGATGCAGATCACCGGCGGCTCGACCTCGACCTGGATGGAGTTCGACCGTTATCGGCTCGCGGGCGCTACCGCGCGGCAGATGTTGATCGAGGCGGCGGCCAAGCGTTTCAACGTGGCGCCGTCGACGATCCGCACCGAATCCGGTGTGGTGATTGCCGGTGACAACCGCGCCACCTACGGCGAACTGGCGGACGCCGCCGGACAGCTGCCGGTGCCGGATCCGAAGTCGATCACCTTCAAGGAAGCCAAGGAATGGAAAGTCATCGGCAAACCCACCAGGCGCCTCGATACCCCGGAGAAAATCACCGGTCGCGCCAAGTTCGGCATGGACGTGCAGTTCGACGGACTGATGACGGCGATGGTCGCGCGCGCCCCGGTGTTCGGCGCCACGGTGAAATCCTTCGAAGGCGCGCAGGCGCTGGCCGTTCCCGGCGTGCGCAAAGTGGTGCAGGTGCCGACCGGCGTGGCGGTGATCGCCGATCATTACTGGGCGGCGAAGCTCGGTCGTGATGCATTGAAAGTCGATTGGGATCTTGGCCCGCACGCGGATCTGAGTAGCGAAAAGCTGCTGGAGAGTTTTCGCAAACTTGCCGCTACACCGGGCATTCCCGCCAGTCAGGCCGGGGATGCCAAGGGCAGCTTTGGCAAAGCGGCGAAGAAAATCGATGTCGAGTACAGCGTGCCGTATCTGGCTCATGCGCCGATGGAGCCGCTGAACTGCACGGTGAAGATCACCGCCGACAAATGCGAGATCTGGACCGGCACACAATTTCAGACGCTGGACCAAATGATCGCCGGCAAGATCACCGGACTGAAACCGGAGCAGGTGGAAATCCACACCGAATTCCTCGGCGGCGGCTTCGGTCGACGGGCCAACCCGACGTCGGACTTTGTCGCCGAAGCGGTGCAGGTGGCGAAGGCTGCCGCGATGCCGGTGAAAACCGTGTGGTCGCGCGAAGACGATATTCGCGGCGGCTACTACCGCTCGATGTTCCTGCATCAGGCGCGGATCGGTCTCGGCGCCGACGGCATGCCGCTGGCGTGGCAGCACGTGCTGGTCGGCCAGTCGATCATGGCCGGCACCATGCTGGAAAAAACCATGGTCAAGAACGGCGTCGATCAGACCTCGGTCGAGGGCGTGGCGGACAGTCCGTACATCCAGGGGCTGGCGGACCATCAGGTCGATCTGCATTCGCCGGCCACCGGGATCAACGTGCTGTGGCTGCGCTCTGTGGGCCACAGTCACACCGCGTTTGTCATGGAGTCGCTGATCGATGAAATGGCCACGGCGGCGGGCAAGGACCCGGTGGAATACCGGCGAACCTTGCTCAAGGATCATGCCCGGCACCTCGGCGTGCTGAATCTGGCGGTGGAGAAGGCCAACTGGAAAGCGCCGCTGCCGGACGGTCATGCGCTGGGTGTTGCGGTGCACGAGTCATTCGGCAGTTACGTGGCGCAGGTGGCCGAGGTATCGCAGGACAACCTGAAGATCCGCGTGCACCGGGTGGTCTGCGCAGTGGATTGCGGGATTGCGGTCAACCCGCAGAGCATCGCGGCGCAGATGGAGTCGTGCATCACTTTCGGCCTGGGCATGGCGCTGCATAGCAAGCTGACGCTCAAGGACGGTCAGGTCGTGCAGTCCAACTATCACGACTATCAGGTGCTGCGGCTGAACGAGATGCCGGTGGTCGAGGTGCATATCGTGCCGAGCACGGACAAGCCCGGTGGCATCGGCGAGGCCGGTGTGCCGCCGACCGCTCCGGCCGTGGCCAACGCAGTGTTCGCTCTGACCGGGCAGCGCCTGCGGGAACTGCCGCTGCAACTGTCGGGGGTGTGAGATGAAACGACATCTGTTGTTGGGCGCGGTGATTCTGGTCGGTCTTGGCGGTTACGCGTCGGATCTGTTCGCTGACGATCAGGAAGCCTTGAAAGCCTTTGGCACGGTGCAGAAAGTATTCCAGAGTCCGCGTTGCCAGAACTGCCATATCCCCGGCGATTCACCGTTGCAGTTCGACGCCGGCACGCCCCACGCGATGAACGTGGTGCGTGGCATGGACGGCAAGGGCGCCGCCGGTTTGCCCTGCGCCACCTGCCACGCCGAAACCAATCCGCCGGCCAGTTACGGCCCCCACGCACCACCGGGTGCGCCGCACTGGAGCCTGCCGCCGGCCTCGCACAAGATGGCCTGGATCGGCCTGCCGCCGGATCGCCTGTGCGCGATGATCAAGGACCGCAGCAGCAACGGCGACCGGGACTTCGCCGCGCTGATCAAGCACGTCAGCGAGGACAAACTGGTGCTCTGGGGCTGGAATCCCGGAGCAGGGCGGCAACCGGTGCCGGTGCCCCACGACATCTTCGTCAGTCAGTTCAAGCTGTGGGCGGATGCCGGAGGGCCATGCCCGGTGGCCGGCGGATGAGCATTTGAGTCATCGCCGAATCGGTCTACGCTAAAGACCACTGATGACAATGGAGTGTACTGATGCTGGTTCCAGGCAAACCCGCCAATGAGGCGGCTCGGGTTCAGGCGCTGTATGGATTGAACCTCCTCGATACTGCCCCCGAAGAACGCTTCGACCGCCTGACCCGTCTGGCCAGGCGACTGTTCAATGTACCGATTGCCCTGGTCACGCTGGTGGACAAGGAGCGGCAATGGTTCAAGTCCTGCGTGGGGCTGGACGCTACCGAAACGCCACGCTCTGTTTCGTTCTGCGGCCACGCGATTCTCAAGGATGAACTGCTGCTGGTGCCCGATGCCCGCGAGGACGAGCGTTTTCACGACAATCCGTTGGTGACCGGCGATCCGAACATCCGCTTCTACGCCGGTTACCCGCTGACCGTGCCCAACGGCAACAAGATGGGCACCTTGTGCCTGATCGACACCAAACCCCGCGAACTCGACGACGAAGAACGCGAGTTGCTGCGCGATCTCGCCGGCATGGCCGAGCAGGAGCTGATGGCCGTGCAGATGGCGAGCATGGACGAGCTGACGCTGCTGTCCAACCGCCGGGGCTTCAAGATGCTGGCCCAGCATGCGCTGGACGCCTGCGCACGAATGGACAAACCGGCGACGCTGCTGTTTTTCGACCTCAACGATTTCAAGCAGATCAACGATCTTTATGGGCACGCCGAGGGCGACAGTGCGCTCAAGACCTTCGCCGATGTGTTGCGCATTGCCTTTCGCGAGAGCGACGTGGTCGGGCGTTTGGGCGGCGATGAATTCGTGGCGCTGCTGACCGGTTCCAGTCACATCGAAACGACGGCGATCATGGCGCGGCTCAAGGAGATCCTTGAGGAGCGCAATGCCACGCTGCACCGGGGTTATGCGATTCGCTTCAGTGTCGGGCAGATCGAATACGACCCGCGACGGCATGAAACCGTGGACAAGCTGCTGGCCGATGCGGATGGGGCGATGTATGCCCACAAGCAGGCCTTGAAGCGTTGCTAATGCTGGCCCTATCGCCAGCAGGCTGGCTCCCACAATTTGAATGCATTACCTGTGGGAGCTAGCCTGCTAGCGATGGCATTGGCATTGGCATTGGCATTGGCACCAAGGATCACTTGGCAAACAACTGCCCGATATCCTTGAACGCCTTGAACTCCAGCGCATTGCCGCACGGGTCGAACAGAAACATCGTCGCCTGTTCGCCCACCTGACCCTGAAACCGAATCCCCGGCTCGATCACGAACCGCGTGCCCAGCGATTTCAGACGCTCGGCCAGGGCGTGCCATTCCTCCATTCCGAGCACCACACCGAAATGCGGCACCGGCACGTCATGCCCGTCCACCGCGTTAGTGTGCGCCGCTTCCTGCGAGGCGTTCTTCGGCGCCAGGTGAATCACCAGTTGATGGCCAAAGAAATTGAAGTCGACCCAGTGCTCGCTGGAACGACCTTCTTCGAGTCCGAACACTTCACGGTAGAAATGTCGGGCAGCGGCGAGGTCGTACACCGGAATGGCCAAGTGGAAAGGGCTGAGTGACATAGGCGCGGTCTCTACCAACGGTTGGGATGAACTGAGTCTAGCGCTGTGCATTTCGATTGAAAGACGATAGTTTTTGCGCCGAGCTCAAATTTTTTCGATCAGTCGAGGCGCCCATGCTGCGTGAACTCAAGACCTTTCTGGCGGTGGCACAGCACGGCACGTTTGTCGCGGCGGGCCTGCATGTCGGCCTGACGCAATCGGCGGTCAGTGCACAGATCCGCAATCTGGAACAGGCCCTCGGCGTGCGCCTGTTCGATCGCACCGGGCGGCAGGCGATCCTTAATCCGGCAGGCCAGCGCGCGGTGCCGATGGCGCAGGAAATGCTCGCTACTTTCAGCCGCATGGCAATCAGTGAAGACGCCAGCGCGTTTCGCGGCGAGCTGAGAATCGGTGCCGTGGCCACCGCACAGACCGGGCTGTTGCCTCAGGCCTTGCTGCGTTTGCGCAAACAGGCGCCCGGCGTGGAGCCGAAACTGGTTCCGGGTGTGTCGCTGAACCTGTTGAGCCAGGTAGATGCCGGAGAGGTCGATCTGGCGATCATGATCAAGCCACCGTTCGAATTGCCCAAGGAGCTGTCGGCGCAGGTGATTCGCCGCGAGCCATTCGTGCTGATCGTCCCGCCCGACGTCGAGGGCGACGATCCGCTGCAACTGCTGGCCGAGCATCCTCACGTGCGTTATGACCGTAATTCGTTTGGCGGACGGTTAGTGACGCGGTTTCTGCGTGAGCAGCGGCTAGACGTCCACGTAGCGCTGGAGCTGGATGAACTGGAAGCGATTGTGAAGATGGTCGAGTGCGGGCTCGGGGTTTCGTTGCTGCCAAAAGCCGGATTGTGGCTGGAGCATCCGCTGAAGGTGAGGGTGATCGAATTGGGTGAGTTGAGGTTCTATCGCGAGATGGTGCTGTTGCAGCGCTACAGCCAGCGCAGCCAGCCGATTCAGCGGTTGTTCGCCCGTTGCCTGGAATCGCACGCATGAAAAAGCCCGCCAATTGGCGGGCTTTTTATCGGCAGCGCGAAGATTACTCTTCGATGTTGCCCATGGCGGTGGTGTTGAAGCCGCCGTCCACGTAGGTGATTTCACCGCTGATGCCGGACGCCAGGTCCGAGCACAGGAAGGCGCCGACGTTGCCGACTTCTTCGATGGTGACGTTGCGGCGCAGCGGGGTCTGCGCTTCGTTGGCGGCCAGCATCTTGCGGAAGCTCTTGATGCCGGAAGCGGCCAGGGTGCGGATCGGGCCGGCCGATACGCAGTTGACGCGGGTGCCTTCCGGGCCCAGGGAGCCGGCCAGGTAGCGTACGCCGGCTTCCAGCGAAGCCTTGGCCATGCCCATGACGTTGTAGTTAGGCATGGTGCGCTCGGCGCCCAGGTAGGACAGGGTCAGCAGGCTGCCGTTGCGGCCCTTCATCATTTCGCGACCGGCCTTGGCCAGGGCGACGAAGCTGTAGGCGCTGATGTCGTGGGAGATGCGGTAGCCTTCACGGGTGGTGACTTCGGTGAAGTCGCCGTCCAGCTGGTCGCCCGGTGCGAAGCCGACGGAGTGCACGATGCAGTCCAGGCCGTCCCACTTCTTGCTCAGTTCTTCGAAGACCTTGGCGATTTCCGCATCGCTGGCCACGTCGCACGGGAAGCACAGCTCAGGGCTCGAACCCCAGCCCTGTGCGAACTCTTCGACGCGACCTTTCAGTTTTTCGTTCTGATAAGTGAAGGCAAGCTCAGCGCCCTCGCGATGCATGGCGGCAGCGATGCCGGATGCGATGGACAGCTTGCTGGCGACACCGACGATCAGTACGCGCTTACCGGCGAGAAAACCCATGTGTTGCTCCTCTTTCAGGTTATTGCGCAGTGGCTGGTGCCAGAAAAGCGGCTTCCAGCAACTGCTGTGTATACGGATGTTGGGGGGCGGCAAAAATACTTTGCGCGTCTCCCTGTTCGACCACTTGGCCATGCTTGACCACCATCAACTGGTGGCTCAGCGCTTTCACAACAGCCAGATCATGGCTGATGAACAAATACGTCAGGTTGTACTTGGCTTGCAGTGAACGCAACAGCTCCACCACTTGCCGCTGCACCGTCCGGTCGAGCGCCGAAGTCGGCTCGTCCAGCAGGATCAGCGCCGGTTTGAGCACCAAAGCCCGGGCAATGGCGATACGCTGCCGCTGCCCACCGGAAAATTCGTGGGGGTAGCGGTGCCGGGTTTCCGGATCCAGACCTACCTCCTTCAATGCCGCAATAATCGCCGCTTCCTGCTCGGCGGCGGTACCCATCTTGTGGATCCGCAAACCTTCGCCAACGATGTCGCTCACGCACATCCGCGGGCTCAGGCTGCCAAACGGGTCCTGGAACACCACCTGCATCTCCCGACGCAACGGGCGAACCTCGTTCTGCGTCAGGCAGTCTAGCTGCTTGCCCTCAAAACGGATCGCGCCTTTGCTGCCGATCAGCCGCAAAATCGCCAGACCGAGGGTGGATTTGCCGGAACCGCTTTCCCCCACGATCCCCAGGGTCTGACCCTGAGGCAGGCTGAAATTGATGCCGTCCACTGCCTTGACGTGATCCACCGTGCGCTTGAGCAGGCCTTTCTTGATCGGGAACCAGACTTTCAGGTCCTCGACCTGCAACAGCGGCGCGCCGATTTTATTGCTCGCCGGGCCTCCGCTGGGCTCCGCCGCCAGCAGCTCCCGAGTGTACGGATGCTGCGGAGAACGGAACAGCTCTGCGCACGATGCCTGTTCGACGATGCAACCGCGCTGCATGACACATACGCGATGCGCAATTCTTCGCACCAGGTTCAAATCGTGACTGATCAGTAGCAGCGCCATGCCCAATCGAGCCTGCAATTGCTTGAGCAGGTCGAGGATTTTCAGCTGAACGGTCACGTCCAGCGCGGTGGTCGGCTCGTCGGCAATCAGCAGTTCCGGCTCGTTGGCCAGGGCCATGGCGATCATCACCCGCTGGCGCTGGCCGCCGGACAACTCGTGGGGCAGGGCCTTGAGCCGCTTGTGCGGCTCGGGGATGCCGACCATTTCCAGCAGTTCCAGTGTGCGCTTGGTCGCGACCTTGCCGGTCAGGCCTTTGTGGATGCCTAGGATCTCGTTGATCTGTTTTTCGATGGAGTGCAGCGGGTTGAGCGAGGTCATCGGCTCCTGAAAGATCATCGCGATCCGGTTGCCACGGATGTGACGGATGGTCTTTTCGCTCAGTTGCAGCAGGTTCTGCCCGGAATAAGTGATGCTGCCGGCCGGATGGCGGGCCAGCGGGTAGGGCAGCAGGCGCAGGATCGAGTGCGCCGTCACCGACTTGCCCGAGCCGGATTCGCCCACCAGCGCCAGAGTCTCGCCACGCTTGATGTCGAAGCTGATGCCCTCGACCACCCGGTGGGCGCGATCGCCCGTGCCGAATTCGACGGCGAGGTCGCGGATTTCGATCAGATTGTCCTGATTCATTTCACTTCCTCGGGTCGAAGGCATCGCGAGCGGACTCGCCGATAAACACCAGCAAACTCAACATCAGCGCCAGCACCGCAAACGCGCTCATGCCCAGCCACGGCGCCTGCAGGTTGGATTTGCCCTGGGCCACCAGTTCACCCAGCGACGGACTGCCGGCCGGCAAGCCGAAGCCGAGGAAGTCCAGTGCGGTGAGGGTGCCGATGGCGCCGGTCAGGATGAACGGCATGAAGGTCATGGTCGAGACCATGGCGTTGGGCAGAATGTGGCGAAACATGATCGCGCCGTTCTGCATCCCCAGCGCCCGGGCCGCACGCACGTATTCGAGGTTGCGCCCGCGCAGGAACTCGGCGCGCACCACGTCCACCAGGCTCATCCACGAGAACAGCAGCATGATCCCCAGCAACCACCAGAAATTCGGCTGGACGAAGCTGGCGAGGATGATCAGCAGGTACAGCACCGGCAAACCCGACCAGATCTCCAGAAAGCGCTGGCCGGCCAGGTCGACCCAGCCGCCATAGAATCCCTGCAACGCGCCGGCGATCACGCCGATGATCGAGCTGAGCACGGTCAGGGTCAGAGCGAACAGCACGGAAATCCGGAAGCCGTAGATCACCCGCGCCAGCACATCGCGGCCCTGATCGTCGGTGCCCAGCAGGTTGACCGTCGACGGTGGGGCGGGGGCCGGAACTTTCAGGTCGTAGTTGATGCTCTGGTAACTGAACGGAATCGGCGCCCACAGCACCCACGCGTCCTTGGCCTTGAGCAGCTCCTGGATGTACGGACTCTTGTAGTTGGCTTCCAGCGGGAATTCGCCGCCGAAGGTGGTTTCCGGGTAACGCTTGATCGCCGGGAAGTACCAGTTGTTGTCGTAGTGCACCACCAGTGGCTTGTCGTTGGCGATCAGTTCGGCGCCGAGGCTCAGGCCGAACAGGATCAGGAACAGCCACAGCGACCACCAGCCACGCTTGTTGGCCTTGAACAGTTCGAAGCGCCGGCGGTTGAGCGGGGACAGATTCATCTCAATGCTCCCGGCTGGCGAAGTCGATGCGCGGATCGACCAGGGTGTAGGTGAGGTCGCCGATCAGTTTCACCACCAGCCCCAGCAGGGTGAAGATGAACAGGGTGCCGAACACTACCGGGTAATCGCGGTTGATCGCCGCTTCGAAACTCATCAGGCCGAGGCCGTCGAGGGAGAAGATCACTTCCACCAGCAGCGAGCCGGTGAAGAAGATGCCAATGAACGCCGACGGGAACCCGGCGATCACCAGCAGCATCGCGTTGCGGAATACATGGCCGTAGAGCACCCGGTGGCGGGTCAGGCCCTTGGCCTTGGCGGTGACCACGTATTGTTTGTTGATCTCGTCGAGGAAGCTGTTCTTGGTCAGCAGGGTCATGGTCGCGAAGTTGCCGATCACCAGTGCCGTCACCGGCAGCGCCAGGTGCCAGAAGTAATCGAGGACCTTGCCGCCCAGGCTCAACTCGTCAAAGTTGTTCGAGGTCAGCCCGCGTAAAGGAAACCAGTCCAGATAGCTGCCACCGGCAAACACCACGATCAGCAGGATGGCGAACAGGAACGCGGGGATCGCATAACCGACGATGATTGCCGAACTGGTCCAGACGTCGAAGTGACTGCCGTGCCGCGTGGCCTTGGCGATCCCCAGCGGGATCGACACCAGGTACATGATCAGCGTGCTCCACAGCCCCAGCGAGATTGACACCGGCATCTTTTCCTTGATCAGGTCGATGACCTTGGCGTCGCGGAAAAAGCTGTCGCCGAAATCCAGCCGCGCGTAGTTCTTGACCATGATCCATAACCGTTCCGGTGCCGACTTGTCGAAACCGTACATGTGCTCGATTTCCTTGATCAGCGCCGGGTCCAGGCCTTGCGCGCCGCGATAGGCGGAGCCGGCCACCGACACCTCGGCACCGCCGCCGGCGATGCGGCTGGTGGCGCCTTCGAAGCCTTCGAGCTTGGCGATCATCTGCTCCACCGGCCCGCCGGGCGCGGCCTGGATGATCACGAAGTTGATCAGCAGAATGCCGAACAGGGTCGGGATGATCAGCAACAGTCGCCGAAAAATATACGCCAGCATCTGATTACTCCGTGCCCACAGGGTCGGCTTGCAATTGGGTTTGCACTTCTACCGCAGGTTTCGTGTCGGGCTTGACCCACCAGGTATTAATGCCGATGTCGTACTTGGGGGAGACTTTCGGGTGGCCTATGTGGTTCCAGTACGCCACGCGCCAGCTCTTGATGTGCCAGTTGGGGATCACGTAGTAACCCCATTGCAGCACGCGATCGAGGGCGCGGGCGTGGGCCACCAGGCTTTTGCGCGAGTCGGCGTTGATCAGGCTTTCGACCAGATGATCGACGATCGGGTCTTTCAGGCCCATGGAGTTGCGGCTGCTCGGCTTGTCGGCGGCGGCGCTCATCCAGAACTCCCGTTGTTCGTTACCCGGAGAGTTGGACTGCGGGAAGCTGCCGACGATCATGTCGAAGTCCCGCGAACGCACGCGGTTGACGTATTGCGAGACGTCGACGCGGCGGATCACCAGATCGATACCCAGGTCGGCGAGGTTGCGCTTGAACGGCAGCAGCACCCGTTCGAATTCGGTCTGGGCCAGCAGGAACTCGATGACCACCGGTTTGCCGGTGGTGTCGACCATTTTGTCGTCGACGATCTTCCAGCCGGCCTCTTGCAGCAGTTGATAGGCTTCGCGTTGCTGCAGGCGGATCATGCCGCTGGCATCGGTCTTGGGGTTTTCGAAGGCTTCGCTGAACACCTGCGCCGGGAGCTGGCGACGGAACGGATCGAGGATCGCCAGTTGATCGGCGTCCGGCAGGCCGGTGGCGGCCATTTCCGAGTTTTCGAAATAACTGCGAGTGCGCACGTAGGCGCTGTTGAACAGTTGCTTGTTGGTCCATTCGAAGTCGAGCAGCAGACCCAGTGCCTGGCGCACACGAACGTCCTGGAACACCGGGCGGCGCAAGTTGAAGACGAAACCCTGCATGCCGGTCGGGTTGCCGTTGGGGATCAGTTCCTTGACCAGTCGGCCCTCGGTGACGGCTGGAATGTTGTAGGCGTTGGCCCAGTTCTTCGCGGTCATTTCCAGCCAGTAGTCGAACTGGCCGGCCTTCAGGGCTTCCAGGGCGACGGTGTTGTCGCGGAAATAATCGGTGGTCATCACATCGAAATTGTAGAAACCGCGATTGACCGGCAGGTCCTTGCCCCAGTAATCCTTGACCCGCTCGTAACGTACCGAGCGCCCGGCCTTCACTTCGGCGACCCTGTACGGGCCGCTGCCCAGCGGGATTTCCAGATTGCCCTTGTTGAAATCGCGACTGGCCCACCAGTGTTTCGGCAGCACCGGCAACTGGCCGAGGATCAGCGGCAGCTCGCGATTGTTTTTGTACTTGAACTTGAACAGCACCGTGAGCGGGTCTTCGGCGACGGCCTCTTCGACGTCGCTGTAGTAACCGCGAAACATCGGCGAGCCTTCCTTGGTCAGGGTCTCGAAGCTGAACACCACGTCTTCGGCACGCACCGGGTGACCGTCGTGGAAACGCGCTTCGGGACGCAGGTAGAAGCGCACCCAGCTGTTGTCCGGGGCCTTTTCGATCTTGCCGGCGATCAGGCCGTATTCAGTGAACGGCTCGTCGAGGCTGTGCCGGGTCAGGGTGTCGTAGATCTGCCCGACATCGTCCGCCGGCACGCCTTTGCTGATGAACGGGTTGAGGCTGTCGAAGCCGCCGAAACCGGCCTGACGGAAAACCCCGCCCTTGGGCGCATTGGGGTCGACGTAATCGAAATGCTTGAAATCGGCGGGGTATTTCGGCGGCTCGTTGTACAGGGTTACGGCGTGTTGCGGGGCGGCGCAGGCCAGCCCGGCGAACAACAGGCCGCAAGCCTGCACGAGCAGGGTGCGAACGGCGTTCATTGACCTTTCTCCGAAGATTTCAGCCACCACGCGCTCAGGCCCAGGGTGTAGGGCGGCGTGGTGACGAAGGCGAACCGGTTGCGGTACGCCAGACGGTGATAATTGAGGTACCAGTTGGGAATGCTGTAGTGCTGCCAGAGCAGCACGCGGTCCAGCGCCTTGCCGGCGGCGACCTGTTCATCGCGGGTGCGGGCGGCGAGCAATTGCTCGAGCAGATGGTCGACCACCGGGTTGGCGATGCCCGCGTAATTCTTGCTGCCCTTGACCCCGACCTGGCTGGAGTGGAAGTACTGCCACTGTTCCAGCCCCGGGCTGAGGGTCTGGTTGAGGGTCATGAGGATCATGTCGAAGTCGAACTGATCCAGACGCTGTTTGTACTGGGCGCGATCCACCGTGCGCAGGCGCGCGTCGATGCCGATGCTGTTGAGGTTCTCGATGTACGGCTGGAGGATCCGCTCAAGGTTCGGGTTGACCAGCAGCAGTTCGAAACTCAGCGGTTGCCCGGCGGCGTTCTGCAGGCGCTGGCCGTTGAGCTTCCAGCCGGCCTCGGCCAGCAGCGCCAGGGCCTTGCGCATGGTTTCCCGGGGAATGCCGCGCCCGTCGGTCTTTGGCAGCGTGAACGGCTCGGTGAACAGCCGGGCCGGCAGTTGATCCTTGTAGGGCTTGAGCATCAGCCATTCGTGACCGACGGGCAGGCCGCTGGCACTGAATTCACTGTTCGGGTAATAGCTGGTGGTGCGCTGGTAGGCATCGCTGAACAGCGCGCGGTTGGTCCACTCGAAGTCGAACATCAGGCCCAGGGCTTCGCGGGTCTTGACGTCCGAGAAGGTGGCTCGCCGGGTGTTCATGAACAGGCCCTGGCTCTGGGTCGGGATCTGGTGCGGGATCTGCGCCTTGATCACCTCGCCACGGCGCACGGCCGGGAAGTTGTAGCCGTTGGCCCAGTTCTTCGCCTGATGCTCGATATAGATGTCGAACTCGCCGGCCTTGAACGCTTCGAAGGCCACATCGCTGTCGCGATAGAACTCGACTTCCATGCGATCGAAGTTGTACTTGCCGCGATTGACCGGCAAGTCCTTGCCCCAGTAATCCTTGACCCGTTCGAAAATCAGCTGCCGCCCCGGTGTCACCGAGGTGATGCGGTACGGCCCGCTGCCCAGCGGCGGCTCGAAGGTGGTGGCCTTGAAGTCGCGACCCTTCCAGTAATGCTGGGGCAGCACCGGCAACTCGCCCAGGCGCAGGATCAGCAGCGGATTGCCCGAGCGCTTCATGATGAAGCGAATGCGCTGCGGGTTGAGGATGTCGACCCGCGACACTTCCTGAAGCGCCGTGCGGTACAGCGGATGACCTTCCTTGAGCAGCGTCCGATAGGAGAACGCCACGTCGTAGGCGGTGATCGGCGTGCCATCGTGGAAGCGCGCTTCCGGGCGCAGATTGAACACCACCCAGCTGCGGTCTTCGCTGTATTCCACCGATTGCGCGATCAGGCCATAACTGGAGGCCGGCTCATCGCCGGATGGCGAATACTGACCGGTGCCGACCATCAGCGGCTCGTTCAGCTCGTTGATGCCGTACTGCAGGAAATTCGGGGTGGTGACCGGGCTGGTGCCCTTGAAGGTGTAAGGATTGAGCGTATCGAAGGTGCCAAACGCCATCACCCGCAACGTACCGCCCTTGGGCGCTTGCGGGTTGACCCAGTCGAAGTGGGTAAATCTGGCCGGGTACTTAAGCGTGCCGAACTGCGCATAACCGTGACTTTCGGTGATCGTGGCGCTGACGGGGGAGCTCAAGGCCAGGCTGATCAGGAGCAGGAGGAGGGGACGCTTCAAGTCAGATCCGATCCAGGCGGCTTGGGCTTTGTGGGCCGTACAGTAACAGCTTGTATGGACAGGAAAAAGACAGGGGCTTAATGCGCGGTTAATTGCGGCAGTGGCCTGCATTGCCAGCAAAAAATGACAGGCAAAAAAAAGCCCCTGAAATTCAGGGGCTCTTTGTCAGTGCGGCTGGTAGACCGTGAGCATCTGCCCAGGCTTGAGCGCCTTGCCGGCGCCCGGGTTCCAGCGCTTGAGATGTTGCATCTCGACGTTGAAACGCTTGGCAACAACATACAGCGTGTCGCCGCGCTGGACCTTGTACTGGGTCTGCTGCTTGCTGTCGTCCTTGGCTTTGGTCTTGCTGTTGGCCGCGATCACGGTGTTGATGCGTCCGCCGGTCTTGCCGGCCGGGGTGCGTTTGCTGGTGTCCTGCATGACCAGGGTCTGGCCGACCTTGAGGTTCTTGCCGGTCAGTTTGTTCCAGCGTTGCAGGTCCTTGACGTCGACCTTGTTGGCCTTGGCGATGGAGCCGAGGTTGTCGCCGCGCTTGACCCGGTAGGCACGCTTGAGCTTCGCGACTTCGGTCGGGTCGGCGCCTTCGAAGACCGGCTTCAGCGAACGAGGGCTGATCAGCTCTTCAGGACGCATGGTCTGCAGGCTGGCGGTCAGCAACTGAGCCTTCGACGTCGGCACCAGCAGGTGCTGCGGGCCGTCGATGGTGGTGCGCTGCTTGAACGCCGGGTTGAGCTGGAACAGCTCGTCTTCGTCGATGTTGGCCACGGCGGCGACCTTGGACAGGTCCATGCGCTGGTTGATTTCGACGACCTGGAAGTAAGGTTCGTTGGCGATCGGGTTGAGGTTGACCCCGTAGGCTTCCGGCGACAGCACCACTTGCGACAGTGCCAGCAGTTTCGGCACGTACGCCTGGGTTTCTGCCGGTAGCGGCAGGTTCCAGTAGTCGGTCGGCAGGCCGAGCTTTTCGTTGCGTTCGATGGCGCGGCTGACCGTGCCTTCGCCGGCGTTGTAGGCTGCCAGGGCCAGCAGCCAGTCGCCGTTGAACATGTCGTGCAAGCGGGTCAGGTAGTCCATCGCTGCCGTGGTCGAGGCGGTGATGTCGCGACGGCCATCGTAGAAACGGGTCTGGCGCAGGTTGTAGTAACGCCCGGTGGAAGGGATGAATTGCCAGAGCCCCACCGCGTCGGCCCGGGAATAGGCCATCGGGTTGTAGGCGCTTTCAATCACTGGCAGCAGGGCCAGTTCCAGCGGCATGTTGCGTTCTTCGAGGCGCTCGACGATGTAATGAATGTAGAGGCTGCCGCGCTCGCCGGCGTTCTCGAGAAAGGAAGGGTTACTGGCGAACCACAGGCGCTGTTGCTCGATGCGCGGGTTTACGCCCAGGCCTTCCTGAAGCTGAAAACCACCGCGCATACGTTCCCAGATGTCCTGGGGCACCTGCGGGCTGGGCTTCTCGGACAACCAGATCGGCTTCTGCTTGGCTCGCGCAGCAATGTTCGGCGTATGGGTCGCTTCAGTCTGCGGAGCATGGCTGGAACAGCCCGCCAGCGTGGCGGACACAGCCACCGCGATGGCTTGCGCCAGGCGGGTCAATGCGTCTGAATTGACGGACTTACGTATGGATGACGACATTGGCTGGAAGTAAGTTCCGGGCAAAAATGTCGGGCGATTCTAGAAAGCGCACCCCCTGCGGTCAACCATTCAGCGTTTTTGTACCAAGTAGTGAACGCCTTAGAACTTATCTTTCCAAGCCCGCAGAGCCGCAAAAACCTCACTCGGCGCCCGGTTTTGAGCGCCATTCCGTTCGTCCACTTTTTGTGTAACTAATGTTTCACTGGTACGCAGAAACGGGTTTGTGAGCTTTTCCAGGGCAATGGTAGAGGGCAGGGTCATGACCCCGTTTTGCCGTTGCTGGCTGACTTTTTCCAGACGGGCGGCAATGTCCGGGTTGCCCGGCTCCACCGCAGCGGCGAATTTGAGGTTGCTCAGGGTGTATTCGTGGGTGCAGTAGACCAGCGTGTCTTCCGGCAGGGCTGCCAGACGACCGAGGGAGTGGTGCATCTGCTCCGGCGTGCCTTCGAACAACCGGCCGCAACCGGCGGCGAACAGGGTGTCGCCACAGAACAGCAGGCCGTGGTGGTAATAGGCGATGTGCCCCAGGGTGTGGCCGGGAACGGCGTAGACATCGAAATCCCAGCCGAGCACGCGAACCTGATCGTTGTCCTTGAGCGCGACGTCGCGTCCCGGAATGCTTTCGCTGGCCGGACCGTAGACAGTCGCGCCCGTAGCCTTTTTAAGCGTCTCGACACCGCCGACATGATCATGGTGATGATGAGTGATCAGAATATCGCCCAGCACCCAGCCTGGATGCGCGGCAAGCCACGCCTGCACGGGGGCGGCATCTCCCGGATCGACCACCGCGCAACGCTGGGTGGCATGATCCTGTAACAACCAGATGTAGTTGTCGGTGAAGGCGGGCAGGGCACTGATCTGTATCATCTTCGGATTCGCCAAGCGGGTAACATTGGCGCATCTTAGAGGTTCCTGGCGTGTTGGAGAATGCAATGATTGATAAAGCGTTCGCTCAGGCCGATCCTGACTGGCTGGCCCTGATCGGGGCGGCCCGTGAATGGCTGTCCGGTCCCCTCGGGCAATTTCTGCTGGACGAAGAGCGGCGCATGCTCGAAGACGAGCTCGGCCGGTTCTTCGGCGGCTATCTGGTGCATTACGGCCCTTCTGCGGAAACACCGCCGTCGGCGCCGCAGGTGCAGCGCAACGTGCGGCTCGGTGCGCCATTGCCCGGCGTGGAGATCGTCTGCGAAGAGCAGGCCTGGCCGTTGAGCGAGCACGCCGCCGACGTGGTGGTGTTGCAGCACGGTCTGGATTTCTGCCTGTCGCCCCACGGCCTCCTGCGTGAAGCGGCGAGCAGCGTGCGCCCCGGCGGGCATCTGCTGATTGTCGGCATCAATCCCTGGAGCACCTGGGGTCTGCGTCATGTGTTCGCTCACGATGCGCTGCATCAGGCGCGCTGCATCTCGCCGTCGCGGGTCGCCGACTGGCTCAACCTGCTGGGCTTCGCGCTGGAGAAACGCCGCTTCGGGTGCTATCGTCCGCCGCTCGCGTCACCCAAGTGGCAGGCCCGTCTGGCCGGCTGGGAACGCAAGGCCGGCGACTGGCAACTGGCGGGCGGCGGTTTCTATCTGTTGGTCGCGCGCAAGATCGTGGTCGGCCTGCGTCCGGTGCGCCAGGAACGCCGCGAGCCGATGGGCAAGCTGATTCCGCTGCCGATGGCCAAGGTCAATCGTCGCCGCATCGAACCGTAAACCTTCTTTTATTGTGGCCGGGTGTGTCCCGGCCCGGGCCGTTGTCGATCCGTGATCGGCGAGGCCAGGCATTTTTCTGGATAGATTGGCATGAGCGAAAGCGTCGATAGCGTAGAACTGTTCACTGACGGCGCCTGCAAGGGCAACCCCGGCCCGGGCGGCTGGGGCGCCTTGCTGGTGTGCAAGGGCGTCGAAAAGGAGCTGTGGGGCGGCGAAGCCAACACCACCAACAACCGCATGGAGCTGCTCGGCGCGATTCGCGGCCTCGAAGCCCTCAAGCGTCCTTGCGAAGTGCTGCTGGTAACCGACTCGCAATACGTGATGAAAGGCATCAACGAGTGGATGGCCAACTGGAAGAAACGCGGCTGGAAAACTGCGGCCAAGGAGCCGGTCAAGAACGCCGACCTGTGGAAAGAGCTGGACGAGCAGGTCAACCGCCACAAGGTCACCTGGAAATGGGTGCGCGGCCACATCGGCCACCACGGCAACGAACGGGCCGACCAGTTGGCCAACCGTGGGGTGGATGAAGTGCGCGGCTACAAGCAGGACTGATCAGAGCATCAGAATGGCTTTGGCCAACTGCTGGTCGGTGGCGGACAGTTCCGGCAGCAGGCTGCGAATCCGCTTGAACGCCGCTTCCATCTGCGCACCACGAATGTCTCCGTCGCTGGCCACGAAGGCCGCCGCATCGTCCTTGGCGGCCAGCACGATCTTGTCGTCCTTGAACGAGCCGCTGGTGCCTTTGCTGGAGCTGAGCGTCAGGCTCAGGGTGATGTCGGTGCTGATGACAAAACTGGTGGCGTGCGCTTCAGCCGTCAGCAGGCAGGCTCCAAGCAATAAAACGTATGCAGTCTTCATGACGTGCTCAAATCCACTGGGAAACAGGCCGCGCACGCTAACAAGCCGGTTTGCCCCAGACTTTATGAACATTGCTAATGATTGTTAAAAACTGCATGAGCGCCGATCACCCGGCGGAGCGCGACGCGCACCAACAGCGTGTTAACATCGCCGCTTTTGCACGATTGACCCGTTGAGAGCTGAACACTGATGGCCACCAGATCCGTTGTACTCGATACCGAAACCACCGGCATGCCGGTGACCGATGGTCACCGGATCATTGAAATCGGTTGCGTCGAGCTGATCGGTCGGCGCCTGACAGGCCGGCACTTTCACGTCTACCTGCAACCGGACCGCGAAAGTGACGAAGGCGCGATCGGCGTCCACGGTATCACTAACGAATTTCTGGTCGGCAAACCGCGTTTTGCCGAAGTGGCCGACGAGTTCTTCGAGTTCATCAACGGCGCGCAACTGATCATCCATAACGCGGCGTTCGACGTTGGCTTCATCAACAACGAATTCGCCCTGATGGGCCAGCAGGATCGCGCTGACATCACGCAGCACTGCACGATCCTCGACACCCTGATGATGGCCCGGGAACGTCACCCGGGGCAGCGCAACAGCCTCGATGCCTTGTGCAAACGCTACGGCGTCGACAACTCCGGCCGTGAACTGCACGGCGCATTGCTCGACTCGGAGATTCTCGCCGACGTCTACCTGACCATGACCGGTGGCCAGACCAGCCTCTCGCTGGCCGGCAACGCTTCCGACGGTAATGGCACGGGCGAGGGCGCGGACAACTCCGCCACTGAAATCCGTCGTCTGCCGGCGGATCGCAAGCCGGGGCGGATCATTCGCGCCACCGAAGCCGAACTGGCCGAGCACCAGGTGCGTCTGGAAATCATCGCCAAATCCGCTGGCGCGCCGGCGCTGTGGACTCAGCTGCTGGAAGCCGAAGCCCAGGCTTGAAGATAAAAGGATCGTCCGAAGGCGCTGGCCGCGTCCGGACGATCCTTTGTTTTTGGCAGTACTGACAACTGGCCACCCTCGCCACATCCGCTCCGACCCTCTACCCTGAGGACATTGGCAGATCACTCTCCGCCGCCTCAGGACACTGAGTCTCATGTACAAAGATCTGAAGTTCCCGGTGTTGATTGTCCACCGCGACATCAAGGCCGACACGGTTGCCGGCGAACGCATTCGCGGCATCGCACGTGAGCTTGAGCAGGAAGGTTTCAGCATCGTTTCGGCCACGGACTACACCGAGGGCCGGCTGGTGGCGTCGACCCACCATGGTCTGGCGTGCATGTTGATTGCCGCTGAAGACGCCAGCACCAATTCCCATTTGTTACAGAACATGGCCGAACTGATCGGTCTGGCCCGGGTGCGGGCGCCGGATCTGCCGATCTTCGCCCTCGGCGAGCAGGTCACCCTGGAAAACGCCCCGGCCGATGCCATGGCCGAACTGAATCAGTTGCGCGGCATTCTGTACTTGTTCGAAGACACCGTGCCGTTTCTGGCCCGGCAGGTGGCACGGGCGGCGCGCAAGTATCTGGACGGGTTGTTGCCGCCGTTCTTCAAGGCGCTAGTGCAGCACACCGCCGACTCCAACTATTCCTGGCACACCCCGGGACATGGCGGCGGGGTGGCTTATCACAAGAGCCCGGTGGGGCAGGCGTTTCACCAGTTCTTCGGGGAAAACACCCTGCGCTCGGACTTGTCGGTGTCGGTGCCGGAGCTGGGTTCGCTGCTCGATCACACCGGGCCGCTGGCCGAAGCAGAAGCGCGGGCGGCGCGCAATTTCGGCGCCGATCACACCTTTTTCGTGATCAATGGCACCTCGACGGCCAACAAGATCGTCTGGCATTCGATGGTCGGGCGCGATGATCTGGTGCTGGTGGATCGCAACTGCCACAAGTCGGTGTTGCACGCGATCATCATGACCGGGGCGATTCCGCTGTACCTGTGCCCGGAGCGCAACGAGCTGGGGATCATCGGCCCGATCCCGCTGAGTGAATTCAGCCGCGAATCGATCCAGGCCAAGATCGATGCGAGTCCGCTGACCAAGGGCCGCGAGCCGAAAGTCAAACTCGCGGTGGTCACCAATTCCACTTACGACGGCCTCTGCTACAACGCCGAACTGATCAAGCAGAGCCTGGGCAACAGCGTCGAAGTCCTGCATTTCGACGAAGCCTGGTACGCCTACGCGGCGTTTCACGAATTCTTTGCCGGCCGCTACGGCATGGCCACTTCGCGCAGTACCGACAGCCCGCTGGTGTTCACCACCCATTCCACCCATAAACTGCTGGCGGCGTTCAGTCAGGCTTCGATGATTCATGTGCAGGACGGCGGGGCGCGGCAACTGGATCGCGACCGGTTCAACGAAGCGTTCATGATGCATATCTCGACGTCGCCGCAATACAGCATCATCGCCTCGCTGGACGTGGCTTCGGCCATGATGGAAGGCCCGGCCGGGCGCTCGCTGTTGCAGGAAACCTTCGATGAAGCCCTGAGCTTTCGCCGGGCGCTGGCCAATCTTAGGCAACACATCGACGCCAATGACTGGTGGTTTTCGATCTGGCAGCCGCCGGGAGTCGAGGGCATTGACCGGGTGCAGACCGAAGACTGGCTGCTGAAGCCCGAGGCGGACTGGCATGGTTTCGGCGAGGTCAGCGACGACTACGTGCTGCTCGATCCGATCAAGGTCACCCTGGTGATGCCCGGCCTGACCGCTGGTGGAGCGCTGAGCGACAAGGGCATTCCGGCAGCGGTGGTCAGTCGTTTCCTCTGGGAACGCGGACTGGTGGTGGAAAAAACCGGGCTGTATTCGTTCCTGGTGCTGTTCTCCATGGGCATCACCAAGGGCAAGTGGAGCACGCTGTTGACCGAGCTTTTGGAGTTCAAGCGCAGCTACGACGCCAACGTCAGCCTCGACACCTGCCTGAAGTGTGTCGCCCAGGAAGATCCGGCGCGCTATCGCGGCATGGGTCTGCGCGACCTGTGCGATCAGCTTCATGCCTGCTATCGCAGCAACGCCACCGCCAGGCACCTCAAGCGCATGTACACCGTGCTGCCGGAAATCGCCATGAAACCGGCCCACGCTTACGATCAACTGGTGCGCGGCGAAGTCGAGGCGGTGCCGATCGATGAGCTGGAGGGGCGTGTCGCGGCGGTGATGCTGGTGCCTTATCCGCCGGGGATTCCGTTGATCATGCCCGGCGAACGCTTCACCGAATCTACCCGGTCGATCATCGATTACCTGAAGTTTGCCCGCACGTTCGATGCGAGTTTTCCGGGTTTCGTGGTCGATGTGCACGGACTGCAACACGAAGACGAGGGCAATGGACGGCACTACACCGTTGATTGCGTCAAGGAATGAGGGCGTTTCCCAGTATGCAACCGGTCATGAATCCAAAATACCCCGGGCTGTCGGTACGCGTCGCCGACGACGGCTTTGCCGCCTATATCTGGGGCAGTGATTTCAGTTTTGAGGTCGCCGCCTATGGCGCCGCCGAAATCGGCAAATCCGTCGCGCAGTGGGGCGTGACGCCCATCGTGCCGTACCGCAAGTGCTACGGCATCGACCCGGAAGAGTTCAGCAGTTTTCGCGATGCCGCCGACAGTGCGATTTTCATGGCGTATCTGGAAGACCAGCCGGTAGGGCATCTGGTGATCAGCACCAACTGGAACGGTTTTGCCCATATCGATGAACTGGCGGTGCATGCGCCGGCACGCCGTCATGGTGTGGCCAAGGCTTTGCTCGATGTTGCGCAGTTCTGGAGTCGCAAGAAAAAACTGCCGGGGATCATGCTCGAGACCCAGAACAACAACCTCGGCGCCTGTCGCTTGTATGAGCGCTGCGGTTATGTGATTGGTGGCATCGACCACCTGCGTTATCGCGGTATCGATCCGAACACCGCCGAGGTGGCGTTGTTCTGGTATCGATTGTTCGATAATCCGCTGGAAAACCCGATCAGCTCGCCAGCATCGCCTCGGCTTGTTCCGTAACGATACCCAGCAATGTCTGGACGGCCGATGTCGGCGGCGCGTGCTTGAAGGTCAGTGCATAGAGGCTGATCGGCACTGCCGGTGACAACGGACAAGTGTCGATCCCACTGGCCCGGGCACCCAGCGCGGTGAACGGGTCGACGATGGCCAGGCCTTCGCCGGCCTCGACCATGCTGCGCATCATCTGATGAGTCTGCACCCGGGTGTGGATGCTCGGTGCCGGGCGCAAGGCCTGGAGTTTGTGTTCCAGCGCCGGGCTCAGCGGGTCCTGACCTTCGAGGCCGACCATTGCCTGACCGGCCAGGTCTTGCAGCGAAATGTACTTCTGCTTCGGTTGCAGCCAGCCGTGGGGCGCGAGCAATTGCAGCTTGCCCTGGGCCAGCGGCTGGCAATGGATATCCGGATGTTCGGGATCGTGCAGGCTCAAACCCAGATCGCTCTCGCGCAGCAACAGACTGCGAACGATGTGGCGGGTGGGTTCACTGAGCAGCGTGCAGGGCACGTCCGGCAGGCGTCGGCGCAATGCGGCGAGACTTTGCGGCAACAGCTGCTGGGCCAGCGGCGGGGTGCCGATGATTCGAAGGGGTGGCGCGAGGTATTGCTTGAGACTGCTGGCCAGTCGTTGCACCGGTTCCAGCGCGTCATAGATGTGGGCGATTTCAACTTGCAGCGCACGGGCTTCGGCCGTGGCCTGAAGCCGTCCGCGCACACTGGCGAACAGCATGAAACCCAACTGACTCTCGGCTTCGCGCAGTCGCTCCTCGACATCGCCCGCCGGCAATTGCAGCCATTCGGCGGCGGTGCCCACGTGACCCGTCTGTAAAAGCGCCTGTATCACCTCGATATGACGTAAACGCATGCGTGAAGTCCATGTCCGGCCGTTGGGGTCAGTGGCTGAATCCTACCCCAACTCGGCGCGGATGACTTCTGCTCATAACAATCGGTTATGAAGCGACAGTCGGCTCGGGTTCGCGAATCAACGTGATGCCCGACTGAACCAGCAGGAATTCGTTGTCGTCGATTTTATTGACCCGATCGCCAATGGCCAGTTTGTAGGTGGTAACAGGCTCCATGCCGGTGAAACCGTCTGCCGACGGGTTGGATTCCTGGAACTCATGCACGGAATAAACGCGGCCTTCCGCATCTCTTGCATGGAACTGACCGACGAGTACTGCTGCCATCTGCTTAGAACCTCTGGAGATAAAACGCTTGATTTGCGGCTTGGTAGACCGTCATCGAGCTTGGTAAGTTTTCCTACAGGAAAAAAATAATCCGGACGCGGGAAATATCCCTCGTCGTCTGGTGGAATCGTCGCTGGATCATCTATAACTACAGGCTCCTCCCACGGACAGTCGAGAGTCTTCCCATGAGCAATGTCTATAACGTCGCGGTAGTGGTCGGCAGCCTGCGTAAAGCATCGATCAATCGCAAGGTCGCGCTGGCGCTGGCGGAACTGGCACCGGCCAACCTCAAGCTGAACATTGTGGAAATTGGCGATCTGCCACTCTATAACGAAGACATCGACGGCGATTCACCGCCGGCAGCCTACAGCACTTTTCGGCAAAAAGTGGGCTCATCCGACGCGGTGCTGTTTGTCACCCCGGAGTACAACCGCTCGGTACCGGCACCCTTGAAGAACGCAATTGACGTTGGTTCGCGGCCTTATGGCAAGAGTGTCTGGGGTGGCAAACCGGGCGCGGTGATCAGCGTTTCGCCGGGTGCCATCGGCGGCTTCGGCGCCAACCAGCATTTGCGCCAGTCCTTCGTTTTCCTCAACGTACCTTGCATGCAGCAGCCGGAAGCCTACCTGGGCGGCGCCGGTACGGCGTTCGATGAGTCGGGCAAGCTGAATGAGTCGGTCAAGCCGTTCCTGCAGAGCTTCATCAATGCCTATGGCGAGTGGGTCGCGCAGCACAAGAAGTGATCCACTGATTTTTCTGACAACATAACGAACCTGTGGGAGCTGGCTCCCACAGGTTTTTTTGTGGTCTGATTCTTTCCCTTTTATTGAAGGCTGTCGCGAATGCTCGCTGCGTCACTGATTTTCCTGCTGACCATTACCCTGGTGATCTGGCAACCCAAAGGCCTCGGGGTCGGCTGGAGTGCAACGCTCGGCGCCATTGTCGCGCTGCTTTTTGGCGTGGTGCACCTGAGTGATATTCCGCTGGTGTGGCAGATCATCTGGAACGCCACCGGCACTTTCGTGGCGCTGATCATCATCAGCCTGTTGCTCGACGAGGCGGGATTCTTTGCCTGGGCCGCGTTGCATGTGGCGCGATGGGGGCGGGGCAACGGGCGCAAGCTGTTCGCCTTCATGGTGTTGCTCGGTGCGCTGGTGTCGGCGTTGTTCGCCAACGACGGCGCGGCGCTGATCCTCACGCCGATCGTGATTTCCATGCTGCTGGCCCTGCGTTTTTCCCCGGCGGCGACCCTGGCGTTCGTCATGGGCGCCGGCTTCATTGCCGACACCGCGAGCCTGCCGCTGGTGGTGTCGAACCTGGTCAACATCGTTTCGGCCGACTTCTTTCACATCGGTTTCAATCGCTATGCGGCGGTGATGGTGCCGGTCAACTTTGTCAGCGTCGCGGCCACGCTGGCGGTGTTGTTGTGGTTCTTCCGCCGCGATATTCCGACAGCCTACGATCCTGAACAGTTGGAGCATCCGGAGACGGCGATCCACGACAAGGCCACGTTCTACGCCGGCTGGGCGGTGTTGCTGATTCTGCTGGTGGGCTGTTTTGCCCTTGAGCCGCTGGGGATTCCGATCAGCGCCATTTCGGCTGTTTGCGCGGCGTTGTTGCTGGGTATCGCTGCTCGCGGGCACAAGATTTCCACGCGCAAGGTGATGAAAGAAGCGCCGTGGCAGATCGTGATTTTCTCCCTGGGCATGTATTTGGTGGTCTACGGTCTGCGGAATGCCGGGCTGACGGGTCATCTGGCCGGTTGGCTGAATGCCTTTGCCGGGTATGGCGTGTGGGGCGCGGCCATGGGCACTGGCGTGCTGACGGCGCTGTTGTCGTCGATCATGAACAATCTGCCCACGGTGCTGATCGGTTTGCTGTCGATCGATGCCAGTCAGGCGACCGGTGTGGTGAAAGAGGCGATGATCTACGCCAACGTGATCGGCAGCGACCTGGGGCCGAAGATCACCCCGATCGGCAGTCTGGCGACTCTGCTCTGGCTACATGTGCTGGAGCGCAAGGATATCCGGATCGGCTGGGGCTATTACTTCAAGGTCGGGATTGTGCTGACGGTGCCGGTTCTTTTGGTTACGTTGGCGGCACTCGCCGTGAGACTTTCCATTTAGACCGAGTCGGCCCCTTCGCGAGCAAGTCGAATCGTCGCACCGCCGCTCCCACATTTGAAATGCATTCCACTGTGGGAGCGAGCTTGCTCGCGAAGGGGCCGGATCAAACGGTACAAAAATCAGGATTGGCCGGGCACGTTCGGCCACAGATCCGAAACCAGAAACAGCCGCTCGGCTTCTTCCCATTCGCCCCGGGCATTCTCGGTCAGGCGCACCATCAACTGGGCCGGGGCCAGCGGTTCGAGCTCATCGAGCCAGGCGCGCAACTGCTCGTGGCTCCAGGCCTGATCCGCCGGGTAGTGCGCCGGCGCCAGCCACGCGTGGCGGGGCAGGGGTTGCCAGCGTCCGGCCGGGCGCTGGGCGACAAACGTCGGCCAGTCCTTTTGATGCAACCAGCTGCCGCGCAAATGCTGCGGATGGGCACCTCCCGGTGATTCGGACTGCCCGGGCCATGGATACAGCAGATAACCGCCCAGCCACAACTGCGCACTGAACGACTCGATATCCAGCGCCGCCAGGGCCTCACGGCTTTCCGGGCGGGCTGAAATCGGTAACTGGTGTTCGCTCAGATGGGCCAGTTTGCGGTCCAGGCGATCATGGCAGCCGGGGCCGAGCCACTGCGCCGGATCGCGGCCGTCACCGTTCTGCGGGCCGAGGTAGAGCTTGATCGCCAGTTCCAGGTGATGCACGCCGTCACGGTCGCGCAGCAGCATGTCGAGTTCGCCGAGGGTGTGGCCTTCGCGGCGGATGGGCAGGTTGGCGGCGATCAGTTCGATCCCCGGCGCATGCTCCACGGCAAACTGCCACAGCCGTTCGTAATACAGGCCCAGGCGCCGGGTGCGAGCCTGGGACAGCCATTGCAGCAGGCCGTAACTGTCACGGTCGAGCCGGTGCAGCCAGTGCGCCAGCCGTTCAGGGTCGTGCACCCAGTCGCTGCCGGCCAGCGGATGACGTTGCGGCCACGGCGTGGCGGCGAGCATCGGCGGGGCGAGGATCACCCACGCCAGATCGCGCACTTCCGGGTGGTGCAACTGATGGGGCAACTGGAGCAAATCGGGAAATAGGATCATCTTGCGAGCATAGCCTTAAACGCAGGCGCACTCTCGGGCTGAAAGGGTTTTGTCTATCCGGCGCTTTCGCCCATAATCGTCGTTTTCGCCGTCGCAGCCCCAGCAGGAGTCCCATGGAGCAATTTCGTAATATCGGCATCATCGGTCGCCTGGGCAGTTCCCAGGTGCTGGATACCGTCCGCCGACTGAAACGCTTTCTGCTCGATCGTCACCTGCATGTGATCCTCGAAGACACTATCGCCGAAGTCCTGCCCGGCCATGGCCTGCAAACCTCCTCGCGCAAGATGCTCGGCGAAGTCTGCGACATGGTCATCGTCGTCGGCGGTGACGGCAGCCTGCTCGGTGCGGCCCGGGCGCTGGCCAAGCACAACATTCCGGTGCTCGGGATCAACCGTGGCAGCCTCGGCTTTCTCACCGACATCCGCCCGGACGAGCTGGAAATCAAGGTCGCCGAAGTACTCGACGGCCACTATCTGGTGGAAAACCGCTTCCTGCTGCAGGCCGAAGTCCGCCGGCACGCCGAGGCCATCGGCCAGGGCGATGCGCTGAATGACGTGGTGCTGCACCCGGGCAAATCGACGCGGATGATCGAGTTCGAGCTGTACATCGACGGCCAGTTCGTCTGCAGCCAGAAGGCCGACGGCCTGATCGTCGCCACGCCGACCGGCTCCACCGCGTACGCATTGTCCGCCGGCGGCCCGATCATGCATCCCAAGCTCGACGCTATTGTGATTGTGCCGATGTACCCCCATACCTTGTCGGGTAGACCGATCGTGGTCGATGGCAACAGTGAGCTGAAAATCGTCGTGTCCAAAGATATGCAGATCTACCCGCAAGTCTCCTGCGACGGGCAGAACCACTTCACCTGCGCGCCGGGCGACACCATCACCGTCAGCAAGAAAGCGCAGAAGCTGCGGCTGATCCATCCGCTCGACCACAACTACTACGAGGTCTGCCGCACCAAACTCGGCTGGGGCAGCAAGCTGGGTGGTGGAGGCGACTGATGCTCGATCCCGCGCGCAGTTATGACCTGATCGGTGACGTGCACGGATGCGCCCTGACCCTGGAACACCTGCTGGACCGTCTCGGTTATCACAAGCAGGGCGGGGTCTGGCGGCATCCTTCGCGCATGGCCGTGTTCGTCGGCGACATCATCGACCGTGGCCCGCGGATCCGCGAGGCGCTGCATATCGTCCACGACATGGTCGAGGCCGGCCAGGCCTTGTGCATCATGGGCAACCACGAATTCAACGCCCTGGGCTGGAGCACACCGGCACCGCCCGGCAGCGGCAAGCAGTTCGTGCGCGAGCACACGCCGCGCCACGCCCGTTTGCTGCACGAAACCCTGACCCAGTTCGAAGACCATCCCGGTGACTGGCACGACTTCCAGCGCTGGTTCTATGAGTTGCCGCTGTTTGTCGACGCCGGACGCTTCCGGGTCGTGCATGCCTGCTGGGATGCCGGCCTGATCGAGCCGTTGCGCGCGCTGTTCCCCGATGGCTGCATCGATGAGCACTTCCTACAGGCTTCTGCCGTACCGGGCAGCTTTGCCTGCACGGTGTTCGATCGCCTGCTGCGCGGCACCGACATGCGCCTGCCGGATGGCCTGACCATGACCAGTGGCGATGGTCTGGTGCGCTCGTTCTTCCGCACCAAGTTCTGGGAAGACGATCCGCAGACCTACGGCGACATCGTGTTCCAGCCCGATGCACTGCCGGAACCGGTGGCGCAGAAGCCGCTGACCTCCAGCGAAAAGAATTCCCTGCTGCGCTACGGCGTCGATGAGCCGTTGCTGTTCGTCGGTCACTACTGGCGCAGCGGCAAACCGGCGCCGATCCGCCCGAACCTCGCGTGCCTGGATTACAGCGCCGTGCTCTACGGCAAACTGGTGGCTTATCGTCTGGATCAGGAAACCCGCCTGGATCCACATAAATTTGTCTGGGTCGATGTCGAGCGGCCGGAGGTGCTGCGATGAGCGCGGTAGCGGTATTGCGTCTGCCACTGGCGGCGGACCTGAGCGGTTTCGTCAAACTGCTGCAACGCATGCAGGTGCCACACCGCGTCAGCGAAGAGTCGGGCGAGCAGGTGTTGTGGGTGCCGTCGGAAATCAGCGAAGACGTGCGTTCTCTGTACGAACGCTTCCCGGCAGGTGATCCGGATCAGCAACTGGACATTCCGGTGGCGCCGACCATCAAGCGGCCGAGCTTCGCCGAGCAACTGAAACACGCCAAGGCCACCGGGTTCATCCTGTTGCTGAGCCTGCTGGTCGGCGGCCTGACGTATCTGGGCGACAACCTCGACACGATGCGCTGGCTGACCTTCCTCGATTTCCGCGTGGTCGGCGACTACATCCACTTCACCTCACTGGCCGACAGCCTGGCGGCAGGGCAGTGGTGGCGCCTGTTCACGCCGATGCTGATCCACTTCGGCATCCTGCACCTGGCCATGAACGGCATGTGGTACTGGGAACTGGGGCGGCGCATCGAGTCGCGCCAGGGCAGTATCAACCTGATCGGCCTCACGCTGCTGTTCAGCCTCGTTTCCAACTACGCACAGTTTGCCTGGAGCGGCCCGAGCCTGTTCGGCGGTCTGTCCGGCGTGCTTTACGGGCTGCTTGGCCACTGCTGGATCTTCCAGCTGCTGGCGCCGAACCCGGCCTATCGTCTACCCCGCGGCGTGCTGGTGATGATGCTGGTGTGGCTGCTGGTGTGCATGTCCGGGCTGATCTCGATGATCGGCTTCGGCCAGATCGCCAATGCCGCCCACGTCGGCGGGTTACTCATCGGATGCTTCACCGGTTTGTTGGGCGGTTTGTACAACCGCCGTAAACTGGCCGCCTGAATTTTTGAATAAAGAGCACGGAGACCCTGATGTCCTCTTTTAACGACCTGATCAAGAACATCACCCCGGATATCTACCAGAGCCTGAAACTGGCCGTGGAGATCGGCAAATGGTCCGACGGTGGCAAGCTCACCGCCGAACAGCGCGAGCTGTCGCTGCAGGCGATGATCGCCTGGGAAATCCAGAACCTGCCCGAAGAAGAGCGCACCGGTTACATGGGCCCGCAGGAGTGTGCGTCGAAGTCGATCGAAGTGCCGAACATCCTGTTCAAGTCGGACGCCATCCATTGATCGAGATTGGCCGCGGTGCAATCAGCAAAATGTCGGCGCGCCTGGACGGGCCGAACGTGCAATACGCGTTTCGTCTGGATGACGTCGAGGTGCCGGTCAACCCGTTGATCGGCACGACGGTGCGTCTGGAATACCTGGGGGCGATTCACTGCACCCATTGCGGACGCAAGACCAAGACCAGTTTCAGTCAGGGTTACTGCTACCCGTGCATGACCAAACTGGCCCAGTGCGATGTGTGCATCATGAGCCCGGAGCGCTGCCATTTCGACGCCGGCACCTGCCGGGAACCGGAGTGGGGCGAGAAGTTCTGCATGACCGACCATGTCGTCTACCTGGCCAATTCGTCGGGGATCAAGGTCGGCATCACTCGCGCCACCCAACTGCCGACCCGCTGGCTCGATCAGGGCGCCAGTCAGGCGTTGCCGATCATTCGCGTCGCCACGCGCCAGCAGTCCGGTTTCGTTGAAGACCTGTTCCGCAGTCAGGTGGCGGACAAGACCAACTGGCGCGCGCTGCTCAAGGGCGACGCAGCGGCGGTGGATCTGGCGCAGGTGCGCGATCAGCTGTTCGACAGCTGCGCCGAAGGTTTGCAGGGCTTGCAGGAGCGTTTCGGCCTGCAGGCGATTCAGCCGGTCACCGACGTCGAGCCGCTGGAAATCCGTTACCCGGTCGAGCAGTACCCGGCCAAGATCGTCAGCTTCAACCTGGACAAGAACCCGATTGCCGAAGGCACGCTGCTGGGGATCAAGGGTCAGTACCTGATCTTCGACACCGGCGTGATCAACATTCGCAAGTACACGGCCTATCAGCTCGCCGTGCATCAATAAGGACTTCAGCATGCGCACCGAACAACCGAAGATGATTTACCTGAAGGACTATCAGGCGCCCGAGTACCTGATCGATGAAACACACCTGACCTTCGAGTTGTTCGAGGACCACAGTCTGGTCCACGCGCAACTGGTGATGCGCCGCAACCCGGCCCGTGGCCCGGGCCTGCCGCCGCTGGTGCTCGATGGCCAGCAGCTGGAATTGCTCTCGGTGACCCTGGCCGACCAGGAACTGAGCGCTGCCGACTACCAGTTGACCGAGAATCACCTGACCCTGCAGCCGAAGAGCGAAACCTTCACGGTCGACACCAGCGTCAGGATCCACCCGGAAACCAACACCGCGCTGGAAGGCCTGTACAAGTCCGGCACGATGTTCTGCACCCAGTGCGAGGCCGAAGGTTTCCGCAAGATCACCTATTACCTCGACCGCCCGGACGTGATGAGCAAGTTCACCACCACGGTGGTCGCCGAGCAGCACAGCTATCCGGTGCTGCTCTCCAACGGCAACCCGATCGCCAGCGGGCCCGGCGAAGACGGCCGGCACTGGGCGACCTGGGAAGACCCGTTCATGAAGCCGGCCTACCTGTTTGCGCTGGTGGCCGGTGACTTGTGGTGCGTTGAAGACAGCTTCACCACCATGACCGAGCGCAACGTGGCGCTGCGCATTTATGTCGAGCCGGAAAACATCGACAAGTGCCAGCACGCCATGAACAGTCTGAAGAAGTCGATGCGCTGGGACGAAGAGGTCTACGGTCGCGAGTACGATCTGGACATCTTCATGATCGTCGCCGTGAACGACTTCAACATGGGCGCCATGGAGAACAAGGGTCTCAACATCTTCAACTCCAGCGCCGTGCTGGCCCGCGCCGAAACCGCCACCGACGCTGCGCACCAGCGGGTCGAGGCAATCGTCGCCCACGAATACTTCCACAACTGGTCGGGCAACCGCGTGACCTGCCGCGACTGGTTCCAGTTGTCGCTCAAGGAAGGCTTCACCGTTTTCCGCGATGCCGGTTTCTCTTCCGACATGAACTCGGCCACGGTCAAGCGCATTCAGGACGTGGCGTACCTGCGTACCCACCAGTTCGCCGAAGATGCAGGTCCCATGGCCCACGCCGTGCGCCCGGACAGCTTCATCGAGATTTCCAACTTCTACACCCTGACCGTGTACGAAAAGGGCTCGGAAGTGGTCGGCATGATTCACACCCTGCTGGGCGCCGAAGGCTTCCGCAAGGGCAGCGACCTGTACTTCGAACGCCACGACGGCCAGGCCGTGACCTGCGACGACTTCATCAAGGCCATGGAAGATGCCAACGGCGTCGACCTGACCCAGTTCAAGCGCTGGTACAGCCAGGCAGGCACACCGCGACTGGCGGTGAGTGAGTCTTACGATGCCGCCGCGAAAACCTACAGCCTGACCTTCCGCCAGAGCTGCCCGGAAACCCCGGACAAGGTTGAAAAACTGCCGTTCGTGATCCCGGTGGAACTGGGCCTGCTCGACAGCCGGGGCAACGAGATTGCCTTGCGTCTGGCCGGCGAAGCCTCGGCCCAAGGCACGAGCCGGGTGATCTCGGTGACCGAAGCCGAACAGACTTTCACCTTCGTCGACATCGCCGAACAGCCGCTGCCGTCCTTGTTGCGTGGTTTCTCGGCACCGGTGAAACTGAGCTTCCCGTACAACCGTGATCAACTGATGTTCCTGATGCAGCACGACAGCGACGGTTTCAACCGCTGGGATGCCGGCCAGCAACTGTCGGTGCAGGTGTTGCAGGAACTGATCGGCCAGCAGCAGAAGGGCGAAAGCCTGGTGCTCGACCCGCGTCTGATTTCGGCCCTGCGCACCGTGCTGGCTGATCAGACGCTGGATCAGGCGATGGTCGCGGAAATGCTCTCGCTGCCAAGCGAAGCCTACCTGACCGAAATCAGCGAAGTGGCTGACGTGGACGCAATCCACACCGCCCGCGAGTTCGCCCGTCAGCAACTGGCGGACAACCTGTTCGAGGCCCTGTGGCAGCGTTATCAGGCCAACCGCGAACTGTCGAAAAAGACCCCGTACGTGGCCGAGGCCGAGCATTTCGCCCGTCGCGCGTTGCAGAACATTGCGCTGTCGTACCTGATGCTCAGCGGCAAGCCTGAAGTGCTGGCGGCAACGCTGGAGCAGTTCGACGCCTGTGACAACATGACCGAGCGCCTGACTGCGCTGGCGGTGCTGGTCAACTCGCCGTTCGACGCCGAGAAGGCCAAGGCCCTGGCCAGTTTCGCCGAGCACTTCAAGGACAATCCGCTGGTCATGGATCAGTGGTTCAGCGTGCAGGCCGGCAGCACCTTGCCGGGCGGTCTGGCGCGGGTCAAAGCGCTGATGCAGCACCCGGCGTTCAACATCAAGAACCCGAACAAGGTGCGTGCGCTGGTCGGTGCGTTCGCCGGGCAGAACCTGATCAACTTCCACGCGGCGGATGGCTCTGGCTATCGCTTCCTCGCGGATCTGGTGATCGAGCTGAACGGCTTCAACCCGCAGATCGCTTCGCGCCAACTGGCGCCGCTGACTCGCTGGCGTAAATACGACAGCGCTCGTCAGGCGCTGATGAAGGGGGAGTTGGAGCGGATTCTGGCATCGGGGCAGCTGTCCAGTGATGTGTATGAGGTTGTGAGCAAAAGCTTGGCTTGAGGGTGGTTGATTGGGGTTGGTCTTAAGGTGGTGTTTCAACTTTAGATCCAGCCCTCACCCTAACCCTCTCCCAAGGGGAGAGGGGACTGACCGAGTTGTTCTGTCGAGCAACATCGACCTGATCTGTTGAGTCGAACTCCAGTTCTGAAAACAACGGAGATCGACTCCCTTTCCCCCTCGCCCCCTTGGGGGAGAGGGCTGGGGTGAGGGGGTAAGATCTTCGCTTCATCACAGGATTTCAGTCGAACCGATAAAAACGCCGCTCAATGAGCGGCGTTTTTTGTGGGTGGTTAAAAAACCTTACTGGTGCAAATCAAACCGGTCCAGATCCATCACCTTCGCCCACGCGGCAACGAAGTCGTTGACGAACTGTTCCTTCGCATCGGAGCTGGCATACACCTCGGCCAGCGCCCGCAGTATCGCGTTGGAACCGAACACCAGATCGACCCGTGTGCCTGTCCATTTCACATTGCCGGTCTTGCGGTCGCGGCCTTCGAATTCATCCGCCGCCTTGGACGTCGGTTTCCATTCCACGCCCATGTCCAGCAGGTTGCGGAAGAAGTCGTTGGTCAGTACACCGGGCTTGTCGGTGAACACGCCGTGCTTCGTCTTGCCGACGTTGGTGTCCAGCACGCGCAGGCCGCCAACCAGTACGGTGAGTTCTGGCGCCGAAAGCGTCAGCAGTTGCGCCTTGTCGATCAGCAACGCTTCGGCCGGCACGCGATAGGTGCTGGCAGCGTAGTTGCGGAAGCCATCGGTGTGCGGTTCAAGGAAGCCGAACGACTCGACGTCGGTCTGCTCCTGAGTCGCATCGGTACGGCCGGGCGAGAAGGGCACCGTGACCGAATGGCCGGCGTTTTTCGCCGCCTGTTCGACCCCGGCATTGCCGGCGAGCACGATCAGGTCCGCCAGCGAGACTTTTTTGCCCGATGCGCCGGCGTTGAACTCGTTCTGAATGCTTTCGAGGGCTTTGAGCACCTTGTCCAGTTGCTCGGGCTGGTTGGCCTGCCAGAACCGTTGTGGTGCCAGACGCAGACGTCCGCCGTTGGCGCCGCCGCGTTTGTCTGAACCACGGAAGGTCGAAGCAGCAGCCCAGGCGGTGGAGACCAGTTCCGAAACGGACAGTCCCGACGCCAGCACTTTGCCTTTCAACGCCCTGATATCGCTGTCGTCGATCAGTGGATGGCTGGCCTCGGGAATCGGGTCTTGCCACAGCAGCTCTTCCTGCGGCATTTCCGGGCCGAGATAGCGTGACAGCGGGCCCATGTCGCGGTGGATCAGTTTGTACCAGGCCCGGGCGAAGGCATCGGCCAGTTGATCGGGATTGGCCAGGAAGCGCCGCGAAATCTTCTCGTAGGCCGGGTCGAAGCGCAGGGCCAGGTCAGAGGTGAGCATGGTCGGGTCGATGCGTTTGTTCGGGTCGTGGGCATGGGGAATGGTGCCGGCTCCGGCGCCGTTTTTCGGTTTCCACTGGTGGGCACCGGCCGGGCTTTTGGTCAGCTCCCACTCGAAGCCGAACAGGTTTTCCAGATAGTTATTGCTCCATTTGGTCGGGGTGGTGGTCCAGGTCACTTCCAGGCCGCTGGTGATGGTGTCCGCACCTTTGCCGCTGCCGAAGCTGTTTTTCCAGCCCAGGCCCTGAAGCTCAAGACCGGCGGCTTCCGGTTCCGGGCCAACGTTATCGGCCGGGCCGGCACCGTGGGTCTTGCCGAAGGCGTGGCCACCGGCGATCAGGGCGACGGTTTCCTCGTCGTTCATGGCCATGCGGCCGAAGGTTTCACGGATGTCCCGGGCCGAGGCCACCGGATCGGGATTACCCTCGGGGCCTTCCGGATTCACGTAGATCAGGCCCATCTGTACGGCGGCGAGCGGGTTTTCCAGGTTGCGTTCACCCTGATTGGTGCGGCTCTGTTCATGGCCATGCTCGGCCGGTTCGGCCACCAGCGTGCCGTCGCCCGGTTCCTGCATGGCTTCGGGGTGTTTGCCGTAACGGGTGTCACCGCCCAGCCAGGTGTTCTCCGAACCCCAGTACACATCTTCGTCCGGTTCCCATACATCGGGACGTCCGCCGGAGAATCCGAAAGTCTTGAAGCCCATGGATTCCAGCGCGACGTTGCCGGTGAGGACGATCAAGTCAGCCCAGGAAATGTTGCGGCCATATTTCTGTTTGATCGGCCACAGCAGGCGCCGGGCCTTGTCGAGGCTGACGTTGTCCGGCCAGCTGTTGAGCGGGGCAAAACGTTGCTGGCCGGAGCCGGCGCCGCCACGGCCGTCAGCGGTGCGATAAGTGCCGGCGCTGTGCCAGGCCATGCGGATGAAGAGCGGGCCGTAGTGGCCGAAGTCAGCGGGCCACCAGTCCTGGGAGTCGGTCATCAGCGCCGTCAGATCGCGTTTCAGGGCCTGGAAATCCAGGCTTTTGAAAGCCTTGGCGTAGTCGAAGTCCTTGCCCAGCGGATCGGAGGCGGGCGAGTGCTGGCTCAGGATTTTCAGGTTCAGTTGATTCGGCCACCAATCGCGGTTCGTCGTGCCACCGCCGGCGGCGTGATTGAACGGGCATTTCGATTCATTTGCCATGTTCGGGTCCTTATCAGGTCTTCTGCGGCCGGCTCGTGCCGACTTCGGATTAGTAAGGCTAGACCCGACTGGGCAGGTCAGCTAATAGGCCGACTATTGGTGGCTGATAGGCAAAGTCTTTTACCGCTGTCTGTTCAGGATTTTTTCGAAGAAACGCAGGACGTCCTTTCGCAAGCGGCGATGCTGCGTGCTGAAAGCCCCGTCCTTGAGCGGTTGTTGTATACATCGGGGAAGAATCATGATGGCCATTAGAAATGTTATTGTATAACATAAAAAATGATTTCATCTGATCGATGTCACTGACATGTCCGTGTGGCAGTGGCATCGGTCCCTTCCTTTCTGCCTTACGGAATATTAGAAATGTCAGCCCGTTTTCCCTCCTTTCCGCAAAGTCTGCTGGCCTCTGCGCTGCTGATCGCATCCCCCGCATTCGCTGCCGAACCCCTTGAACTGCAACCGCAAGTCATCACCGGTAATCCACTGGGCAGTCAGACCCTGGCTTCGCCCACGACCGTATTGAGCGGTGATGACCTGACGCTGCAGCAAAAGGGCAGCCTGGGCGAAACCCTGAACAAGCAGCCGGGCGTGTCGTCGTCCTACTTCGGGCCGGGTGCCAGTCGCCCGATCATTCGCGGACAGGATGGCGATCGCATCCGTATCCTGCGCAACGGCGTCGGTGCGCTGGACGCCTCGTCGCTGTCCTACGACCACGCGGTGCCGCTGGACCCGATCAACGTTGACCGCATCGAAATCGTCCGTGGCCCTGCCGCGTTGCTCTATGGCGGCAGCGCTATCGGCGGGGTCGTGAATACCTTCGACAACCGCATCCCGACCGAAGCCATCGACGGCATCCACGGTGCCGGCGAGCTGCGCTATGGCGGAGCCGACACCACCCGCAGCAGCTCCGGGAAGCTCGAGGCCGGCAACGGTCAGTTCGCCTTGCACCTGGACGCCAGCGCTCGCGAGTTCAACGACCTGAAAATCCCCGGCTACGCCAAAAGCAGCCGCGAACGAGCGGGGGACGATGGCGATTCCAGCAAGCATCGCCTGGCTAATAGCGACGGTCGCCAGGACGGTGGCGCGGTGGGCGGTTCGTACACCTGGGACGACGGGTACGCGGGGCTGTCTTACAGCAACTACGACTCCAACTACGGCTCGCCGGCCGAAGACGACGTGCGGATTCGCATGCAGCAGGAGCACTACGCGTTCGCCTCGGAAATCCGCAACCTCCAAGGGCCGTTCAGTTCGGTCAAGTTCGACGCCGGTTACACCGATTATCAGCATCGCGAAATCGAGGTCGGCGAGGTCGGCACCACGTTCAAGAACAAGGGTTACGAAGCGCGGGTCGAGGCTCGTCACCAGCCGTTGGGGCCGTTCAACGGGGTGATTGGCGCGCAGGTCAGCCGCAATGAGTTCTCGGCGCTGGGCGAAGAAGCCTTCGTGCCGCACACCGATACCAATGCCGGCGCACTGTTCATTCTGGAAGAGCTGCAAGCCACGGATCGCCTGCTGTTCACCCTCGGAGGTCGCCTGGAACACACCACGGTCGACCCGGACGCCAAAGGCAACGAGCGTTTCGCCAATGCCGACCGCTCCAGCAGTTTCACCGCCGGCAGCCTGTCGTCCGGGGCGGTCTACACGCTGACGCCGGTCTGGTCGGTTGCCGCCACGCTGGGCTACACCGAGCGGGCGCCGACGTTCTACGAGCTGTACGCCAATGGCGCCCACGTCGCCACCGGCACTTTCGAAGTCGGGGATGCGGGTCTGTCGAAAGAGAAAGCCGTTTCCAGCGATCTGGCCCTGCGTTTCGACAATGGCACGCACAAGGGCAGCGTCGGCGTGTTCTACAGCCACTTCTCCAATTACATCGGTCTGCTCGGCACCGGGCGCACGCTCAATGATGAAGGTGAAGAAGACGCCGCCGGCATTCCCGAATACGCCTATTCCGGTGTTCGTGCGCGCTTCAGCGGCATCGAAGCCCAGGATCGCTGGCAGCTCGGCGAGAGCGCCTACGGCAAGTTCGCGCTGGAACTGTCGGGCGACTACACCCGGGCCAAGAACCTCGACAACGGCCAGGATCTGCCGCGCATTGCGCCGCTGCGCTTGAACACCGGGCTGCTGTGGGAGCTGGATCGCTGGCAGGCGCGGATCGATGTGGAGCACGCCAGTTCCCAGCATCGGGTGCCGGACAATGAAAGCAGCACCGATGGCTACACCACGCTGGGTGCGAATGTGGGGTATCACTTCGACGTTGGCCAGAGCAAATGGCTGGCCTTCGTCAATGCCGAGAACCTGACCAACCAGACCGTGCGCTACGCCAGCTCGATCCTGCGCGACATTGCGCCGGCAGAAGGGCGAAGCATTCAGGTCGGCCTGCGCACTACGTTCTGATCATTCCCCGCGATCTTTCGCCAGCGTCCCGCGAACCGCGAACCGCGAACCGCGAACCGCGAACCGCGAACCGCGTGACGCTGGCGTCGGCATCAGCTCGATTGAGCGGTGTCGTCTTCCGGGAGTTCCTCCCGCAGATCCTGTTGCCCCGGCAGCTCGGTGATCACGCTGAAATCCGTGACCTCCACCGCACCCAGCCCATAACCCAGCAAGTGGAACGAGAAAGCCTTGCGCGGTTGCGGGTTGTCGAAGCTGAAATCCATTTCCAGCGGCTGGTCCGCCGTGGCGACCATTTCCGACGGCAGGCCCAGTTGCACGTCCTGCTCGAACTCCTTGGCCTTGAGCTGGATGTACGCCGCCTGTTGCGGGTCCATCGAACGCACGGTCAGGCGCACGCGGGTGTGCGAGCCCTTGGGCATTTCCAGATACTGCGCGCCGATCAGGTTGTCGGCCCAGTCATCCTTGATCTGCGCTTGCAGCGGGATGACGTTGTCGCTGCCGAACTGGTAGCGCTGGTTCAGCGGAGTGCGCAGCAGCGACAGGTCCAGTGCATCGGCGCGGGCCGCAATCTGCCGCGCATTCTGGCCGCTGGCATTGCCCTTGAAGGTGGCGCTTTCGGCAATGAAACCTTCGCTGGCATAAGCGCGGCAACGTCGCGGCATGTCGCATTCGGTCAGGATGCCGTGGCCGTCGTGGTAGCGCAGCTTGCCGTTGGTGAACGACATGATTTCGCGACCGGTGTCGTAGTCGCGAAACAGCGAACGGCCGCTCAGTGCAGCAGGCACCGGCAGTTCAAAGTAGTCGAGGATCGATGCGCTCAGATCGACATGCCCGTAGACCCCGGCGTTCAGGTGCGGCAACTGGGCCTGTTCCGGTGCGAGGGTCAGGTTGAAGCCCCAGGACGAGGCGAGCCGCACGCCATCGATGCCATGGGATTCGTCCGAGGTGATCACCACCAGCGTGTCTTTCAGCACGCCCTGACGTTCGAGGCCGCTGAGGAACTGGTCCAGGGCATCGTCCAGATAACCGACGGCGGCCTGTTTCGGCGTGTCGTAGCGTTGCAGGTAGTCTTCCGGCGCGGAGTAGGGCTGATGGGTGCCGACGGTCAGCAGGGTCAGCATCCAGGGTTTTTTCTGTTTCTTCAGTTGGCCGACGTAACCCAGTGCGCCTTCGAAGAAGGCCTTGTCGTCCTTGCCCCACGGGAATTCCAGGTAGTTGGCGTTGGTGAACCACTCCAGGCCATGGGTCGCATCGAAGCCGATGTGCGGCATGATCTTGTCTTTGGCCATGAAGCGCAGGCCGGCGCCTTGCAGGTAGTGAGTACTGAAACCGTGCTGGCGCAACTGAGCCGGCAGACAGGCCTGGTTGCGTTCGTTCTGGGTCAGCATTTCCACGCCTTTGGGCGTGCCGTTGTTGAGCTTGTCGTAATCGCCGCAAAGCATGGCGTACAGGCCGCGAATGGTCTGGTGCGTGTGCAGCACGTAGTCCGGCGTGTTCATGCCGCGCTCGGCCCAGCGACTGAGCTTGGGCATCAGGTCTTCCTGATAATGGCTGCCGACGGCCTCGCGATTGGCGCGGATGTAGGCGCCGGGAATGCCTTCGACGGTAACGATCAGCACGTTGCGCGCCTGGCCTTTAGCGGCCAGTAACGAGTGGCCGTTCAAGTCGAGGTCGGTGAGCCCGGCCATCGATGGCGCGGGTACTTCGCTGCCACCTTCCAGCCATTCTTCGGCCTGCATCTGCGCGTCGGCCACCTGCGCGGCGAGCAACTGATGCGGCAGGTTGTACAGACGCCATGGGTCGGCGTCGCTCGGCGAAAGATTCTGTGCGCCCCAATGGGCGGCGAACAGCAACACCGGTGCCGACCACATGGCGCGAGGCAGGGCCGGCGCCAGCGTTCCGCGGTTTGCCCACTGCGTCGCCAGCCACATCAACAGGCCCAGCAGCAATGCACCGGCCACTCCCGGATGGGCGAAGCCGCCGCCGGTTGAGTTCTCGACGAATTGCGGGTCGATCAGGTAATGCAGGTCCTGGGGGTTGGGCAGGCGCCCGACTGCACTGACCAGTTCCGCCGTCGCCACCGCCAGCAGACCCCAGAACAGCAGCACCGGCAGGGCCAGCCACCACGGCCTGCGGTGCAACAGAACCACCAGCAGGCTGCCGATGGCCAGGTCCGACAGATAACCGAACAGACTCGACCAACCGAGTGCCGCACGCAGGCATACCGGTACGATCAATACCAGAAAAACCAGAGAAAGAAGACGGGCGTCGGGGTGCCGAAGCCGTTGAAAAAGAGCGCTCACAAAAAGACCTTCCAGCCATCAAACCGTCATAAAAGTGTGCGCGATGATACCAAGGGTGGGCTGTCTGATCGCCTTTTTAAACGCATGGCTGATCCGGCGCCGAAAGCCAGTGTGCAGACCTGTGAATGGCTTGTAGCCCTGATCTGCGTTCCTGCGAGCGGCAGGGGCAGCAATTTCCGGGGGCAATGGAGCGGAGGGATGAATTGTTTCAGGCTGTTTAATGCGCCTTTGATTCATGTTCAGCCTTTCGACCAGCTGGTGGCAGCGAGCAAGTGGTCGATCATCCACAGAGCGCGGTCTTTGGGAGGGACAGATTGAAAGCTGAACGATTCAAGATTGTTTCTCCCAGGACGATACCTGTGACCTAAGAGCGCCGAATCGAGTGGATCGACGCTTCTCTTGAATCATTTGATCGTCATGGGAGCAACATGCTACGGAAAGTTTTCTGCAAGTTTGCCGGGTGGGGAGCGGTGCTGCTCGGCGTAGCGTTTTTGAACGGGTGCTCGACGGCGCGCTTTGACGGAAGCCGGGCGCCCGATCCTGCCAAGGCGTTGATCGTAGGTTCGATTACCGAAGGTTATCTCACGCAGCCCCATGGATTGATCGTCAATATCCGACAGCTTGAAGAGTCCGGTGCAAGCATCGAGTTGAGGACGCTCAACAATGACGACGATCGACGGTCGCGCAATCTGCTGGGCAATCTGTTCATGTACGAAGTGCCGCCCGGCCGGTATGAGTTTACCGACTGGCGCTATCAGTTCTACTTCGGCCGTGCCGTTGCACGCCCGTCTCCTGTCGTGTTCCACGTGAAGGCCGGGCAGACGCTCTACATCGGGGATCTGTACGCCAATTCCCTGACTTACTGCCTGTCCAACGTGAACAATGATGGCAAGACAGTAGAAGCCTTGAAGCACAAGTACCCGATGCTCGCAAAACGGACGATCACCAATCTGACCGCCGAAAGTGCTTTCGAGCCATGGCCCACCTCGGATGCCGAAGACAACGGCAAGGGACTCTGCAAGTTTTAAAGCGCTGTGCAACAGCGCTGTACGTGTTTTCGTTAAGGGGTTGAACCATCATGAAATGCTTTACGCTGATCCGGGCCTGTCTGCTCGCCACCCTGACTTTGCTGAACGGGTGCAGTACCGGGCCTGACCTCAAGGGCCAGCCGTTCTTCACGGCCCCTGATCCGGCGCAGCCGGATCAGGCAACGTTGTACTTTTACAGACCGACCGCGAGCGTCGCCTACTTTGTGACAGCCACCATTGAACTCAATGACAAAGTGGTCGGGGTTTTGCCGTCCGGGGGCTATTTCAAGACCCGCGTTCCTGCCGGTCGTTATCGAGTCGAGTCGACGTCGCCCTCGATAGGCAGTGGCAAAGCGGACTCGCGTTTTGATCTCGATGTTGAAAACGGCAAGGTCTATTTCATCGCTGATCAGACCAGTCCGTCGGCGTTCAATGATGCTCATACGGTCGGGGAGGTGAGTGACGCTTACTATTCGGGCGCCCATTATTTTTTCCGCTATGCACTCCTGCCGCAGGAGCAGGCGCTGCGTACGATCAAGTGGTGTCAGCAGGTGCCTGAAGTGGCCCGATGAGGCCTGACGGGCGCTTTCACCGAGGTCGTCCTGAAAGAAAACGGGGCGGCATGATCGTCGATCATGCCGCCCCGTTTTTTTGTTACCGAAAAGTCAGATCAATGCATCTTGCTGTGATCGTGGCCTTCCATGTTGGTCAGCGAGCGCACCGGCGCCTGCACTTCAATGGCCTGTTTTTCGCCCTTGGCGTTTTCCACGGTCAGGGTCAGCGGCACGGTGTCGCCTTCCTTCAGTTGACCATTCAGGCCCATCAGCATCACGTGGTAGCCGTTCGGATCGAGCTTCACAGCCTTGCCGGCCGGCAGGTCGACCGAGTTGACCGGGCCCATGCTCATCACGTCGTTCTTCATGGTCATTTCGTGAATCTGCACGTTCTTGGCCACGGGCGATGCAACACTGAGCAGCTTGCTGTCGCTGTCGGCGGTGACGGTCATGAACGCGCCGCTGGCCGACTGGCTTGGTACGGTTGCACGGACCCAGGCGTCATCGACCGTGGTCTGCGCCGAAACCTGGAAGGCCAGGCCCAGCAGGGACAGGCCCAGTGCGGCACGTTTGATGTTGTTCAGGAAAGGGTTCATCAGCAGACCTCCATGACGGTTTGCAAATCTTCCGTACACTCTTGTGCAGAAAGCGATTGGGACAGACCCACGCGCAGGTTGCCGCGGGTGTCGTAGACATAACTGGTAGACGTGTGCGACAGGGTGTAGGTGTCGCCGGCAGGGACTTTTTCGTAGAAGACGTCGAATTCCTTGGCGGTGGCCTTGGTTTCCTCGAGGGTGCCGTAGAGGGCGACGAAGCTCGGGTCGAAGGTCTTGACGTAGGCGTCGAGGATTTCGGGCGTGTCGCGCTCCGGGTCGAGGGTGATGAACACCACTTGCAGGATGTCGCCATCCTTGCCCATCAGCTTCTTGATTTTCGCCGCGCGGGCCAGGGTCGTCGGGCAGACGGCCGGGCATTGGGTGAAACCGAAGAAAATCATCGGCATCAGGCCGCGAAAGCTCGACAGCGTCACGGTGTTGCCTTCGGTGTCCTTGAGCTTGAAGGTGCGTCCGAGGATCTTGTCGCTCAGATCCTTGCCGTACTTGTACGACAGTTGGCCACGGGTGTCGCAGCCGGCGAGCAGGCCCAGACCGAGCACGCCCATTCCCGCAAGCACCTTGCGGCGAGTCAACAAAGCCGTCATCTAATACCGCCTTTTGCAGCCCGCCGGTCAGCAAGACAGGCGGGGGGTTAACCGTAAAAGCGGCGCATGATACCAAAATGAACCGGCAGGTCGGTTTTTGATCACCGACGGATGTCAGATCTGGCGACAAAAGGTGTAAGAAAACATGACCTGCGGTTATTGCGGCGACGGTTCGACCGGGCTCCAGCTACCGCCCAGTGCGGTGTACAGGTTCACTTGCGCCACCAGTTGCGCCAACCGGTCGGAGATCAGACCTTGCTGCGAACTGAACAGCGAACGCTGGGCATCGAGAAACGTCAGGCTGCTGTCGACACCGGTCCGGTAACGGTGCTGCGCCATGTCGTAATAGTCCTGGGTGGCTTGCACCAGATCGCGCTGGGCCTGTAGCTGTTGCTGATAGGTCTCCCGTGCGGCGAGACCGTCGGACACTTCCTGGAAGGCGGTCTGAATGGTCTTTTCGTATTCGGCGACGGTGATGTCCTTCTGCAACTTCGCGTAATCGAGGCTGGCGCGCAGGCTGCCGGCGTTGAAGATCGGCAGGTTGATCTGCGGCTGGAAGGTCCAGGCACCGGAGCCGCCCTTGAACAGCCCCGACAGGTCCCGACTCGATGTGCCGGCATTGGCGGTCAGGCTGACACTGGGGAAAAACGCCGCCCGGGCTGCGCCGATATTGGCGTTGGCAGCCTTGAGCTTGTATTCGGCCTGAAGAATGTCCGGCCGGCGTTGCAGCAGGTCCGACGGCAACCCGGCCGGCACTTGCGCCACCAGATCACTGGCCAGTGGTCGTGCCGGCAGCGTTTCCGGAACCGGCGCACCAACCAGCAAGGTCAGGCTGTTCAAGTCCTGGGCGACCTGGCGTTGATAGCGGGCAAGACTGGCACGGGTGCTGTCGACGCTGGTCTGCGCCTGGATCTGATCCAGCGCCGAAGATTTGCCAGCCTCGCGGTTGCGGGTGGTCAGGTGCAGGCTTTTCTCGTCAGCGGCCAGGGTTTCCTGGGCCAGGGCCAGCAACTCCTGGTCGGCGCGCCAGGTCAGGTAGGCATTGGCGACATTGGCCACCAGGCTCAGTTGCGCGCTGCGCCGGGCTTCTTCGGTGGCCAGCCAGCTCATCAAGGCCTGTTCGCTGAGGCTGCGGACCCGGCCGAAGAAGTCCAGCTCGTAGGCACTGATGCCGAGGTTCGCCGAGTAGGTCGAGGTGATCGCCGCTTTGGTTTTGGTCACGCTCGCCGGCACCCGTTGGCGCAGCTCATTGGCATTGGCTGAAACCGCCGGCAGCAGATCGGCGCGTTGAATGCGGTACTGCGCCTGGAATGCTTCGACGTTCAGCGCGGCCACCCGCAAGTCGCGGTTATTGACCAGTGCGCTTTCGATCAACTGCTGTAACGCCGGGTCATTGAACAGCCCGCGCCAGTCCTCGACAGCGGTCGTGGTCCGGGTTGGCGCAGGGTAGGCGGGGCCTTTTGGATACTGCGCCGCGCTGGGTGACGCCGGGCGCTGGTAATCGGGAATCAGCGAGCAGCCGCCCATCAGCAACGCCATGGACAGCAGGGAGATCGGCAACCTGGACATCAAACAGCCTCGTTCACAAATAGGAGTGGGCGCGAAGGCCCGTGATGAGAAAACGCCGGATCAGGCCCCGGCCATCCATTTCGCCAGACCGTGACGCCCGCTGACCCCGAGTTTGGCCGCCGCGCGCTTGAGGTAGGTCTCGATCGAGCTGTTCTTGACCCGCAACCGTTCGGCCATCTGCGGCACGGTGCCGCCGGTCAGCAGGCCCAGGCAGACTTCCTTCTCGCGTACTGACAGGGTGATGTCGCCCAGTGCCAGGCGCTCGTCGAACACCTGTTGCAACGGTGTCTGCTCCTGATCGGCCTGAAGTGGGCGCGGTTGTCGGGCGATGATTTGCCGACGGATCTGCGCGTGACGCTCGATCAATGGCAACAAGGTGTCGGACAGGCTTTTGAGAAACGACAGCTCCGGCAGGGAAAACACCCGGTGCGTGTGAGGGCGGCAGAACGAGATGACACAGCGGCGGTTGGAGGTGCGTGACACCAGATTGCACTGGTGGACGCTATGGTGCGGGTGTCGTTGCTGCAGCGAGGCCTTGAGTTGAATCAGCAGCGAGTCATTCATCTCGATCATCTTCTGCAACAGCGGATGATCGTCCTGACATTGCAGCGGGTCCGGGGGCGGGAAGGTATCCGGCAAACCGGCGCTGCCCAGGGCCTTGATCTCGACCACGCTGGCCTCGCGCTCGTCGAGTGTCCATTCGCTGAGATCCACCCGGTTGACCGGCACCAGGGTGTCGACCAACTGAAACATGTTGGAGGCGAATCGTTCGTTCCCCGTACTGGCGATCAATTCGCCCAGTTGCCAGTAGAAGTGCGGGTTTTCCATGTTGCGAAGACTGCCGGTCAGATTCATATCCTTGTCATCCCTGATTTAAAGCCATTGCCGAATCATCTGCCGTGCATACACCTGTGAAACCGCCAACCAGCGTTTCTCCTTGAAATCGATCTGGAGCGGGATTTAAGCCTATGCATTTGTCCTACGTCTGTAGGGGAAAACGGGGACACAAAGTGCCACTAATTCCGAAAAAATGGCGTCACGTTTCTGTCAGATCAATGTGTAAGGACTCGTAGTCCGTGACTGTACGGTCTAGTCGGAACCCCGAGATCCGGGGCTCGGACCGCCGCGTCCCACATTTGCGAGGCGCTGGTCGGTAACAGCGTGTGGCGATTGTCCTACAGGATTTTCAGCCATTTCTTTCCGAACTTTCGGGGGAATAACTGACTTGTCCGGGGCTGGCGCCCCTCGGGGCGGGGCAAAGAGGGGGGAGTTGTCCGGGTTTCACGTGTCATGCGGGTTTCGGGGCCGATGCTTGAATACGCGCCAAATCACATGAGACGGATCTTATGAACCAATTTGCTGCCGATGCGGCGGACGGTCTGTCCGCGATTTCCGAAGCCTTCCCGCTGACCGCTGCCCAGCGTGACATCTGGCTCGATCAACTGCGTCAGGGGGATTCGCCGGTGTACAACATCGGTGGTTATGTCGAGATGACCGGTGTCCTTGATCCCGCGTTGATGCACGCGTCCCTTGAAGGCCTCGTGGCCCGGCATGACGCCCTGCGCACCAGTCTGTTGCTGGGTGCCGGTGAGCACGGTCTGCCGTTGCAGCGTTTTGCGCCATCGATGCCGGTGCCGATGCCGTTCCATGACTTCAGTGCCCATCCCGAGCCCGAGGCTGCGGCGCGCCGGTTGACCCAGGAGCGCATCGAACAGCCGTTCACGCTGGACGGCGGGCCGCTGTTCCGTTTCTGCCTGATCCGTCTCGATGACCGCTGCCATTGGTTTTCGCTCCAGGCCCATCACCTGATTGTCGATGGCTGGGGCTTTGGCGAAATGCTCAAGTCCCTCGACGAAATCTACAACGCCCTGGCGCTCGGGCAACGGCCGCCCGACTCGGCGCCGTCCTATGTCGACTTCATTCATGACGACGCACGGTATTACGAGTCCGCCCGTTATGCGCGTGACCGTGCGTACTGGCTGGACAAATACCGGCATCTTCCCGAGCCGCTGTTGTTGCCGCGCTACCAGGAACGCTTTGCCGGCGCGACAGCACCGACGCGGATTTTCTCGCAGGTCTTTCCGGCCAGCCTTCACGACCGTATGAAGCAGGTGGCCGCAGAGTACGGGGCTTCGGCGCTGCACTTCCTGCTGGCGGCGATGCATGTGTACTTCAGCCGCATCGGCCAGCGTGATGAATGGGTGGTGGGCTTGCCGTTGCTCAATCGCTCCGGGGCCCGTTTCAAGTCGACACTGGGGCTGTTCACCCAGGTCAGCGCCGTGCGCATGGGGTTCGGGCGCGAGCAGGCGTTCGGTGCGCTGGTCAAGGCCGTGCGCGATGAGCTGAAACAGGATTTCCGCCATCAGCGTTTTCCCCTGAGTGAGATGAACCGTGCGCTGGGTCTGCTTCGCGAGGATCGTTCACAGCTGTTCGAAGTGACCGTCTCCTACGAGCGGGACGCCCATGAGTACCGGTACGGAGAGGCCCGGGGGCGGGTGGTCAAAGTGTCCAACCATGAAGAGGGCACGCCGCTGTCCGTGCACCTGTTGAGCAGCCGTGGCGACGAAGAGGACAGTTTGTACCTGGTGTACAACGAGGCCTACTTTGACGCGGATGAAATCGCGGCGCTGTGCGGCCGATTGCTGTGGGTGCTGGAGCAGGGGCTTGAAGACACCTCGCTTCTGGTTGGGAATTTCAGTCTGAACCTGCCGGCCGAGTCGATCTTGCTGCAAGAGTGGAATGACACCCGCGCCGATTACCCCGACGGGCTGACCCTCCATCAGCGCATCGAAGCGCAAGCGGCGATGCGGCCGGATGCGGTGGCTGCAGAATCCCAGGGACAACGGCTGACCTATGCCCAACTGAACCGAAAGGCCAACGCCCTGGCCCATCATTTGATCGGGCTGGGTGTGCAACCCGATGAACGTGTGGCGCTGGTCGCCCGTCGAGGGCTGGACACGCTGGTCGCGCTGCTGGCAATCCTCAAGTCCGGCGCCGGTTATGTGCCGGTCGATCCGGCCCATCCTGCAGAACGTTTGAGCTACTTATTGAGCGACAGTGCGCCGGTCGTGGTCCTGACCCAGAGCAATCTGCGTGAACGTCTGCCGGTGCTGAATGTGCCGCTGATCGACATCGACTCGCGGACCTGGCCGGTCAACGATCTCAACCCCGACGTCTCGGGCCTGACCACCGCGCATCTGGCCTACGTGATCTACACCTCCGGTTCCACCGGCCAGCCCAAAGGCGTGATGGTCGAACATCGGACCCTGTCGAATCTGGTGGACTGGCATTGCACGGCTTTCGACCTGGGCGCAGGTGGCCACACCTCGAGCCTGGCCGGCTTCGGTTTCGACGCCATGGCCTGGGAAGTCTGGCCCGCACTGTGTGTCGGCGCGACCCTGCACCTGGCGCCGTCCCGTGACGGCGGCGAAGATATCGATGCGCTGCTCGACTGGTGGCGCGCGCAACCGCTGGACGTGAGTTTCCTGCCAACGCCGATTGCCGAATACGCCTTCAGCCGCCACCTCGAACATCCGACTTTGCGCACGCTGCTGATCGGCGGTGATCGCCTGCGCCAGTTCAATCGCGAGCAAACGTTCGAGGTGATCAACAACTACGGCCCGACCGAAGCGACGGTGGTCGCCACCTCGGGTCGCATCGAACCGGGCCGGACGCTGCACATCGGCAAACCCGTGAGCAACGCCACGACCTATCTGCTGGATGACCGACAGCGACCGGTGCCGATTGGCGTGGTCGGTGAGCTCTACGTCGGTGGTGCCGGGGTGGCGCGGGGTTACTTCAACCGGCCGGAACTGACCGCCGAACGCTTTCTCGACGATCCGTTCAGCGGCCAGCCCAACGCGCGGATGTACCGCACCGGCGACCTCGCACGCTGGCGCCAGGACGGCAATATCGAATATCTGGGCCGCAACGACGATCAGGTGAAAATCCGTGGCGTACGCATCGAGCCCGGCGAAATCGAAGCCGCGTTGAGCAGTCATGAATCCGTGCGTGATGCGGTGGTGCAGGTGCGCGACGGGCAGTTGCTGGCCTGGTTCACCGAACACCAGCCGCTGGACATCACGCAGCTGCATGCCCATCTGCAAACCCGTCTGCCGAGCGCGATGCTGCCTTCGGCCTACGTGCGTTTGGAGGTTTTGCCGCTGACAGCCAACGGCAAACTGGATCGCCAGGCGTTGCCGGCTCCGGGGCCGGAGGCGTTGATCCGCCGCGAATACGAAGCTCCGCAAGGCGACGTCGAAATCCTCCTGGCGCAGATCTGGGCCGAGATACTGCAAGTCGAACGGGTAGGGCGTCACGATCACTTCTTCGAGCTGGGCGGGCATTCGTTGCTGGCGGTCAACCTGATCGAGCGCATGCGTCAGCTCGGCATGAGCAGCGACGTGCGCGTGCTGTTCGGCCAGCCGACGCTTGCGGCGCTGGCCGCGTCGGTGGGCTCTGGCCGCGAAGTTGAAGTGCCGGCCAACCGCATTCCGCCGGGTTGCACGCGGATCACCCCGGATCTGTTGCCGTTGGTCGAGCTGGATCAAACCACCCTCGACCTGATCATCGCCACCGTGCCGGGTGGCGCAGCCAACGTGCAGGACATTTATCCGCTGGCGCCGTTGCAGGAAGGCATCCTTTATCACCACATCACCGCCGCCCAGGGCGATCCGTACCTGCTGCAATCGCAGCTGGCGTTCGACAGCGTCGAGCGGGTCGAGGCCTATGCGGCCGCGTTGCGTCAGGTCATGGCGCGGCACGACATCCTGCGCACTGCGGTGGTCTGGGAAGGCTTGACCACGCCGGTGCAGGTGGTCTGGCGCCAGGCTGAATTGCCAGTGCAGGAAATCATGCTCGACCCGGCCGAGGGCGATGTCCTCGCGCAACTGCATGAGCGCTTCGATGCCCGGCGTTATCGCATCGACGTCAGTCAGGCGCCGCTGATCCGGCTGATGTATGCCCGCGATCCGGCCCACGGGCGGATCGTGGCGATTCTGTTGTTCCATCACCTGGCGCTGGATCACATCGCCCTGGAAGTCCTGCGCCATGAAATGCGCGCCAACCTGTTGGGGCTGAGTGAACCGTTGCCGCCGGCGGTGCCGTATCGCAATTACGTGGCCCAGACCCGGCTCGGTGTCAGCGAACAGGAACATGAAGCGTTCTTCCGCGAGATGCTCGCCGACATCGACGAGCCGACCCTGCCGTTCGGTTTGCAGGACGTGCAGGGCGACGGTCGCGGTATCGACGAAGCCGTGCGAACCCTTGCACCAGAACTGGACCGCCGCTTGCGCCTTCAGGCGCGGCAGGCAGGCGTCAGCGTAGCCAGCCTGATTCACCTGGCCTGGGCGCAGGTGCTGGCAGCGACCTCGGGACAGGAACACGTGGTGTTCGGCAGCGTGTTCATGGGCCGCATGCAGGGCGGTGAGGGCGCGGACCGGGCGCTCGGGGTGTTCATCAACACCCTGCCATTGCGAGTGGACATGGACCGGGGTGTGCGTGATGCCGTGTTGCTGACCCACGCCCGACTGACCGACCTGCTCGGGCACGAACATGCGTCACTGGCGCTGGCCCAGCGTTGCAGCGGCGTTGCGTCACCGGCACCGCTGTTCAGTGCGTTGCTCAACTATCGGCACACCGACCTTGAGGTGCAGGAATCGACTGCGGATCCGGCCTGGCAAGGTATCCAGACCCTGGACAACGAAGAGCGCACCAACTACCCGCTGACCTTGAGCGTCGATGATCTGGGCAGCGCCTTGCAGATCACCACGCGAACCCTGATCAGCATCGGCGCCCGGCGTATCGGCGACTACGTACAGACCGCGTTGCAGGCACTGGTCGATGCGCTGGAGCAAACCCCGCAACAGCCGCTGAATCGCTTGTCGATCCTGCCGGCGGCGGAGCTTGAACAACTGCTGGTCGAGTTCAATGCCAGCGAAGTCGATTGCCCGATGGATCAACCGCTGCAGACCTTGTTCGAGCAGCAAGCGCAACGCCGACCCGACGCCATCGCCTTGCAGGCCGGGGATCAACAGCTGACGTACCGCCAGCTGAATGAGCAGGCCAACCGCTTGGCGCATCATCTACGGGAGCAAGGTGTGCAACCGGATTCCCGGGTGGCGATCTGCGTCGAACGCAGCCTGGATCTGATCGTCGGCCTGCTCGGCATTCTCAAGGCGGGCGGCGCGTATGTGCCACTGGACCCCGACTATCCGCTGGAACGCCTGCATTACATGTTGCAAGACAGCGCCCCGGTGGCGGTGCTGGTGCACGAGGCCACCCGCAATCTGCTGGCTGATCCAGGTGTGCCGGTCATCGATTTCGACCGTTGCACCTGGCAGCACGCGTCCGCCGACAACCTGCAAGTTCCGGGTTTGAGCGCTGCGAACCTGGCCTACATGATCTACACCTCCGGTTCCACCGGCACGCCGAAGGGCGTGATGATCGAGCATCGAAGCGCTTGCAACATGGTGCACTGGGGCTCGCAGATCAGCCCGCCGACCGGGCACGGCGCGCTGTTGCAGAAGGCGCCGTTCAGCTTCGACAGTTCGGTGTGGGAGATTTTCTGGCCGCTGTGTTCCGGTCTGCGGCTGGTGCTGGCGCGTCCCGACGGCAATCGCGATTCGGCCTATGTGACCCAGGTGATTCGCCAACGGCAGATCACCGTGGTCAAGTTCGTGCCGGCGCTGCTGCAACAGTTCATCGAGCAGGACGATGTCAGCCAGTGCACCAGCCTGACCGACGTGCTCAACGGTGGCGGTGAACTGACGGCCGCACTGGCCCGGCGCGTCCGCGAGCGCCTGCCGTGGGTGCGTCTGCATAACGTTTACGGGCCGACCGAAACCACGGTCGACAGCACCGGCTGGACGCTGGAACCGGATCAACCGCTGCCGGAAACCGTGGTGCCAATCGGCAAGGTGTTGAGCAACACCCGGCTCTATGTGCTGGACGCTCACGATCAGCCGGTGCCGTTCGGCGTCAGCGGTCACTTGCACATCGGCGGGGTCGGAGTCGCGCGGGGTTACCTGGGACTGCCGGACATGCAGGCCGAGCGCTTCATCGACAGCCCGTTCGTGGCCGGTGATCGCCTGTACCGCACCGGCGATCTGGTGCGCTACCGGGCGGACGGCAACCTCGAATTCCTCGGGCGCAATGACTTCCAGGTCAAGCTGCGTGGCCTGCGTCTGGAGCCGGGTGAAATCGAAGCGCGGCTGATCGAGCATCCGGCCGTGCGTGAAGCCGTGGTGCTGGTCCGCGACGAACGCCTGGTGGCGTATTTCACCGTCCGCGAAGGCTTCGACGCGCCACGTATCGAAAGCTTGCGCGCCCACGTGCTGGAGCGCTTGCCGGAGTACATGGCGCCGGGCGCCTACGTGAAGCTCGATGCGTTGCCCCTGACCCCCAACGACAAGGTCGACCGCAAAGCCTTGCCGGCACCGGGGGCAGAAGCGGTGCTCAGTCGCCGCTACGAGGCGCCCGAGGGCGAGGTCGAGATCAGGCTGGCGCAGATCTGGGCCGAGGTGCTGCAACTGGAGCAGGTCGGACGTAACGATCACTTCTTCGAACTCGGCGGGCATTCGTTGCTGGCGGTCAGTCTGGTGGCGCGCATGCGTCAGGCCGGGCTGCACGTCGATGCCCGCACGCTGTTCAGTCAGCCGACCCTGGCGGCGCTGGCGGCCCAGACTTCGGCGCAGGCCAAGCAGGTTGAAGTCCCGCAAACCACCATACCGACGCTCAACCGCAAACGCCGGCTCTGAGCCGACATCGGCGTCGATTCGCGGTTCCCGCGGATCGACGCCATGACTGGCCGGTCACGGGGCTTGTCCCCGCTTCCCATGTCAGACACCCAAGCCCCGATGTTTTAGCTTTTCCGGGCTGCGCGTGGCCGCACGGATTCGCCGCTGCGCGCTCCTTTTTTCCCGAATTTACAGCAGGTTACCCCCATGCAATTTCGCGAGCTGATGGCTGTTATTTCCACCCATGCGATCCGCCTTCAACAGGACGATGAAGACCTGGTCATTCTGGGCGACGACGAGGCGCTGGACGACGCGCTTTGGGACAGCCTCGCCAAGCACAAGGCGCAGTTGCTGGAGCTGGTGGCGAGCCACGGCGGCGACTGGTCGAGCCCGGCGCTGCGCATCACCCCGGACATGCTGCCGCTGGTGCAACTGGATCAGCCGGCCATCGACCGCATCGTCGCCACCGTTCCGGGTGGCGTGGCGAATGTGCAGGACATCTATCCGCTGGCGCCGTTGCAGGAAGGCATGCTGTATCTGCACCTCGCCGCCGGCGAAGGCGATCTTTATGTGCAACAGGCGCAGTTCACGTTCGACAGTCACGAGCGCCTCGACGCGTTTGCCCAGGCCTTGCAATGGGTGATCGACCGTCACGACATTTTGCGCACCTCGTTTGTCTGGGAGCGTCTGGACGAGCCGGTGCAGGTGGTCTGGCGCCAGGCGCCGCTGGTCTGCGAAGAGGTGCAGCTCGACACGTCCACCGATGTGTTCAGTCAGTTGCAGGCACGTTACGACGCCCGTCACTTGCGCCTCGACTTGCAACAGGCGCCGCTGCTGCGCCTGGTCTATGCACAGGATCCGGCGCAGGGTCGGATTGTCGCGTTGCTGCTGTTCCATCACATGATCATCGACCACGTCGCGCTGGACGTGGTGCGCCGGGAAATCCAGGCCTGGCTGCAAGGGCAAAGCGAACACGTCGCGCCGGCGGTGCCGTTTCGCAATCACCTGGCGCGGGCGCGCATGGCGCTCGATGAGCAGGCCCACGAAACGTTCTTCCGCGAGATGCTCGGCGATATCGACGAGCCAACATTGCCTTGGGGATTGCAGGATGTTCAGGGCGGCGGACAAGATTTCGAAGACGCACAGCTCAGACTCTCTGACGATTTGAACCTGCGACTGCGCACGCAGGCGCGGCAACTCGGCGTGAGCGTGGCGAGCCTGATGCATCTGGCGCTGGCGCGGGTGTTGGGCCAGTTGTCCGGGCGCACCTCGGTGGTGTTCGGCACCGTGTTGCTGGGGCGCATGGAGGCGGGCGACGGCGGTGAGCAGGCGCTGGGCATGTTCATCAACACCTTGCCGCTGCGGGTCGATGTCGGCGCGCAAAGCGTCCACGACGGCGTGCTCGCCACGCATCGACGGCTGAGCGCCTTGCTCGCCCATGAACAGGCTTCGCTGGCACTGGCCCAGCGGTGCAGCGCGTTGAATGCGCAGACGCCGCTGTTCAGCGCCATGCTCAATTACCGCCACAGCGCTGTCGGTGATGTTGCCGCGGTGATCGAACTGGCCCCCGGCGTCCAGGTATTGAGTGGCAAGGAACCGACCAACTATCCGCTGACCCTGAGCGTCGATGACCTGGGCAGTGGTTTCCGGCTGTCCGCCATCGCCCCGACCGGCATCGGCGCCGAACGGGTCTGCGCCTATGTGCAAACCGCACTCGACGGCTTGCTCGATGCCCTGGAACGGTCGCCCGAGACGCTGATGAGCCAGTTGCCGGTTTTGCCGGAGCTGGAGCGGCAGCAATTGCTGGTGGGCTTCAATGACAGTCTCGTCGATCTCGACCTGGAGCGGACCGTTCATGGCCTGTTCGAGGCTCAGGTCGAGCGTACGCCGCAGGCCATTGCATTGCAGGCCGATGCGCAATCACTGACGTATGTCGAACTCAATGCGCGAGCCAATCGCCTGGCTCACCGGTTGCGTGAGCTGGGTGTCGGGCCGGATACGCCAGTGGCGATCTGCGTCGAACGCGGGCCTGAACTGGTGATCGGCCTGCTGGGCATTCTCAAGGCCGGCGGCGCTTATGTGCCGCTGGACCCGGCGTACCCGGCGGAACGCCTGAACTACATGCTCAAGGACAGCGCCCCGGTGGCGCTGCTGGCGCACGGTGCGACCCGGGCGCTGTTCGAGGCGGGTGGCGTGCCGTTGCTCGATTTCGATCAGGATCACTGGCAGGACTACCCCGATCAAAACCCTCAGGTGCCGGGCCTTAACGTTTCGAACCTGGCCTACGTGATCTACACCTCGGGCTCCACCGGCACGCCGAAAGGGGTGATGGTCGAGCATCGTGGCCTGGGCAATCTGCTTCACTGGAGCTCGCAGGTGTGCCCGCCCGTGGCGGACGGCGCCCTGTTGCAGAAAACCCCTTACAGTTTCGACGCGTCAGTCTGGGAGCTGTTCTGGCCGCTGACGGCTGGTCTGCGTCTGGTACTGGCGCGCCCCGATGCGCACTTCGAACCGGCGTACCTGACGCAAGTGGTGCGCGAGCAGCGCATCAGCGTGATCCAGTTCGTCCCGGCGCTGTTGCAACAGTTCCTCGACGTGGCAGACGTCAGCCAGTGCACCAGCCTCACGGATGTGTTCTGTGGCGGCGGCGAGCTGACGCCGGCGTTGGCCCGTCAAGTCCGCGAGCGTCTGCCGCAGGTGCGTTTGCATAACGTCTACGGCCCGACCGAAACCACTGTGGACAGCACGGTGTGGACGCTGGAGCCGTCGATGCAGGTGCCTGAAGTGCTGCTGCCCATCGGCCGGCCGGTCAGCAATACCCGTTTGTACATCCTCGATGAACAATTGCAACCGTTGCCGCTGGGCGTGGCCGGCGAGCTGTACATCGGTGGCGTGCAGGTGGCGCGTGGATACCTGAATCTTGCGTCGCTCACCGCCGAGCGTTTCCTCGATGATCCGTTCAGCGATCAGCCCAATGCGCGGCTGTACCGCACCGGTGACCTGTGCCGCTATCGGGGCGACGGCAACCTCGAATACCTCGGTCGCAACGACGATCAGGTGAAGATTCGCGGCTTGCGTATCGAACTCGGGGAAATCCAGGCGCGGCTGATGCAACTCGACACCGTGCTCGCCGCCGAAGTGCTGGTGCGCGAAGACGTGGCCGGCGATTCACGGCTGGTGGCGTATTACACCGGCGAGGCGCTGGACATCGGCGAACTGCGCAGCCATCTGCTGGAGCAGCTACCGGATTACATGGTGCCGACGGCGTTCGTCCATCTCGACGCCATGCCCCTGAGCCCCAACGGCAAACTCGACCGCAAGGCCTTGCCGGCGCCGGATCAGAGCGGCCAGTTGCTGCGCGGATACGAGGCGCCGGTCGGCGAGGTGGAATGCCGTATCGCCGAGATCTGGCAGACCCTGCTGAACGTCGAGCAGGTCGGGCGCCATGACAATTTCTTTGAACTGGGCGGCCATTCCTTGCTGGCCGTGAAGCTGGTCGAGCGCATGCGCCAGCAGGAATTGAGCTGCGACGTGCGGGTCCTGTTCGGCCGGCCAACCGTGGCGGGACTGGCGGCAACCCTTGGCGCGTCGCCCAGTGTTCAAGTGCCGGTCAATCGCATCACCCCTGACTGCCAACACATCACGCCCGACATGCTGCCCCTGGCCTCACTCGATCAGGCCGGCATCGACCGGATCGTGGAAAGTGTCCCCGGTGGTGTCGCTAACGTGCAGGACATCTACGCCCTGGCACCGTTGCAGGCGGGGATTCTGTATCACCACATGGCAGCGACGGCGGGCGATCCTTACGTGTTGCAGGCGCAGTTCGTGTTTGACGGGATCCAGTCGATCAAGGCGTTCGTCCGCGCCGTCAACGTGGTGATCGCGCGCCATGACATCCTGCGTTCCAGCGTGGTCTGGGAAGGCCTCGAAGAGCCGGTTCAAGTGGTCTGGCGTGCTGCACCGCTGGCGCTTGAACGGGTGGATGACGAAGCGCTGGAAGGCGACGTGCTGCAACAGATGCAGGCGCGTTTCGATCCGCGTCACTACCGTCTGAACCTGGGCCGCGCGCCGATGATGCGCTTCGCCTACACCGAGGATCCGCAGCACAAGCGCTGGGTCGGCATCCTGCTGATGCATCACCTGATGCTCGATCACACCGCGCTGGAAGTGCTGGTGAGCGAGATGAACAGCGTGCTGCACGGTCACGCCGCCGAACTGGCGACCCCGGTGCAGTACCGCAACTACGTCGCACAGGCCCGACTCGGCGCGGATGTCGAGGTGCATGAAGAGTTTTTCCGCGACATGCTCGGCGACATCGACGAGCCGACCCTGGCGTTCGGTGTGCAGGACGTGCACGGCGACGGCAGCGCGGTGCTCGACAGCCAACTTACGCTGGACACCGCGCTGGCCTTGCGTCTGCGCGAGCAGGCACGGCGGCTCGGCATCAGTGTGGCGAGTCTGGCGCACCAGGCCTGGGCGCAGGTTCTGGCGCAGATCAGCGGCCGGGACGAAGTGGTGTTCGGCACGGTGCTGCTGGGCCGGATGCAGGGCGGCGAGGGCGCCGACCGGGCCTTGGGCCTGTTCATCAACACCTTGCCGCTGCGGGTCAGCGTGACCGCCATGTCGGTGCGCGACAGCGTGCTCGCCACCCATGAGCGGCTGGCGCAATTGCTCGTCCATGAAAAGGCGTCACTGGCGCTGGCCCAGCGTTGCAGCGGGGTTTCCGGCTCGTTGCCGCTGTTCGGCACGTTGCTCAACTATCGCCACAGCGCACCGCAGGCTGCCGGCCTGACCCTTGATGGCATTGAATTGCTCAGCTCCCGCGAGCGCAGCAACTATCCGCTGGTGGTCAGCGTCGATGACCTTGGCGAAGGCTTGCGTCTGAGTGTGCAAGCGGTGCCGGGCATCGATGGGGCGCGGGTCTGCGAGTACATCAACATTGCCTTCGGCAGTCTGGTGCAGGCGCTGGAGCAAACGCCGCAACTGGGTGTCGATCAGCTGTCGATTTTGCCGCCGGATGAGCGTCGGGAATTACTGGTCGGTTTCAATAAGACTCAGCGGGAATACCCGTCAGGTTCGACGGTGCATGGTCTGTTCGAGCAGCAAGTGAAACGGCATCCGCAAGCCGTGGCGGCGGTGCATGGCAACACCGCGTTGACTTATGAAGAGCTGAATCAACGGGCCAATCGCCTGGCCCATCATCTGATCAAGCAGGGCGTGCAGCCGGGCGACCACGTGGCGATCCTGTTGCCGCGTTCGCTGGAACTGTTGATCGCACAACTGGCCATCGGCAAATGCGCGGCGGCTTATGTGCCGCTGGATATCAATGCGCCGGCTGAACGTCAGGCGTTCATGGTTGAGGATTGCGGGGCGAAAGCGCTGTTGACCTTGAGCACGGAGTCAGTCGACTACACCGTGCGCCGGATCGATCTGGATGCGCTGAAACTCGACGCGCAACCGACGGACAACCCGGACCTGCCGCAGTCCTCGGAATCCGTGGCCTACATCATGTACACCTCCGGCTCCACCGGTACGCCGAAAGGGGTAATGGTGCCGCACCGGGCCATCGGGCGGCTGGTGATCAACAACGGTTATGCCGATTTCAATCCGCAGGATCGTGTGGCGTTCGCCTCCAACCCGGCATTTGACGCCAGCACCATGGACGTCTGGGGGCCGCTGCTCAACGGCGGACGAGTGGTGGTGATCGATCACGACACCTTGCTTGATCCAAGCGTGTTCGGGCAGGTATTGGCGGCTTCGGGCGTCACGATCCTGTTCGTTACCACCGCGCTGTTCAACCAGTACGTGCAGTTGATCCCCGAAGTCCTCAAAGGCTTGCGCATCGTGCTCTGTGGTGGCGAACGCGCCGACCCGGCCGCGTTCCGCCGTTTGCTGGCCGAGGCGCCGGACCTGCGCATCGTCCACTGCTACGGCCCGACCGAAACCACGACTTACGCCACGACGTTCGAAGTGCGCGAAGTGGCGGACGATGCCGACAGCGTGCCGATTGGCGGGCCGATCTCCAACACCCAGGTCTATGTGCTCGACGCCCGTCAGCAACCGGTGCCGATGGGCGTGACTGGCGAGCTGTACATCGGCGGCCAGGGTGTGGCGCTGGGCTATTTGAATCGCCCGGACCTGACCGCCGAAAAATTCCTGCAGGATCCGTTCAGCGAGCAACCGGGCGCGCTGCTGTATCGCACCGGCGACCTCGCACGCTGGCTCGCACCGGGCCAACTGGAATGCATCGGACGTAACGACGATCAGGTGAAGATTCGTGGTTTCCGCATCGAACTGGGAGAAATCGAAAACCGCCTGCTGAACTGCGAAGGGGTCAGGGAAACCATCGTGCTGGCCCGTCAGGACGGCCAGGAACCGCTGCGTCTGGTGGCGTATTTCACCGCCGATGAAGGCGTGGACAGCGCCAGCCTGCGCGAACAATTGCAGTCGCGCCTGCCGGAATACATGGTGCCCTCGGCCTGGGTGCAACTCGACGCGTTGCCGCTGAACAACAACGGCAAGGTCGACCGCAAAGCCTTGCCGCTACCGGATCCGGGCGCCTGGCTCAGCCAGGCATACGAAGCCCCGCAAGGCCCGGTTGAAACCGCGCTGGCGCAGATCTGGGCAGACGTCCTGAAGCTGGAAAAGGTCGGTCGCCACGACAACTTCTTCGAACTGGGCGGCCATTCGTTGCTGGCCGTGAGCCTGATCGAACGCCTGCGCCGGATCGGCCTGAGCACCGACGTGCGTGTATTGTTCAGCCAGCCAACCCTGGCCGCGCTGGCGGCAGCGGTGGGCAGTGGTCGCGAAATCGAAGTGCCGGCCAACCGCATTCCTGCTGATTGCACTCACATCACCCCGGACCTGCTGAGCCTCACCGTACTGGACCAGGCCGGCATCGACCGGATCGTCGCCACGGTGCCGGGCGGCGCCGCCAACGTGCAGGATATCTATCCGCTGGCGCCGTTGCAGGAAGGCATCCTTTATCACCACTTGAGCGCGGAGCAGGGCGACCCGTACCTGCTGCAATCGCGGCTGGCCTTCGACAGTGTCGAGCGCCTGCGCACCTTCACCGACACCTTGCAGCAGGTCATCGCACGCCACGACATCCTGCGTACCAGCGTTGTCCACGAAGGCCTGGCGACGCCGCATCAAGTGGTGTGGCGCCACGCCGAACTGGTGGTTCAGCACGTCGCACTGGATTCAGCAAACGGCGACATCCTTGAGCAATTGCACGAGCGCTTCGACGCCCGTCACTACCGCCTCGACATCAGCCAGGGGCCGCTGCTGCGCATGGTGTATGCCGAAGATCCGAAGCAGCAGCGCGTGGTGGCGATCCTGCTGTCTCATCACCTGATCCTCGATCACACCGCGCTGGAAGTGATCATCGATGAGATGCGCGGTGTGATGTTCGGTGAGATCGACAGCCTTTCGGCGCCGATTCCCTATCGCAACTATGTGGCCCAGGCGCGCCTGGGGCTCAGCGAGCAGGAACACGAAGCGTTTTTCCGCGAGATGCTCGGCGACATCGACGAGCCGACCCTGCCGCTGGGGCTGCGGGATGTGCAGGGCGACGGTCACGGCATCGAGGAAGCGCTGCAACCGGTGGCCACCGAACTCAATATGCGTCTGCGTGAACAGGCGCGGCAACTGGGTGTGAGCGCGGCCAGCCTGATGCACCTGGCCTGGGCGCAAGTGCTGGGCGTGCTGTCGAACCGCCGCGATGTGGTGTTCGGCACGGTGATGATGGGGCGGATGCAGGGCGGCGATGGCGCCGACCGGGCGCTGGGGGTGTTCATCAACACCTTGCCGCTGCGCATCGATGTCGGTGCCGGCGCGCGGGACGGGGTCAAGGCGACTCACGCAAGACTGACCGCGTTGCTGGGGCATGAACATGCCTCGCTGGCGCTGGCCCAGCGTTGCAGCGGTGTCGCGGCATCGTCGCCGCTGTTCAGTGCCTTGTTCAACTACCGTCACAGCGCCCCCGCGCAACAGTCGCAAAACGGCCAGGGCATCTGGGAGGGCGTGCAGAAACTCGGCGGTGAAGAACGCACCAACTACCCGCTGACCCTGAGCGTGGACGATCTGGGTGAAGGGTTCGCCTTGTCGGTTCTGGCGGTGAGCCAGATCGGTGCGCAACGGATTTGCAGTTACATGCATACCGCGCTGGAGCAACTGGTGCAGGCGCTCGAACAGACGCCGCAAAAACCGTTGAACCGCTTGCCGATCCTTTCGACTGCGGAGCTGGAACGTCTGGTCGAGGGCTTCAATCCCCCGGTCACGGCCTATCCCCGTGGCGCAACGATTCACGCAATGGTCGAGGCGCAGGCCCGGCGCAACCCTAATGCCCTCGCCGTGATTCAGGGCGCGCAACAGCTGACCTACGGGCACCTCAATCAGCGCGCCAACCAACTGGCCCATCATTTGATCGGCCTCGGCGTACAACCGGACGACCGCGTCGCCATTTGCGTGCGTCGCGGCCCGCAGATGCTGGTGGGGCTGCTGGCGATTCTCAAGGCTGGCGCCGGTTATGTGCCGGTGGATCCGGCGCACCCGGCGGAGCGTATTGCCTACCTGTTGCAGGACAGCGATCCGGTGGCCGTGTTGGTCCAGGCCTCGACCCGGGATCTGCCGGGCATGCTGCCGGTGATCGATCTGGACAGCGACGCCTGGCAACACCTGCCCGACAGCAACCCGCAACTGCCGTACCTGACCCCGGCAAATCTGGCGTACGTCATCTACACCTCGGGCTCCACCGGCCAGCCGAAAGGGGTGATGGTCGAACACGCGACTTTGGAAAACCTCGTGCACTGGCACGCTGAAGCCTTCGACCTGCACGCCGGCAGCCACACCGCCAGCGTTGCCGGGTTCGGTTTCGATGCGATGGCCTGGGAAGTCTGGCCGGCGCTGTGCGTCGGCGCGACCCTGCACCTGCCGCCGGAATCGGTGAGCAATGAACACCTGGACGAACTGCTCGACTGGTGGCGGGCGCAGCCGTTGCAAGTCAGCTTCCTGCCGACGCCGGTGGCGGAATATGCGTTCAGCCGCGAGCTGCAACACCCGACCCTGCGCACGTTGCTGATCGGTGGCGACAAACTACGTCAGTTCAGCCGTGCGCAAAGCTTCGCGGTGATCAATAACTACGGCCCGACCGAGGCCACGGTGGTCGCGACGTCCGGCCCGGTGGAAGTCGGTCAGCTGCTGCACATTGGCCGGCCGATGGCCAACGCCCGCATCTATCTGCTGGATGACCAGCAACGCCCGGTGCCGGTGGGTGTGGCGGGGGAGTTGTACGTCGCTGGCGCCGGTGTAGCGCGGGGTTACCTGAACCGTCCTGAAATGACCGCCGAACGCTTCCTCGCCGACCCGTTCAGCGACCAGCCGCAGGCGCGGATGTACCGTACCGGCGACCTCGCACGCTGGCTCGCGGACGGCAATATCGAATACCTGGGCCGCAACGATGATCAGGTGAAACTGCGCGGCGTGCGGGTCGAGCTGGGGGAAATCGAAGCCGCGCTGGCCAGCCATCCGACGGTGCAGGACGCCGTGGCGCTGGTGCGCGACGGGCAGTTGCTGGTGTGGTTCACCGAACGGGCACCGGCCGCTATCGAAACCTTGCGCAATCATCTGCAAGGGCTTCTGCCGCAAGCCTTGATCCCGGCAGCTTACGTGCGACTCGACGCCTTGCCGCTGACCGCCAACGGCAAACTCGACCGCAAGGCGTTGCCGGAACCGGATCAGAACGCCTGGCTCAGCCGTGAATACGAAGCCCCGCAGGGCCCGGTGGAAACCGCACTGGCGCAGATCTGGGCGGATGTCCTGAAGCTGGAAAAGGTCGGTCGCCACGACAACTTCTTCGAACTGGGTGGCCATTCGTTGCTGGCCGTGAGCCTGATCGAACGTCTGCGCCAGATCGGCCTGAATACCGACGTGCGTGTGCTGTTCAGCCAGCCAACGCTGGCTGCACTGGCCGCTGCGGTGGGCAGCGGTCGTGAGATCGAAGTACCGGCCAACCGCATTCCTGCTGATTGCAGCCACATCACCCCGGACCTGCTGAGCCTGGCCGAACTGGATCAATCGAGCATCGACCGCATCGTTGCCACGGTGCCCGGCGGCGCCGTGAACGTGCAGGATATTTATCCGCTGGCACCGTTGCAGGAAGGTATCCTTTATCACCACTTGAGCGCGGAGCAGGGCGACCCGTACCTGCTGCAATCGCGGCTGGCCTTCGACAGCGTCGAACGTGTGGAAGCGTTCGCGGCGGCGCTGCGTCAGGTCATTGCCCGCCATGACATCCTGCGCACGGCGGTGATCTGGCAGGAACTGGCCGCGCCGATGCAGGTGGTGTGGCGTCACGCCGGACTGGCGGTGCAGGAAATCGTGCTCGACCCTGCACAGGGCGACATCCTCGAGCAATTGCACGGGCGTTTCGATGCCCGTCATTACCGCCTCGACATCAGTCAGGCACCGTTGCTGCGGCTGGTGTATGCCCGTGATCCGGCTCACGATCGGGTGGTCGCGATGTTGCTGTTCCACCATGTCGTGATGGATCACACCGCGCTGGACGTGGTGCAGCACGAAATGCTCGCCTGCCTGCAAGGGCGCGAAGCCTCGCTGGGCGCTGCGGTGCCTTACCGCAACTACGTGGCGCAGGCGCGGCTGGGTGTCAGCGAGCAGGACCACGAAGCGTTCTTCCGCGACATGCTCGGCGATATCGACGAGCCGACTCTGCCGTTCGGCTTGCAGGATGTGCAAGGCGACGGTCGTGACATCGAGGAAACGCAACAGGCCCTGCCGGCTGCTACCGGTCAGCGTCTGCGCAGCCTGGCCCGGCAACTGGGCATCAGCGTGGCCAGCCTGTTCCACCTTGCGTGGGCGCAGGTGCTGGCGGCGACATCCGGGCAGGATCGTGTGGTGTTCGGCACGGTGCTGATGGGCCGGATGCAGGGCGGCGAGGGGGCCGACCGGGCGTTGGGGATGTTCATCAACACCTTGCCGCTGCGGGTCGATCTGGGGGCAACCTCGGTGCGCGACGGGGCCCGGACGACGCATGCACGTCTGAGCGCATTGCTCGGTCATGAGCACGCTTCGCTGGCGCTGGCCCAGCGTTGCAGTGGGGTGGCCGCGCCGTCGCCGCTGTTCAGTTCGATGCTCAACTACCGGCACAGCGCCGACGAGGCGCAACAACAAAGCGTCCGTCAGGCCTGGCAAGGCATCGAGACCCTGAGCAGCGAAGAACGCACCAATTATCCGCTGAGCCTGGGCGTCGATGATCTGGGCAACGGTTTTGTGCTCACTGCCATGACCCCGGCGAACATCGGTTCGCAGCGCATCTGTAACTACATGCAGACCGCGCTGGAGAAACTGGCGGATGCCCTGGAACAGGCACCGGATCAGCCGCTGAATCGCTTGCCGATCCTCGACGGCGCAGAACGTCAGCAGGTGCTGTACGACCTTAACGACACCGGCACCGCAGATGATCTGGAGCAAACCGTTCAGGGGTTGTTCGAAGCGCAAGTCCAACGTACGCCGCAAGCCGTTGCGTTGCAGGCCGGTGAACGGCAACTGACCTACGCCGAACTCAACGCTCAAGCCAACCGTCTGGCCCATCACCTGCGCGAACTGGGCGTGGGGCCGGATTCGCGGGTAGCGATCTGCGTCGAGCGCGGGCTGGAACTGATGGTCGGTCTGCTCGGCATCCTCAAGGCGGGCGGTGCCTATGTACCGCTGGACCCTGCGTACCCGGCGGAGCGTCTGGATTACATGCTCAAGGACAGCGCGCCGGTGGCGGTGCTGGTACATGGAGCGACTAGGGCATTGCTCGACGAAAGCACCGCGCTGGTGATCGATCTGGATCAGGACCACTGGACATTCAACCCGCAGGACAACCCGCAAGTGCCGGGCCTCAACGCTTCGAACCTGGCCTACGTGATCTACACCTCCGGTTCGACCGGTGCGCCGAAAGGCGTGATGGTCGAGCATCGTGGCGTCGGCAACCTGCTGCACTGGAGTTCGCAGTTGTGTCCTGTCGCGACGGACGGCGCGCTGTTGCAGAAGACTCCGTTCAGTTTCGATGCCTCGGTCTGGGAGCTGTTCTGGCCGTTGAGCGCCGGGCTGCGGCTGGTGCTGGCGCATCCTGACGGACACCGCGAGCCGGCGTATCTGGCGCAGGTGATTCGCGAGCAGCGGATCAGCGTGATCCAGTTCGTGCCGGTGCTGTTGCAACAGTTCCTCGAGCAGGACGACGTCAGCCAGTGCAGCAGCCTCACCGATGTGTTCTGTGGCGGCGGCGACCTGACACCGGCGCTGGCGCGCCTTGTGCGCGAGCGCCTGCCGCAGGTGCGCTTGCACAACGTTTATGGCCCGACCGAAGCCACGGTCGACAGCACGGTGTGGACGCTGGAACCGTCGATGCCGGTGCAGGACAGCGCCTTGCCGATCGGGCGGCCGATCAACAACACCCGTCTGTATGTATTGGATGCTGCCGAGCGGCCGGTGCCGATGGGCGTCATCGGTCAGTTGTTCATTGGCGGTGCCGGGGTTGCGCGGGGCTATCTGGGCCTGCCGCAATTGATGGCCGAACGGTTTATCCCGAGCCCGTTCGTGGCCGGCGACCGGTTGTATGCCACGGGCGACCTGGTGCGCTACCGCGCCGATGGCCAGCTCGAATTTATCGGGCGCAACGACTTCCAGGTCAAGCTGCGTGGCCTGCGCCTTGAACCGGGTGAAATCGAAGCGCAACTGCTCAGCCATCCAGCGCTGCGTGAAACCGTGGTGCTGGTACGTGAAGAACGTCTGGTGGCGTACTTCACCTGGCACGCCGAGGCCGGGCAACCGGGGATCGAGGCGTTGCGCGAACACTTGCTTGCACGCCTGCCGGACTACATGGTGCCGTCGGCCTTCGTCGCGCTCGACAGCCTGCCACTGAGCCCCAACGGCAAGGTGGAGCGCAAGGCGCTGCCGGCTCCCGGTGCCGAGTCGGTGCTGGTGCGCGAGTACGAGGCTCCGCTCGGCGAGACCGAAATCGCCCTGGCCCGATTGTGGGGCGAGGTGCTGAACGTCGAACGGGTCGGGCGTCATGATCACTTCTTCGAACTGGGCGGGCACTCGCTGCTGGCGGTGAGCCTGATCGAACGCATGCGCCAGATCGGCCTGAGCACCGATGTGCGGGTGCTGTTCAGTCAGCCGACCCTGGCCGCGTTGGCTGCAGCTGTGGGCAGCGGTCGTGAAATCGAAGTGCCGGCCAACCGCATCGCCGCCGGTTGCACCCGCATCACTCCGCAGATGCTGACGCTGGTCACGCTGGACCAGGTCGCCATCGACCGCGTGGTGTCCAGCGTTCCGGGCGGCGCTGCCAATGTGCAGGACATTTACCCGCTGGCACCGTTGCAGGAAGGCATTCTTTACCACCACTTGAGTGCGGGCGAAGGCGATCCGTACCTGCTGCAATCGCGTATCGCGTTCGACAGTCTTGAACGTGTGCAGCGTTTCAGTGCGGCATTGCAACAGGTCATCGACCGCCATGACGTGCTGCGCACGGGTGTGGTGTGGGAAGGCTTGAGCGTGCCAGTGCAAGTCGTGTGGCGAAAGGCTGAGCTGGTGGTGCAGGAGGTCGTGCTGGATCCTGCGGCCGGCGACATCCTTGAACAGTTGCATGCCCGCTTCGATGCCCGGCATTACCGCCTCGACATCGCCCATGCGCCGTTGCTGCGGCTGGTGTATGCCCGGGATCCGGCCCGTGGCCGGGTGGTGGCGATGCTGCTGTTCCATCACATCGTGCTCGATCACACCGCGCTGGAAGTGGTGCGCCACGAAATGCAGGCGTACTTGCGCGGGGCCGACGAGCCGTTGCCGGCGGCGGTGCCGTATCGCAACTACGTGGCGCAGGCACGGCTGGGTGTCTCCGAACAGGAGCACGAAGCGTTTTTCCGCGACATGCTCGGCGACATCGACGAGCCGACTCTGCCGTTCAGCCTGCGCGATGTGCGCGGCGACGGACGCGGCATCGAGGAAGTGCAGCAGGTCCTCGACAGCGGCCTGAACCTGCGTCTGCGCAGTCAGGCGCGGCAGATGGGCATCAGCGTGGCCAGCCTGTTCCACCTCGCCTGGGCCCAGGTATTGGCGGCGACTTCCGGGCAGGACAACGTGGTGTTCGGCACCGTGCTGATGGGCCGGATGCAGGGCGGCCAGGGCGCCGACCGTGCACTGGGCATGTTCATCAACACCTTGCCGTTGCGGGTCGATCTGGGCGAGACCCCGGTGCGTGAAGCGGTCAAGGCGACGCATCAGCGTCTCACTGCGCTGCTGGGTCACGAACACGCTTCGCTGGCACTGGCCCAGCGTTGCAGCGGGATCGCGGCGCCGTCGCCGTTGTTCAGCGCGATGCTCAACTATCGGCACAGCCACGGTGCAGAGCATGCGGACAGCGTGGTTCAGGCCTGGCAGGGCATCGAGACCTTGAGCAGCGAAGAGCGCACCAACTACCCGCTGAGCCTGAACGTCGATGACCTGGGCAACGGCTTCTCGCTGATTGCCATGGTGCCGGCGGACATCGGCGCGCAGCGGATTTGCGGCTACATGCAGACGGCGTTGTTGGCGTTGGTGGAGGCGCTGGAGCAGGCACCGACGCAGGCGATGAATCGCTTGCCGGTTCTTGAGGGGGTAGAGCGGCAGCGGCTGTTGTTCGACTTCAACGCGACCGATGTCGGTTATGACCTTCAGCAGAGCATTCACGGCTTGTTCGAGGCGCAGGTGTTGCGCACGCCGCAGGCTGTGGCGGTGCTTTCCGGCGAGCAGCGACTGAGTTATGCCGAGCTGAATCAGCGGGCCAACCGTTTGGCGCATCACTTGCGTGTCTTGGGCGTTGGCCCGGATGCACGAGTGGCGATCTGCGTCGAGCGCGGGCTGGAAATGGTGGTCGGGTTGCTGGCGATTCTGAAGGCCGGCGGCGGTTATGTGCCGCTGGATCCGGCGTATCCGCTGGAACGGCTGGCCTACATGCTGGAGGACAGTGCGCCGTCGGCGGTGCTGGTGCAAGGCTCGACCCGCGCGTTGCTGGGTGAGGTGTCGGTGCCGGTGGTCGATCTGGATCACGACACTTGGCAAGCGTTGTCGGCGGATAACCCTTCGGTCGATGGATTGACCCCGCAGCACACGGCTTATGTGATCTACACCTCGGGTTCGACCGGTCAGCCGAAAGGCGTAATCAATGAACACAACGGGGTGGTCAACCGCTTGCTGTGGATGCAGGACGCCTATCGCCTGACGGCTGAAGATTCAGTGCTGCAGAAAACCCCGTTCAGCTTCGACGTGTCGGTGTGGGAATTCTTCTGGCCGCTGATGACCGGCGCGCGACTGGTCATGGCTCGCCCCGGCGGGCACAAGGATCCGCTGTACCTGAGCGAAGTGATCGAGCAAGAACGCATCACCACGTTGCACTTCGTACCGTCGATGCTCGACGTGTTCCTTGCCCATGGCGACACCGCACGTTGCGGCGGTTTACGTCAGGTGATGTGCAGCGGCGAGGCCTTGCCGGGCAGTCTGGTGCGGCGCTTCAAGCAGCAATTGCCGAACAGTGGTTTGCACAACCTCTACGGCCCGACTGAAGCAGCAGTGGACGTTACGGCCTGGGATTGCGCCGGGCCAATCGACACCACACCGGACAACACGCCAATCGGCAAACCGATCGCCAACACCCGCATGTACATCCTCGATGCCCAGCAACAACCTGTGCCGCAAGGCGTGGTCGGCGAGCTGTACATCGGTGGTGTGCAAGTGGCACGGGGATATCTGAACCGTCCTGAACTCAGCGCCGAGCGGTTCCTCAACGACCCGTTCCAGCCCAACAGCCGCCTGTACCGCACCGGCGACGTCGCCCGTTACCTGGCCGACGGCAACATCGAATACCTGGGCCGTAACGACGATCAGGTGAAGATCCGAGGTCTGCGCATCGAGCTCGGCGAAATCCAGTCACGCCTGACCGACATCGGTGGCGTGCAGGAAGCGGCGGTGCTGGCCCGCGAGGACGTGCCGGGGGACAAGCGTCTGGTGGCCTATTACACCGGCGCCCGACTGGAAATCGACGTGGTGCGCGGCCATCTGCTGGAACACCTGCCGGATTACATGGTGCCGGCGGTGTTCGTGCACCTCGATGCGCTGCCGCTGAGTCCGAACGGCAAGCTCGACCGCAAGGCCTTGCCGGCGCCGGATCAGGCCTCGGTCATCACTCGCGAATACGAAGCGCCAGTCGGCGAGGTGGAAATCCTGCTGGCCGGGCTCTGGGCCGAACTGCTCAACGTGGAACGGGTAGGGCGCCACGACAACTTTTTTGAACTGGGCGGGCACTCATTGCTGGCGGTCAGTCTGATCGGCCGGTTACGTCAGGAAGGCATGGAAGCCGAGGTCAGGGCGTTGTTTGAACAACCGACCCTGGCCGGTTACGCCGCAATTACGGAAAGAATGGAGATCGTCCTGTGAACGTGATCGAACTGTTGGCAACACTTAAAGCGAAAGACATCCAGTTGGCGGTCACCGACGACCAGTTGCGCGTACAAGGCAACAAACAGGCGCTGAGCGATCCGGCGGTGCTGGCGCTGTTGCGCGAGCACAAACCGGCACTGATCGAACTGATCAAGGCCGGGCAATATTCAGCGACCAAGAGCGGTCAGGTCGACGTGCCGGCCAATGGCATTGCACCCGGCACCACGCGCATCACTCCCGCGATGCTGACCCTGGCCGAACTCGATCAGGCGACCATCGACCGTCTGGTCGACGATGTGCCGGGCGGCGCGGCCAATGTGCAGGACATCTACCCGCTGGCGCCGTTGCAGGAGGGCATTCTTTACCACCACGTCAGCGCCACCCAGGGCGATCCGTACGTGATGCAGGCGCATTTCGCTTTCGCTGACCGTGATCGGTTGAACGCGTTCGTTGAGGCATTGCAGGCCGTCATCGATCGCCACGACATTCTCCGTACGGCGGTGGTCTGGGAGGGGCTGGATACACCGCAGCAAGTAGTCTGGCGTGAGGCCAAATTGCCGGTAGAAGAGATCGATGCCGAAGGCGATGCGCTGGCCTATTTGCACGAGCGTTTCGATGCCCGGGAATTCCGCATGGATGTAAGCCGGGCGCCGATGATGCGTCTGGCCCATGCCTGGGACGAAGCCGGGCAACGGGTGGTTGCGACGTTGCTGTTTCACCACATGGCGCTGGATCACTCGGCGCTCGACGTGGTGCGTCACGAGATGCGTGCGTTTCTTACGGGGCTGGGCCATCTGCTGGGGCGACCGGTCGCGTTTCGGGATTACGTGGCGCAGGCGCGGCTGGGTGTCAGCGAAACCGAGCACGAGGCGTTCTTCCGTGACATGCTCGGCGATATCGATGAGCCGACCTTGCCGTTCGGCCTGCAGGATGTACAGGGCGACGGGCACGGCATCACCGAACTGAGCGTGCCGGTCGAACCGGCCTTGGGCCAACGCCTGCGGGGGCAGGCGCGACAGCTCGGGGTCAGCGCGGCCAGTCTGTTCCACCTGGCCTGGGCGCAGGTGCTGGCCACGCTTGCCGGCAAGCAACGCGTGGTGTTCGGCACGGTGCTGATGGGCCGTCTGCAAGGCGCCGAAGCCACCGACCGGGCGCTGGGCATTTTCATCAACACCTTGCCGGTGCGCGTGGACGTCGACACCCAGAGCGTGCGCAACGCCGTGCAGGCGACCCACGCACGCCTGACCACCTTGATGCGCCATGAACACGCGCCGCTGGCGCTGGCCCAGCGCTGCAGCAGCGTGGCCGCGCCAACACCGCTGTTCAGCGCCTTGCTCAATTACCGTCACAGCCATGGCGCCGCGTCCGCCAGCGCACAAACCCTGTCGGCATGGGAAGGCATCACCACCCTGCACTCGGAAGAACGCACCAACTATCCGCTGACCCTGAGTATCGATGACCTGGGCGACGCCTTCAGCCTGACCTTGCTCGCCACCACTGAAGTCGACCCGCAACGGGTGTGCGATTACATGCTCGGCGCCCTGAACGGTCTGGTGTCTGCGCTGGAACAGGCGCCGGATTCACCGGTCAGCCAGGTGCAGATCCTCCCGGACACGGAGCGCGAGCAGATCCTGCGCGGCTTCAACGCCACCCGGGCCGACTATCCGCAAGGGTTGACGATTCATCAGCGTTTCGAGGCGCAAGTCATCGAACGACCGGAAGCGGTGGCGGCGGTGTTCCTCGGTGAGCAAGTGACCTACGCCGAACTGAACCTGCACGCCAACGCCCTGGCGCATCATCTGATCAGCCTGGGCGTTCGCCCCGATGATCGCGTGGCCATCGTCGCCCGCCGCGGGCTCGATACGCTGGCGGGGCTGCTGGCGATTCTCAAGGCCGGTGCCGGTTATGTGCCGGTTGACCCGGCGCATCCGTCCGAACGCCTGAGCTACCTGCTCAGCGACAGCGCCCCGGCAGTAGTACTGACCCAGAGCGATCTGCGTGACCGGTTGCCGACGCTCGATGTACCGGTGATCGACCTTGACCGTCGCAACTGGCCACTGAGCCTGGCCCTTGATCCTCAGGTGCCGGGGCTGACCAACGAGCATCTGGCCTACGTGATCTACACCTCGGGTTCGACCGGTTTGCCCAAGGGCGTGATGGTCGAACACCGCACCCTGTCCAACCTCGTCGACTGGCATTGCGGCGCGTTCGACCTGTGCGCCGGTCGCCACACGTCAAGCCTTGCCGGATTCGGCTTCGATGCCATGGCCTGGGAAGTCTGGCCGGCCCTGTGTGTCGGTGCGACCCTGCACCTGGCGCCAGCCCGCGACGGCAACGAAGACATCGACGCCTTGCTCGACTGGTGGCGCGCGCAGCCGTTGGACGTGAGCTTCCTGCCGACCCCGGTGGCCGAATATGCCTTCAGTCAAAACCTCGAACACCCGACTTTGCGCACACTGCTGATCGGCGGGGATCGCCTGCGGCAGTTCAGCCGTCACCGGCATTTCGATGTGATCAACAATTACGGCCCGACCGAAACCACGGTGGTGGCGACCTCGGGCAAGGTCGAAGCCGGGCAGGCGTTGCACATCGGTCGGCCGGTGAGCAATGCCACGGTGTATCTGCTGGATGAGCAGCAACGTCCGGTGCCCATCGGCGTAGCGGGGGAGTTGTATGTCGGGGGCGCCGGGGTTGCCCGGGGTTATCTGAACCGTCCGGACCTGACGGCCGAACGCTTTCTCGACGATCCGTTCAACGGCGGGCGCATGTACCGCACCGGTGACCTGGCGCGCTGGCAGGACGACGGCACCCTCGAATACCTGGGACGCAACGACGACCAGGTGAAGATTCGCGGCGTGCGCATCGAGCTGGGCGAGATTGAAACCCGTCTCAACCAGCTCCCCGGCATTCAGGAAGCGGTGTTGCTGGCCCGTGAAGACGAACCCGGCCAGCCGCGCCTCGTCGCCTATTACACCGAACAGGCTCAGGTCGAACCGCAACCGGTGGCTGAGCTGCGCGCTTGCCTGTTGGCGCAGTTGCCCGAGTACATGGTGCCAGCGGCCTTCGTGCGACTGGACGCATTGCCGCTGACCGCCAACGGCAAGGTCGACCGCAAGGCCTTGCCGGCGCCGGATCGCGCGGCGTTGTTCACCCGCCATTACGAAGCCCCGCACGGCGAACTGGAAATCGCGCTGGCGCGGATCTGGGGCGAAGTGTTGCAGGTCGAGCAGGTCGGACGCCGGGATCACTTTTTTGAGCTGGGTGGCCACTCGTTGTTGGCGATGCGCATGGTGTCCCAGGTTCGCCAACGTCTGGGCGTCGAACTGGCCCTGAGCGACTTGTTTGCCAATGCCGAACTGGCAGCGGTCGCCGAGGTACTGGCCCAGGCCGGACGCAGCTCGCAGCCGGCCATGTTGCCGGTGCCACGGGACGGCGCGCTGCCGCTGTCGTTCGCCCAGCAACGGCTGTGGTTTCTGGCGCGCATGGAAGGGGTCAACACCGCCTACAACATCCCGCTGGGCCTGCGCTTGCGCGGTCATCTCGACGAGGCGGCGCTGCAACGGTCACTGGCGCGGATCATCGACCGCCACGAAACCCTGCGCAGCCGTTTTGTCCCGCACGACGATGACGTGCAGGTAATGATTGCGGCCGCCGACAGCGCAGTGCTGCTGCGGGTCGAAGATCTGCGCCAGCATCCACACGCCGAAGACGCCATGCAGGCGTTGACCCGTGAACAGGCCTCGACGCCGTTCGACCTGCAGAACGATCCGTTGATTCGTGGATGTCTGGTGCGGTTGGCCGACGATCACCATGTGTTGCTGCTGACCCTGCACCACATCATCTCCGACGGCTGGTCGATGGGTGTGCTGACCCGCGAGCTGATGGCGCTGTATCAAGCGTTCAGCCAGGGTGAGGCCGATCCGCTACCGCCGCTGGCGCTGCAATACGCCGACTACGCGATCTGGCAACGCCGCTGGCTGAGCGGCGAAGTGCTGCAGCAACAGAGCGATTACTGGCAGCAAACCCTCGCCGGTGCCCCGACCTTGCTGGTGCTGCCGACCGACCGTCCGCGTCCGGCGCAGCAGGATTACACCGGCAGCAGCGTCGAGTTCCGGTTGGACGAGCCACTGAGCGCCGGGCTCAAGGCACTGAGCCAGCGCCATGGTGTGACGATGTACATGACGATGGTGAGCACCTGGGCGCTGTTGCTCAGTCGCTTGTCCGGTCAGTCGGACGTTGTGATCGGCTCGCCGGTTGCCAACCGTGGTCGCGCAGAAGTCGAAGGGCTGATCGGCTTGTTCATCAATACCCTGGCCCTGCGCATCGACACGTCCGGCGGGCTCAGCGTCGAGGCGCTGCTGGCCCGGGTCAAGACGCTGACATTGCAGGCCCAGGCCCATCAGGACCTGCCGTTCGAGCAGGTGGTGGAAGTCACCCGGCCGGCGCGCAGCCTGTCCCACAGTCCGTTGTTCCAGACCACCCTGAGCTGGGAGAACCGCGTCGGGCCGGATCTGACGCTGGGTGATCTGGCGCTGGAAAGCGTGGGCGGTCCGGCGCGGTTTTCCAAGTTCGACCTGTCGCTGACGTTGGGCGAAACCCGCGACGGCATTCGCGGCGTGCTGGAATACGCCACGGCGTTGTTCGATGAATCGACGATCCAGCGTTATGTCGGCTACTTCGAGCAGTTGCTGCACGCGATGGTCGCCAACGATCAGGCGCAGCTGGAACAGCTCGAGATGGTTCAGGCTCACGAGCGTGAACAGTTGCTCGTTGCGTTCAACGACACGCACGCGGAGTTTGTAACTGGGCTGACCATTGCGCAGCGATTCGAAGCGCAAGTAATCGAGCGGCCCGAAGTGGTCGCGGCGGTCAGTCAGAGGCAGGCGTTGAGCTTTGCCGAGCTGAACCGGCAGGCCAACACCTTGGCTCATCACCTGATCGGGCTGGGCGTTCGTCCTGATGATCGCGTGGCCATCGTTGCCCGACGCGGGCTGGATACGCTGGTCGGGCTGGTGGCCATTCTCAAGGCCGGGGCGGGTTATGTGCCGGTGGATCCGGCGCACCCGGCGGAGCGTCTGAACTATCTGTTGAGCGACAGCGCCCCGGTGGCGGTGCTATGCCTGAGTGATTTGCGTGAACGACTGCCGGCGCTGGACGTGCCGGTGATCGACCTCGATTTGCAGGCCTGGCCGGACACCGAGGCCGGTAATCCGCAGGTGCCTGGCCTGAGCAGCGACCACCTGGCGTACGTCATCTACACCTCGGGCTCCACCGGCCTGCCCAAGGGCGTGATGGTCGAACACCACACCTTGAGCAACCTCGTCGACTGGCACTGCAAGGCATTCGATCTGGGCGCCGGTCGCCACACCTCGAGCCTCGCCGGATTCGGTTTCGACGCCATGGCCTGGGAAGTCTGGCCGGCCCTGTGCGCCGGCGCGACCCTGCATCTGGCGCCGTCCCGCGACGGCAGCGAAGACGTGGACGCGTTGCTCGACTGGTGGCGCGCGCAGCCGCTGGACGTGAGCTTCCTGCCGACCCCGGTGGCCGAATACGCGTTCAGCCAGAATCTCGAACACCCGACCCTGCGCACACTGCTGATCGGCGGCGACCGTCTGCGTCAGTTCAACCGTCAGCAGTCCTTTGATGTGGTCAACAACTACGGCCCGACCGAGGCGACGGTGGTTGCCACCTCGGGCATCGTCGAGGCGGGGCAGGCGCTGCACATCGGCAAACCGATCGCCAACGCGACGGTGTACCTGCTCGATGAACAGCAGCGCCCGGTGCCGGTTGGCGTGGCCGGAGAGCTGTATGTGGGTGGCGCCGGGGTGGCCCGGGGTTATCTGAATCGTCCGGACCTGACTGAAGAGCGCTTCCTGCGCGACCCGTTCAACCACGGCCGGATGTATCGCACCGGCGACCTGGCGCGCTGGCGCGCCGACGGTTCCATCGAGTACCTGGGGCGCAACGACGATCAGGTGAAAATCCGTGGCGTGCGCGTCGAGCTGGGCGAAATCGAAACTCGCCTGAATCAGTTGCCCGGTATCCAGGAAGCGGTGCTGGTGGCCCGTGAAGACGAACCCGGGCAGGTGCGACTGGTGGCGTATTTCACTGAACAGGCGCAGGGCGAAGCGCTGGCGGTGTCCGACCTGAGGGCGCACCTGCTCGGTCAACTGCCGGAATACATGGTGCCGGCGGCCTTCGTCAGACTCGACGCGCTGCCGCTGACCGCCAACGGCAAAGTCGACCGCAAGGCCTTGCCCGCGCCGGATCGCAGCGCGTTGTTCACCCGCGACTATCAGGCACCGCAAGGTGAACTGGAAACCACCCTGGCGCAGATCTGGGCCGAGGTGCTGCAGGTCGAACAGGTTGGACGTCAGGATCATTTCTTTGAACTGGGCGGCCACTCGCTGCTGGCTATGCGCATGCTGTCTCAGGTGCGCCAGCGGTTGGGGGTGGAACTGACCCTCGCCGAACTGTTTGCCAACGCCGAACTCGCCGCTGTCGCCGAGGTACTGGCCCAGGCCGGACGCTGCACGCAACCGGCGATCATGCCGGCGCCGCGTGACGGCGCGCTGCCGTTGTCGTTTGCCCAGCAACGGTTGTGGTTCATGGCGCAACTGGAAGGGGCGAACACCGCCTACAACATTCCCCTCGGCCTACGCCTGCGCGGTCGCCTCGACGAAACGGCCCTGCAACGGGCATTGGCGCGGATCGTTGAGCGTCACGAAACCCTGCGCAGCCGCTTCGCCCAGTTCAACGATGAAGCCCAGGTGCTGATCGCGCCCCTCGACAGTGGAGTGCTGCTGAGGGTCGAGGACTTGCGTAAGCACCCGCAGGCCGACGACGCCTTGCTCGCGCTGATTCAGGGCGAAGCCTCGGGGCCGTTCGATTTGCAGGATGATCCGCTGATTCGCGGGCGCCTGGTGCGACTGGCCGATGATCATCATGTGTTGCTGCTGACCCTGCACCACATCGTCTCCGATGGCTGGTCGATGGGCGTGTTGACCCGCGAACTGATGGCGCTGTATCAGGCGTTCAGCCACGGCGCGGCCGATCCGCTGCCGCCGCTGGCGTTGCAGTACAGCGACTACGCCGTGTGGCAGCGCCGCTGGCTGAGTGGCGAAGTCTTGCAGCGTCAGAGCGATTACTGGCAGCAGACCCTGGCCGGTGCGCCGGCACTGTTGATGCTGCCGACCGACCGTCCACGCCCGGCCCAGCAGGATTACGCCGGCAGCAGTGTCGACATCCGGCTGGATGAGCGTTTGAGCGCAGACCTCAAGGCACTGTGCCAACGCCACGGCGTGACGCCGTACATGGCGGTGATGAGCGCCTGGGCGATGTTGCTCGGTCGCTTGTCCGGGCAGTCGGACGTGGTGATCGGTTCGCCGGTCGCCAACCGTAACCGGGCGGAAATCGAAGGGTTGATCGGACTGTTCGTCAACACGCTTGCCGTGCGCATCGACACGTCGGGCGCGCTCACCGTCGAGGCGTTGCTGGCCCGGGTCAAGGCCCGCACCCTCGAAGCCCAGGCCCATCAGGATCTGCCGTTCGAACAAGTGGTGGAAATCACCCGGCCGGTGCGCAGCCTGTCCCACAGCCCGTTGTTCCAGACGTTGCTGAGCTGGGACAGCGGCAGCGGTGCGACCCTGGCGCTCGGTGATCTGACACTGGAGGGCGTGGCCGAGCCGAGTCACTTCGCCAAGTTCGATCTGTCGTTGACGTTGGGCGAAGCCCAAGGCGTGATCCGGGGTTCGCTGGAATATGCCACGGCGCTGTTCGATGAGTCGACGATCCAGCGTTACGCCGGTTACTTGCAGCAGTTGCTGCAGGCCATGGTCAGCAATGATCAGGCGTTGCTGGAGCAGATCGATGTGCTGGCGGAGGACGAGCGTCGGCATTTGCTGCACGGCTTCAATGCCACGGACGTTGATTACAACCTTCAGCAAAGCATTCACGGTCTGTTCGAGGCGCAGGTCTTGCGGTCGCCGCAGGCTGTCGCGGTGCTTTCCGGTGAGCAGCGACTGAGCTACGACGAGCTGAATCAGCGGGCCAACCGTCTGGCGCATCACTTGCGCGGTCTGGGTGTTGGCCCGGATGCGCGAGTGGCGATCTGCGTCGAGCGCGGGCTGGAAATGGTGGTCGGGCTGCTGGCGATTCTGAAGGCTGGGGGCGGTTATGTGCCGCTGGATCCGGCGTATCCGCTGGAGCGGCTGGCCTACATGCTGGAGGACAGTGCGCCGTCGGCGGTGCTGGTGCAGGGTTCGACTCGCTCGTTGCTGGGTGAAGTGTTGGTGCCGGTGGTCGATCTGGATCACGAGACCTGGCAATCGTTGTCGAGCGAAAACCCTCCGGTCGATGGACTGACCCCGCAGCATACGGCTTACGTGATCTATACCTCGGGCTCCACTGGCCAGCCGAAAGGCGTGATCAACGAGCATTCCGGGGTGGTCAACCGCTTGCTGTGGATGCAGGACGCCTATCGTCTGACGGCTGAAGATTCAGTGCTGCAGAAAACCCCGTTCAGCTTCGACGTGTCGGTGTGGGAATTCTTCTGGCCGTTGATGACCGGTGCGCGACTGGTCATGTCCCGTCCGGGCGGTCACAAGGATCCGCTCTATCTGAGCGAAGTGATCGAGCAAGAACGCATCACCACGCTGCACTTCGTGCCGTCGATGCTCGACGTGTTCCTCGCCCATGGCGACAGCGCACGTTGCCACGGTTTGCGTCAGGTGATGTGCAGCGGTGAAGCGCTGCCGGGCAGTCTGGTGCGGCGCTTCAAGCAGCAATTGCCGGGCAGCGGATTGCACAACCTCTACGGTCCGACCGAAGCGGCCGTGGACGTCACGGCGTGGGATTGCTCTGGTCCGCTGGAGCAGACCCCGGACAACACGCCCATCGGCAAACCGATTGCCAACACCCGGATGTACATCCTCGATGCCCAGCAACAACCTGTGCCGCAAGGCGTAGTCGGCGAGCTGTACATCGGCGGCGTGCAAGTCGCTCGCGGTTACCTGAACCGTCCTGAATTGAGCGCCGAGCGGTTCCTCAACGATCCATTCCAGCCCAACGGAAGGATGTACCGCACCGGCGACGTCGCCCGTTACCTGGCCGACGGCAACATCGAATACCTGGGCCGCAACGACGATCAGGTGAAGATCCGTGGCCTGCGCATCGAACTGGGTGAAATCCAGTCCCGCCTGACCGACATCGGCGGCGTGCAGGAAGCCGCGGTGCTGGCCCGTGAAGACGTGCCGGGAGACAAGCGTTTGGTCGCTTACTACACCGGCGCACGGCTGGAAATCGACGTGCTGCGCGGTCACCTGCTGGAACACCTGCCGGATTACATGGTGCCGGCGGTGTTCGTGCACCTCGATGCGCTGCCGCTGAGTCCGAACGGCAAGCTCGACCGCAAGGCCTTGCCGGTGCCGGATCAGGCCTCGGTTATCACCCGTGAATACGAAGCGCCGGTCGGCGAGGTGGAAATTCTCCTCGCAGGACTCTGGGCCGAGTTGCTCAACGTGGAGCGAGTCGGTCGCCACGACAACTTCTTCGAATTGGGCGGACATTCGCTGATGGCAGTCAATCTGGTGGCGCGGATGCGCCATGTCGGGCTGACGGCCGATGTGCGTGTGCTGTTCAGCCAGCCGACGCTCGCCGCTTTGGCGGCTGCTGTCGGAGATGAGGTGGAGATCGCTATCCCGGCCAACCGGATTGCACCGGACTGCAAGTACATCACCCCGGACATGCTGCCGCTGGTTGCACTGGATCAGCCCGCCATCGACCGCATCGTCGCCAGCATTCCCGGTGGCGCCGCGAACGTGCAGGACATTTACCCGCTGGCGCCCTTGCAGGCCGGCATCCTGTTCCATCACTTGTCGGCACCTCAGGGCGATCCGTATGTGTTGCAGGCGCAGTTCGCGTTTGCCGATGAGTCGCGTCTGCGGGTGTTTGCCGAAGCCTTGCAGGCCGTGATCGAGCGCCATGACATCCTGCGTACGTCGCTGTTCTGGGACGGGCTGGAGGAACCGGTGCAGGTGGTCTGGCGTCAGGCGTCGCTGGTGTGTGAAACGGTGGAGCTGGACGAGAGTGAAGCGGATGCATTGAGCCAGTTGCGCAACCGGTTCGATACCCGCCACTACCGCATGGCCGTCACTCAGGCGCCGCTGATGCGCGTGGTGCACAGCTGGGACGTGGTCAATCGGCGCGTAGTGGCGCTGCTGCTGTTCCATCACCTGGTCATGGACCACATTGCACTGGAGGTGCTGCGCCACGAGATGCAGTCAGTCCTGCTCGGCCAGGTGCGGCAGCTGGCCGAACCGGTGCCGTATCGCACCTATGTCGCCCGCACTCGCTCGGGGCTGAGCGAGGAGGAGCATGAGACGTTCTTCCGCGACTTGCTCGGCGATATCGACGAACCGACCCTGCCGTATGGCCAGGGCATTGTCGCGGACGGCGGCAACGGGCATGCGCAGCGGCTGCTGAACACCGCGCTGAGCCAACGGGTCAGGGCCAAGGCCAGGCGTCTGGGTATCAGCGCTGCCAGCCTGATGCACCTGGCCTGGGCCAGCGTGCTGGGGCAACTGTCGGGGCGTGAAAACGTGGTGTTCGGCACCGTGATGCTAGGCCGTTTGCACGGTGGTGAAGGTGCCGAACGGGCGCTGGGCGTGTTCATCAACACGCTGCCGCTGCGCATCGATCTGGGCGGGCAATCGGTGAAGGAAGCCGCATTGGCGACCCATCAGCGCTTGAACCGCCTGCTGCATCACGAACACGCGCCGCTGGCGCTGGTACAACGTTGCAGCGCCATGGCGCCGGGGGGGCCGCTGTTCAATGCGTTGTTCAATTACCGCCACAGTGGTGGCGGGGGCACGCCGTCCGACGAAGTCGTGGCGGCATGGCAGGGCATGCAGTTGCTCGATGCCGAAGAACACAGCAACTACCGCCTGAGCCTGAGCGTCGATGATCTGGGCGAAGACTTCAGCCTGACCGCGTTGACCATGGCCGGGATCGACGCCGGGCGGATCTGCGACTACATGGATCTTGCGGTCGAGAGCTTGTTGCAGGCACTGGAGCGGACGCCACAATTGGGCATCGACCAGTTGTCGATTTTGCCACGGGATGAGCGGCGGCAATTGCTGGTCGAGTTCAATGCCACTCAACGGGATTACCCGGCGACAATGACGGTTCATCGTCTGTTCGAACAGCAGGTGACGAAGCATCCGCAAGCGGTGGCGGTGGTGCATGGCCGCGCGGCGTTGACTTATGAAGAGTTGAATCAACGGGCCAATCTCCTGGCCCATTACTTGATCGGACATGGCGTGCAACCGGGCGACCACGTAGCGATCCTGCTGCCGCGCTCGCTGGATCTGCTGGTCGCACAACTGGCCATTGGCAAATGTGCGGCGGCTTATGTGCCGCTGGACATCAATGCGCCGGCTGAACGTCAGGCGTTCATGGTTGAGGATTGCGGGGCGAAAGCGCTGCTGACCTTGAGCACTGAAACGACTGATTACGCTGTGCGCCGGATTGATCTGGATGCACTGCCGTTGGACATGGAGCCGACACATAACCCGGACCTGTCGCAGTCCTCGGAATCCGTGGCCTACATCATGTACACCTCCGGTTCCACCGGCACGCCGAAAGGGGTGATGGTGCCGCACCGGGCCATCGGGCGACTGGTGATCAACAACGGTTATGCCGATTTCAATGCGCAGGATCGCGTGGCGTTCGCTTCCAACCCGGCGTTCGACGCCAGCACCATGGATGTCTGGGGGCCGCTGCTCAACGGCGGGCGCGTGGTTGTGATCGATCACGACACCTTGCTTGATCCAAACGTGTTCGGGCAGGTCTTGGCAGCCTCGGGCGTCACGATCCTGTTCGTCACCACCGCGCTGTTCAACCAGTACGTGCAGCTGATTCCCGAAGCCCTCAAAGGCTTGCGCATCGTGCTGTGTGGCGGCGAACGCGCCGATCCGGCCGCGTTTCGCCGCTTGCTGGCCGAGGCGCCGGACCTGCGCATCGTCCACTGCTACGGCCCGACTGAAACCACGACTTACGCCACGACGTTCGAAGTGCGCGAAGTGGCGGACGATGCCGACAGCGTGCCGATTGGCGGGCCGATCTCCAACACCCAGGTCTTTGTACTCGACGCCCGCCAGCAACCGGTGCCGATGGGTGTGACCGGCGAGCTGTACATCGGCGGCCAAGGCGTAGCGCTGGGCTATCTGAATCGCCCGGACCTGACCGCCGAAAAATTCCTGCAAGACCCGTTCGGCGATCAGCCGGGAGCGCTGTTGTACCGCACCGGCGACCTCGCACGCTGGCTGGCACCGGGGCAACTGGAATGCATCGGCCGCAACGACGATCAGGTGAAAATCCGTGGTTTCCGCATCGAGTTGGGAGAAATCGAAAACCGCCTGCTGAACTGCGAAGGGGTCAAGGAAGCCATCGTGCTGGCCCGTCAGGACGGCCAGGAACCGCTGCGTCTGGTGGCGTATTTCACGGCCGAAGAGGGTGTTAATAGCTCTACTTTGCGCAGCCAATTGCAAGCACGCCTGCCGGAATACATGGTGCCCTCGGCCTGGGTGCAACTCGACGCCTTGCCGCTGAACAACAACGGCAAGGTGGACCGTAAGGCGTTGCCGATCCCGGCGCAGGACGCGCTGCTCAGCCGCGCCTATGAGGCTCCGGCCAATCCGCTGGAGGAAACCCTCGCTCAGTTGTGGGCCGAGGTGTTGCAGGTCGAACAGGTCGGTCGTCACGACAACTTCTTCGAACTCGGCGGCCACTCGCTATTGGCTATTCGTCTGGTCAACCTGATGCAACAGAACGGGCTGGAGGTGACGCTGGCCGAGCTGTTCCAGCACGCCAGCATCGAGTCGCTCGGCACGTTGCTCAGCCAGCGCACCGGCGCAGAACATCAGGATGACAGGCTAGTCGTGGTGCGGGCCGGTGGCGCAGGCACGCCGCTGTTCCTGATGCATGAATTCAGCGGGATGGACGCGTACTTCCCGGCGCTGGGCCTGCACATCGAGGGCGATTTCCCGATCTACGGGCTGCCGGGCATCCCGTTCGGCCAGGCACCGCTGCGCACCATGGAATGCCTGGCGGCGCGCATGGTGGAGATCATCCGTTCGGTGCAGCCGCAGGGGCCATATCGTCTGGCCGGCTGGTCGTTCGGCGGGGTGCTGGCCTATGAAGTGGCGATGCAGTTGCTCGGCATGGATGAGACGGTGGCGTTCGTCGGCCTGATCGACAGTTTCGTGCCGCGCCTGACCGATCAGGGCAAGGCGCGCTGGAGCGACGAGCATGCGCACAAGCGCCAGTTGCTGCAGCACTGCACGATGTACCGGGCCTCTCTTGGCGACGCGGGGCAAGCCGCACTGGCGCATCTGGCGCTGTTGCAGACCGAACTGGAACAGATCGACTTCCAGCCGCTGTTGCAACGCTGCCGGAACGAGCAATTGCTGCATCCGGAGATGGCCGCCGCCGCGCCGCAAGACCTTTGGCATTACCTCGACCGAGAAGTCGCCCACGGGCATGCGCTGGCGCATTACCGGATCAATCCGTTGGGCATGCCGTTGCATCTGTTCCGGGCGCAGGAGCATCCGACGGAGCTGTCTCGTCGTCACCCGACCCTGGGCTGGTCGGATGAAGTACCGGCCACGCTTCTGCATTGCATCGACGTGCCGGGCGATCACCAGAGCATGATGCAGGCGCCGCATGTGCAGGTGCTTGGTCGGGCGCTCGGTCAGGCAGTGCAGGCGTCGGCGGTGGTCGAATCCCGGGTGTATCAGCCGTTGTTGACGATCCAGACCGGCTTCGCCGGGCATGCGCCGATTTTCTGTGTGCCGGGGGCCGGCGACAGTGTCACCGGGTTCATCCATCTGACCGAGGCGCTGGGGCCGGAGTGGCCGATTTACGGCTTGCAACCCCGAGGCCTCGACGGCGCGACCGTGCCGCACAGCAGGGTCGAAAGCGCCGCCACGTTCTACCTGCGGGCACTTGAGCAGTTGTATCCGCAAGGACCGGTGCATCTGATCGGGCACTCGTTCGGCGGCTGGGTGGCCTACGCCATGGCGGCGCAATTGCAGGCGGCGGGGCGCGAGGTGGCATCCCTGACGCTGATCGACAGCGAATCGCCGGGTGGCAACAGCGTCGTGGGCAAGCCTTACACCACGACGGCGGCGTTGTTGCGGCTGATCGAGTCGCTGCAACTGTCCAGCGGCAAGTCCCTAGGGATTGATGCACTGGCCTTCGCCGAAGCCGATGACGCTATGCAAATGCGCTTGCTGCATGACGGCATGGTGCATGCCGGCGTGCTGTCCGAACGCTCGTCAGCTGACGCGATGCAGGGCCCGGTGCGTACCTTCGCCACGGCACTGCGCACGGTCTATCAGCCGGCGCTGGCCTACACCGGACCGGTGCGTCTGGCACTGGTGGACGACCCGACGCTGGACGCAACGGGCAACCAGCGCGAACAGGCCGCGATGCTCGAAGGCTGGCAGCGCGAGGCCCGGGATCTGGCGGTGTGGTACGGCCCCGGCAACCACTTCACGATCCTCAAGGCGCCCAACGTCTTCAGTCTCGCGGCGTGGTGGCATGACGGGCTGACGGTGGCGGCGGGTCAAGTGTTGTCCTGATTGAAGTTTTTATCCTGGAACCCGGCCGCTGGCCGGGCTCAACCCTGAACGGAATTGTGGTCATTTATGGAACAGTCGAAGTTGCGCAAAGTCGGTCTGGGAATCGCGTTGACGCTGGTGGCCGGGTTGGTGTTCTACACGGTGCAGGCACCGGCCGAAGCACCGCAGTACCTGACCGCCACGGTTGAACGCGGTGACATTGAAAACGCGGTGCTGGCCACCGGATTGCTGGAAGGTATCAAGCAGGTGGACGTCGGTGCCCAGGTCTCGGGGCAGTTGAAGTCGCTGAAGGTCAAGGTCGGCGACAAGGTCAAGAAGGGCCAGTGGCTGGCGGAAATCGACCCGCTGGTGTTGCAGAACACCTTGCGTCAGGCGCAGGTCGACGAGGAAAACCTGCAAGCCCAGCGCCGGGCGACTCAGGCTCAGCTCCGGCAGACCAAGGCAATCTACGAGCGCTATCAGAATCTGCAGGAGGACGCGTCGATCTCGCGGCAGGATTTCGAAACCGCGCAATCCAACTACGAGGTGCAGCAGGCCAACCTGTTATCGCTGGACGCGCAGATCAAGAGCGCGCATATCCAGATCGACACGGCCAAGGTCAATCTCGCGTACACGCGGATCGTCGCACCCATCGACGGCGACGTGGTGGGCATCGTCACCCAGGAAGGCCAGACCGTGATCGCCAACCAACTGGCGCCGATCCTGTTGAAACTGGCGGACCTGGACACCATGACCGTCAAGGCTCAGGTGTCGGAGGCGGATGTCATTCACATTGCGCCGGGGCAGGAGGTCTATTTCACCATTCTCGGTGAGGACAAGCGTTACTACGGCAAGCTGCGCGGCACTGACCCTGCGCCGCAGAACTTCCTTGAAGCGCCGCCTGCCGGGACACCGAAGCAGAACACGGCGGTGTTTTACAACGCGCTGTTCGAGGTGCCGAACCCGGATCATCGCCTGCGTATCTCCATGACGGCGCAGGTACGCGTGGTGCTCGATACCGCCAAGTCGGTGCTGACGATTCCGGTGGCGGCACTCGGTCCGCGCAATAACGACGGCAGCTTCCCGGTGCGGGTGCTGGACGCCAAGGGCCAGGCGCAGTCGCGCAATGTGCAGACCGGGATCAACAACAACGTCAAGGTGCAGGTCAACGACGGTCTGGCCGAAGGCGACCGGGTGGTGATCGGTGATCCGGTGGCGAAAGTGGCAGGGGCATGAGCATGACCGAACCTCTGCTGCAACTGAGCGGCATCAGCCGCAGTTTCACCGCTGGCGACCGTGAATTTCTGGCGCTGAAGAATATCGACCTGACGATCCATGCCGGGGAAATGGTGGCGATCATCGGTGCTTCGGGCTCTGGCAAATCGACCCTGATGAACATCCTCGGCTGCCTCGACTACGCCACGGCCGGCAGCTACAAGATCAACGGCCGGGAAACCCGGGATCTGGACAATCAGGCGCTGGCCGAACTGCGTCGCGACTATTTCGGCTTCATCTTCCAGCGCTATCACTTGCTGCCGCATCTGAGCGCGATGCACAACGTCGAGATGCCGGCGATCTACGCCGGCACGCCAGAGCCGCAGCGCCACGCCCGGGCCCGTGAGCTGTTGGCGCGGCTGGGGCTCGAAGGGCACCTGACCCATCGCCCCAGCCAGCTCTCTGGCGGCCAGCAGCAGCGGGTGAGTATCGCCCGGGCCTTGATGAACGGCGGTGAAGTGATCCTCGCCGACGAGCCCACTGGCGCCCTCGACACCACCAGCGGCAAGGAGGTGATGCGCATTCTGCTGGAGCTGCACGCCGCCGGGCACACGGTGATTCTGGTGACCCACGACCCTAAGGTCGCCGCCAACGCCGAACGCATCATCGAAGTCAGCGACGGCGAAATCCTCAGCGACCGCCGCAACGAGCGCGACACCACGGCACTGACCAACGAAGACGCCGTGTCGCGTAAATCCGGTGCGGCACGACGTCTGGTGGCCAGCTTCGGCTTGTTCAAGGAAGCGTTCAACATGGCCTGGGTCGCACTGATCTCCCATCGGATGCGCACCTTGCTGACCATGCTCGGGATCGTCATCGGCATCACCTCGGTGGTGTCGATTTCGGCCATCGGCGAAGGGGCCAAGCGCTATGTACTCAAGGACATCCAGGCCATCGGCAGCAACACCATCGATATCTATTCCGGCACCAGTTTCGGTGACAGTCGCTCGGCGGCCATCGAAACCCTGGTGCCGGCGGATGTGACGGCACTCAATCAGCTCTATTACGTTGACAGCGCTACTCCGGTGGTCGGACGCAATCTGTTGCTGCGCTATCGCAACATCGACCTCGATGCGCAGGTCAACGGCGTCAGCGATCTGTATTTCCAGGTGCGCGGAATCAAGATGGAGTCAGGCATCCCGTTCAGTGAAAGCGATGCCAGGCGTCAGGCGCAGGTGGTGGTGATCGATCACAACACCCGCCATCGGTTGTTCGGCGAGGGCGTCGATCCATTGGGGCAGGTGATCCTGATCGGCAATCTGCCGTGCACCGTGATCGGTGTGGCGGCGGAGAACAAGAACATCTTCTCGTCGAGCAAGTCGCTCAATGTCTGGGTGCCTTATGAAACCGCCGCCGGGCGGCTGTTGGGCCAGCGTTATCTGGACAGCATCAGTGTGCGGATCAAGGACGGTCAGCCGAGCAAAGTGGTGGAAGACAACGTCAACAAACTGATGCTGCAGCGCCACGGCACCAAGGACTTCTTCACCAACAACCTCGACAGCGTGATGCAGACCGTGCAGAAAACCAGCCGCTCACTGGCCTTGCTGCTGTCGCTGATCGCCGTGATTTCGCTGGTGGTGGGCGGTATCGGCGTGATGAATATCATGCTGGTGTCGGTCACCGAGCGTACCCGTGAGATCGGCATCCGCATGGCGGTCGGGGCGCGGCAGTCGGACATCCGCCAGCAGTTTCTCGTGGAGGCGGTGATGGTTTGCCTGCTCGGTGGCGCCATCGGTATCTCGCTGAGTTATGCCATTGGCCACCTGTTCTCGCTGTTCATCAAGGAATGGGAAATGGTGTTCTCGCTGACTTCAGTGCTGACTGCCGTGATCTGCTCGACCCTGATCGGTATCGTGTTCGGCTTCGTGCCAGCACGCAATGCGTCGCGGCTCGATCCGATCGAGGCGCTGGCCCGGGATTGATGAGGGCACGAAAAAACCGCCGTCCTTTGCAGGAGGGCGGTTTCGTCAGAGGTGTGTGAGCCTTCAGGCCGCGTTCGAAGGGCCGCAGGCTGCCGGGCAGTCCTTCGGCGAATACATCCAGCGCATCAGCGAGTGACGTCCGCTGATGCCTAGTTTGATGGCTGCGCGTTTGAGGTAGCTTTCGACGGTGTTGACCTTCAGTTGCAACTGTTCGGCCAGTTCAGGCGCGGTGCGCCCGGCCAGCAGACCGACACACACTTCCATTTCGCGGTTCGACAGGCTCAGCCCCAGTTGCTCCACTCGTTCGCAAAAGCGCAGGCGCAGGGTTTCCAGGCCCAACAGGGTGGAATCCGATTGTTCCTGGGATTGCCCTTGGGCGTCAGTGTTCGCCGGTTGCAGGGCGTTGATGTGTTTTTCCACCATCGGCAGCAGCACCGGGGAAATGTCCTGCAACAAACTGCGCTCATGAGCGGAAAAGCGTTTTGCCGGACCGCAACGGTAGACCGAGATCACATAGCGATAACCGTCCTTGCGCCGGGTCAGGTGCAATTGCGAGGCGTCGGTGACCGTCGAGGGTTCGGGAGCGGGTAAATCATTGGCACTCGGCAGGGTGCTCAGTTCGGAATACACCGTTTCAGCCGGCAGTGGCGCTTCCTTGATGCATTCGGGTTCGCCGCGCGGTTGCGTGCGTCCAACCGGTTCCACGCGCATCTGCCGGATATGCGTGGCGTCCACCGCCAGTTGGGTCAGGATCAGGTCGTGCAGCATCCGTGGGAAATGTCGGCTGCCAGTGCTGGCGATGACCTTGCCAATGTGAGGAAACAGCTGTGAGTTCATGTCGTTCATCCATGAGTTGCAGTGTGGTACTCGTGTTCCTGAACCACCGGAAAACAGCTCCATGCCCGGCGACAGCGAATCAGGAAATTGGATCCTATCCTAGTACAACGTTTCAGCGACGGTTTAATGAAGGCGCTATTAGCTCATAACTGACGGTGAGGAGGATGTCGGGATGACAGGTGTCAGAGAAATGCCTTACAGATGAACAGGATCAATTTTATAAAAAGTCCTACAAGTGACAGTTTTTAAGAACAAAAAAAGCCCGTTTCAGCCGAAGCCAAAACGGGCTTTTTCCCGCATCGACAACCGTTACTTCAGGTTGTCAAAGTGGTCTCGCAGGAATTCGTAAAAGCGAAACGCTTGAAACGATCTCCATACGAGGCTCAGCGTACGCAGCAAAAGCTTCATACGTTTTGGCCTCCAGGTCGGGGGCCAGACCTCCAGCGCACTTACCGGGCCACGCGTGCCTTCGGACATGCTCGTCAGAGTTGTCCATGAGGCGGCCGGTTGTGATCCCTCCGAGCCATCATTCCGGCACGGGTGCAAAACCGTGTCGAAGGGCATGAAACCGTTATGGTTCCAGCCAAACCTCATGGACGCACTGGCGAGTGAGCGTTGGCATATTAACCTGTCCTGAGGCGGGATTTTGAGAATGCTGGGGAAAGCTTTGGTATGTTTTGTAATTCGTTATTTCTGTCAGTATGATTTGATGTGGTCAAAACACGCCAAGAATACGGATCTTTCGAATAACGCCATTCAGCGCACGCAAAATAACGTTGCAACGAAAACCAAAGATTAATAGTATTCCCGCACGTCAGAGTTGTCCGTGAGACAGCAGGCCCCAGCCGCAAACTGAGGCTTGCCGAAAAAACCGCCCCGCAAAGGCGGTTTTTTTTGGCCCATCGTTTGACCACCGCCAGCAATCCTACGCGTCTCTCACCAAGTGCATCGCGGCATCCACCAGCTCGATCCAGTGCCTGACCGGTGTGCGTCCCGCGCCGTCGAGGTGGGCCTGGCAGCCGATATTGGCGGTAGCGATGACATCCGGATGACCGCTTTCCAGTGCATTGAGCTTCTGGTCGCGCAGTTGCCGGGCCAGCGCCGGTTGCGTTATCGAATAGGTGCCCGCCGAGCCGCAGCACAGATGGGCGTCCGGCACGGTCGTGAGATTGAAGCCCAGCCGGGTCAGCACCGACTCCACCGCACCTCCGAGTTTCTGTGCGTGTTGCAAGGTGCAGGGGCAGTGGAAAGCAAGCCGCTGATCGGCATGAAGTCCCAGGGACTCGAGCGGTTCCTCACGCAACACTTCCACCAGGTCTTTCGCCAGCGCGCTTACGGTTTTTGCCTTCTCGGCATAGACCGGGTCGGTGCAGAGCAGGTGTCCGTAATCCTTGATGAACGCACCACAACCGCTGGCGGTCTGCACGATCGCTTCGGCGCCGTACTCGATGGCCGGCCACCAGGCGTCGATGTTCTTGCGGGCCCGCTCAAGTCCTTTGGGCTGGGCATCGAGGTGATAGTCCACGGCGCCGCAGCAGCCGGCATTCTGCGCCGGTGTAATGCTGATCCCCAATCGATCCAGCACCCTTGCTGCTGCCGCGTTGGTGTTGGGCGACAGACCCGGTTGCACGCAGCCTTCGAGCATCAACACCTGGCGGGCGTGCCGGGTTACCGGGCGGCGCTCGGTTGCAGAGGTGTTGCGTGGCAGTTTGGTTTGCAGAGTCTCGGGCAGCAGCGCGCGGAAGATCCGGCCAGCACCGAGCAGTCCCTTGAACAGAGAGGCATCGGGCGCCACTGCGCGCAAACCTCCGCGCAACAAGCGTTGGCCGATGGGCCGCGGTACGGCGGCATCTACCACTGCGCGGCCGATATCGAGCAGGTTGTGGTAATCCACCCCCGAGGGGCAGGTGGTTTCGCAATTGCGGCAGGACAGGCAACGATCCAGATGCAGTTGGGTTTTGCGGGTGACGTCGTTGCCTTCCAGCACTTGCTTGATCAGGTAGATGCGACCCCGTGGGCCGTCGAGTTCATCGCCGAGCAACTGATAGGTCGGGCAGGTCGCGTTGCAGAAGCCGCAGTGCACGCAGGTGCGCAGGATGCTTTCGGCTTCTTCGGCGCGGGGCAGTTGTCGGGCTTTTTCGCTGAGAGTGGTTTGCATGGCTCAAAGCTCCGCGTACAGGCGACCGGGGTTGAAGACACCCTGAGGGTCGAGTTGCTGCTTGAGGCGACGGTGATAGTGCAGGAGGGCAGGTGGCAGCGGATGAAACGGCGCGTCGATCAAACCATGGCTGTAGCAGGTCGCATGCCCGCCAACAGCCGAAACCACCTCTCGAATCAGAGCAGCTTCGGCCCCTGATTTGAGCCAACGCTGGGCGCCGCCCCAGTCGAGCATTTGCACACCGGCCAAGGCCAGCGGCGGGGTGTTGTTCGGCACCGACAGACGCCACAGGGGCTGGTCCTCATCAAAAAAATCCAGGCGCTGTTCATTCAGATCTGCCCAATAAGCACCATCGAGTCGTTCGCCACCGAGTCGATCACGGGCCGCCGCCACCGAGCCTTCACCACCTTCCAGACGCAAATGCAGGCGCTGGCCATCGTGGCAGGCGGCGCTGATTGGCAACGGTTGTTGGCCCCATTCCGCCAGGCGCTGCAAGGCACGTTCGCTGTCCATTTCCAGGCTGATGCTCAGGCACTCACGGGGTTTGGGCAGGACTTTAAGCGAGACTTCGGTAATCACTCCCAGCGAGCCGTAACTGCCGGCCATCAGCCGCGACAGGTCATAACCGGCGACGTTTTTCATGACTTCACCGCCAAAGCGCAGGTGTTTGCCATGACCCGTGATGATCCGCGTACCCAGCACGAAATCCCGCACCGAGCCCGACCACGGGCGCCTCGGGCCAGACAGTCCGCTGGCGATCATCCCGCCAACCGTCGCATCGTCGGCGAAGGCCGGTGGTTCGCACGGCAACATCTGTTGTGAAGCATCCAGCACCGCAAGCAGTTCGCTCAGCGGTGTGCCGCAACGTGCGGTGATCACCAGTTCCGTCGGGTCGTAGCTGACGATGCCGCGATGGGTGCGGGTGTCGAGGATTTCTCCGGCGACGATTCGCCCCAGAAACGCCTTGCTATTAGCGCCCTGAATTCGCAATGGCGTGGCGTCCTGTAACGCCTGATTGACTTGATCGAGCAGCGCGGCGCTGTCGTCGACATCCTTTTCTCGGACCATCAAAAACGCTCCAGCTCGGGGAAGGGCAGTTGCCCGGCGTGAACATGCATGGCCCCGAACTCGGCGCAGCGGTGCAGGGTCGGGATGTTCTTGCCCGGATTGAGCAGGCCGCCGGGGTCGAACGCCGCTTTGACGGCGTGGAACAGGGTCAGCTCATCACTGTTGAACTGCGCGCACATCTGATTGATTTTCTCCCGCCCCACACCGTGCTCGCCGGTGATGCTGCCGCCGACCTTCACGCACAATTCGAGGATTTTGCCTCCCAGGGTTTCGGCGCGTTCCAGCTCGCCGGGCTGGTTGGCGTCGAACAGAATCAACGGGTGCATGTTGCCGTCGCCGGCATGGAACACGTTCGCCACGCGCAAGCCGGACTCGGCGGACAACTGCGCAATGGCTTGCAGCACGCCGGGCAGTTCGCGGCGCGGGATGGTGCCGTCCATGCAGTAATAGTCCGGCGACAAGCGGCCCACGGCCGGGAAGGCATTCTTGCGACCGGCCCAGAAGCGCACGCGCTCGGCTTCGTCCCTGGCCTGGCGCACTTCGCTGGCGCCTGCGTTTTTCAGCACCTGGCGCACGCGGATGCAGTCATCGTGGACGTCGGCTTCGACGCCATCGAGCTCACAAAGCAAAATCGCTTCGGCGTCCACCGGGTAGCCGGCGTGGATGAAATCCTCGGCGGCGCGGATGGCCAGGTTGTCCATCATTTCCAGGCCGCCGGGAATGATGCCGGCGGCAATGATGTCGGCCACGGCGCGGCCGGCGTTTTCCACGGAATCGAATGCGGCCAGCAAGACTTTGGCGGTCTGCGGCTTGGGCAGCAGTTTGACCGTGACTTCGGTGATCACGCCCAGCAAGCCTTCGGAGCCGGTGAACAGCGCCAGCAGATCGAAACCGGGAGAATCGAGCGCATCGGAGCCGAGCGTGAGGTGTTCGCCCTCGACCGTCAGGATCTCGACCTTGAGCAGGTTGTGCACGGTCAGACCGTACTTGAGGCAATGCACGCCGCCGGCGTTTTCCGCGACATTGCCGCCGATGGAACAGGCGATCTGCGAGGAAGGATCCGGCGCGTAATACAGGCCGAACGGGGCAGCCGCCTGGGAAATCGCCAGATTGCGCACCCCAGGCTGAACCCGCGCGGTGCGAGCGGCCGGGTCTATGTGCAGGATGTTGTTGAAGCGCGCCATCACCAACAGCACGCCTTTTTCCAGCGGCAGCGCCCCACCGGATAATCCAGTGCCGGCACCCCGGGCAACCACAGGCACGCTCATCTCACGACAAGTGCGCAAGATGCCCTGCACCTCATCCAGATGCCGGGGCATAACCACTAGCAGCGGCGTGGTGCGATAGGCGGACAAACCGTCGCATTCGTACGGGGCGAGATCCTCGCGTTGATGCAGGATTTCCAGTGCCGGCCACCGGGTTTGCAACGTCTGCAACAGCGCGGTTTTATCGACGTCCGGCAGGGCGCCGTCGATCTGTTCGTCGTAGAGAATGTTCATGTGGGCGCCCCTTGGTTTTTGTTATCGGGTGCGAGCGATCAGTCCAGATCAGCCGCCTCATGTCGTTCCGGCACCTGGCTCGCCTCATCGCCCCAGGTCCGGTTGACGCGCTGCCCACGAATGACCGCCGGCCGTTTGGCGATGTCCTCGGCCCAGCGTTGCACATGGGTGTATTCGTGCGCCGAGAGAAATTCGGCCGCGCCGTACACGTTATTGCGCACCAGTTGCCCGTACCACGGCCAGACCGCGATATCGGCGATGGTGTAGCTGTCGCCGGCAAGGTAAGGACTCTCGGCCAGGCGTCGGTCGAGCACATCCAGCTGACGCTTGGCCTCCATGGTGAAACGGTCGATCGGGTATTCGAGTTTCTCCGGCGCATAGGCATAAAAATGCCCGAAACCGCCGCCCAGGTAGGGTGCCGAGCCCATTTGCCAGAACAGCCAGTTCAGGGTTTCGGTGCGTCCGGCGAGGTCGGTGGGCAGGAACGCGCCGAATTTTTCGGCGAGATAAAGCAGGATCGAGCCCGACTCGAAAACCCGGATTGCCGGCTCAACACTTCTATCGAGCAGTGCAGGGATCTTGGAGTTCGGATTGATCTCGACAAAGCCGCTGGAAAACTGATCGCCTTCGCCGATACGGATCAGCCAGGCATCGTATTCGGCCCCGGTGTGCCCGAGCGCCAGCAACTCCTCCAGCAGGATCGTGACCTTGACGCCGTTGGGAGTGGCCAGCGAGTACAGCTGCAACGGATGCTTGCCGACGGGCAGGGTCTTGTTATGGGTCGGCCCGGCAATCGGGCGGTTGATGTTGGCGAACTGGCCGCCGGACGGAGCGCTGTGTTTCCAGACCTTGGGTGGTACGTAAGGCGTTTTGCTCATGAAACGAACCTCATCGTCAGCTGCTGAACAGGCGTGAGCCGGCAGAAAAAACCACCGGCTCCTGACGAACAGAACACCACAGAAGGGCGTTTGAATTCCACCCTGTTGTCCCATCAACTCTTTATATCGTTATTCGATTCGCGGGTGCTGCTGCACGAGGTGCTCGCGTTTGGCTTCCAGCTCGGCGATTTCGGCGTCGATGTCTTCGATCTTCTGTTCGATGTTGTCGTGATGCTCCTGCAGCAGCTCCTTGGCTTCCTCGATATCGGACGCTGCCGGTGCTGCGCCGCGCAGCGGTTTGTTGGCGGTTTCTTTCATGGTCACACCGGTGATCAGCCCGATGACGGCGGTCACCATCAGATAATAGGCCGGCATGTACAGGTTCTGGGTGCTTTCCACCAGCCAGGCGACGACGGTCGGCGTCACACCGGCGATCAGCACCGAGACGTTGAAGGCACTGGCCAGCGCGCTGTAGCGGATGTGGGTCGGGAACATCGCCGGCAGCGTAGAGGCCATGACCCCAATGAAGAAGTTGAGCACCACGGCCAGTATCAGCAGGCCCGAAAAGATCAGGCCGATCTTGCCGCTGTTGATCAGCATGAACGCGGGAATGGCGAGGATGAACAGACCGATGCTGCCGAAGATGATGAAGGGACGACGGCCGATCTTGTCGCTGATGAAACCGATGGCAGGCTGCACGAACAACATGCCGACCATGATCGCGATGATGATCAGCACCCCGCGATTTTCGCTGTAGTGCAAGTTGTGCGAGAGGTAGCTCGGCATGTAGGTGAGCAGCATGTAATAGGTGACGTTGGTCGCCGCCACCACACCGATACAGGTCATCAGGCTGCGCCAGTGTTTGGTCGCGACTTCCTTGAACGACACTTTCGGGCCGCCGGCCAGGCCTTCGCGGTCACCTTGTTCAAGCTTTTCGACATGCTGTTGGAACGCTGGCGTCTCTTCGAGCGCATGGCGCAGGTAAAGCCCGATCATGCCCAGCGGCAGGGCGAGGAAGAAGGGCAGGCGCCAGCCCCATTCCTGGAACTTTTCTTCGCCGATGATCGCGGAAATCAGCACCACCACACCGGCGCCGAGGACGAAACCGGCGATGGAACCGAAGTCCAGCCAACTGCCGAGGAAGCCGCGTTTGCGATCCGGCGCATATTCGGCGACGAAGATCGAAGCGCCGGTGTACTCGCCCCCGACCGAAAAGCCCTGGGCCATTTTCGCCAGCAGCAGAAGGATCGGCGCCCAGATGCCGATCGAGGCATAGGAGGGAATCAACCCGATGGCAAAGGTACTGAGCGACATGATCACGATGGTCGCCGCGAGGACTTTCTGCCGTCCGTACTTGTCCCCCAGCGCACCAAAGAACAGTCCGCCCAGCGGCCGGATCAGGAACGGCACCGAGAAAGTCGCCAGTGCCGCGATCATCTGCACACCGGGATCGGCGCCGGGGAAGAAGACCTTGCCCAGCACATAGGCGACGAAGCCGTAGACGCCGAAGTCGAACCACTCCATCGCGTTGCCCAGTGCGGCGGCGGTAATGGCTTTGCGCATTTTGGCGTCGTCGACAATGGTGATGTCTTTCAGTCCGATCGGGCTGACGCTTTCCTTTGATTCCATGGGATTCACTCTGCATCTGATCTGTCTTTGTGCAAACCGCGAGGCCCGGTGAGGCTTGAGTCAGAGCGGTTTGCCGTGACCGATGCCATCTCTGTGATGGCACGGCTTCTTCCTGATCAGATACAAGTGGACACGAAAAAATTCACCACTGATTTGGTTTTTTGCCAATGGTTGGATTGTGACGCGATCCTGCGCGCAATTGCGCCGGACTTACGCCAAGTCGTTGTTTGAACGCACTGGTCATGTGCGCCTGGGAGTTGAAACCGCAGGCGAGGGCGATTTCCGCCAGGCTGGCCTTCGAGTCACGCATCAGTGCCCGGGCCCGGGCCAGGCGTCGATCTATCAAATAGCTATGGGGACTTTTGCCAGTGGCCTGCTTGAAGGCGCGGATGAAATAGCCTTCGGACAGTTCCAGCAATTGCGCCATGGTGTGAATGCCGAGCGGGCCGTCGAGGCCGGCATCGATGAACTCGTCGAGCAGGCGCATACGGTGGCCGGTGATCGAGCCCTGGAGTGACACAGTGTCTTTACCTTCGGCGCACTCCGCCAGTTCGAGCGCCCAGGTTTCCCAGTCATCGTCCACCGAGGCATTCAACAAGGCACGACGCATTCGCGAGGCGAGGTGGATGGCCTGTGGATCGATGCGATTGTTGAACGCGTGCTCACCTGCGAGCGCGAGGCCGTCGGTGCGAATCACCCGCAGGTATTCACCGCCCATGGGCGATTCGGACATCACGTCACAGCCGGCAGGCACAAACGCCAGGCCATTGGGCATGGCATCGAAGGGGCGCACCCGGTCGCTGCCGATGGCATGTACGCCGCGCTGGCTGTCGAAGGCAAAGCCGATTGCCGACTGGCTCGCCACATATCGAGCGGCGTAGGCGGCGCCGGGCAGCAATTCGATTGCCCACGGGCCGGCCTCGATACGACGGACCGGTTCCGGGATGACGGCTGGCTGCTGACGGTTTCGATGGCTCATGAGCGCCATAGTAGTGAAGAGCGCAGGCGAAAGTCAGGTCAGTTTTTTGAAAGCCGACGTGATGTGCCTGTGCCTAGACTGGGGCCACGCACAAGGAGATTCCCATGCATTCACTCACTCGCGAAGACATCGAACAGGCTGCCCTTCAGGTTTACCAGGTGATGCCGGCCACCGCTCAATACCGCTGGCCGTTACTGGCCGAGCGGCTGGGCTGCACGGTGTGGGTCAAGCACGAAAACCACACCCCGACCGGTGCGTTCAAGGTACGCGGCGGCATTACCTTCATGCACTGGCTGCGCCGCGAACATCCCAACGTCAAAGGCATTGTCTCCGCGACGCGCGGCAATCACGGGCAGAGCCTGGCACTGGCAGCGAGTGCCGTCGGATTGAAGGCGTTGATTGTGGTGCCGGAGGGTAATTCGCTGGAGAAGAACAACGCCATGCGCGGCTTTGGCGGCGAAGTGGTCGAGTACGGACGTGATTTCGATGAGGCCCGTGAAGAGGCGGCACGTCTGGCGTTGGAACACGGGCTCTATCTGGTACCGCCATTCCACACCGAACTGGTCAAGGGCGTGGCGACCTACGCGCTGGAACTGTTCAGTGCGGCGCCGGATCTGCACACCGTTTATGTGCCGATCGGTTGTGGCTCGGGCATTTGTGGTGTGATCGCCGCTCGTGATGCGCTGGGTCTGGATACTCAGGTGGTGGGCGTGGTCTCGACCGAAGCGGCCGCCGCCAAGCTGTCCTTCGAGGCGAAAACGATCTGCGAGACCGCCTCCGCCAATACCTTTGCCGACGGCCTGGCCGTGCGCAAACCGATTGCCGAGGCGTTCGACGTTTATGGGGCCGGCGCTGCACGAATCGTGTCGGTCAGCGAGGACGAAATCGCCGAAGCCATGCGTGTGTACTACACCGACACCCACAACCTCGCCGAAGGTGCTGGCTCCGCTGCGCTGGCTGCATTGATGCAGGAGCGGGACAGGATGCAGGGCAAAAGGGTGGGGGTGATTCTGTCCGGGGGCAACATCGACCGGTCGGTGTATGCGCGGGTGATTGGCTGATAGACGACGGCTGGCTGCGGGGCATCGCTTTTCCGCTTGTGATTCGTCCTGACTACCCCTTATAAGATCGACCTTCACTTTCGATATAAAAGGGTGTCACGCATGAGCAATGCCTGGAACGAAGGTTATTTCACGGACGAAGGCTACACCTACGGGTATAGCCGCGAGATCAATCCGGTTTTCCAGCGCTATTGTTTGTTGTTGCGTGGTTTCGCCACGCTGGAGAGTACCGACGGCTATCACTGCGAGCTGGGTTTTGGTCAGGGCGTTTCGATCAATATCCATGCGGCGGGTAATCCGGGGACCTATGTCGGTACGGATTTCCATCCGGGCCAGGCCGCCCATGCCATCGGGCTGGCGAACGACTGGGGCAGCGATGCGCGGCTGTATGACGACAGCTTCGAGCAACTGTTGGCCCGCCATGACCTGCCGCAGTTCGACAGCATCAGCCTGCACGGCATCTGGACCTGGGTCAGCCGTGACAATCACAAGCTGATCGTCGAGTTTGTCCGTCGTCATCTGAAGCCGGGCGGTCATGTGTACATCAGCTACAACTGCTTCCCGGGCTGGTCGCCCATGGCGCCGTTACGCCAGTTGTTCAGCCTGCATGACCGTTTTGCTTCGCAAGCCTCGGCCCGGCCGGACCAGCGGATCGACGCCGCGCTGCAGTTCTCCGAAGCGCTGCTGGCGGCCAACCCCAACTACGCCAATTCGGCACCGAATCTGGACGCCAAGCTCCAGAGCATCAAGGGCCAGAATCGCCAGTACGTCGCCCATGAATACTTCAACCGCGACTGGAATTGCATGTACTTCACCGACGTGGTCGATGCCCTGGCTCCTGCCAAACTCGACTACGCCACCACCGCCGTGCCGCTGGACACGGTGGACCCGCTCAACCTGAGCGCCGAAGGCATGGACTTTCTGGAAGGCATCGAGCATCCGGTCATGCGGGAGCAGGCGCGTGATTACTTCGTCAATCAGAACTTCCGTCGGGACCTTTACGTGCGTGGCGCCAACCGGTTGTCCGCCAGTGAACACCGCGAGCGCATGCTCAGTACCCGTTTTGTCCTGATGCAACTGGCAGACAGCGTCGCGTGCAGCGTCACGGGCCCGGCGGGTTCCGCGACGTTGCAGGCGGATATTTACGGCCCGGTGCTGGACGCGCTGGCGGATGATGCCTATGTACCGAAGACCTTGCGCCACTTGCTGGAAGCTTCGCCTTCATTGAGTTATGGCGATGTGGAGCAGGCTCTCAACGTGTTGATCGGGATGGGCGCCGTGGCACCGTGCCAGAGCGAAGCGGCCGAGAAACACGTGCAGACACGCTGCAATACGCTCAACCTGCAACTGTGCAGACGCTCGTTGTTCGACCACAAGATCCAGGTGCTGGCCAGCCCGGTGACCGGTGGTGGCGTGACGGTCAGCCGTTTCCAGCAGTTGTTCCTGATATCGATCAAACAAGGCAAAACCCGTCCGGCCGAGTGGGCACTGCTGGCGTGGGGCATCATTGGTGGCCAGGGTGAAGGTCTGCTGAAAAACGGCAAAGCGCTGACCACCGCCGAAGAAAACATTGCCGAGCTGACCGAGCAGGCCGAGGCATTTGCCGAGCAGTCGCTGGTCATTCTCAAGGCCTTGAAAATCGTCTAGCGGCAAAAGTCTTTTGGGGTCCGGTTTTTTCATCGAACCGGCCGATCAGCGAACAGTTCTTCGAGGGCCCGACACGCCGTTGCTGCGCCTTCGATGGACTGCTTGTATCCTGCGCGGCCCGGGACATACGGTCGCTGTTGTAGCCCCGGTCCGACAACGGCCGTGACGGAAAACGGACTTTCCAAAAGGTACTGATGTGAAGCGTGATACCCACCTCGTGATGCTGTTGCTGTTGATGATCGGCTGCTCCCTGGCGTCGCTGACCATCTGGAAGGTGCTGGGCTCTCGGGAGCGTGCGCTGGACGAGGTGAACGTCCACGGGTTGAACCTGACCCAGGCGCTCGCGACCTATTCCGAAGGCATCGTCCGGCAGAGCTCGCTGCTCTTGCTCGGGCTCGTCGAGCGTCTGGAAACCGAGGGCAGCGGCCCCGCGCAGATCGAGCGGTTGAATGCGCTGGTCAACCGTCAGCAGCCGCTGATGCCGCAGCTCAGTGGCATCACCGTCTACGATAATCGCGGCCACTGGCTGATGTCCTCCAACCGACCGATTCCGGCCGGGGTCAACAGCAGTGACCGGGACTATTTCATCCATCACCGTGACGATCCTTCCCGCGAGCCCTTCATCGGCCCGCCCATCCGTAGCCGCTCGAATCAGGAGTGGGTGATTACCGTCAGCCGCCGCTTCAATGACGCGCGCGGAGAGTTCGCCGGCGTGGTGGCGGTCACCCTGGGGGTCGAAAACTTCCTGCGACTGTTCGGCAAGCTCGACGTGGGGCAGGAGGGTGCCATCGGTCTGTCCTACACCGACGGTACGCTGCTGGTACGTTATCCCTTTCGCGAACAGGACATGGGGCGCAATTTCTCCAAGTCGCCCATTTATGCGAAGTACCTGGTGGATCAGTCGGTGGGCACCGCTTCCTTCACGTCCAGCCTCGACGGGGTGGAGCGGCTCTACGCGTTTCGCAAGAGTGAAAAGCTGCCGCTGATCACCACGGTCGCGCTCGGCAAACGCGAAGCACTGGCGGCGTGGCGACTGGAGGCGCTGCTGTCGATCGTGGTGGTCGCATCGTTGCTGGGGCTCACTGGCGTGATCGGCTGGTTTCTCATTCTCGATATACGTCGGCGGACCCAGGTGGAAGGGGAGTTGCGGCTCACTCAACAGCAGTTGCTCGGATCAAACCGGCAGCTGGAATTGCTTGCGATGAAGGATGCGCTGACGGGCCTGGCCAATCGCCGCTGCTTCGATGAAACACTGGCCATGGAAGCGCGCCGGGCTCAGCGGGACGGGACTTCGCTGGCCTTGCTGATGATCGATATCGACTACTTCAAGCTGTTCAACGATTCCCAGGGGCATGTTGCTGGCGACGCCTGCCTGCAACGGGTGGGGAAGGTGCTTGAGGCCTGTGTGCGGCGACCGTCGGATCTGGTGGCGCGCTATGGTGGGGAAGAGGTGGCGATCATCATGCCCGACACCGATGTCGAGGGGGCGGCTGTCGTGGCGCAACTGATTCTGGAGCGATTGACGCAGGAACACATTGCTCACCCGGCGAGCCCGTTCGGTCGGGTGACGGTCAGTATCGGCGTCACCACGGCGGCCGGTCCGCAACTGGCCGTGGTGCAAGCGCTGATCGAGACGGCAGATCAGGCGCTGTACCAGGCGAAGACCACAGGGCGAAACCGCATGGCAAGGAAAGCTCCCGGCGACAGTTCCCGTTCACCACTGCCAGTGTGAGCAGTGCTGAACGGGCGGGTGTCGCGCCTTACCGAGAATCGGCAGTCATCACGCGTACTCGGGGTAATCCACATACCCTTCGGCATTGCCACCGTAGACCGTGGCCGGATTCAGTGAATTCAGCGGCCAGTCATTGGCGATGCGCGCTGGCAGGTCCGGGTTGGCCATGAACGGACGACCGAAAGCCACGAAATCCGCCAGCCCGGAATCGAGCAGCTGCGCACCGGATGCTGCGGTGTAACGCCCGGCGTAAATGATTGCGCCACTGAAGGTGTCGCGCACTGCCTGACGGAACGTGAGTGGCATCGCCGGCGCATCGTCCCAGTCGGCTTCGGCGATGGACAGATAGGCGATGCCCACGTCCTGCAGCACCTTGATTGCTTCGATGTAAGTAGTGTGCGGATCTTCCTCGACCATGCCCAGGTAGGTGCGCGCCTCGTCGGTGGTGGTGAACAGCGGGGCGAAACGCACACCGACTTTTTCACGACCGATGCACTCGGCAACACCGGCCACCACTTCACGCAAAAAGCGCAGGCGATTGTGCAGCGAGCCGCCGTACTGGTCAGTGCGCAGATTGCTGTGGGCCGAGATGAACTGGTTCACCAGATAACCATTGGCGCAGTGCAGTTCGATCCCGTCGAAACCTGCTTCCATGGCATTGCGCGCGGCCTGGATGTACAGCTGAACCAGTTCCTGCACTTCATCGGTGGTCAGGGCGCGCGGGGCGGATGGCGGTACCAGGGCGCCGGCGCCGGGCGCGGTTTCGATGAATACGCTGACCCGGTCGGTGGCCACCGCAGAGGCCGAAACCGGTGCGGCACCGTCAGGTTGCAGAGCTGTATGGGACACGCGCCCCACATGCCAGAGCTGGGCAAAGATCACGCCGTCCCGCGCATGGACGGCCTCGGTAGCCTTGCGCCAGCCGGCGATCTGCTCCGGGGTATGAATGCCCGGCGTCCACGCATAACCCTGGCCGCGCGGCTCGATCTGCGTGCCTTCCGTCACCAGCAGACCGGCGCCGGCGCGCTGCTGGTAATACTCGGCCATCAACGCATTGGCGATGTTGCCCGGTTGCGTGCTGCGCTGGCGGGTGAGGGGTGGCAACACGATGCGATTTTTCAGGGTGTGACGACCCAAAGTGGCGGGTTTGAAGAAACTGCTGTGATTCATGAATGTGCCTTGATTGGTGTTTATTAGACCAGTCGACTAGTGGTCGGGCCAAAAAAAGACGCCGTGCAACACGCGCACGGCGTCCGGCTAGATGACGGCTGAAAAGTCAGCCGAGCAGCTTCAACAGTTTCTCGGCGACAGCGGCGGAGCTGGCCGGGTTCTGGCCGGTGACCAGTTGCCCGTCAGTCACCACGTGTACCTGCCAATCGGCGACTTTGGAATAACGGGCGCCGAGGCGCTGGAACTCGTCTTCGACCAGGAACGGCACCACATCCGTCAGACCGACCGCCGCTTCTTCGGAGTTGGTGAAGCCGGTGACGTCACGATCCTTGACCAGGGCCTTGCCGTCGGCGCCGAGCACATGCCGCAGAACGCCGGGGGCGTGGCAAACGAAACCATGAGGCTTGTTGCTGCGGGCGAAAGCTTCGATCAGGGCGATGGAATGCTTGTCTTCGGCCAGATCCCAGAGCGGGCCGTGGCCACCGGGATAAAACACGGCATCGAAATCCTCGGCGCTGACATCGGCCAGGCGCCCGGTGTTCGCCAGTGCTTGTTGCGCCGCCGAATCCTTGCGGAAGCGGTCGGTTTCAGCGGTCTGGGCGCCAGGTTCGTCGCTTTTCGGATCAAGCGGTGGCTGGCCGCCGGCGGGCGAGACCAGGGTGATGTCGGCGCCGGCGTCCTTGAAGGCGTAGTAGGGCGCGGCGAATTCTTCGAGCCAGAAACCGGTTTTCTTGCCGGTGTTGCCGAGCTGATCGTGGGAAGTCAGAACCATCAAGATTTTCATAGAGCACCTTGGTTGGGTCGGGTGTCGTGGCTGTGCGAGGGATTCGCACACGATCGACACCGGGGAAAAGGTTTGTCGGGGCGCAGCATAGATTCCAATTAGACCAGTCGTCTAGTAATTTTTTATCCGCATGTTTTTCATGGACCGGTGTGGCAAACTCCCGTTCCTTCGAGTTAAACGACTGGTCTATTGCCTGGTAATCTGCGCCCCGATGAAACCGACCTACGACGACACCCGCCAACACCTGCTCGACACCGGCCACCGGATGATGGCCGAGAAAGGCTTCACCAGTGTCGGCCTGAACGAGATCCTGCAAACCGCCGGCGTGCCCAAGGGCTCGTTCTATCACTACTTCAAATCCAAGGAACTGTACGGCCAGGCGTTGCTCGAGGATTACTTCGTCTGCTACCTGGCCGATATGGAACGACGCCTGACGCTGCCCGACCTGAATGCCCGCGAGCGGCTGATGGACTACTGGCAGGGCTGGCAGGATCGCTGCACGCTGGAAGGGCACGGCGACGAGTGTCTGGTGGTGAAGCTCAGTGCCGAGGTGGCCGATCTGTCCGAAGCCATGCGCCTGACCTTGCGCGATGGCGCCGAGCGCGTGGTGGCACGCATCACCACTTGCATCGAGCAGGGCCAGGCCGATCAATGCCTGCCCGACGGCGATGCCCGGCAACTGGCGGAAACCCTGTATCAGCTTTGGCTGGGGGCGAGTCTGTTGAACAAGTTGCAACGGACCGGGCAGTCGCTGGATACGGCGATGGCGACCACCAAGCGACTCTTGGTCGCCTGAGTTTCTGGCGCCTTTCTGCCAGTTAATGCGATGAAACATACTCCGAGGGTGTAGTCGGCGCAGGCAAGGCGTACGTCGCCTTCATCCACTCGATCTCCGCCTGCGGCGTCCTGCCAAAAAAGCGTTTGAACTCGCGACTGAATTGCGAGGCGCTTTCATAACCCACGTTGAACGCCGCTGCCGAAGCGGTCATGGCGTTGCGCAGCATCAACAGTCGCGCCTGATGCAGACGTGTCGACTTCAGATACTGCATGGGTGAGGTGTCCGTCACGCCGCGAAAGTGCAGGTGAAAATTCGGTACGCTCATGCTTGCTTCGTGGGCGAGTTGTTCGACGTCGAGGCGCTCCTGATAGCAACTGTGGATCTTGCGGATCGCCCGGGTCACCTTGCCGAAATGCCCCTGTCGATTGAGCGCGGCACGCATCGATCCGCCTTGTTCGCCCGTCAGAATGCGGTAGTAGATTTCCCGCAGCAGCGATGGCCCCAGTATCTGCGCGTCCCCCGGAATACTCATCGCTTCAAGAAAACGCAACGTCGAAGCACGGAGCTTGTCGTCCATCGGCGAAGCGTACATGCCCTTGGGTTGCGCATCGCTCGGGCCGTGCAGGTCATCCACTTGCTGCATCAACTCGCTGGCCAACTGGAAGTCGAGGTGCATGTAGATCGCAAGCATCGGCTCGGCCTCAGTGGCATCGGTTTCCATGGTGAAGGGGATCGGCACGGACACCACCAGATAATGCTGGGCGTCGTAAACGTAGACGTCATCGCCCAGATAACCGCGTTTCTGCCCCTGACAGAGAATCACGATGCCCGGGTCGTACAGCACCGGCGTGCGGGTCAGCGGCCGGTTCGAGCGCAGGAAACGCACGCCTTCAAGCGCACTGAGGTTGTAACCCTCGACCGGTGCGAGGGTTTCCATAAGCTGCACCATGCGCGAGGTGCCTGCGTCGGCCTGCTTCATTGCGTTCTCTCTATTGGCCGCTCAATGGTCGGTGGAGCGAGTCAACGCTTCCCACTGATCGATCTCGCTGGCGGCGTGTTTGAGCTTTTCACGCACCAGGCGCAACGCGTCACTGCCCAGGAGCAGGTGCGCCGGTGGTGTCGGGCTGGCGATGATCTGCAACATCGCCTGAGCCGCTTTTTGCGGATCGCCGAGTTGCTTGCCGCTCTTTTCTTCGCGCGCCTTGCGTACCGGATCGAAACTGGCGTCGTAGTCGGCAATGCTGCGCGGCGTGCGCTGCATCGAGCGACCGGCCCAGTCGGTGCGAAATGAACCCGGCGCGACGGCAGTCACGAAGATATTGAAGGGCGCCAGTTCCTTGCTCAGCGTATCGGAGATGCCTTCGAGCGCAAACTTGCTGCCGCAGTAGTACGCGATGCCCGGCATCGTGATCGTGCCGCCCATCGAGGTGATATTGATGATGTGGCCCGCACGCCGCTGGCGAAAGAACGGCAGAAACGCCTTGATCACGGCGACCGCGCCGAACACGTTCACGTCGAACTGGCGACGCATCTCTTCCAGCGGCGACTCTTCGAAGATGCCTTCGTGACCGTAACCGGCGTTGTTGATCAACACATCGACCGGGCCATGAGTCGCTTCAACTTCGGCAATGACGCCGTCGATCCGGTCGAAGTCCGTGACATCCAGCATTACCCCGTAGGCGTTATCCACGGAGAGCGACTGAAAGGCGTGCAGGTCGGCTTCCTTGCGTACGGTGCCAATGACGCGGTGGCCGGCCGCGAGCGCTTCCTTGGCCAGCGCATGGCCGAAGCCGCTGCTGACGCCGGTAATGAAAAGGGTTTTGGTGGTGGTCATGACGGTCTCCGGTGAATGGGGTTTCAGCTCATGGTATCCATCGGAGAAACGCCCACCTATGTCGGTTTGTCTTTGAGCATTGCCTATTCCTATCAGCGAGGCGAGATAACGCACGATGAACTTTTTGCATGGCTCCGGGCATCCAAGCAGGAACAGACCCAACGCGCTGATATCAGCCAAGGACAGACGATGACCTTTCTAATTTTCCTGTTGGCCTGCGGTGCGGCAGCGAGCACCGGGATGATTTTTCAACCGGGGCCATGGTACCAATCGCTTATCAAACCACGCTTCACACCGCCCAACTGGGTGTTTCCCGTTGCCTGGACAACGATCTACCTGTTGCTCGCATGGGTCGGTTATCGCCTGACCCTGACGCCCGGCAGCGAAACCGTACTCGCCTTGTGGGCAGCGCAAATTGCATTGAACACCTTGTGGACACCGGTATTTTTCGGCGCCCACCGCATCTTCGCCGGCATGCTGATCATCACGCTGCTGTGGCTGGTAGTCGCGGCGATGGTGGTGTTGGCCTTGCGCCTGGACGTGATTACCGGTTTGATCCTGTTCCCTTACCTGGCATGGCTGTGTGTCGCTGCGGCGTTGAATTTCTCCATCCTGCGCAACAACCGCGAATAAAAAGGACGAAATGAAAACATCAATGGACTGGCCCGCCGACGAAAACGAGTTGGCGCAATTACGCGCCTTCAACAAGAAACTCGCCCGGCTGCCGCGCTTTCGCATCCGCAATCGCATCACGCCGCGAGTGATTCAGTTGCTGCTTCGCCTCAGCCAACTGGGGGGCGCGAAAAAGTTGCTTAAGCACGGACTCGAGGCCGAACGCAAAGTGGTGGGTGCCGACGGCGCATCAGTGCCGGTGCGGATCATTCGGCCAAAGACAAAGGCCAAAGGCGTGGTGCTGGATTTTCATGGCGGCGGCTGGGTCATCGGCAACGCGCAGATGAACGACCACCTCAACATCGGCATGGTGAAAGCCTGCGACGTAGCAGTGGTCTCCGTTGATTATCGGCTTGTGCTCTCGACACCGATCGAAGGCGTCATGCAAGACTGCCTCACGGCGGCTCGCTGGCTGCTGAGCGATGACTGCCACGAGTTTGCGAACCTGCCCGTCATCGTCGTGGGCGAATCCGCCGGCGGCCACCTCGCCGCCGCAACCCTGCTGCAACTCAAACAATGGCCGGACTTGCTCAAACGGGTGAGCGGAGCACTGCTGTACTACGGCGTCTACGACCTGACCGGAACCCCCAGCGTACGCAACGCCGGGCCCGAGACCTTGCTGCTGGATGGGCCTGGGATGGTTGAAGCGCTGCAAATGCTCACGCCGGGATTGAGCGATGAAGAACGCCGGCGGCCGCCGTTGTCTCCGTTGTATGGCGACTTCACCGGATTTCCGCCGGCGTTGATGTTTGCGGCGGAGCTGGATCCGCTCAGGGATGACACGCTTGAATTGGCTGAGCGTTGGGGTAGGGCGGCTGAGGTTGAAGTGCATCTGCTGCCGGAAACGGCGCATGGGGTGATTCATTTTCCGCTGGGGTTGGCGGGGAGGGTGGAAGCGCTGCAAATGCTCACGCCGGGATTGAGCGATGAAGAGCGTCGATTTCGGCGGCCACGAATGGCTGCTATCGGCCATGAGCGGACGTCCGATCCATCCGCTTTTGGTGGAGATGCGCAGGTTACGGTTGAGAGTGATGGATAGGAAGAAGCGCTTTGCTATCACGGTATAAAGCTGCATACTTATTTTAACTAGACACTGTGTGTCTCAATGAACAAAGAGCCTTGTAAGGAGAGCGGCATGAGTGAATTGGATGTCCCGGATGTGGAAGTTGATGGGTTGGATGTTCCCGATACGGAGCCATACGCACCTGTTAGCGAGCGTAAAGTTCTCATCCAACAATATGATTATGCCGTAAGAACATTGGTGGATATGGTACTGGAAGGCGATTTAGTTCTGAATCCGGACTACCAGCGACTATATCGATGGGAGCCCGAAAAAGCTTCCCGCTTTGTGGAGTCGATATTACTAAATATTCCTGTCCCCGTGGTTTACTTTGCAGAAGAGGCCGATGGCACATTCAGCGTAATAGATGGACAGCAACGCCTGACATCATTACTTAATTTCATTAAGCCAGAGTCCGGAGAAGAGCTCACCCTGTCCGGGCTAAAGCTTCGCCCTGAGATTAACGGGAAAAAATTTGGTGATCTAGATCGGACGGATCGTTCTGCGATAACCAAGCGGCCTATAAGGTGTATCGTCGTTCTTAATGAGTCAGACAAGGCTTTAAAGTTTGAGGTGTTTGAGCGGCTGAATACTGGCAGCTCCTCTCTAACCGAGCAGGAAGTAAGAAACTCTATTTATCATGGAAATTTTAACGATCTCATAAAGGAATTGGCCTCGGATATTAAGTTCCTCGAAATGGTTGCTTTGCCAGAGCAGCACAAGCGCAACATGAAGGCTGAAGAGCTTGTATTAAGATTTTTCGCTTATAGGGACTTGCATGATACTACCGACTACCCTGGTAGCTATACAGAATTCCTCAATAACTACATGGAGCAGAATCGTTCTCAACCCGCGACAAAACTCGTGCAGCTTCGTGAATTGTTTCTTAAGACCATTGAGAAAATTTATCAACAACTCGGGCCAGGGGTAGCATTTCGCCGACCTGTAACGCGAGGTCAGGATGGCCGCTTTGCACACACTCTTATTAATGGCGCTATTTATGAATCACAAATGGTAGCCTTTTCTAAGCTTATAGAGGAAGGCCATATCGCTGTCCTCAGTAGGGCGAAAGCCATTACGGCGTTCTCTGAAGACAAATATTGGAATACTCTTTTTCAAGGGACAGCTAAGAAAGCTACTGCTATCCGCCGAACAGAGGAGCTCTATAGGCATATGCTTTCTTAAGGATAATTTAGCATGGCATTTCAATGTTTGTCGGAACTTACTGAAAAAATCGCCGAAACTGACCGCGTTGCTCGACTAGCCAATAATTTGCTGGAAGGGAATGAGCTTATTTCTATTTCAGGAGAGTTAAGCGAGGCAGGACATAGGCGTACAACAGCAAATGCAATGACTAAAGCAGCACTGGTACTTCTCAGCGGATATTTTGAGGGCTACTTAAAGAAATTGATTGAAGAGTTCGTTGGCGAGTTGAACGATTTAAAATTGCCACTTAAGAGTGCTGGTGATGAATTACTGCTGTCTATATTGCAGCACTCCATTACGGACAATCGAAATAAGTCTCTCCCGAAGGCGCTTACTATAAAAAATTGTATTTCTGGGGGGGTGCACTTTCCACTTGTGCAAGACGCAATAGGTGGCACAAAGGGAAACCCCACTGTAGACACTGTCGAATCGATGTTTCAAAGGCTCGGAATCCCCGCGATTATAGATCAGCTAAGCTTGCGAGACTATGCACTTGAGAGTACATATACGACTGTTAGTCAAAGCCAGCAACTTCATAAAAGTATCGAATTAGCTGTCGACGGGGACGTTGCTCATTATCAAAAAATTGTCGAGCTAATTGATGGTAAATGGGCGCCTAAAAAACAGAGGCGCGACGTAGGGTACGTAGGCAGAATTCAGGAGCTTTTAAAGAAGCGCAATCGGATTGCTCATGGCGAAAATTGGGGTGAGCAAGTAACACCAACAGAATTATTGGACTTTAATCGTGATATCTTGCGACTCTGCTTGGGCATTGGAGAATATTTATCAGTGGAGCTCGAAAAGTACAAGGGGCTCAAATCGGTAAGTGGAAATCTATAACCTTCATGGTGGCGCATGCGAAAAGAAAATATTGACTCCGACCTCTCTGGTCTCGCGTTTGATTTCTTCTACTGGTTCTCTCGTTTCGAGTTCGCGCTCAAAGAGAATCAGTACCTGAAATCCCATAAGCCTGGTTCAAACGCAGATCCAGGTTGGGGGGAATATGTCATGAAGTGGCAACTAAACTACAATCCTTCTGCAGAAGCTAGCGAGATACTTAAACTGCTCCCGCAGAGGAAAATTGTACTTGCGGAAGACGCATTGGATTGGAAGCCTCTTGATCTCGCTGGATGCAAATCGTCACTTGACGCAGTAGTCCTCTGTCTGAAGACTATACGTAACAATCTATTCCATGGAGGAAAGCATAGTTGCAAGGGATGGGATGATCCGATGCGAAATCACGCACTTCTTACTAGCGGAAAGGCGGTACTTTCTCAACTAGCCAAGCTAGGTGACATTGAGGCCGACTACTTGCGGCTCTACTAGAGCGCTGTTCATGCAGCTGGCTAACGCTTCAATCGAAGGGCTCGTGCCGCAGACCTGGCCGAGCCTATCTCACTTGCTATGAGGAGTGGCAGACTTCATCAACCGAATTGAGCATTGAGATCAGAAACAAGGCCCTAGTATTTCAGCCGCCAATTTTGCGGGTGATGTTTTCTTTTATTATGGTTCTGATGGGCGCGTTAGCTTTCAATTCCTCTATCTGAACCGTGTTCCATTTCTTGGTATTCATGTATTCCATCCAGTGAGCAGCTCCGCACTGCGCAGTTCTTATCCGGTCTTTGTAATTGAATTGCTCAAGAAACTCTGGAACCGGCTTGTGTATGGGATCAACGATTACCAATTTGAGACTATCGTTAAGCACCATAGCATTAACCAACCGATTGTTTACGTGCTTATCTCCGAAGCCATAGCCAATAATTGTAAGCTCATCTAGATTTCTGAGGGTGTTAGAAAAGACTTGAAGCTTCTCTTCGCCAGGTTTTTCATTTGTTGTTAAGCTGTATTTGCTGCCACCAGTTAGCATTGACTGGCAAATAATATCTAAATCGCCGTTTAGATCCGTTATAACCCTATCTCTGCTTGATGGAACTTGCTCGCCATTATGAAAATACCCCATTCTCAAAATATTCGAAAAATCAGACAATAATAAATCTGAAGTCTTATGCTGCAAAGTCTGATTACAAAGTTTGCTTCCATCTTGATAATGAAGTTCTGATAAGCCTCCGTGGAGTTTTAATAGATTAATACCATAAGAACCTTGAAAAAAGTCGGATTCAAATTTTTTGAGGTCATGGCGAGTCGAGTAAGTTAGGTTGATCAGATTGTCCATTTGTAAGTTGCTCAATGGAAAACTGATATTGTATTTGTCGCCAAAAGTAATAGGGATCTTCAAGTCAATGGCTAAACATTCGACGAAAAGGTCATGGTTTAGGCTATATACCCAAGTTTCTTCATCGGATAGAAGGGCGCCAAAGCTTCCGAACCATTGAAGGTTCTTTTGGTATAGGCTTTTGTGAGCTTCGAATTGGTAGTCGCACAAAATTTTATAGAGTATGCTATAAAATACCCCAAACAAATAATGGAAAGTGTCTTTGTCAGTTTGAGGGTGTTTATAGTCTGCTGCCGCAGATTGAATGTTCGATAATAGTTCTTCGTAGTTTTTTCCACCCCCAACCTTATAGCTTAGTAATAGATCCATACCTCGCTTCAATGCAGTCCTACTTATTGGGCGGTCATCTCCATAGGGCGAGTTTTGAGCGAGCATATCCACAAAGCGCTCAGTTGATTTCGTAGTGAATAATCCTAAGAACACTTCGGTAAGCTCTATTGCTAGAGGCATTCCAAAGTCGTAAGAAAAACCGGCTCCTAGCAATAATCCTTTTTTTACTATGACATTATTCATGCGCATACCTTCAGTCACTTAAAAGACCATTTTAGCCATAGTGTATTGAAGCGATTATGGGAATGGAAGCCGAACGCGGAGTCGGCCACGATCTGCCCATGCGTAAAAAATTTGGCTCCCCACAGTGATGCCCGAATCATCAAAAAATGGCTCAAATAGCTTGTCCTAGATCCTTCTGGCATCTTAGCGTTTGATTCTGATTAGGAGCGAGCCGAAGTGTAGTTTTCGCTATCGCAGTTTGCAGTTCTAGGCGAACGTCGGCTATTGGCCGCTAGCTGCCCTTGGTGAAGGGCAGCTATGGGGCGTTTTTCAGTCCTTTGCGACGGGCAGTAATAGACCATAGTGGCAGCTCTCGGGTGAGCTAAACTGGCCCATCGCTGCCGCTAAATGTTAGTTGTAGATAACTGAGCAGCAGTTGAGTCATCCGATAGATAATCGAAAGGCTTTGGGATCCGAGCGAGGAGGAACCATGGAAGAACAGGTGTGCTGGAAGTGCATTGGCGACTCGATTCTCGTTCGTGAGATCAAGGATAAGGGTAAAACGGGTGAATGCTCATATTGCGCGGGAAAGCGAAAGTGCCTTAGCACTGATTGGCTGACGCAAAGGGCCCGAAGCGTTCTGCGCTGGCTGATCAGGCAGGGCGATATGGATCCAGAGTTTGACGGTGAGGGAGACATTAGCCATTACGAGCAGAGCGGCGACTCATTGTCGTTCTGGATTGCAGATGTCTTGGGTGTCGATGACGAAGATAGTTCGATCATTGAGGCCGTCTGTGAAGGGCTACAGCCCAGCTTTCGAGACATTAAGCATGGGGAAGAAAGTGAGTTTCCTACGGATGTATTTTACGTCCGGCTCAAGCATCGGCCTGTTCGGGCGGAGGTGCGCTGGCAGAACTTCAAGACAGACATTTTGCATGGGCGTCGCTTCTTCAATGAGACAGCAAAGCCTTTCCTTGATTGGTTATTCTCGGATGCAGAGACTCTAAGTTCATATACGCCACGCCAAGGAAATCAGAAAGTCGTCCGGGCCCTGGATACGGGAGCCTTCTTCTATCGAGCTCGCCGTTGCGACAGCTGGCCTGCCGTGCAGAAGGTTCTCAAGGACGCAGCATCTCAACTTGGCCCGCCACCGCATGAAGTTGCTACAGCTGGAAGGATGAATCCTGCTGGTGTTCCTTTCTTCTATGGTGCCTTTGATCGCTCTACCTGCGTGGCAGAACTACGTCCTCCGGTTGGAGGAAAGGTCGTCAGTGGGAAATTCGTGCTGAATCGACCGTTACGCGTCTTGGATTTCATCAGTTTGGACAAAATCTACACGGGAGGTGCTGCTAGCTATTTTGCTGAGAACTATCTCGATGACAGTCACCGAAAAGTATTTCTGCGGAAATTCCATTCAACAATCAGCTATCCAGTACTCCCAGATGATGAAAACGAGTACATAGTGACTCAGGTCATCGCTGAGTATCTAGCTTCGCAGTTCCCCTCCGCGCTCGATGGAGTGATTTTCCACTCGGCCCAACGTCGAGATGAGAATGCCCGCAACATTGTTCTTTTCACCGGGGCATTGTCGGCAATCGATTTTCAGTCGAATTCTGTGCAAGTCCATGAGATGGAGGCCGTGGAGTATCGCGATAAGGTTCGGGATGTCCATAATGGGCAGATGATGTTGGACGCTGAAGACTACGAGTCTGAATGGGACTTTGAGCCAATTATGGATTTCGATGACAACGATGTTTGAATCGCCCTGGCTTCGTAGTCACTCGATGACCGCTTTTGGCCGTTAGTCGTCACTTGCGCACGTCTGCTTCTGGCCGATCTGTGCCGTTCGTGGAGGGTAGAAAACGGCCAGAAGCGGACGTAACGGCGCTTGTGTAGTATCTGCTTCTCTTTCGACCTGTATAGAGCTGCCCGATGTCTAGCCGACACTCCCCATCCCCTACAAGAGCTGTCCTGGACCTGCAAAACGCACGTTCGCTTTTGGGAAAGCGGTTGGGTGCGCTGCTGCACGACCAGTACTATTTCAACGACGAGAAGGATCTGGGAGACATAGGTTCTCTAGAGTGGCATTTTGGCGAGCGAGAACTTCTATCCATGTATCTCTTGAGTGATGGCGCAAGAGTAGGCGCGGACTTGTTGCCTTCTGATACGCCGATTTCCTTCGAGATAGAGCCGAACGTGACATGCTCCTGGAAAAGGGAAAACCTGCTTGCAGCTCTATCAGCAACCCACCTCGAGAACACAAAAATTTGCGCAGTTGAGGGAATTCTTGACTCTTTCAACGGGCAAGAGCCTTGGCTCGCCGGATTCAGAGTTACGTTCGAGACCGGTGACTCATTGATCTACCTTAACCAAGGCGACGATGCCGTAGTATTGATTAATACGCTACCGCCAGTAAATGCAGGCCTTGAAACCCGCTTCGTTACCTCAGTTCAATCACAGCGATGAGTCGGATGCAGCCCTTCACGACAGCCAGAAATCGGCCAAAAGCGGCTGCTTTCGACCCAAAGCGGACAATACGCGCGAGACTGAGGAGAACAAATGTACATAGTGACCGTCGTTAGCGAGCGGCCCGACTTCAGGTGCTTCCTGGATTTGCTCTATGGCCCTGGGCGAAACGTAGACACGGATGGTAATTCATACCCTGTGAACAGCCGTTCTTGGACATACCTGTATGTGAAAGACAGAGAGAGCGATGACCCTTACATCGAAATCGAGGCGAGCGAGGTAGATGTCTCAAGGTTTACCGTGCAGTCCGACTCGTCGAGGCTGGAGGCGCTGGCTGCGTTGTACTTGTACCTGACCTGTGGTGGGGCAATCGCCTCTTCAGATCAGGCGCTTGATACAGCAGCCATCGAAATGTTGTGCGACAGGTATTCCGCCGAGCTCAGCCGAGCCCATGGTTCTATTTGGCATCGGTCGACAGATGAAGCGCCTTATCCACAGGAATGAACGACCTCAAAAATGGGGACGGATTTATTTTCTGAGAAATAAATCCGTCCCCATTTTTGCTACAGCAAGAAAAGGGGGGCGAGTTTATTTCGGAATCCGCCCTCATTTTTTTCCACCTGTTTAACCCTCCAGAAATCCACGTTTAAAAGACACTATCCGTAACGCCCTCAAGGCTACATCACCTTGCGTCATTGCCTACGACTACGCCAGAATCCGCCGGCTTGTGCGTCTGTGGCGCGGGTTTTATCGTTTCCGGGTCACTGAAAAACAGTGATGGGAAGAAAAGGGGACGGATTTATTTTCGAGGCATTGCTCGAACGCATGCAGGAGCGCGGCCTCCTCTGATAACGAAGAAAAGCGGTCGTAAGGGGACGCTCACAGCAACTGCTGCCGGCCAAAGGCAGATCATCGGATGATCTAGAATATCCGGGGCGATTCAAACCTCGTCGATGGGGTTTTCCTCTTGGGCATCGATTAGCGCTTTGAAAAGTTGATTATTCACGTGCATAACGAAGTCATGAACGTCTCTCATCATTGCTAGTACCGCAATGCTCGAGAACTCCTGTTCTTTGCCTTGAGGGGTTCTCCCATTACGATGCACGATATCGTGCCTAAGAGCCACCGCACGATGAAGTCGCTCTTTGAGTTCAAGGTTGGGGAAAACCTGAATATTGAAAGCTATCTGATAAAGCTGCTCAACTTTTCCCAGTCGATGATAGATTTGATCTCGCAAGTAGTCCTGGACACGTCTTTCCACCGTCAAACTTTCACTCCATGCTTCAAAAAGGGTGATCTTCTGAGAAGACAATTTTTCCTCTTTCAAGAGAAGATTCTCAGTCGCGCCTATCTCTTCTGCCACAAGTGCCATAAGTGTGTCGGCGAGATAAGCCTCCATTGCGCTGATTAGTCCTGAAAGCGCTAGCTTATTAATTTCCGGAGCAGAGCTTTTGAGTAATCCTGATCCGCCAATACCATATGTATGCAGTACCTCAGTCATATGGCTGTAGCTCGACAAGAACTCGAATAGCGGATCGTCAGTCGCTCGAACGTTATTCTGACCAGAGCTGGTAGCGGGCGAATCGGAAAGTTCTGTGAGCTCACTGGAGAACACCTCCACATTCTGGTAATCCACTAATGTGACTTCGTACCTGTAGGAAGTTTTTTTCACGGTGGCGTCGTAACGGGTTCTGCAATTATCACAGTCAATCACAGTATTTCGAGTGGAAGGTTCTTCAAGCCAGCTTGTGTCGGGAGCAGGTACCGAGGTCCGACTAGTATGTGTACAAATAGGGCACTTAAACAGAACGACGGTGCTGAAAGGCATCGGAGACATCCAGGAACGGATAATGAAATGAAGGTTGCACAACCCTAACTGAGTTCCGTGCTGCCTTAAAGTTTTGATACTCGATTGCAATGATCTCGAGCCGATGGAGACAGGCTAAAAATAGGCCCCGCGTATGCCTACTCGGTGTTGAAATAGATTGAAGCCGAACGTCCGCTTTTGGCCGAAAGCGGCCTGTCAAAAATAACGGGTAAAGACTTCTCTTGATCCACCCGTTTACCCTCCCCCAAAAAAATGTTTAAAAGACACCATCCGTTACGCCCGCAAGGCTACATCACCTTGCGTCATTGCCTACGACTACGCCAGAATCCGCCGGCTTGTGCGTCTAGGGCGCGGGTTTTATCGTTCCATGGTCACTGAAAAACAGTGATCGGGTTTGGTAGCCCGAGTTAACTAGTCGCATAGCGCATCGTTCGCAGACCTCTTCGGGTCTCTGCTTAATGGTGGCCATGCGCAGGGCACCTTCGGGTGCGCCGGGTTCCTAGTTACCGGTCTACCAACCCGCGTATTGGCCGCCACCCTTCGTTTGGTAGCGAGGGTGAAGGCTCCTTATCAATAATTAGGAGTTTCACCATGATCAAACCAACACCCAACCCACCAGAAACCGATCCGGTTTCACCTTATAAATTTCCTGATTCAAGAACCCTCAACGAAGCCGCCGAACGCGCCCTCGACCACTACCTCACCCCGCAACAACGCATCATGGGCAGTCACACCAAGCACGACCCTATGTTCCTGGCCAATCCCGCCTACAACAGCGAATCCCTCCTGGCCAATGCCAGCGAATCCCTCGATTCCGCCAGCGAAATGCTCAGCAACTTCGCCGCGATCCTGGAACCCGGTCACCGCAAAACGGCGCTTGGCATCGCGCAAGTGGTGATGGTCGCGGGGTTGGCGGTGAATCAGGCGCTGGACCATGTCGAGGTGAAGACGTGATCGGCTGACTGTTGTCGCTCAATAGCTGAAATGAAAATGGCCGAGGTTGTCAGGTGTAACTGACGACCTCGGCCATTTTTCTTTTTTTCTACACCTCTCAATGTTCCAACAAAGGGGAAGCCTCGTCAGTCCGCGATATCTACGCTTTCCACCCGCTTGACCACCGCTTGCCGCGCATCCCGCCGCACCGCCTGCGGAGGCACGCCGAAGCCTCGGATAAACGCTTCCCGCATATGGCGCCGATCACGAAAACCGGATTCGCTGGCGACCACATCGAGTGAGTGTCGGCTCTGCTCGATCATCAATCGAGCGGCCTCCAGGCGCAGGCCTTCGATGGCTTTGGCGGGGGATTGGCCGGTTTCTGCGCTGAATATGCGGGTGAACTGGCGAGGGCTCAGGTGTGCCACGCCGGCCAGTTCTTCGACGCTGAGCGGTCGGCTCAAATGCTGCCGCGCATAGTTCAGCGCGCTTTGGATGCGGTCGGATTTGGGTGCGAGGTCGAGCATTTCCGAATGCTGCGACTGGCCGCCGGAGCGGTGCTGGTGCATCACCAGTTTGTGCGCCACCGAGCGCGCGATATCGGCGCCCAGATCCTTTTCCACCATGCCGACGGCAAGGTCGAGGCCGGCGGTCATGCCCGCCGAAGTCCAGAAGGGGCCGTCGACGATATAGATGCGGTCGACGTCGACGCTGATTTCGGGATGACGTTTCTGCAAGGCCTGCGCGTAGGCCCAGTGGGTTGTGGCGCGGCGCCCGGTCAGCAGGCCGGCTTCGGCGAGGATGAAGCCGCCGGTGCAGATGCCGACGGTGCGCCGTGCCTGATTGCCAGCCTGGCGCACGAAGTCGAGCACAGCGGAGGTTGTGTCGGTTTTTTCCGGATCGTTGACCCCGACAACGATCCAGGTGTCGGCCAGCCCGGGCGCCTCGAGCGGGCGGGTTTCCATGGCCAGCCCCAGCGAGGAGCGCACCATGCCGCCGTCCGGCGAGAAGTTTTCGACGCTGTAGAAGGGCGCTTCGGCGATCTGATTGGCGAACTCGAAAACGGCTTGAGTCGCCAGGGAGAGCACCTGAAAACCGTCGGTGAGCAAGTAGCCGATGCGATGCATGGTGATTTCTCGAATGTCCTGAATCCATACCATATACGTCATTTGAGATATGGCCAAGCCGTCGCATCCTGTTCTCCAGTACTTCCCACAACCCTGGAGACTCGACATGACTCAATCCCGCCTTGGCACTGCCCTAATCACCGGCGCTTCGTCCGGCATCGGTGCCATTTACGCTGAACGCCTGGCCCGCCGTGGCCATGACCTGATCCTGGTCGCGCGAAATCGCGACCGCCTGAATGTCCTGGCCAAGCGCCTGAACGAAGAAACTGGCCGTCAGGTTGAAGTCCTGGCTGCCGACCTGTCCGTAAAAGCCGATCTGGCAAGGGTCGAAGATCGCCTCAAAACGGACGCCAACATTTCTCTGCTGGTGAACAATGCCGGAGTTGGCGCGACTCATCCCTTGCTGGAGTCGGACGTCGACAAGCTCGACGACTTGCTCACGCTCAACGTGAACGTGCTGATGCGGCTGACTTACGCGGCGGTCCCGGGCTTCGTCGCCCGAGGCGGCGGCACGTTGATCAACATCGCCTCGATCGTGGCCATCGCCCCGGAGGTGTTGAACGGCGTTTACGGCGGCTCCAAGGCTTTCGTCCTCGCGTTCAGCCAATCCTTGCGTCACGAACTGGCGGACAGAAATGTCCGGGTCCAGGTGGTGCTGCCCGGCGCGACGGCCACCGAATTCTGGAGCGTGGCCGGCACACCGCTGGAGCATCTGCCGGAGGCCATTGTGATGCGGGCGGACGACATGGTGGACGCTTCACTGTCCGGCCTCGACCAAGGCGAGTTCGTCACCATTCCGGCACTTCCCGAGATCGCCGACTGGAATGCCTACGAGGCGGCGCGCCAGAAGCTGATGCCTGATCTGTCGCGCAGTGAGCCGGCTGCACGCTATCGCGACTGATCTTCGACGCAGGCATCGATTTGCGAACGAAGGGGGCTACGAACATAGGGGCCGAAATTACCGGCTGAAGTTCTCACTCCGCACGCGTCAGGCTTGAACGACCGTGCAAAACTCCTATGATGCAAGGGGCCTGCGCCTGTGGCTTGCAACCGGCGACGCCCCCTTCGTTTCCCAGTGAGATCGCCCCTCGTGGAGTCTATTCCAGACGCTTTGCATGAATCACTCATGACCCGGTTTGTGTTCGGGCCGTTTTGCGTCGTTCCAGGCAAAAGGCTGCTGACCAGAAACGGGGTGCCGGTGGAGATCGGCGGTCGGGCGCTGGATCTGCTGATTGCTTTGCTCGAGCAGCCGGGGCGGGTGCTGTCCAAGTACGATCTGATCGAAAAGGTGTGGCCCGACAGTGTGGTCGCCGAAGGCAGTCTGCGCTTTCACATGACGGGCCTGCGGCGGATTCTCGGGGATGGCGAGGAGCACGCGCGTTATATCGCGACTCAGGTGGGTGTGGGTTATGCCTTCGTGGCGCCGCTGGAAAGGCAACTGTCCGGGGTTCAGCCGACGCCCACGGAGACCGGGCATCTCCGGGCCGCCAGCAGCCTGCCGCCGCGGGCGAAGTTGATCGGTCGCGAAACCGACCTGCAACTGGTCGTCGATCATCTGCAGCAGCCCAGGTTGTTCACCCTCGTCGGTCCCGGCGGTGTCGGCAAGACCAGCCTCGCCATCGAAGTTGCGCATCGCATCGCGGCCCAGGGTTACGAACGCGTCTGCTTCGTCGACCTGGCCCAGGTGGAGGACAGCACGCTGGTGCCTTCAGCACTGGCCCGGTCGCTGGAAATCGCCGTGCAGGCCGAAGATCCGATGTTCGTGTTGCTGGCGCATTTGCGCGAGCAGCGACTGATGCTGGTCATCGACAATTGCGAACACCTGATCGACGCCGTTTCGACCCTTCTGGAACAGATCAGCGACAGCGCGCCCGACGTGGGCATTCTGGCAACCAGTCGCGAGCCGTTGCGGGTGCGTGGCGAGTACGTGCATTGGCTCAATCCGCTGGAGTTTCCTCGCGAGTCCCGGCACCTGTCCACTCAGGAGCTGCTGGCATTCGCCGCGATCAAACTGTTTGTCGAACGCGCGTCGTCGAGCAATGCGGCGTTGCTGCTGGAAGCGGATGGCGGGCAAATGATCGCGGACATCTGCCAGCGCCTGGAGGGCATGGCCCTGCCGATCGAACTGGCGGCGATGCGGGTTGCCAGCCACGGCCTGAAGGCCACCCACGCCTTGCTCGGCGAGCGTTTTTCACTGGGCTGGTCGGGGCGCCGGACGGCGGTCCCGCGGCATCAGACGCTGCGTTCCATGCTCGACTGGAGTTACGACCTGTTGTCGGCGCCGGAGCGTCTGGCGCTGGAGCGATTGTCGGTGTTTGTCGGACCGTTCTCTCAAGAGGCGGCGTCCCAGGTGGTTGCCGAGTCTCAGTCCGAAGGCCCTGCGGTGGCGGCGATCCTCGATGATCTGGTGTGCAAAGGGCTGGTCACGGTCGATCACAGTGATTCGACGGACTCCTATCGGCTGCTCGAGATGACACGCGCCTACGCCCGGGAAAAACTGGCGGCCCGGGGCGACGCCGAAGTGAACTCGCTGGCCTTCAGGCATGCGGCCTATTACATGGATCTGCTGGGCCATCCCGGCACCTCTCCCGATGAGTTTTTCCGCAACTTTGCGCGCCTTGCCAGTCAGTTGGGCAACGTACGCAGTGCGCTGGAGTGGAGCTTCGGGCCCCATGGCGATCCGGGTCTGGCGTTGCCCCTGGCAGCGGCGAGTGCACCCTTGTTTTTGCATTTTTCCTTGCTGGTCGAGTGCCGGACCTGGTGTGCCCGGGCCGTGGAACTGCTCGAACTGGGGTACTACGGCACGTCGACCGAAATGGAACTGCAGGCGGCGCTCGGGCTGGTGCTGATGTTCACTCAGGGCAACAGCGAAGCGGCCGAGAAGGCCTTGCTCCGGGCGCTGGACATCGCCGTTGCGCTGGCTGACCACGGGTCGCAGTTGAGGCTGCTTGGCCGCTTGCAGATTTTCTACGAACGCATTGGTGATTTCCCTTCGTCGCTGGCGTGGGCGGAGCAGGCAGCCGTGGTCGGCAACCTCTTGAATCAGCCGGCGGCCATCGCAATCGCTTCATCGCTGACCGGCATCTCCCATCATCTGCTGGGCGATCAGCGTCTGGCGCGCCAGGAGCTGGAGCGCTCGCTGCGCAACAGTTTGCCGTCCCATCCCAGCCACACGATCTACTACGGCTTCGATCACCGCAATCGCACCGGGCTGGCACTGGCCCGTTCGCTGTGGCTACAGGGCTTTCCCGATCAGGCCCGGCACTGGGCCGAACTGATTGAAGCCGAGGCGTCGGCGCTGCAGCATCCGGTCACCTACTGCATCGCCATGGTCTGGATTCTGTGCATCTATATCTGGACCGGCGATCTGGAGAAGGCAGCCGCCAGCCTTGAACGGTTCAGTGCCGTGGCCGAGACCAATGCCCTTGGCCCCTACATTGCCGCCGCCCAAGGCTTGCGGGCGGCGATTGCGATCCGCGCCGAACAGCCTGGTGATGCGGTGCCGCTGCTGGAAGAAAGCCTGGCGCGGCTGCGTGGCATGCGCTACGAACTGCTCACGACATCGTTTGAAATCGCGCTGGCCGAGGGCCTGATTCTGGGTAGGCAACACGCGAAGGCGCTGATGCTGGTGGACGGCACCATCAATCACTGTCGTCAGAGCGGCGACGCCTTCGCGCTGCCGGAACTGCTGCGGATCAAGGCCGGTATTCTCAAGGAAATCGATGGTGAAAATGTCCAGGCCATCACGACCCTGCTTGAGGCGTCCATCGCGCTGAGCCGCGATCAGGGGGCCTGGGCATGGGAGTTGAGGACTTCGATGGATCTGGCCAGGCTCTGGCTGGAACAGGGAAGGGCGGAGCAGGCCAAGGCGTTGCTCAGCGCGTGTCGCGAGCAGGTCTCGGAAGGCTTCGACACCCTTGACCTGCGCCGGCTGGAAAGCCTCTGGCAAAGCCTTCGCATCACGCGGGGGTGATCAGCGCCGCCATTTTCACCAGATCTGCCAGCGAGCGGGCTTTCATCTTGCGCATGACCTTGCCCCGGTGGGCCTTGACCGTGATCTCGCTGATCTCGAGGTCTGCGGCGATCAGTTTGTTCAAACGACCGCTGACCACCGCGGCCATGATTTCCTGTTCGCGGGGCGTCAGGGTCTTGTAGGCCTCAAGCACGGAACGCAGGGCTTTTTCCCCCTCCAGAGCCGCACGGCTGCCTTCGAGCGCATCGCCCATGGCAGTCAGCAGCTCATCATCGTTGAACGGTTTGGTCAGGAACTCCACCGCACCGGCTTTCAAGGCCCGCACCGTGCGCGGAATGTCTCCGTACCCGGTGATGAAGATGATCGGCATGTTGTAGCGCTCGTCAGCCAGTGACGTCTGCAGATCCAGACCGTTCAAGTCAGGCAGGTTGATATCCAGTACCAGACAGCTGGGTACTCGCGCGCGGGGCTCGGCGAGAAAGTCCTGCGCGGATTCGAAGAGTCGTGGCTGCCAGCCGGCGCATCGGATCATCAGTTCCAGCGACTCGCGCACGGAGACGTCGTCATCCACAACGAACACCACAGGCGTGACATCACTCATCGGAAATGCTCCGTGGCCGGGGGACACTGTGTGATTCGAGTTCAACATGTCGATTCCTTTTCTTTACCGCTTCGCGTTCAGTCGAGGGGCAGGGCAGCGCTCAGGGCCTTGATCAGTTGCGCTTCACTGAAAGGCTTGAACAGGCACTCCACCGCGCCGGTGTTCAACAGCTTCGTCTGTTGGCTGGCGTCGGCGTGAGCGGTGATGAAAATCACCGGAATGCGATAGCCGCGACGCAGCAGTTCCTTGTGCAGATCCGGCCCGGACATGCCCGGCATGGCCACATCGAGAATCAGGCAATCGGTCAGGCCGAGATAAGGCGAGGCCAGAAACGCCTGCGCCGAGGCGAACGCCTGGACAGCGAATCCGAACTCCCTGATCAGGTCAGGCAGCGACTCACGAACCGACTCGTCATCATCGACAACCGATACGAGCAAGTACTTACCCATCAGTGATTCTCCATGACGCGATCACAGGCCTCGCGGTTGTCGGCATACGGGATTGAAAAGGCGAACGTCGCACCCGGGCCGTCGTTGGCAGAGGCCCGGAGTTGCCCGTCGTGGTGTTCGATGATGGAGCGACTGATCGACAGACCGACCCCCATGCCCGAGCTTTTGGTGGTGTAGAAGGCATTGAAAATCCGTTCCATGTCCTGTGGATCGACCCCGGTGCCGCTGTCCTTCACCGCCAGATAAACGCTCCGGTCTTGCTCCTGGCCGGTGCTGACGATCAATTCTCGGGAGCGACCGGTGATGCTGCTCATGGCCTCGACGGCGTTCATGATCAGGTTGAGGATCACCTGTTGAAGCTGGACCCGGTCGCCCCTGACCGGCGGCAGGCCCTCGGCGAATCGAGGATGAAGCACCACGCCATTGCGTTGCAGCTCGCCCAGCAGCATGGCGATGACTTCCCGTGCGGCGTCATTGAGGTCGACGTTTTCAATCGTGATGCTTTTTTTCGAGAACAACGCTCGCAAGCGGTTGATCACATCGGCGGCCCGATTGCCGTCGCGAATGGTGCGGCGTGCGGTTTCCAGGGCTCCGTCGACGTTCGGCGGATCGGCCCCGAGCATGCGCAGGCAGGTGCTGGCGTTGGTGATGATGCCGGCCAGCGGCTGGTTGACCTCATGGGCAATGGACGCGGTGACTGCCCCCAGGCTGGCGACTCTGGCCAGATGTGTCAGTTCGGAACGGGCCTTGGCCAGAAAGGCTTCCGCCTGTTTGCGGTCTTCGATGTCGGTGTTTTCGCCATACCAGCGCACGATCCGGCCCGCCTCATCGCGCTGGGGCACGGCGCGAATCAGAAACCAGCGATAAATGCCGTCGAAGCGTTTCAGGCGAGCCTCGTACTCACCCGCATCGCCCGAGTGCAGAAGCGCCTGCCAGTAACCGCCCAGTCCGGGGGCGTCGTCGGGATGGATCGATGCCACCCAGCCATCGCCGCACGCCTCTTCGAGCGACATGCCGGTGTAATCGCACCACCGCCGGTTGACGAATCCGACACTGCCTTCGGGGGACGCGCTCCAGACGAACCCGGGAACGGCATCGATGATGCCGCGCAGGCGTTCCTCCGAGCTGCTGACCTCCGCGAGAGCTTTGGCGATCAAGACCTTGTCCCGTCGGCGCTCATCGATATCGACCTGCAACACGCACCAGCGAGTGATGGTGCCTTCGCTGTTCCTGACCGGCAGGCCGCGCACGTGAAACCAGCGATAGACACCGTCGGCGCGCCGAATCCGATGCTCGATATCGTAAGGTGTGCCGGTGCTGACCGAATGCATCCACGCCGCGCTGACCGATGGCAGATCGTCCGGGTGCAGGGTGTCGCTGGCCTGCCAGTTTTTCAGTTCATCGAGGGGGATGCCGATGTAGTCCAGGATTTGCCGGTTGACCTGCTCCAGTTCACCGGACGGTGTCATGAAGGCGACCATGGCCGGAATGCTGTCGATGATCGAGTCGGCCTCAGGCATTGGCAGGCCCCTGTCATTGACGTGGCCCGGACCGTCTTCGATGACGCGCTCCCGCTCGTTCGCCATGTCGATTCTCATTGTGCAGTCACCGTTGAACAAAGATGCGCCTTCTGATGGCACTCGCCCATCATACTTTGGTGTCGCTTTTCGCGAATATCGGCCGCCCTCACGCATTGCGATGCGCATCACAGACCGCCCGGGGCTTTTGTAAGCCACTGTATATACGGCCCCTCAAGCCACACAAGCATGCAAATGAGCCTGTTCGCGAAACTGCGCGGATACACCACCCGGCCACCCTTGGTACTGGTTTCAACGCCCTCCGGCGATTGAATGAAGACAACGTGACGTCCGCGCTCCTGCCACCCGAACGGTAGCAGGACAGGTCGTCCCTGTGGCAGGGCAGAACACAATGAAAGCAGTCGTGATCCAGGCCTTTGGCGGGCCCGAAGTCTTGACGGTGCAAGACATTCAACTGGCGGAACCGGGCCCCGGACAAGTCCTGGTCAGGGTCATGGCGGCGGGCGTCAATTTCATGGACACCGGTGTCCGTCGCGGCCTCGGCGCTGCCTGGGAGCTGCCGCTGACGCCGGGTGCGGAAGGTGCCGGTGTCGTTCTGGCCACCGGACCGCAGGTGACGGAGTTCGGTGTCGGTGACCGCGTGGCCTGGCATTACGTGCCGGGCAGCTACGCCGAACAGGTGATCGCCCCGGTCAGCCAGTTGGTGCCGTTGCCGGACGAGATCGACTTCAGCACCGCCGCCAGTCTGATGATGCAGGGTCTGACCGCCAGCAATCTGGTGGACAAGGTGCATGCGATCCAGCCGGGCGATGTGGCATTCGTGCACGCGGCGGCGGGGGGCGTGGGGCTGATGTTGACCCAGTTGATCAAGCTGCGGGGCGGCAAGGTCATTGGCCGGGTGTCCCAGGCCGACAAGGTGGAGGCGGTGCTCGCGGCCGGGGCTGACTACGTAGTGATCGGGCGGGCGCACAACGTTGCCGGCCAGGTCATGCGTCTGACGGAGGGGCAGCGGGTGAATGTGGTGTACGACGGCACAGGGGCGGAGGGCTTCGCCGAATCGTTGAACCTGCTGGACCATTTCGGCACCCTGGCCTTGTACGGGCCGTTCATGGACCCGATCCCGCCGATCGATATCTTCAGCGTGCCGCGCAGTATCAAGCTGACGTATCCCTCGGTCATGCACTACGTGCGCAACCGCGAGCTCCTGCTGGACAAGTCCCGGCAACTGTTCGCGTGGGTCAGCACCGGAAAACTGAAAATCTTCATCGGCCAGCGTTATTCACTGGACGGCGCGCAGCAGGCCCATCGCGATATCGAGTCGCGCAATACGACGGGCAAGCTGATCATTGTTCCTTGGTGCCACGCCAGATCAGCAGCGCTGCCAACAGCTGGCTGCCGGCGAAGAACGTGAACAGCTCTTGCGCGGTCCATCGGGCATCCAGCAGAAAACCGGCGACTATCGGCGAAATGATCGCCCCCAGGCGCCCCATCGCCAGCACCACGCCGACGCCGGTCGTACGGACCGACGTGCAGAACGCCTGAGGGGCCAGGACATACAGGGCGGCGACCGCACCGTTGAGCATCAGGCCAAGTGTGACGGCCACGAGCGCGGCCAGACCGGGCACGTGCGAGGCCGGCACCATCAGTGGCAGCAGGGCGGCGTTGAGCAGCAGGAAACCCGACGATAATCGCCGGCAGCCATACCGATTGGCCGCCAGTCCCAGCAACAGGGCGCCGAGCATGCCCCCCGACGCCAACAGAACGCCGATCCGCGCGCCTTGCCGATCGGTAAAACCGTTGTGCACCAGAAGACTCGGGGTCCAGCTCATCACGAAGTAAAAGCAGAACATCAACAGAAAGAGTGCCAGCGCCAGCGACGTGGTCTGTTGCCACTGACCGGGCGAAAACGGTCGGATTGCCTTGTCAGGCGACGTTGGAGCGACAGGCCCACGGCGTTCAAGTGCCAGAAATGACGGTGACTCTCGCAGCCAGAAGACGCCCGCCAGCGCCGCCGCCAGCGTGATACAGCCACCCGCGAGAAAGACATACCGCCAGCCCATGAAATCATTCAATACGTGAGCCAGCACCCCGCCCAGGCTGGCGCCCATGGCGAAGGCGAGGGACTGCAACGCGATGGCCAGGTTGCGCCGCTGCGCGCTGGCGTGCTCGAACGTCAGCACGTTCGCCCCCACCAGCACCGCCCCCGTGCCGATGCCGGTCAGCAATCGCAAAAGCATCAATACGTGATGATCCTGGCTCCAGAACGACAGCAACATGCTCAGTCCGCCGAGCAGCAGGCCAGCGAGCAATAACGGCCTGCGCCCGAAGCGGTCGGCCCTGGGCGCGGCCAGCAGCGATCCGAGCGCCATCCCGACCAGGCTGGCGCTCAACAACAGGCCCGTTTGCGCGCCGTTCAACGTCCACTCCGCTGACACCCGGCTGGCGGTGAAGGCCATGGCCATCACGTCCAGACCGTCGATCACGTTGAACAGCATGCACAGCCCGATCACCCACCACTGCGAAGTGGCCGATGTTGTGCCGCACGGGCGTTCGAGCGCTGTTTCCCCACGCATCCGCAATCCTTGTTCTGCCAGGTCATTCGAATGTGCCGGCTCGCCGAGCCGTATCCCCGCCGCATTTTGCCCGTTAACCGCTGCTGAATTCGAGCGCGATTTTGCGCGTCATACCAAGGTATCGACCGACACCATCGTGTAATCGCTGCGAGGGTGGCGGGGTGGTCTGATCCGATTGGCGATGCCTTTCGAATAATGACTACAAGGAGATCCAACATGGTTGCGGTTACGTGCGGTTCCACATGGCGCCATTGCCTGGCGTCAGCCATCAGAAGAGGGGCCCTGGGCCTTGCCGTGCTGGCAGGCAGCAGCGGCGCCTGGGCCACCGGCCCGACAACCGATCAGTCGCAAGCCATTCGCCCGTACCACGTTCATGTGGATGAAGCGAAATTGACTGATCTGCGCAAACGCATTGCCGACACCCGTTGGCCCGACAAGGAAACGGTCAACGACGTGTCCCAGGGCGTGCAACTGGCGCAGGTCGAGGCTCTGGTGAAGTACTGGGGCAGCGGTTATGACTGGCGCAAGGCAGAGGCGAAACTCAATGCCTTGCCGGAGTTCGTGACCACGATCGATGGCGTCGATATCCAGTTCATCCACGTGCGCTCGCGCAACCCCAACGCGATGCCGCTGATCCTCACCCATGGTTGGCCGGGTTCGCAATTCGAGTTCCTCAAGACCATCGGCCCGCTGACCGATCCCGTGGCCTATGGCGGCAAGGCGGAGGACTCGTTCGATGTGGTGATTCCGTCGATTCCCGGTCACGGTTTTTCCGGCAAGCCGACCGAACTCGGCTGGGGTCCGGATCGGGTGGCGAGGGCCTGGGATGTGCTGATGAAACGCCTGGGTTACACCCACTATGTGTCTCAGGGGGGCGACCATGGTTCGGTGATCTCTGATGCACTGGGTCGTCTGGCACCGCCCGGTTTGCTGGGCATTCACTTGAACATGCCCGCCACGGTGCCACCGGAACTGGTCAAGCCGATCAATGGCGGAGACCCCGCTCCGGCAGGGCTGAGCGGCCCGGAACTGACGGCGTTCAACTCGCTCAGCAAGTTCTTCGGGCGCAACGCGGCCTATGGCGCAATGATGGTGACCCGGCCACAGACCATCGGTTATCTGCTGGCGGATTCGCCTGCCGGCACGGCGGCGTGGATGTATGAAAAATTCGCCGCCTGGACCGACAGCGACGGTCAGCCCGAGAAGGTGCTGAGCCGCGATGAAATGCTCGACGACATCAGCCTGTACTGGCTGACCGACAGCGGCGCCTCGTCCTCCCGTTTCTACTGGGAGAACAACAACAATAACTTCAGTGCCGCCGCGCAAAAGACCGCGGACATCAAGGTCCCTGTCGCGATCACCGTGTTCCCCCACGAAATCTACCGTGCGCCGAAAGTCTGGTCGCAACGTGCCTATCCGTCATTGGCCTACTTCAGCGAGGTCAGCAAGGGCGGTCACTTCGCGGCATGGGAGCAACCGCAATTGTTCAGCGAAGAACTGCGCGAAGCCTTCCGGCCACTGCGCGCGGCTGCGCAGAAAACCACGGCTCAGGCCGCGCGCTAGCCCTTCAATCGGCAATTCCTTCAACGCTAAGCCCTTCAACGCAAGCCCTTCAACCAAAGCCCGGAACCGCCGCCCGGCGGTTCTCGAGGGAGACTCGGCATGACTGACCATAACGCTGTAACCCAATCCCGGCGCGTGCTCGCCGTTTCGATGCTGGCGATTGCGCTGGGCATCGCCTCGGCCTACGCCAGCGCCGCCGAAGTACCCGGCGGCAAGATCGACGCGATCACCGCCGGCAGCACCGTTTCATTCGGCGCGCTGAAACACGTCAAGGCCGGACTGCTGGACGTGTCGTACGCGGAAACCGGCCCCGCCGACGGGCCGGTGGTGATCCTGCTGCACGGCTGGCCCTACGACATTCACAGCTACACCGACGTGGCCCCGGCACTGGCGCAGAAAGGCTATCGGGTACTGATTCCCTATGCGCGCGGTTATGGCGATACGCGCTTTCTGTCGGCGAAAACCGTGCGCAACGGCCAGCCGGCGGCGCTGGCGAAAGACCTGATCGACTTCATGGACGCCTTGAACATCAAGCAAGCGGTGCTCGGCGGGTACGACTGGGGTGCACGCACCGCCGATATCGTCGCCGCGCTCTGGCCGGAACGGGTGAAAGCGCTGGTGGCGGTGAGCGGTTACCTGATCGGCAGCCAGGACGCCGGCAAGACGCCGCTGCCGCCGGCTGCCGAGTTGCAGTGGTGGTATCAGTTCTATTTTGCGACCGAGCGCGGGCGTCTGGGTTACGAGAAAAACACCCATGACTTCGCGAAACTGATCTGGCAATTGGCGTCGCCGAAATGGAACTTCGACGATGCGACCTACGACCGCAGCGCCGCTGCGTTGCAGAACCCTGATCACGTCGCCGTGTCGATCTTCAACTACCGCTGGCGTCTGGGGCTGATCAAAGGGGAAGCGCAATACGATCCGCTGGAGAAAAAACTGGCGGCATTCCCCTTGATCGGCGTGCCGACCATCACCCTGGAAGGCGACGCCAATGGCGCACCGCATCCACCGGCCGAGGCCTACGCCAAACGCTTCACCGGCAAGTACGAATACCGCCTTGTCAGCGGCGGCATCGGTCACAACCTGCCACAGGAAGCGCCGCAAGCGTTCGCTCAGGCGGTGATCGATGCCGATCATCTCTGATAGCCGGCCTGAGGGGATTCGACGATGAAACTCAACCATTGGGCCGTGTTGCCGGCGGCCATTGCGCTCGCTGCACTGGCCGCCACCGGTGTCGCGTTGGGCGAGGCCGACGATGGCGACGCCTCGCCGATCTACGGCGTGAAGCTGCCGAAAAACTATCGCCAGTGGGCGCTGATTGCCCCGGCCCAGGAAGCCGCGCCGCTGGATGAACTGCGCGCGGTGCTGGGCAATGACCGGGCGATCAAGGCTTACCAGAGCAAGACGCTGCCGTTTCCCGACGGCACGGTGCTGGTCAAGCTGGCGTGGAAGCACGTGCAGTCCCCGGAGTTCGAGCCCGCCTCGATTCCGGGGGCGGCCACCACCGTTCAGGTGATGGTCAAGGACTCGCGCAAATACGCCTCGACCGGTGGCTGGGGATTCGGCCGCTTCATCAATGGCAAGCCTGCCGATGAAGACCAGCACCAGACCTGTTTCGCATGCCATCAGGCGCGGGTGCGGAACCACGATTTTGTCTTCACCCGATACGCCCCCTGATCCCGTCACACAAGGAGTTGTCACATGAAAAGAACATTGACTGCATTGACCCTCGCTGCCGGCCTGTGCCTGGGCGTGAGTGCCTTCGGCCAATCCGCCAAACCGACCGTGGTACTCGTGCACGGCGCGTTTGCCGACGCGTCGAGCTGGAACGGCGTGGCGAAAATTCTCGAGAAGGATGGCTACACGGTGATCGCCGCCGCCAATCCATTGCGTGGCGTCAAGAGCGATGGCGCGGCGGTTTCGGCCTTGCTGAGCAGCATCCAGTCGCCGGTGGTACTGGTCGGTCACTCCTATGGCGGCAACGTCATCAGTGAGGCGGCCAACGATCATGCCAATGTCAAAGCGCTGGTTTATGTCAGTGCCTTTGCCCCCGAGGCCGGCGAAACCGTTGCCGGGCTCGCCGGCAGGTTTCCCGGCAGCACCCTCGGCCCGACACTGGCGGCGCCCGTTGCGCTGGCCGACGGCGGCAAGGACTTGTACATCCAGCAGAGCAAGTTTCACGATCAGTTCGCCGCCGATGTCCCGGTTGCACAAGCGGCGCTGATGGCCGCGACCCAGCGCCCGGTCACCGAAGCAGCGCTGAACGAACAGGCCGGCACGCCGGCGTGGAAGCACATTCCGTCGTGGTACATCTACGGCGACAAGGACAAGAACATCCCGCCCCAGGCGATGGCGTTCATGGCCAAACGTGCCGATGCCAAGGCAGTCGAGGTGGTCAAGGGCGGCTCTCACGTGGTGATGGTGTCGAACCCGGTACCGGTGGCCCGATTGATTGAAAAAGCCGCTGCGGCCAACTGAAACCCTGCGACGTGCCGAGGCGCGTCGCAGGTCTGTCACTTCCCGCTCAGGCAGCGGACACCTGTGGCGATGCTGCCGGTGTCACTCTGAGCAGCGGGGTGATGCCGAGCATCAACAGCAGAACCGCGAACAGCAAGGTGTACGCCGGGCCATAGTGTCCGGTGTATTCGCGCAGGGCACCGAACAGCAACGGCCCGAGCGCGGCGATCAGGTAACCGATGAACAGCATGAACACCGTCCACAATCCGGCCTGTTCGCTGGTGCTGGCGTGATCCAGCGGCAAGGTCATGGCCACGGTGAAACCCATGCCCAGCCCGATGGCTGCGAGCACTACATAAAGCATCGGCCAGTACGCCGGCAGGAACGCCATGCCGCCCAGCCCCAGCAGGGCCAGCAACGCCGAAAGTCCGAGCAGGCCGCGCCGGTCGTGGGCCTTGCTTGGAATCAGCCCCGCACCCACGCTGGCCACGGCGAACACCGCCGTAAAAATGCCCAGCAGAATGCCCGGGGACACACTCGCCGTGGCCGCTTCCACCGACGCTGGCGCCATCCAGGCGAAGAGGGCGTAGACCACGAACTGACCGGCACCGAAATTCAACGCGATCAGCCACGCCTGTGGATTGCCCCACGGCAGGCGCTTGCGCTGGTGCGACGGCGATTTCATCACTGGCGACGATGTCGCAAAACGCCGAGCCATCCACACCCAACTGGCGATGGCGGTGACACAGAGTACGCTCCAGATCCCGGCACCGACCCGCCAGTCCTGCGCCAGCTCGGCAATCGGCGCGCTGAACACTGCCGCGAGGGTCGCGCCCAGGCTCAGTCCGCCGGCATAGATGCCCATGAACAATGCCGGCCGTTGCGCAAAGTGAGTCTTGATCCACGCACCGGTCATTGCACCGGCGACTGCAATGCCGACGCTGGCAAAGAACGTACTGCCGAGCAGGAAAAATGCATTCGGCGAGAGCGCCCGCAGCAAGGTCGAGGCCCCCAGCAGCGTCAGTGCGACAACCACGCTGCGATCGATCCCGAAGCGTCTGGCCAGGCTCGGAACCACCAGCGCGAACACGCCCATGCAGACGTCGGGGATCGAGGTCAGCAGTGCGGCCTGGGTGTAGCTCAACTGGAAGTGCTGCTGAATCAACAGCAGAATCGGCCCCACCGAAATGATCGGCGGCCGCAGGGCGATGGACAGGATCAGCAGGCCGATCACCGCCGTAATGGCCTGCTGGCTGCTGGAGAGATTGCGGGTGATTGCCATGGGAAAAGCCTCATTGATGAACAATGAGCGCAAGGCTAACAATGGGCCGGTCATGGCAAATGCCAGGATTTGTCGCCAAAGTGACAATCGTGGCCTTACGACGATCAAGGGCTGTTTTCAGGAGACTCCACCCGATGAAACAAGAGGTGCGCAAGGTCGTCGCCAGGCGTGAGTCCGCGCCGCGCAGCGAACGTTATCCCGACTATCAGGATGTGCCGCGAGTGATGACCGTGCTGGTGCGCGATCAGGCCACCGGCGAATACAACGAGCCGCACGTGCATCGGCACGGGCAGTTGCTGTATGCCTCGAACGGCGTGATGCGGGTGGCCACCGAACGCGGGTTGTGGATCCTGCCGCCGAAGCGGGCGTTATGGATTCCGCCCGGGGTGATCCACGACCAGTTGATGCTGAGCGCGGTCAGGATGCGCTCGATCTACATCGAGCCGCAGGTCTGCGCAGGGTTGGGCCATCACTGCAAAGTGCTGGAGATCCCCGGACTGCTGCGCGAGTTGATTCTGGCCCTGGCCGACCAGCCGATCGAATACCCGCAGGAAGGGCGCAATGCACACATCGTGGCGTTGATACTCAGTGAACTGCAGGCGGCGCGGACGTTGCCGATCGAAGTGCCGTGGCCGGTCGACAGGCGACTGGTCACGGTGTGCGAGGCGATTCTGCAGGACCCCGGACAAGACCATTCGATCGGCTATTGGGCAGACCGGGTTGGCGCCAGTTCGCGCACACTGATTCGCCTGTTCGTCAATGAAACCGGCCTGAATTTCCGCCACTGGCTGCAGCAGGTGCGGCTGGCGACCGCTATCGACCGGCTCGACAAAGGGCAGTCCGTCGGGGTGATTGCCCGGGACCTGGGCTATGCCAGCCAGAGTGCCTTCAGTGCGATGTTCAGACGGGTCATGGGCGAATCGCCCCGTGAGTTTCTCGTTCGCGATTAGAGCGTTCTGCCGATTCCGATACCTTCGTATTCTGTCGTCGAAGGGAGGCGGGTGTTATCAATGACGCTGCTGTTGCAGGTGCATTGAACGCCAACCCTCGTTCCGCGAGGAACCTTCGAAGAGTGAGAATCCTGATGCTTTTATACCTATCGACCTGGTCCGAAATCGCCCAATTCCTCGAACGCAGCCGCACCATCGTCATCCCGATCGGCTCCAACGAACAGCACGGGCCGACCGGCCTGCTGGGCACCGACTGGATGTGCCCGGAGATCATCGCCCATGAAGCGCAGAAAAGTGCAGACATCCTGATCGCCCCGACCTTCAATATCGGCATGGCGCAACATCACCTCGGTTTCCCTGGCACCATTTCGCTCAGGCCCTCGACCTTCATCGCCGCCATTGCGGACTGGACCCGTTCGCTGGCTGCCCACGGCTTTGAAAAGATCTTTTTCCTCAATGGCCACGGCGGCAACATCGCCTCGATCGAAGCGGCGTTTTCGGAGCTGTACGCCGAGGCGAGTTTTGCCCGGCGCAAGGCCGGGTTTGCCCTGAAACTGTGCAACTGGTGGGATCTGGAAGGTGTGAACGAGCTGGCGCGTGACCAGTTCCCGACCGGCCACGGCATTCATGCGACACCTTCGGAAATCGCCGTGACCCAGTGGGCCTATCCCGATTCCATCAAGTCGGCCGATTACTCGCCGCAGATCGCCAACTGGGGCCCGATCCGCGAAGCCGCGGACTTCCGTGCCCGTCACCCCGATGGCCGCATGGGCTCGGACCCGGCCCAGGCTTCGCCGGAAAAGGGCCGGCAACTGGTGGAAATGGCGGCGCGCGGTCTGGTGCAGGAGGTGCAGGCCTTCAGCCGCGAATCATTGCCTGACTGACCCGTACAAACAACAACGCCCGGTTAATCCGGGCGTTGTTGTTTCGGCTCCCTGCCAGCGTCATTGCAGATCAGCCCAGTGCCTCAATGGCTTGCGCGACCCCTGCGCCATACGCCGGATCTGCCCGAGTGCAGTGGTCGATGTGTCGTTGTTTCGACGCTGCGCTGGCGCCATGAATCGAGCGTGCGGTGTTATCGAACAGGGCCTGTTTCTGGGCCATGGTCATGGCCCGGAACAGCGCGCCAGGTTGCGAAAAACAGTCGCCGTCCTCCCGGTGATCCCAGTGCCCCGCGCTGCCTTTGAGGGCCAGCGGTGGCTCGCTGAAATCAGGTTGTTCGGCCCATTGGCCATGGCTGTTGGGCTCGTAGCCGAGGGTGCTGCCTGCGTTGGAATCGGTGCGCATCTGGCCGTCCCGGTGATAGCTGTTGATCGGGCAGCGTGGGGCGTTCACCGGGATCTGATGATGATTGACGCCCACGCGATAACGCTGTGCATCGCCGTAGGAGAACAGGCGAGCCTGAAGCATCTTGTCCGGTGAAAAACTGATGCCGGGCACGACGTTGGCCGGGTTGAAGGCTGCCTGCTCGACATCGGCGAAGTAGTTGTCGGGGTTGCGGTTGAGTTCGAGTACACCGACTTCGATCAACGGGTAATCCTTGTGGGGCCAGACCTTGGTCAGGTCGAAGGGATTGATCGGGTACGTCTCGGCGTCCAGCTCCGGCATCACTTGCACGTAGAGCTTCCATTTCGGGAAGTGGCCTTCCTCGATGCTGGTGTACAGGTCGCGCTGGGCACTTTCGCGATCATCGCCGATCAGGGTCGCGGCTTGCTGGTCGGTCAGGTTCTCGATGCCTTGCTCGGTCTTCCAGGTGAATTTCACCCAGAATCGCTCGTTCGCCGGGCTGATGAAACTGAACGTATGGCTGCCGAAACCATGCATGTGGCGGTAGGTGCGCGGCAACCCGCGATCACTCATGACGATCGTCACCTGGTGTAGCGCCTCGGGCAGCAGCGTCCAGAAATCCCAGTTGTTGCGGGCGCTGCGCAGGTTGGTGCGCGGGTCGCGCTTGACCGCATGGTTGAGGTCGGGGAATTTCAGCGGATCGCGCAGAAAGAACACCGGCGTGTTGTTGCCCACCAGATCCCAGTTGCCTTGCTCGGTATAGAACTTGATGGCAAACCCGCGAATGTCACGTTCGGCATCGGCGGCACCACGCTCGCCGGCCACGGTGGAAAACCGGACGAAGATATCGGTGGTTTTGCCCACGCTCGAAAACAGTCTGGCCTTGGTATAGCGGCTGATGTCACGGGTGACGGTGAAGGTGCCGAACGCCCCCGAACCCTTGGCGTGCATGCGCCGTTCGGGAATGACCTCACGATCGAAATGCGCCAGCTTTTCCAGCAGCCATACGTCTTGCAACAGCACCGGGCCTCGCGGGCCGGCGGTCTGCGAGTTGTTGTTGTCCACCACTGGTGCGCCGGCGGCGGTCGTCAGCTTTTTCATGCGCTACTCCTGGCTTTTGTCGGTTTGCCGCCATCACATCAAAAGCCCTGGGAGCCCTCTATTGCACCATGGTGTCGCTGCATGGCCACCGGGCAGGGCAGGCGTGTCTGGCGTGTCGGCGGCTGGCCGGTTCGGGAGCAGCAGAGGAAGGATCAGGCGAGGGTGATGCTGACGTTGATGTTGCTGCGCGTGGCTTTGGAGTAGGGGCAATTCTGGTGCGCCGCTTCGATCAGCTGGCGTGCCACTTCCGGCTCGATCTCCGGCAGCGACACGGCCAGGCGGGCCTGCAGGAAGAACCCGTGCTCTGCGTGTACGAGGTCGACTTGAGCCTCCACCCCGGCGTTTGCCGGGAAGCCGATCCTGCGAGCGTTGCAGGCGTGGCGCAGGGAACCGAGAAAACAAGCCGACCAGCACACCGCGAACAACTGCTCGGGATTGGTTCCCGTCCCCGGTGCGCCCGGTGGGGAGAGCCTGAGATCAAGTCGACCATCGTGACTGCGTGCGGTCCCCTCACGGCCTCCCGTAGTGCAGGTCTGCGCGGTGTAGAGCGTTTTTTCGATGTTGATCATGGGCATTCTCTGGTGAAGATTTCACTGCGTCGAAAGATCGATGCAGGCTGATCGTGGGGTGTCGTGACGTTCTGCGGCAGACGCACCCGCTAGCGGCGTGGGGTGGTCCGGCGCTGTGATGCCCCGATGGCCCAGGTTGTCGAGCAACGTGGATCGTGCAATCTCGATGAGCCATGCCCGAAACGGAAAGCCGGGGTCATGCCGGGCCTGCTCGAGATACAGGGTCTTGAAGGCTTGCTGGACGAGGCGGCCGGTGTCCTCGCGACTGATCCTTCCGGCCTGAACCTGGCCTTCGAAATAGGCGATGAGCAACGGTGTCACCGTCGCAAACAGTTGCTGGGATTCAGCCCTGTCATGCCTGACGGCACCCGAGACCAAGGCATACAGTTCGTCGTTGCCGAGTCGGTCAGCCTCGCACAGGCAATGTTGGCGATAACCTTCAGCCATGATCGGATCCCTCGCAAAACCATCGTTCGACCGACCGCGACAACCCATGATGTCTGCAGGTTGCCTGACGTTCAGCGGTGAGCGTCAATCCTGCCCCCAGGACCTGATCGACTGCCAGTTATGCGTTGTTAGCGCTTGTTAGCGATGCCTGAAGGCTGTGTTTGAAGTAACGACTGCCTGGCTGTCAGGCCGGGGTCTTTGCGTGGTTTTCCGGCAGTGGATGCCTGAAGGACGGGCAGGTTTGCGCGGGCGCATTTATGACAACCCGGTCGCTTGGCCATCATTCCGATGGCGTAGGAAACCCCCGATATTTATTTCGCACTTTTCCTACATTTTGTTTGCCTCTCCAGCAAAAAACGTGGTTATTATCCGCCGGCGCTACGGGTCACAAACCCGGCGCCAGAAGATTGCCGTGTGTCTACAGACCCGGCAGTCGCAGCCGATCGGGACCACCCTGGCGCTGTCACCCACCGCGCAGGTTGTTCCTCGTCGTTGACCCTCAAATGGAAGTCGAGGTTTCAATTGATCACGCGGTTTGCAATCGACGATGCAATGAGCAGGGCGACGGACGTCGTCAACGATTCAGTCATCTCCCCAGCTGCCTGCGCGGACCGCGCCGCGGTGTTCTTCGCCAGCCTTTCTCCCCCCGGTTTCCTGTGTGTGCCTGCGTGCGACGCGAGTCTGCATGCGCGTGCCGCGCCATCTTCCTGAATTCGAATGACCGAACCGGTACCTGATACCGGGGCCTGACTGGCGGGGCGCGTGCTGTCTCTGCCTGATCACAAAAATAATGCAGTCATGGACGGTAGCCTCCGATGCTCGACAACACTTCCTTGCGTGGGACGAATCCCGCGCAGCCCGACGTTTCATCTTCGATTCCGTTCGACACCGATCTGTGCGTGCACGGTCTGTTCGAAGCGCAGGTGCTGCGCAACCCCGAGGCCATTGCCGTACGCTGGCAGGAAGAGGCGATCAGTTACCGCGATCTCAATATCCTGGCTAATCGACTGGCCCATCACCTGCGCAGCCTCGGCGTCGGGCCGGATGTGCGGGTCGGGATTTGTCTTGAGCGCTCGCTGGAGATGCTGGTGGGAGTGCTCGCGGTGCTCAAGGCCGGAGGTGCCTATGTCCCGCTGGACCCGGCGTATCCGCAGGCGCGGCTGGCGCACATGCTGGCCGACAGCGCGCCGCCGGTGGTGCTGACCCACGGTCAGGCGCGGCATGTTTTGTTGGCTGCTCTCGAACAGTCGGCCACGGCACCGATGGTGCTGGATCTGGGCGATTCAACACATTGGGCTTCACAGTCACCCGAGAATCCTGATCCCCACGCGACAGGCCTGACACCCCGACACCTGGCCTACGTGATCTACACCTCGGGCTCGACCGGCACCCCGAAAGGCGTGATGGTCGAGCATCGCGGGCTGATCGCCGTGAGCGCTGCCTGGGCGCAACTTTATGCCTTGGGCAAGCCGATCAATCACCTGCAAATGGCCGGGTTTTCCTTCGACGTGTTCAGCGCCGACCTGATTCGTGCGCTGGGTTTTGGCGGCACGCTGGTGCTGTGCCCCCGGGACACCTTGATGGACCCGCCGGCCCTGTATCGCTTGATGCGTGATGCGCAGATCGGTTTTGCCGACTTCGTGCCGGCGCTGCTCAATCCCTTGCTGGCCTGGGTCGAAGAGACCGGCCATGACTTGTCGTTCCTGCGCACCGTGGTCTGCGGTTCGGACATCTGGACCGCCCACAGCGCCCGGCAATTGCGCAGGCTCTGCGGTGAGCGGGTGCAGATCGTCCAGGCCTATGGCGTGACCGAAGCGAGCATCGACAGCACCTGTTTCGAATTCACCGAAAGCAGTCAGGCCGACGGCGTGCTGCCTATCGGCCGGGCATTGCTCAACTCCCGGATTTACCTGCTCGACGAACAAGGCGAGCCCGTTGCCGAGGGTGTCGCAGGCGAGCTGTACATCGGTGGCGTCGGCGTGGCGCGGGGTTATCTGAACCTGCCGCAACTCACTGCCGAGCGATTTATCGATAACCCGTTCGTGGCGGGTGAGCGCTTGTACCGAACCGGAGATCTGGCGCGTTATCGGGCCGACGGCCAACTGGAGTTCCTCGGCCGCAACGACTCCCAGGCCAAGTTGCGCGGTCTGCGTCTGGAACTGGGGGAAATAGAAACCCGGCTGGCGGACATTGCGGGCGTGCGTGAAAGCGCGGTGTTGCTGCGTCAGGACGGCCTCGGTGAACCTCGACTGGTCGCTTATTACTGCGAAAAACCGGGCATAACACTGAGCCCGCGCTCCCTGCGTGAACAGCTGCAAATCAGCCTGCCGGATTACATGGTGCCTACGGCATTCGTGCGTCTGGATGCGCTGCCACTGACCGCCAACGGCAAGGTCGATCGGCCCGGTTTGCCAGCGCCGGACGTTGAGGCGTTCGATCAGCAGGAATACCAGGCGCCGCAGGGTTCGCTGGAAACCGCGCTCGCCGCGATCTGGGCCGACGTGCTCGGTGTTGAGCGAGTGGGGCGTGAAGATCAGTTCTTTGCTCTCGGTGGTCACTCGCTGTTGGTGATGCGTGTGCTGGCGCAGGTTCGCCATACGCTGGGGCTGGAAGTCGCGCCTTCGACGCTGTTCGCCGCACCCGTTCTGAAACAGTTCGCCGAACGGCTGCAAGCCAGTCAGGCGGCGGCTCGTCCAGCCATCGCGGCCCTTGAACGCTCGGGCGCGCAAACGTTGTCGTCTGCCCAACAGCGCCTGTGGTTTCTGGCGCAAATGGAGGGCGGCAACGCGGCGTATCACATGCCGCTGAACCTGCGTTTGCGCGGTTTGCTGGACGTGCCGGCGCTCGAACGCAGCTTCAATCAACTGGTGGCGCGCCATGCTGCGCTGCGCACCACTTTCATTGCCGTTGAAGGGGAAGGGCGGCAGCAGGTTTCACCGCCTGCCCACAGCCTTCGACTGACCGTCACCGATCTGCAAGGGCCCGATGCTCAACAGCGTCTCACCCGGTTGATCGACGAGGAGGGCGCCCGGCCGTTCGACCTGAGCCGTGGCCCGCTGATGCGCGTAAGTCTGGTGCGACTGGCAGCGGATGACCATGTGTTGCTGCTGACCCAGCACCACATCATCTCCGACGGCTGGTCGATGGGCGTGCTCACTCGTGAGCTGGGGCAACTCTATGAAGCCGCGCTACAGGATCGCGACGATCCGCTGCCGCCATTGCCCGTGCAGTACGTGGATTACGCCGTGTGGCAGAAGCAATGGCTGACCGGTGAAGTGCTGGAACAGCAAAACCGCTATTGGCGCGAAACCCTCACGGGCGCGCCGGTGCTGCTGGAATTGCCGACGGATCACAAGCGTCCGCCCGTGCAGGACTACCTCGGTGGTTTTGTACCGCTGGTCTTCGACGAGGCTTTGACCACGCGCCTGAAAGCCTTGGGCATGCAGCAAGGCACCACGCTGTTCATGACTTTGCTGGCCGGTTTTTCGCTGCTGTTGTCGCGCCTGTCGGGGCAGGACGATGTGGTGATCGGCGTGCCATCGGCCAACCGTCCGCAGCAGGAACTGGAAAGGTTGATCGGTTTCTTCGTCAACACCCTGGCCCTGCGCATGACCCGATCGGGCTCGCCGTCAGTAGCGCAATGGCTGCAACAGGCGCGACGGGTCGCGCTGGGGGCCCAGGAGCATCAGGACCTGCCTTTCGAGCAAGTGGTGGAATTGCTCAACCCGCCGCGCAGTCTGGCCCACAGTCCGCTGTTCCAGGTGCTGTTTGCCTGGGAGCAGGATCAGGATTCCGATCTGCTGCTGACCGGGCTGGACGTCACGCCGGTCGAAAGCAGTCATCAAGTGGCCAAGTTCGATCTGCAACTGGCACTCCATGAGCGCGACGGGCAGATCGTCGGCGGTCTGGAATACGCCTCGGGCCTGTTCGAGCGCGGCACCGTCGAGCAGTTCGGCGAGTACCTGCGCCGGGTGCTGACGCAGATGGTCGAGGACAGCGAACAGTCGCTGGCCGGGATCAAACTGCTGAGCGCCGAGCAACATCAGCAGATTGTTCATGACTGGAACCGCACCGCGCGGGACACCGCGTCGTTGCCCGGTTGCGTGACACGTTTCGAAACCCTGGCCCGGCAAACGCCCGATGCCGTGGCACTGCTCGCCGACCGTGAGCAACTGAGCTACGGCGAACTGAATCGCGCCGCCAACCGGCTCGCGCATTACCTGATCGAGCAGGGCGTCGGCCCCGAGCATTGTGTCGGCCTGTGCCTGGAGCGTTCGCCGCAAATGGTCATTGGCCTGCTGGCGATCCTCAAGGCCGGCGCGGCGTACGTGCCGTTCGATCCGGCTTATCCGAGCGAGCGTCTGGCGTTCATGTTCAGCGATGCCGCGCCGACCATGCTGCTGACGCAATCGAGCCTGATGGCCGGGCTGCCGGCGAACGAGGCGCAGATCTGCTGCCTGGACACTGACGCACCGCAATGGTCACAACACCCGACGGATGATCCGCAAGTCACGGTGACCCCGGAACACCTCGGTTACGTGCTCTACACCTCTGGCTCCACCGGCCGCCCGAAAGGCGTGGCCCACAACCGTCGTGCGCTGGACAACCTGATCAACTGGCAACTCAATCAAGCCACAGCACCGCAGCGCGTGCTGCAATTCGCCCCGCTGAACTTCGACGTTTCATTCCAGGAAATCTGCAGCACCCTCTGCCAGGGTGGCAGCCTGCTGCTGATGACCGAAGACAGTCGCAAGGACCTTGCCGCGCTGCGTCCGACCCTGGTGGCCGAAGGCGTGCAGCGCGCCTTTCTGCCATTCGCCGTGTTGCAGCAACTCGCCGGCCTGACCGAAGCCGATGCACCGGTGCCGGCCGGTGGCTGCGAAATCATCACTGCCGGTGAAGCCCTGCAAATCAACGACGAGCTGCGCGGGTTTGTCCGTGGGCTCGGTGGCGCGCAGTTGCACAATCAGTACGGGCCGACCGAAACCCACGTTGTCAGCCAGTTCAGCCTTGACTGCAACGAGGCCGATTCCTGGCCGGACGCACCGCCCATCGGCCGTCCCATCGCCAATGCGCGGCTCTACGTGCTGGACGAACATTTGAATCCGGTCCCGGTCGGCGTGGCGGGCGAGTTGTACATTGCTGGCGCCTGCCTGGCCCGGGGTTACCTGAACCGCCCGGACCTGACCGCCGAACGCTTCCTGCCGGACCCGTTCAGCGACGAGCCGGGCGCGCGGATGTACCGCAGCGGCGACCTTGCGAAGTTCCAGGCCGACGGCAACGTGCAGTACCTGGGGCGCATCGACCAACAGGTGAAACTGCGCGGCTTCCGTATCGAACTCGGCGAGATCGACAGCCTGTTGCATCAACAACCCGGCGTGCAGGAAGCCGCAGTGCTGTTGCGTGAGGATGTGGCCGGGGACAAGCGTCTGGTGGCCTATGTGGTCGGCTCCGCCACCAGCGAATCCTTGCGTGCCGAACTGCAACGCCAGTTGCCCGAACACATGATCCCGAGTGCCTGGGTCCGGCTCTCGCAACTGCCGCTGACCCGCAACGGCAAGCTCGACCGGCAGGCGCTGCCGGCACCGGAACGCAGCGCCGGGGCGACTTACGAGGCGCCGCGCAACGACATCGAACGGCGGATGGCCGAAATCTGGGCCGAAGTGCTCAAGTGCGAGCGGGTCGGCATCCACGACAACTTCTTCGACCTCGGCGGCCATTCGCTGCTGGCGACGCGGATGATCTACGCGATCAACCAGCGCATGGGCGCGCAGCTGTCGCTGAGCAGCCTGTTTCAAACGCCGGTGTTGGGGGATCTGGCGGCGCAGGTGTCGCGTGAAGAGCAGAGCGTTGAACCGGCGTTCATCCAGATCGAGCCGGATCGCGGTAACCGGCATGAACCGTTCCCGTTGACCGATATCCAGCAAGCCTACTGGTTCGGTCGCGAGGCCACGGTCAGCCTCGGCGGTGTCAGTGCCCATGGTTACGAAGAACTGCGTATTCCCGACTTCGACGCCGAGCGTTTCGAACAAGCGTTGAACCGCATGATCCTGCGCCACGACATGCTGCGCGTGATCTTTCTCAGCGACGGTACGCAACAGGTGCTGGCTCAGGTGCCGACCTATCGCATGCCCCGCAGTGATCTGCGCGGATTGCCTGCCGAAGAGGCGCAGCGCACGCTGGAAGCAACCCGCGAACGCCAGTCCCATCAGGTGCTGGACGCCAGTCGCTGGCCGCTGTTCGAGTTCAGCCTGTCGTTGCTCGATGACGGCATTACCCATCTGCATATCAGCCTCGACGCGCTGATCGTCGACGCCGCGAGCACGCAGATTCTCGCCCGCGAACTCATGGCGTTCTACGTCGATCCGGTGCTGGAACTGGCGGAACCGGGCCTGACTTTCCGCGACTACGTATTGGCCGAACAGCAACTGCGCAACGGTCGCCGCTACGAGCAGGCGCTGGGCTACTGGCGCGAACGGGTGACCACTCTGGCCCCGGCGCCGGACCTGCCGCTGGTGCGCCAACCCGAGAGCATCGCCAACCCGCACTTCACTCGCCGTGACCGCGACATGTCGGCGGCGCAATGGGCGCAGCTCAAAGCCGTGGCCAAACAGTTTGCGGTGACGCCGTCAGTGATGCTCCTGACCGCCTTCAGCGAAGTTCTCGCGCTGTGGAGCCGCACCCCTCGTTTCACCCTGAGTCTGCCGCTGTTCAACCGCATGCCGTTGCACCCGGATGTCGACGAAATCATCGGTGATTTCACCTCGCTGGTGCTGCTGGAAGTCGGCATCGACGGAGCGCTGAGCTTCACCGACAAGGCCCGCGCCGTACAGGCGCAGCTGTGGCGCGACATCGATCATTCGGTGGTCAGCGGCGTGCGGGTGCTGCGCGAGTTGTCCCAGGCACGGGGCGTGCAGCAGACGGCGATGCCGATCGTGTTCAACAGCACGCTGTCGGAAGCGGCGCCGGAACTGGCCGAGTTCAACCTCGCGGACGCATTGAATGCCAAACACATGCACAGCATCACCCAGACCCCGCAGGTGTGGCTCGACCACACGTTGCTGGAGCTGGAAGGACGGCTGTTGTTCAACTGGGACAGCATCGACGAACTGTTCCCGCAGGGCATGATCGAGCAGATGTTCGTCGCCTATAACACGCTGCTCGACAGCCTGTGCGAGCCGGCGGCCTGGGGCGCGAACACGCCACAACTGCTGCCGCAGGCACGGTTGCCTGCACCGGTCGACATTCAGCAAGCACTGCCATTGATGCACGAACTGTTCGAACGTCAGGCCCTCGCCACGCCGGATGCATTGGCAGTAATCGGCACGCGACAACTGACTTACGCGCAGTTGCGCTTTGAGGCCCGGCAACTCGGCGCCCGCCTGCAAGCGCAGGGTGTGCTGCCGAACCGCTTGGTCGCGGTGGTGATGGAGCGCGGCTGGGAACAAGTGGTGGCAACGTTGGCGATTCTGTACGCCGGCGGCGCTTACCTGCCCATCGAACCGACTCAGCCGGCTGAGCGACTGCGGCATATTCTGGAACGGGCCGAGGCGAGTCTGGCCCTGACCCAACCGGCGCTGATCGACAAAGTCGAATGGCCGACGCAGGTCACGCCCATTGCCGTGACCGATGCAGTCTCAAACGATGCATTGCCACTGCAACCGGTGCAGGTGAACGAAAGCGACCTCGCTTACGTGATCTACACCTCCGGCTCCACCGGCCAGCCGAAAGGCGTGGTGATCGACCATCGCGGTGCGGTCAACACCTTGCTCGACATCAACCGGCGCTTTGCCGTTGGCCCGAACGACCGCGTATTGGCGATTTCCTCGCTGAGTTTCGACCTGTCGGTCTATGACTTCTTCGGCACGCTGGCGGTAGGCGCGGCGGTGGTCATCCTCGAACCGCAACTGACCCTTGATCCGGTGCACTGGCTGGCATTGATCGAGCGTCATCACGTCAGTCTGTGGAACTCGGTGCCGGCGCTGCTCGGCATGCTGGTCGAGTACGTCGAGGGCGAGGGCGGCGCGTTGCCTGCCAGCCTGCGGGTGGCGATGTTGTCGGGCGACTGGATTCCGTTGACCCTGCCCGAGCGGGTCTGGGCCTTGCAGCCGGATATGCAGTTGATCAGTCTGGGCGGCGCCACCGAAGCGTCGATCTGGTCGATCTATTATCCGGTGAAGCACGTCGATCCGGCCTGGCGCAGCATTCCCTACGGCAAGGCTCTCGACCATCAGCGCTTCTACGTGCTGGATGACGCGTTGCAGGTCCGTCCGACCTGGGTCGCGGGTCAGCTGTACATCGGCGGCATCGGTCTGGCGAAAGGTTACTGGCGCGATGAAAAACTCAGTGCCGGCAGTTTCTTCAACCATCCACTGACAGGCGAACGGCTGTATCGCACTGGCGATCTGGGCCGCTTGCTGCCGGACGGCAACATCGAGTTCCTCGGTCGCGAAGACAATCAGGTCAAGGTGCAGGGCTATCGCATCGAGCTGGGCGAGATCGAAGCCGCGCTCAATCGCCATCCCGGCGTGCAGAGCGCGGTGGTGCGGATTCTTGGCAGCACGCTGGGCGAGAAACGTCTGGCGGGTTATGTGCTCAAGGCCGATCCGGCGTTGCAGGCCAGTGACTTCACCGACTACCTGACGGACAAGCTGCCGGCGTACATGATTCCGACGTCGTTCACCTTCGTCGAGGCCTGGCCGTTGTCCTCAAACGGCAAGGTCGATAAGAAGCGCCTGCCGGAACCGGAGCAAATCGAGGAACAAGGCCCGGCGCTGGAAGTCGAGGGGCCGCAGGAACAGCGGCTGGTGGAAATCGTGCAGGGCGTGCTCAAGCGCGAATCCATCGCCGCCAATGCCAACCTGCTGAACCTCGGTGCGACCTCGATTGATATCGTCAGGATCAGCAACGCCTTGTCCGGCGCCTTGCAGTTCCGCCCGCATGTGGCGCAATTGCTGGCCCAGCCGACGTTGCTGCACCTGCTTGGCATGTACCGCCAGAACCGGGTGCGCCAGGAATTGCTCGGCAACGTCCAGCAGACGCCGGAGACCCCGCAGGACATCATCGAAGATCCGCAGCAACGGGCGCAGTTCAAGGCTGAGCAGCGCGGTCGCCGTGCCTTCGCTCAAGCCTTGCCGGAGGTGGCACTGGACTTGCCGCAAGACCCGGCCTTCGCCCGGCGTTTGAGCGATTACCGCTCGGTGCGCCAGTTCGGCGCGCAGCCGATTGCCACTCAAGCCTTTGCGCATGTATTGGCGGCACTGGCCCAGGGGCAACTCGACGGCGAGGTGAAATACCAGTTCCCGTCGGCGGGCGGGCTGTACCCGATTCAGGCGTACCTCTACATCAAACCGGATCGCGTGCTCGGCGTGCCCGGTGGCGCGTATTACTACGATCCCCGCCAACATCGTTTGCTGGCGCTCCAGAGCGGACTGCTCGACCCGGACACCTACGACTATTTCGTCAATCGCCCGGTGTACGAGAACGCCGCGTTCTCGCTGTTCTTCATCGCCGACATGGCCGCGATCCGCCCGCTGTATGGCGAGCGCAGCCGTGACTTCTGCCATATCGAAAGCGGCGCCATGGCCCAGTTGCTGAGCATGACCGCCGTCGAACACGGCCTGGGCCTGTGCGGCATCGGCTCGGTCGAGGAACAGCAATTGACGGCGCTGTTCGACCTCGGGCCAAGCCACGAGTTGATCTACTCGATGATCGGCGGCCTGCGCGCGGCCGATGAACAACACCGCGCGCCGGTCGAGGCGTTTGCCATCGAGCCTGTGACCGCAAGTCTGGACGACGAAGACATGGAGGAGTTCGAAGTATGAATGCCGATCAATTGCTGGCGTTGTTCGCTCGCCATGGCGTGGTGCTCGAGGTGGACGGTGACAGGCTGCGTTGCAAGGCGCCGCGCGGGTTTCTCACCGAAGAACTGACAGCGGCGCTCAAGCGTCACAAGCAGGAACTGATTGCCTTGCTCGGCGGCCAGGATGACACGGCGATTCCTCGGCGTGCCGACGGGAAAACGGACTGGCCGTTGTCATTCTCGCAGCGGCAACTGTGGTTTCTCGATCAACTGGAACCCGGCAACCCGTTCTACAACGTGCCCACGGCGGTGACGCTCAAAGGGCAGTTGAGCGTCGCGCATCTGGAACGAGCGCTGAACGAACTGGTCGCCCGCCACGAAGTCCTGCGCACGACGTTTTGCAGCGTGGAGGGTGAGCCGCGTCAGGTGGTGCATCCGTCGATGCCGCTGTCGTTGTCGGTGACGGATTTGCGCCAGATGTCTACCGATGAGCGCGAGCAACAAGTGCGATTCGCCGTCGAACAGGACGCCCGGGCACCGTTCGATCTGGCCACCGGGCCGTTGCTGCGGGCGTCGTTACTGCGCGTGGCTGAAGACGAATACCTTTGGCTGTACAGCGTGCACCACATCATCGCCGACGGATGGTCGATGGGCGTGATCCTGCAGGAAGTCGCGACGCTGTACGGCGATTATCTGCGTGGTGAGACCTCGACTCTCGCGCCGTTGCCGGTGCAATACGCCGACTACGCCTGCTGGCAGCAACAGCGCGTCGGCGGTGCGGCGCTGGATGCTCAGCTCGATTTCTGGCGCCGCACCCTGGACGAAGCGCCACTGTTGTCGACCCTGCCCGCCGACCGGCCGCGACCGTTGGTGCAGCGTTATGTCGGCGCCACGTTCAGTTCCTCCGTCGATGGCAGCACCCTGCGCGAACTCACGGCGCTGGCCCGGCAGACCCAAGGCACGCTGTTCAACGTGCTGCTCGGTGCCTTGTCGGTGTTGTTGTGGCGCCACAGCGGCCAGCAGGATCTGTGCATCGGCACGCCGTTCGCCAACCGCAATCGGCCGGAAGTCGAGCCGCTGATCGGTCACTTCGTCAACACGCTGGTGCTGCGTCAGCGTCTGAATCCGCAGCAGACCTTCGCCGAATTGCTGCGTGACGTGCGTGGCCAGATGCTCGATGTTCACGCCCACCAGGACGTGCCGTTCGACCGCGTTGTGGAGGCCGTCAACCCGCAGCGTGATCCGGGGCATTCGCCGCTGTTCCAGGTGATGCTGGTGTTGCAGAACACCCCCGGCAGCGGCGTACGGATGCCCGAACTGGAACTGACGCCGTATGGCACCAGCAGCGCCACGGCCAAGTTTGACCTGGCGTTTGAATGGGTCGAGCGGGAAGGGCGGCTGGACTTGCTGGTGGAATACAACACCGACCTTTATGACATCGCGACCATCGAACGCCTGAGCGGGCATTACCGTCACCTGCTCGAACAGATCGCCGCCGACGCCAAGCAACCGATGAATGCGTTGCCGTTGATGAACGAGGCTGAACGTCAGCGGGTGCTGGTCGATTTCAACCGCACCATGCCGCTGACGCAACCGGCGCAATGCGTGCATCAACTGGTCGAAGCTCAGGCCGCGAGCAACCCTCAGGCCTGCGCGGTGGTGTTTGAAGGCGAGTCACTGAGTTACGTCGAACTTAATGCGCAGGCCAACCGACTGGCGCGGCACTTGCGCACGCTGGGCGTCGGTCCGGATGTGCGCGTTGCGGTGTGCATCGAGCGTTCGCTGGAGTTGCCGGTGGCGCTGCTGGCAGTCCTCAAGGCCGGTGGCGCCTACGTGCCGCTGGATCCGGATTATCCGCTGGGACGCCTGAGCCATATGCTCGGCGACAGCACGCCGGCGGTGCTGCTGACCCTCGGCTCGGCGTACGGGATTTTGCGTCAGGCGCTGCAAGATTCGACCTGGGAAGCGCCGATTCTCGATCTCGAAAAAGATGCCGCGAGCTGGGCGTCGTTGCCGACGGACAATCTCGACCCACGCAATGTCGGCGTCACCCCTGACCATCTCGCCTACGTGATCTACACCTCCGGCACCACCGGTTTGCCCAAGGGCGCGATGGTCGCGCACCGTGGCCTGAGCAATCTGCTGCTGTGGTGCTTGCAGGTCTGCGGTGAAGCGGGAGCGATGCTGCACAAGATCCCGTTCGGTTTCGACGCCTCGGCCTGGGAGACGTTCTGGCCGCTGGCAACCGGTGGGCGACTGGTGATTGCACGGCCCGGCGGACATTACGAACCGGCCTATCTGGCGCGCGAAGTTCGCGAGCAGCGGGTCACGGCGTTGGTGTTCGTGCCGGCGATGTTGCAGCTGTTTCTGGAGGTCGAAGAAGTCAGCCTGTGTGCTTCGCTGACCGATGTGTTCAGCGGCGGCGGTGAACTCCCGCCAGCACTGGCCCGGCGTTTTCAGGAGCGCCTGCCCCATGCGCGGCTGCACAACGTCTACGGCCCGACCGAAACCACGGTGATCAACAGCGTCTGGAGCCTGGAGCCCGGCGCCGAAGTACCGGCCCGGCAACTGCCGATCGGTCGGCCGATTTCCAACAACCGTTTTTACGTACTCGATGACCGCGATGAGCCAGTGCCGGTGGGCGTCACCGGGCAATTGCACATTGGCGGTGTCGGCGTCGCTCGGGGTTATCTGGGGCTGGCGCAGCTCAGTGCCGAGCGCTTTATCGACAATCCGTTCGTGGCCGGTGATCGCCTCTATCGCAGCGGTGATCTGGCGCGTTATCGCCCGGATGGCCAGCTGGAGTTTCTCGGCCGCAACGACTTTCAGGTCAAGTTGCGCGGCGTGCGTCTGGAGCTGGGCGAGATCGAAACCCGGCTTGAAGCGTTTCCCGGCATTCGCAGCGCAGTGGTGCTGATGGTCGGTGAGGTGGCGCAGGATCAGCGTTTGGTGGCGTGTTGCGTGGTCACTGAGTCGATGGATGAAGCGGCGGTGCAGGCCCATCTGGCGACGACACTGCCCCGTGCGGTGGTCCCCGGCAGTTATCTGTGGCTCGACGCCTTGCCGCTGACCGCCAATGGCAAGGTCGACCGTGCCGCGCTGACGGCGCTGGCGGATGAGGAAATGGTCAACCGCCAGGTCAACCTGAGCAGCCCGCGCGACCATATTGAACTGACGCTGTACCAGATCTGGAAACGCCTGCTGCTGGTGCCGCAGATCGGCATCCGCGACAACTTCTTCAATGTCGGCGGCACCTCCATCGCCGCGATCAAAATGGCCCATGAAATCAGCCAGGTGTTCGCGGTTGAAATGCCGGTGCGCGTGGTGCTCAGCTATCCGACCATCGAAGCGCTGGGCGGCTGGCTGCGGGTCGGGGCCAACCCGGCGGTTGCGCAGGGCAATCTGATCGAATTCCGGCGCGACAGCGGCCAGCACAACGTGGTGTGCATTCATCCGGCGGGCGGTACGGCGTTCTGTTACCTGTCGCTGGCCAAGGTGTTGCCGGATGAGGCTGGTGTTTACGGGGTGCAATCACCGGGGCTGAATCCGGGAGAAGACACCGAGCCGACGGTTGAAGCGATGGCCGAAGCGTATCTGCGATTGATCGAACCGCTGACGACGCAACCGCTGATTCTCACCGGCCTGTCGTTCGGTGGTCTGGTGGCTTATGAAATGGCGCGGTTGCTGACGGCGGCCGGGCATCGTCAGGTGACCGTGGTGTTGCTCGATACCCAGGGCAGCGATGATCCGGGTTTCCGCGAGCAGATCGGCACCGTGGACATGGCCGAGTTCCGCGACAAACTGGTGCGCTTCAACGGCATGTACCCCGGCATCGAAGACGCGCAAGTCGAGCGCTATTTCCACATCTATAACCACAACCGGCTGGCCATGGCCGCCTATGAATGTGCGCCGCGCGCCGGGCGTGTGGTGCTGATCCAGGCGCGAGAAGATTTCAGCCGCCATCAGTTGCATGAACTGCGCGGCTTCTGGCGGCGTCGCGCGGGTAGCGGCTATCTGGCGAAACTGGTCAGCGGCGGGCACTGGGACATGCTCGAAAGTGCGGAAATCCATCGGGTCTCGCAGATCATCCGGCAGGAGCTGCAACGCTTCGACGCGCAGGAGGCGAAATGATGAGTGCGTCCAATGACCTGACGTTGCTCGCGCGTTTTGCCGGGCAAGTGCAGCGCAATCCGCAAGCTGCGGCCGTCATCGACGGCTCGGTAACCCTGACTTACGCCGAGCTGGCCAGCGCCAGCGAGCGTATCGCCCGAGGGTTGCAGGCTCGCGGGGTCGGGCCCGGCCAGTCGCTGGCGTTGTGCATGCCACGTTGCTGGCAATGGCTGGCGGCTATTCTCGGCGCGTTGAAGGTCGGCGCCGTGGTTGTGCCGCTGGACCGTGCGAGTCCGCTCAAGCGCCGGCAGTTGATGCTGGCGGATGCGGCGTGCGTGGGGCTGATTACCCTGAACGAAGAACCTCAGTGGTCGCCTTCATTGTGGCAATCCAGTGTCGAGGCCTTGCTCGATCAGCCGGACACTCCGTCGCAAGCGCTGACCGCAGACTTCGCCGAGGTGATGTTCCTGTTCTACACCTCGGGCACCACCGGCACGCCGAAGGCGGTTGAGGTCGGCGAACGCGGCTTGTTGCGTCTGGCGCACACCGACGGCTATATCGAAATTCGCCCGGCGGACCGGTTTGCCTGCCTGTCCAACCCGGCGTTCGATGCGTGCAGTTTCGAACTGTGGGCGCCGCTGCTCAACGGCGGTTGCTGCGTGATGATCGCCGACGAGGACGTGCTGGATGCCCGGCGGCTGGCCGAGGTACTGGAGCGGACGCAGGTCGACAACCTGTTCATGACGGTGTCGCTGTTCAACACCTTGATTGCCGAGTGGCCGTCGTGCTTTTCCAGCGTGCGGCAGGTGCTGATCGGCGGCGAGCAGATCAGTGCTGCGGCGGTTCGTGCATGGTATCGGGCCAATCCAGAGAGCCAGTGCCGGATTCATAACGTCTACGGCCCCACCGAATGCACCACGTTCGCCCTGTGCTGGCCGATCAGCCGCGACTTTACCGGTGACCTGGCGCCCATTGGCCGAGCGCTGCCGGATACCGGCGTGCAGGTGCTGGATGAACAGCAACGGCCGGTGCCCGTGGGAGAGGTGGGCGAGCTGTACCTGAGTGGCAGCGGCGTCGCCCGTGGCTACCGCAACCGGCCCGAAGAAACCGCCCGCCAGTTCGTCCGGTTGCCCGACCTCGACGGTGGCGCACACGTCCATTACCGCACCGGCGATCTGGTGCGGTGCAATGCCGAAGGTTTGATCGAGTGTCTGGGACGGGTCGACCGCCAGGTGAAAATTCGTGGTTTCCGCATCGAGCCGGGGGAGGTGGAGCAACGGATCCTGGAGCATCCGGGTGTGGCGCAGGTGTTTGTCTGCACCCGGCGTCAGGCGGCGGAGGATCATCAGCTGCTGGCGTTCATCGTGCCGCGCAGGGAGCTGGACTATCACGCCTTCGAAGCCCATCTGCGGGCGCAACTGGCGCCGTATATGCGGCCGCATCAGTTGTTCCTGCTGGAGCGCCTGCCGCTGACGGCCAATGGCAAGATCGATCGCGACAGCTTGCTGGGGCAGCCGCTGAGTCCATGGCATCCAGCTTCAGTGGCCATGGAAAACGACAATGCTTCGCCGACGCTGGACTGGTTGCTGAGTCAGGCCCGTTCGCTGCTCGGCCAACCGGGCCTGAGTGCGCAGGACGACTGGCTGGGCAGTGGCGGCGATTCGCTCAAGGCCATGCGTCTGCGCTCGGCGATTCGTACCCGTTGGCAGCGCGAGATCCCCCTCGACACTCTGCTCAACGAGTCTTTCTCATCATTGGCCGGACAGCTGCTGGGCGAGCGTGGCGATTCGATCTATCCACCTGCGCCCGTGATCAGTCGCGCCGCACGCTTGCCGGCCACCGCCGAACAACGCCGCCTGTGGTTGTTGCAGCAACGCACGCCGACCTCGACCGCTTACAGCGTGCCGCTGATTCTGCATCTGGCGGCCGGTGTCGATCTATCAGCGCTGGCCGAGGCTGTGGGACGTCTGGTGCTGCGCCATCCCGGATTGCGCACGGCGTTCGTGCCTGGTGCCGAGGGTCTGGATCAGGTGATCGCCGAGCAAGGCCCGGCCTGCCGCACCTTCGCCGTCGGGCATTTCACCGAAGACAACTGGCAGGCCTTCGCGGAGCTGGTGTTCGCCACGCCGTTCGACCTGTCCACGCCGAACCTGTTTCAGGCGTGGCTGTTGCCGTTCGCCGATGGCAGCTGTCGGCTGCTGCTGAATCTGCATCACATCATCGTCGATGGCTGGTCGGTGAACCTGCTGTTCGACGACCTGAAGCAGCTCTATGCCGACGCTGTGCAAGGTCGCGAAAGCCCTGAGCCGTCAGCCCGTCTGACGACGCTGGAGTTTGGCCAGTGGCAGCGGCAGTGGAGCGTCGATCCGCATTACCGTGACCAGCGGCGAGCCCTGGCCGAGTTGCATCGTCATCGGGAAGAACCGTCACCCGCGTTGATGCCGATGCGCCCGGTCAGCCCGGACGCGAGGTTGCACCGCGAACCCTTGGGTGCGGTGCGCAGTGCAGCCCTTGAACGGTTCTGCACGCAAAAGCGACTGACCCGTTTCGAAGTGCTGTTCAGTGTCTTCGCCTGGAGCCTTTACGCCCTGACCGGATGCGAGCGGCCCCGGATCGCCAGCCCGGTGGCCAACCGGCCCCTGGCTGAGTTCGAGGACAGCGTCGGCATGTTCGCCAACACCGTGCTGATTCCCACCGCCGTAAACCACACAGTGACCCTGAGCGAACAACTGCATCAACAGACCGCCACCGTGCGCGAGGTGCTGGCGCTGCAGGACGTGGCACTGGCGGATCTGGTCGAAGACCTGCGGTTGTCTTCGAGTACCGCGCTGTTCGATTTCATGTTCGTGCTGGAAAACACTGATTACGCGGCGCTGGCCGACTCCAGCCTGCGCGCGACCCTTGAGTTCAACGAACACCTGCACGCCAAGTGCCCGCTGACCCTGTTGATGGTGGGCAGCGGTTCGCAGCTGGAGTGCTGGTGGGAATATCAGTGCAGCTATTTCGATGCCGGACAGATGAGCACGGTGAACACATTGTTCCGCCGTGGTCTGGACTTGTTGCTGGAAAGCCCGGCGGCGACGCTCGACAGTCTGCTGGGCCCTTATCGACACGGTCTGGCCCCGGCCAGTGAAGGGCCGAAGGGTGAGCTGCCGTTCAACACCCTGGTGGACTGGTTCGAGCATCAGGTGCATTGCACGCCGGATGCGGTTGCGCTGGTTCAAGGTCAGCGCCAACTCACTTATAGCGAGCTGAATGGATTGGCCGACGCTCTGGCCGCTGACTTGATCGAGCATCATCCATTGCCTCTCGGTAGCGCGCCGCTGCATGTCGTGCTGTTCCTCGACGCGTCGGTCGAGCACATCGTCGCGCTGCTGGCCCTGGCCAAACTCAACCTGACCGCCGTACCGCTGGATCCCGCTTATCCGGTGGCGATCCAGCGTCAGGTATTGGAACAAGCGCAACCGCATTGTGTGCTGTTCAGCGACACGACGGCGGCCGCGCTCGATGATCTGAATGCCGGACGATTCGCCACGCATCAGGTCGATCTGCACGTCGGTGCCGAAGCGTTCGAGCGTCCACGTCACGGCGGTGAGCGACCGCTGTACACGCTGTTCACCTCCGGCTCGACCGGCACGCCCAAAGGTGTGCAAGTGTCGGAACGCACCCTGTGCAACCTGCTGCAATGGCAGCGCACGGAAGGGCAGTTGCCGGCGAAAGCGGTGACCTTGCAGTTCTCGATGCTGTCGTTCGACGTGTCGTTTCAGGAGATTTTCAGCACTCTGTGCGGGGGCGGCTGCTATCACCTGATCACGCCGCGCTGGCGTCAGGATGCCGAGGCGTTGCTGGATTACATGGTCGAGGCGCGGATCGAACGGTTGTTCCTGCCGTACGTGGCGTTGCAGCATCTGGCGCAAACCGCTGTGGCTCGGGGAATCTACCCGTCGGCATTGCGCGAAGTGATCACCGCCGGGGAGCAATTGCTCTGCACGGACGCGCTGCGCAACTGGTTCGGCGGTATGCCGCAAGCTTCGTTGTTCAATCACTACGGCCCGACCGAAACCCATGTGGTCAGTGCCTTGCGTCTGCCTCCGCAGCCCCGCGACTGGCCGTTGCGTGCACCGATCGGGCATGCCGTCGGCAATGCCCGGTTGCTGTTGGTCGATGAGCATGATCGTCCGGTGCCAAGTGGCAGTCGCGGCTATCTGCTGGTGGCCGGGCCGATGGTTGCCCGATGCTATCTGGCGGATGCTGATCTGAATGCCAAGCGGTTTGTAGAGCTTCCAGAGGGCCGCTTGTTCTACCGCACCGGCGATCTGGCGTGGGCCGATGCCCAGGGCTGCCTGCATTATCTGGGACGTGACGACCAGCAGATCAAACTCAGCGGCCATCGTCTGGAACTGGGGCAGATTGAGGCGGCGCTGATGCAGGTGCCGGAAGTGGTCAACGCGGTGGTGGCGGTTCAGGCCGATCCGCCACGCCTGATCGCCTGGCTGCAACTCGACGGCGAGCCTGCGACGTCGCAAGAGCTGGATCGTCAGGTCGCGAAACAGCTGCCGGCCCATGTGCGGATCGATGAATATCGCCGGATCGACGTCTGGCCACGGACCCCCAGCGGCAAGATCGATCGCAAGGCCTTGCCGAATGTGGGTGAGGCGCTGGAGCGGCGCAGCACGCCTCAACCGCATGTGCAATTGACTGCACTGGAGCGGCAACTGAGCGAGCTGTTCCGGGATGTGATCGGCCGTGACATCGAACCGGAACAGACCTTCTTCGAGGCCGGCGCCACCAGCCTCGGCCTGATGCGTTTGCATGGCCGTTACGCTGAAGAGCTGCCGCACAAGGTGACGATGGCCGACCTGTTCGAACACGTCACGGTACGGCGTCTGGCGGCGCATCTGTCGACGGCTTCGGTGGCAGCAGTGGAGCGTGTCCGGCAAACCGATGCAGGTCACCAGCCGATGGCGATCATTGGCATGTCGGTCAATGTGGCCGGGGCGCGGAACCTCTCCGAGTTCTGGGCGATGGTGCAGGGGAATGAGCTGGGCATCGAACGCTTTGCCGCCGAAGAAGGTCTGGTCGGCGCCCGCAGCCAACTGGCCGGCATGCTCGATTTCGATCCCGAGTACTTCGGCATCAGCCGCCAGGAAGCGCGCCTGATGGATCCGCAACAGCGGCATCTGCTGATGGGCTGTGTGCAGGCTCTGCAACACGCGGGCATCGTCCCGTCGGCGGATGGTCCCCGTATCGGCCTGATCGCCAGTTGCGGCGAAACCACCTACTTCCAGCAACTGCTGCGCGACACCGCTGAAGGCGATCTGCCGGACGGCTTCCAGATGGCGCTGCATCACGATAAGGACTTCCTGGCGACCAAAGCTGCGTATCACCTGGACCTCAACGGCCCGGCCCTGAGTGTGCAGGCGGCGTGCGGCAGCTCGCTGATCGCCGTGCACCTGGCCAGTTCGATGCTGCGTCAGGGTGACAGTGACGTGATGCTGGCCGCCGGTGTACTGATCGACCCGACCCTGAGCGATGGCTACCGTCATCGCTCGCAGCACATCTTCTCTGCCGATGGCCTGTGCCGTCCGTTCAGCGACGACGCCAGCGGCACCATCGGCGCCAGTGGTTATGGCGTGGTGGTGCTCAAGCCATTGGCCAGAGCGCGGGCGGATGGCGACCGGATCTACGCGTTACTTGAAGGCTCGGCACTGAACAACGATGGCCGGGCCAAGATGAGCTACACCGCGCCGTCGGTGGCCGGACAAAGTGCGGTCATCAGCGACGCCTTGAGTCGCGCCGGATTGACGGGCGCTGACATCGGTTACATCGAAGCCCATGGCACCGGCACTTTGCTGGGGGATCCGATCGAGGTCGCGGCGTTGACCAAGGCCTTCGGCGAGGCGCCGGCCGGCAGTTGCGCGCTGGCCTCGGTGAAAAGCCAGATCGGCCATCTGGGCGCGGCGGCGGGGGTGGTCGGGCTGATTCGCGCCAGTCTCGCGGTATTCCATGGCGTGCTGCCACCGAACCTCGGGTTTGACCGGATCAATCCGCAGATCGATCTGGAGCATTCGCCGTTCTACGTGCCCACTGCATCGCGGCCGTGGCCGGAAGGGCGGCGGCGACTGGCGGGTGTCAGCAGTTTCGGGATTGGTGGGACCAACGCTCATGTGATTGTCGGTGCAGCACCCAAGGCACAGGAAGTGGCCGAGGAAACGCTGCCACTGCTGATGCTCTCGGCCCACAGCCGAGCGGAACTGCTGCGCGATATCGCGGTGATCCGTGAGCACATGCAAGCGCATCCGGAGCAGCGGACTGCGTTGCTGCGGCACTTGCAGTCTGGTCGCCGGCAACTGCGCTGGCGCTTCGGGATAGTCTGCCAACCGGGTGACGAAATTCCGTTGCAACCGACAGCGATCAAGGAAATCACCACGTCGGGTGCACAACTGATCGCCCGTGATCATTCAGCGCAGGCATTGCTGGAGGCCTGGTACGAAGGCTCCCATATCCAGTGGCCGCAGCACTCGGCACCGCCGCCATGGGATTTGCAGCCATCGTCTTTTGATCTCCAGACCTATCGGTTTCAACCCGCTGGCGAAATCGTTGCCCCCGTTTCGGTCGGCATCGAGCGGCAACCTCTGGCGCAGTGGTTCCATCAACGGCAGTGGGTACGTGTCCAGCGCCTGAGTGTGAAGGCATCTGATGCCAAACGAGAAACGCTGATCCTTTGCAGCCATGAAACACCCGGCGCGGCATTGCTGGAACATCTGCGAACGGTTTATCGACGCGTGGTTCAAGTCCGCACCGGCAATGGTTTCAAGCATCTCGGCGCCGATCGTTTCGAACTGGATCCGCTGGACACCGAAGCCTTGAGCCGTTTGCTCACCGAGGTCACAGAACCTGACACCGGCGAACTCGACTGGCTGCACACCTTGCCGCTGGCGGTGTCAGGGGCGGTCAACGAGCAATCGCTGGATCTGGCGCAATGGGCCTGTCTGGACACGGTCAGTGCGCTGATGCAGGCCTGGGGGCAAACCGTGCGCACCACACGACTGCGGTTGTGGCTGATGTCGTGGCAGGCGTGTCCGGTGAATGGCGAGGTTCGGCGTCCCGAGCTGGGAGCACTGGCCGGGATCAGCGAAGTGGTGCCCCAGGAATACCCGGTGCGTTGCCACTGGCTGGACTGGCCGTCGCCGCACCTTGATGCGCAGGCCGCAGAGCTGGCGGCGCTGCTTGGAGATCCGACTGCGTTGCCTCGGCGGTTGGCGGTGCGCGACGGTTACCTGTGGCAGCCACGGTTGATCGCTCAGCCAATGCCGGGCCCGACCACGACTTCCAGCCTGCTGCCGGAAGACGGCACGTTTCTGGTGCTGGGCGGCACCGGCGGGATCGGTCGAACCCTTTGCGAACACCTGTTGCAGGCACCTGCGCGGCGTGTGGTGCTGCTCTCCCGTCAAGGTGAGCTGCCTGCACATCTCGCGGCTTACGCCTCGCGAGTCGACTGCCTTCAGGCGGACATCGCTGACCTGTCACGTTGGCCGCAGGTACTCGATCAACTGGCCCGACGCTACGGTCAACTGACCGGGGTGATTCATGCGGCGGGTGTCGGCGCGGGCAGCCTGATTCGCCATCGCGACGCCCGGCAGATGGCCGAGGCGATGGCCGCCAAGACTCGCGGCATGCTCGCGGTTGAAAGCCTGATCGAGCAGCTTTCGCCGGGTTTCGTCCTGTATTGCTCGTCGATGTCGGCACTGTTCGGCGGCGCGGGGCATCTGGATTATTCGGCAGCCAGCGGTGTGCTCGACGGCTTCGCGCATTACCGTCCGGACACGACCAATGCTTGCCTGCGTCTGGGGATCAACTGGGACATCTGGCGCGACATCGGCATGGCCACGACCAGCAATGGCGGGGACGCTGCGCATCAGGAGCATCTGACGGTCGGCTTGTCGGCCGAAGAGGGTTGTCGGGTGTTCGATCTGGCGATGGCGGCGCAGCTGCCGCAATTGCTGGTTTCCACCACCGGTATCGACACGGCGCGGCGTTTCTATCCGGTTCGCCATGGCGCTGTTGCCGTACCGGTCGAAGCGCCGAAGGGCGTGGATCTTTCCGTGCGTCTGCGCGAATGCCTGTGCAAATGGCTCGGCGTGACGGATCTGGAGGGCGATGATTCGCTTTATGACCTGGGCGCGGATTCGCTGACGTTGCTGGACTTGATCGACGAGTTGCAAGCGGCCACCGGCGAGGTGTTCCAGCTATCGCAGTTCAGCCACAAGGTCAGCCTGATCGAGGTGTTGGGGCTGGTGGTAGATTCCACGGCAGAGGCGTCAGCGGACGCGCCGCACAGCTGGAACGATGCGGTGCGGATCGATCAGTGGCATGCTGGCACCGGTCGCGAATGGCTGTACCTGATCCATCCGGTGGGCGGCGATGTTCAGGCCTATCTGGAACTGGTTTCGACGCTGCCAGCGGATCTGGGTGTCTGTGTGATCGCAGATCCTGCGTTGCGTGTGCCGGCGCTACCGAACATCAGCATCGTCGAGCGCGCCCGGTTGTATCTGGAGGCAATCAAGGCCCACCTCCCGGACGGTTGCGCCTGGCGCCTGGCGGGGTGGTCGTTCGGGGCCTGGGTGGCGCAGGCGCTGTGTCTGCAAGCCCAGGCTGACGGTTTCAGGCAACCGCTGCTTTACCTGATCGACCCGCCGGCGCCGGATGCCGGTGCGGAACTGGCCGGCATCGACGAGCGGACCATCGAGCAGGTGTTCCAGCGTGAGTTCGCCCAGCGCTGGCCTGACGTCGAAGGGCAGGGGATGTCCGAGGAACGTCAGGCTTATTTGCAACGGCTGACGGTGTGCTGCCGCAATAACATGGCCAGCATGGTCGACTTCCAGCCTCCAGCGCTGAGCAACACACGGGTGCAGATGTTCATCGCAGGGCACGCCAACCCTTATGGGCTGGGCAACGCCTGGAACATGAATGACCTGCAACGCAACTGGCAGGCCTTGCTGCCGCAGCTACAGAGCTGGCAGCGACTGGACACCGACCACTACGGCATCGTCGCGGGTCGTTGGGCGCGGTTGCTGGCCGAGGTCATTGGCATGGAGGGGCCGTCGAGATGAATGAGCCGATCCTGATGCCTCGCTGGTTGCCGACTTTGACGCAGGTGCTGTGTGAAGAGCAGCCCGAAGTCTTGCGTCAGCGGATTCACGGGTTCGAGGAGACGCAGTCGCTTCGTCCGATTCATCGTTGGCAAGCCGATGTTGTCGTGCCGATGTTGTGCGAGGCATTGCCGAAACACCGGCCGGCGCTGCTCGCATTGCAAAGCCTGCATCAACGGGCGGCCCTCGGTTTGTCCGGGCGCCAGGGCGAGTGGCGGGCCACCCTCAAACCGGTGTTGCTGGCGCTGTATCGACGGGCCTATGCCTACGACACGGCCTATGCCCAGGCCCATGCCAGTGCGATGACTTACGGCCTCGCGCCGAGCAACACCGCCATGATCGCCGAGCACTTCGGCGATGCCGAGGCGTTCGCGGTGTATTACGCGCAACTGAATACCGATGCCAGCGCCACTGCGTTCGCTCAGGCCCATGCCAGCGCCAATGTTGAAATCTCGTCCCGGGCCTTCGCGACTGACGACGCGGATGCGTATGCGCAGGTTTGCGCAGCGTCGGCGCGGGTTTACGTCTGGGCCTGTGCGAAGACCGACGAACAACGGCGTGCGCTGTTCAACCATCTCGCACAAGGGCTGATCCGGCACCTGCAATCCCATCCAACAGGAGAAACGACATGAACGATGCACAGCAGCAATTCGATGTGGTGATCAACGCTCAGGGTCAGTATTCCCTGTGGCCGGCGGGCAAGCCGATGGCCAGCGGCTGGAGCGCGGCGGGGATGCGTGGCGAACGTCAGGTCTGTCTGGATTACATCAATGAGCACTGGATCGACATGCGCCCGCGTTCTCTGCGCGAGCAGTCATCGGTGTCGTTCCAATAGAAAAGGTGAGGAAACATGGATCAGTTGGCACTCAAGGCAATCGAGCGTATCGCCGCAGAAAAACGTGCGCCGTATCAGCGCATCACGGTCGGCCGGATCACACCGATCATCGGTGCCGAAATCGGCGGCGTCGATCTTTCGCAGCCGCTTGATGACGCTCAGCTCGCGGAAATCCGTCGGGCCTTTCTGGAGAACCACGTGCTGGTGTTCCGCGATCAGCATCTGACGGTGGAAGAGCACAAGGCGTTTGGTCGGCTGTTCGGCGAACTGCGGGCGTTGCCGGTGGAGGACATCGACGGCGATGACCCGGAACTGGTGGTGATCCGCGCCAATGCGCAATCGCGCTATGTGGCCGGCGAAACCTGGCATACCGACGGCACGGCTGACCTCGCGCCGTCCATGGGGTCGATGCTGTACGTCAAGGAAACCCCGGCCATCGGCACGGGCGGCGATACGCTGTTCGCCAACATGCACCTGGCGATCGAAATGCTTTCGCCGACGATGCAGCAGTTCCTCGGCGAACTGACCGCGATTCACGACGGTGCAATTCCGTGGAGAGGCTATGAGGCGCCGGCCAATCTGCCCAAGACCGAACACCCGGTGGTGGTTCGTCACCCGGAAACCGGGCGCAAGTCGCTGTTCGTCAATTCCGGGTTCACGTCGCACATCGTGCAGTTGTCCGGAGGCGAAAGTCAGGTGTTGCTGAACATGCTGTTCGACCTGGTGGCCCGGGAGCCGTCCCTCAGCTGCCGCGTTCGCTGGGCGCCGAACACGCTGGTGTTCTGGGACAACCGCTGCACCCAGCACCACGCGATATGGGATTACTTCCCGCATTCGCGTTATGGCGAGCGGGTGACGATTCTCGGGACGCAGCCCAAGGCTTGAAAACATCGGAGGGAGCCATGCGCTCCCTCTTTTTCTAGACGCCGCGCCGGACCAGTTGCTCGACGATCAACTCACCGAACGCCAGATTGCCGTGCAGCGGATCATCCACTTCGCAGAACGCCTCACGCTGAAAACCCTGCTCATCGTTCGCCGCCTCGCGCACGTCGATCAGCTCGACGCCAAGCCCTTGCAAACGTTCGATCAACAATGACTGCGCCGCCATGAACACGCGCGGGTCGGACAACTCCGGCACCCGTTGCGGCGGCAGCGCGGCGAACACCTTGAGGTTCAGCGCCAGAGCCTGTTCATAGAAGGCCAGGGCGGGGCGGGACAGGGTGTCGATGACCGCCTCGAACAACGGCCCGGCGAGAAAGCCGTCGTCGAATTCACCTTGCGCATTCTGGTAACAGGTCCAGTTCGGTGCGGTGGCCAGATAGTGCAGGCTCAGGCCGATCGTGCTCACCAGCGGCACGCCGACCTTCGCCAGTTGCTGGACTTCCAGCGTGTCGAGGGCCTGGCGGTACAGCCGATCCATTTCCGCATCCCGAAAGGCCACGTCATGACGGGTCAGGCTGAAGAAATCGACGGCGAAGTCCCGACCGGTGCCCAGCGGGCCGCCACCGAAAGCTATCTCACGGGCCTGCGCCGCCTTGCCGATGACGCCGGCATGGGAGTCGCCCAGCAGCAGAAACCTAGGCGTAGTAATCGAGTACGGCGTCTTCACAGACAAGATCCTCGCTGGAAACACTAGTGGAGGTGGTCGGCGCCTGCACCGACTGGACGGCTTCAAGTCCGGCAAAGAATTGCTGCATCACGAACGCCACGCCCTCTGGCGTGACTTCGCGCTGATTGGGTTGGTAGAACGCACCCTTGAACGGGGTGCCGGTGATGATTTCGTAGGACGGGAAATAGTCGACGTCGGGCAGGTCTTCACACAATTGCCCGGCAACGGCGCGCAGCACCGATTTGGAGTAGGTCGTGGCGCTCAGTACATGTTGCCCGGTGGCGGTTGCTGTCAGGGGCACCGGTGAAACAGTGAGTAGCAAGCGCAGTTGCGGGTTGATCGAACGCATCAACTCCAGCGCCCTGACCATGTCGCCGTAAGTGTCCATGAAACCGAAGTTGCAGAACCGGTGGAGCAACGGATCGAATGTGCCGCGCAAAGTGCCGGGGCACACGGGATACACCAGGCCGGTCTCGCGATGTTGCCAGGCTTCGGTCAGGCCGAGGGTGAACACGAACACTTTGGCGCGACGCAGCGCTTCGCGAATGGCGTCCAGGGTGGCCTCACGCGACTCGAACAGCGCCTGCTCGCTGGCAAAACCGTCGGGCTCCACGGCGGGGCGGAACGGATCGAAGAAACGTCCGTCATGCACCCAGGTCTCGTCCGGCGGAGCGCTCACGCCCAGCGCCCATTCCAGCCATTGGCACAACATCGCCGGGGTATACAGATTGCCGGTGCGGAAGGAAAACACGCCGTAGTTGTGGGCTTTCCAGTCGGCTTCGGGCAACGCTTCCGGGGCGGGTTCCGCGTCAAGCCAGTGCATGCCGCGTTCCACCAGCGCGCGGCCGATGTGCTGGGCGAAACAGGAGCCGGCGGTGACGATGGCATCCTTGTTGCCGATCTCGAATTGCGGGGTCCACAGCTCACCGATGTCCGGCGCGGACTTGTCGGCAACGGCCGTACGCCAGAAAGCGCGGGGTGGCAGGCATTGATAGGGATTCACGACGAGAGGCCTCCTTGGCGAGTCGTTGAGCGCAAGGCTCAGCGGATTTGATAGTGGTAGATCAGATCGTCGAACCACCGATCACCGATCTGGTAGGCCTGCGGCACACGACGTGCGAACACAAAGCCGCATTTTTCCAACACCTTGCAGGACGCGACATTGCCGTCGGTCACGGTCGATTCCAGCGAGTTCAGCCCGATGGCCGCGGCGTAGTCGATGATCGCCTTTCGCGACTCGGTGCCAAAGCCTTTGCCCTGATGCTCCGGCAACAGCAGGCATCCCACTTCGGCATGCCCCGGCGACAGAATGCGAAAACCGGTCACGCCCAGCTCGTACCCGCTGGCCCTGTCGGTCACCACCAGGCACAGCCAGTGCTGCGACTGCGGGCCCCATGCCGGGAGCCGGTGCTCGAAGCCTTTGCGGACCTGTTCCTCGGCAATCTCGCCGAACACGTACTGCATGGTTTGTGGCTCGGAATGCAGCCTGAGAAACAACGGCCAGTCGGATTCGACCATCGTGCGCAGGCCCAGTCGATCCGTGGATAGCTCGAGCATCCGCTGCTCCTTGCGAGGGTGGAAAAAGGAGAGGGTTTTTTACTTGGTGTGGGGGGAAAGATCAATGAGCGGAACGGCTCGGTGGTCTCAAGGGATCTACAGAACCTGGGTGTTCATTTTTTTAGCGATGATCGTGACGCCTTCGGTATAGCTGTAACCGTAGCCATAGCCATACCCCCAACCGCCGCCCTCGGCCAGGTTTCCTGAGTTGTGTGCTTCTTTGTATTTGAATTCGTAGTTGTACGCACCGGAAAGGATCGGGAGGATGGATTGAACTTCGTAGCCTTCTTCGTTGAGGCGATTCACCGCTTCATTGATGTCCTCGTTCAAGCGTTGGCCATCGATCTGTGAGTCGGACCATCCGGTCTGCCGCCACTCGATGACCTTCTCCATCTCCTCTTTTTCGCCAAAAAGCCCTTTCTTCATCCGGCCAGTCGGTACTTTGACTTCTACGTTTTCGCCGATTGGGCAAAAGAAGGCTTTTACGTAAATCGCTTTGTTCATGAAATTCCTTTCCGCAAAAAACTCGGGTCTGAAGACCTTCGAAGATGATTGATATCCTTTTGATATCAAAAAGGCTACTTCAATTAGGGTTACCTTGAAAAGCGGTAGCTGACAGAGTTGGCCTGTCAACGCCGTCTCAATCACTTACATTTTTCTGACTGGAAGAGTGATGGGGGACAATTGGCAGACAGTCGTTGCGGCTGGATTGCGCTATAAATGCTTCCTGCCGATTTCGGAAGGAACAACCATTCGATTCAGTAACAAGGAAGGAACCCATGTCTTTTAGTGACTATTGGAAAGGCCCGGCACATCGACAGCGAGCGGAGGACCTGAACACCCAGCTTACGGCGCTTCAGGCGCGCTATGCAGAGCTGCAAGCGCTTGCCGAAAAGATTGGCGTCATGGACGTTTTGGAAGTCCAGAGGCTTATTGAACAAGAGAAAGGGAAGCTTGCTGCTGTTCGGGAGGAAACTCAGCGCGCTGAGCGGGAGGTCGCAGCGATTGCGCAACGCACCTCCGATTTGCAGGGGCAGATATTGGTTTGGGAGGAAACGATACTTCTCGAGAGCTTTGCTCTCTATGAGCCAAAATTTAAATTAACAAGCAGCCAGGAATACAAGTCTCGACTGGAGGGCGTTCGCTCCCGCCAAAAAACGATGATCAAAAGCGGCGAGGCGGCCACCGGAAACATGGATTGGTCAGTCAACAACAGCAAGGCGCAAGGGCGCAAGCTTGTAAACGACATGATCAAACTGGTTATTCGCTCGTTTAACAATGAGTCGGACTATTGCGTGGACAACGTAAAGTTCGACAACGTCGAATTGGGAGAGAAACGAATTCTCAAGTCGTACGAAACCTGCAACCGCCTTGGCAAGATCATGGACGTGGAAATATCACGCAGATACCTAAGTCTCAAGATAGATGAGCTGCATCTCGCCTACGAATTTCAGATCAAGAAGCAAGAGGAAAAGGAGGAGGCCAAACGCATCCGTGAGGAGCTGCGTGAACAACAGAAGCTTGAGCAAGAGATTCGCGCTGCTCGGGAGAAGATCGCCAAGGAGCGCAAGCACTTCACCACAGCATTACGTGATCTCCAGGCACGCTTGGAAAAAGCAGAGTCCGAAGAGGAACAGAGCGTCCTTTTGGCAAAGTTGGCTGAAATTGAAGCGAGTCGAGCTGAGCTGGAAAGTGAAGAAATCCTGATCGACTATCGTGAGAAAAATGCCAAGGCAGGCTACGTATATGTGATCTCTAACGTGGGGGCGTTCGGCGAAGGAGTTTACAAGATCGGCATGACCCGTCGCCTTGAACCGATGGACCGCGTTGATGAACTGGGTGACGCATCTGTGCCGTTCTGGTTTGACGTGCATGCGATGGTCTTTTCGGATAACGCACCTGCATTGGAGGCGAAGCTGCACGAACGTTTTGCCGCAGGCCGTCTGAATAAGGTCAATGGACGCAAAGAGTTTTTCCGTGCGGACATCTCTGAGATCGAGTCGGTCATTCGAGGAAACTATGACGCTGCCGTCGAAGTCATCCACGAAGCGCCGGCCGAACAGTACCGCGAAAGCTTGCGTATGGCGTTGCCCAAGGCCGCAATCCAGCAATCGGAACGGTTTGCAGCACAGAGTTAACATACTGATTCGATGCACTTCATGGTAACAGCCTGCTGCATTCGCTCAGGTTTAGAGTTCACAACGCATTTGAGAGATCTTGGTGCCTTTGATGGCCAACTTGCTGGGGGCCCGACAATACCGTCGCTGAGCGCCAGTGGCTGCGATGTTTAGCGCAGGCGATACGAGTACCGCATCGCCTGCACTGTCTCGACGTCGATGACGACACTGCCAAACCAGGCTGCACGCCCGAAAGGAATCGGGTGTGCATTATGTCGCCACGATGGAGGCCGAGTTTGAATTGATCATTCGTTACTTCATTGCTCCAGATGCGGAAAAGGCGTTGGTCGTCCTGCGCCATTGCTCCTGAGTGCCCAGCGAGCTTCCAACTGTACTCAAACCGCGAGCGTCGCGTTATCAATCACGAACCGATACTTCACATCGCCCTTGAGCATCCGCTCATAGGACTCGTTGATCTGGTCTGCGCGAATCAGTTCGATGTCGGACACGATGCCGTGTTCGGCGCAGAAATCCAGCATCTCCTGGGTCTCTGGAATGCCGCCGATCATCGAACCGGCGATGGTGCGGCGTTTCATAATCAGGTTGAACACGTTCGGCGATGGATGCGGCGAGGCGGGCGCACCCACGAGAGTCAGTGCGCCGTCGCGCTTGAGCAGCACTAGGAACGCGTCGAGATCGTGAGGGGCGGCGACGGTGTTGAGGATGAAGTCGAAGCTCTTGGTGTGCGCGGCCATTTCTTCGGCATTGCGCGACACCACCACTTCATCGGCACCCAGTGCTTTCGCTGCTTCGCGTTTGGATTCGGAAGTGGTGAACGCCACCACGTGTGCGCCCATCGCATGGGCCAGTTTGATGCCCATGTGGCCCAGGCCACCGATGCCGACCACGCCGATTTTCTTGCCCGGCCCGGCGTTCCACTGACGCAGCGGCGAGTAAGTGGTGATGCCCGCGCACAGCAGCGGTGCGACGGCGGCCAGTTGCGCTTCGGGATGGCGGATGCGCAGCACATAACGCTCATGCACCACGATGTTTTGCGAGTAGCCGCCAAGCGTCCAGCCGGGGGCGTCCGGGGTCGGGAAGTTGTAGGTGCCGATCATGCCGTCGCAGTAGTTTTCCAGGCCGGTTTCGCAGTCTTCACAGTGCTTGCAGCTGTCGACGATGCAACCGACGCCGACCAGATCGCCGACCTTGTATTCGGACACATGGGCACCGACCGCCGAAACGCGGCCGACGATTTCGTGTCCCGGTACGCAAGGAAATTGCGTGCCGGCCCACTCGGAGCGCACCTGATGCAAGTCGGAATGGCAGATGCCGCAGAAGGCGATGTCGATCTGGACGTCATGGGCCGCGGGGGCGCGGCGATTGATCTGGATGGGCTCAAGGGGTTTGTCGCCCGCGTGGGTACCGTAGGCTTGTACAAGCATGGGAACGTCCTCGATGGATCTGTCGGACAGTCATCTTCCCGCTCCGGACCTGCATTCCGTTAGCGCATTCCTATCGAATACTTGCCTGATCCTGTGCGTCAGCGCCGTGCAGAAAGCTGCTGCGGTGCCAGGAACGCGTCGTGGAAGTAATTGCGCAAGGCCTGCATCGCCGGGCTGAATTCGCGCTCGCGGTGCCAGGCCAGGCCGACGCTCATCGGGGTCACCTTGTCGGTGATGGTCAGGGTCTCGATGCGCTTGCCTTCCAGCGACCAGGGGCGGTGCACCAGGTCCGAGAGAATCGCCACGCCGCTGCCATTGGCGACCATGCTGCGCACGGCCTCTACAGAACTGGTACGCACCCGCACGTTGGGTTGCTGGCGGGCGTTTTCCCAATAGCGCATGGCACTTTGTTCCGCTTCATCCACGGTCAGCAGGATGTAAGGTTCCAGCGCGACATCCGCAAGGCTGACGGCCGAGCGCTCACAGAGTGGATGGTGGCTGGGCAGCCACAGACGGCGTTCGGAGTTGAACAGGGTTTCCGAAACGATGTCGGGGTGCGTGAGGTTCGCGGTAAGCACCACCGCCATATCGAATTTGCCTTCCAGCAATCCCTGTTCGATGGCCTGCCGTTCCTGCTCGTGGACCTCGATGGCGACGTCCGGGTGCCAGTGTTCCAGCCGTTGCAGATGGTGCGGCAGAAAATAGCCGATCACCGTGTAGCTTGCGGCCAGGCGAATCAGGCCGCTGGCGCGGATGTCGGGTAGCGGGCTGTTCAGCGCGTCGTCGACGCTGCGCAAAATCACGTAGGCGCGGTTCAGGAAGTGCCGACCGGCATCCGTCAGACTCATGCCTTGAGCCGAGCGCTGGAACAGCAACGTGCCGAGCATGCCTTCCAGTTCCTTGATCGCCGTGGTCACCGCCGACTGGGAAATATTCAAATGAATCGCTGCCTGGGATATCTGCCCGATCTCCGCGGTGGCAACGAAATAGCGAATCTGACGCAAGGTCAACGACATGGGTGTTCCTGTTTTTAAGGTATCTGTTTTTCAGAAGATACCCTATCTGTTAATAGATCTTCCCAAGGGGTTGGCGGGAATTTAACGTGGCCTGCATGAAGTCACAAGGGTCAGGAGCAAGGGTTATGCAGGCAGTAGATTTCAACTCAGACATGGGCGAAGGCTTCGGCCCGTGGACCATCGGCGATGGTGTCGACGACGAACTGATGGCGTTCATCAGTTCCGCCAACATCGCCACCGGTTTCCATGCCGGCGATCCCGGCACCATGCGTCGCACCGTCGAGCTGGCCAAGCGTCTGAAGGTCGGCATCGGTGCTCATCCGGGGTTTCGCGATCTGGTGGGTTTCGGTCGCCGACACATCAATGCACCGGCTCAGGAACTGGTCGACGACATCCTTTATCAACTGGGCGCACTGCGCGAACTGGCGCGGGTGCAGGGCGTGGCGTTGCAACACATCAAGCCTCACGGCGCGCTGTACATGCATCTGGCCCGGGACGAAGAAGCAGCGCGTCTGCTGGTGGAAAACCTGCAGCGGCTGGAACCCGATCTGTTGCTGTATTGCATGCCCGATTCGGTTATCTGGCGTGTCGCCAAAGAACTCGGCCAACCGGTCGTTCGCGAGTTCTATGCAGACCGCGAATACGACTTGAGCGGCTCCATCGTCTTCACCCGCAATGTTCGCGCCTACGATCCGGAAGTTGTCGCCGCCCGTGTGTTGCGCGCTTGCCAGGAGGGTGTGGTGCGCACCGTCGAGGGTGAGGATCTGCCGATCGAGTTCGATTCCATCTGTCTGCACAGCGATACGCCGGGGGCTTTGGCGCTGGTCGAGGCCACCCGCAATGCGCTCGATGCCGCCGGGATCGAGGTGCGCCGACCCCGCTGAATAAAAACGAAACACCCGGCACACAGACGCCGGGGTTCAAACATTTTTTGCCTGCCTTTCTACAACTATTCCAAGAGGAACAGACATGGCCGAACACTCTGTCATTACCCCGTTACCCGGGACTTTCTACCGAAAGGCCACGCCGGATTCGGCGAATTACGTCGAGGTCGGCGATCCTGTCAGCGCCGACACGGTGATTGGCCTGATCGAAGTCATGAAGCAGTTTTCCGAACTGACCGCCGGGACGGCGGGGCGCCTCAGTGCCTTTCAGGTTGAAGACGGTGATCCGGTGGAGCCGGGTCAGGTCGTCGCTACGCTTGATAGCGAGTGAGGGCGTGAACATGACTCAACCTATTCGTAAGTTGCTGGTCGCCAACCGTGGCGAAATCGCCGTGCGCATCATCCGTGCGGCCAAGGCCCTGGGCATTCCCACCGTTGCCGCGTGCAGCGAGGCCGATACCGACTCTCAGGCCGCACGCCTGGCCGATGAAGTGCATCTTCTGGGGCCGGCCCGTGCCGATAAAAGCTACCTGAACATCGAGGCGTTGCTGGGTGCCCTGCAAGCGACGGGGGCCAATGCGGTTCACCCTGGATATGGCTTTTTGTCCGAGAACGCCGGGTTTGCCGAAGCCGTGATTGCCAGCGGCGCGATTTTCGTCGGGCCAGACCCGGACACGATCCGGCGCATGGGCGACAAGGCCGAAGCGCGGCGTACTGCCCAGGCGGCAGGTGTTCCCGTGGTACCGGGTTCGCCGGGCGAGCTGTTTGATGTCGAGTCGGCGCTTCGGGCAGCGGAATCGGTCGGTTACCCGTTGCTGATCAAAGCCTCGGCGGGCGGTGGCGGGCGCGGTATTCGCCTGGCAGAAAATGCCGCGCAATTGAGTGAAGAATTTCCCCGTTCGCAGCGCGAGGCGCAGGCCGCTTTCGGTAATGGTGCGGTGTATCTGGAGCGCTTTATCGGCAAGGCCCGGCACATCGAAGTACAGGTTCTGGGCGACGGGAAAAACGCCGTGCACCTGTTCGAGCGCGAGTGTTCGCTACAGCGCCGACGTCAGAAAATCTTTGAAGAAGCACCGTCGCCCGTACTGAACACGCAGCAGCGGGAGGCACTCTGCGCCAGCGCCGTACGCTTGACCGAATCCCTCGGCTACAAGGGGGCGGGCACGCTGGAGTACCTGTATGACGACGTCACCGGCGAGTTCTTCTTTATCGAGATGAACACCCGAATCCAGGTGGAACACCCGGTCACCGAACGGGTCACCGGCATCGATCTGGTGCAGGCGATGTTGCGAATTGCCGGTGGCGAACCACTGGGCCTGAAACAGAGTGACATTCGTCTGAATGGCGCGGCCCTGCAAATGCGCTTGAATGCCGAAGACCCGGCCCGGGATTTTTTCCCAAGCCCCGGTCTGGTGGAATCGTTGGTCTGGCCGCAGGGCGAAGGCGTTCGTGTGGACACCCATCTGTATGAAGGCTATCGGGTGCCACCGTACTATGACTCGCTGTTGGCCAAGCTCATTGTGCATGGGCCGGATCGCTCCACAGCCCTGGCGCGAGCCCGGACAGCAGTGGCGCAAACCCTGCTGACCGGCATGGCCAGCACCTTGTCGCTGCACGCTGAACTGCTGCAACAACCGTGGTTGCAAACCGCCGACTTTCATACCGGGACGCTGGAAAACTGGCTGTCCGCACGCCGCAGCGGAGGTGAAGCATGAGTCGTCCGATCCGCTACAGCTTTGGTGCCGATGAACATCTGTTTGCCGAAGTCAGTGAAAGCATGTCCCTCGAGGCGTTTTTCAAGGGCATGGCCGTTACCCGCGCCGTGGAGCGGTTGAAACTCGATGGCGTACTCGATGTGTGTCTGGCCAACGCATCCTTCCAGATCCGCTTCGATCCGGATCGAATTGCGCCGCAGGCCTTGCTCGAAGCGGTGCAGGGCGCCGAGGCAGAAGCCGTTGCCGAGCGCACATTGCAGACCCGGATCATTGAGATTCCGGTGCTGTACAACGATCCCTGGACCCACGAAACGCTGATGCGTTTTCGCGACCGGCACCAGGACCCGAGCGCCACGGATCTGGAATACGCCGCGCGCATCAATGGCCTGGCGGACGTCGATGCGTTCATTGCGGCTCATAGCGGGGCGCCATGGTTTATCTCGATGGTGGGGTTCGTCGCCGGTTTGCCCTTCATGTTCCAGATGGTCGAACGTGAACGTCAGTTGCAGGTGCCCAAGTACCTGCGTCCACGTACCGACACGCCGAAACTGACGCTGGGTCACGGTGGTTGCTTCGGTTGTATCTACTCGGTACGTGGCGCCGGGGGCTATCAGATGTTCGGTGTCACACCGGCCCCCATCTACGACCCGCAGCAATCGCTGGCGTACCTGAAAGACCACATGGTGTTTTTCCGTCCGGGCGACATTGTGCAGTTCAAGCCAATGGATCGTGCAGCGTATGACCAGGCCGTTGCAGAAGTGGAGGCCGGGCATTTCGATTTACGGATCCGGCCGGTGGAGTTTTCACTGGATGCGTTTCTCGCCGACCCGGTCGGTTATCCCGTGTCGCTGCAGGAGGTGCTGGCATGATCAAGGTACTCAAACCCGGTCTCGCCACATCGGTTCAGGATCTGGGCCGCGAAGGTTACTACCACCTCGGCATCCCGCCGTCCGGCGCGCTCGATCAATATGCGCTGAGAGCGGCCAATCATCTGGTCGGCAACGCGGTGGATTGCGCCGCACTGGAGTGTACGTTGTTGGGCCCTGAGCTGGCGTTTCAGCAAGACGCACTGGTTGCGGTGTGTGGCGCGCACATGGCGCCTCGACTCGATGGTGTGGAAATGCATCACGCCACCGCGTTCGCGGTGAAGGCCGGCCAGGTTCTGCGTTTCGATTTTCCCAAGGCCGGTGCCCGGGCTTATCTGGCGGTGGCAGGCGGAATCGACGTGCCGCTGGTGTTGGGCAGTCGGTCGACTTATGCGCTCGGGGCGTTGGGTGGTTTTGCCGGACGCCGCTTGATCGCCGGAGACGAATTGCCGGTGGGCAACGCCAGCGGCAAGGGGCGTGTCGGGGCCAGTCTGCCCATGGCGCTGCGCCAGTCACTGGGCGGGGAGATCACGCTGCGCGTGGTGCCGGGACTCTATTACGATCGCCTGACCGACGCGGCAGCGAAGAGCTTTTTCGCCGAGCCGTGGACCGTCGGATCGGAAGCGGACCGCATCGGCTATCGCTTCAAGGGCGGCAGTGCGCTGGACTTCCAGCCGCGAGAGCAACCCTTTGGTGCAGGCTCCGATCCGTCGAACATCGTTGACAGCTGCTACCCGATCGGCTCGATTCAGGTACCTGCCGGCCTCGAACCCATCGTGCTGCATCGCGATGCCGTATCGGGTGGCGGTTACGCCATGATCGGCACTGTCATCAGTGCCGACCTGGATCTGATCGGCCAGATGCAGCCCAACCAGAAGGCTCGCTTTGTAGCGGTCAGCCTCGACGAGGCCCTGGACGCGCGGCGTTCCTACAAGAAAAAACTCAGCTGCCTGAGCAAGCTTTTCCCTTCCTGACTCTGCCCGCCGCACCGCGCGGGCCCTGCCACACGCCAGGCCAACGCCGCACTTCGGTGCGGTGACGGCTGCCCGCGCTTCAACCTTTGACTGGTTCTGGAGTACACGCATATGGCTGCTTTATCGCAATCGAGTCAAACCGGGCAAGATCCGGCCCATCATCCCGTTTCCACCGAGGCCCGCATGGGCCGACTGTCTCTGACCATGGCCTGGTGGGCCGTGTGCAGCGCCATGTTCTACATCGTGGTCGGCGCTTCGCTGGCCTTGTCTTTCGGTGCACGCAATGCGCTGATCGGGATGGTGCTGTCGGTGATCAGTTATGGGCTGGTCAACAGCGTTCTCAGCCGTTTCGCCATGCGCAGCGGATGGTCGGTCGCGTTGTTTTCAAGCGTGTTGTTCGGCCGGACCGGGGCATGCCTGGCCACGCTGATTTTCTTTTCGACGGCGATTTATTACGCCGTGTTCGAAGGATCGGTGATCGCCGTGGCGCTCAATCACTTGTACCCGGAACTGGTCTATCCACTGGCTGCCCTGCTGGTGGTGCTGTACAGCGTGCCGATGATTCTGGGTAGCGTGCAGCACTGGCTGGACAAGCTCAACGGCGTGTTGTTGCCGGTGTACCTGGGCGGTTTGCTGGTGGCGGTCGGGCTGTCGATCAGCCGTTATGGTTACCAGCCGCAATGGCTCGATTTCGGCCCGGCAACCCCCGCGCCCTTCGGCTGGTGGGATTGCTTTGTGGCCTACATGGGCGTCTGGATCCTGATGCTGTTCACCTTCGATTACGCCCGTTTCGGCAAACCGCAGGACGCTCAGTATCATGGGCGCTGGAACTTCGGCATGCCGTTCTATGCCGTGACTTTTCTGCTCAACGGCGCGGCAGGCATCTATCTGGTCAGCAGTATTCCCCATGAAGGCGCGCTGAACGAAGTCTCTGTGGTGATGGCCATTCTGCAGTTGATGGGGCTGTGGGGCCTGCTGTTCGTCTGGGCCACGCAAACCCGGATCAACACCGCCAACTACTATCTGGCGACCCTCAACATGCAGGCATTCTTCGGTCGCTTCGGCATACGCGGTTCGTACCTGCTGTGGGCATTGGTGGTCGGGGTGATCGTGTACGGCTTGATGCTCGCCGACGTGTTTTCCTACTTGCTCAAGGCATTGGCGTATCAGGGCATTTTTGTGGTCGCCTGGGTCGGTGTGGCATTGGCGCAGATTGTCTATGGCAGCAATGACGAAGGTGCACTTGAACGCAGCCCGGCGTTCAATCCGGTCGGCCTGATGGCGTGGTTCGCCGCCACGGCGCTGGGGTTGTTGCTGATGTGGACGGGCGGTGTTCCCGGCAGTTTTTCTGCACCGGCGACGGTGGTGCTCGCGTTCGGCCTGCAGGCCGGGCTGGCTTTTCGGCATCGGTGGGTAGGGCAGAGGGCAAGTTGAGAGGATCGGCGTTGGCCCGCTCGACGGCGGGCCTGCGTCGCGAGTGCATGATCAGGAAGCCGAACGTCGGACTTATGTGATTCTGATATCAGTTCTATCCAATTAGTGCCGTTTATCAATCAATCGTCGAAGGGTAGTTTGCATCTCCATACCGTATTGATGGAAAGGAGGGTGCAAACGATGCGAACCACGATGAAGGCCGGCGTGCTGGCCGCGATGATCGGAATGTCGGGCGCTGAAGTCGAGGCAGCGGATTACCGGCAGAACCCGTTCACCTTGACCTACGGTGGCGCGATCACCCGTAACGAACCGGGCAAGGTCAACATTCACCCGGTGACCTACACGCTCAATGGCCTGGCCATTGCCGCCAACGTCTACACCCCGGCGAACTACGATCCGGCCCGGCACTATCCCGCCGTTGTCGTCGCGCACCCCAATGGCGGGGTAAAAGAGCAGGTTGCCGGTCTTTATGCTCAGCGTCTGGCCGATCAGGGCTACATCACGATCACGGCGGACGCGGCCTATCAGGGTGCGAGCGGTGGCGAGCCACGCAACATCGACAAACCGGCCAACCGCGTCGAAGACATTCACGGCATGGCCGACTTCATCGCCAGCTACCCGGGCGTCGACAGTGCCCATCTCGGCTTGCTCGGCATCTGCGGCGGTGGCGGCTATTCGTTGAAGGCCGCGCAGACCGACAAGCGCTTCCGCTCGATTGCCACGGTGAGCATGTTCAATTCCGGGCTGGTGCGCCGCAACGGTTATCAGGATTCGCAACTCGACACCATCCAGCAGCGCTTGCAGCAAGCCTCGGCCGCCCGCGCCCAGGAAGCCGCTGGCGGGGAAATCCAATACATCGGCGATGCCAAACTGACCGACGAGCAGATCGCCAAATTGCCGTTCGACCTGTACCGCCAGGGCTTCGAGTATTACGGCAAGACCCACGCGCATCCCAACTCGACTTTCCGTTACACCCTCAGCAGCCTGCTGGACCTGATGAGTTTCGATGCGACGGACCAGATCGAACTGATCGACAAACCGCTGCTGATGATCGCCGGCAGCAAGGCCGACAGCCTGTACATGTCGGAGCAGGCCTTCGCCAAGGCCATCGGGACCCAGGACAAGACCCTGTTCAAGATCGACGGCGCCACCCACATCGAAACCTATTGGGTTCCGGCCTACGTCGACGTCGCCATGCAACAGCTGACGGCGTTCTACGCCCGAACCCTCTGACCCGAAGGAAGCTATCGCCATGAACAAAACCTTGTTGGGCCTCGCCATGTGCGCGGCCACCCCTTTTGCCAGCGCTGCCGAAGTCGCGGGCGGCGGCAGTGAGCCGTCGAGCGCGCAGCAGATCCGTCGTGCGGGTTCCCAGGCTTCATTAGTGGGGCCTGAAGATTATTTCTCCGGTCGGGTGCGCGTCGATCCACTGTTCAACGACACGGGCGAAATCAACGCGTCCGGCGCTTACGTGACGTTCGAGTCGGGCGCCCGGTCAGCGTGGCACACCCATCCCGCCGGACAGCGCCTGGTGGTGATTTCCGGTGTCGGGCAGACCCAGGAATGGGGCAAGCCTGTGCAGGACATTCACCCCGGCGATGTGATCGTCTGCCCGCCGGGCGTCAAGCATTGGCACGGCGCCGCGCCCAATAGCACCATGACCCACCTGGCCGTGACCGGCTCGGTGAACGGCAAGAATGTGGAGTGGCTGGAAAAAGTCGCCGAAGACCGGCCGGTGCCGCCGGCAGCTCCGGCAGAAGAAGCCGCCGTTTCCGAAGTGTTGTCCGCGAGGCAGCAGGCGATTGTGGCTATTGGCGCGGCCATGGCCAGCAGCAACATGCCGCGTCTCAACAGCGCTTTGAACGAAGGACTGGATGCCGGGCTGACCGTCAGCGAGGCAAAGGAAATCCTGGTGCAGCTGTATGCCTACGCCGGTTTCCCACGCAGCCTCAATGCGCTGGGCGAGTTGATGAAAGTGGTCGAGGCCCGCAAGCAACGGGGCCTCCACGATGAGCCCGGGCGCGAACCCGGTCACGCCGTGGCGACAGGCGACGCCTTGCTGGCAGTGGGCAAGGCCAATCAGACTCGTATTGCCGGGGCACCGGTTCAGGGCCCGTTGTTCGACTTCGCGCCGGTCATCAACCAGTTCCTGCAGACGCATCTGTTCGGCGACATCTTCGAACGGGACAACCTGGACTGGCAAAGCCGCGAACTGGCTACGGTTTCAGCCCTGGCGGCTACGCCCGGCGCCGAATCGCAGCTGCGCTCGCATATTGCGGCCAGCCTGCGGGTGGGCTTGAGCGCTGCGCAATTGCGTCAGTTGACGCAGGTGCTGACCCGGCACGGAGAAGTCGAAGCGGCGGCGCGCGCCAGCGAAGCACTGGAAAAACACCTGGCCCAGCCCTGAGCCGCATCAGCCGCCATAGCGCAACGTATCGCGCAACAAAGTGAAGGCGGGTGAACTCTGGCGCCGGCTGGGGTAGTAGAGGTGATAGCCGGAAAACGGCTCGCACCAGTCGGCGAGCACCCGGATCAACCGGCCCTGCGCGACATGCTCCTGCACCAGGTCTTCCGGCATGTACGCCAGCCCCAGACCCTGGAGCACGGACTGCAGGCGCATGGCAATGTTGTTGAACACCAGTTGCCCCTCGACTCGCACATTCAGGGTTTGCCCGTCCTTCTCGAATTCCCAGAGCAGCAGGCTGCCATGGGTCGGCATGCGCAGGGTGATGCAGTTGTGTTCCATGAGGTCGGGTGGAATCAGCGGTTTGCGGTGGCGGGCGAAGTAGGCCGGGGAGCCGACTACCGCCATGCGCATGTCCGGGCCTATGCGCATGGCGATCATGTCCTTGGCCACCTGTTCGCCCAACCGTACGCCGGCGTCGAAGCCTTCGGCGACGATGTCGGTCAGGCCATAGTCGACGATGATCTCGACATTCAGGTCGGGGTTGTCGGGCATCAGCCGGGCGAGGGCGGGTTGCAGAATGGTGATCGCCGAATGCTCGCCAGCGGTGATGCGCAATTTGCCAGCGGGTTTGTCGCGAAACTCGCTGAGCAAGGCCAGTTCGTGATCGATCTCTTCGAACCGGGGCGCGATCACTCGCAACAGGTGTTCGCCGGCCTGGGTCGGGGAAACACTGCGGGTGGTGCGCGCGAGCAAGCGCACGCCCAGACGCTCCTCCAGTTGACGCATCGCCCGGCTCAGGGCCGGTTGCGACATGCCCAGTTTCGCCGCCGCACGGGTAAAGCTGCGCTCTTGCGCCACCGCCGAAAAGATTGCGAGCAGGTCGTAGCTTTCAACGGACATTGATGCGCCCCTGTTATGAACTGCTGGCGATTATGCCATCAGCCATAACAATTGACCGACTCTAAAAAACTGCGCGACGGCTCGGGTCAGGTCGATTTTTTACGCATTCTTTACGGTGGAGGATTGGGTTCGCATCGATACTGGCCGCGTTTTTTTGACCGCACCTGAGCCTTGTATTCCTGAAGGCCACGGTCCGCGTATTGCCCAAGGATGGCATGCCACTACTTCCCGCCGTTCGAGAGCCGCGACCCTTGAGTAAAACCAACGAAAATTCCCCAACCAAGACCTCGGGCGCAGCCATGCTGGTGGCCGCTGTCGGCGTGGTTTACGGGGATATCGGCACCAGCCCCCTGTACACCCTCAAAGAAGTGTTTTCCGGCCACTACGGCGTGCAGCTCAATCACGACGGTGTGCTGGGCATTCTGTCGCTGGTTTTCTGGTCGCTGATCTGGGTGGTCTCGATCAAGTACGTGCTGTTCATCCTGCGGGCCAACAACCAGGGTGAGGGCGGCATCATGGCGCTGACGGCGTTGGCCCGTCGTGCGTCGGCGCCTTACCCGCACTTGAGCAAGGTGCTGGTGTTGCTCGGTCTGTTCGGTGCGGCGCTGTTCTACGGCGACAGCATGATCACTCCGGCGATCTCGGTGCTCTCGGCGGTAGAAGGGCTGGAGCTGGCGTTCGACGGCATCGAGCACTGGGTGGTGCCGCTGTCGGTGCTGGTGCTGGTGGCGCTGTTTCTGATCCAGAAACACGGCACGGCGCGGATCGGCATTCTGTTCGGCCCGGTCATGGTGCTGTGGTTCGTGGTACTGGGCGCGCTCGGGGTCTACGGCATTGTGCAGCGTCCCGAGGTGTTGCAGGCCCTGAGCCCGATCTGGGCGGTGCGCTTCTTTACGGCCCATCCGGGCATGGGCGTGGCGATTCTGGGCGCGGTCGTCCTGTCGCTGACCGGTGCGGAAGCCTTGTACGCCGACATGGGCCATTTCGGTCGCAAACCGATTGCCCGCGCCTGGTTCATGCTGGTCCTGCCCGGTCTGGTCCTGAATTACTTTGGTCAGGGCGCGTTGATCCTCGGCAACCCGGAAGCGGTGCGTAACCCGTTCTATCTGCTGGCTCCCGAATGGGCGCTGCTGCCGATGGTCGCGCTGTCGACGCTGGCGACGATCATTGCTTCGCAAGCGGTGATTTCCGGTGCGTTCTCCCTGACGCGCCAGGCCATCCAGCTGGGCTACGTCCCGCGCATGTTCATCCAGCACACCTCAAGCCAGGAGCAGGGCCAGATCTACATCGGCACGGTCAACTGGGCGTTGATGGTCGGTGTGGTGCTGCTGGTGATCGGTTTCGAATCCTCCAGCGCCCTGGCTGCCGCTTATGGCGTGGCGGTGACGGGCACCATGTTGATTACCACGCTGCTGTCCGCAGCCGTGGTGTTGTTGCTGTGGAAGACGCCGCGCTGGCTGGCGATTCCGATGCTGTTCGGTTTTCTGTTGGTGGACAGCCTGTACTTCGCGGCCAACGCACCGAAGATTCTGCAGGGCGGTGCGTTCCCGGTGATCGCCGGTATTGGCTTGTTCATCCTGATGACCACCTGGAAGCGCGGACGCAAAATCATCGTCGAGCGGCTGGATGAAACCGCGCTGCCACTGCCGTTGTTCATCAGCAGCATTCGTGCGCAGCCACCTCATCGCGTGCAGGGCACGGCGGTGTTCCTGACCGCACGGGCCGACGCGGTTCCCCACGCGCTGCTGCACAACCTGTTGCATAACCAGGTGCTGCATGAGCAGGTCGTGCTGCTGACCGTGGTATCCGAAGACAGCCCGCGAGTGCCGGTGGATCGTCGCTTCGAAGTCGAGTCCTATGGCGACGGCTTCTTCCGGGTCAACCTGCATTTCGGTTTTACCGAGGAACCGGATGTGCCGTTGGCGCTGAGCCTTTGCCACTTGGCCGAGCTGGATTTCAGCCCGATGCGCACTACGTATTTTCTGAGTCGTGAAACGGTGATCCCGACCAAGCGCATCGGCATGGCCAAGTGGCGCGAGTACCTGTTCGCGTTCCTGCTCAAGAATGCCAACAGCAACCTGAAGTATTTCAAGTTGCCGTTGAACCGGGTGATCGAGCTGGGGACGCAGGTCGAAATGTAAGGACGGGAAACGGCTCAGGGTTGCTCGATGCTGACGGTGACACACAGACCGCTGCGCTCGATGACGTCGGTAAACCCCAGATCAACCTTGAGCCCCGTGCGATCGGCAATCGCCTTGACGATGGACAGGCCCAGCCCCGAGCCCGACTCATCGGTGCCCAGGCTGCGATAGAACGGGTCGAAGACGCGCGCCTGTTCTTCCACGGCAATCCCGGGGCCGGTGTCGCTGACTTGCAGGACGACCGCCGCTTGCTCGCGCTTGACCGAGAGGTCGATACGCCCGCCGGGCGGGGTGTAGCGGATGGCGTTGTCCACCAGATTGCGGAGCAGGATCAACAGGTCGGTTTCATTGATGCTGACCTGCACGTCCTCGCTGCTCTCGACGCCGATATCGATATTCTTGCGGTCCGCCAGCGGCAGCAGGTCTTCCAGAATCCGTCGGTAAATGTGCAGGACTGAAACGCGGGTTGGCGCTGCATTTGAGCTCGACTGCGCGGCAGCCAGGCTCAGCAATTGATCGATCAGGTTCCGGCTGCGTTCTATGCCCCGGGACAACGGCAACAGGCGTTCGCGGGCGGCGGCCGGCATTTCCGTGGCGGCCAGTCGTTCGGCCTGCAGGGACAGGGCGGTCATCGGCGAGCGCAGTTCGTGGGCAGCATCGGCGACAAAACGCCGCTGGTTGTCCACGGACTGGGCGACGCGACCGAGCAAGCGGTTGATGGCCACCACAAACGGCCGGATCTCGCTCGGCACATGGCTTTCGTCCACCGGGTGCAGGGCCTGTTCGTCACGCTGATCGATGTCGGCCGAGAGCGTGGCAATCGGGCGGAACATTTTGCGTACCAGATCGCCCACCACCAGCAACAGCACCGGAAACAGAATCAGGAACGGCAGCAGACTGCGCCAGGCGCTTTCGCGGGCCTCCTTGTCGCGCACGCCGGTTTCCTGGGCGACGACGATGCGTTCGCCACGGGCGGTGGTTCTGACCAGCACGCGAAAGTCTTCACCGGTCACCTTCAAGGTCGACAGGCCATCGGACAGGGTCGTGGGGAAGGGCAGCGGCAGCAGGGCGTCGTCGTTGCCGACCGCCTGGCTGCCGTCGGCCAGGTATTGCACGATGACCCGGGACTCTTCATTGTCGTCGTCCACGGCCTGAGCGGCGGGGTAGTGCAGGGTCATTTGCTGGCGGTCGTACAGGGCCGCCACTTGACGCAAGGTTTCATCCTGCATTTCGTGGGCCTCGTCCAGCGCCGAAACGAACGCAAACGCCGCGGCCAGCAGTGCAACGAGCAGAATCGCCAGCGACAGGGTGACCGACAGCCGCAGTTGCACCGAATCCCTCAGGCGCCTTTTGAAACCATCCATCCCATTCCCCTGACGTTCTTGATGACGTGACTGCCGAGTTTGCGTCGCAGGGCGTGAATCAGAAATTCCACCGCGTTGCTTTCCACTTCATTGCCCCAGCCGTAGAGCCGGTCTTCCAGTTCACTGCGCGAAAGGATTGCCCCGGGCCGGATCAACAGGGCCTGCAACAGGGCGAATTCGCGGCTGGACAATTGCACGTCCGGGTTGTCGGCGGTCGTGGCTTGCTTGGAGACCAGATCGAGGGACACCACGCCGTTGTCGAGCAAGGACAACGCAGTCCCGCCCTTGCGCCGCAGTACTGCGCGCATCCGCGCCAGCAATTCGGCCATGTCGAAAGGTTTGAGCAAGTAATCGTCAGCACCACCGTCGAGGCCACGCAAGCGGTCGTCGAGACCGTCCCGGGCGGTGATGATCAGCAGCGGCACCGGGTTGTTGCGAGCGCGAATGCTGTCGAGCACGTCCAGCCCGTCCTTGCCGGGCAAACCGAGATCCAGCAGCACCAGGTCGTAATGCTGGGTGTCCAGGGTGGCCAGTGCAGTGAGGCCGTTTTTCACCCAGTCGGTGGCGTAGCTGGCGTCGTTCAGCGCGCCCTGGATGGCGTCGCCGATCATCGGATCGTCTTCCACCAGTAATATCCGCATGACCCGCTCTCCAAAAAAATAGCGCGACGGGCAGGGCCGTCGCGCTTGTATTGAAGCATCTGTGCAAAGGTTTGTCCGGCCCCGGATCAGGCGTTGCCCTTCAGCGAGTCAAAGGCTTTGAGCAACTCGTCCATCCGCGCCTTGCAGTCTTTCTGCTGCGGGGCGCTGGCACGCAAGGTGTCGAGCGAGCGGTCGATGGCCTTGTCCAGCATGTGCCAGTCGCCGGCGGCACGGGGTTTGATCCCGGCCTCGGCCGAGTCCCAAGCAGTTTCCAGATCCTTGATTCGGGCCTTGGCGCCGGGCAGATCGTTTTTATCGACCAGGGCAGCAACGTCGGCCGCGATGTTGCGGAACTCGGACAGATCCCCCAGTTTGGAGGCGGCCTGGCCTTGTGTGCTGACGGCTCCTGCAGCGGCGTTTGCCGCAGGTTTGTCCGCCGGTTTCGAGCAGCCGGCAGCGATGCTCAGCAGGCAGATGGACGAGACGATGGCGACGTGACGAATGATGTTTTGAATCTGGCGCATGATGATTCCTTGATGAAAGTCTGAAGGTTTACTGAGTGATGGCTTTGCGATTGCCGACGCTGATCTGCGCGACGGTGACCAGCAGGACGATGACGCAGAGGAAGATCGCGCTGGTCCAGGTCGCGCCCATGCCGAGGCCGCCGTAAGTCTTGGCCTGGGTCAGCAAGTCGCCGAGGGAGGCGCCGAAGGGACGGGTCAGGATGTAGGCGATCCAGAAGGTCAGCACGGTGTTGGCACCCAGACGCCAGGCGATCAGGGTGGCGGCGATCAACGCGCCGAAGATCACTGCGCCGACGGTGAAGCCCAGGCCCAGCGCTTCAGTGGCCAGGTCGCCGGCGGCGGTGCCCAGGGCAAAGGTGCAGAGCACCGTGGCCCAATAGAACAGTTCTCGACGCGGGGTGACGATTTCGCGGATCGACAGGCTGCGTTCGGTCCGGTACCAGACCAGGAAATTCACCACCAGCAACACAGAGAACACCGCCGTGCTGGTGTAGAGGCTGACGTCCAGCATGTCGGTCAGGATGTCGGTGATCTGCGTGCCGACGATGCTCACCAGCACCACGGTCAGCCAGTAGATCCAGGGGGTGTAGGCCTTGGTACGCATTTGGGTGAACAGCGCGATGGCCAGCAGCGCGGCCATGCCGAGGCTGGTCGGGCCGGCGCCGAAACCGGCGTCTACGGCCAGAAAGTCGGCACCGGTTTCACCCACGGTCGTGGACAGGATCTTGATCACCCAGAAGGACAGCGTCACTTCGGGCACTTTGTTGAGCCAGTCGGCTATGGCGGGTTTCATGGGTGGATGGCCTCTCCTGAGCAGCGCTGAATGTGCGCATGAGAGAAGGTATCCAGTGAAACTTAGCTGAGCCTGAGGGGCAGGCGATTGTCAGCGCAGCGGCACGTAAATATCCGTTTGCCACTGTTCCTGCGGGGTCTCGGGACTGATGCTCAAGTACTCGAAAAACAGCGGGTGATCGCGCAACTCTTCGCCGCTGGCGGGCAGCCAGTCGCGGTAGACCGGGTAGATGGTTTCACCGATGTGATCGGTGGAACCTGAGTGACGCACCACGGCGCAACGGCCGGCAGGAATGCTTAGCTCGCGGACGCTGAACTCATTCGGCGCCACCGCTTCACGGATTTCGCCGCAGATCGCGAAATGAAAGTCCTCCGGCGGCGTGGTGTCAGGGTTGCCGTAAGGAATCCCGAACGTGCGGCTCGATGTCACCGGTGACTGCCCGCTCTGCTGGCGCCACTGGATGAAGCGTTGCACGCTTTGATTGACAAGGCCTGGCGGCCCACGGTGATCGAGCGCAGCGACCTGGACTCCGGGGAAGTCGACGATTCGTACCTGCATGGTGATGCTCCTTGAAAAGTGAGGTATGGCGAAGACCGTGTGCCAGACGCTCCAGTCCGGAGCCTTGCGAAAAGCCCCCGGCGAAGTGCCGAAGGCTCGCTTGAATGCCCTGGAAAACGCTTCGGGGCTTTCGAACCCCGCGTCGAGCGTGGCTTCCATCACCGAATGGTCGGGCAGGGTGCTCAAACGGTGCGCGGCGCGGCGCAGGCGCATCAACTGCACATAGCGCGAGACGGGCACGCCGACGTATCCCGTGAACTGCCGGTGAAAGTGGAACTCGGAAAAGTTCGCCACCTGGCTCAGCGTTTTCACCGACAGATCGCCCTCAAGATTGGCGTCGATGTAGGCGAGTACGACGGTGAAGCGCTTCGCGTAGGCAGTTTGCGTCGGTGCGTCTGGCACGGAGTGAAGCTCCTGGAGTAACGGTCGGCCCTAGAATCGTCGAAAGCGGCGTACAGATACCTAGCCGGACTTGCTCAGGGTTTGACCTCTTCAGGCATTACATCCGAACCACCTTGCACGAATCAATCGCGCGCCTGAGCGACGATCGCAAAGTTGCCCGGGGCTTTCTCCAGCAATCCAAGGAATCTCACCAGATCCACCGTGCTGCCATCGACTTTCAGGTCTTTGGATGTGAGCGCGTCCTTGAACCCCGCCGTGCCGCCCAGCAGTTGCACGAAAAGATCCTTGGTGACGCTCAACGTGGCGTTGGCATTGCTGACCGGTGCGCCCCGGCGATAGTGCAGCACGGCGTTCTCGATCCACAGCACGAACGATTCCTTCGTATCGGTCAGTTGCAGGTTGAAGGTCCAGTTCTTGCCGTCCGCCGCCGGCCCGTCGAGGCTCGCGGCCATGGCTTCGAGGAAGCGTTCGGTGGGCGTCTGCTTCATCAGCTCGATCAGGTCCGAACGTCTCACGCCTTTGGCCGGCGGGCCGTTGCGCAGTTCCTGGGCGGCGGTCAGGTAGCTGTTGCGCCAGGTCGCGGATTCCGATTGGTAGCCCAGCTGTTCATAGGTTTGGGCCAGCAGTTCCTTGGCGGCCTTGTCGTCGGGCTGGTCGAGGACGGCCTGATCCAACAGTTCGGCCACCCAGCGGTATTCGCCTTTGTCATAGGCCACGCGTGCGGCTTCGAGCACTTTGGCGCTGCCGCCCATCAACTCGACGTAACGTCTGGCGGATTCCCTGGGAGGGAGCGGATTCAGATGCGCCGGATTGCCATCGTAGGCGCCGAGGTACATCTGGTAGATCGCCTTGACGTTGTGTCGCAGGTCGCCGTAATAGCCGCGGGTGCCGAAGTACGAAGCCAGCGAGTCGGGCAACCGGATCTTTTCGGCGATCTCGTCGGGCGTGTAACCGGCATTCATCAGGCGCACGGTCTGATCGTGCATGTACTTGTAGACGTCGCGGTGCTTGGTGATGAATTCGCGGATGCGCTCATTGCCCCAGACCGGCCAGTTGTGTTGGCCGAAATAGACTTCGGTGTCGCCCAGTTCATCGAGGGCAGCCTGGGTGTAATCGGACCAGAGCAACGCATCACGAACCTTGGCGCCACGGATCGGCAGCAGATTGTGCATGGTCTGCGCCAGCAGCTCGGCGCCGCCGTAGGCCTTGCGTTCGGGGATGGAAAAGGTCAGCTCGGCCGGGGCCTCAGCGCCGGGAATGTTGTGGAATACGAAGGTCACGCCGTCGATCACCCGTTCCTGCGTCGGCTGATCGATGATCTGCGTCGGCGGCAGAATGCCGATGCTGCCGTAGGCAACGTTTTTCCCCAGCCCGGTATCCACCATGCCGGTGGCGCCTGGCGCCAGGTTCTTGCCGAACTGATACATCGAACGGCGCGACATTGCCGGCCCGGCCAACACGTTTTCGCTGGTGGCTTCCTCCATAAAGCCGACAGGAGCCACCACGGGAATCTTGCGTTCGGCGACTTCCGCGACCGAGGTAATGCCCAGTACGCCGCCGAAGTGGTCGGCATGGTCATGGGTGAAGATGATGGCGGTCACGGGCTTGTTGCCGAGTTGCTCGCGGGCAAAGGCCAGGGCAGCGGCGGCGGTTTCCTTCGAGGTCAGCGGGTCGACCACGATCCATCCGGTCTGGCCTTCGATCAGCGTCATGTTGGCGATGTCGAAACCGCGCAACTGGTAGATGCCGTCGGTGACTTTGAACAGACCGATCTGGGCGTTGAGCATCGCATGACGCCACAGGCTCGGGTTGACCGTGGCGGGAGCCTTGCCTTCGACGAATCTGAACGCATCGAAATCGATCAGCACAGAGCCGTCGGGGCCGAGGATCTGGCCGGTCGGGCGGGCGATGAGGCCGCGCTGGGCGTCAGTCATGTCCCGAGTGTCGTTGAAGTCCAGGCCCTTGATTGAGGCTTCTATCACCGCCGCAGTGGCGGACGTCGCTTCGCCGCTGGCAACGCTGGGCGGTTTGTCGCAGCCGGCGAGGGAAACCAGCGTCAGGGCGATCAATGTGTGAAAGGTCGGTCTCATTCTTGTTGTTCTCCGAGGATCGATTCTTCAGAGAGTAGGGAGGCGGGCGTGATGTATCCAATGCATTGTTTACATCCGGACAATGCGTGGCTAGCATCGGTCAGATGGACCTCAAACGACTGACACACCTGCTGGCCCTTGCCGATGAACGCCATTTCGGCCGCGCTGCCGAACGCGTGCACTTGAGCCAGCCGGCCCTGAGCCGCAGCATTCAGGCGCTTGAAAGCGAAACCGGTCAGCGCCTGTTCGACCGGGACAGCGGTGACGTACGCCCGACGCCGGCGGGGGAGTTTCTGATCGAGCGGGCGCGACGGTTGCTGTTCGATGCACGCTCGCTGGAGCGGGACCTGGCGCTTTACGGCGATGGCCGGCTCGGCAGCCTCGCATTTGGCGTCGGACCGTTTCCGGCGGCGATGCTGATGCATCAGGTGGTGCCTCGGTTGCGCCGGGAATATCCGCAAGTCACCCTGCGGGTAGAGATCAACAACTGGCAGATTCTTGAAGCCCGGTTGCGGGACGAAGCGGTCGAATTCTTCGTCGCGGACATTCGCAATTTCTCGGCCGACACCGATCTGCTGATCCGCCCGCTGGGTCAGGCCTCGGCGGGGTTCTTCGTCCGGCCACAGCACCCGTTGGCCGGACGCGCGGTGACGATGAGAGACCTGGAAAAGTACGGCATCGCCACGACGCGCCTGCCGGCCGTGGTGAAGGAAGAGACTGCGCATACCCTGGGCATTTCCACGCGCCAGGCCTTGCCGCTTGCGCTGGAGTGCGACGATGTGGCGTTACTCAGGACGGTGGCCTGTTCGACCGATACCATCCTCGGCGTGATCCACGGCGCCGTGGCTGAAGACCTGCGCAGCGGCAATCTGATCGAATTGAAGGTCGTGGACCGGCCCGGACTGCATTCCGAAATCGGTGTCGTCAGCCTGCCCAACAGAAGCCTGTCACCGACAGCCCGCTGCGTGATCGACGCCATCGCCGACGAGATGGCGCAGCGCAACATCTCGACCTGAGCGGCGCTCCGGTCGGCGGCCAAAACGCCAAAGCACAAGACTTCCCGCTCAAAAACCGGATAATGGCGGCCATTCTGTTCAGCTCGCTATTCTGGTAGTCCCCCATGGAAATCAAGGTCAACTTTCTCGACAACCTTCGACTTGAAGCCAAGTTCGACGACTTCACGGTGGTGGCCGACCAACCGATCCGCTACAAGGGCGATGGTTCGGCACCGGGTCCGTTCGACTACTTCCTGGCTTCGTCGGCGCTGTGTGCGGCGTACTTCGTGAAGCTGTATTGCGAAACCCGCAATATCCCGACCGATAACATCCGCCTGTCGCAGAACAACATCGTTGACCCGGAGAACCGCTACAACCAGATCTTCAAGATTCAGGTCGAGTTGCCGGCGGACATCTCCGACAAGGACCGCCAGGGCATCCTGCGCTCCATCGACCGCTGCACCGTGAAGAAGGTGGTGCAGGCCGGTCCCGAGTTCGTCATCGAAGAGGTGGAAAACCTCGACGCCGACGCCCAGGCCCTGCTGATGCCGGGCGCGAACTCCAGCGCCAGCACCTACATTCCGGGCAAGGATCTGCCTTTGGAGCAGACCATCGCCAACATGTCGGGCATCCTCGCCGACCTCGGCATGAAGATCGAAATCGCCTCGTGGCGCAACATCGTGCCGAACGTGTGGTCGCTGCACATTCGCGACGCGCACTCGCCGATGTGTTTCACCAACGGCAAGGGCTCGACCAAGGAAGGCGCGCTGGCGTCGGCACTGGGTGAGTTCATCGAGCGCCTGAACTGCAACTTCTTCTACAACGATCAGTTCTGGGGTCTGGACCTGGCCAATGCGCCGTTCGTGCACTACCCGGACGAGCGCTGGTTCAAGCCGGGCAGCAATGACGAGCTGCCGAGCGAAATCCTCGACCCGTACTGCCTGAAAATCTACAACCGCGACGGCGAGCTGCGTGGTTCGCACCTGATCGACACCAACTCCGGCAACGAAGAGCGCGGCATCGTTTCGCTGCCGTTCGTGCGCCAGTCGGACGGCGAGGTGGTGTACTTCCCGTCGAACCTGATCGAAAACCTGTACCTGAGCAACGGCATGAGCGCTGGCAACACCCTGGCCGAAGCCCAGGTGCAGTGCCTGTCGGAAATCTTCGAACGTGCGGTGAAACGCGAAATCATCGAAGGCGAATTCGCCCTGCCGGACGTGCCGCAGGAAGTGCTGGCGAAGTACCCGGCGATCATGGCCGGCATTCAAGGCCTGGAAGCCCAGGGCTTCCCGGTGCTGGTGAAGGATGCGTCGCTGGGCGGCGAATTCCCGGTGATGTGCGTCACGCTGATGAACCCGCGGACCGGCGGCGTGTTCGCTTCGTTCGGCGCACACCCGAGCTTCGAAGTGGCGCTGGAGCGCAGCCTGACCGAGCTGCTGCAGGGCCGCAGCTTCGAAGGCCTGAACGATCTGCCGCAGCCGACCTTTGAAGCTCAGGCGGTCACCGAGCCGAACAACTTCGTCGAGCACTTCATCGACTCCAGCGGCGTGGTGTCGTGGCGCTTCTTCAGCGCCCAGGCGGAATACGAATTTGTGGAATGGGACTTCACCGGCGAGGGTGAAAACTCCAACGTCGAAGAGGCCGAAACCCTGTTCGGCATCCTCAAAGGCATGGGCAAGGAAGTGTACATGGCGGTGTACGAGCACATCGGCGCCACCGCTTGCCGCATCCTGGTGCCGGATTACTCGGAAATCTACCCGGTGGACGACCTGATCTGGGACAACACCAACAAGGCGCTGTTCTTCCGCGAAGACATCCTCAACCTGCATCGCTTGAACGAAGAAGAACTCCAGTCGCTGGTCGAGCGTCTGGTGGAAAGCGAACTGGACGACTACACCGACATCACCACGCTGATCGGCATCGAGTTCGATGACAACACCGTGTGGGGCCAACTGACGATCCTGGAGCTGAAACTGCTGATCTGGCTCGCTCTGGGACAAATCGAGGAAGCGAAAGAAGCAGTGGAGATGTTCCTGCAGTACAACGACAACACCGTCGAGCGGGGCCTGTTCTATCAGGCCGTCAATGGGGTGCTGGAGATGCAGCTGGACGAAGACCTGGAACTGGCCGACTACGAAGTTAACTTCCGTCGCATGTTCGGCAACGAACGGATGGACGCGGCGATCGGCTCGGTGGACGGCAGCGTACGCTTCTACGGCTTGACGCCGACCAGCATGAAGCTCGAAGGCCTCGACCGCCATCTGCGACTGATCGACAGCTACAAGAAACTGCACGCGGCCCGAGCCAGCGTGAAGACTTCGTAACGCTCACAGCAGCGACAAAAAAAGCACCTTCGGGTGCTTTTTTGTTGTCGGGTGGTGGGGCGGTCGTTGGCTCTGTTACGTGCGAGCCGGTTCCTGGCTTGTCCAGACGGCCAGTTCATAGCCGTCCGGATCAATGAAGTGGAAGCGGCGGCCACCGGGGAAGGAAAAGGTCGCACGGGTGATCACCGCGCCCAGCGTTTTGAGCCGCTGCTGCACACCTTCGAGATCTTCCGCGTACAGAATGATCAGCGGGCCACCCGGGCGAACCGGTTCTCCCGTGGTGAAGCCACCGGTCAGCCTGCCATCGCTGAACTCGGTATAGGTCGGGCCGTAGTCAACGAATGTCCAGCCGAACGCATCACCGTAGAACGCCTTGCTGCGGGCAATGTCGTCGACATTGAACTCGATGTTGTCGATTTGCCGATCTTTACCACGAACACTCATGGTGGCCTCCTTGGCTGATTTTAAAAATCGATCATAGACGAATAAAAATACTTGCACCGTGATGCATCCGATTGCGCGTCTGCTCCGTAAATTCATCACCCTCATTCGAAGGGTCGAAGAATTCAGGAGACACACCATGCACTCGCTCATCAAACGCATTGTCATCGCCTGCTTCACATTGCTCTGCCTTGGCACGGGATCGAGCTTTGCCGCCGATACCGTGATGGTCGGCGGTGCGGCCATGTACCCGAACAAGACTATCGTCGAAAACGCTGTCAACTCGAAGGACCACACGACGCTCGTTGCCGCGGTCAAGGCGGCGGGGCTGGTCGATACCCTCAACAGCAAGGGGCCGTTCACAGTCTTCGCGCCGACCAATGAAGCCTTCGCCAAGTTGCCCTCCGGCACCGTCGATACGCTCGTCAAACCGGAGCACAAGGCCGATCTGACGACGATCCTCACCTATCACGTGGTTGCCGGTACTCACACGGCAAAACAGCTGATGGATGACGCCAAAATGCACGGCGGCAAAGTCATGCTCAAAACCGTTCAGGGCGAATCCCTGACCGTCATGCTGCACGACGGCAAGCTGTGGGTGGTGGACGCCAAAGGCGGGAAGGCAGCGATCACCATCGCGGACGTGATGCAGTCCAATGGTGTGATTCATGTAGTGGATACGGTGCTGATGCCGAAGTAGTCATTTTCATCAACAGAAAAGCACCTCCGGGTGCTTTTTTGTTTTTAAGATGGACGTCTCTCAGAAGGAGCGCTGCAATGGATCTGAAATTCAGTCACGTCGACGTACTGGTCAACAACCTCGAGGAAGCCTGCGCCTACTATGCGCAGATCCTGCAAGCCAGAATCTCCAGAACCCTCGTCTGGGAACGGGGTGGCCTGCACGTTCGGTACGCGGTTGCGCTGATCGGCCAGGAGCGTTTCATGCTGGTCCAGCCGTTGGCGGGCAATCTCAAGGAACTGCTGGATTCGTCGGGGGAGGGGATGATCTATCGTCACTGCTATTCGACACCGGACATTGAGAAGGCTTATGACGAACTGGTCATCGCCGGTGTGCAGCCAGTAGACGAAAACGGCCAGCCACTGGAACGCGCCAACCTGCAATCACCGTCCGGGACACGCATCATCTGGCTGCCCAAGCGCTTCGGGCATTTCTCTATCGAGATTCTGGAAGAGCAGACGCTTGAGGCGTTCATCGAATCTGCGTTTGCCTGATTCTTTAATGGGGACACCCATTTGAGGTCTTGGAATTGGCCAGCACGCCCTCATAACAAGGTTTACCTCCAACATCCCCGAAGGGAAGGACAGACCATGACCAGCCAAACCGAAACTGCCATCCTCGCCGGCGGCTGCTTCTGGGGCATGCAGGACCTGCTGCGGCGCTACCCCGGTGTCCTGAAGACGCGCGTCGGTTACACCGGTGGCGATGTGCCGAATGCGACCTACCGCAATCATGGCAACCACGCCGAAGCCATCGAAATCGTGTTCGATCCCGCTGTTATCAGCTATCGGCAGATCCTCGAGTTCTTCTTTCAGATACATGACCCGACCACGCCCAACCGTCAAGGCAATGACCGCGGCCCCAGCTATCGCTCGGCGATCTATTACCTCAGCGAACAACAACGCGACGTCGCCGAAGACACCGCTGCCGATGTCGACGCTTCACGCCTGTGGCCTGGACGAGTGGTGACCGAAATCGAACCGGCCGGGCCGTTCTGGGAAGCGGAGCCGGAGCACCAGGATTACCTGGAGCGCATTCCGAATGGCTACACCTGCCACTTCATTCGCCCGAACTGGAAGCTTCCGAAGCGCGCCTGAGATTCAGTAGCGCCAGTGTGAAAGAGGGGGCCGGTCTGTTTTCCGAAAAATGGGCCGGTTTCCTTTTTTCATTCAATGGGTATCCCCATTTTGTTTAGAATTGCGCCCCCTGCATTTCTGCAGGTTTGCCATGGAAAGCCGTCGTCCGACCCCGCACCAGGCAATCGGCTTCCACAAATTGAACAAGGACAAAGGCTCATGGGTATGAGAACGGCTGCGTTGGTTTTGTTGCTTGCAACGTCACTGACCGCCTGTGGAGGAAGCAAGGACAAGGCCAGGGAACTGGTCGATATCAGTGGCGCCTTCAAGGAGCATTACGATGAGGTGGTGGAAACCACAATGCGAGATTACTCGCCACGTTACATGGCGGTGATGGACGAAGAAATCCGTGAGGTTGTGGAAGACAAGGTTCCCTTCGACGAGATCAGAAACCTGCGGATAGATACCCTGGCGGCTCACTTGCAGCCGGATGAACTCAATGCGGCGATTCGTGCCCACGATAACCCCGCGCAGAGCAAAGATATTTTGAATAACACGCCTGAGGGCCGCGCCTTTCTGGACAAGATCTTCGACGCTGAAGACACCGTCGAAAATACCTTCCAGGCCCTGTTGAAGGAGCGTGAACCCGCCATCCTTGAAGCGCTGGATAAGATCAATAACAAGAGGCTGAATGGATAGGTGTCCGGACGCTCTACGCCGAGATTCAATCAGATTCAATGGGGCCAGATTTATTTTCAAATAATAAATCTGTCCCCATTTTGAATCCCAGCATCAGCGGGTCATAAAGCGGCGAACCGCCTGAGTGGTTTCCACCGGCGCCTCTTCCATCAGCCAATGGCCCGCGCCGGCGATCACCACTTCGGTGACGTTGTCGGCAGCGTTGCGCATCACGATGGCTTCGTTGTTGCCGAAGGATTTTTCACCGCCGACGGCCAGGACGGGCATCGTCAGCCTGTTCTTTGACGACGCTTCATTGTCCACCGCGTCCTGGCGAATGGCGCGGAACTGGGCGAAGGCCGCGTGCATCGCGCCGGGGCGGGCGTAGAGTTTTGCGTAATGCTGGCGGGTGGCTTCGTCGACTTTTTTCGGGTCGCCGGCGAACTCGTTCCAGAACCGGTCCAGGTAAATGCGCTCACGGCCGGCGACCAGCCGCTCCATGTCCGTGCCTCCGAAATCGAAGTGCCAGAGCATCGGCGAACGCACGATGTCATTCCACGGCGCAATGCCCGGAACGGGCGCATCCATCACCACCAGGCGGTCGGTCTGTTGCGGATACCGCGAGGCATAGGCGAAGGCGACCATGGTGCCGATGTCGTGACCGATGACGACCGAATGTTCGATGCCCAGCGAGGCGAGTACGGCGCGGATGTCTCCTGCCTGGGTCTTCTTGTCATAGCCATTGTCGGGAATCGACGACAACCCCATACCGCGCAGATCAGGGATGACCACGGTGTGATCCTTCGCCAGATCCGTGGCGAGCGGCATCCACATGTCCCCGGTATCACCAAAACCATGCAACAGCACGACGGCGGGGCCCTTGCCGCCGATCCGCGTGTGGATCTTCGCGCCGTCCACGGCAATGTCTTGCGTGCGGAAGGAAGCGGGGAACGGTTTTACGTCAGCATGTGCCGGAACACTCAGGGCCACCAATAAGGAGGCGGTCAGCAAGGCGCGGATCATCACGGTGACTCCAGAGGTGTGGTGGGTGGAGCGTAGACCGCTTTTAATGCGTTGCCTTACTTCTGGCTACCGATCATCGTTATTGGCGAAGGGGGCGCCCGAAAAGCGCCGAGTCAGCTTCTCACCGCTGAGTATTCATGGCGCTGGCAAAAGCCTCGGGTGTGGGGCTTTCCTGCCATTGGGCGACACCCTCTGGCAAAGAAACCCAGGGCTGTTTGCGCTTGACCCAGATATGCGCCATCGGTGTCAGCCGTTCCGAGCCATCGAGAATTCCGGCGCGCAAGACTCGCATTCCCGGAGCCGCTGTCGTGTCATTGAAAAGCCTGGTGAAGCAAAGGCTGCAGACAAAGTGGGTCGACGTATTCCCCTCATGAGTGTGGTTGTACATCAGTACGTCTCCCGATATTTCCACCTGCCGCTCGCCGCAAAGGATGTGCAGTGCAAATGCGCTGCCACTTGTGCGCTGACAGTTCAGGCAATGACAGGCGTAAAGCGGCGCCAGGGTATCTGCTTGCAATTGCACATGGACTTGTCCGCATCGGCATTGGCCGGTGAAAGGCATGGTGTTGCTCCTTATACTGCTGCGCTGAAAATGAGAGGTGCATGATCCCTGTTCCTTTCGTTCGGCAGAAGACAACAAACGGACCAGTCGTTGGTAAGAAATGTATGAGCAACCTTGAATGGGAAAGCCAACGGGTATTTCTGGCGGTGCTGCGCAGCGGCAGTCTGTCCGGCGCAGCTCGGCTGTTGGGCATTGCGCAAGCTACCGCACGGCGGCGCCTGGAAAATCTCGAAGCGGGACTGGGGGTAAAGTTGTTCACCCGGACCTCCGCGGGCCTGACCCCCACAGCTTCAGCACGAGGGCTCACTCACCATGTCGAGTCCATGGCGATTGCTGCCGAAGCGTTCAATCGCATGGCCAGCGGCGAGACCGAGGCATCTCATGGTGTCGTCAGGCTGACCGGCAGCGATTTCGTTGGTGTGGAAATACTGCCTGGAATCTTGCGTCAGGTTCAGCAACACCTTCCCGGGTTGAAATTTGAGATCAGTATCAATGATGCGCTGGAGGATATCGCCCGCCAGGAGGCAGACATTGCTGTACGCCTGCTGCGTCCTAATGGCGCAGATATCGTTGCGCGGCGAACAGGTGTCTTGCGCGTCGGTCTTTACGCAAGTGCCGATTGTCTCGCCCGTCACGGCAGTCCCGTGAGTCTCGATGTGTTGCGACGCGGGCCGTTGATTGGCCCTGACCGGCGCTCTGCCGATCTGCGTCGCTGGGTTGAAGTGGGCCTGTGTGATGCTGATCAGTGCTTCGCGGTTGCCACCGACAATCATCTTGCTCAATTCGCTGCACTCAAGGCCGGTCTGGGTTTCGGTTTATGCCCGTCAGTGGTTGCTGCGCCCTACGATCTGATTCCGGTCCTGCCGGACGCCTTCGGTTTCGAGGTCGAGGTATGGATCGCCATGCACAACGATTTGCGTAAAGTCGGACGTATCGCCCGAACCTTTGAGCGGCTTGGTGAGGCACTGAACACGTATCTCGCCGATTGACCGACGCACGTTGTCGATGCCAGGGTGGTCATCACGGTCGAGGGTCCATTCGAACTTCAGAAACGTCAGGAATTTCCGGTCGTATTTCTTGCCTGACCTGCCGATATCAGGGAAGCTCCCGCGAATCCTGTCTCGGGCAAGTTGGCTGTACGATCGAATCGTTAGGGAAGCGTTGAATGGCGTTCAAGGTGTTGGTGGTCGGTGGGTATGGAAACTTCGGCAGCATCGTCTGCCGGCATCTGGCGTCGATGCCCGATGTTGATCTGGCGATCTCGGGGCGCGATCCGCACAAGTTGCTGCGCAAGGTCGAGGCGTTGCAAGCCGCTTCAGGAAAAAACTGCGCCAGTTGGTGCGGCGATGCCATGGGGCCCGGGTTCCTATCCGCATTGGGCTCGATGGGGATTGAACTGGTCGTTCACACCGGAGGCCCGTTTCAGGGGCAGTCCTATGCGGTAGCCGAAAGCTGCATCGAGGCCGGTGTGAACTATTGCGATCTGTCCGACTGCCGAACCTTCGTCAACGGTATTGCTGTACTCGATGCGCGCGCGAAAGCGGCGGGCGTGGCGATTCTCAGTGGTTGCAGCTCAGTGCCGACCCTGTCTTCGGCCATCATCGATCAGCAGCGGTATCGCTTTCAGCGCATAGATTCGATCGAGCATGGCATTTCCTCTTCCGCGAAGATGCCGGGGCTGTCGACTGTCGAAGGTGTGCTTGCCTACGCGGGCAAGCCGATCAAGCAGCTCAAGGATGGCCGGGTTCACGAGGTGCCGGGCTGGCAGGATCTGACGCTGCGCAAGATGCCGCATCTGGGCAGCCGTTTGCTGGCTAACGTTGACGTGCCGGACATGGACATTTTCGCCGGTCGTTATGGTGCCCGGACCTTGAGCTTCAAGGCGGGTGCAGGATTGAAACTTGGCGGTGTCGCCAACGCCTTGTTCGCCCAGGCCCAGAAGATGGGGTTGATTCGGGATCATGCGCCATGGGCCGCGCGCCTGCACCGTTTGGGCAGCCGGTTCGAGCGATTCGGCGATGGCAAAAGTGCGATGTACATCGACGTGCAAGGTATCGGGATTGAAGGGCAAACGCTGTCCATGACCGCTCAACTCACGGCCAGAAATGACAAGGGCCCGGAAATACCCAGCTGCGCAGCCGTCGCCCTGGCTATCAAAATGGCCCGAGGGTATGTGCCCGAGTCCGGCGCCCGGCCTTGCGTCGGCGAAATTACCGTCGACGAATACATGGCCGCGATCAACGACCCTGAGAACCTGAGCCTGTCCGTGCATTTCTCTGACGGGCAGCGCTGAGCATGCTTTACCTGTGCCTCAAATACATTCACGTGATCGCCGCTGTTTTCCTGTTCGGTTTCGGCATGGGGTCCTACCTGTATCTGATCGCCGCCAGCCGCACCGCCAACCCTCAGGTGATCGCTCACGTGGCAAGAATGGTCGTGCGCTTCGACGCCTGGATCACTACTCCGGCAGGCTTCATTCAGATCGCATCGGGCTATGGACTGATCAGGCTGGCAGGCCTGCCGTTGACCACGGAATGGGTGCTGACCTCGTTGATCATATTTCTTTGCGTGGGGTTGCTCTGGCTGCCGGTGCTGGTGCTGCAGAAGCGCTTGTACGTGATGGCTTCGAATGCGATCGAAACCGGGGGAGGGCTCGCGGATGAGTACCGGTCGGTCTACCGGAAATGGTTCTGGATGGGGGTGGCCGGTTTTCTGGGGATGTTCGTGATCGTCTTGATGATGGTGACGAAGATGACACCCGTGCAGGTAGCCGGACTACTGCTGTAGCGGGGCGGAGGCATGTCTGCCGGTGGCCCGACGCGATGCATCGGGCCGCGGCGACATCGCGATTTAAACAGTCACGACAATCTTTCCGACCTGCTGATTGGCCTCAAGAAAGCGATGCGCTTCCTGAATGTCCTCAAGGGCGAACGTCTTCGCGATGATCGGTTGCAGCGCGCCCGAAGCGAGGCCGTCGCCAATGAACGCCTTGGCCCGGGCCAGCGCCGCAGGATTCGCGACGACCTCCGCGTAAAGGTAGCCCTTGAGGGTCAGGCATTTGCCCAGCACGGTGAACAGCGGGAACGGCGTAGGCTCCGGGCTCAAGGCGCCGTACTCAAGCAGAATGCCGCCTCTGGCCATGCTCTGGGTGAGCTGTTCGAACCCGGGGCCGCCGATCGGATCGAACACCACGCGCGCACCCTGGCCATCGGTCAGGGCCATGACGGCGGCGACGATATCCTCTTCATCGCTGACGATGACGTGCGCGGCGCCGGCGTCCAGCAAGGCTTGCTTCTTGGCGCGGGTGCGGGTCACGGCGATCGAAGTCGCGCCGACCATTCGGGCAATCTGGAAGGCCGCCAGGCCGACGCTGCTGGAGGCGGCAGTGACCAGCACAAAATCGTTTTTCGCCAGCTTGGCCTGTTCGACCAGCGCCCCCCACGCGGTGACGTATTGCATCCAGGAGGCGGCGGCCTGTTCGAAGGACAGGTTCGACGGGTGTTTGACCGTCAACTCGGCGGGCACGTTGGCCAGTTCGCCGTAGGTGCCCCATTTGGCGATGTCCAGTGGCGGAATCAGGCTGACCGCATCGCCGACCTTGAACTCGCTGACGCCGGCGCCGACGGCAGCCACCACACCGGCGGCTTCATAACCGAGGCGGCTGGGAAATTGCGCTTCCTGCAGGTAGGCGTGATTGCGGAACATGACCTCGGCCCGATTCAGTCCGAAGGCCTTGACCTCGATTTGCACCTCGCCGGATGCCGGGGCCGGCACATCGACCGATTCCAGTTTCAAAACGCTTGCGTCGCCGTATTCATGAATCCTGACAATGCGTGCCATGGTTACCTCTTCTGTGATCAATGAGGCCGGTGTGAACGACCTGAGTTCCAGTGATAACGCGCCTGTTGGAGTTGTGCGCGTCGTTGCCATGGCCGTCAATTTAGGCTTTGGCCCGGGTCGGATAAAGACCTACGATAGCGCAACACTAGAAACACAGGGTTTCCAATGGATCGCCTTACATTGATGGCTGTCTTCGTCAAAGCGGTGGAGCTTGGCTCCTTCAGCGCGGTGGCCGATGAGCTCAATCTGTCCCCGCAACTGGTCGGCAAACAGGTCAAGATGCTCGAGCAGCATCTGGGTGTCTCGCTGCTCAATCGCACGACCCGCAAACAGAGCCTGACCGACTTCGGCCGCACGTTCTATCAACGGGCGAAGCTGATCCTGGCCGACATGGACGCCGCCGAAGAAATGGCCGCGATGACCCGAGGCGTGCCCAGTGGCCGCCTCAGAATCAACGCACCGGTCACCTTTGGCGTCAGCACGCTGGCGCCTCGCCTGCTGGAGTACATGGTCAGGTACCCGCAGGTGTCGGTGGATCTGACCCTGTCCAACGAGCTCGTTGACCTGCTGGAGGGCGGGTATGACGTGGTGTTTCGAATCGGTGATCTGTCCGACAGCGGCCTGAAGGCATTGCCTTTGAAGCCCTATCAAATGGTGCTGTGCGCGGCGCCCGCCTATCTGGCCAGGCGTCCACCGATCACGACCCCGCTGGATCTGCAGGAACATGAATGCCTGGCGTTCGCCTACTCCGACGGTCGTTCCCACATTCGCCTCGAAGGGCCGGACGGTTGCATCGACGTGCCGATTAAAAGCAGATTGACGATCAATCAGGCCGACCCGTTGCTGTCGGCAGCGGTGGCCGGGCTGGGTGTGGTGCTGTTGCCGTTGGAACTGGTCAAGGATGCGCTGAGAAACGGAACGCTCGTCGGGCTGCTGCCGGATTACAACGTCCCGGTCTCCCCGATGAACCTTCTGTACGCACCGGATCCTCGACTGACGCCCAAGCTGCGAAGCTTCGTGGATTTTGCGAGGGCTGTGTTTGGGGCGGGTGCTTGAGCGGGGGAGCGAGGCCGTCATAACGTGATTTGATGATTGCGCTCTCCCGAGTCGGCGGATTGAACAGTGCCACAGCGCTGCTCAATCCGATTGTGATTTCTCTGCCGCACCGCATCTTTTCATCCAGTCCCAGTTCAGAAAACCTCCGGTGAACGCCAGCAGTTCCAGATCGATCTGGTCGACGGTTGCATTTATCCCGGCTCGGGCCAGATCGTAGGCATCATCGAAGTAGCCGCACAGGGCAAGTGCCTCCGTAAAACTGCCATTGTCCCTCGCCCAGACTTGATACATCCCTTCAGCCAGTGCTCTGGCGAAGCCAGGATTGTCGAGAAGCATTTTGTGCGCATCGGCCAGGACGTACGGCAGTAGCTCTGCGGTGGTCATGGAGGGACGTGCGATTCGTAATAATTGATTCGCGGTGTCGAAACGATTTGATTCGCCCATCAGTGCGAGTTCTATCAGCGCATAGGCAGGGTTTGCCTGGTCCCGGATCTGCGCATCCGCCCACTGCACGATGTCCGGGACGTCAAGTGTACGGAGTTCCAACGCGAGCTTCAGGTAGGCGACTTGTTCGCTCAAGGGCACATCGGATGCAGAAACTGTCATGCGGTTCTCAAATGTTCAGGCGTAGGGGCAGAGTGTTTAACAGGCAAATGATGGGTACGATGCAGATCAAAGACAGGCCAAGGAAACAATATGCCGCTGCTCGTATGGGACCCGTTTGATCTGATTGGCGTACTCGGTGTCCTTCCGTCCCGGGATGAGTTTGAAACGTCGCATCGCTACTCGATCCAACAAGGCTCTCTCAGACTGGAGCTGACGGTATGGCAGTACGATTCCGATGTCGAGATTCAGCTATGGGAAGCATCGCTGCCCAACCCCATCATCAAATACACTCTGCTGGGCTGCCCGGGGATCCGGGTTGTAGAGGACAAGCGCGGAAAATTCCTCGAATTTGCCGCGTCGAACACGTTCACCGGGCGATATGACGGATATTCAGTGATTCCCTACGGGCTCAGGCTCTGGGTCGAGCCTCAGATTTTCCTGGAGCCATTCAGCTACTCGACAGCCTGATGACTCCACTGTCGCAAACGTCGCATTCCGTATTTCAAGCGTGTTGTTGCGACGCAGCCCATTGCTCCCTGGTCAGCCCGTAACACTTGCACCAGGCCGGTGTCGTGGACAGCGTCAGCTCGGCATCATACAAGTGCACCGCGCCGATCTTCATGGCTGCTTTCTGCGAGCGGATGTTCGACGGTGCGATGTGAAAATAGACAGTGTCGTACGCCTTGAAGGCGTGTTCCACCATCAGCTGCTTCAGTTCGCGATTGGTCTCGCCACCCCATTTCGCCCGCACCAGAAAGGTATACCCTATAGCGATACTGTCCGGCAGGTCGGGCGGGGTGTAATAGCTCGACATGCCCACGATCAGCCCCGAGTCGATATCAATGACGGCCAGCGTTTTGCCGGTGGCTAGCCGCGCGGCGAAGTACGTTTCGAATACCGGCCGCTCATGGCGGTCGCTGGCGGGGTGGCCTGCCCAGATGTGCGGGTCCGAGGCCGCCAGAAACAGGCCTTCAAAATCGTTTTCGGTCAGAGGCCTGAGCCTAAGCGTGCTCCCGCGTAAAACGGGTTGGCAGTCGAAGTCGCGCACTTGAATGGGTTCCTTTCCAGTTGAATCGTGGGAAGGGAACCAGTCTAGAGTCACGGAACCTCAAGAAAAGATCCAATGCGCCTGATATTGATGGAGCCATCGCGCTCAATCTTGATATCTACGGTTTCGACGCTTGAATCGCCGCATCAAGCAATGGCCCCGTGATCAGCCGTGCCTTGTAATCGCTGACGAAATAATTGATTCGATTGGCCAGGTACTGAATGGACAGCCAGCCCAGGCCGTGGTGATCGCGCAACTCATCGTCGTTGAGTTTGATCAGAGCGTCATAACTCACAAAAGACGCTTCGCAATTGACGAGCAGATACAGCGATCCGTCCTCAGCATCTAGAAGGTCCCAAAAGTTGTCGTTGAGGTGATAGGTCGCAGGGGCAAGTCGAAGCAGCTTCATGTTTGATTCCCGAGAGTTTCCTTTCCCTTGAGTGCCGCCGTCATACAACGCTCTCACGTTGCAGGCTGCTCATATGCCCGATGCCCGCAGCCTTCAAACGGTTTACCAGATCATCGCGCGCTGCGCGCCCACCCGAACGAATGTATTCAAGCTCCGACGCTGTGATCAATACCACGGAAACCATTCTGACCGGGGATAGAGGCATGTCATCCAGTCGGGTAGGGAAGGCCGGTTCAGGGGCACCCAGCAGGACGCCGGTTGAGTCGTCCTCGGTCACGAAATGTGCGGGCAGTTGATCACTCATGTGACTGGACAGGCTGAACCCGGGAATTTCGATGGATAGCGCACCGTACTGGTCGAGTCGGTGGGTAATTCCTCCAGCGTCTGCCACCGTTTTGGCAATGTGCTCCACCAGCTCGAATGCCCAGCTGCGCTGGAAAGGGTCGACATCACCCAAGGGACCACGGGCGTGCTCGGGTATATCGGCGGTTTCCAGGAACAACTCCATCTCGAAACCGTTGCCCGTCCCCTCAGCAGCATCATCGAAAGGGTCCGACAGGCCTTCAGTGGCGATGATTATGTTGTCGCCACGGCGAATGACCCGGTAGGCCTGACGCGTCGAGGGCCAGTAAGGGCCGCCGGAAAAGCTCGGGCTCATCATGTACGCAAGGACATCCCGCTCCACGGTGCCGATAGATCCCCAGTAGCGATCCAGACATGCTGCGCCGGCCGTTCTTACTGCCATGTTTGCTGCTTCAGCCTCATTCAGGTTGCCGGCAGTCACCAGTTCTTGCAGATGAAGGGCTTGTGGTGAGGCCTGGGTGTCCTGGTTAAAAGGACGTTTCAATGAGTCGAGAAGCTTCTTGAACAAATTCATGTGCGTTCCTTGCTGGTGTTGAGCGGGGCGGGCTCTTTCTTATCGGTAGCCGGAGCTTTTTCCTGATGTTTCCCCACGTGGTTTTTCCACGGGAAGTACTTAACAAAAACCGAGCGATTGATTACTCCGGACTCTCCCACCTGAAACCCGGGCATGTGTTGCAGATCAAGCTGTAAGCACTGAGCCGCGAGTGCCTTTTGTAATGGGGGATCCGGGTGAAAGGACTCTGGACGGAAATAGCTTTTTTCAAGCGTCACATCGCAACGTGTGACTTGGCCCTTTGCGTTAGCCGTGAAATCAAAGTGGGCGCTTCCGAACGCGTTGATTGAGTGCCCGGCCAGCACGTTGTCCCAGAAAAATCGGCTTTCCAGTCCAGCCTTCCGGCGTGTCAGGTCGTAATCCGAAACTGGCGATACATCGTCCTTGGCGATCAACGGCGCGATGATTTCAAGGGATCCATCGGCTGGATTCTGGAGATCTTCCGGGATTTCCGTCCAGATGCTGCTCCAGCACACATCGGTGACCAGATTGGCGAAGTCGGGTGGGGAGCCCGGTTCCGTTGACTGCGTCTCGCAGAGCAACATGTCTCCTTGACGACTGAGCTTCATACGCAACTTCACGCTTCCTTGCATCCCTTTGTCATTCGCAAGGAACACACTGTTAACCAAGGTTCGACGCAAGACCCTGATATAGCTCCTTGCCTCCATGGCCCTGATTTCTTTTGAAGTCATGAACATGGGAGCGGACTTGCCACCACTCTCCGCATAGGCATTTAATCGCTGGTCGGTGGTCAGTTGGTGACAGCCAGAGAGCGACGCCAAGCCTGTCAGTAAAAGCAACGACGAGATCCGTCGACAATCGATCCATGATTTCAATGTATTGCTGGGCACTCATCTGTTCCTTGAAAAAACGAGGCGCCATTCTGCCTTGAAGCCAGACCGCCGTACATTTGCAATGCACATCTCGATTGATCGCAAGAATCAAACCGGACTCGGCCGCAGTTCGTGCACCAGATCAATCAGCGCACGCAACCGCGCCGGCACGAAGCGATGGCCCGAGTAGTAAAGCCTCAACCCGCCAAACGACGGACACCACGGCATCAGCACCGGCACCAGTGCGCCGCTGGCCAGTTCTTCCTGGATGAACCACTCGGAAATGAAACCGATGCCCAGGCCCAGCACCACGGCCTGTTTGATCGCCAGCAATTCGTTGAACACGAAGCGCGTCGGCAGATCCATCTGCAATTTCTCGCCGTCGCGTTCCAGCTCCCAGTGATAGAGGCCGCCGTGGGCCATGCGCATGCCGATGCTCTGGTGGGTGAGCAAATCCCGTGGGTGTTCGGGCACGCCGTGGCGTTCGAGGTACTCGGGCGTTGCCACCATGAGCATGCGGATGTCGCCTGACAGGGCCACCGCAATCATGTCTTGCGGCACGGACTCGGCCAGGCGGATCCCGGCGTCGAAGCCCCCGGCGACGATGTCGACCATGCTGGCCTCGCTGACGACGTCGATGCGCACCTCTGGATAGCGCCGTGCGTACTGATTGAGCAGCGGCTCCAGCAGCAGGTACGCCGCACCGTGCGGTGCGTTGATGCGCAGTGTGCCGCTGGGCTCGTCGAGACCGACGCTGGCTTCTTCGCCGGCACTCTTGATCTGCGCCAGAGCCGGGGCGATGCGCTCCACATAGCGCTGCCCGATATCGGTGAGGGCAACGCTGCGCGTAGAGCGGTTGAACAGGCGTACCTTCAGGCGCGCTTCGAGGCCTGCCACCGCGCTGCTCACCGCCGTGGTGGACATGCCCAGTTCCTGTGCCGCGCCGCGAAAACTGTTGCGCCGGGCGACGGCCAGCACCACTTCCAGCTCGGTCATTCCTGTTCTGTGCATGGATTGTCCTGAAAATAGGGATGTTTCATCAGCCAAAGGATAGCTTATCGGAACAATCAACCCTTCTTAGACTTCGCTTCATCGAGGCTCGCTTCAAGCGGGTCATTTTCAGCGAGGAGTTGTCATGCAGCGCATTGAACACATCTACATCAACGGCGAGTACGTCCTCCCACACGGTCAGGAGTGGTTCGACCTCCATAACCCGAGCACCGAGGAAGTCATCGGTCAGGTCCGGTTGGGCGATGCACTCGACGCCCAGCGCGCCATCGCCGCCGCCAAGGCTGCGTTCCCGGCCTGGTCTCGTACCACGCGGGAAGAGCGCATCGCCGCCCTGCAACGCATGCACAAGGCCGTGGCGGCCAGAGAGGAAGAACTGCTGGAAGCCATCCTTGAGGAGTATGGCTCGCCTGCGGTTCGCGGGCGCTGGATGGCGACGTACCCGGCGGAGGTGATTGCGCAAGCGATCAAGGCACTGGAGGCGTTCGACTTCGAAGAACAGGCCGGTATGGCCAAGGTCATTCTGACGCCCGTGGGCGTGACTGGCCTGATAACGCCGTGGAACAGCAATGCCGGCTTCATCTGCAACAAGTTGGCCACCGCACTGGCGGCGGGTTGCACCGCCGTCATCAAGCCCAGCGAGATGAGCGCGTTGCAGACGCAGGTCGTGATCCGGGCGTTGCACGAAGCAGAGCTGCCACCGGGTGTCTTCAATATCGTCAACGGCCGAGGTGACGTGGTTGGCGAGGAGATCGCCCGCCATCCCGATGTGGCCAAGATCTCGTTCACCGGGTCGTCCGCGGTCGGTCAGCATCTGGTCAGAACCGGCGCGGACACCCTGAAACGCGTGACCCTGGAGCTGGGGGGCAAGTCACCCACCGTGGTACTCGATGACGCGGATTTCCAGGCAGTCATGCCGCTGGCACTGCACGCCGGATTCCTCAACAGTGGCCAGGCCTGCATCGCAGGCACACGCATTCTTGTCCCGCGTTCACGGCTCGCAGAGTTCGAACAGATCGCGAAGGAGAGCGTCGCACAGTTTCAATCGGGCGACCCGCGCAACGCCGACACCGATATCGGCCCGATGGTGAGTCAGAAACAATGGGACCGAGTGCAGCGCTACATCCGTATCGGCCAGGAAGAGGGCGCGAGGTTGCTGGCGGGTGGCGAAGGTCGTCCGGAAGGCCTGCACGCCGGATGGTTCGTCAAACCCACGATCTTCACCGACGCCAACAACCAGATGCGGATCGCGCGGGAAGAAATCTTCGGCCCGGTGCTGACGATCATCCCTTACGAAGACGACGCCGATGCGATCCGCATCGCCAACGATACGGACTATGGGCTGAGCGCCCTGGTGCTGGGCCAGAACCCCGAACGCTGTGTGAACATCGCCCGTCAGATCGATTCGGGACGCGTGCTCATCAACACCCTGGCCCACGAACCGCGCGCTCCTTTTGGTGGCTTCAAACACTCGGGCCTGGGGCGTGAAATGGGCAAGTGGGGGATGAGTGCGTATCTGGAGCCGAAGACGTTGATCACGGATGCTCCGAAACCGGCCCGCGAAGATTGATCGATATCGAACGGCAACCCTGAATGGCGTCAGCTCTGCTGGCGCCATCGATCACACCGACTCGTCCGCCGAACACCAACGATTGCGCCCCAGCCGCTTCGCCTGATACAGGCAGGTATCCGCCGACTTCAGCAGCATGGCCGGGGTCACCGCGTCGTCAAGCGGATGACGGGTCGCAATGCCGGCGCTGGCGGTGACGTACCCGAGGGGATGCCCGGTGTGTTCCAGTTCCAGCGCGCGGATGGCTTGCAGGATGTCCTCTGCGACTTGAATGGCGCCGGCGTTCTCGGTGTTGGGCAGCAGCACGGTGAATTCTTCGCCACCGTAGCGCACGGCGAGGTCGCCGGGGCGTTTGACCGCTTGCTGGATCGCACGTCCGACGGCGATCAGGCAGTCGTCGCCGGCGGCATGGCCATAGCGGTCGTTGTAGCGTTTGAAGTGGTCGACATCGAGCATGATCAACGACAGCGACGAGCCCTGGCGCCGGGCCAGACGAATCTCGTCCGCCAGCGCATTGTCCAGGCGCCGACGGTTGCCGAGGCCGGTGAGGCTGTCGGTCAGTGCCATGTCGCGCATGGCCTGGTGCGCGGAACGGATTTCCCGTTCCATCGCGATCCGCTGGCGCAACTGGCTCAGTACGATCAGTCCGAAACCGGCGAGGACCAGAATCAGAAAAATCAGCACGAAGCCGTTTTTCAGCAAGTCCCGACGCCACGGCGCGGTGATGGAATCTTTCGACAGGCCGGCCTCGACCACCAGCGGATAAGTGGTCAGGGCGCGATAGCCGTACAGGCGCTCGGTGTCATCGACCACTGCCCGGATCTGCGCAATGCCTTCGTTGGAACTGGGCAGGTAGGTCTTGAAGATCTCGCTGTTCGCCAGGCTTTTGCCCACCACGGAGGCGATGAAAGGGCGGCGAACCAGAATCGTGCCGTCACGCATGGCCAGCACCAGTGCGCCTTTGTCATCGATCCGGAAATCGCCGTAATAGTCGACGAAGTAACTGACCTTGACCGTCCCCAGCAGCACGCCGGCGAACGAGCCATCGGGGTTGTTCAAACGGCGGGAGATGGGAATGATCAGGTCATGGGTGGAGCGGCTCTCGACCACCTGGCCGATGCGCACTTGCCGATCCTCGTGGGTGCGGTGGTACTCGAAATAATCGCGGTCTGCGTTGTTGGCCATTTCCGGGGTGACCTCTTTGTCGGTCACGATCCAGTGGCCGTCCGGGCCGTAGATGAACAGGCCGTGCAGCTGCGGCATGATTTTCGATTGCTGCACCAGCAACTTGTGAATGCGCGGGACATCGAGGTTCTGCAGACCATCACCTTCGACACGCTCGGCCAGCCCGGCGGTGACCACATCGACCTGGCGAATCGTATCTTCGGCGTGCTGGGCCGTGGCGCGGGCCAGGTTGGTCACCGAATCGCGCGCGGAGGCAAAGACCGAACGATAGTCACGCCATGTCCGCCAGCTCTCGACCGCCAGAAACGCCACGACCACCACCAGCATGAAGCTGACGGTCAGCCGAAAGGTCGAACCGGCCTTCATCGCTTTGCCGGCGGTGCGCCGCGTGTCGTTCGCAGTGGGCGCTTGTGTGTTGCGTCCGAGCATCAACTTTTCCCTGGATGTCGTTCTGAACGTATTGCCGGCGAACATTATGACAAGGATCGGCGGGAAGGTCGGGGCCGCCGCGTGATTGAGCCCAGGATTGAGTGGATTGTCTCGTTTGGGTTGACGGTTAAACGCTTTGCAGGTGATTTATCGCTTTCAGGCGAGTCATTAATCTGTGCCCATCTTGAACGCAAGCGAACTTCCACAACTAAAAAGGGATTCAACATGAGCACTGCAACCTACAACCGCCTGAACAAAGACGACGCCGTGGTTCTGCTGGTCGATCACCAGACCGGTCTGATTTCGCTGGTCCAGGACTTCTCGCCGAACGAGTTCAAGAACAATGTGCTGGCACTGGCCGACCTGGCCAGATTCTTCGAGCTGCCGACCATCCTCACCACCAGTTTCGAGCAGGGTCCGAACGGCCCGCTGGTGCCGGAACTCAAGGAAATGTTCCCGGATGCGCCGTACATTGCCCGCCCGGGCCAGATCAATGCCTGGGACAACGAAGACTTCGTCAAGGCCATCAAGGCCACCGGTCGCAAGCAGATCATCATCGCCGGTGTCGTGACCGACGTGTGCGTGGCGTTCCCGACCTTGTCGGCACTGGCGGAAGGGTTTGACGTGTTCGTGGTGACCGATGCTTCCGGCACCTTCAACACCACCGTGCAACAAGCCGCATGGAACCGCATGACCCAGGCCGGCGCACAGATGATGAACTGGTTCTCCGTGGCCTGTGAGCTGCACCGCGACTGGCGCAACGATATCGAAGGGCTGGGCAACCTGCTGTCGCAGCGGATTCCCAACTATCGCAATTTGATGAATGGGTATGCGGCGCTGACGGCTCGTCAGGGTTGATCGAGTACTGCAAAAAATCGAAAGGCCTGCCTTCAAAAGCAGGCCTTCGTTTTTACTGCATAGCGTGACGTCGTTTCAGTCAAAGATGAAAGATCGGAACCAAACTGCAACAAAATCCCCAAGATTGAGCTTCACATCTTTTCATCGCCAGTCGACAATGCGCGCTCTGTTCCGGGGTAGTTCAGCGGTAGAACACTCGGCTCTTAACCGGGTGGGCGCTGGTTCGAATCCAGCCCCCGGACCCATTACAACGCAGGGTCGCAAGGAAGAATGTCCAGGCACGATAGGGAATCGGATGCGTTTGTCGGGATAAGCGACGGTTATGCGCACTTCCAACTATCTCGAGCGCTGACCGCCGCACGAGAAAACGACGCGGACCCACAAACGCTTGATAGGATTGAGCGTTGGAGAAAGGTGGTCGAGCATCTCGTAAAGGGCAGCGCGCAGTACGGCTCGCGCACGCCATTTACGGGGTTGCCCGAATGGGTCACGTTGGAAGTGGCCACTGGCGGCTTTGCCACTGGCAAGCTTCTGGCCGGGGGCGAGTTAACGCTTTATGAGCTCCGGTTGGCTGCATTGATCCCCGGCATTCGCGTCGGGTTTGAACGACTCGATTTAAATACCTGGCATCTTTCAGATGAAGGCGTTGGATCGCTTCAAGCGTGTCTGGCGAAAGGGAATTATCAAATCGATGTGCCGGAGGAGGCTGCGCTGCTGACAGTTGCCTGGTTTCTGAAGCACCAGCGCATCGAGGAAGCACGAACGCTGATCGAGCAGATTGCGCCTTTTTTCGAGCGGCTGCGTTTCTTTCCGACAGTCACTGACAAACAGCCGCTCTCGATGGCTGAAGTTGAGGTTTTCAATGTCGGTTACGTCAGGCCGCGCCTGTCCAAATCAACTGCGCAACCGCGTCTGAACGTTCAAAAGCACGTTGTCGGAAACAGCTTGCCTCTCTACGACGCAGCCATCTCGCTTTTCCTTCTGACCTATCAGGAAAGCTGGCCTTGCAGGCATTATCCTGAGGGTTGGTTCGAACGTGCAATTGCGCTTGGCGCACAGTTTGACAAGACATTTGAGTCTGATCCCCGCAGTGCTGGCTCCTCCATGAACCGGGTGGTGGAGTTGCATGCATTGCTCAAACAGTGCTCCTCTGATCCGGCATCGCTGACGGGGCGTCAAGTGGGACGTATCCGGAAGATTGTCGATGACTTTCTGGCCAAACATGGCCATCCAGAATCCGAAAGACACTCCCAAAAGCGAGCAAAGCAACGCGATCATGTGAAAGCGTCGGCACATCATCTGATTGCCAAGGCTGTCTCCGCGCGTCTGGCGAATTATCCAGACTCTGAAGGTATCTCTGATTTTTCCCCTCTGTTGGAACCCATCACCAAAGAGGAAGCGAACCTGCATGCATTAATGGCTGGAGACGCCGTTCCCCCCTCGATTCGTCAACGCCTCGAACGCTGTCGCAAGGGAACCGTCGCGGAGTTGATTGACCAGGGTGTGATTACATCCGGAGATACGGTGGCGCGAGTACTGCCTACCATGACGGCAGAAATCTGTAGTGCGGGATATCGAGACGCAACGCTGAGGATATTGTCTGTCGCTACGTACCGAGCTTTCAGGCGTCGACGCTCTTTGTTGCTATTGGATATGCAACGTCAGGTGAAAATCGGAGATATTCCATGGGTGTCTGCGCTTGAAAGTGAGTATGAAGCGAACGCATCTGCGGTCGAAGGCGCCAAACAGGCCCTGATCGAAGCGTCTGCACTGACACTATCGGCGTTCCCACAAGCGATTATTCCGAACAAACTGCTTCAGGAATTTTCGTCCCTGGTTGAAACGGCGAAGCTGGATCTTCCAATCGTGGAGGAGGTCGCGGCGGACATCTTCATGGGCGCTTTCTCGAATAAATTCGTGAAGGCCGCCAGGCAATCAGCCCGTATGTTGACTGGATCGCTTTACGCCCGATATTACGACATCGATACGGATCAGTTGGCAGACCTTCCCGACCCGCCGAAATCGAGGCGCACCCAAACGTATTGGCAACGTTCGACAAACAACAACGATGCGCTGGCCCGACTGTGCGCGCAGCGTGCGAATGCCGATATCGGTACGTGGCATCCTGCAACCAACGGCACCATTATCGAGCAACAACAGATCGTGACAACACAGAATCTGGCAGGACTGTTCGGTGTGCTGGGGCTGAGAGAAGTGCTGCATGATCGCCTGAGTACAATGGCTCAGTCGTGCTTCGAATGGGTTTGCCGTCGCCAACAAATTCAGATCCAGCTTTACCACGCACGTTTGGTCATGTTGAAAAATACGGCCTATGCCTGGCGTCAGATGATGTTTTATTTGTCGATGCTGGATCCGGTTCAGTTGCAGAGTGCACTCAAGGCTATTGAAATGCATTTTGCGGCCCAATCCAGTGAGTTTCGGGAAAGGTTTCTACCGGCCATGATCGGGTTGCATATAGCAGCGTCCGGTCATCCGTTGACTGAGAGTCGCCAGAAACGCGAAGACGGGAAGGTGTTTCTCGGATGGACCACTGAACGACATTGGCTGATGCCTTCCTGAAAATTTATCGCCAAGCGAAAGGCCTGCCCTCAAAAGCAGGCCTTTCGCTTTTTCAGAAACGATCCAGCCTGTAAGGCTCGACACTCGGCAGTTCCTCGCCCCGAGTCGCACCCAGCGGCGAAACCATCCGCTCAACCATCTCCGCCGTCACCGCCGCCTGCGTCAGCCCCAAATGCTGATGCCCGAACGCGAGCAGCACCTTGCCGTCGTTTGTCTGATCGATGACCGGCAACGAGTCCGGCAGCGAAGGCCTGAACCCCATCCACGGTGTGGCCGCCTCAATACTCAACTCCTCACGAAACAACCCCTTGCTCAAGCGATGCAACTGCCAGGCCCGCGCCATGGTCGGCGGCGCTTCAAGTCCGGCGAACTCGACGGTGCCCGCCAGGCGCAGGCCTTCGGACATAGGCGTCATGATGAACTTGCGTTCCAGTGATGTGACGGGGAAGGGCAGCCGGTTATGTTCCTGAGGCAGCATCAGGTGATAACCACGCTCGGTGTCCAGCGGTACTTTCTTGCCGGTCAGCGCGGTTGTAAGTCTGGCCGAATGGGCACCGCAGGCGATCAGTACTCGACGGGCATTCAGGCTGCCGGTTCCGGTGTTGAGCGAAACGCCCTGTGCATTCAGTTGTCCGCCCTCGACCCGTTGCTTCACAAACTGCACGCCACTGGCCTTGGCGGCGCTGACCAGTTCGCACACCACGCGGTACGGATCGATGAAGTGCCCGGTGCTCGGGAAAAACAGTCCACCCTGCAGGTGTTCGCTCAGTTGCGGCGCGGTGTCACGCAACGCAGATGCCTGCCATAAGTCGACCGGAACCTGTTGCTGACGCAAACGCGCCTGCAACGCTTCAATGGCCGGGCGCGAATCGGGCCGTTCGAACACCAGCAGTGAACCTTCCACCTTCAGCAGATCAGGGCGCTGGATGTCACCGAGCAACCGGTGCCAGGCCTCCAGCGAACTCTCATTGAGCGCTCGCAGACCTGCCACCGTGCGCTGGAACGGCGCCGAGCGCAGATTCAGCAGCAGGCGAGTGAACCAGGGCAGGGCGCAGGGCAGGTATTTCCAGTCCAGGCGCAGCGGCCCCATCGGGTCCATGAGCATGGCCGGCAAGCGCTTGAGGATCGACAGGTCGGCAATCGGAAAAACCTGCTCGGTGGCCAGGTGCCCTGCATTGCCGAACGATGCGCCGTGGCCGGGCTCCTGCGGGTCGATCACGACCACCTGCAAACCCTGCCGCGCCAGACGCAGGGCGCAGGCAACGCCGATGATGCCGGCGCCGACCACGGCGATGTCATGGGTGATGTTCGGCATGGTTTCAGGCTTCCCTCTGGCCATCGAGCAGACGTCGTAGCGCCAGTGGATTGGCCTGTTTGAGCGCAGTTGGCAGCAGGGCGTCGGGGAAATCCTGATAGCAGACCGGGCGCAGGAAACGCAGGATCGCCGCCGTGCCGACCGACGTTGTGCGCGGATCGGACGTAGCCGGGAACGGCCCGCCATGCACCATCGCGTCACAGACTTCGACCCCGGTTGGCCAGCCGTTGACCAGCAAGCGTCCAGCCTTGCGTTCCAGTGTCGGCAGCAGTGAACGGGCCTGATCCAGATCCGCGTCATCCAGATGCAGGGTGGCGGTCAGCTGACCTTCCAGCCGTTCGAGCACCTGACGGATTTCATCGTGGTCGGCACATTGAACGACCAGTGATGCGGCGCCAAAAGCTTCGGCTTGCAGCGCGTGATCGGCGAGAAAGTCCGCAGCATCGGCGACAAAGACATGGGCCTGACCCTGGTTCGGAGCTGTTCCTCTCTGCCCGACTGCGGCAAGGCGTGCCCGCGGGTTTTCCGCCAGTGCGTTCACGCTGGACTCGTAGGCATTGAAGATGCCGGGCGTGAGCATGGTCTGGGCCGGGCTGCGCTGGATGAGCTCGGCGGCGGCGCCAATGAAGGTGTCCAGCGCCGGTCCCTTGAGGGCGATGACCAGGCCGGGATTGGTGCAGAACTGTCCGGCGCCCAGCGTGAGCGAGGCGACAAAACCTTCGGCCAGTGCTTGTGAACGATTGCGCAGCGCAACGGGAAACAGCAGCACCGGGTTGATCGAACTCATTTCCGCATACACCGGAATCGGTTCGGGGCGAGCTTGCGCCGCTTTGATCAACGCGAGCCCGCCGCTGCGCGAACCGGTGAAACCGACGGCTTTGATGCGCGGATCGCTGACCAGCGCAATCCCGACTTCACGCCCGGAACCGTACAGCAACGAGAAAACACCCTCAGGCAGACCGCAGGCCTTGACGGCCCGAGCCACGGCGCGGCCGACCAGTTCGCTGGTACCGGGATGGGCGCCGTGGGCCTTGACGATCACCGGGCAACCGGCGGCCAGGGCCGAAGCGGTATCGCCGCCAGCGACGGAGAACGCCAATGGAAAATTGCTCGCGCCGAACACCGCCACCGGCCCCAGTGCAATCTGGCGCTGACGCAGATCCGAGCGCGGCATCGGCTGACGCTGCGGTTGGGCGCTGTCGACCCGCACATCCAGCCATTCGCCGGCGCGTACGGTGCGGGCGAAAAGGCGCAGTTGCTGGCAAGTGCGCCCGCGTTCGCCCAACAGGCGGGGGCGCGGCAGACCGGTTTCGGCCATGGCGCGTTCGATCAGCTCATCGCCGAGGGCTTCGATTTCGTTGGCGATGGTTTCGATAAATTCGGCGCGTGTTTCGAGCGACGTTTCCCGATAACGGTCGAACGCGTCCCAGGCCAGCGCGCAAGCCTGTTCGACGTGCTCGGCGGAGCCGCCAGCGTAACCGGGCTCCAGCAGTGCGTCAGTGGCCGGGTTGATCCCCTGAATGACCTCGCGATTGCCCGAGAGGTTTTGCTGACCGATCAGCAGTTTGCCCGTAAGAGACATGGCATGTTCCTGAAAAGAAAGAAGGCCCGCCGCCGGTAATCACGGCGGGCTGAAACGAGGCTGCGGGTCAGGCGAAGTTCTGTTCCGCCGACCAGTTTTCGTACCAGTGACGGAACAGCGCGTACTGGGCTTCCGCATAGCGACGCTGGGAGTCGCTGAGGGCGTCGGACTCGTTGAAATGCAGGGTGTATTCCTTGTCGCCGTTGAGCACCATCAGGTGTTTGTAATACAGCACCAGATCCGTGCCTTCATCGAAGGACGACAGCACCGCCAGCGCCGACTCCAGCTCCCGCGCCTGACGTCGGGCCTTGGCGTCTCCCTTGGCCGCCTGCTTGCTCAGGGCCACCAGTTGCAGCACTTCGCGGGGCAGGGCGTTGCCGATGCCGGTGATCGCGCCGGTGGCGTTGCAGTTGACGAAACCGTGCACCACTTGAGTGTCGACACCCACCATCAGGGTCACGTCTTCGTCCTTGGAGGTGATGTTTTCAGCGGCGTAGCGCAGGTCGGCGCCACCACCGAATTCCTTGAAGCCGATCAGGTTCGGGTATTCGCGACGCAGTTCGAAGAACAGGTCAGCGCGGGTCGCGAAACCGTAGTAAGGGCTGTTGTAGATCACCGCCGGCAAGTTCGGCGCGGCTTGCAGAATCGCGGAAAAGTGCGCCTTTTGCGCGGCGAGCGAAGCGCCTCGGGACAGCACCCGAGGAATCACCATTAAACCCTGAGCACCGACTTTTGCGGCATGGGCAGCATGGGATACCGCTTCTCGGGTGTTGATGGCGCCAGTACCGACAATGGTCGGAATCCCTGCTGCCACCAGCCGCGCCACGCCTTCCTGACGCTCGGCTTCGGTGAGCAGCGGCCAGTCACCCATGGAGCCGCAATAGACCACGGCGCTCATCCCGGTATCGATCAGCTCGCGACCCTTGGCCACCAACGCATCGAAGTCCGGTTTGCGTGCGGCGGTGCACGGGGTAATCAGGGCGGGCATGCAGCCGGTGAAGATGTTGTCGCTCATTATTGTTCTCCTTGGAACGGTCATTCAGAAAGGTTTGGAAAAGCAGCGCGGCGGCTCAGATGCCCCACGCGAACGGATCTTCTTCGTCGATCAGCAGCGTGCTGTCGGCGGTCATGTAGGCGCGGCCGGTGATGAACGGGCGCACGCGTTCACCTTCCCGTTCGAAGCGGCCTTCGAACTGGCTGCCGGTGATGCTGGCCTGCACCCAGCGTTCGCCGGGTTGAAGTTTTTCGTCGGCGGCCAGGCAGGCGAGCTTGGCGCTGGTGCCGGTGCCGCACGGTGAGCGGTCGTAGGCTTTGCCGGGGCACATGACGAAGTTGCGGCTGTCGGCATGATCGTCATCGGCGAACAGTTCGACGTGGTCGATAATTGCGCCGTCCTCGCCATGGATGCCTTGGTCGTCGAGGGCCTTGAGCATTTTCCAGGTGAAGTCGGTCAGGGTTTCGACGTTGTCCATCGTCAGCGTCTGGCCGTGCTCCGACACCAGGAAAAACCAGTTGCCGCCGTAGGCGATGTCGCCGAGGAAACGGCCGTAGCCCGGCACCTCAACCGCTACTTGCTGGCGGAATCGATAAGCCGGCACGTTGCCCAGGGTCACGGCGCCGTCCTCATGCAACGTCGCACTGACGGGGCCGACCGGCGTGTCGATCTTGTGCACGCCCGGGGCGATCAGCCCCAGATGCTGCAAGGAGGCGATCAGGCCGATGGTGCCGTGGCCGCACATGCCCAGATAGCCGGCGTTGTTGAAGAAAATCACCCCGCAGGTGGCGTCCGGCGATACAGGTTCGCAATACAGCGCGCCCACCAGCACATCGTTGCCGCGCGGTTCCAGCAGGCAGGCGCGGCGCCAGAGGTCGTGCTGGTTGCGCAAAGCATCGCGCTTTTCGGCCATGGTGTTGCCGGGCAGATCGGGGAAACCCTTCATCACCAGACGCGTGGGTTCACCGCCGGTGTGCGAATCAATGACGTGTACGCGTTTCATGTTCGTGTCCCTTCAAGAGGTTTCAATAAGCGCCGGCAGCGCGCGGGTTGGCAGCGGAGGCCGGGGACGTCGAAGCGACTTCGCTTTCATCCTCTTCGGACTCCAGACGCAGCAGGTGCGACGGCACACCGGTGGCGGCGCCCCAGTAATAGATGCCAGTGGCGAAAGCGGCGACGACCAGCGTGTCGAAAGGGTGGGCGAGGATGCCCAGGCCACCGAAAGTGCCGAGTTTCGACAGGACGATGGTCACGGCGTAGAAGGCGATCAGCCACGCGGATGAGCGCACTTGATGGGCAAGGCTCAGATGTCTGGTCGGTACGAAACGACCACACAGCAGGTACACGACAAACATCAGGATCTGCAGACCGAGCAGCCAGGACACGGTGTCCCACCCGGACCAGTAGACGATCAGCGCGGCGATGATGAACGACACCGGGCCCAGCACACCCATGCACTTGACCCGGAACGGGCGCGGCATGTCGGGTGCATTGCGACGCAGCGCGGCGACAGTCACCGGGGCTACGGCGTAGCTCAACACCAGTGCGGCGGAGACCACGTTGATCAGCGCTTCCCAGGACGGGAACGGCAGGGTCCAGAACACCGACAGGGCGAAGGTCAGCCACAGCGCCGGGCGCGGGATGCCGGACTTCTCATCGATGCGGGTGAAGACCTTGAAGAAGGTGCCGGTCTGCGCCCAGCCGTAGATCACCCGTGGCGTGGCGTTCATGTAGATGTTGCCGCAGCCGCTGGGCGAAATCACCGCGTCCGCGACCACCAGATAGGCCAGCCAGCCCACACCGAGCGCCAGGGCGATGTCGCGATATGGCAGGGCGAACTCCTTGGAAACCCCGGCCCAGCCATTGGCGAGCAGTTCGGTCGGGATGCCGCCAAGGAACGCCGTTTGCAGCAACACGTAGATTGCAGTCGACAGCAGCACCGACAAGATCAGTGCAATGGGAATCGTGCGTTGTGGATTTTTCACTTCGCTGGCCACCGAGATGATCGGGGTCAGGCCGAGGTAGGCGAAGATCACGCCGCCGGCGGAAACCGCCATTTCGATGCCCGAAAGCCCGAAGGGGGCGAAGCCCTGAACCTGAAAGTTCTCCGGTTTGAAGAAGGTGAACAGCACACCGATCACCAGCAGCGGCACGATGAACTTGAACACGCTCACCAGATTGTTGGCCTTGGCGAAGGTCTTCACGCTGCGGTAGTTGAGCAGGAAGAACACGCAGAGCAGACCGAACTGCACCAGCCAGCCCAGCACCGTCGGATCACCGCTGCCGGCTTTGGTCAGGCCGGGAAACCACGCCGCCGCATATTGGCGCGAGGCGACCACTTCGATCGCCACCAGACTGGAAAACGCGATCAGCGTAATGAAGCCCATCAGATAACCGAGCAGCGGCCCGTGGCTGTAGACCGGGTAACGCACCACACCGCCGGCCCGGGGCAGCGCCGCGCCCAGCTCGCAGTAGACGATGCCCAGCAGCAACACGGCGAAACCGCCCAGCAGCCAGGAAAAAATCCCCGCCGGCCCGGCAATCGCGGAAACGTGACTGGCCGCGAACAGCCACCCCGAACCGAAGATCGCTCCGAGTCCGATAAACGTGAGGTCGATCAATGAAAGCTGTTTTTTGAACTTGCCTTGGCCTGACATGGCGTCGCCTTCTTGTGAGTTATTGGATAGGCAGGTGTATGTCACTGGGACGGGCCAACATTGAACTCATCGGCCGCCGCGTGATTGATGTTTTGCGCAAGCCTGGATGACGAAATCAGCACAATTGCGCTGAACGACGGCAGGCCTCGACAGGCCGCAGGCGTTGCTGCACTCTGCACGCGAACGCCGTATGGCGGACCGTTGGCCGATTCACCCGCGAAGGAAGACACCGACGATGCAGAACGCATTTGCGCGCCTGTGCGAGGGCGATGAACACAATCGCCCCCAGACCCTCGAAGCCTTGGTGGCAGGCGTTGCTGCGCTGTTGCCAATGCTGGACGTGATTCCGAATGCGGTGATTTTCATCAAGGATCCGGACGCGCGTTACGTCCTGGCCAACCGCACACTGGTGCAGCGCTGCGGGTTAAAAGACCTGAAGCCGTTGCTCGGCAAAACCAGCGCGCAGGTTTTCCCCGCGCAATTGGGGCCGGGCTACACCGAACAGGATCGCCGGGTGCTGGAAGAAGGGTGGGTGCTGGAGGATCAGCTTGAATTGCACCTCTACGGCAGTCGCGAACCGGGCTGGTGCCTGACCCACAAGCGACCGTTGTACAACCGCGATGGCGCGATCATCGGCCTGGCGGGGATTTCGGTGGATCTGCAATCGGCCAGCGAGACGCATCCGGCGTTCGAACGTCTGGCCGCCGTCGACGAGCACATTCGCACGCATTTCAATCGGCGGGTGACGCTGGGCGAGCTGACCCGGATCGCCGGTATTTCCGTGGCGCAGCTGGAGCGCTACTGCAAACGCGTGTTCCACCTGACGCCCCGGCAGATGATCCAGAAGGTACGGCTGGAACATGCCCATCGCTTGCTGCACACCGACCTGCCGATCACCGAAGTCGCCCTGCAGTGCGGCTACACCGACCACAGCGCCTTCACTCGCCAATTCAAGGCCTCGACCGGATTCACACCGCGTCAGTACCGGCAGGCGACAGAGCAATGAACGGTTCCCGGGTCATTGCGGATAAGCTGAGCCCGTCAGTCCCAAGTTGCGCAGGTGAAACGAGATGAACCGGATACAGATACGCCATTGCGCGTATTTTCTTTGCGCGATCATGCTGACGTTGACGACAGGCTGCTCCAGCAAGGCTCGCTATGCGACCGTGGGTGATCGCTGCTATGCCAAAGCGGTGCCGACGATGGGCGAGGGCGGTCTGGCCTGGGGACAGACCCTGGGCCAGGCACAGAAAAAATCCATGGATAACTGCATGCGCTACGCCGGCCGCTCCGGCGGTACGCCCGGTACCTGTCAGGTGGTGTTGGCCAAGTGCAAGTGAATACCCAGTCATAGCGGTATATCTGATTTCACATAAGCAACATGCTTCTCACGACATGGGCGAGGCCGGCGCGAATCTCTAGCATGGATTTCGCACTCGTCGTCCGCAGGCCAACAACACATCCAACAGCCTGCGGATGCGCACCCCTTCGGTGCCTTTTCCACGTCAAGGAGAACTCACATGTCCACGGCCGCAATAGCCTGCCAGTCCGTTACCTGGAACCCGATCACCAAGAGCAGCACCTTCACCGCACAAGACCGCGAGACGCTCAGCAAGCACTGGCACCCCGTCGCATTTTCTACAGACGTAACCGACAAACCCTATGCCGTCACGCTGCTGGACGAGCCGGTCGTACTTTACCGGGCCGGCGGGAAACTGAACGCCGCGCGGGATATTTGCAGTCATCGCGGTGCGCCACTGAGCAAAGGTTGGGTGAAGGGCGAAAACATCATCTGCCCGTATCACGGCCTGCACTTCGGCACCGATGGTCGCTGCACGCGCATCCCGTCGGAGCCCAATGCCAATCTCACCGAGCGCCATCGCATCCAGATGTACTCGACCCGCGAGGACTTCGGGCTGATCTGGGTCTTGATGTCTGGCACCAGTGCGCCGTTCGCTGAAATGCCGTCCTGGGCCGATGACAGCTTCCAGCGCATCCTGCCGCCGTCCATCGACATCGCGGCTTCTGCCGGCCGGCAGGTGGAAGGGTTTATCGATGTCGCGCACTTTGCGTGGATTCACCACGAGGCTTTTGCCGAGCGCGACAACCCGGTGGTGCCGACCTACAAGGCCGAGGTCACGCCGTACGGGGTTCATGCCGAGTACATCAGCAACGTCAGCAATTTCCCCAAGAGCCTGCAGCATCGCGCGCCGGAAGGCTTTCTCTGGAACCGCACCTTCGATGTCTTCGCGCCGTTCACTGCGCGCCTGACCGTCAACTTTCCCGAACCGGAACACCGCTTGGTGATTCTGAACGCGGCCAGCCCGATCTCGGCGCGCAAGACCCGCATGTTCTGCGCGATCACCCGCAACTTCGACAAGGAGATGCCGCTGGAAGACGTCTACGCGTTCAACCAGCAGGTCTTCGAAGAAGATCGCGACATCGTCGAACTGTGCCGCCCGGAAGACTTGCCGCTGGATCTGTCGCTGGAAATCCACATTCCTGCCGACCGCTCTTCCACCGCCTACCGTCGCGCCTTGAGTGCGCTCGGCCTGGGACGCGCGTTCACCAGCTGATTCAACCGCTGCGTATCGATTGACTGGAGGATCGACCATGTTCAAGTGGGAATGTCTTGTGTGCGGCTTCATATACGACGAAGCCGTGGGAATGCCTGAGCACGATATCCCGGCCGGGACTCGCTGGGAGGACGTGCCGGAAAGCTGGTATTGCCCGGAGTGCGGGGTAGGGAAGGCTGACTTTCAGATGATTCAGGTTGGGCAGAGTGCAGAGCCGAACTCCGTGCCGGAGCAATCCGACCCGGTGATCATTCTGGGTTCGGGGCTGGCCGGATACACCGTGGCGCGCGAGCTGCGCAAGCTGGATAGCGACACGCCAATCCTGATCGTCACCCGCGACGGCGGCGAGTTTTACTCGAAACCGGCGCTGTCCAACGCTTTCCAGACCGGGCGCCTGCCGGAGCAACTGGTGACCTTCAGCGCCGAGCAGATGGCGGCGCAACTGCAAGCGCAGATCAGGACACGTACTTCGATTGAACGGATCGACACCGATGCCCGGTCGATCTACATCGACGGCCAGCCACTTCGCTACCGCGCACTGGTGCTGGCGCTCGGGGCCGATGCGCGTCGCCCCGCGCTGGAGGGTGACGGGGTGGACGCCATCATCACCGTGAACGACCTGGAAGATTACCGGCGCCTGCGTCAGCAGATCAGCGCTGATAGCCGGATCGCCATTCTGGGCGGCGGGTTGATCGGCTGCGAGTTCGCCAATGATCTGCGGCATGCGGGTCATGAAGTGTGGGTTGTCGACCGGGCCACCTGGCCGTTGAGTCGCCTGCTGCCTGCAGAGGCCGGAGAGGAAATGGCCAATGCGCTGGCGTCGATCGGCGTACGCCTGGAGCTTGACAATGCGCCCGTTGCGGTTAACCGCGCCGGTCAGGGGTATGCATTGCAACTGGCCGATGGCCGCGTGCTGGAAACGGATTATGTGTTGAGTGCCATTGGCCTCGAACCCCGCGTCGATCTGGCGCGGGCGGCGGGTATTCGGGTTGCCGGCGGTATTGTCACTGACGCTTATTTGCGAGCGAGCGCCGATAACGTTTACGCCTTGGGTGATTGCGCGCAAGTCCATGACCTTGTGCTGCCCTATGTGATGCCGATCATGTTGCAGGCCCGGGCGCTGGCCCGGACCCTGGCGGGGCAGCCTACGCCGGTCGCCTATCCCGCCATGCCGGTGACGATCAAGACCAGTGTCTTGCCGACCATCGTGGCGTCGCCGATAAGCCCCGAGGGAGAGTGGTCGACCGAGTGGGCGGGGCGCTGTGACAAAGGCATTGCTCACGTGAAATCCATTTACCTGGATCAGCAGAGCCAGATGCAGGGATTTGTCCTGATGGGCGGTGCGACCCATGAAAAAGCCGAGCTTCTGAAAAGACTGTCGGACTGGCGGTAGCACTGCCTGTGAACCCTCGCATGGACGCGAAAATGAATAGCGCTATATCATCTGGTATATAGCGCTACATCAATCTGTCCACCGGATAAGAGGTTGCTGTGTCCAACGCATTGCCCAACTGCGATGTCCAGCTGATTCGCACGCTCTACACGCTGCTGACGGAGTGCAGCGTTTCGCGCACGGCCGAGCTGCTCGGGCAGACCCAACCGGCAATCAGTGTCGCGTTGCGCAGGCTGCGGGAGCTGACCGGCGATCAGTTACTGGTGCGCAGCGGCAGCCGGATGGTGCTGACCGCGCACGGCCTCACCTTGATCGAGCCCGTTTCGCAGGCGTTGAACGGTATCGAGCAGATCCTGCATCCGGTCGACCTGTTCGATCCCGCCACCACCCGACAGACCTTTCGCATCAGCACGCCGGATTACTTGAGCGTGTTTTTCGTGCCCGCCATCATCGAGCGTTTTTATGCGCAGGCGCCGTTCGCCACGCTGGAGCTCAAGCACCTGCAAGCCGAGGGCGGCTACTCCCGTGGACTGGAGGACGGTTTTCTGGATCTGGTGATCGGCAACTGGCGAACGCCGGCCGAGCATCTTCACCTGCAACCCTTGTGCGACGATGACCTGGTTTGTCTGATGCGCGAGGAGCATCCGATTCCGCAAGGCGGGTTGACCCCGGAGGCCTACGCGGAAGCAGACCACCTGGCGGTGATGACACACAATGCGTCCGGGCAGGGCACGATTGGCGCCGAACTGGCGAAAAGCGGCCTGGTCCGGCGCGTGAAAACGACTTTGCCGTACTTCTGCATTGCGCCTTACGTGCTGGTCAAATCGAACCTGGTGTTCACCACCACACGTTCGTTTGCCAAGCACTACACCGAGTTGTTGCCGCTGCGGATCGAGCCGTTTCCGGTACCGGCGCAGCCCTTGCGCTACTACCAGCTGTGGCATGCGCGCAAACATCGCTCGCAAGCTTCGAAGTGGCTGCGCGGTGTCGTGCTCGCCGCCGCCAGGGCGATTGCCTCCGAGCCCTTGATGCCGGTGAGTCAGGATCTAGGGCTCCAGAGGACATAGCGACGTTTACCGGGCGCGTTTCAACGATTGCGAAAGAGCCTGTTTGGCGATCAGTGAGGCAACGTCCTTGGCCCCGTAGCAGCGAAACCTGACGCTGTACGCGTCGGTGTCGAGACGGACGATCTTCGTCACGAAACCACCTTCGACGGTGACCTTGCGGATCGATGTCATCGGCAGTTCGACGTCCAGTGTCCCGTCCTGAGCCATGCGGTTCATGGCATTGGCGTTCAAGTGAACAGCGTTCTGGGTCACGGTTACTTTGCCGCCCACCCACAACCCGCCGTAGTGATTTCTGAACCCCTCGAGCACGCCGGCCAACACGCCGACATTGCCGCTGCCGACGACCTCGTAGAACTCGCCCACATCCTCGTAGTTCACTTCGGCGTCGGTCACCAGAAAATTGGCCATCTTCGACTTCAATACTGTTTCGGCCATCCCTGCATCTCCTTTGTTTGATTACAGTCCAGAAACTCAGACGCCTGTTTACCTGACAAAAAACAAAATCGCCATGTGTTTACTTCGTTCATTCATACGTCGCAGTTCTCACTGCCCGTAACTGTCTGTCTGGAGTTCTCTCGATGCCCTCGCTCAAAACACTGCCCGCAGCATTGCTGGGGCTGGCCCTTGCCTGTCCGGTCGAAGCCGAGTCTCAGGGCATGGAGTTGGGGCAGGTGCTGATCGGGGCTGAAGATCAGAGTGGCGAAGACCTTTCGCTGGAGGAGGCCAAGTCCCGGCTTGCGCAAGTCCCCGGCGCTACCAATGTGGTCGATATGCGCGCTCCTTTGCAGGGGCGGGTGGCGAGCAATCAGGATGTACTCGCTTATCAGCCTGGGGTGTATGCCCAGTCAGCGGGCAACGAAGGGGTGAAAATCTCGATTCGTGGCTCGGGCATCAATCGGGCTCCTGGCGCCCACGCGTCGGGGCTGTACACGATGCTCGACGGTCTGCCGCTGACCGGTCCCGGCGGTACGCCTTATGAATTGCTGGAACCACTGTGGCTCGACCATGTGGAAGTGTTGCGCGGTGCCAACGGTTTCGACCGTGGCGCGCTGGCGTTGGGTGGGGCGGCCGATTACGTCAGCCACACCGGCTACAACGCGCCGCTGCTGAATGTGCGTTACGTCATGGGCAGCCACGGCTATGCGCAACGGCAAGTCAGCTCGGGCCAGGTACTGGGCGATTTCGATTACTACCTGTCGATGACCGATGCGCACTCCGACGGTTATCAGAATCACACCGCGAGCAAGAGCCAGGGCGTGATCGCCAACTTCGGTTATCGCTTCAATCCGAATCTGGAAACCCGCTTCTACATCCGTCACCGCGAGACCGACAACGACCTCGCCGGGCGAGTGACCAAGCATTCCATCGAGCACGATCCACGTGCGGCCAATCCGGCCTACGTGACGCGTAACGACAGCCGCGATCAGCCCGGCAGCACCTTCATCGGCAACAAGACCACGTATTACATCGACGACGATTCGAGCATCCAGACCGGTCTGGTTTATCACGACTACCCGATGGATCTGCGTGAAGGCCCGAACCGTTTAAAGGTCGCGTACACCGATGTCAGCGGCACGTTCGACTACAAGCGCCGCGATACCCTTTGGGGCCTCGAAAGCCACAGCACCGTTGGCCTGCGGGTGACCAAGCACCTGCCTAACGACGGCGCCACTGAGTTGGTTCGGATCCCCACCGGCAACACCGCCGGTTACGCGCCGGGCACGCACATGCGCAACTTCACTTATCAAGGCTCGGATACCGTTCTGCACTTTGGCAATGACCTGGAAATCGCCAACGACCTGTGGTTGACCACCGGCCTCGCCGCGATCTACACCCGCCGAGAAAGTGCCGTGACTTACCCCGACGGAGGCGGCAAAACCAGCCTCGGCGACTGGGACTACGCGCCACGTCTGGGCCTGCGCTATCAGGTGACGCCGGATCTGCAACTGTTCGGCAACCTCAGCCGCTCGGTCGAAGCGCCGCATCCGTGGTCATTGATCTACAGCTCCAACGTACGGTTCCCGGCGGGCAGCGGCGCCGCCACCGGTACCCAGCGCGATCCGGTCAAACTGCAGAACCAGACCGCGACGACGCTGGAGCTCGGCGGTCGTGGCAACAGCGTACTCGGCGAATGGAGCCTGGCCTGGTACTACGCCCAGGTGCGCCACGAACTGCTTTCGGTGTTGCCGGATGCCAACGCGACTACGCCGTACGAACTCAACGCGAGCCCGACCGTGCACCAAGGTATTGAAGCCAGTCTCAACAGCCATCTGTGGTCGGCGAACGACGGCGGCAAGTTGAGCCTGCGTCAGGCCTACACCTTCAGCGACTTCCATTACCGCGACGACGATCGCTTCGGCGACAACCGCTTGCCGGGCCTGCCAATGCATTACTACCAGGGAGAATTGCGCTACGACTTCCCACAGGGTTTCTTCGCCGCCGTCAATACGCAACTGGTGTCGAAAGTCGCGGTGGATTACGCCAACAGCTACTACGCCGATTCTTACGCCACCTTCGGCGCGACCCTCGGTTACAACGCACCCAAGGGCGACTGGCAGACCTGGCTGGACATGCGCAACCTGACTGACAAACACTACGCCGCCACCGTCACGCCGGGCTACGACGATAAAGGACTGGACGCCGCACGCTCCACTCCGGGCGAAGGCATGGCGATGTATGTCGGGGTGTCGTGGAGTCTGCTTTGAGGGGTGGTAGAAACACCGCTATGCTCGACGCGATAAATGCCCAACAGACGATGACCAGTGCAGGACGCACATGACCAAAAAAAGCTCGATCCGAACCATTTTCTTGCGCGTGCTGGCTGTTCTTATCCTCGCGCCCGGCACGTTCGCAGGTGCGATCTGGACGTTGGTCGTAGGCGCAAGAACCTATGAACGGTTTTTCAAACAGGACTCAACCGTTGACATTGATTCCGGCACCTATCTGGTCGCAGGCATTTTCACGATTCTGGGATGGTTCGGAATCGTCACGGGATGGAAGCTTTACGAGCATTTTTTGCGGTCGAGCACTTTGCCCGAATGGCACGTCCGGGCATGGTCTGGATTGTTCTGTGGGTCCCTGGCATGTCTTGCGCTGGTCCACACTACGGCGGGTGATTTACCGTCCCGACTGATTGCTTTGGGTTGGCCTTTGCTTGGATCCCTGGGGTTGGGCGGGTTGTTACTGACTGCGAAGAAGGCGGGCGATTAAGTTCCTGCCTTCGCGCTTTGAAGGAGCTCCCCTCAAACAATATCGTCAATCAAAATATGGCGCTGCCCGCGACTGCACTGCTCGATCCGCGCCTCGACCTTGTAGACCGTGCGCAGCATCGGCTCCGTGATGACTTCATGGCTGGGCCCGCTGCCATGGGCGGTGCCCCCAGCGATGACCAGCACCTGATCGGCAAAACGCAGCGCCTGATTCAAGTCATGGATGGCGATGAACACGATGACCTCGCGGCGGCGCGCCAGGGCTTTCATGAAGTTCAGCACCTGCACCTGCCGGTGCATGTCGAGTGCGCTGGTGGGTTCGTCCATCAGCAGGATTTCCGGCTCGCGCACCAGGGTCTGGGCGATTGACACCAGTTGCTGCTGGCCGCCGCTCAGTTCACCGAGGTTGCGGAACGACAGTCCGGTGATTCCGAGCGCATCGAGAATCTCGTCCACCAGTTGCAATTCATCGTCGTGGACCGACCAGTTGGGCGTCAGTTGCTTGCGCGCCAGCAACACCGATTCGTACACCGTCAGCCGCGCGCTGGCGTTCAGGCCCTGGGGCATGTAGCTGATGCCTTGGGTGCCTTTTTTCGAGCCTTCCAGAATGACTTCACCCGGACCGTCGATCAGCCCGGCCATGCGTTTGAACAACGTCGATTTGCCCGCCGCATTGGGCCCGACTACCGCCACCACTTGGCCTCCAGTGAAGGTCGCGGTGCTCACGCCTGAGATGATCTCGCGCTGGCCGTAACCGGCGCCGAGGTTTTCGAGCCGCAGCTTCACCATGAGTTTTTCTTCCCGTTGAGAATCAGAGAAATGAAGAACGGCACGCCGATCAGCGACGTGACCACGCCAATAGGGAATATCGCCCCCGGGATCAGGGTCTTGCTGACCACTGAACTGGCGGACAGGATCAGCGCACCGGTCAACAACGAGGCCGGCAGGAAAAACCGCTGATCCTCACCGATCAGCATCCGCGCAATGTGCGGCCCGACCAGCCCGATAAAACCGATGGTGCCGACGAACGCCACCGGAAACGACGCGAGCAGGCTGACCATGATCAACGTCTGAAAACGCAGGCTGCGCACGTTGATGCCGAAGCTCGCGGCCTTGTCATCGCCCAGGCGCAGGGCCGTCATCGCCCACGCGCGTTTGGCGAAAATCGGCAGGGTGATGAGGATCACCACGCAGATCACCCCGAGCTTGGGCCAGGTGGCTTTGGTCAGGCTGCCCATGGTCCAGAACACCACGGCCGCCACGGCCTGTTCGGTGGCGAAGAACTGCACCAACGCCAGCAGCGCATTGAAGGTAAACACGAGGGCGATGCCGAGCAGCACGATGGTTTCAGCGGTGACGCCACGACGCATGCTCATGAAGTGGATCAGCAGCGCCGAAAGCATCGCCATGATGAATGCGTTGAGCGGCACCATGTATTGCGCCGCCAGCGGAAACAGCGCCACGCCGAAGGCCAGTCCCAGCGCCGCGCCGAAACCGGCCGCCGCAGAAATGCCGAGGGTGAAAGGGCTGGCGAGCGGGTTGTTGAGGATGGTCTGCATCTGCGCCCCGGCCAGCGAAAGCGCCGCGCCGACAGCGACCGCCATCAGAGCCACCGGCAGACGGATGTCCCACATCACCACCCTGACTTGTGCCGAAGCGGTGTCCGGTGAGAACAACGCTTCGAGCACTTCACCAAGGCTGTATTGCGCCGGGCCGAGGGCCAGGTCGAGCAGGACGCTGAAGATCAGCAGCACGGCCAGCCCGAGCAGGATCAGCCGTTTACGCAGCACCAGCCGCCGGTAGGTGACGCTTTGCACGATCGGTGCTTCGCCCAGCGAACTCATGGTTTGGCCTCGTTTTTTTGCAGGCTGACGAAATAGCCCGGCTCATACGGCACCAGCAGGAAGCGCTCGTGCAGCTCGCGAAACGCGGCATCCGGATCAAGATCGGCGAACAGTTCCGGGTGGAACCATTTGGCCAATTGCTGAATGGCCACGAACTGGTAAGGGCTGTTGTAGAACTGATGCCAGATCGCATGAAACGCCTGAGTGTCCTGCGCCTTGATCCCGGCGTAGGCCGGGCGCTGGGTGTACCAGGCCAGCTTGCGTCGGGCGTCGGCCAGGTCCGCGCCCGGGCCGACGCCGACCCAATGGCCGCCCGGCGCAAAGGCTTCCCAGTCGGCGCTGGTGACCACCACGTGGTCGGGATTGGCGACAATCACCTGCTCGGGGTTCAGTTGCCCGAACGTACTCGGAATGATCCGACGGGCGATGTTGTTGCCGCCGGCCATGTCGACGAAAAGACCGAAGTTCTCATTGCCGAAACTCAGGCAGCAATCATCGGTGTAGCCGCCGATGCGTTCGATGAACACGCTGGGGCGGGCAGGGTGGTGTTTCTCGATCACGTCGGTGACGCGGTGGATCTGCTGGTTACGAAAATCGATGAAGGCTTCAGCGCGTTCTTCCTTGCCGAACAGCTTGCCGAACAGGCGCATGGTCGGTTCGGTGTTCTGCATGGGATTGTTGCGGAAGTCGACGTACACCACCGGGATGCCGAGGGCGTCGAGTTTCTCGATGTAACGCGCATCTTCGGTCGCGTGCTGGGCTTCGATGTTGAGGATGATCACGTCAGGTTTCTGCGAGATCGCCTGCTCGATGTCGAAGGTGCCGCTTTCGAAGCCACCGAAGGTCGGGATCTTGGCAATGTCGGGGAATTTGCGCAGGTAGGCGTTGTAGGTGTCCGGGTCGGACTGGATCAGGTCCTTGCGCCAGCCGACGATCCGTTCGATAGGGTTCTGCGTGTCCAGCGCGGCCACCAGATACAACTGGCGACCTTCACCCAGAATGACCCGGCGAACCGGCAAATGAACCTTGACCGTGCGGCCCTGCAAATCAGTCACGGTGCCCAGTGCCGGATCCGGTTCGGCAGCCTGCGCGCTGCTCGGCATCAAGGAAGACAACGACAAGCCCAGCAGCCCGGCGAACAGCAGGGTGGCGAAGGTCTGGCGGCGGCGAAAAACATTAACCATGGTGTATGCCTTTGCAAAAGCCGGATCGGACCACGACGCCAGGCGCCGCACCGGGCCGGACGTTTCAGAAATCGACAGTGGCCGAGAGCAACAAGGTCCGGGGCGCGCCTTGAGAGAACGCGCCATAGGAGGCGACGCCCGACCAGTACTCGCGGTCGAACACGTTCTGCACGGTGGCCCGGAAAGTGGTCGGCCGTTCGGCAATGCGTGTGGCGTAGCGGGCGCCGACGTCGAAGCGGGTCCAGTCATCCAGTTTCTGCGTGTTGGCCTGATCGACGTATTGGCTGCCGGTGTAGATGGCGCCGCTGGTCAGCGTCAGGCCCTCGACTTGCGGGACGTCCCACTCGGCCCAGAGGTTGGCCTGCACCTCTGGCACGCCCACGGGCTTGTTGCCGCGATTGGCGGCAACGCTGGTTCGGGTCAGCTCTCCGTCGAGCAGTGTCACGCCACCGAGCAGGCGAGTGCCCGGAGTGACTTCGCCTGCCATGTTCAGCTCCACGCCACGGTTGCGTTGCTCGCCCTGTACCGAAAACACGCCCGAGGCCAGTTCACCGCTGGGTTTCTGTAACTGGAACAGGGCCAGGGTGGACATGAAGCTGCCGTAGTCGAGCTTGACTCCGACCTCCTGCTGGCGGGACACATAAGGTGAAAAGATCTCGCCGGCATTCGAAGCGGCGGAAGGCGCGATGTCACCCTTGCTCAGGCCCTCGACGTAGTTGTAGTAGAACGCGACGTGATCCCAGGGTTTGACCACAACCCCGTACAGCGGCGTGGATCTGCTCTTGTCGTAGGAGGTGGTGACGAAGCCCGCCGCGTTGTAGTTGTCCGACTTGATGTTCTGCTGGCGCAACCCGACCGTGACTTGCACGCGTTCGTCGAGTACCGACAGGGTGTCGGCAAGGGCCACGCCCGACAGTTCGCTTTGCGAGACTTTGGGTGTATCGGGTTTGGCGATTGCAGGTTTCGGGCGGTCGATCGGGTGGTAGATGTTGGACAGGATCGCCGGGCCGGAAATGATGCCCCGCGCCAGCTCATCGCGATAGCGGGTGACTTGCAGGGCCGTGCTGTGGCTGACCGGCCCGGTGTCGAAACGCAGGCGTGCCCCGGCATCGACGGTGTAGCGCTGGACTTCGAATTTGTAATAGCCGGGGATCGACGAGGTGTCGCCCGCGTCGTTGATGATGGTCGGCGTCTGGTCGGACATGCGCGCGACGTCCGAACGGCCACCGCCGGCGTGGGCGAACAGCGTCAGGTTGTCGTTGAGATCGTATTCGCCACCGAGCAACGCCGATTTGTCCCGGGTATCAGACCAGCCCCATTCCTGACTGACGCTGGTGCGTCCGTTGGCCGCCGACGGAATGTCCACGCCGGGGGCGATCAGGAACGGCCGGGAAGCGGCGTCGAATGATTCTTTCTGGTTGATCAGGTCCAGGGTGGTGCGCAGGCGCTCGCCCTGATAGTCGAGGGAAATCGCGCCGATGCCGACCTCCCGTGACTGCTTTTCGATGGCGGTTTCGCCTTGCTGGATGCTGCCGTTGATCCTCACTCCGAATCGTCGTTCTTCGCCAAATCGCCGGCTGATGTCGAGGTGGCTGCCCACTTGTGTGTTCAAGGCGTAATTGGCGGTAAATCGGGTCAGGTCTTCGTCCAGAGAACGCTTGGGCACCACGTTGATCACGCCGCCGACGCCACTGTTGGGCGACATGCCGTAGAGCAGGGCGGCGGGGCCTTTGACCAGTTCGATGCGTTCGGCGTATTCGGTGAACACCCGATAGTTGGAGGCCACGCCGTACACACCGTCGAACGCCAGTTCACCGAGGTTGCCTTCGCCGACCGGAAAACCACGGATGAAAAACGAATCGACAATGCCGCCGGCCTGTCCCGTGGAGCGCACCGAAGAGTCGCGCTCGAGCAAGTCTCCGACCGTGACCGCCTGTTGGTCCTTGATCAGCGTCGAGGTGTAGCTGCTGACGCTGAACGGGGCGTCCATCGCGTCACGGTTGCCCAGAATACCGAGGCGTCCGCCCCGAGCGGCCTGACCGCCCGGCAGCACCGATGGCAAGCTGTCGGTGCGCTTGTCGGTGCCTTCGACCGTGGTGTCCGACAACGTGACCCGGCGTACCACCAGTGTCCAGGTGCCGTCGCTGCGGGCGACCATTTCCAGACCGCTGCCTTCCAGCAGCCGGGTCACCGCTTCTTGAATCGAGTACCTGCCGGACAATCCCGGGCTGACGAGGCCTTCAGTGATCGATGGCTGAAACGACAGGGCAATCCCGGCGTCCACGGCAAAACTCGAGAGGGTCACGCCAAGCGGCCCCGGAGCGATGTTGTAGGCTCGAACAGTGACCGCGTCCAGTTGCGCCGGCTCGGCAGCCAGCGCGAACGCACCGCCAGCCAGGCCCAGCACGACGCTGAGCAACACACTGCGTATAACGGGCTTTAGCAGACGATCCGGAAGCAAGGGTCGTGCAACGAGCATGAAGGGATGACCCTATGGACGAGGTGGAATGGTTGTTCCTTTCATTGCCAGCCGAGAACAAAAAAAGTATCACCCGCGCGGTGATTTTTTTGCTCAGGCGGGTGAGAGCGTCACCCAGTAACCGCTCAAGTGCCCGGAGACGTGCACGGGATAGGTCTGCGCCAGCATGTTCAGCGAGCGCTGGGTATCGCTGATGGGAAAGGCCCCGGAAATGAGCAAGTCGGCAATGGCCGGGTCGCAGCGCACGAAACCCCGGCGATAGCGCGCCAGTTCGACGACGAAATCCGCCAGTCGCATCTTGTCGGCCATCAGCATGCCCTGGGTCCAGGCGCCGACGTTGCGGTCGGTCGGGTTCAGCGTGCCAAAGGCCTGTGATGAAAAGTCGGTGCGTTGCCCGGCGTTGACGATGATCGGTGTGCGCTGAGGGTTGTCAGCCAGTTCGACCTGCACGGCGCCTTCGAGGACCGCGAGTTGGGTGCGCGGCTGCCATTCACGAACGGTGAAGCGCGTGCCCAGCGCCTGCATTCGGCCCTGACGGGTGCTGACCAGAAAGGGGCGAGGCTGCGCGGCGGTGTCCGGTGCGGTCTGCACGAGGATTTCGCCTTCGCGCAGATTGATGAGGCGCTGTCGGGTGTCGAACAGAATGTCGATGGCCGTGTCGGTGTTCAGGGTGATGTGCGAGCCGTCGGCCAGGGTCAGTTCGCGGCGTTGGCCCACGGCGGTGTGGTAATCGGCGGACCATTGCTGCGATTGCGCGAGTTTCCAGCTGCCCCAGCCGGCGGGCACCGCTGCCAGCAGCAAGGCCAGTTTGCCCAGGGCTGCGCGGCGCTCCGGGTTGCTCGGGCGATCCAGCGCCGACATCGCCAGCGACGGTGGCAGGCCGCCAAACTTGCTTTGCAGCAACTGCGCGCGGGACCACGCCCGGTTGCGTTCGGGGCTGCTGACTTTCCAGTATTCCCACTCCGCACGCTCGGTTTCACTCAGGTCGTTTTCGCTCAGGCGCATCAGCCACTCGGCGGCTTCCTCGAGGATTTTCGGATCGAGCGGCGGTTCATTGCGACGCGTGAGCATTCATTCCACCAGCATCAGGCACTGCACGAAAGCCTGTTTCATGTAGCGCTTGACGGTGATCAGCGAGACGTCCAGCTGCTCGGCGATGTCGGCGTATTTCAAGCCGCCGATCTGCGACAGCAGGAACGCGCGTTTGACCAGGGGCGGGAGGGTGTCGAGCATGGCGTCGATTTCGTGCAGGGTTTCCAGCACCACGAATCGCAGCTCTGGAGAAGGCACTTCCGGTGCCGGCAAATGCGCGAGGGCATCGAGGTAGGCGCGTTCCAGTGCCTTGCGTTGATACCAGTTGATGAGGATGCCTTTGGCCACGCAGCTCAGGTAAGCCCGGGGTTGCTCGATGGCCGTGACCTGAGAGGCGAGGATCCGGGTGAAGGTGTCCTGCGCCAGATCCGCCGCATCCATGGCGTTACCCAGTTTTTTCTTCAGCGTGTTGTACAGCCAGCCATGATGGCCGCTGTACAGCGCTTCGATCACGCGCAGATGGTTGTCGTTGTTCGCGGGAAGGGTTTCGCTCATGGCTGCAGTGTTTTGCAATTGAGAAGTATTCCCAATGCTAGTGTACAAAGAGCCCGCGACGCAAGCGCGAATCAGCATCCGTTTTCAGGCGCGGGGCATTCTCAACAACGCGTTTACCATGGCATCGATTTCGGCCTCGGTGTTGTAGGCGTGCAGCGATGCGCGGCTGACTTCCAGCAGGTCCCGCTGCTGCATGTCGAGCATCGTCGAGCGGAAGGTCGAGGTGGTGACGTTGATGCGTTTTTCCTGGCCGGCCAGCCAATCCTTGACGTGCGCCGCGCTGGCGTTCTGGCAGGTGAAGGTGACGATGCCTGACTTGATGGCGCCCATGTCCTGCGGCGTCACTCCCGGCACGTCGGTCAGGCGATTGCGCAGATGCGCTGACAATCGTTGAATGCGCTGCCACATCGGTTCGATGCCCTGCGCCAGGGCGTAACGGGACGCTGCCCCCATGCCCAGTTTCGCGGCAACGTTGCATTCCCAGTTCTCAAAACGCCGTGCATCGCCGCGAATTTTGAAGGTGTCCGGGGTCAGCAATGAAGCCGCGTGCAGGTCGAGAAACGCCGGCTCAAGGTTTTCGCACAAGGTTTTTTCGACATAGAGAAACCCCATGCCCCGAGGGCCACGAAGGTATTTGCGGCTGGTGGCGGCGAGCATATGGCAGTCGATTTTCTGCACATCGATCGGCATCTGCCCGACGCCCTGACAGGCATCCAACAGAAACAGAACCCCGGCTGCGCGGGCGAGGGCGCCGATCTGTTCGATGGGCTGCACCGGGCCGCCATTGGTGGCAATCACCGGCAGCGACACCAACGCAACCCGGTCATCGCCGAGCATGTCCCGCAGCGCCGGCAATGACACCTGGCCCTGTTCATCGTTGGGAATGACCCTGATCTCGATCCCGCGCTGCTGCTTGAGTTGCAGGTAGGGAATGTAGTTGCCGGCGTATTCGGTGGTCGATGTCAGCACCACATCACCGGGCCGCAGCGGCAATGAATAGAAAGCCATGTCCCAGGCGCGGGTCGCGTTTTCGATGACCGCGATTTCTTCGGGACGGGCGTTGATCAGTCGGCCGATGTCTTCATAGACATTTTCCACTTCAACGGATTGCTGCCCGGCGGCTTCGTATCCACCGATCCGGGCTTCAAGTTGCAGATGACGGGTCATCACCTCGATCACCGGATCAGGCATCAGCGCCGCACCGGCATTGTTGAAGTGAATCAGTTGCTCGACACCCGGTGTGTCGGCACGCAGTTGTTCAATGTTCAAAGCAAACTCCTTGATCAGTCTCCCGGCGGGATCTGGCTCGGTTGCATGACCATGGGCCGATAGCGCAACGCAACGATGGGAATCAGCGCGAGGACGTAGGCGAGGCAGACAAACAGGTAGGTGTACTGCAAACCATAGACCTGGCTGAGCAGGCCACCGGCCGAGATCCCGGCGATGGACGCGAATTGCGCGGTGCTTTGGGCGATGCCCAGCACGTAGCCTTGGCGCGAGCTGTCGGCGGTTTTGGAGATCAGGGCCATCAGCACCGGCGTCGTGGCGCCCAGCAATACGCCCCAAATGAAGTAGGCGCCGACGAACACGATCGGGTTGCGCGTGACGCCGGCCAGTGCCGTCAGCGCAATGCAACCAATGACAACGTAAGTGATGCGTTGCAAGGTGTCCTGCTGGCTACGGTGCTCGAAGTAACGCGACCACGCGGTTGCCGACAGAATGAAGCCCAGCGCCAGCAAGCCATAACACAGCCCGACCACCGAATTGCTGACCTCGAACACCGAGCTGACATACAGCGAGAATGACGTCTGCGGCAGCATCCGCGCCAGCAGCAAGATGCCCATGACACCCAGCAGCGACAGCAGCGGCGTGCCTTGCCAGACGCTGCCACTGTGACTGCCTGGCGTCGCTGTATCCGCAACCGGGGCCTTCTTCACCGGCGGAACGTCCGGCAGCGTGACGGCCGCGACCACGGTGCAGATGGCGCACAACACAGCCGCGATCATGTTGATCCAGAAGAACGTCGCGTAATCGAGGATCAGCCCGCCGACCACTGCGCCAAGCAACGAGCCGACGTTGGTGGAAATCTGCAGGATCGCGAACAGCCGCGCCCGCCGCGAAGGTGCTTCGATACTCACGCCATAGGCCTGGGCCGGGGCGATATAGCCGGCGAAGGCGCCTTGCAGGAAGCGCAGGATCAGGATCACCCAGATGTCACTGCACAGGGCCAGCCCAAGCTGGGTCAATGACAGGCCGGCGAGGGCGCGGATCATCATCAACTTGTGGCCGTAGCGGTCACCGATACGGCCCCAGAATGCACTGGTCAGAATAATGCCCAGCATCGGCCCGACGTACACGGCGATGCTGGCGAAACTGAAGAGCGAGTCTGACGAGGTCAGCCCACGCAGGTGGACGGGCCAGAACGGCCCGCTCATTTCCATCGCACCCATCGAAATGAGCTGGATCGCGAACAGAAGATAAATCAGGACTCTTACGCGCGAACCCGCGATGGCACCTGCATGGGTCATGGGTCAGCCTCGGTTATTGAACGACATTGAGCGGGTTGGTCAGCGTGTGCTGAATCCGGTAGTTGGAGTACTGCATCATGTGCATGCGCAGCAACGAACGGGTCGGCCACGGATCATTGAGGAAGGCCTTGCGCTCGACTTCCCACAGCTGCGGCGCGACACGCTCGCGCACTGCGGCGAAGGCCAGTTCGGTCTCTTCACGCAGAATGTCCCACATCCGGTTGTTGTCCAGCGCGTACTCCTTGGTCAGCCACAGGGCCATTTCATGCAGGTGCGTGAGGAACGCCGCGTCGAGCACGAACATGCGCACCGGTTCGATATCGCCCTCGAACACCGTTGGCAGAATGCCCGGCTGCACGTGCGGTTGCAGGGTGTAGCCGCGTCCTTCCAGCAATGGAGCGTAGGTCCTGCCGTCGCCGAAATCACGGATCAGCAGACTACGTGCTTTGCCATCCGGGGAAAACAGCACCATCGTGTTCTGCTGGTGCGCCTCAAGCCCGATGCCGTACATCAGGTAGATCGCCACCACCGGGTGGGTGACCACTTTGGCGTACTGGCGGAACCAGTCTTCGACCTGCGCGGTATTGGCCCGAACGCCGTCACGCTCGATCAACTCGGTGAACAACGGGCGACCGCTGCCCGGCAAGCGAGTGAACAGAGAAGCCACGGTGATCGGCAGACACCCGTCGGAACGCTCGAACGCTTGCTGACTGGCGCGGAACACCACTGACAGATGCCGGCCGGGGTGGTCGTCCTGCGTGATCGCGTTCTTGTAGCGAACACCGATTTCTTCCGGGAAGATTTCCAGTCGCTGCTCGAAACCGTTTTCGACTTCGAGGATTTTCGTGATGACGGTGCTGATGCGCGGCCCCATGTGGATCGACTTGGCCTGCAGGCTGCGCAGTTCGCTGGTCATCCACACGGCAATCGGCAACTTGATCAGCGGCGCGCTCTCCTTGAGCACCGGCATCATCGTGCGGTAGGACATGGTCGGCAGGGTCTGGATGTCCGGGCCGTCGGTGATCAGGATGCCTTCAGCGATTTCCGCCGCGAAGTTTTTCAGCACATAAGCCTGCAAGTGCCAGGTGTGAATCGGCAGTGGCAGCCACTGGGATTCGTCCAGGCCCTTGTCGTTGAGTGACGCTTTCCATTGCTCCCATTGAGTCGGGAAGTTGCTGGCGAACCAGCTGTGGTAGTCGGTGACGTGGGGCATGCTTTCGCTTTTCGCCATGTCGGCCCGCAGCGCGGCAATGCGCAGTGGCACCTGGGCGTTGAACTCCGGCGACAGTTGCTCGACTTCTTCATCGCTCAGACCCGGGCGGGCTTTCCAGGTCGGATAGTACGGGTGACCCTCCAGCGAGCCCCACTGATCGAGGAGGATCGCGGCGTCCTTGGTGCTGGCGTGTTGGCGCAGGTAATCGGTCAGGCTGTCGAGGCCTTGTTCCCGGGCGGCAGCGGCCAGTCGTGCGTTCCACTGTTGGCGATGCTGACGCGCGTGGGCGTCGTTCATCAGGCTGTTTTCCATGTCCGACTTGAGCCCGGCGATGCCTTCATCGGTGGGCTCGAAATCGAAGCTGTCGCGCAGCACATCCAGCAAATCGTGATGGGTGTGAATCACCTGGCGCACGCCTTCATCGGTCACCAGCACCACGTCGCCGTCATTGACTACGGTGTCGGCCGGGCCCTTGGCGATGTTGGAAAAGAACACATGGGAGCGGCCGTCTTTCAGTGCGTAGGTGGCTTCGTTGCCGGTCGCAGAGAAGCGCAGCCCGGAGCGATCCAGGATGTTTTCGGCAAACAGGCAACGGATCATCCGTCGCAGGGCGTTCTTGCGGGAGTAGGCGATGAGTGTCTTGAAGTCATCCATATCAGCTATCTGCTCGTCGAGAAATTAATGAAATGTTGAACCCGCTCACGCCGTGCGCGGCCAATGGCGGGGGAAGTAGTCGAGCGCCGAGTCGCGCAAACCCTGCATATAGGAAACGCTCCATTGCAGGACTTCTTCGATGTAGGGGACTTTCAGTTCGAAGCGCCGGGCCATTTCCACCAGCAGCACCAGGCCGTAGGCGACGTCTTCATTGAAGGCGCGGCTTTCCCGTTCGATCACGTAACCCGCGCGGTTGTCGTCGGCGGGGATCATCGGGGCGAGGATGTCGTTGTAGGCCTGGTTGGTGCGCAGGATCGACAGCATGCTGCTCTGATCGCGGATCTGCTCTCCGTAGGCTTCGACGATTTCCTGCTTGAGGGATTTCACCGACGACAGATCGATACCCAGGCGCTGACTGATCACGCTGCACAGTTCCTGACTTTCCTGATCCATGCGCTCGAGAAAATAGGCGCCCAGTTCTGGGCACTCGGTCCACCAGCACATGCGCTGCGGGAAGATCTTGCGATGCCACTGGCCGTAGGGACCGATCAACCCGTAAATCACCGAGCTGTGCATGATCGGATTGCCCGGTGTCAGGGTGATTTCCAGGTAGTGGTCGAGCATCGTCACGCAGGGGCCGTACAGCGTCGTGAGGATGTCCTCCAGATGCTGCCGTGATTGCGCTGATTCCCGGTCGTGCAGAGCGACATACAACTGGCTCTTGCCGCCGCCCATCTTCACCGACACGCCCGGCTTCAGATCGAACGCGGTGTGTGGCACATCCTTCATGCCCCAGATCACTACGTTCGAATGGTCACCCAGCGTGGCTTCCGCCAGCCAGTCGAAGCCGCAGAATCCCGGAATCGCGCCGACGTACACCGGTTTGCTCGCGCTCAAATGCGGCGCGATGGCTTGCAGGGTTTGCGGTCGAGCGTGGGCCGGTACGGTGATGATCACGATGTCGGCATCGGCCACCACGACGCTGGCGTCGGTGCTGACCAGGTCCGGTCGCGCGCTCAGCGTCGAGCCGTCCGGCATCAGCGCCTGCATCGGCAGGTTGGCGAGGTGCCGGTGGACCACTTCCTGATTGTTGGTGAGCATCGAGACCTGAACATTGGGCAGCTGTTTAAACAGGATGGCATTCAGGTGCCCGGTCCGGCCTGCGCCGCAGATGGCGACTTTCAGCGGTTTCATACAGAGACTTTCCTGTGTGGGAGACGCGTCAGGCGACGCTCAATTGCAGGGGAGTGGCGTCGGATTCCAGCCAGCGTGTCTTGCCCAGCCAGTTATCCAGTTGTGGTGCTACGCCCGGGTCCAGCAGGTCCCGCTCTTCGAGCCATTTGTCGTCGAACACGGTGTGCAGGTATTTTTCGCCGCCGTCGGCAATCGGCACCACGACATTGCCGGTCAACGTGCCTTTGTGGATCAGTTCCAGCGCCTTGTAGATCGCACCGCCGGTCGAGCCGCCGACCAGCAGGGCCAGATTGCGCGCAATGTAGCGGGCGGTTTCGAAGGCCTGGGAATCGGTGACTTGCAGGCCCAGATCGATGCAGCTGTAGTCGAGCACCAGGCCAACGGTGTCGCCGGCCGGGGTGCCGGTGCCGGACTGGTAATACGGATAGCCCGGATGGCCGAAGACAATGGAACCGGCCGGTTCGACGGCGACGGTGACGATGTCCGGGTTGTGCAGTTTCAGTCCCCGTGCGATGCCGGTCATCGAGCCGCCGGTGCCGACGCAACCAACGTAGGCGCCGATGTGGCCACCGGCCTGAGCGATGGTTTCACGGACGAAATCGCTGTAGCCGCCGGCGTTGGCCGCGTTGTCGGACTGGTTCATGAACACTGCGCCGGGGATCTGCGAGGCCAGTTCGGCAGCCAGCCGTTGGCGCTCGACCACAGCCACTTCGTCTTCCCGATAGGTTCCGGCGACAAAGCGGATCTCGGCACCGAGTGCCTTCATCACTGCAATCTTGTCCTGCGCCGCATGGTGATCGACCACGGCAATGAAATGCAGATCGAACTCCACGGCCGCCATGGCCAGGCCGATACCGGTATTGCCGGAAGATGATTCAACGACCACGCCACCGGGTTTCAACTTTCCGGACTTGAGCGCCGCCAATACCATGTTTCGCGCCATACGGTCCTTAATACTGCCGCCGGGGTTGTTCTTCTCTATCTTGAGCAAAAGCCGGGCGTTGGTATCCGGAACATCGATGCCCAACATTGGTGTATTGCCAATAAGATCCGAAACTTTATTCAGTATCATCTGGACGTCTTCCCTTAATAGTCAGGTGTGAATGCGTAGTTACCTTCCGTACAACATGTCGCCATCAGTCGCTGCGGCAACGGATGGCGATGAAATTCGTTTTCCAGCAAGTCCATCTGATAACCGGCGGTGTTGGCGTAGATCAACAAGTCGCCGGTTTGTGGTGTTGTGTCGAAGTTGATCAGGCGATGAGTGATCACATCATCGTCCAGGCAACTATGGCCGGCGATGTAGGCTTGCATCGGAACAGGTTTCGATTCTTTCGATGTAATAAGGATTGGATCGACAAGGTATTCAGACGAGAACCAGGTCTCGCACGCGCTGAAACTGCTGCCTTCGGCAAAGATCACAACTTTGTTGTCGGCCATTTGTTTGGTGCGGGTCACGCGAAAGACGCTTATCGCTGCTTGATCCACCAGACTACGGCCCGGTTCCAGTGCCAGTTTTATATTCTGGCTCTTCAAGTAACCGGCAATGGTTTTTCCCGGGGAATGATCCGACTCCAGGAATAACTCCAGCCACTGGCAAGCCGTCAGACTGCTGCCATAAGGATAAAAAGAGTCGGGTACTCGACGGTTCTGATAATGGCTAGGGTTGTTGTCGTTCTGCAGAAAGCTGTTGTAATCCTGCGGGTCTACATATCGCATCGGCAGGCCTCCACCGATATCGATCATGACCGGGTCGAGGCCCATTTCCCTTGCTGCATCGATGTAGCCGGTGACCTCACGGAAAGCCTGTACCCGTGTTTCGTAGCCGTAGCCGCCGAGGTGGAAATGGAACCCTTCGAAGTGGAACGACTCACGCGATTCGACCAGGTATTGAAGGCACTGAAACAAATCCTCCGCGCCCATTCCGAAGCGGCTCGCCGGGCAACTTGTCGGCCTGTAACGCAGCAGGATCCGGGCTTTGGCCGGTGGTTGCGAAGTGTCGAGCAACGCCTTGAGATGGCTGAACTCTTCCAGTGAGTCCACACAAATCAGCGATCCGCCTTGCAACAGTGCGCGATGAAACGCTGCCGTTTTGGCCGGCCCGGTCGCACACAAATGTTCCGCCGGCGTTCCGGCGCGCAGTGCCGCCTGCAGCTCAAACAGGCTCGACACGTCGGTGCCGATGCCCGAAGCCGATGCCGCAGCCAGCAGGCATTGCGACTTGTTGGCTTTTGCTCCGTAGAAAATCGCGTAGTCAACGTCGTGTCGTTTCAACACCGATTGCAGCGCCTGAACGTTGGCCTCAAATGCATGTGGCCATACCAGATTCAGCGGGGAGCCATGTTGGTTAACGAGTTCAAAAAGTTTTCCCGGGGAATATTTAAGTAGATTGTCGATAACAGGGTCGATTAACGGTTTCAGCACTTTTGGATATTGAGCTTCTGTTGTTGCTTTAGTTGGCGGCGCAATTAATTCAGGCATAGAAAACCTCTGGCGTCGATAATCGCCATATGCAGGTCGACAACTAATCGTTATCGATTTTTGTGTTCTTGCTGCTCGTCAGATACGAGTGTTTAAAGAGGTGGAGGCGGATGACAGATCCACTCTGCAAATAAACACGGGGTATGTTCTTTCATAAAATTTTCACAAAACTGTTTCATGAGAACCCCACTCCTTAAGGTTCAGGCAGGCAAGGAGAAGGCCAATGAGTGGTGGCCTTGTCTCTTTTGAAGTGCCATTACCTGACATGTAAATGACATCATTGCGCCGAACTTTTCGTGAACAAAATCACAGGTCTTGATTTGAATCCTGACCCTGTCAGCGGCTCGAACAATATTGCGAACAGGAACGATTATCAAGTAAGGTTTTCAAATATTTTTGAATGAACACACACAACAGGGGAGTGCGAAGCCGTTTGTTCGCATGCTCAAGTAAGCGCTCGCGTGTTGAATTTAAAAACCGTCAACGCCTTGTTATTCAAGGTGTTGACGGTTGATTCAAGACATCGGGATTCAGCCCGTTTTTTCCCCTGTAACAGGTGTTCGAATTTTTTTGAAAACCCACGACTGAAGCACGCTCAGGAGAGTCCCGATGACTGTTCGTCACAGCACCAACGCCACGCTTCCCATCAGCTACCTGTTCGTTCCCGGCAACCGGCCGGAGCGCTTTTCCAAAGCGGTCGAAGCCGGGCCGGACGCGATCATTCTCGACCTCGAAGACGCCGTTCATCCGAACAGCAAAGCCGTGGCCCGGGCGTCGATCTGGGCCTGGCAGCAGAGCACGCCCGAAACCGCCAGCCAGCGTTACATCCGGTTGAACAGCGTCGGCAGTTCGCTTTTTCGCCAGGACATGACCTGGCTCGGAGACATGCGCTACCCCGAGCGCTGCGCAGGGATTTTCCTGCCCAAGGCCGAATGTCCCGAGAGTCTGTCCCGCGTGGTTGAGCGCCTGCTGGAATGGAACCCCGAACTGCAAATCGTCGCCATCATCGAGACCGCCAAGGGCTTGCATCAGGTCGAGGCGATTGCCGCGATTCCCGGCCTGGCGCGGCTGGCATTCGGCTCTCTGGATTTCTCCTTGGACATCGATTGCAGCCAGATTCCCGAAGCGTTTCTGTTCGCCCGCAATCGCATTGTGCTGGCATCGCGCGTTGCCGGTTTGCCGGCGCCGATCGATGGCGTGACCCCGGCCATCAGCGACATGGCGCTGGTCGAGCGCGACTCGCGTTACGCGCGGTCGCTGGGGTTCGGCGCCAAGTTGTGTATCCATCCGTCGCAAATCGCCACGGTGCAGAAAGCGTATCTGCCCAACGCTCGCCAACTGGCGTGGGCGGACCGGGTCCTGAACGCCGTGGCCGGGGGCAGTCATGCGGTGCAGGTGGACGGCGAAATGGTCGATCTGCCGCTCATCGAACAGGCGCAACGTCTTCGGGACATGGCCAGCCAGTACGCGCTGCTCGCCAACGCGGATGCCTGCTGAAACGGGGGACGAATCATGGGACATGGTTACCAGATTGCCCTGCGTCCACTGTGCGACGTGCGGCAATCCGAGCAGGTCGATCCGCTCAACGTGCAGCGGCTGCGCGAGGCGATCATCCAGGCCGGACACTGGCTGGAACCGATCATCGTCGAGCGCTCCCGGGGCATCGTGATGGACGGCAATCACCGGTTCAACGTAGCGCGGGCATTGGGGTTGAAACGGGTGCCGTGCATCCAGCTCGACTACGCCGATCCGCGCGTCTGTGTGCGGCATTGGCAAACCGGGCAGGCGTTCGAGGTGGCGCGGATTTTCACCACCATCGAGCGCGGCGAACTGTTCCCGTACAAGACCACCCGGCACGCGTTCAATCCCGCGTTGCCGGTGATCTCCATTCCGCTGCAATGCCTGTACGACTGACCTGTGCCGGAGGATGGGCTTCTGCCGCCCATCCTCTGCGCAACCCGATCGCCAAAAAAATTCCGACGACGCTGATACTTTTTCGATTGCTGGCTGGCAAATAGGAGTCATTACCATTTTCAGCCATTCGAGAAGGACCCCATCGTCATGTCTGTTGCACGTCGACCTTGCAGTGAACGCGCGTTAACCCTGGCTATTCGCACCGCCATGCTGAGTTCTATTCTGGCCGCAGGAAGCGCCACTGTCTTGGCAGCAGACCCCAAGCAATCCGAGCAACAGGACACCGTCTCCACGGAAGGGCTGACGCTGGACACCACCAACGTCAACGCCAGTTACAACGGCGCGACTGCATTGCCGGAAGTGCTCGCTGGCGGCCAGGTCGCCCGGGGCGCGCGACTGGGGATGATGGGCAACAAGGACGTGATGGACACGCCGTTCAGCGTGACCAGTTACACCGCGAAAACCCTCGCCGACCTGCAAACGGTGACCGTGGCCGATGCCCTGGAGCGTGACCCTTCGGTGCGCTCCACCGGGCAGACCGGCGGTATCGTCGACTCGTTTTTCATTCGCGGATTTGCGATAGGCGAGGGCAACCTCGGCGAACTGGCCTACGACGGTGTGTATGGCGTGGCGCCCAACTACCGGGTGTTCACCGAATACGCCGAGCGCGTCGAAGTGCTGAAGGGGCCGGGCGCGCTGATGTACGGGATTTCACCGAATAGCGGCGTCGGCGGCGTGATCAACATCGTGCCCAAACGACCACTGGACGAAGATCTGACCCGCTTCACCGGCACTTACGCGTCCGACTCGCAAGTGGGCGGGCATCTGGACGTCAGTCGACGTTTCGGCAGCGAGAACCAGTTCGGCATCCGTTTCAACGGCAGCACCCAGGGCGGCGATACCGCGATCGACAATCAGGAGCGCGCACTGGACATCGGCGCCATCGCACTCGATTACAAGGGCGAACGGTTGCGCCTGAACCTGGATTACATCAGCCAGAAAGAGAGCTTCGACGCGGCCTCGCGACCGTTCACCATCGCGCCGGGCGTGAAGGTTCCATCGGCGCCAAACGGCCGCACCAATCTGCCGCAGGACTGGGGCTGGTCGGACACCAAGGAACAGTCGGCATTGCTCGGCGGCGAGTACGACCTCAATGACAACCTGACCGTGTTCGCCCACGCCGGCGGTGGTCGCTCCGACGTCAAACGAATGTCCGACCAGGTGCCGCGAATCCTCAACGACGCCGGCGACACCAGCAACATCCCTGGCTATTACAAATTCAACGTCGACCGTTCGACCGCCGATGTGGGGATGCGCGCGCTGTTCGCCACCGGTCCGGTCACTCACACGACCACGATCATGGCGACCCGTTACCAGGACGAGTTGTCCCGAGGCATCAACAACGGCACGGAAATACGCTCGAACATCTACCACCCGGTGGATGTGCCCAAGCAGTACATCAACTCGCCGAAAGTGCTGCGCATTTCCGAGTCAGAACTGTCCGGCGTCGCACTGACCGATACCCTCGGCTTTCTCGATGACCGGATTCAGTTGACCCTCGGTGTGCGCCGACAGGACATCGAGTCGCGTAACTACAGCGCATCCGGTTCGGTCAGCTCCCGTTACGACGACAGCGCCACCACACCGCTGGCGGGCGTGGTGGTCAAACCGTGGGAAGACGTCTCGCTGTACTACAACTACGTCGAAGGCCTGAGCAAAGGTGACATCGCCCCCGGCACTGCGGCCAACTCCGGCGAAACCTTCGCACCCTACAAATCCAAGCAACATGAAGTCGGCGTGAAGTACGAACACGGCACTTTCATGACTACCCTGGCGCTGTTCCAGATCGAGAAACCGAGTGGCGAAATCGGCGCCGGCAACGTGTTCTCGGTGCAGGCCGAGCAGCGTAACCGTGGCGTCGAGTTGAGCATGTTCGGCGAAGTGGCGCCGGGCACTCGCCTGATGGGCGGCGTGACCTTGCTCGACGGCGAACTGACGGATTCGGCCACCGCTGCCAACCGTGGCAACAAACCGGTGGGCGTGCCGGACGTACAGGCCAACCTCTGGGCCGAGTGGGATACACCGTGGGTCGAAGGTTTCACCCTGACCGGCGGCGCGATCTATACCGACAGCCAATACGTCAATCAGGCCAACACCCAGGAGCTGCCATCCTGGACCCGCATCGACGCCGGCGCCCGTTACGCCACCAAGATCGAAGGTCGGCCGACGACATTCCGCGCCACGGTGCAGAACGTGTTTGATCGTGAGTACTGGTCGGGTGTGGCGTCCTACGGCGCGTTCTCCCCGGGCTATCCACGCACATTGCAATTGTCGGCGACCGTCGACTTCTGATCGGAGGGCGCACTTGATGGCGGAGCCGTCGAGTGCGCCTTCTTCTATATATAGCTACGCACAGCGGCTGATCATAAAAAGGAGCATTCGAATGTTAACCAGCCCGGCATCGACGTCCTCTGGCAAGCAATCGCAGTTCCCGTTGGCGAAAGGTCAGCGGGCCTTCGATTTCGAGCGCAGCACCAATGAGCACATCCGCGAACTGCTGCATTATTACGGGCTGCGCACCAGCCTGATCCGGATCAAGGTGATCGATGCCTTGCTGGTGGCTGCACGGGAAGGACGCGCCGTTGGCGGGCGCGGGGTGCATGGGTATCTGCAGGCGTTTGTCAGCGGTATTCAGTTCGTCAGCGTGAGGGAAGTGCTCAAGCGTTTGTGCGAGGAGGGCGTTATCGTGTTTCAGCCGGACAAGAGTTATCGGTTTACCGGCGAGGCGTTCTCGCTGCTCGAGCAGCATGCTGGCCGGTGACATTCGCTTGTATTCAGCCAGATCAAGACCACCTGTTTAGCCGTAGGTGGTTTTGTCGTTTTGGGGATTGATCGGACCGTTATCTATGGACGGTTTCCCTGTTTCAGTGGAGCCGATTGGAATTGCTGAGCTGCGCAAAAAGTTGCGCAGTTGTCCGTAATAAAACTCCGGTCAAAACCCCGGCAGGCCTTGCCGATCAAGGTCTCCAGCCATGTGCGCAAGAAGTTGCACAGTACTGCGCAACTTCTTGCGCACTTTTTCGCTGTTTCCTACAGCAAAGAATGGAAAATTCTCACGCAAGATTCGTAAGCCCTTGATGGGTAATGGCCATGTGATGGCTGGCATGACTTTTGATTCCTCCTTTGCCGCCTGGACAGGCAATCACGCCGTCCGGTCCTGTCTTTTGAGCAAGGAGAGCATCCCATGGCAACACCCGCGTACATGTCAGTTACCGGCGAAAAACAAGGCCTGATCACTGCCGGCGCCTTCACCGCCGACTCCGTTGGCAACACCTTTCAGGAAGGCCACGAAGACCAGGTCATGGTTCAGGCTTTCACCCACGACGTGATCATCCCGCGTGACCCGCAATCCGGTCAGCCAACCGGTCAGCGCGTGCACAAGCCAGTTGTGATCACCAAGGTCTACGACAAGGCTTCGCCTCTGCTGCAAGCCGCTCTGACCTCCGGCGAGCGCATGAGCGAAATCGTTATCCAGTGGTACCGCACTTCGGCTCAAGGTACCCAAGAGCACTACTACACCACCAAACTGGAAGACGCGATCATCGTCGCCATCAACAACAAAATGCACAACTGCCAGGATCCAGGCAACGCGCACTTCACTCACCTGGAAGAAGTGCAGTTCACCTACCGCAAAATCACCTGGACCCACGAAGTATCCGGTACTTCGGGTTCCGATGACTGGCGTGCTCCAGTCGTCTGATCGTGGAGACGATCACCCTGACCGGCGATAACGGTCAGGGTGTTTTTCGACGGACAAGGTTCGCAGACAGCGTTTTTCGATCCGGCACGTCTTCAACCAGGGAGCAGTTCAATGCGTCAAAGGGACTTGAGGTTTACATTTTCCGTGCTGTCCGGACGCATGGAGTTTGAAGTGGTTGAGTTCACGCTCGAAGAAGCACTTTGTGAACCTTTTCGTCTGACGGTCGAGCTTGCCAGCTTCAGCTCGAACATCGACTTCGGACAAATACTCGACCAACCCGCGCTACTGACAATCTGGCAAGGAAATACGCCGGTTCGTTATGTCCATGGACTGGTCTCCAGCTTCACCCAAGGCAAAACCGGGTTCCGTCGTACCCGGTACCAAGTTGTCGTAGAGCCACAACTGGCAAGATTGGCGCTGAGTTCAGACTGGCGGATATTCCAGCAAAAAAATGTCCCGGAGATCCTGAAGTCCGTGCTGACTGAACACGGGATAATGAACTATGAGCAAAACATCAATGTAGAGCACCTGCCCCGGGAGTATTGCACCCAGACCGGGGACACTGACCTTTATCTCTTTGACAGACTTTCAACCGAAGAAGGTCTTTTTTATTATTTCAAGTTCGATGCCGATACCCACACGCTGATTCATGGCGACAAACTCTATGTGCAAGAACGCGTTCCAGGCGGGCCGGTGCGTTATTCGCCACAGCCAGTGGCGGACGCCGAGCACCCTGGACTCTACACATTCAGCTATACCGAAAGCGTTCGCACCACCGAACAGACGCAACGCGATTACACCTTCAAACGCCCAGTCTATGACCAGCAACATCACCTCATCGGTGAGGACCTGCAGGGCAAGGCGCAAAGCTATGAGCGTTACGACTATCCCGGGCGCTACAAGGTCAGCTCGGCCGGCAGGTTCTTCACTGAAACCCGTCTTCGCGGTCGCCGCCGGGATGCTCACGTAGCAAGGGTGGAAGGTGATGACCCGCGTTTGCTACCCGGTTTTTCATTCCAACTGTCCAATCATCCCAGAGACGATTTCAATCGCTGGTGGCGCTCGATACGCATCACCCATAAGGGGGTGCAACATACCAGTCAGCAGGAGGAGTCGGCTGATACACAAGTGGGGGTCAGTTACGACTTCGTGGCGGAAATCGTCAGCGAGGACACCGAGTGGCGACCGGAACCCATGCCTAGACCCCGAATCGACGGCCCCCAGATTGCAACCGTGGTGGGTCCTGAGGGGGAGGAGATCTATTGCGACGAGTGGGGCAGGGTGAAGGTCCAGTTCCCATGGGATCGGGAAGGCAAGAACAACGAATTCAGTACGTGCTGGATCAGAGTGTCACAGAACTGGGCGGGTGCAGACTGGGGCCACATGGCGATACCGCGCATCGGGCAGGAAGTGATCGTTGACTATCTCGATGGCGATTGCGATCAACCCATTATCACGGGCCGAACTTACCGCGCGACCAACTCGCCTCCTTACAGACTGCCTGATCACAAGATACTCAGCACCATCAAAAGCAAGGAGTACAAGGGTAACCGCGCCAACGAACTGCGAATCGACGATACCACCAAGCAGATAAGTGCGGCCTTGATGAGTGATCACGGCAGCACCGCGCTACATTTGGGCTATCTGACCCATCCACGACCGAATGGCGGCGATCCCAGGGGCGAAGGATTCGAACTGCGCACTGACGAACATGGTGCAGTCCGCGCGGCGAAGGGCTTGTTGCTCAGTACTGAAGAGCAGATCAATGCAAACGGCGGGCACCTGAACCGGGCCACGGCGGTTCAAGTACTGGAAGCTGCACTTCAACTGGCAAAGGAACTGGGCGATTACGCTCAAGAACATCAGGGCATCGATCACGATACCGAGCAGCAAAAGGCACTCAGTGAAGCAGTGCGCGACCTGGGGCATGGCGCCAACGACGAGTCAGGAAAGGCCAACGGTGGAAACCCGGCAATCGCCCTGAGCGGTCAGGCGGGTATCGCGGCGGTTTCCCCCAACTCGCTGACCCTGGCGGCGGGTGGACATATCGATACGGTTGCGCAACAAAATCAACAACTCACCAGTGGACAAAAATTCGTGATCAACGCCGGGGCGGATCTGGGGCTTTTTGCCCAAAGCGGCGAAATGCGCCAGATCACTCATCAAGGGCCGATGCTGCTGCAGGCCCAAAAGGACACCATCCGCCTGGAGGCCGATCAGAGTGTAGAAATCAGCGCTAGCAATCAGCATGTGGTGCTCAGCGCCAAGGAGCACATCACTCTCACCTGCGCAGGCGCTTACCTCACGCTCAAAGGCGGCAACATTGAACTGGGCATGCCAGGCAACTTCATCGTCAAAGCCGGTAAACACAGCCTTGTCGGTCCCGCCCATGCTTCAACGACGTTCAATACCTGGGCGCAGACTCCGTTCAATGAACGCGTGCGCGTGGTGCGTAACGGAAACCCGTTGCCCAACTATCGCTACGCGATGACACGGGCGGACGGCGCGCGAGTGGAGGGTGTGACGGACGGAGATGGCTGGGCTGCCTTGCAGCAGGGGCTGACGACAGAAGGCTACGAGTTCCATCTTCTCGGGCCTGCCGAATGATGCGGCCCAAGCTGACGAATGCTTTTTCAGTCAACATAAAGCACAGAGGCAGGGAGAGCCTGAATGAGTGAACCAACAAGGCCGGTTCCTACCCAAATTGGGCCGGATGGAAATGTCATGGCGCGCGTGACCATGAGTCGCGCTTCCAACCTGACCCGCGCGGAACTCGTCGCACCACCGGATAACGCCATTCCGGTCATTTTCATCCCCGGCATCATGGGCAGCCCCTTGATAGCGACAGGACCAAATGCTCGCTTGATGGGCAACGATAATAACTGGGCCTGGTTTCCCGACGACGCCACGGGGTGGGTGGCCGGCTTAACAAAATGGAAAAGCTACAACACCCTGACGCCCCTTGAACGCAAGCAACTCCTCGACCCGCAACAAACCCGTGCATTCTCGACTCCCGAAGACTCCGATCTGGCCACCGTGACGAAGTTTGTCACCACACTTCCCGTACAGGAGGCGAGAAACCGTGGATGGGGCTCAGTGTCGCTGGATTCCTATGGACCGATCCTGAATTTCCTGGAGGCACAGCTACGATTCATCCTGGCCCAGGATGGCCGCCCTTATCCCGGGATAATGGGAGCATTGCCGCGCGACACCTCTATCTGGGGTGGTCTGAAAGGCTACAGTCCTCTTAAAACAGATGATTTGAAGGCAGCGGCCGAGTTCCGTTACCCGGTTTACGCCGTAGGCTACAACTGGCTCAATTCCAATTCGCAGGCAGCAGACTATCTGGCAGGGCGAATCCGGGCCGTGCTGGAACGATGCCGAAAAGAGCTCAAAGTCAAATGCGAGCACGGTGTAATTCTGGTTACACACTCGATGGGCGGACTGGTTGCCCGCATGTGTGCCAAACGTAATCCAGACCTGATCCAGGGAGTGGTACACGGTGTTCAGCCTGCCATCGGCGCGGGTACCGCTTATCGGCGCGTCCGCGCCGGCTGGGAGGACGTTGCTGGAGCGATAGGACTGGGCGGGACGGGCAAGAAAATCATGCCCATCTTTGCCAATGCTGCCGGCCCATTGGAGCTGCTGCCTAATCAGCGCTATGGGGAAGGATGGCTGCGCGCGACATACGATGGCAAAGAGCTGTTCAAGTTACCGAACGGACCAGACCCCTATACGCAGATTTATCTGAAACAGAATGCTTGGTGGCGATTGATGAATGCTGCCTGGATCAATCCGGTCGGAAATACCACTCAGGCAACGCTGATCAGTGCCTGGAGCAACTACGAAAAAATGCTCGGACAGGCCAAAGCGTTCCACATGGGATTGGGCGACTACTATCACCCGAACAGCTTTGTCCACTTTGGCTCTGACGCCAGCCACCAGGCATTTCACAAGGTCACCTGGAAAATGATCACCGGATACCTTCCTTCAAGCAGGCCAGGTATGCCTCCTACCCCACTGCCTCCCCCGTCCCGTGAACAAGCGATAACTTTGCGCCTTACAGGGGATAACCATGAGGGACGGGCCATGATGACCAACGATGTCGGTGAGGAAAGCTGGATCAACAAGCAAGGCACCGCGGTCATACATAACAGTCGGGGAGATGGTTATACCGCGGACATCCAGGGCCAGGATCAGGCCGGAGATGGCACCGTGCCCGCGCATGCAGCTGAAGACGCGGCGGAGAAGGCCGTGTTTGCCGCGCGCATGACGGGTTTTGACCATCAAGGCTCCTACAAAAACCGAAACGTGCAAAACCTGACGCTCTATTCCGTTCTGCGAATTGGTGCCAACGCCAGGAAGTTACCCGCGTGAACGCTCGGTACTCTCTGGCACGAACTGTCCTTCTTGTTTCGTTACTGGGGGCCCAGACCTTTGGCTGTAGCCAGTTGCATGCCCGCCAGACAGACCGGAGCCATCCGATGAGTGAGTTGACCCGAAACATGCAAAACCATTGTGTCGGCCGGTTGTTGATCGACCTGCCACAAGGCACAACCTGGTCCGCCAACGCCAGCAGTGCACAGATCGGCAACCTGACTGTCGCCGTGACTACAGGCATCAGCCAGGATCAGTATGACGAATTGATCGAGCGCCGGTGGCAAGAGGTGCAGGCCATCAAGAAAGATCAAAACGGCAAGGCCTATCTACAACCGTCCGAGCGCATCACCTCGACCGAAGGGGGCACTCTTTTCGCCTACGAGTTCGAGTACGTCGAAGGTCTGGCCGAAGATGACGAAACGGTGGTCCAGAAACTGTTTCATCAGGCTGAAGGCTACCTTTGGCGAGATGGAAACCTGTTCAGGATATCTCCGTCACTCAATGCAAAGGCTGCTATCAGCCAGCTGTTCCCGCGATTGCACTCACGGGAAGCCGACGAGATTCCCACCAGGCCTGGTCTTTGCCTGAGCCATACGTTCATTGATGGTTACTACGACATTGCCAATGGAGATCAGGAAGAAGTGAGTTGGGGGTTCACACTGCCTCTTGATCTCTCGTTGGTTGTCAGAGAGGCGGCCGTGTGGGAGCCGGGTCAATCCATGCTTGAGCGTCGCCGTGAGGCCGACAAGGAAAGCGCAGGACTGGTCGCGCGCCTGTTGGCCGAACCTGGTGTTGTTGCAGGTCGCAAGGAATACCGGGCAGTTGAACGGATAGTCGGAGAGCTGGCAGGTGAAGAGTACGTCATGGGGGGGACCGAACAGAAAGAACCCCAGGTATTCAAAACCAATATCGGCGGTGAGTGGGCCTATGCCGGGCGCGCAACGCCCACGCCGCTTCCCGGCATCAATCTGGGGATGGACACGACCTATCAGACAACTCGACAACCGGCCTCACTGGGAGCATTTCCTGAGTACGAAGAGACTAACGGAAGACCGACACAAGAACAGTTCTTCGAAGTCTGGGACGCCATCATCGACAGCGTCCGCTTACGCCCATCGGCATTGCTGCCACCTACGGGTGGAGCGCCGCGACCACCTGATCCGGACAAACCAAAGGTTGTCAGCAAAGCCGCAGCAGATGATTATGTCCTGGAAGAGTTCCTGACCAGCTTGCCTTCGTCGCAGAACTGGATGGATAAACTTTGAAGTGATTTCTGAGCCGAAACTCTCGACACATCCAAGGACGGTCATTTTATGCAATCTCCCATCACCGACCCGATTGATGCGGGTCGATCCAGATTGTTGGTCTTTTCCTTTCTCATTGCTTTTTTTGCCGTGATGCTCATGGTGCTGCGCATAGCACAGCAAAACTACATCATGGCCTTGGGTGCGCTTTGGGTAGCAAACGCACTGACCGCCATACTCCATGCCGTGTACTGGGGGCGTCATGGTGTGTCGGGCGGTTTCAAAGCCGCGATTGTGTTCCAGCTCTTATTGACTGTCGCGCCATTGTTTTTCGGCAATCTGGGTATCGCACTTGTATTTTTGATGCTGGGGGGGGAAGTCCATTACTGGTAGCGGCGAAACCAGAACAATCAATCTGCGAACAAACTTTTGGCAGGCACTATCCACCCTGTCGACGACATCAAGGATCTGACATGGATATCATTCGTCTAGGCGACTCCACCAGCCATGGCGGTACCGTAATTGAGGCGTTCAACAACACCGATCTGAACGGCAAGCCTATTGCTGGCGTGGGCCACAATGTCGACTGTCCTCAATGCAAAGGGAAATTTCCGATTTCGGAGGGCAGCGCTACGCTTGATGTCGGCGGAGTTCCCGTCGCGCTGCACGGCATGAAGACTGAATGTGGCGCTAGCCTGATTGCGAGCAACCCCAAAGGGGATGCCGATAAGTAAACGATGCAACTTGACTTGCGTTCCGCTAATAGCACCCTCACATGGGGGAATATTCATTTTTTACATCTATGAAAGTTAACGATCTGGTATTGCCCGACGCTTACATCGTCTTCGCTTCCAGATATCAAGCGTCAGGCGGGTTTTGTAATCTCCGGCTCAAGGATGAGCTGTACTCCTTTGGTAACGGGCTGGAAACCGAGCTTACCCAGATCTACAACGACGAATCTGAACTGACTGCAAAATCTCAGAGGCTCAAGGAAGACTTTGTGGCCGATGGTTACACCGTCGATGGTGTGCCCATCGCGCTCGATGGCATGAAAACCGCCTGCGGTGCAGCGTTGATCGCCAGTGGACCCAAAGGGGCCGTGGTGAGCTGAATCCATGCATGTGCATTGATTGCCGTCTCCCATGACGCGGACTTTTCGGCGCGTCATTTCAACAAAACCCGCCTCACCCAAACTAGAGCTCAAAACTCTCCACCATTTAAAGGAATAAATATGAAGACCGCTTCTTTGATTCTCGCTATGGCAGCCGCGTTTGGCACCCACTCGCTCGCCCACGCCGAAGGCCAGGACGCCGCCACCCTGAAAGGGATTTACGACAACGGTCGCAACATGTCAGGCCTGATCAAAAGCTGTGTCGACAAGGGATTCCTGAAAGCGGACAGCACCGAGAACGCCAACAAGATGGCCGCATTCGTGGGCAACATGCCTGGCGATTTCGACAAGCGTGACGGCGACAAGAACGAACAGTCTGGCCGTAAAGGCGAAGTGTTCACGGATGGGGAATACAAGAGCCTGGAAAGCAACCTGCCGCCGAACCTCACACTCAAACAATGGTGCGAGCAAGCGGATCAGGGCATGCGCGAAGGGCTGAAGCGCGTCGGTCTGTAGCCGTCAGCCGATTCAGGACCGACTGCAACGGCAAGTCGATTGCCGCAGTCGGTCTTCAGGTCAGTTGAGCCCCCGATAGACAGGCCTAAGCTAATGCAAAAAAGATATTTGTTCGGAGTTTTATATATCGTTTAGTTTTGATTCACAGACGAATCAAAGCATCAAACCGATAGACCTCCCGATTGCCATGACGGCACACGCTGAATCGATCACAGGCTCTTCAGGTTTGATTCACACGGGAGTGAATCATGCCGCATACCTCAGACATCACCGCATTACCCATCCTCGACCTGTCCCAGCTCGACGGTACACCGCAGCAGCGCCAAACCTTTCTCGATGAGTTGCGCCACGCTGCTCGCGATGTCGGCTTTTTCTACCTGACCGGCCATGGCATCGACGCCAGCCTGCTCAAGCAAGTGCAGGACCACGCCCGGCAATTCTTCGCCTTGCCCGACAGTGAAAAAGCCGCTGTTGGGATGATCAATTCGCCGCATTTTCGCGGTTACAACCGCGCCGCTTCGGAGATCACTCGCGGCCAGCCGGATCAACGTGAACAGTTCGATCTGGGTGCCGAGCGTGAGGTTTTGCCGCTGACGGCTGACAGTCCGCTGTGGGCGCGTCTGCAAGGTCCGAATCAATGGCCGCAGGCGTTGCCGCAACTCAAACCGTTGCTGCTCGATTGGCAGCAGGCGATGACCCAAATGTCGCTGCGCCTGCTGCGCGCTTTCGCCCAGGCACTCGCGTTGCCGGAGAACGCCTTCGACCGGTTGTACGGCGACAAACCCAACGAACACATCAAGCTGATGCGCTATCCGGGCCAGTCCTCGACGGCGAGCAATCAAGGCGTCGGCGCGCACAAGGATTCCGGTTTCCTCAGCTTCCTGCTGCAAGACCAGCTCGCCGGTCTGCAAGTGGAGATCGAAGAGGGGCGCTGGATCGATGCGCTGCCACGGGACAACAGCCTGGTGGTCAACATCGGCGAGTTGCTGGAACTGGCCACCAACGGTTACCTGCGCGCCACGGTGCATCGCGTGGTCTCGCCGCCGGCGGGCAGCGAGCGTTTGTCCATCGCGTTTTTCCTCGGTGCGCAACTCGACGCGGTGGTGCCGCTGTACCCGCTGCCGGCGGTGTTGCTGCGCGAAGCGCGGGGCCCGGCGAGTGATCCGCTCAATCCGCTGTTCCGCGATGTCGGCTGGAATTACCTCAAGGGCCGGCTGCGTTCGCACCCTGATGTGGCGCGTCGCTTCTATGCCGACGCCTTGCTGCCCGAAACAGCGGCTCGCAAGACCGCCAACGCCTGATCCAACACTCGCGAAAGGACTATCTCATGCTGAAAAAAGCAGGTTTGACCCTGGCCGTTCTTGGCGCTCTGGTAAGTGCCTCTGGTGCTCAGGCACTGGAGCCGTTACGGGTCGCGGCAGACCCCGTACCCCACGCGCAGATCCTCGCGTACATCCAGAAAATCGATCCGCAACTGAACCTCAAGGTAATCGAAATCCCCCAGGGCGTGAACTCCAACGAGCTGCTGGTGCACGGCGATGTGGACGCCAACTACTTCCAGCATCTGCCGTACCTGCAATCCCAGGAAAAGGCCCTCGGCGAAAAACTCGCAGTGGCCGCCACGGTGCACATCGAACCGCTGGGCATCTATTCCCATCGCCACAAAACCTTCGCCCAGGTACCGGACAAGGGCACTGTCGCGGTGCCCAACAACGTCACCAACTTGAGCCGTGCGCTGTACCTGTTGCAGGATAACGGCCTGATCAAACTCAAGCCCGGTTTCAATGACCCGGCAGCCGATCAGGCAACGCCCAAGGACATTGCTGAAAACCCGAAACACCTGAAGATCCTCGAAATCGAATCGCCGCAGCTGCCCCGCGCACTGGACGATGTGGATCTGGCGGTGATCAACGGCAACTATGCGCTGGAAGCCGGGCTGGTGCCGGCCAGGGATGCGCTCGGTCTGGAGAAGGCCGAGCACAACCCTTACGCCAATATTCTGGTGACCACGCCAAAACTGGAAAACGATCCGCGCATCCAGCAACTGGCCAGGGACCTGACTTCGCCGCAAGTGGCCAAGTACATCGCCGAGAGCTTCAAGGGCTCGGTGATCCCGGTGGCGGATGCCAAGCCATGATCGTCGTCGAGCGGTTGAGCAAGACTTACCCGTCGGCGTCGACACCGGCGCTGGATCAGGTATCGCTGAGTATTCCCGATGGTGCGATCTACGGGATTCTCGGGCGCAGTGGCGCGGGAAAATCGACGTTGCTGCGCTGTCTCAATCTGCTCGAACGCCCGGACTCCGGGCGGATTCTGCTGGACGGCGAAGACCTCACTGCACTGTCCGACAGTGAACTGCGCCGCCAGCGTCAGCGCATCGGCATGATCTTTCAGGGCTTCAACCTGCTGCATTCGCGCAACGTGTTCGACAACGTCGCGGTGCCGCTGGAAATTGCTAAGGTCGCGAAACCACAGCGCCATGAACGGGTGCGGGAACTGCTGGATCTGGTGGGCCTGAACGACAAGGCTGAAGCCTTTCCTTCTCAACTTTCGGGTGGACAAAAGCAGCGGGTCGGGATTGCCCGGGCCCTGGCGGCTCGGCCCGCGTATCTGCTGTCGGACGAAGCGACCAGCGCGCTCGATCCGGAAACCACCGCGTCGATTCTGGAGCTGCTGCGCGACATCAATCGTCAGCTCGGACTGACCATCGTGCTGATCACTCATGAACTGGACGTGGTGCGCTCGATCTGCAATCACGCCGCGTCCATGGCCAACGGAAAACTGGTGGAGGCGGGCCCGGTCGCCAGACTGCTCGCCGACCCACAGTCCTCACTCGGCGCGTCACTGCGGCCCAGTTGCGGTTTGCCGCTGGGGCACGACGCGCCGGGCCTGAGTTTTCTACGGCAATACGGCGTACGGGCGGCCCACTCATGAACCGCGTGATCGACTGGAATGAAATCCTGCAACTGGTGCTCAACGCCACCGGCGAAACCCTTTACATGGTGCTGCTCGCCGGGCTGTTCACATTGTTGATCGGACTACCTCTGGGGGTGTTGCTGTTCATCAGCCGCCGTCAGGGTTTGTACCCGCTGCCCCGGATCAATCAGGCACTGGGCGCGGTGATCAACCTCGGGCGTTCGCTGCCGTTTGTGGTGATGCTGATTGCCCTGATCCCGCTGACCCGTCTGGTGGTTGGCACCACGTTGGGCAGCACGGCCGCCGTAGTGCCGATCACCATCGGTGCCTTTCCGTTTTTTGCGCGGATCGTCGAGAACGCACTGGACGAAGTCGAAAAGGGCCGCATCGAAGCGATCCTCGCCATGGGCGGTGATATCCGCCATGTGATTTTCAAAGTGCTGCTGCCCGAAGCGCTGCCGGCCTTGTTGGCGGGCGTCACTCTGACGCTGGTGATGCTGATCGGATTTTCCTCCATGGCTGGAGTGATTGGTGGCGGGGGATTGGGCGATCTGGCCATCCGTTACGGCTATCAGCGGTTCAATAATGAAGTGATGGTCGCCACTGTGGTGGTGCTGGTCCTGCTCGTCCAGGGCGTGCAGAGCCTGGGCGACCGGCTGGTGCGGTCGCTGGCTCATCGACGTTGACCGTTGGCTGCGGCGTTACTTTTTGAGGGGCGTGACGAGCGCCGTCTCGTCGGTGTCGAGAACGAACACCGCCAACAGGCGCGCAGGTTCGGTGTCGCTGGCGTTGGCGCTCACCAGATGCACGGAACCCGGCTCCTCGACGAAGTTTTCGCCGACGTGGTAGATCTTTTCCGGCTCGCCTTTGACCTTGATGCGAAACGAACCTTCCAGCACCGTGGCGTAGATGAAGGCGGTCTTCGGATGGGTATGGGACGGCGACGCGGCCCCGGGCCCGTATTCGACGACCACCCCTCGCATGCTTTTGCCGGGGAGGTTGGGGATCGGTCGATCAAACACCACCGAGACCTTGCCGGCGGGGGGCTCGGCGGCCGAAGCTGCGCTGATCGACAGCGCTGCGAATACGGCAGTCAGAAAAAATCGAATAACCATGATGTGTCTCCTTGGCAGACAGGGAAGGGAATGACGCGAACGGCTATCGCGCTGTCGACCGAGCGATCCAGTCTTCAAATCGGATGGCACCCAGGCGCGAGTGCTTGCCGGTGACCAGCGATTGATCGTCGAGCAACGTCCCGTAGTAGCGTGCGTGCACGTCCGGTACGACCTTGCGGTTGTCCTGGATCGCCTGCAGAAAGCGTCGGACCAGTTCGTCCAGCGGCAGCGCCTCGGGCCCGCCGACATCGACCGAACCGTTGAGCGGAGCAGCCAGAACGACGTCGAGCAACGCGGCTACCACGTCGTCAGAGGCAATCGGCTGAATCAGCGCTGGCGGCACACGAAGTTCATCTGCGACGGCAAAGGATTCAGCGATACCAGCGACAAACTCGAAAAACTGCGTAGCCCGCAGGATTGAGTAAGGGCGGCCGGACGCCTTGATCAGGTTTTCCTGGGCTACCTTGGCGCGCATGTAGCCGGCCTCGGGCAATCGTTCACAACCGACAATCGACAGCGCGACGTGATGGCGCACCCCGGCAGCCGTTTCGGCCGCCAGCAGGTTTCGGCTCGAGGTCTCGAAGAAGTCGAGGACGGCTTGATCTTCCCAGGACGGCGCGTTCGCGACGTCGACCACCACATCGGTGCCGTCCATCGCGGCCGCCAGTCCTACGCGGGTGATGCTGTTGACGCCCGTGCTCGGGCTGGCGGCGAGCACGTCATGGCCGCGCTCGCGCAGAAGGGTCACCAGTTTCGAGCCGATGAGGCCGGAGCCTCCGATAACGACGATCTTCATGGGTCTCTCTCCTCGATGACGCCAACCATTGGCGCCCCTGGAATGAAGAGTGCCGCTGCGAGGGAGGGAAGTCCTTGTGGCGGTCTTGGGTTTGCCTTGTCGAACTCTTGCATTTCTGTCCAGCCAGTGCGCCGCGATGGACACAGTGGCGTGTTCAAGGCAGGCGTATTATCGTTCTCGACCTCTCACCCTCTGCCGCCCGGAACACGGAGTCGAAGGCGCCTCGCCAAAGGACGTTCGCTGTGCCATTCATGTTTGAAGACTACGTACTCGACCCGGAGCGCCGCGAGCTGACCTTGCGCGGAGAGGTCGTGGCTGTCGGCCCGCAGGTCTTCGATCTGTTACTGCTGTTCGTCAGCAACCCCGACCGAGTGCTGAGCAAGGACGAATTGCTCGACACGGTATGGAGCGGTCGTGTCGTTTCCGAGTCGACGATCACCAGTCACATCAATGCCGTGCGCAAGGCCATCGGTGATACCGGTGAAGAGCAGCGTCTGCTGCGTACGGTCGCCCGCAAGGGCTATCGTTTCATTGGCCAGGTCGGTGCCGACCTGACCGGATCTGTGCCTGACACCGACGAGGGCTCAACTGCAACTCCCCGCGCGCTGGCGTTGCCGGACAAACCCTCGATCACCGTTCTGCCATTCCAGAATCTGAGCGGCGATCCCGAACAGGATTACTTTGCCGACGGCGTCGTGGAGGACATCATCGCTGCGCTCTCGCGTTTGCGCTGGCTGTTCGTCATTGCGCGCAATTCGAGTTTCACGTTCAAGGGGCGAGAGGTGGATGCTCAAGGGGTCGGGCACGAACTGGGCGTGCGCTATGTGCTGGAAGGCAGTGTGCGCAAATGCGCAAATCGGGTGCGCATCACCGGGCAACTGATTGATGCCACGAGCGGGGCACACATCTGGGCCGAGCGTTTCGAAGGCACGCTCGACGATATCTTCAAGCTGCAGGACCGGATCACCGAAAGCGTCGTCGGCGCCATCGCACCTCAACTGGAGCGCGCGGAGATCGAACGGGCCAAACGTAAACCGACGGAGAGTCTGGACGCCTACGATTACTACCTGCGGGCCATGGCAAAACTGCACAGCGGCACTCAGGAGGCCATCGAACAGGCGCTGCCGATGTTCCACAAGCCCCTCGAACTTGACCCGGAATTCGCTTCGGCCTATGGCATGGCCGCCTGGTGCCACTTCTGGCGCAAGCTCAATGGCTGGATGGTGGATCGGCCGGCCGAGATCGCCGAGGGGATTCGACTGGCGCGTCTGGCGGTCACGCTGGGGCGCGACGATGCCGTGGCGTTGACGCGTGGTGGACATGCCCTTGCGCACCTGGCGGGTGATGTCGACGGTGGCATTGCCTTGCTTGACCGCGCACGCCTGCTCAATCCCAATCTCGCGCCTGCGTGGTTTCTGGGCGGGATTCTGCGTGTGCTTCGCGGGGAAACCGCGTCTGCCATCAAGGACTTGAATCATGCCGTTCGCTTGAGTCCGCTGGATCCGGAGATGTTCAGGATGCATGTCGGGATGGCCCTCGCGCATTACTTCGCCGGGGACTTCGACAGCGCCGCAGATTTCGCCGAAAAAGCCTTGGGCAACCTGCCCACGCTGTTGGTGGCAGCGGCGCTGGTGGCGGCCAGTCATGCATTGGGTGGTCGGCAGGACAAAGCCCGTCGGGCGATGGAGCGCTTGCAGACGCTGAACCCTTCATTGCGCCTTGGCCACCTCAAGGACTGGCTGCCGATTCAGCGTCCTGAAGACTTCGCCCGCTTGATTGAGGGGCTTCGGCTGGCGGGGCTGCCTGGGTGAACGCTTGAACAGAGACGCGCCGGGCACGGCTGCAGTGAACCTAAGCTAATGCAAAAACGGTATTTGTTTGTTGTTTTTAAGATCGTTTAGCTTTTACTGACTAACCCATCAGATCTGCAAACGATAGAACCCTCGATTGCCATGACGGCGCGCGCTGAATCGATCAAAGGCTCTGCAAACATTTCTTGATGACGGGCTCCATGAACTGGCCTGTCGCCGATAAGGATGTGTATGAGTGCGCCTGTCGCTGTGGCCTGCGAGCCGCTGATTCGTGTGCGTAAACTGAGCAAGACCTTCGGCTCGAACCGTGCGCTGGATCGGGTCAGCCTGGAGATTTTTCCCGCTGAAGTGGTGGCGCTGCTCGGTGCCAACGGCGCGGGTAAATCGACGCTGGTGAAGATCCTCGCCGGTAGCCAGTCGGCCGACAGTGGCGAGATTCAGGTGGACGGTCAGCCTCGGCAATTCAACTCGCCGCTGTCAGCGCGGCGGGTCGGCATCGTTGCGGTTCATCAGCAAATCAACGAGGGCATCGCGCCCGGATTGAGCGTGGCGGAAAACCTGCTGCTCGATGAGCTGTGCCGTCCGGACGGCGACTTCTGGCTCAACCGCAAACGCCTGCTGGAACGTGCCGCGAGCATTGCCGCCGGCCTCGGGTTGGAGTTGCCGCTGGAGCAACCAATCGAACACCTCGGCCAGGCTGAGCGGCAACTGGTGGTGCTGGCCCGTGCCTTCGCTCTGCAGCCACGGTTGCTGATTCTCGACGAACCGACAGCAGCGCTGTCGGATGCCGAAGCGCAGCGCCTGTTCGGTCTGATCGACACTTTGCGCAGCCGGGGCGTGGCGATCATTTATATCTCCCATCGTCTGTCGGATCTGCAACGGGTGGCGGATCGCGCCATCGTTCTGCGTGACGGGCAACTGGCCGGCGAATTCAGTGCCCGGCAATTGCCTCAGGCGCTGGAATCCATGCTCGGCCAGGCACTGGAGGCGCATGTCTACACGCCGCGAGCCGCAGGGCGCGAAGTGCTGAAGCTGCGCGAAGTGAAACTGCTGCCACGCATGCAAGCGTTTGACCTGACCTTGCATGAAGGCGAAGTGGTGGTGCTGACCGGACTGCTCGGTGCCGGCAAAAGCGAGATCGCCGAGGTGCTGTTCGGTCTGCGCCAACCCTTGTCCGGGTCATTGCAATTGGACGGCGCCGACTGGCAGCCGGGCTCGCCGCGTCAGGCGATCCAGCACGGCGTGTTCTTCGCCGCCGAAGACCGGGCCAGTCAATCGCTGGTGCCGGATTTTTCATTGCGCCGGACCCTGACCCTGCCATTTCTCGAACGCTTCACCCGTGGCGGTTTCATCCGCAATCGGGCCGAAGCGGCAGCTGTGGAGGCGCAGGTCGCGGCGCTGGGGATCAAGACCGCAGGCATCGATGTGCCGATGAGCGCGCTGTCCGGCGGCAATCAACAGAAAGTCGTGCTCGGTCGCTGGCTGCTCGGCGAGGGCAGAGTGCTGATCCTCGACGAGCCGTTTCAGGGCGTCGACGTACGTGCCCGACGCGAGATCGGTCAACTGCTGCGCGACAGCGCCGATGGCCGCGCCACACTGGTGATCTGTGCGGATGTCGATGAAGCCCTGGAGATCGCCGACCGGATTCTGCTGGTACGTGATCACGCGGTGGTCGCCGAGTACCCGCGTGCCGGTCTGGATCGCGCCGTTCTGGTCGCTGCGCTGGCCGGCACTGATCCGCAAAGTTCTTTTGTTCAAGCCGCGCCAAGGAGTAGAGCGAGTGCCTGATTCGAGTTCCCTGTTGTCATCAGCCCCGGCGACGTCCGAGCGCTTCGTGCAGGCGCTGATTCGCTACGGCCTGCTGTGGGTACTGGCGTTGATCGTGGTGTTTTTCAGTGTGGCGGAGCCGGCGTTTCTGCGGGTTGGCAACCTGTTCAGCATCCTGCAGTCGGTGTCGATTGTCGCGCTGCTTGCATTGGGCGTGACGCTGACCATGGCCGTTGGCGGGCTGGATTTGTCCATCGGCGCGGTGGCCGCCATGAGCCTGATGATCGCCAGTTACGTGATGGTGGTGCTCGGCTGGGGCGCGCTTCCGGCGGTGTTGATCAGTCTGGCGGGCGGCGCGCTGGTCGGGCTGCTCAACGGCTGGCTGATCGTGAAGATGCGCGTGCCGGACATCCTTGCGACGCTGGGCAGCATGTTCCTGGTGATCGGCGTGCAACTGATTCCCACGGGCGGGCGCTCGATTGCGGTGGGCATGACTCTGCCCAATGGCGATGAAACCGAAGGTTCGTTCAGTGCGCTGTTTCTCGCCCTTGGACGTGGACGGCTTTGGGACGTGGTGCCGATTCCGGTGTTGATCACGGCGGTTGTCGCGCTGGCGGTGTGGCTGTTTCTCGAACGTACGCGCATCGGCCGGTTGTTCTATGCGATTGGTGGCAACGAGCAGGCGGCGCGTCTGGCCGGGGCGCCTGTGCAACGCTTCAAACTGCTCGCTTATGTGCTGTCGGCGTTGCTGGCCTCGCTCGGCGGAGTGTTGTTGGCGGCGCGGTTGGGGCGCGGCGATGTCAGTTCCGGCAACGGTCTGGTGCTCGATGCACTGGGCGCTGCACTGATCGGTTTCGCCGTGCTCGGGGCGAAGAAGCCCAACGCGTTCGGCACGCTGGTCGGTGCGCTGCTGGTGGCGTCGTTGCTCAACGGCCTGACCATGCTCAACGCACCGTATTACGCACAGGATTTCGTCAAGGGACTGGTGCTGGTGCTGGCCCTGATGTTCACCTTCGGCCTCGCGCATCGGGCGCGTTGAGCCGGTTCATTGATGCTTCAAGGAACGATCCATGCACGGTTCAATCAAGCAGTTCGCACGTCAATGCCTCACCGGCGCCTTGCTTTCGGCTCTGGCGCTGAATGCCCAGGCCAAAGCCTTGCCGGGTGCACCGGCACCGTTCGATAAAGGTCAGGTACAAATTGCGCTGGTGGGCTATCTGTTCTCCGGGGATTTCCCTGAAGCCTACCTGCGCGGCGTCGAGAAACAGACCGAAGCACTGGGCGCCAACCTGCGGGTATTCGATGCCCGGCAACAGGCGGCCAGTCAGGGCGAAATGATCGATCAGGCGGCCGACCTCGGGGTGGACGGGATCATCGTGCAACTGGGCCTGGCCGAAACCCTCAAGGGGCCGATTGACCGGGCTCTTGCCAAGGGCATCAAGGTCGTTGCCTTCGACGTCGATCTGAACACACCGCAGGTGACTCAAGTCGAGCAGGATCACCACGCGCTGGCGCGTCTGGCGCTGGATCAGGCAGTCAAGGACAACGGCACCCACTTCGACGCTGGCTACGTTTACATCAGCGGTTTCACGCCGATGGAGCGCCGCGACGAGATCTGGAGTCAGGTCAAGAAGAGCAATCCGGGGATCATCGAGAAGGCGCGGTTCGGCACCCTGAATCCGCCGATTGCCAATTCCGTAGCCGATCAGGCCAGCGCCGTGCTGCGGGCCAATCCGGGGATCAGCGTGATCTTCGCCCCGTTCGACGAGTTCGCCAAAGGCGCGAAGATCGCCGTCGACGAGGCAGGTCTGAGCAGCAAGGTGAAGATCTACAGCGCCGACATTTCTACCGCCGACATTCAAATCATGAAGGAACCCGACAGCGCCTGGGCGGCGACGGCGGCGGTCAATCCACAAGTGGCCGGCGCGATCAGCGTGCGCAGTCTGGCGCTGCTGATCGCCGGCGAGAATCCGGGGCACAAGGTGCTGGTGCCGCCGACCCTGATTACCCGCCAGCAGTTGCTGGATCTGGATGTGAAAAACGTCCGCGATCTGGGACAGAAACTGCCGTCCTTCGGTGATACCGCCAACGTCGCGCGGGCGCCGTGGATTCCTGTGGCGAACTGAAAATCCCAACACCCAAAAATTACAGCAGACATTTGCCGTGCACTGACTGACGACTCCTTTTTTGTCGGCAGCGGACGGGTATTAGCTGCGATAAAAGGAGCTGTCACATGATTCACCGTTCCCGTTCATTACTGGCCGTCGCTGTTGTCAGTGCGATCTGGCAACTTCCTGCGCAGGCCGAGGAGACTTCCACCCACGTTGACGATGACACACGGCTGGGCACCGTGCTGGTCACCGGCACCCGGGGCACGGCGCGTACGGTACTGGATTCGCCAGTGCCGGTGGATGTGCTGACCGCCGAAGACCTCAAGTCCGCCGGTGCCGCCGACGGCGAACTGGGCGCGGCGTTGCAGACGCTGTTGCCGTCGTTCAGCCTGCCGCGCCAGTCCAACTCCGGCGGCGCCGACCATGTGCGCGCCGCACAGCTGCGGGGCATGAGCCCGGACCAGGTGCTGGTGCTGGTCAACGGCAAGCGCCGGCACACCTCGGCGGTGGTCAACGATTCGTCGAAAATCGGTCGCGGCACGGCGCCGGTGGACTTCAACTCGATCCCGATCAGCGCCATCAAACGCATCGAAGTGCTGCGTGACGGCGCCGGTGCGCAGTACGGTTCCGATGCGATTGCCGGGGTGATCAACATCATCCTCGACGACGCTCCCGAAGGCGGTGAAATCTCCACCAGTTACGGTGCGTATCACACTCATCAGGACGCCATCGACCGCACCACCACCGACGGCCAGAACAGTGTGACCACCGCCAAGATCGGCACCCGACTTGGCGAGGAGGGCGGGTTCATTCGTGGCGGCACCGAGTACAAGAATCGCAACCCGACCAACCGTGCCGGTTTCGATGGTTTTGCCGACTCGCCGGGCCAGCGTAACTACGTGATGGGCGATGGCCTGGCGCGGGATGTGAACCTGTGGTTCAACGGTGAACTGCCGTTGGCCGGCGGCAAGGCCTACAGCTTCGGCACTTACAACCAGCGCCATACCACCGGCGCCGAGTTCTACCGTTATCCGTCGGAGCAGCCGCAGTTCTATCCCAACGGCTACCTGCCGCAATCCCTTGGCGACAACACCGACATTTCCGCCACCGCCGGTTTCAAGGGCCTGATCGGCGACGATTGGGACTTCGACAGCAGCCTGACCCATGGCCGCAACCGCTTCGAATCGGCCACTCGCCGCACCCTCAACGTCAGCCTCGGTGCGGACTCGCCGACCCGTTTTGACACCGGCGATTACGAGCTGCGCCAGACCACCGCCAACCTCGATTTCAGTCGTGAGCTGCGCCTCGGCGGCCGCTCGTTCGTGCTGGCGCTGGGCGGTGAATATCGTTACGAGAACTACCTGACGTTCGCCGGTGACGAGGCTTCTTACATCGGCTCCGGGGCCGACGGCGCCAACGGTTTGCGCCCGAGCGAAGAGTCGGATCTGGATCGCAACGTCTTCGGCACCTACGCCGAATTGTCCGGGGATCTCACTGACCGGTTCTTCGTCGACGCCGCCACCCGCTGGGAGCATTACGACGATGCCGGCAGCAAACTCACCGGCAAGCTCAGTGGCCGCTACAAGCTGACCGAGCAGTGGGCCGTGCGGGGCGCGGTGTCGAACAACTTCCGCGCACCTTCGCTGGCGCAGAGCGGCTTCCAGAACACCACCAGCAACTTCGGCGAGGGCGGCACGCTCACCGACATTCGTGTGCTGTCGGTCAATGATCCGATTGCCCGGGCCCTCGGTGCGCAGAAGCTCGATCCGGAAACCTCGAACAACTACAGCCTCGGCCTGACGTTCCAGTTGAACGAACGCTTCGATGCGTCCCTCGATGTGTTCCGCATCGACGTCAAGGATCGCATTACACTGTCCCAGCGCATCGGCAGCGACGCCCTGGAAAGCTACATCAATGACAACTTCGGCGTGCCGGGCGTGCACGACGTGAACTTCTTCACCAACGCCGCCGACACCAGCACCCACGGTGCGGAACTGGTGCTCAACTACCATCAGCCGTTCTACGAAGGGCAACTGGGCCTGACCACCGCGTACACCTACAACCACACCAAGGTCACCAGCACCAAGGGCACGCCATCGCAGCTGACCGCGCTGGGGATCGGCAACGATGCGCTGGTGGGTGTCGAGGAAACCAACACACTGACGGATGCCGCACCGAAGGATCGCTTCGTGTTTTCTGCCAACTGGGCCAGCGAACACTGGGGCTTGCTCGGACGTCTGACCCGTCAGGGCGAGACCACCCGGGTGTTCGATTTCGGCGACTCGCAGCCCGAGCAAACCTATGGCGCGGTCTGGCAACTGGACGCCGAGGTGACCTACAAATTCACCCCGAAATTCAACATCGCCCTGGGCGGCAACAACCTGACCGACAACTATCCGGAACGCTCCGGTTCGGCCATCAACTACGGCGGCAACCTGCCGTACGACGTGCTCTCACCGATTGGCACCAACGGCGCTTACTACTACGCCCGCGCCACTTACGGCTTCTGAGATTTACCGCCATGGATGGCGGACCCTCTGCAGGATCACGCATGAGTAAAACCAACGGCCCCCAACGCCATTTGCCGGTATTCCAGGCGTTGCTGATCACCCTGGGCATGGTCATCACCACCGATATTCTCAAAACCGCGCCGACCGTTGCCTTGAACGTCGGGCCGGAACATTTCTATTGGGTCTGGGTCCTCGGCGGATTGGCGTCGATGGCCGGGGCCTTGTGCTTTGCCGAAATGGCCACCGCGTTTCCGCACCCGGGCGGTGACTATCATTTTCTGCGCACCGCCTACGGCGAGCGCATGGGTTTCCTGTTCGCCTGGTCGCGCTTCTCGGTGATGCACACCGGGTGGATCGCGTTGTCGGCGTTCATGTTTGCCGATTACTTCAACGCGGTTTTTCCGCTGGGACAGTACGGAGCGGGACTGTTTGCCGGCGCGGTCATTGCGGCATTGGTGCTGCTGAATCTGATGGGCAAGCACATTGGTTTCATCACCCAGACCGTTCTGGTCGGGCTGCTTGCTCTCGGGTTCCTGAGCATTGCCAGCGCCGGGGTCTGGCTGGCGTGGAAAGGGATCGAACCGACGCCGCCCAGCGATCCGGTTGTGCCGGAACACACCGGCGCGGCAGGGTTTTCCGCCGCGATGATCTTTGTGTTTCTGGCCTTCGGCGGCTGGAGCGATGCGGCGACGTTGTCGGCGGAAGTGCGCGATGGCCGACGCGGAATCTTCATCGCCATGCTCGGCGCACTGACGGTGTTGATGGCGATCTATCTGGCGCTGAATTGGGCCTTCGTCCAAGGTCTGGGATTCGAAGGCCTGGCGGCGAGTAATGCGCCGGCGGTGGAGTTGTTGAACCGCGCGTTCGGTGCGCCGGGGGTGATGCTGATCCTGCTGATGGTCGGCATCGCAGCCATCGCCACCATCAATTCGACCCTGCTGGTTGGCGCCCGCACCACCTACGCCGCCGCCCGCGACGTGCCGCAACTGCGTCGTTTCGGCGAGTGGGACGAACGCGATGGCGTGCCGCGCAAGGCGTTGCTGGCGGAGGGTGCGGTGGCGTTGTTGTTGGTGTTGTTCGGCAGTTTTACCCAGAGCGGTTTCAACACGATGGTTGAGTATCTGACGCCGGTGTACTGGTTATTTTTGAGTTTGAGCAGCCTGGCGTTGATCATTCTGCGGCGGCGATTTCCCGAAGTGCCGCGGCCGGTCAGGGTGCCGCTTTATCCGTTGTTGCCGCTGCTGTTCTTTGGGTTGTGCATTTACATGCTGTATTCCAGCGTGACGGTGGTGGGGTTGGGGGCTTTTTTGGGGATTGGGGTGTTGGTGGTTGGGGCTGTGCTGTTGGCTGCGGTGGGGCGAATTATGCCAGGCCCTCACCCCAGCCCTCTCCCGGAGGGAGAGGGAGCTAACCGAGGTGTCTGACGCTATCCATCGACCTGAAACACTGAGTCGATTATGGATTCAGCAGAACACGTTCACGTCGGCGTAGTACTGAAGCATCCCCCAATCGGCTCCCTCTCCCCCCGGGAGAGGGCTGGGGTGAGGGAAAGCGATCTAATGAGGGCAAACAATCAGAAGGACACCACCGCCGGCTGAGACAAGCGCAACACCGACAAATCCCCCGTTATGCGCTTGTACGCCAAACGAATCGCCTCGATGTCGCTTTCACGCTTCGGGCTGCTTTCGTGCAGGATCACAATCACCTTGGTCGCCAGCCGTTCAGGCACTTTCGCGTCATGGTCCTTCCACTGCCCGTAGGCGTCCAGCACGGTGAAACCGTCCGGGAACCGCGACGTCACTTCCTGATCGAGAAACTCGCGCCAGCGCGCCGGGCTCACCATACCTTCCTTGCCATCGATCGACCCCACCGAGAAATACAACTCGGTGCGCACCCACTGCGCCTGGGCCGGGCGCGTGGCATCGCCTTGCAGGGTTGAACTGGCGGGATCTTTGGTGTGTACGGAGGAGGGAGGAGGCGTGGCACAACCGCTGATTGCCAGAAACAGTGCAGCCACCAATAGGCTTTTTTGCATGGAACGTCCCTTTTTATGAGTTGAGTGCAGGCGCGAGCCATCATAAGGGGCATCACTAATAGCGATAAAAGATTAAAAAATGGCCGTCTGCTTGATTTACGGAATAAGGAGAACAGCGAGAAAACCATGAAACAGCGTTTCTCCGGGCACAAAAAAGGCGCATGAGCAGTTAACTCATACGCCTTTCATTCATTTGCTGGCGTTCAACACAATCCGATACCGCGCCTTGCCACTGCGCAGATGGTCGACCGCTTCGTTGACCTTGCTCATCGGAAATTCCTCCACCTGCGGCAGGATCTGATGCCGTGCACAGAATTCCAGCATGGTCGCCGCCGTGGCGGGCGAGCCCACCGGTGAGGCTGACAGGGACTTTTGCTGGGGGATGAGATTGAACACGTGCACCGGAATCGCGTCGGGCACGATGCCGACGAAGTGCAGCCGGCCTTTGCCGCGCAGGGTGGCGAGCATTGCCGTCCAGTCGAGGTTGGCATTGGCGGTGATCAGCAGGAAGTCCAGTGTGCCAGCAATCGCTTTCAAGGCATTGCTGTCGGTGGAGGCAACGACCTTGTGGGCGCCAAGGCGTTTGGCTTCGTCCTGTTTGCTCAGCGACGAGGTGAACGCCGTGACGTCGCAGCCCCACGCATTGAGAAAGCGCAGCGCCAGGTGGCCGAGGCCGCCGATGCCCACCACGCCGACCCGGTCGGTCGGCTTGATGTCGAACTCCACCAGCGGGTTGAATACCGTGGAACCGGCGCAGAACAACGGGCCGGCGAGGGCGGGGTCGAGGTTGTCCGGGAGTTTCAGCGCCCAGGCCCAGTGAGTGCGCAGCCGATCGGCGAAACCGCCGTGGCTGCCGATGATCGTCGGTTTGGCGGTAGCGCATAGGTGATGGGAACCGCCGATACAGGAAGAGCAATGCATGCAGCTGCCCTTGTACCAGCCGATGCCCACGCGCTGGCCGACTTCCAGTCCGCGAACCTGCGGGCCTGTACGCACGATGCGGCCGACCACTTCGTGGCCGGGAATGAACGGGTATTGGCTGATACCCCAGTCGTTGTCGATCAGCGACTGGTCGGAGTGACAGACGCCGCAATATTCCACGGCGACTTCGACTTCTTCATCCCCGAGCGGGCCGGGATCGTAGCTGTAGCGCTCCAGCGGAGCGCCGGCCGAGGTGGCGGCCCATCCGGTAAACGTCGTCGGTTCGGTGTTATTGCTCACAGGACACCTCCAGGTCTGGCGCTGCGGGCGCAGCCTGAAGAGTCTAGCGGTTCATCGCGTATGCGCGAGCCAGGTGTCCAGCACGCGCCGGTCGAGTTCTTCCCAGTCCGCCATGCCCAGCACCCGCGTGGTATTGAGCCCGCGCAGATAACCACGCAACTGATTGGCCACGGCCCGCACCGACTCCGAATCGTCCGCCGACTGGCCCAGCACGGTTTCGTATTCGACGAGGTATTCGGCCACCCGGTCGCGGAATTCGGGCAGGACGGCATCGCGGATCAGATCAAAGGTTCGCACGGAAAATCCTCATTTGTTTTCGTTGTGATCGAGTGTGCAGCAGTCTGCACGCTGCGCAACTATTGGTTCAAGTAATAGTGACCATCAAGAAACGCAAGTTCTGCTTTGCGGCCGACAGGCGGAAAATCGCCTCCATCGAAACGCAGCTCAAGGAATTTGCGCGATGAAGACTCTGACCCGACTGGCTTTGGTCGCCCTGCTGATGGGCGGGGTAGCCACCTCTGCACCGACTTACGCAGCCGACGCCGGTACGTGCCATTTTCTTCCCATCGGCGGCGCCAGCAGCGGACTGCAGCATTCGCAAACCGTGGGTGTGCTGTACAGCGAAAACACCCTGGACAACCTGCAATACCTCGAGCGTTACCACGATGTGGCGGTGCACGGTGCCAAGGATGCGCTCGATGCGCGGATTCGCGAGGCCTTCGTCGACAGCTCCGACCCGGAACTGGCCATCGACTGGCTGATGAGCTCGCTGCAACAGCAGTTTCTCTCGGTGACGGTCTACGACAGCCTGGATCAACTGGTGCAGGCCCATCCCGACGTGGTGGTGATGCTCGACACCCACAACCGTCTGCTGACCCAGCGTAACAGCCAGGTCGAAGCGCGCTTCGCCGCACGCTTCTACGACGCCAACCTGCAATACATCGGCAGGGCCGAAGGTGCGGTGGAAAAACAGCTGCCGTCGGTGTGGGTTCACAACAAGGCTGCGCCCGAGGTTGCAGCCCAGATCGAAAAACAGCGGGACCTGCAATTCAGCGCCTTGAAGCAGTTCGATGATTCGCTCAAGGCCCTGGTGAGTGCAGGCTGAACACCCAAATCAGAAATCGCAACGGCAGCGCCCGTGACGCTGAACGTTGCTTGAGAACCGAACCTTTTATTTTCAGGATTTTATCCATGCGAGCCTTTTTTATCCCTGCTATGGCTTCTGCCACTTTGCTGCTGACCGCCTGCGCTTCCGCGCCGAACGCCCCGACGCTGACCTTGCAGACCCACAAGACCCCAGCCCAGTACGCCGAATGCGTCGTGCCGAAACTGCAGAACAGTGCGATGAACCCGACTGTCTCCCAGACCCAGCGCAGCTACCGGATCGTGGTGCCGAGCAAAGTGTCGGCGGACAACGTGCTGGAAGCCTACAAGGCGCAGGACGGCGGCAAGGTGTTCTTGTACGAGCGCCACTTGCTGGCGTCGAGTTTCATGCCGTCGAGTTTTGAACGGGCTGCCCAGGAGTGCCTGTAACGCCTGACGGTCAGCGCTTTTGACGATGCTCCTTTGGTTGGCCGCAACCAACCAATTCCTTTGCCCCGCACCTTGCGGGGCTTTTTTTTGCCCGGCGTTTGACGCAGTCGGCGCTACGCTGGATAGCGGACAAGGTTTTCGGAGAACAAGGAAATGAAGAAGGACAGCAGCGGCGCGGCAACCGGGAACCCCTCGGCGCTGATCGACGCCAGAATCAACGAACTGAACGACTGGCGCGGCCAGAAACTGGCCGAGATCCGCGCGATCATTCACGAGGCCGATCCGGAGGTTATCGAGGAGTGGAAGTGGCGGGGCGTTCCGGTCTGGTCACACAACGGCATCATCTGCACCGGGGAAACCTACAAGGCCGTGGTGAAAATGACCTTCGCCAAGGGCGCGGCGCTGGAGGATCCGTCGGGACTGTTCAATGCCAGTCTTGAAGGTAATACCCGGCGGGCGATTGATGTTCACGAAGACGACGAAATAGATGCAACGGCACTGAAAACGCTGGTGCGTTCGGCGATTACGTTGAATTCGAAAAAGTGATTTGCCGTTGAGGCAGAGATAAAGCGGAGGAGGGTGAAACGAGGAAAAAAATGGCAGGGGCGGCTGGATTCGAACCAACGCATGGCAGGATCAAAACCTGCTGCCTTACCGCTTGGCGACGCCCCTGTAGCTATTGTGTTCAGCCCCGGGAGGACCTCTGCAACAGTGGGCGGCACTTTACCAGCGCTCTTGCGTTCTGGGAACCCCTCAGGCAAATAAATTTCATGGAAAACAGCTACTTATTTCCCGGAGCGGCTGAAAGTGCCGGATTTTCAGGACGTCCTGGCGGTCCAGGCGCCCGAATCCTGCGGGCGCCCGGACCCGATTTCACACCAACGTACTCGGCGCCACCCCCAGCAATCCCGTCAACGTGTTCATGATCGCCTGCTGACGAGCCCGATCCGTCTGGTGCCTGGCTTCGGCCGCCGCGACGTCGGCGTGGCAGTGCGGGCAGATCGATTCGTGGGGATGAATGTACTGCAGGCAACTGCGGCACAGCGCCAGTTGCACGGGGATGCGTCCTTCCTCCGGCGACTTCTGGCCCTGATTGATCCACGCCAGTTTGATCACCTGGCCGCTGTCGCTGACGCTGCTGACTTGCTCGCCGGTGTCGATGCGTTCGGTGATCAGATCGAAACGGCCGACGGCGAAGGAGCGCTGCGCGGCGTCTTCGAGCTTGACGATGCGCTCGCGCAGTCCGCGTTTTTGCAGTTCCAGGGTACGGTAATGGCAGTACGGGTTGTTGCCGGGTTTGCCCAGCAGCGAGTGGGATGTCCAGGTGCAGCCGCCCCGGCAGACATCGTTGTAGTAGCAACTGCGGCAGTAGCCCCACAGGTCGTCGACCGAGCGCAGGCGGCCGAAGTGGATGCCTTCGCTGTAGTGCCAGATATCGTGCAGGCTCATGTTGCGCACGTTGCCGCCGGAGAACCCGACGGTCGCCAGTGACGGGCAGCCTTTCACCGTGCCGTCGGCTTCGAGCGCCAGCACGGTCTGACCCGCCGCGCAGCCGCTCCAGTGCACGCGCTCGTCACCGAAACCGCGCCACAAATGTTCGTAAGGACCGTAATAGCCGATGTTATTGCCGACGTTCATCAACAAGCCGCGGTCCACGCCTTCGCGGTACAGCCGCGCGAGCAGCGGCATCACTTCCAGCAATTGATAGGGTTGCAGCAAGAGTTCCGGGTGATCCACGGCATTGCCCATGGCCACGGTGATCTGGATCTGCCAGTGGGTGGCGCCGAGTTCGATGATGGTGTCCATCAACTCCGGCAAGTCAGGCAGAGTCGCCGCACCGATCTGGGTGTTGACGCTCACCGCCAGCCCGGACGCCTTGGCCCGGCGCAGGGTATCGACCGCTTTGTCGAATGAGCCGGGAACGTTGCGCACCTTGTCGTGCAACGGCGCGAGCCCATCCAGAGAAATCCCGACTCCGTTGAGGCCCGCATCGACAGCGGCCTGCATCTTCGCCGGCGTCAGATTGCGCCCGCCGGTCTGGATCGCGCAGTACATGCCGTGGTCGTGGATGGCCTGGATCAATTGCGTCCAGTCCTTGCGCAAATAGGCTTCGCCGCCGATCAGGGTGATCTCGCGGGTACCGAGTGCGGCGAGGGAGTCGATGACATCGAGGCATTCACGGGTGTTGAGTTCATCGGGGCGTCGATGCCCCGCACGCGAGCCGCAATGCAGGCATTTGAGGTCGCAGGCCAGGGTGATTTCCCAGACCACGTGCACCGGCACGTAGCGCTTGAGGTCGGTGTCACTGAGGTAGCGGGCAGGGCGGATGTCTGTCATGGGAGATCCTTGCGCACGGTCCTGTGCGCGGCACGATTGGACTGATCTCGATTCGCCGCAAGACCGGGCGAGGCCAGCAGTGGCCTCGCCCGGGGCGTGCGGTTTAGCGTGCTTCCAGACGCGCGATTTCTGCGTTCAGTTGCTCAAGGGCACTGCGCAATGCGCCCTGGTGGGCCAGTTGCTGTTCGCCCTGTTGCACCACGGTTTTCAGCTGCGCCAGATCGCCACTGGTTTGCGCTTGTTGCACGGCCACGGCATACAGCGGCTGGAAGTGACGCTCGTGCGGTTGCGGCTCGATGGTCGGCGCCTGATGCACAGCAACGTGCCTCACGTAGTGCCACTGGCCTCCCTCGTTGTAACGGTAATCGACAAAGCCGCTGGTCCAGTCGTCGAGGATGCCCTTGAGGCTGAAGGTCTGCGCAATCTGACTCAGCGGACCGCTCGGGCTGCCTTCGAGGGTGAGAATGATGTAATTCTCGGTCGATGGGGTCAGCCGTGCCTCGGAATAATCGCCCCAGACCCGGGCATGGAAATTGACCGGTGGCCAGGTGCTTTGAAAGACGCTGGCAGCGCCGCTGACTTTTTTACGCACGGTATCGACCACGAGGTCGAGTGTCAGAACCGGAGCGCCGAGCAGTGAGTTGCTGGCGATGAGGCGGGTATGAAAAAGTCCAATCGACATGGTGCTTACTCCCTTAAGTGAATGGCGGACTCAGTGGTCGAATCAGCGGGCCTGCAGCTTGCTGATTTCGCTCTTGGCGGCGTCCAATGCCTTTTGCAGTTGGGGTTGCTGATCCAGTTGCTGCTGGGCAAGTTTCGCCAGGTTTTTCATCTGGGCCAGGTCGCCACTGGCGATGGCGCTCTGAATCGGCGCGGCATACAGCGGCAGGATCGGCGGATGCGGAAGAATCACCGGGCCGGGATGGAACGGCTGGAAGACATTCGAGGGCACCTCGACCAGATGCGCCGGCACGTTGTTCAGTTCGTGCCAGCGTTGCCCGTCGAAATACTCGTAATTGGCCACGCCTTCACGCCAGTCGGTGCCGACCACCAGTTGAATCTTGAAGTTCACGATGGAGTTGGAGCCGGGGCCGCCTTCATTGCCCTCGGCGGTAATCAGGATTTTACTGACACCCGGCTTCATGACCGTCAGGTAGGTGTATTCGCCCCAGACATCCGAATCGATGTCCAGCGGAGGATTGGTTGCCTGAGTGATGGCGGAGGTGCCGCTGACTTCATGCTGCGGTGTGGAAACCAGCAGGTTGAGCGCAAGGCTCTGCGCCCCCGGCTGACCCGTACCGATCCGATAGCTCACGGGGAACAAGCCGACATTTTGTTGCTGAACTGAACCAGACATGTGAATTGCCTCCATTGCAATGGGGTTAATGGCCTTAGTGTTTTTCCAGACGGGAAACTTCTTTGGCCAGTTTTTCGTACGCTGTTTGCAGCTCCTTCGCTTCCGGCTTCGTTGAATCGCGCTGCTTCAACAAAGTCTTCATCTGTTGCAGATCGCCTCCCGTGATGGCGCTCTGGATGGCGACGCCGTAAGGCGGCATGTTGTGTTTTGAGCCAGTCATATCGAGGGTTTCCTCGTGGTGGTTGCCGAACATCCCCTTCAGGCGAGGGGCGTCTTTCCTGACAGGCAGGCGACAGCCAGCGGCAGGAAACACTGGCGACAGTGGTGCCTGGCGAGGTGAACGCCTGATCCGTCCGGATCCGTCAAATCGTGGTGATTGAATGGGCGCCGATGCGACGCCGCGGGCGTCAGCCGAAACCGTCGGGTCTGCTGTCCGGCCTGCTGTCCGGAGTCGGGAGGCGCGTCTGCCGTGGCAGAGGGCAAGAGAAGTTCGCCTGTACGTTGGTCATCTTTCTGTCCTTGATAGAAAGCAACGAAACACAGGGATAGGTTGTTCACTCATCAAGAGTGCATTAACCCGCAAGCACAAAAACCATCCCTGATTTTTCTTCCAGTGCTGCTGATGGCGTTCGTCGAGAGACGTTTGCCAAGTGGCCAGCATATCGCCAGCCACGCAACCCTAGCCCTGTTTGTTCGGGGCTGCCAGAAAAAGCGCCGAACGGTCATGGCCGCTGCTATCCTGCGCGAATCATGAAGCAGGCAGTGGATGAGCGCGCTGTATGAACACGAATCGTGACCAGTTTCCCTTGCCCGAAGACCTCAAGGTATTCCTGACGGTCATCCGCAAGAACAGCTTTGCCAGCGCCGCCGACGAGTTGGGCTATTCGCCGGCCTACGTCAGCAAACGCATCGCGGTGCTCGAAAGCACGCTCTCGACAAAGCTGTTGCACCGCACGACCCGTCGCATCGCCCTGACCGACGATGGGGAGCGGGTACGCGTCTGGGCAGAAAAGCTGCTGGGAGATTTCGATGACTTTCTCGGCGAGATTGCCCAGGCCCGGCAACAGCCGGCGGGTTCGCTGCACATTTGCAGCAGCTTCGGGTTTGGCCGCAATCACGTCGCACCGGCGATCAGCCAACTGGCCCGAACCTGCCCGAAGCTCGACATTCGCCTGGACGTATTCGACCGCGTGGTCGATCTGGTGGGCGAGGGCTTCGACCTGGAGATTCTGGTGGGCGATGACCTGCCGGGCCAGCACCTGGCGCGCAAACTGGTCAGCAACCGGCGGGTGCTGTGTGCCACGCCGGACTACCTTGAACGCCGGGGCACGCCGCAAACCCTCGAAGATCTGCAAGACCACGATTGCCTGGTGCTGAAGGAACGCAACAATGCGTTCGGCATCTGGGAACTCACCAAGGACGGACAGCAGGAATCGGTGCGGGTCCGCGGCCCGCTGTCCTCCAACAGCGGCGAGATCGTCATGGAGTGGGCCTTGAGCGGCGGCGGGATTCTGTTGCGCTCGATGTGGGACGTCAAACCGATGCTTGAGCAGGGGCGGCTGGTGCAGGTGCTGGAGGATTACACCCAGAGTGCCAACGTCTGGGCGGTGTACCCGACACGGCTCAGCGAGTCGGCCAAGTTGCGGGTCTGCGTGGAGTTTCTCGAAGAGTATTTCCGCGACTTGTCCGTCGAATGAAAAACCGGGTGGTTCAGTGAGCCCCCCGGTTTTTTGTGTTCAGCCCAGCCAGGGATTTTCTGCCAGATGTCGCGCTTCAAACGCGCGAATCTGCCCCGCCCGTTGCAGTGTTGTGCCGATAGCGTCCAGTCCCAGCAACAGTGACTGTTTGCGCAGTTCATCAATCTCGAAAGCGATCCGTGTTCCGTCCGCCAGTTCGATGGTCTGCTCGGGCAAGTTAACGCGGATATGCGCGGTCGCCGGAACGCTGATGATGTCGGCGACCTGCTTGAGCTGCGCGGCATCGAGCTCAATTGCCAACACGCCGTTGCGCTGACAGTTGTCGTAGAAAATCCCGGCGAACGTGGTGCCGATCAGCGCCCGGATGCCGACCTGCTTCAAGCCCCACACCGCGTGCTCACGGCTGGAGCCGCAGCCGAAATTTGGCCCGGTCACCAGAAATGCCGCTTCCTGCCAGGCGGGCTGATTGAGCACGAACTCGGGATTGGGCTCACCCGAGGCCAGAAAACGCAAATCGAAAAACAGCCCCCGATCCAGCCCCTGACGATCAATGCCCTTGAGGAACTGCTTGGGCATGATCACGTCGGTGTCGATGTTGGCCGCCAGAAACGGCGCGGCGCTGCCGCTGATAATGGTGAACGGTTGCATGGCTCAAACTCCCGGCGCGAAAGCGCGAACGTCAGTCAAATGTCCGGTGATGGCGGCTGCGGCGACCATTGCCGGGCTCATCAGGTGGGTGCGCGCACCGGCGCCCTGACGGCCTTCGAAATTGCGATTGGTGCTGGACGCACAGCGATCACCGGGCGCGAGCACGTCGTCGTTCATCGCCAGGCACATCGAGCAGCCAGACTGCCGCCATTCGAAACCGGCGTCGCGAAAGATCTGCGCCAGCCCTTCGTCTTCCGCCTGATCGCGCACCAGTGTCGAGCCGGGCACGATCATCGCCCGCACGTGGGGCGCCACGTGCTTGCCGCGCACCACGCGGGCAACGTCACGCAAGTCTTCGATCCGCGCATTGGTGCAGGAGCCGATGAAGGCGTGACTGATCACAACTTCGCTCAGCGGTGTGCCGGGTTTCAATCCCATGTAGTCAAGGGCGCGTTGCAGACCCTGACGCAGAATCGGGTCGGGCTGGCTGGCCGGGTCCGGCACTCTTCCGCCGACAGGGGAGGCCTGATCCGGGCTGGTGCCCCAGGTGACCATCGGTTCCAGCGCCGAGACATCCAGGCTGACTTCACTGTCGAACACCGCGCCATGGTCGCTGTGCAGGCCTTTCCAGCGTTCGACCGCTTGCTCCCAGAGTTCGCCTTTCGGCGCACGCGGCTTGAGTTGCAGATAGGCGAAGACCTTGTCGTCCGGCGCCATGAACGCCCCACGGGCGCCGGCCTCCACCGCCATGTTGCAGATGGTCATGCGTGCTTCGACGCTGAGATCGCTGATCGCCGGGCCGGTGAATTCGATGGCAAAACCGGTGGCCCCCGAAGCACCGATCTGCTCGATCAGCGCCATGATGATGTCTTTCGACGTGATGCCCGCACCAAGCTCACCGTTGACCGTCACCCGCATGGTTTTCAGGCGTTTGTAGACCAGGGTCTGTGTCGCCAGCAGGTGCTCGATTTCCGAGGTGCCGATGCCGAAACCGAAGGCGCCCAGTGCGCCGTAAGTGGTGGTGTGGCTGTCACCGGCCGCCACCACCATGCCCGGCAAAATGAAACCCTGTTCCGGCGCCACCACGTGTTCGATGCCCTGGCGTTTGTCCAGCACATCGAACAGCTCGATGCCGAAGTCGCGGCAGTTTTCTTCGAAGTACGACACCTGCCGCGCGCCCCCGGCGTCGGGCATGGTTGCGATGCGTTTCGGTGCGGTGGGGTTCACATGATCGACCACCGCCAGTGTCGCCGCAGGCCGCCACACCGTGCGCCCGGCATCGCGCAGGCCGCTGAAGGCTTGCGGGCTGGTGTATTCGTTGGCGACCTGGCGGTCGATGTAAAGCAGCACATGGCCCTGATCGTCGAGGGTGCAGACGGTGTGACTGTCGATGTGTTTCTGGTACAGGGTTCTCGGGCTTTGCATGGCGTTGGCTCTTTTCTGTCAGTGCAAAAACAACGTACGGACAGAGTCATTGATCGCCGAAACGGCATCAAGAGCGCTTTGGTGAAGGCATCAGACACGAAGCATAAACAATCGACTCAGGCTTTCGCCCGCATTCCACGCAACGGATCATCAAGGAGTTCGAACTGCTCGGCCATGAAGTCGATCAGCATGCGCAGCGACGGCAGCATGCCGTGGCGGGTCGCAAACACGGCGTAGATCATTTCCGTACGCGGTGCCCAGTCCGGCAGCACCACGGCCAGTTGCCCGCGTTCGATGAAGTCATGGACCAGCGACATCGGCATCTGCGCCACACCGATGCTGTCGATGGCCGCGCAACGGAGCATCGGCAGCCCTTTGGTGATCAGTTGCGGGCGGTGTTGCAGGGTGAACTCGGCGCCATCCGCATGGAATAGCGTCCATTGGTAGGCCTGCTGCGGACTGCCGTGATGAACGCTGGGGAAGCGCGACAGGTCTTCCGGCTCACGGGGTTCGCCCAGCCGATTCAACAGTGCGGGGCTGGCGACCAGGCATTGCGGTCGCTGCGACAGTACCCGGCTGATCAGTTCCGAATCCTGAAGCAGCGGCGGCCGCACCCGCAGCGCCAGATCGACGCCTTCGGCCACCACGTCGACCTGCCGGTCGCTGGATTCCAGATGCACTTCGACGCGCGGGTGCATGGCCATGAAGCGCGTGATGATCCCGCCGACGCATTCTTCCAGCAGCGTGGTCGGACAGGTCACGCGTAGCACGCCGGCCGGTTCGGCGCGGGTCATGGCAATCGCTGCCTCGGCCGCTTCGGCCTGTTTGAGCATCGAGCGGCAGTGGGCGTAGTAGGTCTGGCCCAGTTCGGTCACCGAGAAGTTGCGCGTGTTGCGAATGATCAACCGCACGCCCAGGCGCTCTTCGAGCAAGGCGATGCGCCGGCTCAGGTTGGACTTGGGAATCCCCAGCGCCCGCGCCGTCGGCGCAAAGCCACCGTGGTCCACCACCATCACGAAATACTGCAGGTCATTGAGATCTAGCACGGGCGGCATTCGCTCGGGAAAAGGACGCCAACTATACAAGCCCGATTGTCCATTGTGTGGGAAGGAGCGGCCCGTTTTCGGGGACTGGTGGGCGGCAGCTCGCTCGATGAGTCTGTGGGCGCGGCCGCACGGTGCGGCATGCCTTCACATCACGTGACAAGAATAGGGAAGTGAGATGACGGTCCATGACAAGGTGTTCGACTTTGTGATTCTGGGTGGCGGTTCTGCGGGGGCCGTGCTGGCGGCGCGACTGTCCGAAGAACGGCAGCTCGATGTGCTGCTGGTCGAGGCGGGACGGGCGTTCGACCCGGACGAATACCCTGAAGAAAGCTACAACGCCAACATCATCGCCGCCAATGGCGATGCCCGTTATGAATGGGGCTACTTCGCCAACCCCGTCGAGCAACCACAGGCGGTCTACGCGCCACGGGGCAAGGTGTTGGGCGGCAGCTCCGCGATCAATGGCGCGGTGGCGTGCCGGGCCTTGCCGTTCGACTTTGCCAGGTTCAGCGCCAAGGGCTTGAAGGGCTGGAGCTTCGAAGACGTCCTGCCGTACTACAAAAAAATGGAGAGCGCTCCCCACGGTGACGAGCAATGGCATGGCCGAAACGGGCCGCTGCCGATTCACCAGATGTCGCTCGACTACATCACCCCGGTACAACGCGCGATGCTCGAAGCCGCCTGGGCTTGTGGCGCCCACAAGGTCGACGACTTCAACAACCCCGAGGCCAACAACGGCGCCGGCCCCAACCCGATGAACGTGATCAATGGCGTGCGCGTGAACACTGCGATGGCCTATCTCACCCGTGAAGTGCGATCGCGGCCCAACCTGACGATTCTGGAGCAGAGCCTGGTCGATAAAGTGCTGATCGAGCAGGGCAGGGTTCAGTCGGTGCGTCTGGCGGACGGCCGAACATTGCACGGCAAAGAAGTGATCCTCAGCGCCGGCTCCTATGGCTCGGCCGCGATCCTGTTGCGCTCGGGCATCGGCCCGAAAGCCGATCTGCAAGCGCTGGACATCCCGCTGGTCAAGGACGCACCGGTCGGCACCCGGCTGCTTGATCATGCGTTCTTCTGGATGAACTTCAGCGGCCAGGAAACCCTGAAAGGGCAGGAGCATCCGGTGGTGGGCGCACAACTCTGGACCCATTCGTCCCATGCCGGTTCGGACAAGGAACTGGACATCGGCATTTCACCCTCGCACCTGCTCGACCCGGCCATCAGCCCCACCGGCGTCGCATTCTCGCTGGGCCTGGAGTTGATGCACTGCACCTCCACCGGGCGCATTCGCCTGAGCAGTCGCGACCCGGCCGATGCGCCTGTCATCGAACTCAATCATTTGACCAGCGAGGACGACATGAACCGGATGGTCGAGTGCTTCCGTCTGGCTCGCAAACTGGCCAACACCGAACCGTTGAAAAGCCTGATCGTGGAAGAGTTGTATCCCGGCCCGTCCGTGGATGGCAGCGACGAACAGATCCGCGCGGCACTGGCCAAAGGCGTGGGCACCTTGCAGCACCCGTGCTCGACCGCGCCGATGGGACTGCCGAGCGATCCTGGCGCCGTGGTGGATGAACAGGGCAGGGTGTATGGCGTACAAGGGCTGCGCGTGATTGATGCGTCGATTTTCCCCGAGATCCCGCTGATCAACCTGAACCCGACCGTCATCATGATGGCGGAAAAGTTGTCGGACACCCTCAAGCAATCCCCTCTCTCAGAATAAAAACAATCACGGGCGCACGGCCGACAGCGGTCGTGTGCCTGGCCTGCACTGGAAGTAGAACTTGAACAAGCTTTGCGAGATGCAATCGTTCGTCATGGTGGTCGACACCGGCAGTATCACCGAGGCGGCCCGGCAACTGGGTACCGCCAAATCCATGGTCAGCCAGCGGATTGCGCAACTGGAAAAACGCCTGGGCAGCATCGTTCTCGAACGCGGGCGACAGGCCCGGCTGACCGAGGCCGGCGAAGTCTTTTATCGTTATTGCATACGCATTCTGGCGGAGGTCGAAGAGGCCGAAGACGCGGTTCTGGCCTTTCAGTCGAGCCTGCGCGGCAGTCTGCGGCTGGCGGCGCCGATGGCGTTCAGTATTCGTTACCTGACCCCGATCCTGTCGGCGTTCGCGGTGCGCTATCCCGAGTTGCGCCTGGACGTCGAGTTCGACGACCGGCACGTCAATCTGCATGAAGAACGCTACGACGCGGCGATCCGCATCGGCGAGCTGCCGGACTCTTCCCTGGTGGCAAAAACCATCACCGCCAACCGCCACGTCATCTGCGCGAGCCCGGACTATCTGGCCGCTCACGGTACACCGCAAACCCCGCAGGAGCTGTCCGGACATTTCGCAATGCTCTACGTCAACCGAGAGCCTCACGGGATGTGGACGCTGCCGGTGAACAATGCGCTGGAGTCGTTTCGCGTGCGCTGCCGGATGCGCACCAACAACGGTCATCAACTGATGGAGGCGGCGAAGGCCGGCATGGGGCTGGCGATCCTGCCGACGTTTCTGGCCGCGCAAGCGATTGTGGATGGCACGCTTCAGGAAGTGCTGGCGCCTTATGCGCCCCGTGGCGGCAACATTTCCGCCGTGTACCGGCGCTCCCAACGAGCCTCGCCCAAGTTGCAGGCGTTGACCGATTTTCTCTGCGCACAGATCGGCAACCCGCCGGTGTGGGAGCAATTGCTCGCAACCCACTCGGCGCGTTGAACCGTTCGGGAAAAACGAAACCGCGATTCATTTTTCCCCGGCTTATGAGTCCTCCAACCCTTCAATAAGCTCTCCCTCAACAGGCGCGCTTTGACGCCTGACAGGGAAGAAACGCATGAACGATACCCTTGATAATCCTGCTCGCCGCACCGTACTGGCCGGCGGCGTTGTAGCGGCCGCGACGTTGGCGGCGGGCAGTGGCCTGACCCAGGCCCTGGAGTCAGGTGACCACCCCGAAAAGAACCTGCATCGCCATGGACCGGTCGACGTGATCATTGTCGGCGGTGGTTCGGCCGGCGCGGTGTTGGCCCGTCGCTTGAGTGAAAACAGCCAGCGTCAAGTGCTGTTGCTTGAGGCCGGTCACAGTTATGCACCGGACAAATATCCTCGGATTGTTGCTGACAGTGACGTGGTCGGCGCCAATGGCAATCGCGAGTTCGAATGGGGTTACACCTCACGGCCGGGCTACGTCGAACACTCGATTGGCGCGTTGCGCGGCAAAGTGTTGGGCGGCAGTTCGGCGATCAACGGCGCGGTGGCGATCCGCGCCCGTGTCACTGATTTCAAGCGCTGGGATCTGCCGGGCTGGAGCTACGAGGAGCTGCTGCCCTGGTTCAGGAAACTCGAAAGCCACAGCGGTGGCGCCAGCGAGCTCCATGGTCACGAAGGGCCGCTGCCAGTGCGTCAACTCGGCAATGCTGACGTCACGCCGATGCAGAAGGCCTTCATTTACGCGACAGTCGCCAACGGCTACCGGATGATCGACGATTTCGACGGAGCGGACGCCAATGGTGTGGGTCCGTATCCCATGAACATCGTCGATGGCGTGCGGGTCAACACCGGCATGGCCTACCTCACGGACGAGGTGCGGGCTCGCGACAATTTGCAGATCCGCGCTGACAGTCTGGTCGACAAAGTGTTGTTCGACGGCCAGCGTGCGGTGGGCGTGCAACTGGCCAATGGCGAGCAACTGCTGGCAGCCGAAGTGATCCTGTCGGCCGGCAGCTATGGCAGCGCGGCGATTCTGCTGCGTTCCGGCATCGGCCCCGGTGAAGACTTGCGCGCGCTGGAAATCGCGCAGGTCGCCGAGTTGCCGGTCGGGCAGAACCTGGTGGATCACCCGTTCTACTACAACGCCTACGCCGCCAAGCCGGACTTGATCGGTCGCCAGTCACCGGCCATCGGCGCCAAACTCTGGACCCACAGCCGCAGTGCCGAGCAGGGTGATCTGGATATTCACATCACCGCGACTCACCTGTTTCCCCACGATCAGAGCCCGACCCAGGTCGGTTTCGTGCTCGCGGTGGCGCTGACCCGACCGCTGTCCCGAGGCAAGGTCACGCTCGCCAGCCGCGATCCGTTCGTGGCCCCCGACATCGATCTTAATTTCCTCGCCGAGCCCAAGGATCGCCAGCGCCTGCTGGACGGTATTCGCCTGGCGCGCAGGATCGGTTCGACGGCGCCGCTCAACGGCTTGATCCATTCCGAGCTGAACCCGGGGCAGGGCAACGACTCCGACGAGGCCTTGCTGGCCAGCGTCAAAGCCACCCTCGACACCTATCACCATCCGACGTCGACGGCCCCGATGGGCCGGCCGGGCGATGCAAAAGCGGTGGTCGACCTCCAAGCCCGAGTGATCGGCGTGCAAGGCCTGCGGGTGGTCGATGCCTCGATCTTCCCCGACGTGCCCTCCGTTGCCACCAACCTCACCGTGATCGCCACCGCCGAAAAAATCGCCGGCCTCTACGCCTGAATCCAAGGAAGAACTCACCATGAACAACACCAAGGTTTTGAACTGGATCGACGGCCTGTGGCTGGACTCCGGTGTTCACCACGACTCCATCGACCCGGCGACGTATGAGCTGATCGGTCGTTACGCCGAAGGCGGCGAGGCCGAGGCTCGCCAAGGCATCGAAGCAGCACAGCGGGCATTCACCCAGACGCCGTGGAAAGACGACCGCCAGTTGCGCGCCCAGGTCTTGTTGGAACTGGCAGACGCCTTCGAACTGAATGCCGCCGAGCTGATTGACACGCTGGCGCTGGAGAACGGCAAGATCCGCTCCGAAGCGGCGTTCGAAGTCGGCATGGTGCCGTCCAAGTTGCGCTACTACGCCGCGCTGGCCCGCACTGAATATGGCCGGGCAGCGGAGCCCCGGCCCGGCAAGATTTCCCTGGTCATCCGTCAGGCCGTGGGCGTGGCCGGCATCATCGTGCCGTGGAATTCGCCGGTGGTACTGATGATCCGTTCGCTGGCGCCGGCACTGGCCGCCGGTTGCACCACAGTGATCAAGATGCCCGGACAAACGGCCCAGACCAATGCGCTGATCGCACGGATCATGAGCGAGGCGCCGTCGCTGCCACGGGGTGTGATCAACCTGTTCAGCGAGCAGGGCGCCACCGGTTCGATCCATCTGGTGGAGTCGCCGAAAGTGCCGGTCATCAGCTTCACCGGCAGCACCGGTACCGGTCGGGCGATTTCGGCGGCGGGTGCCCGACACCTCAAGCGCTTCGGGCTGGAACTGGGCGGCAAGACGCCGATGCTGGTGTTCAACGACGCCGATCTCGATGCGGTAGTGCCGGCGCTGGTCAAGGCGCTGACAGTGTTTGCCGGGCAGTTCTGTATGACCGGTTCGCGACTGCTGGTGCAACGAGACATCGCCACGGTGCTGACCGAGCGCCTGGCCGCACGCCTTGAAGCGGTGCGGGTCGGGCCGGCTGCCGATCCGGCCAGTGACATGGGGCCGCTGATCGACAAGCCGAACGTGCAGCGGGTCAATCAAGTGGTGGAAGAGGCGATAGCCGCCGGCGCGCAAGTCATCGTGCGCGGAGGGCCGGTCACTGACGGGCCGCTGGCCAGAGGCGCGTTCTATCGGCCGACGTTGCTGCGGGTCAGCGATCCTGAAATGGCCATCGTCCAGCGCGAGACCTTCGGCCCGGTGCTGACCCTGCAAGTCTTCGACAGCGAAGCCGAGGCCATCGAGCTGGCCAACAACAGCGAGTTCGGCCTGGCGGCCAGCGTCTGGACTCGCGACATCGGCTGCTCGCTAAGGGTTGCCCGTGAGCTGGAGGCCGGTACGGTCTGGGTCAACGACTGGGCGGTGGTCTACGACGAGTTCGAAGAAGGCGGCTTCAAGCAGTCGGGGCAGGGGCGTCTGAACGGCGTGGCGGCGATGGATGATTTTGTCGAGTACAAACACATCGCCCTCAATCCCGGCCTGCGTCAGGAGTGACCCGGATGCGATTATCCCGACCGTGGATCGTCGCGCTGCTGGCAGGGACACTGACTGCGTCCTCTGTCTACGCCGCTGGCGAACAACCTCTGACTTCCACAAGGACTGTTTCCGTGTCTCAGGACAAACTCTACGACGCACTGCTGGATGCGCTGTATGCCACGTTCGGCAGGCATCCGGGCTTTCGTGCGACCCATGCCAAAGGCGTGTTGGTGAACGGGACCTTCACCGCTTCACCCGAGGCCGCAAGCCTAAGCCGCGCCGCGCATTTGCAGGGCCAACCGGTGCCAGTGGTGCTGCGCTTCTCCAACTTCAGTGGCGTGCCGGCCACGGTGGACGGTGATCCGATGGCCAGTCCGCGTGGCCTCGCGGTGCGTTTCAAACTGCCAAACGGAGAGTCAACGGACATCGTCAGTCACTCGTTCGACGGCTTCCCGGTGGCCACGCCCGAAGACTTTCTGAGCTTCCTGCAAGGCATCGCGTCGACCGTTGCGACGCCGCCGGACCCGCTACCGTTGCAGACATTTCTGGCAGATCATCCGAGGGCCAGACACTTTTTGGAAGCGCCCAAACCGGCACCGGCCAGCTACACCAGTATCGAGTACTTCGGCGTGAACGCGCTGGTCTTCAGCAACCGTGAAAGTCAGGAGCAGGTCATTCGCTACCGCATCGAACCGTTGACCGGACAATCGCTGCTCACCGAACAGCAAGCCGCCCGCAGGCCGGTCGACTACTTGCAGGAGGAACTGACGGCGCGACTGGCAAAGGGCCCCGCGCAGATGCGTTTGATCGTGCAACTGGCGGCACCGGGCGACGTGGTCGAAGACGGTTCGGTCCCGTGGCCAAGAAACCGCCGGGAAGTCGAACTGGGCATCTTTACTCTCAATTCACTGGTGCCTGCCGAGGACCAGCAATCGGCCCAGCAACGCCTCGACTTCAGCCCCGGCCGGTTGCTCGACGGCATCGCCTTGAGCCGCGATCCGATGACCCTGGCCCGCGACCGCATCTACCGGCGCGCCGTGCTCCGGCGCCAGCAACCATGACCACCGCGGCCGGCGCCCGCTGGAAACAATGGCTGGTGTCGTGGCTGGTGGTGTGGCCGCTGTCGGTGTCCATGCCGTGGGCACTGGCGGCGCTGCTGGAACTGGCGGATCTGCGTCTGCCGGGTTGGTTGTTCAAGATGCTGGTCGCCGGGTTGATCTCGTTCAACATGGTGTATTGGCTGATGCCGCAGAGTTCGCGGTTGATGGCGCGGTGGTTGGTGCGCTAAGCGCTCCAAGCCTCACTCGGTGGCGTCAAAGGCCTCGTGGTAGCTGACGACACCGAGCGGCAACTCCCCGCTAAACGCCAACGCCTGAAAGTACTCCGCCGGAATCCCCGGCAGTTCCAAGCCTGCATGGGCCTTGAAGCCGAAACGACCGTAATAGCCCGGATCACCCAGCACCACGCAGCCAACGCCGCCGATGCGCTGCAATTCCGCCAGCGAGGCCTTCATCAGCGCCGAGCCGATACCTTGTTGCTGGCGGGTCGGGCATACGGAAATCGGGCCCAGGCCATACCAGCCTTGAGCGCCGGAGGAAATCGTCACCGGCGAAATGGCCACATGGCCAACCACCGTGTCGTTCTCCACCGCCACCAGCGAAACGCTGAGCTGGTCGGCGCTGCGCAGCGCGTTGACGATGAATTGTTCGGTGTGGCTGGAGTGTTCTTCGTGCTGGAACGCCGCTTCGGTCAATTTTGCGATGGCGTCGATGTCTTCGGGGCGTTCGTGGCGGATTGTGATGTTTTTATTCATGCGTTCTCGGGTATCCCGGTCGATCAGGGTCCGAAGGGTTTCGAACAGCGGATCGGCGTTGGTGTATTGCTTGCCGTAGGCCAGGTTGAAGCCATAGTCGAAGTCTGGCGGATTCTGTCCTTGAGTGTGTTGTAAAAGTGTTTCCAGCTTGTCCAGAGCCTTCACGGCTTTGGCTTCTGGAGAGCGGGCGTTTTCGTAGTCGTCCCAGAGTGCGAGGATTTCGTTTCTCAGCGCGTCGTCCAGAGACCGGGTGAGCAGCAGCAAGTCGTTGCGTTCCTGTTCGCCCTTGTCGGGACAACCGGCTTGATCGACCGCCGGAATGTCACCGTTGATGGCCTCGCCGAGGTCGTGGATGACGCACATCTTCAGGACTTTCAGCACGTCGAGCCCGGCCAGGTCGTCGGCAAACACGATCGCCATCAGGCACAGGCGCCAGCTGTGTTCGGCGGTGCTTTCGTTGCGACCGGAGGAGGTGTGTGCACTTCTGAGGACGTCCTTGAGCCGTTCCGCTTCGCGCAGGAATTCGAGGCGTCCCTTGATTTTTTCGAGGTTCATACAGTGGCCGGGATAAAGAGAGCAGGGCCCAAAGCCTAGGCCCGGCCTCGATCATCGTCCACGCATAAAATATGCGGCGGGTGGCCTACAGCGTTTCCACCAGCCGTGCGGCGGTGCCGTCCGAAAGTGCGATCCGCGTCCAGCGGCACAGGCTTTCGCGGATGGGGACCAGGGTTGAGTCATTGTGGCCGGTGACGAATTCCAGAGCCGGCGGCGCCTGGACTTCCCGCCAACCGGCGTCATCCAGCAAGGATTCCTTGTGCTGGATTTCCGCCGTCGCAAACCGCCACAGCGATTGCCCCAGCAGATCGCTCAGCGGGCTGGCGAACTGCGCGGCCCGGGCCGGGGAGCAGGCCAGCAGGCGATGGGTCAGGTCGCAGACCAAATGGACCGGGCGTGCGCTGTCTGTTACCAGCCGTGCGAGGGCCTGATCGGCGGCACTGTCGAGTCGCGCCGCGAGCAACGTTTCGAGTTGTTGATGCGCCTCCGGGTCCATTGCCAGCACACCGCTTTCCCAACGGGAAATCGTCGACTGGGTGACCTTGAACAACTCGGCGGCATGGCTTTGCTTGACGCGGTGCAGCACACGCCAGCGGCGCAGGGCGATGCCGGGGAGACTGGGCTTGAGCAAGGTGTCGGGCATGGCGATGGATCGCAAAAGGAACGCGGGCCGCCAGTCTGAAGACTGGCGGCCCGTGCTGCAAATCGACGCGATGTCAGGTCATTCCGGGAGCCTGGCGATCACCTTGATCTCGAACTGAAATCCGTAAAGCCACGTCACGCCGACCGCCGTGATGGTCGGATGCGGCGCCTCGCCCCAGAACTCCGGCACCACTTCCCAGATGGTTTCGAAGGTCGATTGCGGATCGACCATGAACACGGTGACGTCCACCACGTCATCGAAACTGCAGCCGGCCGCGCCGAGAATCGCGTTGAGGTTAGTGAAGGCCCGACGCACCTGTTGCTTCAGATCCGGCTCGGGCGAGCCGTCCTCAAGGCTGCCGACTTGCCCGGAGACAAACAGAAAACCGTTGGAACGAACGGCCGGTGAATAGCGATTGCGCTCGTACAAGGCATGACGTCCGGGCGGAAAAACCACGTCGCGTTTTGGCTGGGTATGGGTCATGAGGTGTCTCCTTCAATGGGTTGAAAACCTGCGATGGAGAAACTCTAGGGACTTGCGTCGGCCCGATAAACGCGCAACCTTGGCGTTCACTGTTTGGGGACGCCAAACAATCGAGTCGCCATTAGAGGTTGGATATGGACCGTTTTGACGCGATGCAGGCCTTCGCCCGGGTGGTGGAGGCGGGCAGTTTCACCAAGGCCGCCGAGACCCTGCACATGAGCAAGACCACCGTGACCCATCTGGTGCAGCAACTGGAGGCGCGCCTGCGGGTCAAGTTGCTCAACCGCACCACGCGCAAGGTCAACGCCACGGCGGACGGTGCGGCCTACTACGAGCGGGTGATCAGGTTGCTGGCGGACATGGACGATGCCGAGACCAGCCTTCCCGGCGCGGCGGCCCAGCCCAAGGGGCGCTTGCGGGTCGATGTGCCGAGCCCCCTGGCCAACCTGATTCTGGTGCCGGCGCTGCCCGAGTTCTGCGCGCGTTACCCGGAAATCCAGATCGACATGGGCGTCAGCGACCGGATCGTCGACATCATTGATGAAAACGTCGACTGCGTGGTGCGTGGGGGCGAGCTGCGGGATCAGTCGCTGATGGCCCGGAAGGTGGCGGATCTGCAACTGGGCGTATATGCCGCGCCGGGTTATCTGGCCCGGGCCGGCATCCCGGCGCATCCCCGGGACTTGGAGGACAGCCATCACCGGGTGGTCGGTTTCCTCTGGGCGCGCACCGGCAAACCGGTGCCTTACGCCTTGCACAACGAACACGAAGACTTGCAGATCAAGGGCCGCCACGTGCTGGCGGTGGATGACGGCAATGCTTACCTGTCGGCGGGTCTCGCGGGGCTGGGCGTGTTGTGGTTGCCCAAGTACATGTCCAAAGCACACGAGGCCAGCGGTGATCTGGTGCCGCTGTTCGAAGACTGGCGCCTGGATCCGATGCCGCTCTACGTCGCGTACCCGCCCAACCGTCACATCAGCCGCAAACTGCGGGTGTTTATCGACTGGATCGCCGAGGTGATGGCCCGCCACGCCCCGGTCATGGATCGCCCAGGTTCGCCAGCAACCACTCGGTAAAACTGCGGGCCATCGGATCGCTTTCGCTGTCGCGGTGGGTCAGCAGCGCCCAGTTCGGGCCGCGAATGGTGTCGTCCACCAAGGGCTGCAACAGCCCGTCGGCCCGGGCCTTGCGGCTGAGCAACTGGCTGACCAGCGCGATGCCGAGCCCGCTGCACGCGGCGTCCAGCAACAGGCCGGGATCGGAGAAGTTCAGGCCTTGATCCTGCTGGCCGACATCGATTCCCGATTCCACCGCCCAATGACTCCAGTCCATTTCCCGCTCGCCGTGCAGCGTTGTCCGCTGCGCGCCCGGCACGCTCAGCAGGCTCGGGTGACACGCCGGATACAGGCGGTCGGCATGCAGCACCTTGAAGCTGCATTCGACCTGGGAGCTGATGTCGTCGCGCACCGCCAGATCGATGGTCTGGGTGGCCATGTCCGGCACTTCATCGGTGCTGAAAATCCACAGATCGACATTCGGATGCTGACGGCGGAAATCCCCCAGACGCGGCAGCAACCAGTGCCGGGCAAACGCCGGCGTGGTGTTGAGCACCAGTTGATTGGGCTTTTGGTATTGCCCCAGCCGCCGGATGCCCACCGACAGTTGCTGCAACATCGCCTGAGTGGTGCTGAGCAGGTCATGGCCCGCGTCAGTCAGCGCCACGCTGCGGCCGCTGCGGAAAAACAGCGGCTGCTCCAGGTACGCCTCAAGGCTGCGGATCTGCTGGCTGATGGCCGATTGCGTGAGGCTCAGTTCCTCGGCGGCCTTGTGAAAACTGCCCAGTCTTGCAGCGGCTTCGAAGCCGCGCAACGAGCTGAGGGGTGGCCAGTGTTTCAGCATGATCGATAAGTTCCTCTAATCAGTTTTCCGCTAAATCCATCGTTTGTTTGCCCGTCAGGCCGCCATTAGCATGCACGTCAACGCCGCCAAGGCTGTTTTCATTGAACACAATGGCTTAACTCAAAGGGCTTTTTACCATGCAGCAGAACAAAAACAACAACAGCGGTTGGACTCTGCCGGCAGAGTGGGTAACGCACGCCGCGACCTGGATGGTCTGGCCACACAACAAAGCCCTGTGGGAGTCGGGCTGGCGCGTGACCTTGCCGTTGGTGCAGGAAGATTTCGCCCGCGTCGCCAATGCCATCGCCCGGTTCGAACCGGTGAAAATGGTCGTCGATCCGTCGGCCATCGCCAGTGCCAAAGCCCTGTGCGGGCCGAACATCGAACTGATTCCGCTGGCGGTCAACGACAGCTGGTGCCGCGACTCCGGCCCGAGCTTCGTGGTTCACCCGGAGCAAGGTCTGGCCGGGGTGAGCTGGCGCTTCAACGCTTGGGGCGGCAAGTCGGCCCATGATCTGGACGAAAGCCTGGCCCGTCGCGTGCTCAATCATTTGGGCGGCGAGTGCTTTGGCACGGCGCTGAGCAACGAGGGCGGCGCAATCCACGTGGACGGCGAGGGCACCCTGATTACCACCGAATCGGTGCTGCTCAACCCGAACCGCAACCCCGGTGTGAGCAAGGCCGAGATGGAAGAAATCTTCAGTCGCCTGCTCGGCGTGAAGAAAACCATCTGGCTGCCGGGCGATCCGGATTACGTCACCGGTGACATGACCGACGGCCACGTCGATGGCGTCTGCGCCTTCGCCCGTCCCGGCGTGTTGCTGGTGGATGCAACTCACGATCGCAGCTCGGTGTACGCCGAAGTGGTGCGGGAAAACCGCCGTGCACTGGAACTGGCCACCGACGCTCAGGGCCGCAAATTCGAGCTGATCGAGCTGTATGAAGCCACCGATGCCGTGGACACCGAAGCTGAAGTGTTCTGCGCCTCGTACACCAATTTCTACATCGCCAACGGCGCGATCATCATGCCGGCGTACGGCATCGAGGCCGACCATGTCGCGGCAGAAACCCTGGCCAAGGCGTTCCCGGGCCGTGAAGTGGTGCCGGTGCAGATCAATCACCTGGCCCATGGCGGCGGCGGTGTGCATTGCATCACCCAACAGCAGCCAGCCTGGCCAGTGGAGGGTTGATCGATGACGATGCTCAAAGTCGCCACCACCCAGATGCCGTGCAACTGGGATCTGAAAAGCAACCTCGACCGCGCCGAGCAACTGGTGCGTGACGCAGCGGCGCAGGGTGCGCAAGTGATTCTGTTGCAGGAGCTGTTCGCCACGCCGTATTTCTGCATCGAGCAGAGCCACCACCATATGGCGCTGGCCGAGGAGTATCGCGACAGTCAGGTGCTGTCGCGCTTCGCCGCGTTGGCCCGGGAACTTGGCGTGGTGCTGCCGCTGAGCTGGTACGAGAAGGCCGGCAATGCCTACTTCAATTCCCTGAGCGTGGCGGATGCCGACGGGCGCCTGTTGGGCGTGTACCGCAAGACCCACATCCCCAACGCCATTGGCTATCAGGAGAAGGAATATTTCAGCCCCGGCGACACCGGATTCAAAGTCTGGGACACCGCGTTCGGCCGCCTCGGCGTGGGCATCTGCTGGGACCAGTGGTTCCCCGAAACCGCCCGCTGTCTGGCGTTGATGGGTGCTGAGGTGCTGCTGTATCCGACCGCCATCGGCTCTGAGCCGGGCTGCGCGGATCTGGATTCGCGCGACCACTGGCAGATGACCATGCGTGGCCACGCGGCTGCGAACCTGTTGCCGGTGATCGCCTCCAACCGGGTCGGCCGCGAAGTGGCGGGCACCGATGCGGCGCTGCAAATGAATTTCTACGGCTCGTCGTTCATCTGCAACCACAAGGGAAAAATGCTCGCCGAAGCCGACCGCGCCAGCACCGGGGTGCTGGTGCAGAGCCTGGATCTGTCGGCCATGCGCGAAGAGCGCTTGAGCTGGGGCATCTACCGCGACCGTCGCCCGGAAATGTACGGCGCGTTGTTGAGCCAGGACGGCCGTCACCTTCACGCCCGCTGGAATCCTCAAGGAGTCTGATATGCATACCTCACACAAGTGGTTGCTGGGCGCTCTGGGTCTGGCGCTGGCCGGTTTGATGCCGGCCGTGCACGCCGAAGACAAGACGCTGCGGTTGTACAACTGGGCGGATTATTTCGCCGAAGACACCCTGAGCAAATTCACCGCCGAAACCGGGATCAAGGTGATCTATGACGTGATGGACGGCAGCGAAACCCTGGAAGCCAAGATGCTCTCCGGCGGCAGCGGCTACGACCTGATCTTCCCCGGCGACACCGTGGCCGAACGTCTGATGCGCGCCGGCAGCCTGTTGCCGCTGGATCCTTCGAAAGTCACGGCGATGAACGACATCGAACCGGGCCTGCAGAAACTACGCAGCCATTACGAGCATTCGAACAAGGCCACGGTGCCTTATACCTGGGGCACCATCGGCCTGACCTACAACGCCGAGCAGATCAAGCAGCGCATGGCCGATGCGCCGGTCAACAGCCTCGACATGCTGTTCAAACCGGAACTGGCGGCGAAGTTCGCCGATTGCGGGATTTCGATGATCGACTCACCGGACGAAGTGCTGGCCGTGGTGCTCAATTACCTGGGCCGCGACCCGCGCAGCGCCAAGCCTGCGGATCTGGCAGCGGCCAGTGATCTGCTGATGAAGCTACGGCCGCACATCCGCAAGTTCCAGTCGCAGCCGGTGACCGATCTGGTCAACGGCAACCTGTGCCTGTCCCTCGGCTACAGCGGCGACATGACCCAGGCCCAGCGCACCTCGGACAGCGCCGGCAAGAAGACCCGCTTCCAGTACCGCGTGCCCCGCGAAGGCACCACGGTGTGGATGGACACCATGGCCATTCCGGTGGATGCCAAGCATCCGGAATACGCCTACGCCTTCATCAACTTCGTGATGCGTCCGGAGAACATGGCCGCGATCAGCAATTTCACCGGTTACCCGACCTCCAACGGCAAGGCCCGGCCAAACGTGGATGAGGCCATGCGTAACAACCCGGACATCTACCTCGACGAAGCGACCTATGCTCGTCTGATACCGGGCAAGGATATTCCCCAGGCCGACATGCGCGCCCGCATGCGCACCTGGACCAAGTTCAAAACCGCCACTGCAAAGTGATTTTTCCGGGCCGCTTCGGCGGCCCCCTTACACATCAGGAACGTACACATGCCCACTCGTCGCGAGTTCATCAAACAGGTTTCAGTCGCCGCCGGCGTAGGCGCTGCCGTCATGGGCCTCGGCCTGTCCCCGGCGCGGGTGCTGGCGGCCAGCGAAGGTCGCTGGTTCATGCCCGACGAGGGCGACAAACACGAACGTGCCTACATGGCCTTCGGCGCGCAGGACGCGATCTGGGAAGATTTCACCGAAGACGTCCAGGAAGCCCTGGGCCGCATCGCCCGCGCCATCTCCCGTTACGAACCGCTGACCATCTACTGCCGTAGCAGCGAACGCAGCCTGGCCGAAGAGATTTGCGGCACGTCCAACATCACCTACCAGATCGCCAATCTCGACGACATCTGGATGCGCGACATCAGCGCCAACTTCGTCATCGATGACAAAAGTGGTCTCGGCGCGGTGGACTTCAACTTCAGTGGCTGGGGCAACAAGCAGCAGCACTCCAAAGACGCGAAAATCGCCCAGCGTGTGGCGCAAGACGCGCAAGCGACCTACATCCGCAGCGAACTGGTGGGCGAGGGCGGCGGCATCGAAGTCGATGGCCACGGCACCGGGATCATGACCGAAAGCTGCTGGGTCAACGCCAACCGCAACCCCGGCTGGAGCAAGGCCGACGTCGAGGCGGAACTGAAGGCGCGTCTGGGCCTGCGCAAAATCATCTGGCTGCCGGGCATCAAGGGCAAAGACATCACCGATGCCCACGTCGATTTCTACGCGCGCTTCGTCAAGCCCGGCGTAGTGATCGCCAACCTCGACACCGACCCGCAATCCTACGATCACAAGGTCACGCTGGCGCATCTGGAAATCCTGAAGAAGGCCACCGATGCCGACGGTCGTCCGTTGCAGATCCACACCGTGTCGCCACCGCTGAAACCGCGCAAGACCAAGTTCAACAAGAACAACGACGACTTCGCGGCCGGTTACATCAACTACTTCGTCATCAACGGCGCGGTCATCGCCCCGGAGTTTGGCGACAGGGACGCCGACAAGAAGGCCTTCGACCTGCTGAAACAGCTCTACCCGAACCGCGACGTGGTGCAGATCAACATCGACGCCATCGCCGCTGGTGGTGGCGGGATTCACTGCGTGACCAGTCACCAGCCGGCGTAAGGCCGTTCCTCAGCGAAACCGTTGGGGAAGCGCTTCGGCAAAGGGATAGAAGTCAAACCAGGGTCTGGCTTCGTCGATCACCTGGCTGAAAGACGGACGCTGCACCAGTCGCTCGAAATAAGCACTGAGGCGAGGGCGGTCAGCGCCAAATGGCACCAGCGTGCTGGCGTAAAACAGCGCCGGGCTGGCCGAGCAATCGGCCATGCTGTAGTCCGGGCTGGCGATCCACGTGTGGGTCGCCAACTGATTTTCCAGCATGTCGTAGGCGGTGTTCAGCAAGGTGCGCTGGCTGCTCAGGTCGGCGTTTCTGCTGTGGATGCGGTCGGCGACGATCTGCGACATCGGCGTCATCACGTAGTTGTCGAAAAACCGGTCCCAGAGGCGAACCTGCAGCGCTGTGTCCCAATCGTCGGGGATCAGGCGGCCAGCCCCGGCGTGATAGCGGTCCACGTATTCAATGATCACGCTCGACTCCGGCACGTTGCGCTGACGGGCACGATCCTGCAGCACCGGAAATTTGACCAATGGCCACAGCGCCCGCAACTCGGCCCGTTCGGCTTCGCTGGAAAGATCGATCAGGCGTTTTTCGAAGGCGACACCGTGGTCGTACAGGGCAATCAGGGCTTTGTGGCAGTAGGACGACAACGGATGGTAGTAGAGGGTCAAGTCCATGGTTCAACGCCTCGCGGTGATAGTGAAAAACACTACACAGGTATAGCCCGCCTGCGCACGGCCACACATTTGATTTCCACCAGCAGCCCCGGATGGGCCAGCTCGCTGACGCCGATGCAGGTCCAGACGCAGAAGCCTTTGGGGAACACGCGGTTCTTCACTTCGCGAAACACCGGCATGTGCTGGCTCATGTCGACGTGATAAGTGGTCATCTCCACCACGTCTTCGAAGGTGCAACCGCCGGCCTTCAACACTTCGTCGAGGTTTTCCCAGGCACGGATGAATTGCTGCTCGGGGTCTTCGATGACTTTCAAATCTGCCGTCCTGCCCACCTGACCGGCGCAGTAAAGCGTGTCGCCGACCAGAACCGCCGGGGCATAACCGGCGCGTTCGACGATGGGTTTCATGGATTCGGGAATGATGATTTTGCGATCGGACATGGCCGGGGCTCCTGGCAATCGTTGGATCGGATCACTTCGCTCGAAAGTACCGGATCAGGTTGACCGATTTTGTGAATATCGCATAAGCCACTGCTGCGATCATGAGTCCGGCGATGGCCAGGCCGACCGCGTTGATGCCGGTGATAAGCAGCATGTAGAGCGACAACATCAGTATCAACACAACATAACTGACGAGTGTCTTTCTAAAGAACGCCAACAGCAGCGGGATGAATGCCACTGCCACCGAGTGGATGGCCACCGCCTGCAAAATCTCGATTATCAGATACAAGAACGCATCTTCGCCGCTTGCTTGCGTGGCGATCAGCCAGGATTCGTTCATCAGCCAATTCAGGGTGCCAACCCCCATCAGGCTGATGAGGACAATCAGTGCCATGTTTATTGCTTTGGTACTCATTGGTCTTCATTCCGCCCATGAGCGGCGGCCGCCAACTGCTCGGTATCCACCCGCACAAACACCGAATCACCCACCGCCGTCAGCACATCCCCCGCATACACCTCGCAGATCACCCGGCTCTTGCGCCCGACTTCACCCTCGACTTTCGCCTTCAACGTCAGCGGCACGCCCATGGGCGTCGGCTTGATGAACTTGATGCCGAGGTTGCCGGTGACGCAGTTGATCCGTGGCAGGCTTTCGGCTTCACGCCCTTCGGTGCGGTAGTGGTAAGCCATCGCCGTCCAGTTGGAATGGCAGTCCACCAGCATCGCGATCAACCCGCCGTAGACCAGCTCCGGCCAGCCGCAGTATTTGGCTTCGGGCACATGCTCGGCCATGACGTGTACGCCGTCTTCGTGCCAGAAACTCTTGATGTGCAAACCGTGCGGATTGCTGCTGCCGCAGCCGAAGCAGATGCCGTCGGGGGCGGCGGTATCTTGCAGGGAGGTGTCGAGAGGGGACATGCCGGGGTCATCCTTAAACTGTTAGCCGAACCGGGCCGAATCTTAACCTTGAACAGCCTCAGATCAACAACCCCAAAGTATCGAACAACTCGACATCCTCCGGCCTCGCCGAGCGTGCACGGCGGCGAATCACTTGCAGCAGGCAATCGACAAAACACTGCGCCGCCGCGCCCAGCGGGGCGTTGCGCGGGGTGACGATGCCGATGACATCGTTGGCGAACGTCTCGGCCAGATCGAGCCGGGCCACGCGTTCGCGGTAGCCGGGCACTGTCAGCATCGGTTCGGGAAAGTAGCTGAGCATGTCGGTCTGCTCGATCAGCGACAGGGTCAGTTGCGGCGAGTGGGCGCGGTGGATGTGTTGCAGGTCGATCTGCGCCCCGTGTTGCCAGAACAGCTCGGTCATCAAGCCTTCGTGGCTGGCGTCGGGGTAGTTGACCACCCAGTCCTGGTCGAGCAGTTGGTGGATGGAACTGGCCTTGCGCAGCGGATGATCGTGCCGGGCGACCACTGCCATGCGGTAGGAAAAGATCGGTTCGCTGACGAACTCCGGGCGCGGCAGCAGCGACGAGACCAGGCCCACCGCGAACTCCATGGTGCCGTCGCGCAGTTTTGGCAGGGCCACGGCCATCAGGCCTTCGAAGATTTCCAGGCGCACCTGCGGCATGCGCTGGCGGAACAGGGTGACGACTTCCGGCAGCAGGGTCATGCCCATCCACGGCGAGATGCCCAGGCGCAACTGGCCCTGGGCCTGATCGCTCAGGTGCGTGAGCTCCAGTTGCGCGCGCTCGAGCTGACTCAGCATCTGCCGCGCATGCTGCAGCAGCGACTGGCCGTAAGCGGTCAGCACCACGCCGCTGGCATTGCGTACCAGCAACGGCAATTGCAGGTGTTCCTCCAGTTCGCGCAGGGCCTTGGCCACGGCGGTCTGCGAAACCCCCAGTTGCCGCGCCGCCGCACGAATGCTGCCGCAGTCGGCAATCATCACCAGCGCCCGCAGTTGATGCAGCTTCATCCTTTTCTCCCGTTGTGGCGGTGTAAACCCACGGTTTTCAGCCCCCGTTTTTTGCGACTGCCGCGGCATTCGGCAAGTCATTAGGATCGCAGGGTATCAGTCGAACACCCGAAAACGCCCCCATAAAAACAAGGAACCTGCTGATGACCGATCTGCCTGCACTGCCCGGTATCCGTGCGCTCGAAGAAGAAATGATCGCGCTGCGCCAACACATTCACGCCTACCCGGAACTGAGCTTCGAAGAGTTCGCCACCGCCGATCTGGTGGCGGGCAAGCTGAGCGAATGGGGCTATGAGGTGCATCGCGGACTGGGTGGCACCGGCGTGGTCGGCCTGCTGCGCCAGGGCAGCGGCGACAAGATGATCGGCCTGCGCGCCGACATGGACGCGCTGCCGATCATCGAGCAGACCGGGCTGCCGTATTCCAGCCGTCACGAAGGCGTGATGCACGCCTGCGGGCACGACGGGCACACGGCGATGCTGCTGGCGGCGGCGCGTTATCTGGCCGAAAGCCGCGACTTCGACGGTTCGCTGGTGGTGATCTTCCAGCCCGCCGAAGAGGGTGACGGCGGCGCGCAACGCATGCTCGATGACGGCTTGTTCGAACTATTCCCGTGCGACGCGGTGTTCGCCATGCACAACATGCCGGGGTTGCCGGTGGGCAAGCTGGGTTTCCTCGAAGGGCCGTTCATGGCCTCCACCGACACCGTGACGATCCGTGTCGATGGCGTTGGCGGTCACGGCGCGATGCCGCACAAGGCGGTCGATCCGGTGCTGGCGGGATCCGCAATCGTCATGGCGTTGCAGAGCATCGTCTCGCGCACTGTCGATCCGCTGGACACGGCGGTGGTGACGGTGGGGGCTTTTCATGCCGGGATCGCCGCCAACGTGATTCCCGATCACGCCGAACTGCAACTGAGCGTGCGCGCACTCAAGGCCTCGGTGCGGGACGAACTGATCGAGCGCATCACCCGCATCGCCCAGGCCCAGGCCGGCGGTTTCGGGGCGCGGGCGACGGTGGATGTGGACGAGGCGCAACGCTTCCCGGCGCTGTTCAACGATGAGGCCAAGACTGCTTTTGCGCGGCAAGTGGCGCTCGATTGGGTGGGCGAGGAAGGGCTGATCCCGAACATGAAACCGCTGACCGGCAGCGAAGATTTCGCGGTCATGCTGCAACGCTGCCCCGGCTGTTATCTGCTGATCGGCAATGGCGACGGGGAGGGCGGCTGCATGGTGCATAACCCCGGTTACGACTTCAACGACGACTGCCTGGCGACCGGCGCCAGCTACTGGGTGCGACTGGTGGAAGCCTTTTTGGCCTGATCCGCTTCGACAATTTCAGGAGTTCGCCCCATGTCCACCGTCATTACCAGTGCCGCTGCCACTGCACCCGCGACGCGCAAACCCATCGGTGCGCGGGCGATTGCCGCGATCACTATTGGCTCCGGTCTAGAGTTCTATGATTTTTCCGTCTACAGCTTTTTCGCCACGCTCATTGGCCGACAGTTTTTCCCGGTAGAGAGCACGCTGGGGCAATTGCTGCTGTCACTGGCCACATTCGGCGTCGGCTTCGGTATGCGTCCGATCGGCGGGATCGTGTTGGGTGCCTACGCCGACCGGGTCGGGCGCAAACCGGCGATGATGCTCACGCTATGGCTGATGGCGCTCGGTTCGCTGCTGTTTGCCATCGCCCCCACCTACGCGCAGATCGGCCTCGCCGCACCGGTGCTGATTGTGCTGGCGCGGCTGGTTCAAGGGTTTGCGATGGGCGGCGAAGTGGGCGCCTCCACGGCGATGCTGATGGAGTACGCCGACGATAAAAACCGAGGTTTCTACGGGAGCTGGCAGTTGTTCAGCCAGGGCTTGAGCTTCATGTTCGGCGCGCTGGTGGCGCTGGGGTTGAGTTCGACCTTGTCGGCCGAATCCCTCGAAAGCTGGGGCTGGCGATTGCCATTCGTGCTGGGGATGCTGGTGATTCCGGTGGGGCTGTATATCCGTCGCCACCTCGATGAAACCGCCGAGCAGGAACCACCGGGCGATGGCGCCACCTCCGGCCTGCGCCTGATTTTCCGTGACTATCGAAAAGTCCTGCTGACCGGCGTGCTGCTGGTGATCGGCAGCACGGCGTCCAGCTACATCGTGCTCGATTACATGACCAACTACACCGTCAGCGTGCTGCACCTGCCGATGACCATGGGTACGACGGCTGCGTGCCTTGGCGCGCTGGTGCAGATCAGTCTGTCGATCTGGGCCGGTCGTTTGAGCGACCGCATCGGCCGTCGCCGCACCATCGCATTGGGCTGCATTCCGATGCTGTTGCTGATCTATCCGGCGTTCATGTTGATGAACCGCTTTCCGACCCTGAGCACGTTGTTGGGTGTTTCGATGGTCACCACGTTGTTTCTGGTGCTGATCACCGTGCCGACGCTGGTGCTGGTGACGGAGATGTTCCCCCGCAAGATTCGCGCGTCGGGACTGTCGATCATCTATTGCCTGGGTGTGTCGGTGTTTGGCGGGTTTGCCCAGTTCTTTGCTACCGGGCTGATCGGTCTGACCGGTAACAACAACGCGCCTGCGCTGTATGTGATGACGTGTCTGTGCCTGACCCTGGCAGGGCTGGCGATGGTGCGGGAGACCGCAGGCAGGCCGCTGGAGTGAGCGGCCCGGGCGCGGCGCACTAGTTGCGCTGCGCCAGGTTGCGTTGAAACTCTTCGAAGCTGCATGGCAGCGTCGTGGCTTTGCGTTTTTTCGACTTGTCGTGCTCGTCGGGCAATTGATCGCTCAACTCCCAGACCTCAAGCATCTTCGCGTACTCGAAGGCGTGGCGCGGACTGCTCTGAATCCATTGCTGGAAAGCCTGGCGTTCGTCAGGCGTGCAGGTTTCGTCTTGCAGGCGCAGGCACCAGTGCGCCGCCTGATTGAGGATTTCATCGTCGGCGTCTTGAGGGCTTTGGAGGTTCATTGACTGCTTCCAGGATGGCCGGAGAGGGCACTTTACCCTGCCTCTTGCAAAAAAAACGTCAAAGTTCGACAGGGATTTAGCCTGCCTGACGGACAGAAAGCGCGCCCGCCGGACAGATCGCGCCGCCATTTCCGCTTTTCGAAGTTTTGCCATATTCAGTCACATTTCGTTGTAGATAGTGGGCAGCCCAACCGGTTTCCAATGAGGCTGCATCGTGTTTCCACGTCTTCTGTGTTCGCTGTCCGTGTTGAGTCTGTCCATTGCCGCCGCCCACGCGGCCGACCTTGATACCCCGCGCCTGCAGGGCATCGACAACTTCCGCGATGTCGCCGGTATCACCACGGCCTACTCGACGACCCATGACGGCACGATGCGCGCCGGTGTGTTCTACCGCTCCAACGCGCTGACGCCGACGGCGTCGGATCTGGCGACCCTCAACGGTCTGGGGATCAAGGCGGTTTTTGACCTGCGCACCCCCAGCGAAATCGCGGCCACGCCGGACACCATGATCAGCGGGGCGACCTACCAGAACATCGACATCATCGGCGCCACCACCTCGGGGGCGAACATCACCACGGTTTCGTTCAAGAGCGCGGCCGATGCGATTGCGATGATGCAGGAGACCAACCGCGCCTTTGTCAGCGACGCCGGCATGCGCGGTCAACTGGGCGTGCTGTTCAACGAACTGGCCGGCGTCGACGGCGCCGCGCTGTTCCATTGCACCGCCGGCAAGGACCGCACCGGCTGGACCGCCGCCGTGCTGCAGAGCATCGCCGGGGTCGACAATGCGACGATCATGAGCAACTACCTGGCGACCAACGATTACACCGCCGCCCGCGTGGCCAAGACGCTGGCGATGATGCCGCCGAGCATGGCCGCGGTCTACGCGCCGCTGTTGGGCGTGGAGGCCAGTTACCTGCAAGCCGGTCTGGATCAGGTGACCGCGCAATACGGCAGCATGGACAACTACCTCAAACAGGGTCTGGGTCTGTCCCAGGAAACCATTTACGTGCTGCGCGGCAAAATGGTCGAGTACAACGGCCTGCCGGGTCAGGCCGGGCTGATCGGCAACGCCGCCGCCGGCGCGCAACTGTTGCAGGAATTGCAGAACAGCAAGCTGTCGGGCACCTACAGCGCCTACAACTACTACCTGCAATCGGCCATCGACGCCGGCACTCTGGGCGGCGTTGAATCCACCGTCGGCGGACAGGTGCACGCCGATGCGGCGAGTTACTTGCTGCGTCAGAACGCAATGATCGAACAGGCCGCCGCACCTTTCGCCAGCGGCACCGACCTCAAGGTCGGCCAGTACCGTTTGTGGAGCACCGCGCTCGCCGGTTACCTCGGCACCGACGGTTCGGCCCATGCGCAAAGCAGCAATGAACACAGTCAGGGCTTGATGGTCGGCGTTACCCAGCGCTTCTCCGAGCAACTCAGCGCGCGCGGCGGGATCGGTTACAGCAAAGGCACCGTCGGCGGGGCGGGCGGCGAGGCTGATACCGACTTCACCTTCCTCAATCTGGGTGCCCGTTATGGCTTCACCAGTCTGGAACGTGGCCTGTTTGCCGATGCCAATCTCAGCGCCGGTTACGTCGATTACGACAGCAAGCGCGACCTCGGCGGCGGCCTCGGTTCGGCGAAGGGCGACACCCACGGCAACCTCAGCGGCGCCACGCTGGCGCTGGGTTATCGCCTGCCGATGAACGATGTGGTTCTGGAGCCAAGTCTCGGCGTGCGCGTCAGCCGTCTCGACCTGTCGGGCTTCCAGGAGAAGGGCAGCGAACTGGCCCTCGACGTCGACGGCCTCCAGCAAACCCGCCGCAGCGCCGTGGCCAATCTCGACGTTTCGTTCGCCCCGATGCCGATGGGCGCGTGGCAACTGGTGCCGGGCGTGCGGGTCGGTTACGAGCGTGTGCTCGGTGAACATCAGGTCGACAGCGAAGGCCATCTGCTGGGGCTGGATATCGAACAACGCGCGGCGTTCGACAACCGCGATCAGTTCAGCGGCGGCGTCAACCTGATGGCCAACCTCGGTGCGCTTAGCCTGGGCGCCGAAGTCGGTGCCAGCGGTGGAGGCGACAGCCACGGCTTCAGCGGCGGGCTCAAGGCCAGTTATCAGTTCTGATCAACCAAAGGTGAAGAAAAAGGACTGCCTCAGCGCAGTCCTTTTCGCATTTCTGCAGGGCTCACGCCGTAGGCGTCCTGAAAATACTGGCAGAACCGGCCGACGTTGCTGAATCCGTATTGCAGGGCCACGTCGGTCACCGATGACGATGGGCCGCGTTTCAGTGCTTCGCAGGCACGCTCCAGCCTGACCTGGCGCTGGTACGCGACAATCGAAGTCCCGACGAATCGCCGGAAGCCTTCCTGCAAGGCTCTGAGGCTGACGTTCACCAGTCCCGCCAGATCCGTCCCGCTGACCAGTTGCTCGGGATGCGCCTGAATGTATTCGATGGCTTGCTTCACGTGTCGAGGGGCGAGCTGTGCCTCGGGGCGGCGCAAGGCCTCGCTGAAATTGTGCGGCCAGGCTTCCAGCACCGCGTCCACCAGCATCTCCCGCAGGCGCGATGGCATCAGCGAGCCGGCGTTCAGCAACAGGTCGAATTCGGTGCCGGTGGCCAGGTCGATCAATGCGCGAATGCCCTGAAACGCCGGGCTGTTCAGATCCACCCTCGGCTCGAAATGCAGCTTGTGCACGATCGGTCGGCCCAGCAGCGACGACAGGCGTTCGGTGAGCGCTGCGCGGCTGATCGACATGCCGTGCTGGGCATGATTGTCGACGAAGCGCATCGAGCGCAGATCCGCCTTGTCGATGGCCAGCCCGATGTGCGGCATGCCGAGCGATTCGGTCGAGTCGTTGAAAATGATCTTGCCGGCGGTGGGGATCACGAAGGTGATTTCATCGTAGGGCTCGGGGAACGCCACGGTGAAATCACCCCGGTAATGCATGCGGCGGAAACTGACCCCGTCGTGCCGTCCGTAGACGCCGCCGATGATGATGTCCTTGGGCGGCGGCGGTGTATCGCCATAACGATTGCCGAACATGCGGGAAAACAAAGCGCCGAAGTCATCGCAGGACATGTCGGCGGATCTGAGAATGATGGTCTGGCGCGTCGGGCTTGAGTACACCGGGAAGGTCACCTTGGCAGTCGGGGCAAAGAGGCGCGAGGACGTTAGCAACCGTGAATGACAGCGACATGACACAAACGGATTACGCCGCTTGCCAGTGCGCCTTCAGGAAATCGATGAACACCTTCACCTTGCGCGTATTGCGCCGATGGGCCTGGTACAGCACGTAGATCCACGGGCCGAAAGCGCTGGGTTCACGCCAGTATTCGGGCATCAATTCCACCAGTTCGCCCCGGGCGAGATACGGCGCGGCGCTCCACTGCGGGAGAAATTGCAGGCCCTGGCCGTCGAGCAGGCAGGCCAGCAGGAAATCGTAATTGTCGCTGGCGATGCGCGGGGTCGGCTGGGTCATGCGCAGTCGTCGTTCACCTTGCTTGACCCACCAGAAATGCCGGTTGAGCAGCGGATGACGGAAGATCAGCCAGTCGTGCTGGTGATAGTTGTCCAGTGACACATCGCTGCCCTTGCGCGCCAGATAGGCCGGGCTGGCGCAGAGCTGCACGCGGTTTTCCACCAGCGGCTGGGCGATGACTCCCGGAAGATCGATCGGCCCGTCACGCAGCGCCAGGTCGTAGCTGCCATCCACCGGGTCGTCGTAGTTGTCGCTCAGATCCACTTCCAGATTCACCTGCGGGTGCTCGTTCAGAAAGCGGCAGCACACCTGATTGAGAAAGGCCGGGGCGAAGGAGGGCGGGGCGATGATGCGCAATTCGCCGCGCAATTCGTGCTTGAGCTGTTCGACACCTTCGCTGGCCAGTTGCAGTTGCAACAGTGCCTGACGCGCGCCTTCCAGATAGATCCGCCCGGCCTCGGTCAGCGCCATGCGCCGGGTCGTGCGGTCGAACAAGCGGCTGCCGAGTTCTTCTTCCAGTTGCGCCACGGCTTTGGTCAGGGCCGACGGCGTGTTGCCGAGCACCTCGGCGGCACGGCTGAAATTACCGTGCTCGGCGGTGGCGACGAACATGGTCAGGGCGCTCATTTTGTCCATTGATCTATTCCTGATGGGCACAGAAGTTGTGCGTGAGACGGCATTCAGTTATCCGGCGGGCTTGGCTAATCTGGCCTCAGCCTAACAAAAATAACGAGAACGCTCATGAAGCAGCTTCTGACCCTGATGGTGTCGTCCGCACTGGCCTGTGCCTCGCTGGAAAGTCTGGCGGCCACCGACCTGATCCTGCACAACGCGAAAATCTACACCGCCGAACCCGGCCAGCCGTTGCAGCAGGCCGTCGCCATCGAAGGTGACAAGGTCGTCGCGGTCGGCTCGGATGCGCAGGTGCTGCGCCTCAAGACCGCCGACACCCGGCTGATCGATCTGGGCGGCAAAGTGGTGATGCCCGGTTTCATCGACTCTCACTCCCACACGATCAAGGGCGGCCTGCAGATGCTGCAGGCCAATCTCGACGGGCAGATGCTGCCGCTCGATGAACTGGAATCGCGCTTGCGCCAATGGCGTGAGGACGGCAAGGCCTGGCGCGGCGAATTCCTCAGTGTCGGCGGATTGCCCTCGACTTACTGGAACCAGACCGACGCGCTGGAGCAGCGTTTCAATCAGGGCGAGTGGGCCGATCAGCCGTTGTTGCTGCTGGGTTGGGACCTGCACACCGGCTGGGCCAATCAGGCGATGCTCAAACGCGCCGGCATCGATGCGGCGCGCATCCAGGCGCTCAAGCCCGAAGAGAAAGACACCCTCGGTCATCATCCGGACGGGCAGCCGAATGGTTTTATGGTGGACGCCGGGCTCTATCCCGTTCAGGCCCTGTTGCCGCCGCCGACCGATGAAGCGCTGCTGGCGGGCGGTCGCGCCGCGCTGGATTACTACAAAAGCCTCGGGATCACCGGTTGGATGGACCCGCTGGCCAACGAACTGCCCGGCGCCGACGTGAAAAACGACTCGCTGGGTGTGCTGCCGACGTACAAGACGCTTTCGGAAAACGGCGAACTCACCGCCCACGTCGCTGCGTTGCTGATGGCGGATTCGAAGGCCACTCCAGCGGATCTCGATGAACTGGACAAGGTCCGCCGGCAGTTCCTCGGCGTGCACAACCTGACGCTGCCGGGCATCAAGGTGTTCGCCGACGGCGTGGCCGAATCGCCCGCGCAGAGTGCGGCGATGCTGGAGCCTTACAAGAACTCGAAAAAGTCCGGCGAGCTGCTGATCGATCCGGCGCACTTTGGCGAATTGGTCAGCGCCGCTGACGCCCGTGGCTGGCTGGTGCACATCCACGCCATCGGCGACCGCGCGGTGCGCGAATCACTCAACGGGATCGAACGGGCGCGCAAGGATCGCCAGAGCGGCATCGCCCATTCCATTACTCACCTGCAAATGGTCAACCCGAAAGAATTCGCCCGGTTCAAGGCACTGAATGTCATTGCCTCGATGCAGATGTACTGGGCCAGTGCCGATGAATCGAGCATGGATCTGGTCAAGCCCTACGTCAGCGCCATGGCCTTCATGTACACCTATCCGGCGCGTTCGCTGCTCAAGCAGGGCGCGACCATCGCCGGCGCCAGCGACTGGCCGATCACCACGCCGGAACCGTGGAAAGCCATTTACCAGGCTGTCAGCCGCAAGGGCCCGAAAGGCGTGCTCAACGCCGCCGAAGACATCGACCGCCAGGTCATGTTCCAGGCCTACACCCTCAATGCCGCCAAGGTCCTGCGCCTGGAAGATCAGATCGGCTCACTCAAGCCCGGCAAACAGGCCGACCTGATCGTGCTCGACCGCGATGTGTTCACGGTCGCCCCGGAAGCCCTGCGCGACACCCAGGTGCTCAATACCTTCTTCGCCGGCCGCGAAATCTATCGCCGCCAGCCGTAAGCCGCACTCCGATTACAACGCCAAAAAGGAAAACCCTTCGTGAACCTTCATTGCTTCGTCACCGACACCCGTAACCCGCAAACCCGTGGGCACCAGATCGGTGATGCGTTCAGCGCGCAGATTCGCCAGACCGTTGCGCTGTACCTCGACTTTTTCAATCAGCTCGATATCCCGCCACAGCAAGTGCGCGCCATCGGCGAAGCCAGTCTGAAAGCCCTGGAAGACTGGAGCCCGGCGCTGGCCGAGGAAATCGTCGCCATGGCCGAAGGCGCGGATCTGCCGCTGTGGCAACTCGCGGCCCTGAACGCCCGCACCGAAATCCTTGCGGTCATGCCCTCGAATGAAGGCGAATGCTCGACCGCCGTGTTCGCACCCCATGGCCCGCAGGCGCCGAAAACCATCCAGACCTGGGACTGGCACGACACGCTGGTGCCCAACGGCCTGATCCTGCAACTGACCACCGATGCCGGGATGACCGTCAAGCTGTTCACCGAGTTCGGCATGCTAGGCAAGATCGGCGTCAACAGCGCAGGCCTCGGGCTGCACTTCAACATTCTTCACCATGCCAGCGACAACGGCAGCGGCGGGGTGCCGGTGCACGCGATTGCGCGGCGAATTCTGGAACAGGCGCGCAGCGTGGATGAGGCCATCGAACTGGCGCGTTCGGCACGGGTCAGTGCGTCCACGGTGCTGACGGTGTTCGCTCGCGAAGACTCGAAAATCCGCGCCTGCAGCATCGAAATGTCACCTGCCGCCACTGCCGTGGTGCTGCCGGACGCCGAAGGCTGGATCACCCACACCAACCATTTCCTTGACCCGGAGCTGAGCACTGGCGAACGCACGCCGGACGCCTCGACCACCTACGCGCGCATCGATCACGTCAACGCCTTGCTGAACGGCATGACCGAGGGCGACCTCGTGCGCCGGGCCGATGCCATGTGCGGCGCGGCCGGCGAAGAGGCGCCGATCTGCTTCCATCCCGACCTGAGCATGCCGGCCACCGAACGCTGGGAAACCTTGCTGACCATTGGCATCGACACCGAATCCTGTGTGCTCGAATTCGCCGCCGGCAACCCGAAACAGCTGGCTCGCAACGGTTACCAGCGCTTCTGAAACCCTTGCAGCAACGCCCCGAAAAACAACAACAAGAGGAGCACCCCACATGGCCAGTCACCCTAAACGCACGGCGGGTTCACCGTCGGCGCTGAGAACCTTCTTCGTCTCCGGGATGGGCACCGCCCTGGAGTTCTATGACTTCGTGATCTACGGCACCGCCGCCGCGCTGGTGTTCCCCAAGGTGTTTTTCCCGCAGATGGACCCGCTCACCGCGACGCTCGTAGCCTTTGGCGCGTTCGGCGCGGGGTTCTTCGCCCGGCCGTTGGGCGGCATGGTGTTCGGGCATTACGGCGACAAACTCGGCCGGCAAAAAATGCTGGTGATCACTTTGCTGTTGATGGGCCTCAGCACCTTCCTGATCGGCTGCCTGCCGGGTTACGCAACAATCGGCGCAGGCGCGCCGGCGTTGCTGGTGCTGTTGCGACTGGTGCAGGGATTTGCCGCCGGGGGCGAGTGGGGCGGGGCCGCGCTGTTCGGCATCGAATCGGCACCCGTGGGGCGTCGAGGGTTGTGGGGCAGCTTCACCAGCATGGGCATCGGCATTGGCGGGATTCTCGGCTCAGCGGTGTTTGCCGTGGTCAGCGTGGCGGCGAACGATGACCTTGCCGGGTTTGCCTGGCGCATTCCGTTCTGGCTTGGCGGCGTGCTGGTGCTGGTCGGGCTGTATGCGCGGTTGCAGAAACCGGCCCAGTCGCTGGGCGAGTCGAAGGGACACGGGCGCATGCCGTTGATCGAAGCATTGCGCGCACGACCTCGGGCCATGTTGCTGTGTACCGGCATCGCGTTTGGCTACGTCACCATCGCGTATATCGGCAGCACGTTCTTTCTGTCCTACGCCACGCAACTGGGTTATGGCAGCACCGATGCGCTGATTTTCGACATCGCGTTATCGGTTGCCATCGTCATCACCGCACCGTTGTTTGCCTTGCTCTCCGACCGCATTGGCCGGCGCAAGGTGATGATCCTCGGGGCATTCATCATGGCAGCCGGGTTCTTCGTGTTTTTCCCGTTGGTGGGGCTGAAAAGCCTGTTGGTATCGACGTTCGCCTACATCGTGATCGGTGCGTTCATGGGCGCAACGCAGGGGCCGATCCCGGCGTTCCTGGCCGAGCAGTTCCCACGGGACATGCGTTATTCGGGGATGTCGGCGGCGTACCAGATCGGTGCCGCGTTGGGTGGCGGGACGGCATCGAGTGCGGCCACGGCCATTCTGATTGCCAACAACCACGACGCGTTTGGCGTTGCGGTGTACGGGGCGGTGGCGTTGGGGATCGTCGCGGTCTGCTCGTTCTTCCTCAGGGAAACCGCGCACCTGAGCCTGGAACAAATCGACGCGCCATCGGGCGGCGCGTTGAGCTCTGCGCCGGTGCCGGGGCGTTGGCAAACACCCTGACACCGGCATTCAGGATCAGGCCGAAAGGTGTTCGTAGAGAATCGTCGCACCGACGATCATCAGCACCACGCCGCCGACGATTTCCGCGCGTTTGCCGACCACGGTACCCAGCACCCGACCGAGCATCACGCCAATGGTGACCATGGTCATGGTCGCCAGGCCAATGGCGCCAGCGGCCACCCAGATGTTCACATCGACAAACGCCAGACCGACGCCGACGGCCAGGGCGTCAATGCTGGTGGCCACGGCGGTGACCGCGAGAATGAAGAACGAGTGCTGCCCCGGTTTTTCTTCTTCGGCTTCCTCATGCTTGAGGCCGTTGTAGATCATGTGCAGACCGAGCGCGACCAGCAGGGTGAAGGCGATCCAGTGGTCCCAGCTTTCGACCCAGCGGGTGGCGGCCTGGCCGATGAACCAGCCGATGACCGGGGTGATCGCTTCGATGACGCCGAAGATCAGACCGGTGCGCAGGGCTTCGGTCAGGCGTGGTTTGTGCAGGCTGGAGCCCTTGCCGATGGCGGCCGCGAAGGCATCCGTGGACATGGCGAGTGCGAGGAAGATCAGGGAAACAGGATTCACGGGCAATACTTCCAGTCGGGCCATGAGTCAACGACACAACCACACGCCCGACTTTCGGCATGGATGTGTCGTCGGTCTCACCAACCAGAAGGTGTTCGCACCACGGCATGTTGCCGAATATGTTGATACGAACGCGTCCGAGGGGCTCGGAAGCAGGTTACTCCCCAACGAAGGCCCGGATCATAGGCAGGCAAACATGAAAATTTCGTTAAATGCTTTGCGCGGTTTCCGGGGATCCCGGAGGGATTCGTAATTCGGCGCACAGCCCGCCTTCAGGCCGGTTGTACAGCTGCAAGGTGCTGCCGATCTTGCTTACGATCATCTGCACGATGGCCAATCCCAGACCCGCACCATTGGCGTGACCCTCGCTGTAGAAGCGTTCGAACAACCGCGCATATTGCTGCTCATCGATGCCGGGGCCGGCATCTTCGACGCTGATCGACACCGAACCGCAGGCCTGTGGCTGCACCTGAACTCGCACCTCGCTGCCGGGCGGGGCGAAGTTCAGCGCATTGGTTACCAGATTTTGCAGAGCGATGGCCAACGCCACCGGATCGGTGTCGACCGGGCAGTGATGATCGCTGTCGAGGATCAGTTCGACGTCTTTTTCCAGGGCCAGCGGTGTCAGCTCGGCCAGTTCCTCGCGCACCAGTGCGGTCAGTTCGACGCGGGCGTTTTGCGGGGATGCCAGACGCGGTTCGATGCGCGCCATGGTCAGCAACTGGCTGGCGATACGCGTGGCGCGGTCCACGGCGCTGACCAGAAACTCCAGCGCTTCCTCCCGTTGTTGCGGGGTGTTGGCCAACTGCGCGTTCTGCGCATGAATCCGCAGGATCGCCAGCGGCGTGCGCAGCTCGTGGGCGGCATCGGCGATAAAGCGTCGCTCACGGGCCAGCAGGTTGTCGATCTGTTGCAACAGGCTGTTGAGCGCGGTCTGCATCGGTTCCAGATCCTGGGGCAGGGGGCTCAGGTGCAGGGGTTTCAGGGTATCGGTGTCACGGCCGCGAATCGATTGGGCCATGGCCCGCAACGGCTGCAAACCCCAGCCGATGGCCAGCCAGATCAAAATGGTCAGCAGCGGCACGCCGATCAGGCTCGGCCACAGGGTATGGCCGACGATGCGGGTGATCAGGTCCTGGCGGATGTCGTCGCGTTCACCGACCCAGATCAACAGGCCTTGGCGTGGGTCCTGGAGCAGGAAGGCGCACCAGTCGCGACCGTTCTCCATCAGGTCATGGGCGCCGAGGGTGGCGGGCGGTGCATCCAGAATCGGCGCTTCGGCCGAGCGCATCAGCAACTGGCCGTCATTGCGCCAGACCTGAAAGGTCAGCCGCGTCTCGTAGGGATGCGCCGCCTCGCCATCGCCGTCACCGTCCCGGCTCATCGCCTCGTCGAAGGCCTGATGCAGGCGCTCCCAATCGTTGTCGCCGGGTGCGCGCTGGGCCAGCACGCCTTGCAGCAGGCGAGCGCTTTGCGCCAGTTGAGCGTCGTAGATTTCTTCGATTTCGTGGTGGCTGTAGCGCAACACTGCCCAGCTGATCAGCACATCGCCGAGCAACACCAGAAACAGCACCGGCAGCAGAATCCGCGCGCGAATCGAGTTCATGGCTTGAGCTCCACGACGTAACCCACGCCGCGCACGGTGCGGATCAACTCGGCGGAAAGCTTCTTGCGCAGGTTATGGATCAGCACTTCCAGGGTGTTGCTTTCGACCCGTTCCTGCCAGCCGTACAAGGTGCGCGACAGGCGCTCGCGGGTGACAACCTTGCCGGGGCGGGCCATCAGTTGATGCAACAGTTGATATTCCATCGGCGTGACCACCACCGTGCTGCCGCGCCAGGTGACTTGCTGGCTGATCGGGTCGAGGCAGACGCCGGCGTGTTCCAGCACCGGTTGCGCACGGCCCTGACTGCGCCGCAGCAAGGCACGGATGCGCGCCTTGAGCTCATCGACATCGAACGGCTTTACCAGATAATCGTCAGCGCCGGCGTCCAGCCCGGCGATGCGTTCGGCGGTGCCGTCGCGGGCGGTGAGGATCAGCACCGGCAAATCATGCTGGCTGGCGCGCAATTGTTGCAGCAGCGCCAGGCCGTCGAGCCTTGGCAGGCCGAGGTCGAGCAGCAACAGATCGAAGCTTTCGCTGCGCAACGCATGCAGCGCGCTGACGCCATCCTGCAACCAGTCGAGGGTGTAACCCTCATTGCTCAGGGCGACGCGGATGCCCTGGCCGAGGGCGCGGTCATCTTCGACCAGAAGTAGGCGCATGTCATTTTCTCTGTGGGAAATCGGGCGCGTGTCCGGCGGCATCATGCCGCTCGCCTGGCTGCCGTGGCAGCCCCTGTGCTGGCGAAGATGTTACGACTCGTTGCCAACTAAGCTTTCGTTAAGCTTGGTTTTGCACAGTGAGGCCTTTCCCATCCAGCGAGAGTGCTTCCATGCGCAAACTTGTGCTGTTGTCCCTGATTGTCGCCAGCCCCCTGGCCGTCGCCGGCCCGCAATGCACCACGGCCGAACGTTCGCAGTGGCAGGACCAGAAGGCGTTTCAGGAACAGCTGAAATCCCAGGGTTACGAAATCAGCAAGTTCAAGGTCACCGACGGCAACTGCTACGAGATCTACGGCTTCGACAAGGACAAGCGCAAGGTCGAGATCTACCACGACCCGGTCAGCGGCAAAGCGGTGAAAACCGAGATCAAGGGCTGATGCCACGCGAGTCCCTGCGCCTCTGGGACCCGGTGGTGCGGGTGTTTCACCTGTCCATCGCCGGGGTCTTTGCCGCCAACTACTTCTTCAATGAAGCCGGTGACGACTGGCATGTCTGGCTCGGTTATTACGCCATGGGCTGGCTGCTGGTGCGTCTGGTGTGGGGATTCGTCGGGCCGCGCAGTGCGCGCTGGTCGGACTTCTGGCCGACGCCGTCAAGGCTCGCGGCCCATGCCCGGTCGCTGATCGCCGGGCGGCCCGAGCATCGTCTCGGGCATTCGCCGATCGGTGCGCTGGTGATGATCTCGATGCTGCTGGCGCTGCTGACGGTCGGCGTCAGTGGCTGGGCCATGGAAGAAGTCGATGCCCTGTGGGGCGCCGACTGGCCGCTGCAAGTCCACGAAACCGCCGCCGATGCCTTGTTGGCGCTGGTCATCGTGCACATCGCGGCGGCGCTGTTTGAAAGTGTTCAAGTGCGCGACAACCTGCCGTTGTCGATGCTCACCGGGCGCCGGCGCCGTTTGCCGGACGATCCGGGCCCGTGACAGGGATGTCCTTTCGATGGTTTGCCATCTCGTAACTGCCATGAGCTGCCTATGCGTGCCTTGTCCTTTCGTTTGAGATTCATCGTCGCCGGTCTTGTCGTGAGCCTGATTTTTATCGCGGCGTGGCGCAGTCACCCGGAGCATGTGCTGGCGCCGTTCGCGGTTGAAACGCCTGCCGCTCAGGCTTCGGCCAATGCGGCCGAGCCGATGTACAGCAGCCGTTTCGTGTCCTCGGAACTGGATGATTTCGTGCACTCGTCTTCGCTCACCGCGCTGCCCGGCGGCGACCTGATGGCCGTGTGGTTCGCCGGCTCCCGCGAAGGCGCCGCCGACGTGCAGATCCGCACCGCGCGCTACGACGCCAAAACGGCGGAGTGGGGCGCCGAACAGGTGTTGGCCACCCGCGAATCCACCGTCGCCGGCACCCAGCGCTACATCCGCAAACTCGGTAATCCGGTGATTGCCCTCGCGCCGGATCAGCGTTTGTGGATGTTCTATGTCTCGGTATCCGTGGGCGGCTGGGCCACCAGTGCGATCAACGTGATGGTCTCCAATGACCTGGGGCGCAACTGGACGGCGCCGCGACAGCTGATCACCTCGCCGTTCTTCAACATCAGCACGCTGGTGCGCGCTGCGCCGGTGTTCCATGCCGATGGTTCGATTGGGCTGCCGGTGTATCACGAGTTCATGGGCAAGTTCGCCGAGTACCTGTACCTGAGCGCGGATGGCGCGGTGATCGACAAATTCCGCATCAGCCGGGGCAAGCATTCGTTGCAACCGACCATCGTGCCGCAGGACGAACGCCGCGCCGTGGCGATGCTGCGTTATGCCGGTGAAACCCATCACAAGGTGCTGGCCAGCCGCACCGAAGACGCCGGGCAGACCTGGAGCGAACCCTATCCGCTGGAACCGGCCAACCCCAACTCGTCGCTGGCGGCGGTGGGCACGGCTGATGACGGTTTGCTGGTGGCGCTCAATGACCTGCGCGACGGTCGCTTCAAGCTCAGCCTGTACGGCACCGATGCCAACCTCAACGACTGGCGCAACGTGATCGAACTTGACCAGTCCCCCGATCCCCTCGGCCAGCCGTTTGCGCCCGAGGCCTACAAGGCAATCATCGGCGAAGGCTTTCGCGCCTCCAGCGGCGCGCAGCGTTTGCCGCTGGAGCAGCGTTTCCTGAGCAACCTCGACTACCGCGTGTGCAAGCCCGAAGGCTGTGAATTCGAGTACGAATACCCGTATTTCAGCCGTGGCAGCGATGGTCTGTATCACCTGGTTTATTCCTGGAACAACACCTTCATTAAACATGTCAGCTTCAACGATGCCTGGCTGGCGGAGCGCCTGTGATGCTGTTTCTCTGGCAAGCCCATTTGAGTTTCATCCTGCTCGGTTTTGTTCTGCTGGGTTCCTTTCAATTCACCCAACGCTGGCGCCCGTGGCTGTTGCCGGCGCTGGCGCTGGTCAGCTTCATTCCGCTGGGCGGCCTGCCGCTGGCGGCGTATGTGCGCAGCTTTACCGATGATCTGGCGATTACCACGCTGGTGTTTCTTGGCTGGGCCGCGTTATTGCGCCTCGGCGTGGTTCCTCAACTGAAACCGCTGACACGGGGCCAGATTCTGGGACTTTTCGTGGTGCTGACGGCGCTGTTGTATCCGGCGACGATGGGCCTGACTTATGTCGATCCATACCGTTGGGGCTTCAATCCACGGCCGATGATCGTGGTTGTCGGGCTGGCGACTCTGGTGCTGTTGTGGCTGCGTAACTCGCTGGGTGTAGCGATGCTGGCACTGGCCACGTTGGCATTCGCACTGCGCCTCAAGCCTTCGGAAAACTACTGGGATTACCTGATCGACCCTTTGCTGGCGGGTTATTGCCTGATTGCCGGTTTCGCATTACTCGCCAAAGCAGCGTGGCAACACCTGCAATCCGAACGAACAACACAGAGGTAAACGATGGGGTGGTTGCAATCGCGTCGCCTGCGCTATGGCGTGGGCGCGACAGGTTTGGCGTTTTTGTTGTTTGCTTTGCTGCGGCTGGTGTTTTTGATCGGGTTCTCCGGGGTGGGTGCCGCGCAGTTCTTTGCCGACCCGCAATGGCTGCAAACCCTGGGCATCGGCTTTCGCTTCGACCTGAGGCTGGCGCTGTTGCTGGTGCTGCCATTGGCGGTGCTGGCGTGGCTGCCGCGCTGGAATCTGACCACGCTGCCGGTATTGCGTGGCGTGGCCCGGATTTATCTGCTGCTGGCGTTGGGTCTGATCGGTCTGGTGTACATCATCGATTTCGGCCATTACGCCTACCTCGGCGTGCGCATCAACGCCACGGTGCTGCGTTATCTGGACGATGCGCAGATCTCGCAGCAGATGGTTTGGGAAACCTATCCGGTGATCTGGATTGCGTTGGGCTGGCTCGCGGTTCTGGCGCTGTGGTTCTACGGTTTTGTGCGCCTTGAACGGTTGACCCTGGCCCGTGAACCTCAATTGATCCGCCGCAGCTCAGTCGCCGTGGGCGCAGGGCTCGTCGTGGTGGCCGTCCTGCTGGCGTTGTTGGGCAGGGTCGACAAGCTCAACCTGGAAAACCCGGTGCCGCTGCGCTGGAGCGATGCGTTCTTTTCCGGCAACGGACAGATCGCCGCCGTGGGCCTCAATCCGGTGCTGTTCCTCTACGACACGCTCAAGGCCGGGCAGGCGCAGTTCGACGAGGCGCAGGTGCGGGCGCATTACCCGGTGATTTCCCGTTATCTGGGGGTGGATCGTCCGGATGTGCAAAGCCTGGCGTTCGAACGCCGGCAATCCGTGCAGCCCTACAACGTCGCGGCGGAGCGAGCGCCGAATGTGATGTTCGTGATGCTTGAATCTTTGGGCACCAGCGCGGTGGGCGCATACGGAAACCCGTTAAATCCGACGCCCAATCTAGATCGGCTGGCAAACGAGAGCTGGTTTTTCAAACACTTCTACGTCCCGGTCACCGGCACCGCGAAAACCGTGTGGGCAAGCATCACCGGCGTCCCCGACGTCACCCGTCAGGAGACCGCAACCCGTCATCCGCTGATCACCAACCAGCACACGCTGATCAATGCCTTCACCGACTACCAGAAGCTCTACATGATCGGCGGCAACGCCGGTTGGGCCAACATCAACGCGCTGATCCAGCAAAGCATCGACGGTGTGCGCCTCTACGAAGAGCGCGACTGGCGTTCGCCTCGGGTGGATGTGTGGGGGATTTCCGATCTGGACCTGTTCAAGGAAGGCGATGAGATCTTGCGCGCACTGCCCAAGGACAAACCGTTCTTCGCCTACGTGCAAACCTCCGGCAATCACAGGCCGTTTACCATCCCCAAAGACAACGACGGCTTCGAGGTCAGCAATCTGTCGCTGGAGCAGGTGCAAAACGCCGGCTCACGCAGCGTCGAGCAATACAACGCGGTGCGGCTGCTGGACTTCAATATCGGTCGCCTGATGGAACTGGCCAAGGCCGGCGGCTATTACGACAACACGATTTTTGTGTTCTTCGGCGACCACAACACGCGCATCAGCCGCATCCCGCACATGCCGGCGGCGTTCGAACAACTGGGGCTGGAAAGCAACCATGTGCCGATGCTGATTCATGCGCCGGGGCTGCTCAAGCCGAAGGTGATCGAAGAGGCGGTGGGGCTTGCCGATCTGCTGCCAACGGTGGCGGGCATGGCCGGCGTGGCTTTCGAGAGCGGCGCCATGGGCCGCGACCTGCAGCAACCGGCGCCCGAAGGCGAGCGGGTGGTGCCGCTGGTGTTGCGCGAAGGGACGTTCCCGCTGATCGGCGGGGTGACCAAGGATCACTTGCTGCAAATGCAACACGATGGCAGCGCGCCGACGTTGCATGACCTGAAATCGGCGACACCGCTGGAGAACGTCGCCGACGCGCATCCCGAGGAGTTTCAACGGCTGGTCGAGCTGACCCGGGGGCTGCACGAAAGCGCACGGCTGATGCTGTATCGCAACGTGCGTTGAAACGAGCGGCGGCCCTCTCTCGAGGAAAAAGGGCCGCCCCGGTTTCAGGTGTGATGGATGTCGCGATCCTTGGTTTCCGGCATGAAGAAGATGCCGAGAATCGCCGTCATCACCGCGATGACAATCGGGTACCACAGGCCGTAGTAGATGTCCCCGGTGGCCGCAACCATGGCGAATGCCACGGTCGGCAGGAACCCGCCGAACCAGCCGTTGCCGATGTGGTAGGGCAGCGACATCGAGGTGTAGCGGATACGCGCCGGGAACAACTCGACCAGCCATGCCGCAATCGGGCCGTAAACCATGGTTACGTAGATCACCAGCACGGTCAGCAGGAGCAGCACCATCGGGTAATTGGTCTTGGCCGGATCAGCCTTTTCCGGGTAACCGGCTTCTTTCAGCGCAGTGCCTAGGCTGGCGGTGAAAGCGTCGTTGCGAGTCTTGAAGTCGGCGGCCGGCATGGCAGTGCCTTCGAAACTTTCGATGACCTTGTCGCCAATGCGCACCTGGGCCACGGTGCCCGGTTCCGCCACCACGTTTTCGTACGGGATCGCCCGTTTGGCCAGGATGGTTTTCGCCAGGTCGCAGGAACTGGTGAATCTGGCCTTGCCCACCGGATCGAACTGGAACGAGCACTGGTCAGGGCTGGCGACCACTTTGACCGGGTTCTTTTCCTGAGCGATGAAGACGTCGGGGTTACCGTACTGGGTCAGCGCATGGAAGATCGGGAAGTAGGTCACCGCCGCCAGAATGCACCCGGCCATGATGATGCCCTTGCGCCCGATGCGATCGGACAGGCTGCCGAAAATCACAAAGAACGGCGTACCGATCAGCAGTGAGCCGGCGATCAGCAGATTGGCGGTCTGCGGGTCGATTTTCAGGGTTTGCAGCAGGAAAAACAGCGCGTAGAACTGCCCGGTGTACCAGACCACCGCTTGCCCTGCGGTGCCGCCGAGCAGGGCCATGATCACGATTTTCAGGTTGTCCCAACGGGCGAAGGACTCGGTCAGCGGCGCCTTCGACGCCTTGCCTTCGGCCTTCATTTTCATGAACACCGGCGACTCGTTCAGTTGCAGACGGATGTACACCGACACCGCCAGCAGCAGGATCGACAGCAGGAACGGAATCCGCCAGCCCCAGGCCTCGAACGCCTCGGTGCCCAACGCGGTGCGGCAGGCCAGAATCACCAGCAGCGACAGAAACAGCCCCAGTGTCGCGGTGGTCTGAATCCACGAAGTGAAATACCCGCGCTTGCCCTTCGGCGCATGCTCGGCCACATACGTCGCCGCGCCGCCGTATTCACCACCCAGCGCCAGACCTTGCAGCAGCCGCAGGGTAATCAGAATGATCGGCGCCGCGACCCCGATGGTCGCGTAACCCGGCAGGAACCCCACAATCGCCGTCGACACACCCATGATCACAATCGTGATCAGAAACGTGTGCTTACGCCCGATCATGTCACCCAGCCGCCCGAACACCACCGCCCCGAACGGCCGCACCGCAAAACCGGCGGCGAAGGCGAGCAGGGCGAAGATGAAGGAGGTGGTCTCGTTGACCCCGGCAAAGAAGTGCTTGGCGATGATCGCGGCGAGCGAGCCGTAGAGGTAAAAGTCGTACCACTCGAAGACCGTGCCGAGGGACGACGCGAAGATGACCTTGCGCTCCTCCTTGCTGACACTGTGGTGCGGATGCGGCGCACTGCCGGTGGACATGCTGTCGAGTACGGCCATGGGTGTTCTCCGTCGTGCTTGTTGTTATAGGCCGGAGCACTTCATCAACGTCGCGTACCCGTGGCCTTTGGCTGGTGCTGGAGCAGGTGGTTCGTGGAGCGTGCACAGACTCTCGACCTCGCGGGAGGGCGGGGTTTCTTTGAGCATAATTGGGATTGGGGGGATATCCAGTTGGGGGAGGGGGGCGGGCTGCCAGCGAAAAGAAGAAACAGTGATGGCTGCAATTTCCAATGAATATAAAAAACTGGCATTTCTGACAGTGGATTTGCAGAGGTGGAAGCGCAAGTATGATTTTGGCTCAAGTTCTTAAGAGCTAAGAACAGAGTGCAAAGGGCACGGATCTATTAATGGAATTCAAGGAGGCGCGGCAATGGCTACTAAAACGCTTTTGGTCACGGACTTGCCTGAGGGGGCGACGCCTGACAGTGTCAAGGCTGTAATTCAACGCAAATATAAAGTGCAGGTGTTAGAGATGGGATCTATTAGTCGTAAGGGTAGCATTACGTCAGTACAGGCTATCTATGTTCCCGCAGATGATTTAACTGACCCCCCTCCCGCTACGACTTTTGCATACTTGGACGCTACAACAGTTTTGTCGCGGTGAGTTCGCTGGAGCCAAAGGAATAATAGGGGGAACTGTTTTTAAACCGTCCCCCTAAATAGCAGTGAAATGAGTCCTGTAGCTACGGATTATTCCGTCGGCACAACTTTATCCAACACCCGATTCACCGCCAGCTCCGCCAGCATCACAACCTGCGCAATCCCCTGCGCGGTCTTGCGGTGGGGGCCCTGGAGCAGGTCGGCGAAGTTGTGCAGCATGACGTTGGCCGATCCGAGGGTTTCGACGGCGTCGGCGAGCAGGGATTCGTTGTTGCTGGCCGGGTTGGCCTGGTAGAGGCGGTTGGGGGAGTAGGGCGCGGCCATCATGTGGGCTGTCATCGGGCCGAGGTGGTAGTCGAGGGCGCGGTTGGCGGCTTCGTTGAATTTCTTGGAGTCAGGGCATTCGTAGGGGGAGGTTGGGTCGGTGATGCTGGCCGGTTCGGTGACCGGGGGATTTGGAGTTGCTTTGAACATGCGATCTTCCTTTTAAAGTAGAGCCGCAACCTGTTCGCTGCTAAACGAAGGGGGTGGCAGCTGTGCGCAAGTTAGCAGACCGGAAGGAAGACCAAACCCGGCGCACCCGAAGATGCCATGCACACAGCTACCATCAAGCGCAGGTGAATACCTGACTGATGATGCCAATGCAACCGTAAGTCCATCCTGTCCGGGCTGCTAAACCCGATCACTGCGAATCAGTGACCCGATCCAAGTTACCGGCCGACCCCAAGGCGCACAAGCCGGCGGATTCTGGCGTAGCCGTAGGCTCTGGCGCAAGGATTTGTGGGCAATTGCGCGTAACTTCAGGTGTCTTTAAACACACGCATCGAAACGTGTTTGGCGGCCAACAAAACACACTGAAACATCCGTCAGAAACCACCCCGAAAACCACCATGGCTTCAAACCCGCCGCCGTGTCTGTAAACTGGCCGCCCGAAACGGCGCGCGATGGCGCCGTCCTCACTGCCAGCGAAGGACTTTCCCATGGCCAACCAAGACATCACCTACACCCCGGACCCGGATGCAGACTCGATCTCTTCGGACGTGACCGAATTCAACGGCATCCTGATGTCGACCCAGATCCCGACCCGTGCCGATGGCAGCCTGGAACTGGGCGACGTCACCGCGCAAAGCGAATGCACGTTGCAGGCGCTGAAAGTGGCTCTGGAAAAGGCCGGCAGTTCGATGGACCGCGTGCTGCACCTGACCATTTACCTGACCGACATGGCTGATCGCGCTGCGTTCAACGAGGTGTACAAGCGCTTCTTCGCCAAGCCTTGGCCGGTGCGTGCGGCGGTTGGCGTGGCGGCGCTGGCGGTTGAAGGGATGAAGGTGGAAGTCACCGCGATGGCCGCCAAGGCCTGAGTTTGCGGTTTGGTTTGGCAGTTCTGCCCTGAGCAGGGCTGCCACCCGGCAGCACAGGCGTGCCGCCCACGCGTTTCGCGGCTACAATGCGCGCCTCGACCGTGACAGCCTGACTAAAAACTATATATGTCCTTGCCCAAACATCACCTGGAACTGCTCAGCCCCGCCCGTGACGTGGCCATCGCCCGCGAGGCCATCCTGCATGGCGCCGACGCGGTGTACATCGGCGGCCCGAGCTTCGGTGCGCGCCACAATGCGTGCAACGAGGTGAGCGAAATCGCCGAACTGGTGGAATTTGCCCGTCGCTATCACGCGCGCATCTTCACCACCATCAACACCATCCTGCACGACAACGAACTGGAGCCGGCACGCAAGCTGATCCATCAGTTGTACGACGCCGGCGTCGATGCGCTGATCGTCCAGGACCTGGGCGTGATGGAACTGGACATTCCACCCATCGAGCTGCACGCCAGCACCCAGACCGACATCCGTACCCTTGAGCGGGCCAAGTTCCTCGATCAGGCCGGTTTCTCGCAACTGGTTCTGGCCCGTGAACTGAACCTCAAGGAAATCCGCGCGATCGCCGATGAAACCGATGCCGCCATCGAGTTCTTCATCCACGGCGCGTTGTGCGTGGCGTTTTCCGGCCAGTGCAACATTTCCCACGCGCAGACCGGGCGCAGCGCCAACCGTGGCGACTGCTCCCAGGCCTGCCGCCTGCCGTACACCCTGAAAGACGAAAAGGGTGGCGTGATCGCCTACGAAAAACACCTGCTGTCGATGAAGGACAACAACCAGAGCGCCAACATCCGCGCGCTGGTCGAGGCCGGTGTGCGTTCGTTCAAGATCGAAGGTCGCTACAAGGACATGGGCTATGTGAAGAACATCACCGCCTATTACCGCCAGCGCCTCGACGACGTGCTCAACGACCGCCCGGACCTGGCCCGCGCCTCCAGCGGCCGCACCGCGCATTTCTTCATGCCGGACCCGGAAAAGACCTTCCACCGTGGCAGCACCGACTACTTCGTCAGCGAGCGCAAGATCGACATCGGCGCGTTCGATTCGCCGACCTTCACCGGTCTGGCGGTGGGCACGGTCGAGAAAGTCGGCAAGCGTGACATGCAAGTGATCACCCACGAGCCGCTGTCCAACGGCGATGGCCTCAACGTGCTGGTCAAGCGCGAAGTGGTGGGTTTCCGCGCCAACATCGCCGAAGCCAAGGGCGAATTCGAGGAAGAAGGCGAGAAGCGCTACCGCTACCGCGTCGAGCCGAACGAAATGCCGGAAGGCCTGTACAAGCTGCGCCCGAACCACCCGCTGAACCGCAACCTCGACCACAACTGGCAGCAGGCCTTGCTCAAGACCTCCGCCGAGCGTCGTATCGGCGTGAGCTGGCTGGCGAAGCTGCGTGAAGAGCATCTGGAACTGACCGTGACCAGCGAAGAGGGCATCAGCGCCAGCGTCGCGCTGGACGGCCCTTTCGGCGTCGCCAACAAGCCGGAACGGGCGTTGGAGACCTTGCACGATCTGCTCGGCCAACTCGGCACCACCGAGTACCACGCGACCTCGATCAAACTGGATGCGCCGCAAGCGTTCTTCATCCCGAACTCGCAGCTCAAGTCGTTGCGCCGTGAAGTGATCGAAGCGCTGACCGCCGCCCGTGTTGCCGCTCACCCGCGCGGTTCGCGCAAGGCCGAGACCACGCCACCGCCGGTGTACCCGGAAGCGCATCTGTCGTTCCTGGCCAACGTCTACAACCAGAAGGCTCGCGACTTCTACCACCGTCACGGCGTGAAGTTGATCGACGCAGCGTACGAGGCCCACGAAGAAGAGGGCGAAGTGCCGGTGATGATCACCAAGCACTGCCTGCGGTTCTCCTTCAACCTGTGCCCGAAACAGGCCAAAGGCGTGACCGGCGTGAAAACTAAAGTCGCGCCGATGCAGCTGATCCACGGCGATGAAGTGCTGACCCTGAAGTTCGACTGCAAGCCGTGCGAGATGCACGTGATCGGCAAGATGAAGGGCCACATCCTGAATCTGCCGCAGCCGGGCAGTGTGGTGGGGCATATCAGCCCTGAAGACCTGATGAAGACCATTCCTCGGGCTCCGCACTGATTCAGAGGCTGCTGTGTGATAAATAAAAAAAACCGGTGACGAGAGTCACCGGTTTTTTATTGCCTGCCAGAAACTCAACTGGCTTCGTAGCGCGATGCCGTTGCTGGCGCTGCTTCGCCACTCAACGCATCGACCATTGGCGGATGGTCCTGCGCGGCCTGACGCAGATCTTCGGTCACCCGCAGCTCGGCGCCGGTCGGCGAGAAGGTCGCTGCCGCCGCAAACGGCGCCGGGTTGGCCGGCACCGGACGCTTGCCCCGGCGCCAGAAGAAGAACGTCACCATGGCCAGGTTGACCAGGGCGAAGGCCCAGAACAGGCCAGTTTCGCCGTGGGCGTTCATCGCCGGCGAAATCAGCAGCGGGCTCATCGCCGAGCCCAGCGAGTTGATCAGCAGCATGCCCTGAATCATCGGTACCAGCGTTTCAACCGGCGCACGGTCGGCAGCGTGGCTGACCGCGACCGGGTACAGCGCGAACACGCCTCCGCCCAGCAGGAACAACATCGCCGCGAGCATGGCCGAGGACAGCGGCACCAGCACGATCACCAGCGACAGCACGGTGCACGCGGCGCACAGCACCGTCAGCACTTGCAGGCGATCCTTGCGGTCGGACCAGCGCCCGACCGGGTATTGCAGGAGCATCGCGCCGAGGACCGTCCAGGCCATCATGCTGCCGACTTCGCCGACGTTCAGGCCGATGCGTTGCAGGTACAGCGGCAGCAGGGTGTAGATCGCCGCGATGGTGACGCCGGAGCCGAAGCAGCCGACCAGACCGGTGGGCGATACGCCGAGCAGCGCCCGTGGCTTGAGCGGTTCGACCTGTTCCAGCAATGGCGACACCCGCGGCAGGATCACGATCGGCAGCACCGACAGGGTCGCGAGCATGCCGGCGACCATGAACGGCGCGGTATCGCCCAGCCCGGTGATTTTCCCCAAGAACGCCTGACCCAGTACCCCGGCGCCGTAGAGGACGATCATGTACAGCGCCAGGAGGCGGCCGCGAATCTTCGCGTCACCGGCCAGCAGCAGCCAACTCTCGATCACCAGAAACACGCCGACCGTGGCCCAGCCGTTGATCAGGCGCAGCACGACCCAGCCCCAGGTGTCATAAAACAGGCCTTGCAGCAGGATGGTCGCGGCGATCAGCGAAGCGAAGCTGCTGTAGGCGCGGATATGGCCGATGCGCAGGATCAGCCGGTCGTTGAAGATCGCACCGAGCGTCAGGCCGATGAAATAGGCCGAGGACACGATGCCGATCATCGTCGCCGATTCGCCGGCCGCGCCCAGGCGCAGGGTGGTCAAGGAAGACAGAAAGCCGTTGCCCAGGGCAACAATGAACAGCCCGAGCAGGGGCGCCAGCGCCATGGCCAGCAAACGCGGTGTCATAAAAACCTCAAGTGATCGAACAGCGGAACGTGCGCCTCTGCGCATGCGAGTGCCAAGCCGAAGTGTGTTGAAGACAAACGACCGCCGAACGGGCAGGGCGATTGAGCCAGGCTGACTTCGTGAAAGTCGCCGGCTGTTCAAACCTGAGGGTTGTCATGGCTGCGGGCAGGCGCCGGTCGGGCGACTGCAAGAGGAGGCGCGATTTTAAGCCTTGTGCGGCGTTTGCCAAGGTGCCGGGCCTGCGACGTTGGGACGCAGGCCGGATCGATAAAGACAGGATCGATAACCCCAGCGCATTCATTGCCCGGATGAAAAGTTGCTGTATCGATCCGGTTTCCCTCGTTAGCCTGTGCGGTCGAATCGCGATATTGATCCAGAGGCAATGATGCAGATAAGAGGCGAGCGCGCCGCCACGGCGTGCGGGTTGTTGGCGATTGTGTTGTGGAGCACTGCCGCCGGGTTGATCAGGGGCGTCAGTGAGCATTTCGGCCCTCTGGGCGGGGCGGCGATGATTTACACCCTGGGGGCGATCCTGCTGGTGATGTTTCTCGGGCGGCCACGCCTTCGCTCCACGTCAACACTCTATCTCCTGCTCGGCAGTGCATTGTTCGTTGCCTATGAGGTGTGCCTGTCTTTGGCGCTGGGGTTTGCCAGTGACCGGCAACAGTCCATCGAACTGGGCGTGGTCAATTACCTGTGGCCGTGCTTGACCGTGGTGCTGGCGATCTTCATGAACGGGCAGAAGACCCGCTGGTTCATCGTTCCCGGCAGTGCGCTCGCGCTGTTTGGCATTCTCTGGGTGGTCAGCGGTCAGGGCCTGTCGTTGCCGGGGATCATCGCCAACGTCAATTCCAACCCGTTGAGTTACAGCCTGGCGCTGGCTTGTGCGATCACGTTTGCGCTGTATTGCAACGTCACGCGGCGCTACGCCAACGGGCAGAGTCTGGTGGTGCTGTTTTTCGTGCTGACGGCCATTGTGCTGTGGGTGAAGTGGGGCTTCAGCAATGAGCAGATTTCCGCCTTCACCCTGGGCAACTCCCTGGAACTGATCGCCACCGGCATCGCCATGGCCGGCGGATATGCGCTGTGGAACATCGGCATCCTGCGCGGCAATCTGACCTTGCTGGCCACCGCGTCCTACGGCGCACCAGTACTGTCGTCGGCGTTCGCCGCGCTGTGGCTGGGCGTCAGTTTGCAGATGCAGTTCTGGCAGGGCGCGGTGCTGGTGACTGTGGGGTCGTTGATCTGCTGGCAGGCGACGCGGCAACGTCAGATCTCCTGAAAAAACCGGCGTTGCCGCGAATGCCAATCAGCCCACGGACTTCAACGGAATCGGGCCCTTGAGCCGGTCCATCATCGTGGCGCAGTACCAGTCATCGAACTGACAGACGCCGGTTTCCGCCGTTTCCGAGTAGGGCCCCGGTTCATAGGACGGGGACGTCACGCCACGCTGGGTGCCTTCGACCAGGGTGCGGTCCTGATCGTTGGTGGCGACCCAGACTTTGGTCAGCCGTTGAAGGTCGTAGTCCACGCCTTCCACCGCCGTATCGGGCACCAGCCATTTGGTGGTGACCATGGTTTGCGTGGCGCTGATCGGCAACACCCGGAAGCTCAGCGCATGGTCGCCGAGGAAGTGGTTCCAGGTGGACGGGTAGTGGAAGTAGAGCAGGGCGCCGATGTCCGGTTCGGCGGTCTTGTCCAGACGCCCGTTCACCGCAGGCTTGCCGTCCATGGTGTAGCTGACGGCCCCGGACGACAGCGGGATGCGGGTCATGCGGTACTGGCCGTTGATGTCCATCACCAGACGGCTTGGCAACCCGGCTTTTTCGCAGGTGTTCCAGTAGGCCGTCAGGTGCGGATCATCCTCGCCGCCGGCGCCGCCCACGGACGGGTTGTCGACGTAGGATTTCAGCAGTTCGGGGTGGGAGCCGTCGCAGTGGTAGCACTCGCGGTTGTTCTCGAACACCAGTTTCCAGTTGCCTTGCTCGATGATGGTCGACTCGAACGCCACTTTGCAGTGGTCCAGATAATGCGGGGCAATGAACGGGCTGACGGCCTTGCGAAAGCCTTCGAAGTCCGGTGCCCTGGTGGCGACGCAGACATAGATGTAGCTGTGCACAATCTCGCAATGCACGGACTTGAGGTTGTATTGGGTCTTGTCGAAATCCTGGCCCATGTTGCCGGCGAACAGCAGGTTGCCGTCCAGCTCGTAGGTCCACTTGTGATAGGGACAGACCATCTTCGCGACCTTGCCGTGCTCGTGTTCGCAGATCTTGGCGCCGCGATGGCGGCAGGCGTTGTGAAACGCCCGGACTTCGCCATCCTTGCCACGCACCACGGCGACCGGGTAATCGCCGATCTGCAGGGTGAAGTACTGGCCGGGCTTTGCAATTTCGAAGGTGTGCCCGGCGAAGATCCAGTCCTTGTGCCAGATCTGTTCGAGGTCCTGGCGGTAGACGTTTTCATCCTGGTAGAGGGCGCCCGGCAGCGAATGCCAGGGTTTGCGCTGGGCGATCAGGTCAGCCACGGTGTCTTTATTGTTCATTGTTATCCTCGTCATGCGCGTAGGGCCGGAACGGATTCCAGCCTATCTGTGCCAGGAAAGCCGTCACAAACGACATTTCCTGCGGGCAATCGATGCGTTGAGGTTATGGGTGAACCCGTTCGAAGATCGGCTCAAGCGTGGCGATGGCCGACGCAGACTGGCCCAGATTGCGAATCGCCTGTTTCACCGCGAGGCTGCGTTCGTGGCCGAGGCTTGAAGCGAACAGGTCGAACTTCTGCTCCAGTTCTTCCCGGCTCAGGGCCGTTTCGGGATCGCCCCGTGCGGCGGTGATCGGGCTGACGAGCACGTTGCCGTTTTTCAGCGTGACGGTGACGCGCGAGAGGATTTCATTGGGGAACCGCGCGGAAATATCGGCGGCTTCGACGATCTCGATGCGTGCGCTCAAGGCGCGGATGTCGGCGGCGTGGATGGATTCTCCGGTGACTTCGTCCGGCCCGAGTTTGCCCCTGACGATCAGCGCTGCCAGCGGAAAGGCCAGAGCGTACTGCGCCTGATCGGCATCCGCCGGGGTGTGACCTTGCAGGCACATCGACTCGTAGAAGGTCTCGACGCGGATGGTCTCGATTCCGTCAGCGTTGAGCCCAAGATGATCCTGTTGCAACTGAAGCATCGCGGTCAGCGCCGGTTGCGCCCAGCGGCACACGGGCCAGGGTTTGAAATACTGGCTGTCGATTTCCCAGCGCTGTCCGAGGTCGAGCCAGTGCTCGGCCACCGAGGCGTCCTCGACGGTTTCCGCCGGCGCACCGGTTACGCCTTCCCTGGCCATTAACAGCGCATTCAATCCGACAAAGGCGCCGCTGCCGTGGGCGTCACGCAACATGGTCGGAAACGCGATCAGGCGCATCATCGGGCAACGGGCGCTGAAGTACTCGGCAATGCCCAAGGCATGGCGAAAGGTCGGTTCGTCAAAACCCAGCAAGCGGGCGCCGGCGCAGACCACGCCAATTGCCGAAAAGCCGCCGGACGCGTGATAGGTCGGGGAGGTCGACATCAGCGCCGTTCCGGCGCGCAGCCCGGTTTCATAACCGAGGCACAGCGCGCTCAACAGCTCATGCCCGCTGACTTCCTTGCCTTGGTGATGCAGCGCATCGACAAGGGCGAGCAGGGCCGGCACCACGGTCGCGCCGGCGTGTCCCTTGGATCGGAAGTGGCCTTCGTGGGCATCGAGGCTGTCGGCGGAAAAGCCGCCGGCCCAACCCGCACCCAGCAGGTTCACGCGCTGACCGTCGAACAGCAGACGGCTGCCGAACTCGCCGGCGGGGTAGTGGGCAACGGCGAAACGGCGCAGCGCCACACTGGTGTCATTGGACGCGGCACCGGCCATGACGCCAACGATATCCAGCAGGCTGTTCTGCAGGATATTCCGGGTCTTGGCCGGGGCCTGGAGGAAATCAAAGTCGCGGCAGAATTCGTAGAGAGACATTCAACAATTCCTTCCTGTGAGGGGAACCGGCCAGATCCCGGCCGGCGCCGCTCCACAATGAGTCAGGAAGGTTGTGCGGCTCCAACGACATTTTCGTCGGGCAATTGATAACCAAATCGAGGGTTAACGACGGGGAAACTTCGACAGGATCCACTCGCGAAATCGCCGTAGCGCGTCTTCGTTGTCGGCGTTCTCGCGGCAGCTCAGGTAGTGCCAGCTGTTGCGCAACTGCACTTCCTGTTCGATCGGGCGCACCAGCAAGCCGCGCTGCAACAGCGGCGCAACCAGATGATTCCAGCCCAGCGCGATGCCCTGATGAGTCAACACCATGCTGATCAGCAGGTTGTAGTCGTTGGCGTTGAAAATCTGCGGACTGGTCGCCGGGCGGTCGTCGATGTCGATGGACTGAAACGCCAGCCACACGCCCCAGTCGACATGCTCGGCGACTTGCGAACGACCGTAGGGGCTGAGGTTGAGCAGGGCCGAATCACGCACGCCCTCAATAGTGGCGATTTCCGGGTGCTGCTCCAGATACTGCGGCGTGCACACCGGGTAGATCAGGTCGTGACACAACGGGTAGCTGCGATAGCCCTCGCGGATGCGCGAAATCTTGGTGATGAACACGTCGGGCTGCACGCCCGGTTCCATGGTCAGGAAGTTCTGGGTGGTGATCAGGTTCAGCTCGATGCCTTCGCTCTGGGCGAAGAACTCCGGCAGGTGATTCGACAGCCACAGCGCCGAGAACGCCGGGGAACAACAGATGGTCAGCACCTTCTTGACCGACTGACTGCTGCGGATGCGCTCGGCGGCCTGGGCGATGTTCACGAACGACAGCTGGGCGGCGTCGAAAAACAGCGCACCTGCCGAAGTGAGTTCTACGGCACGCCCGACGCGGGTGAACAACTGCGCGCCGAGGTAGCTTTCCAGTTCGCGGATCTGCCGGCTGATGGCGGCTTGGGAAACGCACAATGCTTCGGCAGCACGGGTAAAGCTCTGGTACTTGGCGGCGGCGACAAATGCCTTTACGGCCCGCAAGGACGGCATCTTAAGCAAGATGGTGTCTGGGTCGACATGCTTGGTCATCTGTACGGCCTCCTCACGATACGGCTCCCGGGCGAAGCGCGACGAGGGTAGCCCAAGCCTGCGCGCAGGGATACGCCGGCGTCGCTGCAAGGATAGTCGCGGTCGCTGGCAGGCGATGCCGGCTGCCAGCGGCGGATGCCGGCGTGATCGATAACCCGACGTTATCAACATGCCCCTGTAAATGTCGTTGGATTAAGCAGGGGGATGCTAATAAATTTGAAACGTCCCTCGTTCCTGGGGTCCCAAAAATAATAAAAGGAAACCCGTCGTGACGACTTATAACTATTACCGCTGCCGCTCTAAAACCGTTTCGCTCGATTGCATATTGTTTGAATTCGAATATGCACAACGCGATGGAGGCAAGGTATGAATCGCTCCGACGAAATAATTTGCGTGAAGAATGTTTATAAAGTCTTCGGCACTCAGCCAGCACTGGCCATGAAGTTGATCGAAGAGGGCGCCTCGAAAGCCGAAGTCTTCAAAAAGACCGGCCAGGCCATCGGTGTATTCGATGCCAACTTCTCGGTCAAGCGAGGCGAGATCTTTGTCATCATGGGTTTGTCCGGTTCCGGCAAATCGACCATGGTCCGACTGTTCAATCGCCTGATCGAGCCGACCTCCGGCAGCATCTTTCTCAATGGCCGGGAAATCACCGGACTGGGCGACAAGGACCTGTTGCAGGTGCGCCGCAAAGACATGGGCATGGTCTTCCAGTCGTTTGCCCTGATGCCGCACATGAGCGTCATCGACAACGTCAGCTTCGGCTTGGAAATCAGCGGTGTCAGCGAAAAGGAACGCTACTGCCGGGCCATGGGCGCCCTTGAGCAGGTCGGGCTTTCCGGGCAGGAAATGTGCTTCCCTCACCAGCTCTCCGGCGGCATGCAACAGCGGGTCGGCCTGGCCCGGGCGCTGGCCAACGACCCGGCCATCCTGCTGATGGACGAAGCGTTCTCCGCCCTCGATCCGATGATCCGCAGCGAGATGCAGGGCGAGCTGATCAAGCTTCAGGCCGAGCAGGATCGCACCATCATTTTCATCTCCCACGACATTGAAGAAGCCGTGCGCATCGGCCATCGCATCGCGATCATGGAGGGCGGGCGCGTGGTGCAGATCGGTACGCCCCGTGAGCTGCTGTGCAACCCGGTGAACCAATACGTCCGGGACTTCTTCAACGGTTTCGATACCAGCCGGATCTTGCGCGCCGGCGATATCGCACAAGCCGATTCCGGCATTGTTTATGAGCCGGGTCGTCAAACTCCGATAAAGGCTGACGCTTCCTTGCGCGAGATCTTTCATCTTGTTGCCGCTTCATCTACGCCAATGCCGGTAGTTGATGAAGTTGGACTTTATAAAGGGTCGATCTCGCAAGGGCATCTATTAAGTTGCCTGGGCAATAGCTGAGATCCTGATTTAAAAAAGAATGGTCACGCAGTCCGCAAGTGCGAGGTAGTGTCATGTCCGACTTTAACTTTCTGGATCCCTTCCAGAGTTTGAATATTCCGCTGGGATCGTGGGTTGAAACCGCCCTCAAATACCTGGTGCATAACTTCCGGGATGTCTTTCGCTCGATTCGCTGGCCGGTCGATCAGGTGCTCGACGGCGTCCAGTGGGGGCTGCTTTCGCTGCCGCCGACGGTGTTCATCATCATCGCCGGGCTGATCAGCTGGCAGATCGGCGGCAAACGCATCGCGATCTTCAGTGTGGCGACCCTGACCGGGCTCGGGCTGATCGGCGTGTGGAACGATGCGATGGTCACCCTGGCGTTGGTGCTGACCTCGCTGTTGTTCTGCGCGGTGATCGGCATTCCGCTGGGCATCCTCTGTGCCCGCAGCGACCGCACGGAAATGATCATCCGCCCGGTGCTGGACGCCATGCAGACCCTGCCGGCGTTCGTGTACCTGGTGCCGGTGGTGATGCTGTTCGGTATCGGCAACGTGCCCGGTGTGATCGTCACGATCATCTTCTCCGTCGCGCCGCTGGTGCGCCTGACCAACCTCGGCATTCGTCAGGTGCCGGCGGACAAGGTCGAAGCGGCACGGGCCTTTGGCTGCACACCGATGCAGATGCTGATGAAGGTTCAACTGCCGCTGGCCGCGCCGACCATGATGGCCGGCCTGAACCAGACCTTGATGCTGTCGCTGTCGATGGTGGTGGTCGCCTCGATGATCTCGGTCGGCGGGCTGGGGCTGATGGTGCTCAGCGGCATCGGGCGCCTCGACATGGGCTTGGCCAGCGTCGGCGGGGCAGGGCTGGTGTTGCTGGCGGTGTTCCTCGATCGCCTGACTCAGGCCATGGGTGAACGCAGCAGCGATCTGGCCACCGGTCAGCGCTGGTATGAGAGCGGGCCGGTCGGCCTGGTCATGAAGTTGAAGAAAAAGAAGAACATTGCTCGTGCGGTCATTAACTGAACCTTTCTGCTCACCGATTAAAACTCCAAAGCGTGGTGAAACATGAAACTGGCAAATCTCAAGAAAAGTGTCATGGCGGGTGTGGTTGCTTCCTTGTTGGGCGCTGTCCTGTGTTCGGCAGCCTATGCGGCCGATGCCAACAAGCCCGGCGCCGGTGTGTCGATCACGCCGATTTTTCCGACCATCGCCGAAGAGCGCTTTCGCGGCGAAGTGGTGATCGCCGGGCTCAAGGAACTGGGCTACGACGTCAAACAGCCGAAGGAAACCGATTACCCGGCGATGTTCCTGGCGCTGTCCTACAGCGACGCGGATTTCACCGTGCATGAGTGGGAGCACCTGCACGAAGCCTTTTACGAGAAGGCCGGAGGCGATGACGTGATGGTCAAGGTCGGGCAGATCATGAAGGGCGTGCTGCAGGGTTACCTGATCGACAAGAAAACCGCAGACGCCTATCACATCAAGGATCTGTCGGACCTGAAGAAACCGGAGATCGCCAAGCTGTTCGACAGCAACGGCGACGGCAAGGCAGATCTGACCGGTTGCAACCCGGGCTGGGGCTGCGAAGTGATGGTCGAACACCACATGAAGGCTTACGGCCTGGAACCGACCGTCGTCGACAACCGCGGCTCGTACTTCGCGTTGATGGCCGACACCATCGCCCGCTACCAGCAAGGTAAACCGGTGCTGTTCTTCACCTGGGTGCCGCAGTGGATTTCCAGCGTGCTGGTCGAAGGGCGCGACGTGGTCTGGCTGCCGGTGCCTTACACCGACCTGCCTGACGGCAAGGAAAGCAAGGACACCTTCTACGAAGGCAAGAACCTCGGCTTCCCGGTGGACACGATCAATGCCGTCATGAACAAGGAGTTCGCCGAGAAGAACCCGGTGGCCCGCAAGTTCCTCTCCGAAGTCAGCATCAGCACCGCCGACGAAAGTGCGCAGAACCTGAAGATGCAGAACGGCGAGAAGTCCCTGGCCGACATCAAGCGCCACGCTGCCGAGTGGATCAAGGCCCACCAGCAAAGTTACGACGGCTGGCTGAGCGATGCGCGGGCGGCGGCCAAGTAAGCGGTTGTTCGTTAGTTCGAGTGGCGGTTATCCCGTGGCGTAAAGCCGTCATTCAAACGCATTCATTTAGGCAACTTTGATGGCTTTTTTCATTCAACGCGATTCCGCGCGTTCGCTTCGTGTCGGCTTCGATTTGTCATTTCAACAATAAACGGTTCAACACTATGAAAGTCAGTTCGCTGCCCGCCGATGATGAGAGCTGTGGCTGGTTCCACCTGAGCCGGCCGCGCAGCCCCGAGCCCGGTCATCGCGGCCACCGTTCGGCGCGTTGGGTGGTCGTCGGCGCCGGCTTCACCGGGCTGGCGGCGGCACGCCAGCTCGCGCTGAACTTCCCCGAAGATGAAGTGGTGCTGATCGAGGCGCAGGAAGTGGGGTTGGGGCCGTCCGGTCGCAACGCCGGTTTCGCAATCGATCTGCCCCACGACATCGGGGCCGAGGACTATATCGGTGATATCGACCTGGCCAGTTTCAGTCTGAAACTGAACCTGGAAGGCCAGTCGATCCTGCGCAATCTGGTCGATCAATTCGGCATCGATTGCCAGATGAAAGCCTGCGGCAAGTATCAGGCCGCCGTTGAAGAACGCGGGATCGCGGTGCTGGAAGCTTATCGCCGAGGGCTCGACAAACTCGGTCAGCCGTATCAGATGATCGAGGCGGATGAGTTGCCCGAGCATCTGGGCACCCGTTTCTACCGCAAGGCGCTGTTCACTCCCGGCGCGGTGCTGGTTCAGCCGTCGGCGCTGGTGAAGGGCCTGGCGGACAGTCTGCCGGCGAACGTCACTCTGTACGAACGCACGCCGATTCTGGAAGTGGAATACGGCGCCAAAACCTTGCTCAAGCACGCTCACGGCAGCATCACCGCCGACAAACTGATCCTGGCCAACAACTCGTTCGGCATGCGCTTCGGTTTTCTGCGGGGCCGTATGTTGCCGATCTACACCTACGCCAGCATCACCCGCCCGCTGACCGATGAAGAGCAGGCGCGTCTGGGCGGCAAACCGTTCTGGGGCGCGATCCCCGCCGATCCGTTCGGCACCACGGTGCGGCGTACTCCCGACAATCGCTTGTTGATCCGCAACAGCTTCAGCTTCAACCCCGATGGCCGCAGCAACAGCAAATACAACGAGCGCTTCGTGCACCGGCACCGCGCCTCGTTCGATCAGCGCTTCCCGATGTTGCCGGGGGTGCAATTCGAATACACCTGGGGCGGGGCGCTGGCCATGTCGAGGAACCACAACGGCTTCTTCGGCGAACTGGCGCCGAACGTTTACGGCGCGCTGGGCTGCAATGGCCTGGGCGTCACCCGTGGCACGGTCACCGGCAAATTGCTCGCCGACTGGCTGGCCGGGCAGCGCGACGGCTTGATCGATTTCCTGTTGCAGGCGCCGGGGCCGACGGGCAACCCGCCCGAACCGTTTCTGTCGCTGGGCGTGAACATGAACCTGAAGTGGGGGCAGTACCGCGCCGGCCGCGAAAGTTGAACGTTCATTGCCCGCGATTCGCGATGAGCTGAAGTAACGATGCACTGAATACAAGGACAAGAAATGAACAACGTTGCTGTATCAATCGAGGACGTACCGCTCAATGGTTTTCATCGTCTGCTGACGATCCGTTCGGCCGGTGGCTCCTTTGTCGACGGGTATGTTCTGAGCATCATCGGTGTGGCGCTGGTGCACATGTCCAGGTCTCTGGCACTGGACGATTTCTGGGAAGGCATGATTGCCGCCTCGGCGCTGATCGGCATTTTCTTCGGCGGCTTTCTTGGCGGCTGGCTGACCGATGTGTTGGGGCGCAAGCGTCTGCTGTTCGTCGGGCCGACCTTGTTCATCGTGGCGTCGCTGGCGCAGCTGTGGGTCGATTCGGCGATGGCGCTGTTTGTGCTGCGGCTGCTGCTGGGGGTGGCGGTCGGCATCGAGTACCCGGTGGCGACCTCGCTGCTGGTCGAGTTCATGCCGCGCAAGTATCGCGGCCCGCGTCTGGCGACGCTGACGATCATGTGGTTCGCCGGGGCGGCGATGGCGTATGTGGTGGGCGAGCTGATGTTCAAGCTGTGGGGCTCCGATGCCTGGCGGCTGGTGCTGGCCAGCGCGGCGGTCATCGGCGCGATGCTGTTTTTGGTGCGCATCGGCACACCCGAATCGCCGCGCTGGCTGTTGAGCAAGGGCCGCGCCGCCGAAGCCGAGGCGATCATCAAACAGGTCTACGGCAACGACTTCTCCCTGGTCAATCTTCCTGAGCACCGGGTGGGCGAGAAGCTGACGATCTTCAACCTGCTGCACTCCGGCTACGGCAAGCGGATGCTGTTTGTCGTGGTGTTCTGGACCTGCTCGGTGGTGCCGCTGTTTGCCGTGTATGCCTTTGCGCCGAAGGTGCTGGCCGCGCTGAATCTGCAGGGCGACTGGTCATCCCTGGGCTCGGTGGCGATTACCTTGTTCTTTGTCATCGGCTGTGTGATTTCGACCCGGATCATCAACCGTGTGGGCCGACGCAATCTGCTGATCTACAGCTTTCTCTGCTCGGGCCTTGCGCTGCTCGGGCTGGCCGTCGGTCATGCCGGGCCCAATGCGCTGATGCTTGCGTTCTTTGCCGTTTACGCCTTGTTCATCGGCGGCGCCCAGGTGCTGACGCTGGTGTACCCCAATGAACTGTTCCCCACGGAAATCCGCGCCTTCGCGGTCGGTGTCGGCACGTCACTGTCGCGCATCGGCGCGGCGGCGGGGACGTATCTGGTGCCGGTTTCCCTGAGCACGCTGGGCATCGCCCAGACCATGTACATCGCGGCGGCCGTCACCCTGGTCGGTCTGGTGCTGTCGTGGGTGCTAGCGCCGGAAACCCGCTCGCTCAATCTGCAACAGGCTGCCTCGCTGAATTGAACCTTGCCCGGGCCATACCGGCGTCGGGCCAACGAATTGAACACTGTAATCACTGGAGAAAACCCAATGAACTTTGACGGCATCTTTACCCCCGCCATTACGCCTTTGTCCGCCGATGGCCAGATCGATTACTCGGCGTTCGCCGAAGTGCTCGAGTATCTGATCGAGTCGCGGGTTCACGGCATCGTCATCGGTGGTTCGACCGGCGAGTACTACGCCCACACCACCGCCGAACGGCTGAAAGTGGCCGAGCGCGCCAGGGAAGTGATCAACGGCCGCATCCCGCTGGTGATCGGCACGGGCGGGATTCGCACCGAAGATGCGGTGGCCTTCGCCGAGCACGCCAAGTCGATCGAGGCCGACGCAATTCTGGTGGGCTCGCCGCCCTATGCCTTGCCGACGCAAAAGGAAATCGCCGCCCACGTGCTGGCCGTGGACAAGGCCGCCGGCCTGCCGATCATGCTCTACAACTACCCGGCGCGGATGGGCGTAGCGATGGGCCCTGAGTTCTTCGAGGCGATTGCCGGTTGCAAGAACATCGTCGCGATCAAGGAAAGCTCCGGCGACACCGCCCAGTTGCATCGTCTGGCGCATTCGCATCCCTCGATCCAGCTGTCCTGCGGCTGGGACGACATGGCCCTGGAGTTCTTCGCCTGGGGCGCGCGCAGCTGGGTCTGCGCCGGTTCGAACTTCATTCCGGCCGAGCACATTGCTCTGTACGAAGCCTGCGTTCTGGAGAAGAACTTCGACAAGGGCCGGCGGATCATGTCGGCGCTGTTGCCGCTGATGGATGTGCTGGAAAGTGGCAAGTTCGTTCAGTCGATCAAGCACGGCAGCGAACTGGTCGGCCTGCGCGCCGGCGGCGTGCGCAAGCCGATGCAGCCGCTGGAAGCGTCCGAGAAGGAAGTGCTGGAAAGCGTGATCAAAACCCTCAAGCAGAATGTGGCGCGCATCGTCGCGGAGGTTTGAAATGGCCGATCTTCTGAGTCAAGCGCAATATCGCGAACTGGCGGCGAAGCTTGAGTTTCGCAATCAGGCGTTCATCAACGGCGAGTTTCGCAGCGCGCTGTCCGGCAAGACGTTCACCACGACCAACCCGGCCACCGAAGCGGTGCTGACCGAGATTACCGCCTGCGGTACCCAGGACGTGGATGTTGCTGTCGCCGCCGCCAAGGCTGCGTTCGAGGATGGGCGCTGGCAAGGGCTGGCGCCGTCGGCGCGCAAATCGGTGTTGCTGCGATTCGCCCAATTGCTGGAAGACCACTCTCATGAACTGGCGGTGTTGGAAAGTCTCGACAGCGGCAAACCGATCCGCGAATGCCAGAACATCGACGTGCCCGAAACGATTCATACCCTGCGCTGGCACGCCGAACTGATCGACAAGATCTACGACTCGACCGCACCGACCGGTAACGGCGCGGTGACCATGGTGGTGCGCGAACCGATTGGCGTGGTCGGTCTGGTGTTGCCGTGGAATTTCCCGCTGCTGATGCTCGCGTGGAAGATCGGCCCGTCGCTGGCCGCTGGCTGTTCCATTGTGGTCAAACCGGCCAAGGAAACCACCCTGAGCACCCTGCGCGTGGCCGAGCTGGCGCATCAGGCGGGGATTCCCGCCGGCGTTTTCAATGTGGTGCCCGGCGGCGGCAAGGAGGCGGGCGAACCGCTGGGCCGTCACCCGGACGTCGCGATGGTGAGCTTCACCGGGTCCACCGACACCGGGCGCTTGTTTCTCAAGTATTCCAGCGAATCCAACCTGAAACGCATCGTGCTGGAGTGCGGCGGCAAGAACCCGGCGGTGGTGATGAACGATGTCGAAGACGTCGATCTGGTCGCTCAGCACGTGGTCAACGGCGCGTTCTGGAACATGGGCGAAAACTGCTCGGCCTCGTCGCGGTTGATCGTGCATTCGGACATCAAGGACGAACTGCTCAAACGCGTGCAGGTGCATCTGGCCGACTGGAAAATGGGCGATCCACTGGACCCGGAAAACCGTCTGGGCTCGATGATCAGCAAGGCGCATTTCGAGAAGGTCCGCTCGTACCTCGATCACGCCCGGGACGAGAATCTTTCGGTACTGGCGGGGGGCAACACGGCCGACAACATCTTCGTCGAGCCGACCATCGTCGATGGCGTCAGCCGTGACAGTCGTCTGTTCCAGGAAGAAATCTTCGGCCCGGTGCTGAGCGTGACCACGTTCAACTCGGTCGACGAGGCGATCGGCCTGGCCAACGACACGGCTTATGGCCTGGCCGCGTCGGCGTACACCGGCAGCCTGCGCCATGCGCTGAAACTCTCGCGGGGGATCCGCGCCGGTATCGTCACCGTGAACTGCTTCGGCGAGGGCGATGCTTCGACGCCTTTCGGCGGCTACAAGGAGTCCGGTTTCGGTGGGCGTGACAAGTCGATCTGGGCCCACGACCAGTACACCGAGCTGAAAACCATCTGGATCGACGCTTCCTGATCCATCGCGGTTTTATACAGGTCACTTTCGCCCCGATCGGTACGTTTGTACCGGTTGGGGCGAATTGCATTCATTCCCGAGTATTTTGCCGTCCCGGCGGTTAGCATGGCGGCATAACAAGTAACTGATGGACCACATCTTGATCGAACGACGCCAATTCAGCGGTGGCATGAAGGGCAAGAACCTTCGCTACCTGAACGAGCCTTCCTCCGGGGCGGGGCGCATGACCCGTACCGGGTTCGTGCTGCTGGAGCATTTTTCCCTGCCGGCCTTCACCCAGGCGCTGGACACCCTTGTCACCGCCAATCTGCTGCGCCCCGGTCTGTTCTCTACACGCACCTTCGGCCTGAGCGACGGCGAAGTGATCAGCGATCTGGGGCTGGTGATCCGCCCGGATTCACGGCTTGAGGCGAGTGTGTTGCAGGAACTGGATCTGCTGGTGATCTGCGGCGGTTACCGCACGGAATTGAAGGCCAGCGATGAGTTCATCGGTCTGCTGAAAATGGCCGTCGAGGCTGGCGTGTTGCTGGCCGGGTTGTGGAACGGTTCATGGTTTCTGGGGCGGGCAGGGGTGCTGGAAGGGTATCGCTGTGCAATTCACCCGGAGCATCGGCCAGCGCTGGCGGAAATCTCCAAGGCCACCCAGGTCAGCAGCGAGCCCTATGTGATCGACCGTGACCGGTTGACCGCTTCGAGCCCGTCCGGCGCATTCCACATGGCACTGGACTGGATCAAGGGTCTGCACGACAAAGCGCTGGTCGAAGGGATCGAAGACATTCTGGCGTTCGAGGAATCGCGCTACCGGCGGATCAAACCCACCGAAAACATCAGCGTCAGCGCGCCGTTGCGCGAAGTAGTGAAGCTGATGGACGCCAACCTCGAAGAACCGCTGGAGCTGGAGCAACTGGCAGTGTACGCCGGGCGTTCCCGGCGTCAGCTGGAGCGGCTGTTCAAGGAACAACTGGGCACCACGCCGCAGCGTTATTACATGGAACTGCGCATCACCGAGGCCCGGCGTCTGCTGCAACACACCGAGTTGTCGCAGGTGGATGTGCTGGTGGCTTGCGGGTTCGTCTCGCCCAGCCATTTCAGCAAGTGCTACAGCGCCTATTTCGGTTATCGGCCGTCCAAGGAAAAACGGCTCGTCAAATGATAAGAACAAGGTGCATATCGTGGACACCCGAAGTCGCAGCGCTGACACGCTGTCGGAGCTCCACCGGATACAGTTCCGAGACCGGCCCACCGCGGCATGGGCGATAAGCCGGCCATGTTGCACGGTTCAACGCTTGAGCAGATCCAGCGCGACGTCGACGATCATGTCTTCCTGACCGCCGACCATGCGCCGCTTGCCCAGCTCGACAAGAATGTCGAGGGTCTTGAGACCATATTTGGCGGCGGCAATTTCGGCATGCCGCAAGAAGCTTGAATAGACGCCGGCATAACCCAGTGCCAACGTTTCACGGTCGACCCGCACCGGCCGGTCCTGCAGCGGGCGGACGATGTCGTCGGCGGCGTCGAGCAGCGTGTAGAGGTCGGTGCCGTGGTTCCAGCCGAGACGTTCGGCGGAGGCAATAAAAACCTCCAGCGGCGCGTTGCCGGCACCAGCCCCCATTCCGGCCAGACTTGCATCGATCCGGTCGCAGCCTTCCTCGACGGCGGTTATCGAGTTGGCGACGCCCAGCGACAGGTTGTGGTGGGCGTGCATGCCGGTTTCGGTTTCCGGTTTCAGAACGGCTTTGAAAGCCCGGAAGCGCTCGCGAACATCCTGCATGTTCATCGCGCCACCGGAGTCGGCCATGTACACGCAGGTGGCGCCATAGCTTTCCATCAGCCGGGCCTGGGCCGCCAGGTGCTCAGGGGCGATCATGTGGCTCATCATCAGGAAACCGACGGTGTCCATGCCCAGCTCGCGAGCATATTCAATGTGCTGTTTCGAAACGTCGGCTTCCGTACAGTGCGTGGCGATGCGCACCACCCGTGCGCCGGCGTCATAGGCGGCCTTGAGGTCGTGCACCGTGCCGATCCCTGGCAGCAGCAGGGTGGTGATTTTGGCGTGCTCGAGGACTTCGGCCGCCGCTTCGATCCATTCCAGATCGGTATGGGCAGCGAAACCATAGTTGAAGCTCGAACCCTGCAGGCCGTCGCCGTGAGCGATTTCGATCGAATCGACCCTGGCCTTGTCCAGTGCGCGCGCAATGTCCTGCACATTCTGAAGAGAGTACTGATGGCGGATGGCATGGCTGCCGTCGCGCAGGGTGACGTCGGAGATATAGATTTTCTTGCCGGGATTGAATGTCATGTCGGGCCCCTCAGGCGTTGAGCATCGACTGCGCCATGCGCTCGGCGGTGGCCAAGGCAGCGGAGGTCATGATATCGAGATTGCCGGCGTAGGCTGGCAGGTAATGGGCGGCGCCTTCGACCTCAAGGAATACCGAGGTCTTGAGGCCGCTGAAGCGTCCCAGTCCCGGAATGTTCATAGGTGTCGATTCGGCAATGACGTCAAACTGAACCTTCTGTTTCAGGCGATAGCCCGGCACATAGGCCTGGACTGCTGCCACCATCTCCTCGACGGAAGCCTCGATCTGCGCCTGATCGGCGGTTTCGGACAGCACGAATACCGTGTCACGCATCATCAGTGGTGGTTCGGCGGGGTTCATGATGATGATCGCCTTGCCTTTGGAAGCCCCACCCACCATTTCGATGGCCCTGGAGGTGGTTTCCGTGAACTCGTCGATGTTGGCGCGGGTGCCGGGGCCGGCAGACTTGCTGGCGATCGAGGCGACGATTTCGGCGTAGTGAACCCGGGCAACACGGGATACGGCGGCGACCACTGGAATGGTCGCCTGACCACCACAGGTGACCATGTTGACGTTGAGTCGATCCAGGTTTTGCTCCAGGTTGACCACTGGAATGCAGTAAGGGCCGATAGCCGCCGGAGTGAGGTCGATCAGGCGGATACCCGGTTTGATCGAGCGCAAGCGTTTTTCGTTCTCGATATGGGCGCTAGCCGAGGTGGCATCGAAGACGAAATCGATGTCCTTGAACGCGTCCATGCGGGCCAGGCCTTCAACCCCCTCGTGGGTGGTCGCGACGCCCATGCGTTCGGCGCGGGCGAGACCGTCGGATGCAGGGTCGATCCCGACCATTACCGCCATTTCCAGGTGTCTGGCGTTGCGCAGAATCTTGATCATCAGGTCGGTGCCGATGTTGCCGGAGCCGATGATGGCGACCTTGAGTTTGGTTTGACTCATGGGAGCAATCTCTCAGAAGGGCCAGGCCACGACAGCCTGGCGCAGAAGGACGGGCAGGTCAGATGAAGCGGCAACGGATCTGGCCAAGTCGGGTCAGGTGCAAGTGCAGGCTGTCCCCGGCCACGACCGGCGTCATCGGCCCCAGGGCGCCGGAAAGCAGCACGTCACCAGCCTGCAAGGGACGGCCCATCCGGGCCATGGTGCGAGCCAGCCACAGGCAGGCGTCCACCGGATTGCCGAGGCATGCGGCACCGACACCGATCGAAGCCGTGGCGGCATTTTTTTCCAGCAGCATGCCTTCCAGTCGAAGGTCCAGCGAGGCGAGTGGAGTCGGCTGTTTACCCAACACATACAGCCCCGATGAAGCGTTGTCCGCCACCGTGTCCACCAGCGATATGTTCCAGTTCTCGATGGCCGAGTCGACGATTTCCAGCGCAGGTACCACATACTCCACCGCCCGCAGCAATTCCGCGAGGGTCGTATCCTCGTGCGGAAGATCGCGGCTCAGAACGAACGCAATCTCGCCTTCGGCCTTGGGCTGGATCAACTGACTGATCGGGATCTCACCGCCATCGGCGATTTCCATATCGGCGAACAGCATGCCGAAATCCGGTTGATCGACGCCCAGTTGCTGTTGCACGGCAGCCGAGGTCAGTCCGATTTTACGGCCGACCAGACGCCGCCCCTGGGCCAGGGCCCGTTGGGTGTTGATCTCCTGCACGGCATAGGCGCCGGTCAACGAATCGATACCGAAAGTGGACGAGATCCTTGCACAGGGCTCGCGATGCTCCCGTGCTCTGGCCAGGGCCGCGGCGGCGTCTTGCAGAGGCTGCAAAGGGAACTGGCTCATGCGATTTTCCTCAGCAGTCGAGGCTCGTCTGCGACGACTTCAGCGCCGGGGCTCCATTGCAGCTGGAACTTGAGTTCGTTGATGGCCCGATCCAGATCCGCAGCCTCGACCATGGCGAAGGTGAATTTGTCCGGGCGCACCACGACGATGGCTCCGCTGGAGAACCCCGAGCGTTTGAACCAGGCGACCATCTCACCCTGCACATCCTCCAGTTCGACCAACTCTTGGGTATTGGAACGATCGGTATCGGCGCCCTGTGGACGGGTGCCAAACGGGAAGAGGGTGGCGAAACGCGTGTTCTGGATATCCAGCAGTTTCCGGGAGGCCTGACTCAGGTGGACGCGTGGATCGACCTCAAGTCCTATCAAGGCAAAACCGTCGCCCAGCAGATCATCGAGCAATACACGCTGGCCCTTGAAGGTGCGGACTTCGGGTTGCGGAATCATCCGGCCTTCCGGCGAGCGCCGATGGCGGCGAGGCATGCCCAGATAGCTGTCAGGGGCATAGGTCGGGGCCGGTTTGAAACGGCCTTCGCGAACATAGCGGCCGAGAAATGGCGTCGCCAGGACGGTCTTGACCAGCAGGTTGCGCATCAGGCTGGAAACCGGACTGGACATCGAGACGAAGTCTTTCATCTGCACCGAAATATCAATCATCGCCTTGGCATGGTGGAAGCGTTCGCTGCCATAGGTGTCGAGCAGCCGCTCACCGGCTTGCCCCTTGATCACGGCGTCGATTTTCCAGGCGAGGTTGTAGGCGTCACGCACGCCGGAACTCATGCCCTGGCCCATGAACTGCGGCGTCATGTGGGCAGCATCGCCGGCAATCATTACCCGACCCTTGCGCCAATCTTTCGCCACCAGGGCGTTGAAGGTGTAGACCAGCTTGCGTTTGACCTCGAACTTGTCCGGATCGACGTAACGGCTGATCAGGCTGCGCACCACGGTCGGGTCTTCCATCTGTTCGCGAGTCTGGCCGGGCATCAGCATGAATTCGAAGCGATGGAAACGACCGGGCTGAGGACAGCAGACCGTCGGGCAATCAGGGTCGCAGATGAAGCTGAAGTAGGGCAGATGACGCAAGGCATCCTCGCCTTCCTTCATCTCCAGGTCGACCACCAGCCAGGGTTCGGGAAAGTTCTTGCCGCTCATGCCGATGCCCAAGGCCTCACGGACCGTACTGCGGCCGCCGTCAGCCCCCACCAGATAGCGCCCGCGAATGGTTTGCGGGTCCGGATCGATTTCGCAGGCCTGGCGGGCATCCGTCGCATCACTGAAACGGAAGGTGCTGGTGGCCTGATGGGTCACGGTCACCCCATGTTCATCCTGTGTGAACTGCGTGAGTTCACGACCACGGGCAACCCGCACATTGGGATAGCGTTCGAGCAGATCGCTCAGCGTGGTTTCCAGCCAGGGCTGGTAAAGGAAGTTGATGATCGGCCAGCCGTAGGGGCGATCGAGGCGCCAGTACTGGCCGAGGATCTTGCCATTGGCCAGCACCCACTGAGCGGGCGTATCGACTTGCATGTTGGCTGAAAGCTCGGAGGCAACGCCGGCCGCCTGCATGACGCGCATGCATTCGTCGTCCGTATAGACCGCCCGGGCGTTGCCATAAAACATGGGCTCGCGTTCCAGTACCAGCACCGACAGACCTCGCTTGCCGAGCAGATGCGCGAGCGTGGCGCCCGTCGGGCCAAGCCCGGAAATAATCACGTCGACGCTCGTTACAGACTCGTTTTTGTTATTCATGACGATATCTCTCTTACAGCGGTGAATATTCGGGCTTGAGCAATGAACGTGTGCCGCGGGCGAAGTTGGCCAGGTTGGTGGTCAACGTGTGCCAGGCACCGCTTTTCTCCGGGCGATGCCCCCAAAGGCTGATGCCTTGATAGGAGGTTGTGCGCCACTGCGCCTCATCGACCACCCTGGCGTTGCAACCCAGTTCCAGCTCGAAACCGCTGGGGCTCATCACGTAGAACGATTGCTCACGGTCGTTGGGGTGCTCACCGATTTCGTGGGCCATTTCGAAACCGAGCGTGCGGCAGCGCAAATAGGCGTTGGTCAGTTCGCTGACCGAGGTGGTCAGCATGTTCATGTGCTGCACTCGGGTACGAATCGGATCCATCGGCAGGCCACGCACGCGGGCGATGGCAATCGAGTGGTGACGTTCGTTGACCCGGAAGAAATCAATGTCCAGGGTCACTCCGGCAATCCGCTCGACGATGTGGTCGCTGGCTCGTGCATCAAATATTTCCTGCCAGAAACGCTGCATCTGCTGTGGCTTGCGCGAGGTGATCGCCAGGTGGCCCATTCCGGCGGAACCGGTGATGAAACCTGCACTGAGCATGTTCAGGGGCTTGTCGGTCAGCAGCGGCTCCCAGAACAGCTCGACGGCCATGCGTTTGGGGCCGAGCACCCGCCAGAACCTTTTCACCCCACGTTGTGCGGCTTCTTCCGGCTGGCTGGGTTGCGCTTCGATACCGAGGCGTTGCAGGCGCTTGAGCACTTCGTCGAGGGTGGACTGGTCGCGTAATTGCCAGCCGACGGCAAGAAAATCTTCCTGCGGACCGCGCTGGATAATGATCCGCCGCTGGTGCTGATCCATACGAAAAGCCAGGGTTTGTTCGTCCGAACTGGCCAGGTGCAGACCGATGCCGTGCTGGAGCAGCTCACGCCAACGCGCCAGGTGGCGGGACTCGATCAACGCATAGCCCATGCTGCTGGCGCCGAAGATGTCCGGCGTTGTCCGACTGATCGTTGCTTGATTATTCATGACGAAAACTCAGCGCGCTGTGCGACTGGCGAGGAACGCCAGGGTCACGGAGTTGAATTCGTCCGCACGTTCCCACTGCACCCAATGACCGGTCCGGCTGAACAGGTAGAGGTTGCAATCCGGCATGCGACTGCGCAGCGCCTCGCCGCCGCTGGGGCGATTGACCTTGTCGTCCGCGCCCCAGAGCACCAGGGTCGGAACCTGGCAATGCTCGAGGCGTGAATCGCGGGTGAAGTCCCAGCGCGAGAAACGGGGAATGCCCGTTGGCCGACGCAGGGGAGGGGCTGCAACGACCTGCGGGTCGATACTCGCCTCGAAACGCTCGCGGATCATCTCGTCACTGACCTGGCTGCCGTCATACACCAGGTAGTCGCGGATAAAACGCGTGATCTTGGCCAGCGTCGGGCCTTCACCGTTGTAGTAGTCGAGCAACAGCTTGAGACCGGGTGACGGCAGGCTGCGAGTGGTATTGACGCCACCGGGGCCCATCAGCACCAGAGCCGACACCCGGCCGGGTGCATCCAGCGCCATGCGCAAGGCACAGGCACCACCCAACGAGTTGCCCACCACGTGAGCGCTGCTGATGTTCAGGGTGTCGAGCAGGCCGAGCATCGCCCCCGCCAGATCGCCGAAGGGGTCCTTGCGATCCACACCTTTGGTGGATCGGCCGTAACCGGGCATGTCGACCACAATGACGCGGAACTGCCGGGCAAGCGATTCGATATTGCGCGAGTAGTTGGAGAGCCCCGAGGCTCCCGCTCCGCCACCGTGAAGCATCAGCAGGGGATGGCCGACGCCCGTTTCGCTGATGAAAATCTGCCGACGACCCACTTGTACCGTTCGCGAGGTCAGGGCAGGAAGAGGTTCTTTATTGTTCATTGTCAGTTCCTGGCGTAAGGCACTACGACCCGGGCGGTGGGTCAGTGCTTGCGGCAGACTCTAACACTCAAGATTAGAATTGAACAACAGTGTTCAATTGTCTTTTTGCGGGCAATAAAAAAGCCAGATTCCCCAAGGGATCTGGCTCAAGAAAAATCAGCGTAGGACTTCAGGCTGCGAGAAGGGGCAGATCCTGAGTAGCGATGCCGCGCGCTTCATCGGCTGGCACGCCGAGCGCCCTGAGAACGAATTCAGCCATATCGGAACCCGCGTCGCGCCAGGTCTTGTGACCCTGAAGTACCAGCATCGTCGCCCCCAGCACCCCGCCTCCGATCATCGCCATCACCGAAGGCAGTTGCTCCTGTCGAAAGCTGTATTGCTCACTGCTCAGGCCGCTGAGCACATCGTGCATGGGTGGACCGCTCCACATCTGCTGCAGCGTCTCATTGCTGGCGCCGTAGCGCACGATGAAGGCTCCCCAGTGCGGCTCTTCATGGGCGCGGCGGATATACAGGCGGATGCCGGTGGCCAGGCGGACGGCAGGGGACGCATGGGGATCTGTACTGCGCGCGGCCCTGTCGTTCATTTCGGCACTCAGCTGGCTGGCGACATCTTCGAACAGCGTCTCCACCGAGTTGAGGTTGTTGTAGATCGTGCCGCGCGCTACCCCGGCGATCTGTGCCAGTTCGCTGACATTGACCTCTTCGACACGTTTCTCGACAAACAGCCGGATCGCAGCTTCATGGATGCGCTTCTGCACGGGACTGAGTTTCAAAGCAATGAGCTCCAACGGAGAGATTCCGGACATTGAACAAGCGCGTTCAAAATAAAGCAAATCAGCGTTTGTCGATCATTGACATGATTGAACACAAATGTTCAATATTGATCTCGAAAGTTGTACGCCCACCGAGCACGGTTCTTTTCCCAGTAGTCGCAGGCGCTCGGTCGAAGCCCAAACAAGAGAGTCAGCATGTCAATCAAGCAAGGCCGTATCGATGTCCACCATCACATCATTCCACCCGCATTCGTCGATGCGATGAATGCCAGAGGGCTGCACTGCGTTGCGGGAGCGCCTCTGCCAGACTGGACCCCGGAAAAATCCATTGAGGTGATGGATGCGAACGGCATCGAGCGGGCGATCACCTCGCTGTCTGCGCCCGGCGTCCACTTCGGTGACGGGGTCCGACAGGCCAGCGAGCTGGCGCGACGCTGCAACGAGTTCGCCGCGCAGATGCGCACGCGCTATCCGAGCCGCTTCGGCAACTTCGCGGTGCTGCCGATGCCGTTCACCGAGGCCGCCTGCCGTGAAGCCATTCACGCGCTGGACGTACTCAAGGCCGAGGGCATTGTTTTGCTGGGCAGCACCGACGGGGTGTTTTTGGGTGATCCGCGCTTCGACGAACTGATGGCCGAACTCGACCGCCGAAAAGCCGTGGTATTCATCCATCCCAACATGCACCAGACCAGCGAAAGCATCGGTCTGCAGACCCCGGGATTTCTCATTGAGTTTCTCTGCGATACCACGCGCGCGGCGGTCAATCTGATCCTCAGCGGGACCATGGAGCGCTATCCCGGCATTCGCTGGATTCTGTCCCACTCCGGCGGCTTCCTGCCGTTTGTGGCCTGGCGTGTCTCGCTGGCCAACATGTTGCCGGAATTTCAGCAGCACGCACCGCAAGGCGTCATGACCTACATCCGTCGCTTTTACTTCGACACGGCGTTGTCACCATCACCTTATTCCATGGCGGCGCTCAAGGAACTGGTGGAACCGTCACACATTCTTTTCGGCAGTGACTATCCCTTCGCCCCGGCTCCCGCCACGGCGCTGCAGTGCCGGACGCTGGAAAGCCTGGAGATGTGGTCGCCAGCGATCATGCATGGCATCAACCGCGCCCATGCACTCAGTCTGTTTCCGCAGTACAGCCAGCCCAATGAAGTGGTTACCCCGGCGCCGGTCTATGAGGGCGAATCCTTCTCTCAACGCTTGCGACGCAGCATGACCCGACCGATCGGTGCGCTGGCCGAGCGGATGCGCAAACGCTGAATCAACCCGTCGCCATGGAAGGCCGGCGACCTAACACATCATTGAATCCAACGATCCATCTGCGTGCCTCGGGTGTTCGCGCCCACCAAAAAAAATAACAAGAGCCAAATCATGACAATAAGAAATCAGCTTTGTGTGCTGGGGCTTTGCCTCACCTCCACTCAACTCCTGGCCAACGGCCTGCAAATCAACGAACAGAGCATCAGCTCGGGAGGCAAGGCCTATTCCGGTCGGGCTTCTGATGTTCAGGACGCCTCCATCGTTTACGGCAACCCCGCCGGCATGTCCCGCCTGGCGGGTGAACACGTCAGTGGCGGTCTCAGTTTCATCGATGTCAGTTCGCGCATCAGCAAGGTCAATACCACGGTGTCGGGCACTTCGCACGGCGATATGGTGCCTGATCCGATCGTCGTGCCATCGGGCTTCTACACGCTGCAACTCAACGAGGACTGGCACGTGGGTTTCGGGGTTTACGCCCCTTTTGGCGGGAGCACGGACTACGAGAGCAACTTCCAGGGACGCTACCGCAGTTCGCAGACCCAGGTGAAGGTCGTCACCTTGCAGCCGACGGTCAGTTACCGGATCAATGATCGACTGTCTGTCGGGTTTGGGCCGACGATCAACCGCATCGACGGGCTGCTCGAAAGCAAGATCGCCAACAGCGCGGTGGGCGGGCAGGGCGACGGGACTGTCAAAGTTACCGGCGACGACACGGCCATGGGCTTCAGTCTGGGCATCCTGTTCGACCCGCTCGACGATTTGACCCTGGGGCTCACCTATCACTCCAGAGTCGATTACAAGCTGAGCGGAAACACCAAGGTCTCCGGTGCCAATGGATTGCTGGCACCGATCCCGGTGCTGGGGCTGCCGGGACTCAACGGTAAATATGACGCGAGCCTGGATTTCACTTCACCGGAAACGGTCGATGCCTCGGCGACCTGGCGCATCAATGAACGACTGGATGTCTCCGCCGGCGCGTTGTGGAGTCGCTGGAGCCGCGTGCAGGAATTGAGGGTGCTGAACTCCGGCGTGCCACAGGCCTATGGCCCTTTCGATACGATCCTCGAAACCCTGAAGTGGCGTGATACCTGGTCGTTCTCCACCGGCATGTCCTATCGCCTGAACAAGCAATGGAAGGTTCGTGGCGGGATCGCCTATGAGCCGACTCCGATGCCCAATCAGTACACGTCCACCCGTGCGCCAACGGGAGACCGGAAGATTTTCACGGTCGGCCTGAACTGGCAGATGACCGATCAGACCTCTCTGGATCTGGGGTACGGCTACATCCACGAAGATTCGGTGATGGTTTCACAGGACTCGTCCCAGGGTGGGCTGCGTCCGGGTTACAGCGCCACCTACCAGAACACGATCAACGGACTTGGGCTGCAGTTGAATCACAGCTTCTGATCAGTCTTGCTCGACGACAAGATTGCGCTGGACACCCAGATCGACAATGCCGTCCGCGCTGCGGATTCGCGCCTCGACCCTGTCGCCCGGCTTGAGGTAGCGCTCGCGGCTGGCCTGGGCCTTCAGAAACAGTTTCCACTTGAGGGCCTCGGGCAGCAGGGCGGCAATGCGCTGGGTGGCGGGTGATGGAATGGCCAGCGCACAGCCGGCCGGAGTGCCTGTGGCAATCAGGTCTCCGGCCGCGAGGTCTTGCACGGCAGACAGCTCCGTCAGGGTCTGCGCAGGGGTGTACACCATGTTCGCGGTATTGTCGTCTTGTCGCAGTTGGTCGTTGACGGTCAGGCGCAGTTGCAAGGCCTTGAGGTAATGCATCTGGTTGGCTTCCAGCAGACACAAATAAGGCCCGACCGGGCCGAAGGTGCGGAAACTTTTGCCTTTGTAGAACTGCATCTGCGGAATCTGGATGTCCCGCGCCGAATAGTCATTGACGATGACCAGCCCGGCCACGAACTGGTGCAGGTTGCTGTCGTCAATCTGGACCGGGCCGTTGATGTCGCTGCGCATGACCAGGCCCAATTCGATCTCGTAGTCGAGAAAGCGGACATGCCGTGGCTTGATCAGGTCGCTGTCGGCCGGGCAAATGCAACTGGCTGCCTTGGTAAACATCATGTTGTACGACTTGGCGTCCGGATCCATCCCGGACTCGATCATGTGCTGACGGTAATTGGCACCCTGACAGACAAACTGCTGGTTGCGGGTGACCGGGGAGAGCAGCCGCACTTGATTGAGGTCGAGTGTCGGGCCCTGCAGGTCGCGCAACTGCTCGATGCTGACTTGCCGGATGAACTCTCCGGTTGTCGCGTATTGCCCAGGAACGGGCGTGATGCGCTGATTGTGAATACGTCCCCATTGGACGGTGTTCTGATATTCGAAACGGACAACCTGCACAGCCATGACAACGAGTCCTGAGGGGTGAGGAGGTGGCCAGCGCCAACCTCGTGTGGTTTGCGACGCTGCAAAATCAGGCGAACAGGCGTGCCAGTGTGATCAGCTTGCGCACGCTCAGATCCGGACTGCGGCGAAGATGGCGGAACAAGAAAAGAAGATTCGCCGGTGTCAGTTTCGGTTTGGTAAAACTTCTGGGCATGGATTCGCCCCACTGGGACATCGCCGCTGCGCTGACACTGTGCAGACCTGTGGGCTGGTCGGCAGTGAACCGGTCACCATCACAATAGTGCTCGTGCTTGTCGCCGAACGGGTCCTGCCAGTAATCGAAGATCTGGCTTCCAAGAATGTGCCGGCCAATACCCCAGGCATGGCGCCAACCCCGATCCCGAAGAACCTTCTGGCCCATGCCGACGGCGTCCAGATCGACCACCTCATAAGCGCTATGGCTGTAGGCCGGCATGAATCCCTGGGCCAGGGCCAGCGTGTGATGGTCGGCTGGCGTGTCGCCCAGATTCAGACGCAGGAAGGCCACCGCCGGCGAACCGTCAGGCAACAACTGCACATCGCTGGGAATGAATCCGAAGTGTTGTGTGTACCAGGCGCAGGTGCGCTGGAAGTCCGCCACTTCCAGCACGAGATGGCCAAGGCGGATGATCTCCGGTGGAGCAATCGGCGGACGCTGGGTTGCATTGATGCGCACCACGCTATCCCCGAGGTTGAGCGGCAAGGGCGGGCGATGGGGCCTGGAGCCAACCACTGACTGTCCATGAAGGGCCTCGACGAGAAAACCGGACGGATCGCGCAAGGTGACTTGTTCGCCACCGCCGGGGTGATCGCACGGCATGATAGATGATGCTTGCGGTAACAAGCTCAGACGCTGCAGGTCGGGACGGGAATCGACGCTCAGACCGAAACCAATAAAACGTGGCTTCTTGCCGCGATGTACGCGATAGCAATAGGGTGCCGTTCCGGTACCACGCAAAAGCAGCAGATCCGCATTGTGCAGAACCGTCAGCAGTCCGAAGTCCTGAAGAAAGCGCTCGGTCCGTTCCAGATCCGGCCGCTCGAAAATCAGATGAGTCAGCGCATGGGCGCGCACGGTGGGTGCCTCGTGGCGTGCTGGCTGCAGGTTTTTTTGTACATTAACGGGCTGCTGTGCGGGATTAAGCTTCACTACGGGAGCCTCCAGACGCAGGAATACGGCACAGCACAAATTGAACATGATTGTTCAATTTGAGTCAAATTTGTAGTTCTGATGGATTTCGGAGTAAACATAAATTTTCTCGGCCTGGCCGAGATCAGTTTTCTGCAAGCACCCATGGACATGGTTCATTCATCGTGAATGCCAAGGTCTGCGCAAGTTTCACGCATGTCCATGGGTTGACATCTTTCCTTTACATCGATGAGCCGTTTGGCGTGCTACTTCAAAGGTGATCGGCGTCGATGATCGCTTTGGCGAAGGTCTGCGGACTTTCCTGCGGCAGGTTGTGGCCGATGCCGCCGTTGATCAGACGGAACTCGTACTTGCCGGTGAAGCGTTTGGCGTAGTCCTCCGGCGCCGGGTGCGGCGCGCCGTTGGCATCGCCTTCCAGAGTGATGGTCGGCACGCTGATCGAAGGCGCGGTGGCGAGCTTCTGCTCCAGTGCTTCGTACTGACTTCCGCCCTGTACCAGGCCCAGGCGCCAGCGGTAGTTGAACACGGTGATGGCGACGTGATCGGGGTTCTCCAGAGCCTTGGCGCTGCGGTCGAAGGTGGCGTCGTCCAGCGCCCATTTCGGTGAGGCGGTCTGCCAGATCAGCTTGGCGAAATCGTGGGTGTTCTTGGCGTAACCGGCCGCACCACGGTCGGTGGCGAAGTAGAACTGATACCACCATTGCAATTCGGCCTTGGGCGGCAGCGGGTTCTTGCCGGCGGCCTGATTGCCGATCAGGTAACCGCTGACCGACACCAGCGCTTTGACGCGTTCAGGCCACAGCGCCGAGACGATGTCCGCCGAACGCGCGCCCCAGTCGTAGCCGCCGAGCACGGCAGTTTTGATCTTCAGCGCGTCCATGAAATCAATCACGTCACTGGCGAGCGCCGCCGGCTGACCATTGCGCACAGTCTTGTCGGAAAGGAAGTGCGTGTCGCCATAACCCCGGGCATACGGCATCAGCACACGATAACCCTTGGCCGCCAGAATCGGTGCGACTTCGTCGTAGCTGTGAATGTCGTAGGGCCAGCCGTGCAGCAGAATCACCACCGGGCCATCGGCCGGGCCGGTTTCGGCGTAGGCCACGTCCAGCACGCCGGCCTTCACATGTTTCAGCGGGCCGAAGGGCAGGTCGGCCTTCACGCTGGCGGCTATGGCCTTGACCGGTTCCGGCGACGCCGATTGTGCGTTGGCGAAAGCGCCGAATTGCATCAGGGCGGTGGCGAGAATCGACAGGCCCAGCAGGCGACGACCGGTGTTGCCGGTGGCGGTGGTGTGCAGTGTGTGCTTCATGGTCAGGCTCCTTTGCAATCGACGGGGATGGGGTTCTGGGTGAACCCTTCTGAACTGGAGCCCAGTAAAGCCTGCCGGTGTATCCGTGCTGTTTCGGTATTGGTCCCAAGATGCCGGAGTGTGTATCCACAAGCGGTTCGTACACACTGAGATACAAACCCGTTGAAAGGTGCCGGTTGCTGCACAAATGTTCTAAACGCTTCGACGTGAAGCGCGGTAAGTTAGGCATCGAACCCAATTCTCCGGAGCCTTTGCGTGGATAAACGCAACTGGATCGACCTGTCCCAGGATGCCGACACCGGCATCGAGTCGATCCGTGCCCATTTCCGGGGCCATGCCTACGATCCGCACTGGCATGACAGTTTTCTGGTGGGTGTCACCGAGCAAGGGGTTCAGCAGTTCGATTGCCGGCGGGTGCGGCATTTCAGTACACCGGGCAAGATCTTCATGCTGGAGCCGGGGGAGATCCACGACGGGCACGCGCCCACCGAGGAAGGCTTTACCTATTCCATGCTCTATCTCGATCCACATTGGCTGGAACGCGAGTTGCTGGCGCTGTTCGAACAGGCGCCGGACAACAGTCAGCTCGGATTCGCCGACACACTGAGCCAGGATCCGCGTCTGGCCACTTCCATCAACCAAGCCTTTCACGCCTTGCATCACGGCGACCTGCGCATCGTCCGGCAGAGCGCTGTCGACCACTTGCTGGGGGCTTTGACGTCCCACCTCGACTGGCGCAAGCGTCAGGCTTTCGATCCACGCTTGCCGCGCGTGGCGCAGGTGGCGCGGGACTATCTGCATGCCCATGCCTTCGAAGACATCGGGCTGGATGATCTGGCCCGGGCTTGCGGGGTGGATCGCTTTCGTCTGACCCGGGCCTTCAAGTCGGCGTTCGGGCTGGCGCCCCATGGCTACTTGATCCAGTTGCGACTGGCTCGGGCCCGGCAAATGCTGGCGCGAGGCGAAACGCCTGCCGATGTCGCCAGCGCGCTGGGGTTCGCCGATCAAAGCCATCTCGGCCGCTGGTTTCGCCGCGCCTATCACCTCACGCCCGCGGACTACCGCAAGCGCTGCTCAAACCTTCCAGACTGAACCCTGCTAAACACGGGTTGGCTGAGTGTGCAGGGGTGATTGCCCCGTTTATTGTAGTGTCAGGTTTTCGATACAAACCCGACGAACGGTCGATTCGAACGTTTGACGTCAAAATGATGGCCACCTAACATCGCGCCACTAATTTGATATCACTTTCGTCTCGAGGGATCGAACATGTCCTCACCCGCCCTCGTGGCGAGGTTGTGCCTGGCTTTGCTGTGCCTTTCTCCGCTTGATGCTGTATTCGCTGCACCCACCCCCGGTGACACCGACCTGATCCGCGACCGCCAGAACCGCCTTCTTGAAGAGCAACAACGGCGGCTGGAAGAACTCAAGGACCTGCCGGGCAAGGAAGCCAAGCCAGTTCAACCGGCGGCCCCCGTCGACACCCGTTGCTTCCCGATCAAGGACATCGAACTCAAAGGCGCCGACGGCCTGTCGGAGAGCGACAAGGCGCACCTGCTCAAGCCTTACATCGGCCAGTGCCTGGGCGTGCCGCAGCTCAATGAACTGCTCAAAGTCATCACCGACCACTACATCGAGAAGGGGCTGGTGACCAGCCGTGCCTACCTGCCACAACAGGATCTGTCCGCCGGGCACCTGAAAGTGCTGGTGGTCGAAGGCAAGCTCGAAAGCCTGAAAGGCGCCGAGAACAGCAAGCTGTCCGAGCGTGAGCTGTCGATGGCGTTTCCCGGCAAGGCCGGCGAGCTGGTCAACCTGCGCGAGATCGAGCAGATGGTCGATCAGCTCAATCGCCTGCCGTCCAATCAGGCCAAGATGGAGCTTTCGCCGGGCAAGAACGTCGGTGGCAGTGATGTGCTGGTCAACAACACCCCGCAAAAGCCCTGGCGTGTCGGGTTGTCGCGCAGCAACGACGGCCAGCGCAGCACCGGCGAGCAGCAGTGGGGCACTACGTTCGACTGGGACAGCCCACTGGGCCTGGCCGATCAGTTGAGCCTGCGCGGCGGTCACGATGCGATGACCGACCATCAGCACACCTCCAACAACGCCATGCTCAATTACAACCTGCCGTGGGGCTGGTGGAACTTCAGCTACACCTACAGCCAGAGCGAATACCGCTCGCAGATCGCCGCCAACGGCTACAACTTCAAGCAGACCGGCGACAGCGAAAACCATCAGTTTCGCGCCGAGCGTGTGATCCACCGCGACGCCGTGAGCAAGACTTCCCTGAGCACTGGCCTGTCGTACCTGCGCAGCAACAACTTCATCGAAGACAGCAAGCTGCGCCTGAGCAGCAACCGCATCAGCGAAGCGCAGTTCGGCTTCAACCACGGGCGGCGGATCGGCAGTGCCTTCGTCAACTTCGATGCCGGCATGCAGCAGGGCATCGGCGCGTTCGACGCCCAGGGCAACCACGATCCAGGCCCCGGCGAGCCGGATGCGCGCTACCGCAAATACACCGCGACCCTGAGTTATCTGCAGCCGTTCAAGCTGTGGGGCGAGTCGCTCACCTTCAGCAGCCTGATGACCGGGCAGCGCAGCGAAGACGTGCTGTTCAGTCCGCAGCGCACCAGCCTCGGCGGGCTGTCGTCGATCCGTGGCTACAAGGACCAATCGCTGTCCGGCGACAGCGGCGGCTACTGGCGCAACGACCTGCGCTGGGCACGCCCGGTGACCGCCGAATGGCTGCGTCCGGTGTTCGCCGAATACGGCACCAGCCTGGGTTACGACCAGGGCGTGATTCGCAATGATCGCTACAACGGTGACCAGCACGGACGCATGTCGAGCAACTCGCTGGAGTTGTTTGCTCGCGGTGAACACGTCGCCGCGACCGTGACCTTTGCCCATTCCCTGGAACGACCGGCTGCGCTGACCGAGCGCGAAGCCCCGATCTATTTCCGCATGGATTTCTTCCTCTAATTACACCCCTTCGAGATCATCCACATGGACGTTCGTCAGTTCGCCTTTCTGGCAACCCAGCCTTCTGCCGTCGTAAAAAACCGCGAGTTGTTCCTGGGCATGCCCAAACGCGGTCTGGCGTTCCTGCTGGCCAACGTCATGTTCTGGCAGCCGATGTGGGCGCAGGCGGACGGCATTGTGGTGGCCAATCCGGGCACGAGCCTGGGTCAGGCGGGCAACGGCGTGCCGGTCATCAATATCGCCACCCCCAACGGCGCGGGGCTGTCGCACAACCAGTTCCACGATTACAACGTCGGAACGCAGGGCGTCATCCTCAACAACGTTGCGGCGCAGACCGGGCAGACGCAACTGGGCGGGATCATCGTCGGCAACCCCAATCTGAGCAACCGGGTCGCGGCCCAGGCGATCCTCAACGAAGTCATCAGCGGTAATCCGAGCCAGTTACGTGGCTACACCGAGGTGGCGGGGCAGTCGGCGCGAGTGATCGTTGCCAACCCGTATGGCATCACCTGCAACGGTTGCGGGTTCATCAATTCGCCGCGTGTGACCCTGACCACCGGTAAACCGGTGCTCGATGGCGCGGGCCGACTGGACCGTTTTCAGGTCGATCAGGGCAGCGTCGCGATCGAAGGCGCGGGGCTGAATGCCAACAACGTCGACCGTTTCGAGATCATCACCCGCAGCGCGAAAATCAACGCCGAGATCCAGGCGAAAAACCTCGACATCATCGCCGGTCGCAACGACGTCAACGCCGACAACCTCAATGCCACGGCCCGCGCCGACGACGGCAGTGCCAAACCGCAACTGGCCATCGATTCTTCGGCGCTCGGCGGGATGTACGCCGGGGCGATCAAGCTGGTCGGGACCGAGGCCGGTGTCGGGGTGAAACTGGCGGGCAACGTCGCGGCCAGCGGCGGTGATATCCAGATCGATGCCAACGGCCAACTGACCCTGGCGCAGACCTCCGCCGCGAACAACGTGAACATCACGGCGGCCAGCCTCGACGCTCAAGGGCCAGTGTATGCCGGTGTGAACGTCAATGTGCAGACCCAGGGCAACCTGACCAACCGCCAGTCCCTCGCCGCGCGGGACAACATCAGTCTGACCGCCGGCGGCCAGTTGACCAACAGCGGCATCATCGAAGCCGGGGTCAATGCGGACAACAGCCGCAACGCGGCAGGCAACGTCGCCATCAGGGCGCACAACATCGACAACACCGGCAAAAGCGTGATTGCCAGTCGCAACCTGACGGTCAACGCAACACAGACCGTGAGCAACCAGGGCGGCACGTTGAGTTCGCAGAACACGCGGGTCGCGGCCACCACGCTTGATAACCAGAACAAGGGCCAGGTACTCGGCAGTGCCACCGTGCAACTGAACGCCTCCCGGGTTCTCAACACTCAAGGCGTGATTACCAGTGCCAACGGCAATCTGACGGCGAATATCGGCGATCTGAACAACCACGATGGCGAGGTTTCCAGCGCGGGCAACACCAGCATCACCGCCAACTCGCTGGATAACAGCGCCGGCCAGGTGACGGGTGACGTCGCGCTGAACATCGGTTTGATCGGTGCGTTGAATAACCAGAATGGTGTGCTGGGCTCCGGCAAGAGCGTCAGCATCACCGCCGCCAGCCTGGATAACAGCCACGAAGGCAGTCTGGTCAGCGACGGCAGTCTGACGGCGCGCATCAGCGGTCTGTTCGATAACCAGAATGGCGACCTGAGTGCCAAAGGCGCGGTGGATCTGCAAAGCGCCAGCCTGGACAACCGCAACGGCAGCGTGGTGGGCAAAGATCGACTGACCCTGCGCAGTGATTCGCTGGATAACCGCAACGGCAAAGTCCGCGCAACCCGTGATCTGCAACTGACGGTCGGGACGCTCGACAATCGCCTGGGGCTGCTCGACGGCCGGGTGACGGTCACCTTCAAAGGAGCGCAACTCGACAACCGTGGTGGTTTGCTCAGCGCGGCAGGCCCGGTGAACCTTGAGGCCACGAGTGTCGACAACAGCGCCGGGCGCATTTCCAGCGAGAGTGATCTGACGGCCAGCGTCGCACAGTTCACCAACCAGCACGGTAAGTTGGTCGCCGAGGGTGCGTTGACGCTCACAGGCCAGGGCCTCGATAACCGTGGCGCCGGTCTGGTAGGTGCAACAAAAGCGCTGAAACTGACCGTGGATGATATCGACAACCGTGGCGGTGAAATCTCCACCACAGCCGATGTCAGCCTTTCAGGTCAAAGCCTGAACAACAGCGATGGCGGCAAGATTCTGGCAGGGACCGAGCTGGGCCTGACTGTGGCGCGCATCATCAACCAGACCAAAGGGCTGTTGTTCAGCACGGGCGCCACGACGCTGGCCGGTCAAAGCCTGGACAACAGCGGTGGCAGCCTGGTCACCCAGCAAGGTCTGGATATTCGTCTCGATAATGCCCTGAGCAACATCGAAGGCTTGATCAGCAGTGAGGGCACGCTGACGCTTCACTCGGCCAGTCTGGACAGTACCCGCGGCAAGCTGTCGAGCGCTGGCGCACTGACGCTGACCACGACAGGCATCCTGAAAAACCTGGGCGGTTCGATCACCACCGACAGTGGGCTGACACTCACCAGCCTGAGTCTGGACAACAGTCAGCACGGCCTGATCAGCAGCAAGAACGCGACTGCCGTGACCACTGGGGCATTTGACAATACCTCGGGTGGACGGCTGATCAGCGGCGATACGCTGGACATCCAGGCCACCCAGGTGAGCAACGGTACAGGCAGCCGGATCGCCAGCGAAAAAGCGTTGACGGCCACCGTCACCGGGTTCGATCAACAGGGCGGTCAACTATTCAGCAAGACCTCCCTGACCCTGGACTTGAATCAGGGCCAACTGAACAACCGCAACGGCCTGATCAATGCGCCATTGCTGGTGTTGAAAAACCTCAAGGATGTTGACAATCAGGGCGGTGAAATCTCCAGCGCCCAGGCGTTCACACTGGCCGCCCGAAACCTTGATAACAGCCAGAACGGCAAGTTGATCAGCAATCAGGGACTGACCCTGCGCATCGAACAGCTGCTGGCCAGCGTCCAAGGCCTGATCTCCGGACAGACCATCGATATCCATAGCGCTCGTCTGGACAACAGCGGTGGCCTGATCACCAGTCGTGGCGGCCTGCGGGTAGCGGTAGACGGTCAACTGGCCAACCAGGGCGGCACGCTGATCGCCGACGATGAGTTGAACCTCAGCGCCGACAGCGTGGACAACCGCGATGGCCACATCGCCGGTAAAGCCGATGTCATCGCCAATGTCGCAACACTCGATAACCAGCGCGGTGAGCTGGTAGCAACCGGTGGCTTGAAACTCACCGGTACCAGCCTCGATAACCGCAACGGCGGCCTCGTCGGTGCGAATGGTGCGCTGCAACTGAAGGACGATTCCGTCGACAACCGTGGCGGCGAGATGTCCAGCCAGGCAGACGTGACGCTGTCCGGCAGCCATCTGGACAATAGCGACGGCGGCAAGCTGGTGGCGCAAGGCGCATTGAGCCTGACCGTAGATGAAGTGCTCAACCGTGCAAAAGGCCTGCTGTCGGGCAAGACCGGCCTGACGCTGACCGGACGCAGCCTTGACAGCAACGCAGGTTCGCTCGTGAGTCAGAGCAATCTCAGACTCGACCTTACGGGCGACGTGAACAACAGTCAGGGCCTGATCAGTGCTGAAGGTTCTCTGGGTGTCACTGCGGCGAGTCTGACCAACAACCTTGGCAGTCTGTCCGCCGCCGGTCCGTTGACGTTGACCACCACGGGTGTGGTGTTGAACCGGGGAGGCCAGATCGTCACCGACGGCGACCTGAGCCTCACCAGTGCCAGCCTCGACAACAGCAATGGCGGCAGCATCAGCGCCAAGGGCCCGGTGCTGGTGCAGACCGGTGCACTCGATAACAGCCACAACGGCAAATTGAACAGCGGCAACACACTGGACCTGAAAGCGACCCAACTGACCAATCAGGACGGCGGCCGCATTGCCAGCACCGCAGCCCTGACGGCAAGCGTCACCGGTCTGGATCAACAGGGTGGCCAACTGTTCAGTAATACGTCGCTGGAGCTGGACCTCAATCACGGCCAACTGAACAACCAGAACGGCCTGATCGGCGCACCGTTGCTGGTGCTCAAGAATCTGCAGGACGTCAATAACGACGGCGGTGAAATTTCCAGCGCCCAGGCTTTCAGCGTGACGGCGCGCAGCCTCGATAACAGCAACGGCAAATTGCTCAGCAATCAGGCCGTGACACTGCGCATCGACCAGGCCCTTGCCAACGTCAAAGGTCTGATTGCCGCTGCGGCGCTGGACGTCAAAGCGGCCAGCCTGGACAACAGCGGCGGCACACTGACCAGCCGCGCTGATCTGGATCTGAACCTCGATGGATTGCTCACCAACCAGAACCTGGGGCTGATCAATGCCACGACAGGGCTGACCATCAACAGCCGCGGCCTGAACAACCAGAACGGTTCGCTGTCGGGCAGTGCAATCGCGATCGACCTGGGCGCAGCCACTGCCGATCTGAATAACGATGGCGGTCTGATCACCACGCAAGGTCCGCTGAGCATCCAGCATCTGCGTGACCTGACTAACCGTGGCGGCAAGATTGCCAGCAGCCAGAGCATCGACCTGAAGACCCGCACGCTGGACAACAGTGGCGGCAAGCTGATCAGCAACAATCTGCTGAGCCTCGACACGGCTGCACTGGTCAACCAGAACGGTCTGGTTTCCGGGCTGCAAGGCCTGACGGTCAACGCCGACAGTCTCGACAACCGTAACAACGGCACGCTTTCCAGCAGTGACGGCAACCTCGGCGTCGTCTTGAGCGGGGATTTGCTCAACAGTGGCGCGGGGGCGCTGGTCACCCAGAAGGACCTCAGCATCAGTGCTGCGAATCTGGATAACAGCAACAGTGGCGTGCTCTCCAGCGCTGGCGCGCAGACGCTGACCGTCAGCGGCCTGCTGAACAACGCCACGGGTGGTTTGATCGCCAGCGGGACGACCCTGGCGATGCAAGCCATGACCCTGGGCAATGCCGGCGGGAGCGTCAACGCCAAACAGGCTCTGAGCTTCACTGGCACGACGCTGGACAACAGCGGCGGCAGCCTCGTTGGCAATGCCGCCGTGAACCTTGATCTGCTCGGCGCACTGACCAACACCAATGGCAAACTCGCCAGTGGCGGCGCGTTACTGCTGCAACGCTCCACACAGATCAACAACCAGGGCGGCCAATTGGTCAGTCAGGGTCTGATGACCTTGTTGAGCGGTGGCCTGGACAACCGCAATCGCGGCACTGTCGCGGCGAATGACCTGTTGACGATCACCACGCCAGGCGCCATCCAGAACAGCGCCGACGGTTTGATCTATAGCCAGAATGGCGACCTGAAACTCGAGGCCGCCAGCCTTGCCAACGCCAAAGGCACCGTGCAGGCCCAGGGCGCACTGACCCTTGTCAGTCATGGTGACATCGATAACCAGAGTGGCCGGATCATCGCCACCCACGATGACCTTTCCATCGACGCGGGCAATCTCGACAGCCGTGGCGGTGTTCTCGCCAGCCTGCAAGGTGCGTTCGCTGCGCGTCTGACCGGGGTGCTGAAAAGTGGCTACGACCTGAACAACAATCGTCAGGGCGGTGTCATCCAGGCCCAGCGCCTGAACCTGAACGCGCTGATGGGGATCGATAACTACGGTGGGCGCATTTCGGCGCAAAGCGGTGACGCGATCATCGTTACCGGCAACTTCGACAACCGCAACGGCGGCCTCTACGCCAAAGGCAAAATCAACGTTACCGGCAACAACTTCGACAACAGCGGTGACAACGACGGCCAGATTGCAGGCCAGCAGATCGACCTCAATCTGAGCGGCGCGTTGAACAACCGCCTGGGCATCATCGAAAGCGACAGTACCCTGGCGATCAAGGCTGCCAGCCTCGACAACCAGACCGGTCAACTGCGTGCCTTGGGTGGCACCGGCAAAACCAGCTTCCAGATCGGCGGCCTGTTCGATAACCGCAACGGCACCCTGGAAACCGCCAACACTGACCTGACCCTCGGCGCCGGCAGCTTCCTCAACGCCGGCGGCAGCCTGTTGCATGTCGGCACCGGCACTTTTGATATCGCCACCAACAACGTCATCAACGCCGGCGGCAACATCGTCACCCGCGGCGGCCTGACCATCAGCACCGATACCTGGACCAACAGCAGCGTGATCCAGGCCGGGCGCCTGAACGTCAACGTCAACAGTTTCACCCAGACTGCGAGCGGCCAGTTGCTGGCCTCCAACAGCTTCACCGGCAGCGGCGTGAACTGGTTCAACGAAGGTTTGATTGCCACCGATGGCAACCTGAATGTCGGTATCAGCGGCGCCTATTGGGGCGGCGGGCGGGTGAGCAGCCAGGGCAATCTGGTGATGAACGCCGCGCAAGTGAGTCTGACCACCGCCGGTTCGAGCTTCGCCAGCGGCGGCGACACCACGCTCAATGTCGGTGGCCAGCTGGACAACGCCGGTCGTCTGACATCCGGCGCCAACATGATCGTCAACGCCAATGGCGTGCGGAACTACGGCACCACCGCCGCCGGCGGCGACCTGACCCTTACGACCGGTAACCTGGTAAACGCCAGCGGGCTGATTTTCAGCGGCAAAAATATGTCGCTGCGGGTTACCGACTTCAACAACAGCAACGCCAGCGTCTATAGCCTGGGTAACCTGACGATCGACCGCGACGGTCAAGGCGGGTTGGCCAACACAATCATGAACCGCTCGTCGACGCTGCAAAGCGACGGCAGCATGACCCTGGCCGCCAGCTCGATTCAGAACGTGCGGGACGTGCTGACCGTCAACGACGCCGGCATTTACACCGCCCGGATCGGCGAAGTCACCTGTATCGAAGGGGTGAACGCCGGTGACTGCAGCGGCAAGCAGAACCATGCCTGGGAGATCGTGCAGCGGGAGAAACTCGAAGTGACGGCTGCCAGCGCCGCCTCCAGTATCACGGCCGGAGGCGACCTGACCCTCAATGGCGGTGACCTGCTCAACCAGAGCAGCTCCATCGCCACCGCCGGTAACCTGAGTGCCACGCTGGGTAACCTGACCAACAGCGGCGTTGAAACCGGTGAAACCGAAACCACCCGCATCTACATGTCCGAGCGCACCCGCAACGCGGGCAGCTGGTACAGCGCGGCCAGCAACTTTACCAACCAATACTGGTACGAAAGCGCAGGCTACAACCCCAGTAACCTGAGCGGTCTTCAGGGCGCCATGGCCAGCTTCATCGGCATGACCGAGACTGAGCTCCCGGGCCTTGGCAGCAGCCGGAAAATCGCCTCCAGCGATCAGTCCTACGCCGCCGTGATCCAGGCGGCGGGTGCGGTCAATGTCATCGCTCAGAACAACATTGATAACAGTGTCGTGCGCCCGGGCTACACCTATGTCGGCAGCGGTTCGCGCACTGGCACCGGTGCCGCCGGCAGTCCGTTCTCCACGCGTGTCACCGTCAATCAGCAACTGCCGCCGAACCTTGCTCAGCAGCAGGTCAATCCGGTGGCCTTGCCTGGCTTCGCACTGCCAACCGGGCAGAACGGTCTGTTCCGGTTGAGCGGTCAGGAAAACACCGCGCCGACAGCGACAGGCCCGCAGAGCTGGACCATGAGCGGTGCCAGCGTCAACCCGAGCCAACGTGATCAGACATTGCCGGGTACCCAGCCACGCAACATTCTGCTGACCAATAATGCATCGGCCTCGGTCAGCAGCGTTGACCTGACCCCGGTGGATCGTCAGGCCCAGCATCAGGCAATCGGCGCCAGTGCCATCGACGTCAGCGCGCCGGCAGCAGACGCCGGCGGCTCGGCGCTGCCCGGTCGTTCCTCCGCGTTCACGGTTAACCGTGTGCAGGGCGTGCCGGCCAGCAGCGGCCAGTCCAGACCGCAGAAATACCTGATTGAAACCAACCCGGTCCTGACCGACCTCAAGCAGTTCATGAGTTCGGACTACCTGCTGTCCAACCTCGGTTACAACCCTGATCAAAGCGCCAAGCGCCTCGGTGACGGCTTCTACGAGCAGACCTTGATCCAGCAGGCGGTAGTTGCCCGTACCGGCCAGCGTTTCATTGATGGCCAGACGTCCAACGACGGCCTGTTCAAATACCTGATGGACAACGCCCTCACCAGCAAGAACGAGCTGAACCTCTCCGTGGGTGTGAGCCTGACCTCCGAACAGGTCGCGGCGCTGACCCACGACATCGTCTGGATGGAAAACGCCGAAGTGAACGGCGAGCAGGTGCTGGTGCCTGTGCTGTACCTGGCCAACGCCAACAATCGTCTGGCCGCCAATGGCGCGTTGATCCAGGGTAAAGACGTGACCCTGATCGCCGGCGAGGACTTGAAAAACGCCGGTACCTTGAAAGCCACCAACAACCTGTCGGCCACCGCCGGCAATGACCTGGTCAACAGCGGCCTGATCGAGGCGGGCAATCGTCTCGACCTGTTGGCAGGCAACAACCTGACCAACAAATCCGGCGGCGTCATCGCCGGTAAAGAGGTCTCGTTGACGACCTCCCGTGGCGACGTGATCAACGAACGCACCGTCACCACCCACGAAAGCGATAGTGGCTATCGTAGCGAGCGCACCGATTTCGTGGACAGTGCGGCGCGGATCGAAGCGGCGAACAACCTGACCATCAAGGCCGCGCAGGACTTCAACAACACCGGTGGTGTGCTGAAAAGCGGTTTGGACACCACGATCAATGCCGGGCGCGACGTCAACCTCGTTTCGGCTGAGCAAGTCGCCAGTGGCCAGCGCGGGTTGCATACCGACAAGACCGTTACCCAATACGGTTCGACCCTGGACGCGGGGCTAAGCCTGACCGTCAATGCGGGGCGTGACATAACTGCGATCGCCAGCCAGATCGACGCCAAGCGCGATGTGAGCATGAGCGCCACTGGTGACTTGACCCTGGCCTCGGCGGCGGATGAAGAGCACTCGTACAGCAAGACGAAGAAGGTGACGAGTCAGGAGGATCATGTCAGTCAGGTGTCTACGACGCTGGCTGCCGGCAATACCGTTTCGCTCAGTGCCGGTAAGGATTTGAGTCTGATTGCCAGCCGCGTCAGCGCCGGGAACGAAGCGTATCTGACGGCGGGTGCCAACCTGGCACTGCAATCGGCGGAGGACAGTGACTACAGTTTCTATAGCAAGACCAAGAAAACCTCTTCGGGCAAGAAAAGCCGCCTCGATGAAGTCTCCAGCACGACCAATATCGCCAGTGCTGTCACTTCCGGTGGCGACATTTCGCTACTGGCCAATAACGATCTGTTGGTCAAGGGCAGCGACGTTGCATCCGACAAAGGTGGCGTGAAACTGGTGGCTGGCAACGATGTGCAGATCGTTGCGGTGACTGATTCGAAAAGTGCCCGTCACGAAAGCAGTTCCAGCAAAAGCAGCTGGGGCGGCTTGAAGTCGAGCAAGGTCAAAGATCAGGTTTCCGAGACGCAAACCACTGCGGTCGGCAGCATGATTTCCGGTAACACCGTGAATGTGGTGGCCAGCCGCGACGCGACCATTACCGGGTCATCCCTGGTCAGCACTCAGGACCTTGCCGTGCAGGCGGGCCGTGATCTGACGATCAACGCGGCGGAAAACACCTTCACGCGCAACGAACTTCACAAGGAAAAAAATCGCGATTTGACCGGCGTGTTGACCGCCAACAACCTTGGCATCGACGACATCACCGGCAACCAGCATCTGTCGATCAGCAGTGGCAATCATACGGGGCAATCGTCCCAGACCACGTTGACCGGCAGCACCATCGGCTCCAGCGCCGGAAACGTCAGCCTCTCCAGCGGGCGTGAGCTGAACGTGATCGCGAGCGATCTGGTCAGCACCAGGAACATGAGCCTCATCGGCTCAAAAGTCACCATCGCCGCCGGAATGGAAAGCGCGAGCCAGAGCAGTACCGACAAGTCCAGCAGCCTCGGGGTTGGTCGAGTCATTGGCGGCATGATCGTTGACACGATCAACACCATTCACAACTCGGTCGAAGCGGCCAAAAACGCCGACGACCCACGCCTCAAGGCCGTCAAGATGGCTCAAGCAGCCATGGCACTCAATGATATGGGTGGCATGGCCGGAGGCGCGGAGGGCGCCGGTTCCGACTACGGTAAAAAACAGGGTTCTGCCAGCAATGGCTCCCTGATCAAGATTGGCACAGAGCTGGCGAACACGCATAGCAAGAGCACCAGCGAATACAGCAGCCAGACGGCCAAGCAAAGCACGATCAATGCAGGCCAGAACCTGGTGATCATCGCCGATGGCGGTGCACCGGGAGTGGCGGGTGACATTCACGTCATCGGCAGCAGCCTGAAAGCTGCCGACACTGCGCTGGTCGCCAAAAACAACATCACCCTGGAAAGCGCGCAGAACACTGCCGACTGGGCAAACCACAGCAGTAACAACAAAACCGCGATCGGCGCCAGCTTCAATCTCGGCGAGCAGAACGGGTTCACCCTTGATCTTGGAGCCTCTGTTGCCAAGAGCATGGGGACCGGCAGCTCGGTCACCCAGGTCAATACCACCCTGGATACCGGCTCACTCTCCCTGCAGAGCGGCAATGACACGACCCTCGCGGGTGCACAGGTTCGTGCCGACAATATCAAGGCCTTGATTGACGGCAATCTCAACATCTCCTCACGCCAAGACACGGAGACCCAGAAGAACAAGCAAGGCAGTGCCGGTTTCGGCGCCAGTATCTGTGTACCGCCGTTCTGCTATGGCGCAACCGTAACAGGCTCGGCAAGCCTGTCCGCTGGCAACATGAACAGCGACTACAAGGCTGTGAAAGATCAGAGTGGGCTGTTTGCCGGCGAGGGTGGTTACAACATCACGGTTGGCAAGAACACCACCCTGCAAGGTGCAGTCATTGCCAGTGACGCGACAGCAGACAAAAACCTGCTGAGTACCGATCGCCTGTTGGTCAGCGATATCAAGAACACCAGTGAGATCAGCGCTCAGTCCGCAGGTATTTCACTGTCTTATGGCAGCAAATCCGGCTCGGCGGTGGGTGGCAGCATTCCGCTGTCGCTTGAAGACTCGGACCACAGCAGTACTCGCAGCGCTGTCAGCGAAGGCACCATCATCATTCGAAACACCGTAGCGGGCGCGAATGATCTGGTGGGGCTCAATCGCGATACGGCAAACGCCAATCAGACGCTGGACAAACCCGATCAAAAGGCGATCCAGGAACGGATCGATCTGATCCAGAGTACGGTTTCGCTTTCGAAAAACATCATCGGCAAAGTGGCCGACGCGAAGCAGCAGGCTGCTGGCGAAAAATATCAGTCGGCAACGACCGAAGAAGAGCGCCAGGCTGCGATCCAGGAATACACCAGTTGGGCACCCGGTGGTGACAAACGCATCATGGCGGATGTTGCCACTGGCTTGATTGCTGTGGGACTGGGCGGGGTAGGCGGTGCGACTGCAGTCGGTGTCGTCGCGAACACCACGGCCAATGATGCCTTCAAGAAAATCGGCGATTACGCCGACAAGCAGGCCCACGATGCCACCGACAGCGTGACTCGAGCGGCCTGGTCCGAAGGCGGCGCCGCACGCGTCATGCTGCACGCCCTGGTGGGTGCAGTGATGGGGCTGTCGAGCAGCAGTGTTGCCAGCGGCGCCTTGGGGGCCGGAGTCTCTGCGGCGCTGATGCCAATGATCGGCAAGGCCTTGCACGACAGCGGTCTGACAGATGCACAACAGAGCGCCCTGGGTACATTGATTGCGTCCGGACTGGGTGCGGCAGCAGGATCTGCCGGTGGTGCGTCGGGCACGGCAACCGCGGTGAACAGTGCGTCTGGCGTAGAAATGTTCAACCGCCAGTTGCACAAGCAGCAGGAAGTTCCTCTGCTGAAGAAGAAAGCGGACGAGCTGGAAAAGACGCTCGGGAAACCACGCTCAAGTTCCAGCTGGGAAGATCTGCTGATGCTTGCCGCCGGTGCCGAAGTCGATGAAGCGCATCTGGCGAGTCTGAAAAGTGTGATGCAGAAGGCTGTCGGCAGTGATCCTGAATCCGAGAACTTCGCTCGGGACATGGGGGTCGCGTATGACATGATCGCCCAGCTGTCGGCTCAGAAAATCCCGCTGACCTGGCCGGATGGACGACCGATCATTGCCAACGGCGCACCGGTATACGCGTTCAACGCTACAAAGGAGCAATTCAACGACTCGACATTGTTCAATGCCGCCGGGACTTATGGCCCTGGAGCAGTCTACGAACATTGGAGGCAGTTCGGTCAGGAGCAGACTGCTCAGTATGGCAATGAGCTTTCGAACATTTCGACTTACGCGTCGGGCGTGACGGACGCTGCTGAACGGTTGTCTGCAATTGCGGGCAAAGGGATATTGTCGGTCAGTGCGATTGACGATGCCATTCTCTCGCTGACCGGATTGCGAAGCGGTAAATTTGTTGTCGATGCGGTTCTGGAGTTGGTCACGAAGAGGCAAGCGGCCAAAGATCTTGCCGCGACCGCCGGCACAAAAGGAACGGCCACCGCAGGAGAGGCCGCTGGCGGGGGGCCGAAACATCCATTGCTTGATGATTTGATCAAGAGAGATGGTGATCGTCTGGTCGTAAACCAAGGGCCTTTCCCTACCTGCGGACATAACTCTTGCGGTATGGTATTGGATACTTTGGGCAAGGAAGTGGACATAGCATCACTTATCAAGAGAATTCCACCGAGCAAGGATGGAATAGGGTCTGCTGAAGTGGCGAGGTTGATGACTTCTGAAGGTGTCCCCGCAGGTGTTCTTACCAACAGGAACGTGGGTGAATTGGCTAAATTTACCGGCAATGGAACACCGGTGATCGTTCGAATCGTTGACAAGACGGGAGGAACCAGCTTCTCCCATTTCGTGGTAGTGGATGGAGTGACAACTCGAAATGGTATCTCGGTTGTCGCGATTCGCGATCCACATGGCTCCCAATACTTTAGTCCTGAAACTACCTTTCAGAAAAATTTTACGGGTGAGGTCGTAGCACCCAGGAGTTTGTTTCAATGAATTTGATTATTGATTTTCCGGAGAACATGATCACGGATGAGCTACTTAAGCATGAGCGTATTCCCTGCATTTGTATGGTCTCCAATAAGTTTGAAATTTCATTTTCGGTCACCGTCCCGGAGTCAACAGGGCTTGTATCGGGATGGGATCGTACGGAGCTGGATCTAAGGGCTGTTGCCGGGGCAGGTGGACAATACACGCATTATGCCCAGAGTCTGATTACGTTGGAAAAAGTTGACGATGGTGTTTACAAGATAATTGATCTCGAGATGTTTAATAGACTCTTCGGTTGGTGCGCTGTATTGCAGGGTGGTGAATATGCACCTCCTGGGGATTTTTGGGATCAGATATAAGCGAGTAGATACTGGGTTGAGTGAAAAGGGGGGGGCGGATTTATTTGATTTAATAAACCGCTCCCTCGAATTAAATGACGGCCTGATAGTTCGAAATGGTGTGGTTAATTTGGTAGTCGAGACCCGAATGCTCGAACTGAATCCTGGAGCGAATGCACATATGCATTGCCGGTGAAAAAAAGGGGCGTTTTTATTGAGATATATCAACGGAGGTACTCCGGTGATCGTTCGGATAGTTGATAATACGAGAGATACTGATCTTTCTCATTTTCTGACTTGAAACGGGGTAACAACTAAAAATGATATCTCGTGGTAGCGATTCGCGATCCGAATGGATCCCAGCCCTGCCAGTACCTTTGAAAGAAAATTTTCAGGTGAGGTTGTAGTTCCCAGGAGGGTGTTTAAGTGAATTTGAACATTGATTTTCCTGAAAGCCTGATTGCAGATGAATTGCCGGTGCATAAACGCATTCCCTGTTTTTGTAAAGTCTCAACAGATTTTGAAATTTCATTTTCGGTCACTGTTCCTGAGTCATCAGGGCTGGTATCCGGCTGGGATCGTGAGGGGCTGGAACGTAGAGCCGTTGCTGGGGGGGGAGGTCGATATACTCACTTTTCCAATGGTTTGATTACACTGGAGGAAGTTGGCAAGGGTGTTTATAAAATCATTGACCTTGAGATGTTCGATACCTCTTTCGGTTGGTGCGCCGTATTGCTGAATGGAGAGTACGCACCTCCTGGAGATTTTTGGGATACAGAATAAGGAGGTGCAGGAGGGCTGATGATTTCGGCGTATAATCTTGAGAGAAAAAAGGGTGGGTTTATTTGATTTAATAAAGCTGTAAATTTTTGCTGTCCTTTTGCTTTGCCGGGGAAGTGAGAATGGCTGCTTACGATTTATATGGTGTCAAAGATTTGAGCGTTTCTGCAGCCAGTTTGAGCGTCGAGGAAAGTTTGAAACTCTCCTTTGAGCGGCGAGAAAGTTCGTATCATGGTGGGGAATATTATTTTTCTGGCAATAAAGAGTCAGAGCACTTTACGCTGAAAAATAATGTAGATCCTTTTGACGGGGAAGCTGTGGAACACGAATTTCCCGAATATCCAATTTTGTTATATGTGGATATGACCGATCGCGCAGAAGAGGTGAAAGGGAAGCTGGCGGTGGAGTTTCACCTCCTTAGGCATGAACTGCTTGATTAGCGTCGAGTCCTTCGAGTTCCTGGCACCGCTCGGTAATCGCTGCGGCCGACCACAGGCATTTGAAACTCCTGAAAAGGGGACGCCCCTTAGCCGGTCTCAAGTCAAGGTTGATGGGTGTGCCTTTCTGTACCTTTCTGTGCGGTCTAGATGAAAAGTTTTATAGAAACCCTTCGTTTGACCATATTTCACTGTTTTTTTAAAAAATGAAAAATATCTCGTATTATTGCTCTTTGCCGGACTCCATGTCAGAAGGTGAATTGTATGTTGAGTTTTTTGAGTTTATTAAAAGTTTCAAGAGCGTTAGGTTGGATAAGGTAAGCGTTGTAGATATTCTTTTTGAGCTTAGTGATCGTCAGTGGCATACGTATACGATCTTGAGTAACTCTTTGAAGAAGGAGTTGGAGGATATTTTAATATCCTGTTGGGATGGTGGTAATTTGGAATTTGTTGAGGGGGCTATTGCGGTCACTGCAAGACTCGGCCTTGTAGGTTTTTTTGATTTTCTATGTGCTCAGGCTGTTGAAGGGCTGTTGTTTGAAGTCGCAGAGGAAATTAGAGGGGCAATTGCTGAGTTCGGAGTTTCTGTGGCTGATCCATATAGTGGTATGCGGTAATTTTCAAAAAAATGTGGACTGAAAAGAGGAAGATTTATTTGATTTAATAAGTCTATTCCACTTTTTTAAGTGCAGAGGTTGGCTGTGTATCCGGAACGTATATTGGTTTTTGGCGTCAAGCTAAAGGGGCGGTTGGACACGCTATTTCTTGAGGGAGCACTGGATTACGTCAAGCACCATGAAGAGAATCTGGCATTGGAGATTCTTTGTGATCATATCTGCGAGTATGACGTGTTTCTCAGTGGTGAAGAGTTTGATGAGGTAAGGTTGTTGATAGTTGATATGGGACTTGATATGAACACGGCGCCCTTTAAGTATCTGGAAGGGATGGTCCGGAGGTGAAGATGCGGACAATATAGGAAGTGTTTGGTTTCAATGTGGTGAAAGTTCCAATGTGTTAGCGGGGGGCGATTGTCGATGGAGGAGGTAAAAGGGCTGGTGTCATTTAGTTAATCTGTCTTCTTTTGAGCGGCGCTATTTTGCTAAGCTTGCGCATCCACGGTTGTAGAGAATGGAGGGGCTGAATGTGTCAGTGGTGAAAAGTTATAAAGAAATACAGCTGTGGATTTTTGATTATTATCCGATTTACTGCCGGCTTAAAATCAGAAGTGGCAAGAAAAGAGGTTTTTCCTGGGTTGAGGGCGAGACGGAAGTTGGATATGCCCTGAATGAAATGGAAGACAGTTTCTCTCATCCAGTGGAAGAGATGATGTTGCAAATTGCAGGGCTTGTGCTCTCGGCCGGAAGAAGCCCTGCAATCGCTTTTGATATTGCGTGCATCAAAATAAAGGAAATAATTGCTCGGCACGGACTGGAGTCTCTCTTGGCACAATTGTCTGAAGAGGATTCCAGAGTGGTTCGGTCGGACCTGGAACTTTTGGATATTATTTGATGTTCTGTACGCCGGTGGGTTTGTCCCTCCAGGCTATCAAGTAGTCGTAACCGGTGGCGAACCACGAGTACATGTGCTTTTCGTCACCGGGGCTGGTGAGGATATTTAGACGTTGGCAGGCAGGAATTGGCCAGATCCCGGCGTGGCTCCTCAAGCGCTGCTCAAACCTTCCAGACTAATCGTCGCGCAACCGCGACCATGGCTCCCTGAACTGATCCGGAGTCCATGCCATGGAATCGTTGTTGCCTTTTCTGTTGTTTTCCTTCGTCGCCTCGATCACCCCTGGGCCGACCAATATTCTGGTGATGAGCCACAGTTCGCGGCGCGGGATGGTCGCTACACTGCCTATCATCTTCGGCGCCTGTGTGTCGGCGGCACTGGTGGTGCTGGTGGTCGGGCTCGGCGTGGGTGAAACGCTGCTGCGTTACCCCCGGGTGCAGCAGGCGATGGCCTGGGTCGGGGTGCTGTGGCTGAGCTGGCTGGCATGGCAGATCTTCCGCAGCACGCCGCCGTCCCTTGACCCGGCAACGGCGGGTGAAGAAGGGATCGGCGTTTATGGCGCCGCCGGCCTGCAACTGATCAATCCCAAAGTGTGGATGATGGCGGTGGCGGTGGTGAGCGTGTTTGGCGGGAGCGGTGACGAGAGTACGCGGATGGCGCTGTTGGCCTTTGTGTTTCTGCTGGTCTGCCTGCCTTGTATGACGGCGTGGGCGGCGCTGGGCGTGGGTAGTGCGCGGTTCTTTGGTTCGCCACGGGCATTCAGGCGCATGAATGCCGGATTGGCGTTTTTGCTGTTGCTGTCGGCCTGGCTGACGGTGTTGGTCTAGGTGGCTCAGGCATCAGCCAGTAAAGACAGTAACCCTGGCACTTTGGATGAGGCCACTTGCGGCCAGCTCCCTGAGCTTTTGCACCAGCGCACTACGCTCGGCTTTTGAGGTGACCGGGTCGATAAACTGATACTGATGCTCGCACCAGAACGCCACCTGACGAAGCCAGAATGCCTCGGCCACGGGCTCTGTATCCAAGCGTTTCAGCAGGTAGGCGATCTGTTGCCAACACGACATCAATTGCAGGACCGCCCGGCGGCGTTGCGCGGGGAGCTCATGCCAGTCGCCATCCAGTTTGGTAGCGACGCCGGCATTCAGTGCGGTCCAGGGCTGTTTGCTCAATAATGCGTAGGCGGTGAGAAACACTTTTTCCGATGGATCACTCAATGCACCAAGCATTGGCGGCAGATGTTCATCGCCCAGCAGGCGAACCGCCGCTTGTCGCACGGAGGGATAGCAGGAGCTCAGCGCCTCTGTGAGCCAATGCATCTGAAGACCGGTTTCAAGCTCTGCAGCCAACCCCAGTACGCCAAGCCAGTCGCGTTTTCGGGTGGGAAGGTCCTGACCGAGTCGCTGTTCCAGGACCTCCGGTGCATTGATCCCGTAACGCGGTGCTGCCCAACGCGCCAGACTTCGAATCGACGGAGAGGCATCGAGCAACGCCAATCGCAGCAGTGGGTGTGGGTCTTCACTCAAGGGAAGCAGTGCGCGCAGTATGCAGACACGTACTTTGGCACCCGGTCGCGACAGCGCCTCCAGCAATAATGGCGCGGCCTGCGCTGACGGCAGATCCTGACAGGCTGAAACGGCTGCAAGCCTTACGGTCAATTCACGGTGGGCGAGGGCGTTGCGCAAGAGCCTTTCCGGGCAGATATCCGTTTCCAGCAATAACGAGAACAGATAACGCGCGGCTTTTCCTTGTCGTGTGAGAAAGTTCGCGTAGACCTCTTCGCGGACTTCCAATGACTGAAGAACGGTACGGGCTGCGGTGTACGTGGGAGCATGGTCGACTCGCTGTCGCGCTGCCAGCGCCATGAGCGACTCCAGTGCAAACAGCAATGCGCAGGCCTGAGAGGGTTTCAGATAGTCGTTCAGGCCAGACAGCGCCAAATCGCGAATCTGTGGCACCCAATCGTTGAGCCGTTCTATCAGGGCTACGAGCGTCTGCGGGGAACATTCGCGACAGAGCTCTCTCACGGCAACTTCCCGGACGAAGCCGTTGTAGTGGGTGCTGAGATCTATCCATGTGCCGCTGCCGCTGGCGTTCGCGAGCAGTTCCAGCGCTTCGTCGCGCCGGTATTGCACCCAGGTGGACTCGGGCACGGGTTGCTTCTTCAGCCGGTCCAGCCATTCCCTTGTAGAGGTCACACATTGATCCTTGTGTATTCTTGCGGGCTGCCACTTTACCCATTTTCAAGCCAGTGAGCTTGTAGCCGGGAGTCTTGCATGAAACTGAATATTGATTTTCCTGAAAACATGATCACGGATGCGTTGCTCGAACATGCGCGAATCCCGTGTTTATGCAAGGTTTCGAGCGCATTCGAGATCTCGTTTTCGGATACGGTCCCTGAATCATCAGGGGTTGTATCCGGCTGGGATCGTAGCGAACTGGATCTGCGGGCCCCTGCCGGGGCGGGTGGGCAATACACGCACTACTCGAACGGATTGATCACGCTGGAGAAGGTTGCCAAGGGCATCTACAGGATCGTGGATCTTGAAATGTTCAATAGATGCGTTGGCTGGTGTGCTGTTTTAAAGGATGGAGAATATGCACCTCCCGGAAAGTTTTGGGATGAAGTATGAACCCGGCGGCTGTGGTAGCCGTTTATGCCCCTGACGAGATGCAAGACAGCTTTGCCCGCCGCAGCTTCAGGTCATGGAAATTTGAATTCCTCGGCGCAGCCCTCCAGAATTGCGCCCCGATCCCGGTTGCCCAAGTTGAAAGAGGTTGCGGTTGAACGAACAGACATTGTCCATGCGCCTGGAGCGTGTCGCTGCGCACGTACCCGCCGGTGCGCGCCTGGCCGATATCGGCTCGGATCACGGCTACCTGCCGGTGGCGTTGATGCGCCGTGGTGCTATCGAGGCGGCGGTGGCGGGGGAGATGGCGTTGACACCGTTTCGCTCGGCCCAGCGCACTGTGCGTGAGAACGACCTGGGTGAGCAGATCACCGTGCGTCTGGCCAATGGCCTGATGGCCATCGAGCCACAAGACGCGATCACCGCGATCAGCCTCTGCGGCATGGGCGGCGAGACCATCCGCGACATCCTCGAAGCCGGCAAGGCACGCCTGAGCGGCCGCGAACGCCTGATCCTGCAACCCAACGGCGGCGAGCAACCGCTGCGCCAATGGCTGATGGACAACGACTACCGGATCCTCTGCGAAGAAGTCCTGCGGGAAAACCGCTTCGACTACGAAATCATCGTCGCCGAGCGTGGCGAGCCGGTGATTTACTCCGCCGAAGAACTGTACTTCGGGCCGTTGCAATTGCAGGAACGCAGCCCGGCGTTTGTCAGCAAATGGCGGCACCGGTTGCGGCACAAGCAACAGACCCTCAACCACTTCGGGCGGGCGCGACACGGGGTTTGCGGGCACAAGGTGCAAGAACTCACACAGCAGGTGCGGTGGATTACCGCCGTGCTGGCCTGAAACGGCGCCTCCATTCGAGCGAGTCCGGGAAGGCGCTATCCCGGACTCGCCCGCTGACCGGCTCAGCTGCCAAAAGACTCCATCAACACCTGAACCAGCTCGCCACCCTCTGGCGTCGCCCAGCTTCCCGCCAGTTCGGCAATCAATTGGTTGGTGCTGGTCAGTGTGACCCCGGCCTTGTCCATGCGACGCAATGCGATGTCATCGGCCATTTTGGTCGGTGAGGCACCGGCATCGGCGACCACCTGGACTTCATAGCCATCACGCACCAGCGAGAGCGCCGGGTAAACGGTGCAAACGTCGTTGGTCACGCCGGCGATGATGAGTTTCCGGCGCCCGGTGGCTTTCACGGCGGCGGCGAAGTGTTCGTCGTCCATCGCATTGACGATGCCGAGGCGCTTGATGCGGCTTGCGAATGCGGTCGGCAGGATCTGCTCAAGCTCGCTCAGAAGCGGGCCTTGTGCGTGTTCTTCCATGCTCGACGTCAACACGACGGGCATTTTCAGAATGCGCGCGGCCTTGGCGAGCATCAGGGCGTTGCGCTTGAGTTCTTCAAAGGGCATCGATTTGGCCCAGCCCATGGTGCCGACCTGGTGGTCGATCAGCAGAAAGGCTGCATTGTCAGCGTTGAAACCTTCGGAAAAGGGTACGTTCATTGCGGTGCTCCTCAACAGTGTCGGGCGCATCTTCAGTCAATTCAAAAACGGGATAAATCCGGTTAAATTGAAATGACTGATCCACATATGGAGCAATGGGTGTTGGAATACCTGAATGACATGGCGTTGTTTGTGGAAGTCGTGAAGAGGCGTGGTTTTCGTGGGGCCGCGGAGTCTCTGGGCATGCCCAATTCAACGCTTTCCCGACGGATCAGTGGCCTGGAGAAATCCATTGGCCTGCGCCTGTTGCATCGCACTACACGCCGCATCGAACTGACGGAAGCGGGGCAGCTTTACTACGAACGCTGCAAGCGGATTGTGGAAGAGGCGCGGCTGGCTCACGAACAGCTGGGCGAGATGCTTGCCCGGCCGAGCGGCCTGCTGCGGGCCTCGCTGCCGGTGGATTTTGCCAACATTTATCTGGCACCGCTCATTGCGGAGTTCTCTCGTAAATACCCCGGCATCCACTTCGATTTCGACCTCACACCGCATCAGGCAGACCTGATCAGCGATCCTGTAGACGTGGTCATTCGCATGGGGGAGCCGCCAGACTCAAACCTGATCGCCCGCAAACTCGCAAGTCTGATACGCGGCTTCTACGCATCACCCGGATATCTGGATGTCGCCGGGGAACCGGAGCATCCCGCTCAACTGGTGAATCATGAATGCCTGAGAATGCGCGGTCCTGATGCTGACCGCTGGACGCTGACCAGCGAGAAAGGAATCGAGCAAGTGGCTGTCGGTGGGCGATTCGAGGTCAATAGCGTGGGCATGCTTCGGCGTCTGGCTTCTCTGGACCTGGGCATCGCGCTATTACCGGATGGCATCGCAGCGCAGGACGTGGCGAGCGGTTCGTTGCGGCGCGTCTTGCCGCAATGGCAAGCCCCTCCGGTCCCGGTCTATGCGCTGACCGAGACCCGGCTGCTGCCGGCCAAGACCCAACGCTTCATCGAGTTTCTGCGCGAGAGGCTCGATTGTGTGTAACGGATGCGGCGCAACCCGCCGGGTCGAAGCTGATATCATCCACCCACTTTCAAGCCAGGCAAGACACCATGAATCGCCAAAAGAAACTGCAACAACTCTTCAAGGAAAAGTCCAGAAAGGCCAACGCCAAACTGGCGCCGAAAAGCAACAAGCCCAAGTACATCAGCAAGGCTGACCGCTTGAAGATGGAAGCTGAAGCCAGCCAGGAGCCGAGCCTTTCCACTGAAGAGTGATGCAGGTTCCATAACCCGCATCGTTTTGGTTTTGTCTGCAAGCCGTCACTATGGCGGAGGGCTGCCGGCCTTTTTACCGACAAAGCCCATTTCAATCGGCGTCTTTATGTAAAACACCGAGATGTCTTCCGCCTCCAGCCGTTTGAACAGTCGTTCGGTCTCTTCCTCGGTAATCGCCATGCGAATCTCGGTCGGCTGATCCGCCAGCTCAAAAAAATGTGAGGAATGCAGCCGGCCCGTATGGCCAAAACCCTCGATGCCGGTGGAAAGGGTCGCGCCGCGCAGGCCCAGTTCCTTTGCCAGATCGACAATCCAGTCGCCAAGCATCTTTCCTTGATGGCGGCGGTTTTGTTGAGTGAAGAAAATCACCAGAAAACCTTTCATTTCGGTCTCCTTTAACGCGTTCCAATCAGTTGATAAGACAACAGCCCCGCCGCAGTCATTGCGAGCGAGCCGACGACGTGTACCGAAATCGAGCCGAGTGCCCAGAGCAACCTGCCTTCCTGAATCAGGGCAACCGTTTCGGCCGAAAATGTAGAAAAGGTCGTCAGCCCGCCGCAGAAGCCCGTAATGATCAGCAGCCGCCACTCGGGGCTCAGCGAAGGGGAGGCGGCAAGGAATGCGATGGCCAGGCCGATGATGTAGCCGCCGACCATATTGGCGACCACGGTGCCCGGAGGAATTGCGGGGAACAGCGCGTTGAGCTTCATGCCCAGGATCCAGCGCAACCAGGCGCCCAGTGATGCACCAACGGCAATGACCAGCAGTGATTTCAGCATGTCGGGCCCACCTCTTCAGGCCGTTGCGGCCAAACAGGGAGCAGAGGGGAAAAGCGAAAAATGGCGGGTTGAATAAGTCGAATCATGATCCTGTCCTGGTGTAGTGGGACAGGGGAGCAGACACACCTACGCACCCTGTCCAGGGTTCACGTAGGCATCATCAGCACGAGGCGGTTTGAGGAGGAATGCCATCTCCTGGAAAAGATCCTATAGCCTCAGAGACGGCGCTTCAAGGGACCGTGCACAAAAGGGGACCCTTTTGTGCTCGGTCCCTTTTGTGGTCTATTCCAACTCGAGGGTCTTGATCACGGCTTCGCCCTCGGTGCCGCCCGGCCAGCAAAGATCGACGGTGATCGAATCACTGTTTTTCACATGGAAAATGGCGAAGTTCTTGTCTTCCGAATGGCTGAACAGGTGCTCGAACTGAACGTTGTCATTACCACTGAGCGTACCGGATTTGGCTATTCCGGCAGAAACAGCCTGCCCGGCGGGCATTCGCGAAATGGCACTCGAGGTAATCTGGTAAACGTTGGCCTGGCGATGGATTTTGTGTTGCAGCCTGAAGGCGGCAGCACAATGCACATCGCCGCTTAAAAACACCAGGGTCCGGCCCTCGGCGTCGAAGGCTGCGAATATTTTTTCCAGCAGAAGGTTTCTTTCAACATGGTTGGAGGGATGATCCCATTCATCCATGAAGTCGTCCTTGAGGCTGTTAATCAAGGACCCTGCCGTTAGTACGATGGATCGCCAGTGAACGACTGGAACGGAACTCACCACAAACACGATTTTTGATTTTTTGACGGGGGGCGTATCCAGCCAGCCTAGAAAGCGTGCAACCTGATCATCTCCCAGCAGCCTGTTCTGGGCTCTTTCAACATCATGATGCCCGCGCAGGTCGAGCACGTAGAATGGGGTTGTCCCCTTTATGAAGTTATAGTCCCAGATACATTTTTCGGGCGTTTTCAATAACGACCTGACAATGTTGGTGGGAGGGTTGTGACTGTGGCCATATTCAAAATAGGCTGTTCTTGCTGCATTCCACATCGAGTCTATAAGTTGCTGGTCAATGGCAGGGTCGTCTTTCTTGAAGTACCTTGAAAGAATTTCCAGACGCTCCTTGTTGGTTCGCGATCCCCAGCCATCCATGATTTCATGGTCATCCCAAATCATGTATTGAGGCGTTTTCGAAAAGATCTCCTGCATTTGAGGGAAATTCCAGTACACACGGTAATACCAGCGGTAGAGGCTCAGAAGGTAAGCATCAAGACCCGCGGTGAGCAGTTTTCCATCTTTTGTGAACGCTGCGATCAGATCGTCCTTGTTGTTCTGCAGCCATTCCCAGATGTCTGGAAAGTATTTGTTTTCCTGGCAGTCCACATAGACCTGATCGCCACCGCCAATGACGAATCTGACTTTCGCGTTGTTGGCTCTGCTGAGAAACAAGGGCCACGCACCATTGCTGTTATTGGCGTTGAACGGGTCATGGCAGCTATAGAATCCGAAGCTGAAGTCGGGCATGGATTGCGCCATGGTGGTAAAGGAGTAGACCTTTTGATATCCGATTTCTGTTCTGCGCCACATACTTTTGGACGTTGGCTTCTGACTCATCAAGTAATAGTAGTAGGTGGTGTTCGGCTTCAGATTGGCAATGTCGAAAGTATTGGTCAGGTCCGAGTCTTCACTGAACTTGTACGACAGTATGTTTTTGGGGTCGCATCCCTGACCTTTTAGAAACAGCTCAATGGTTTTGCCATCTAGCGTGAACAGGTCCCCGACCAACGCCTTTTCGGACCAGACCAGCGTCCATTCTCCCGCCATATAGACGCGAATCCAGATTCGGGCGCTGTCAGTGCTCACGTGCCCGACGATGCTGGCAGTGCCAAGTTTGTTCACGTCGTATTCGTTATTCCGCGGATCGACCAAGGCCATGACTTTCTCCATTTTCACTTGGGTTGTCAGGGGAACTGGAGTTCTGATCGAACACGGCCAACAGCAAACTTCTGACGAATCCCCATGAGGTGAACGATGTGACTATAGATGGTATCGGGCCATTGGGCTGAAGGGCCTCAACTGCCCCACAAAAGGGGATCGCAAAAGGGACTACATCGCGATGCACTGAACAGATTCAACCGCTTCGGGTTTCCCCGAGTATCCGGGCCGCGTCCCGCGAGGGGGGCAAGCCGAATACCCGTGTGTAGTCACGACTGAACTGTGTAGCGCTTTCATACCCGACTTCGAACGCTGCCTGGGTGACATTCCTGGTACTCGCCACCATCAGCGTTCGGGCTTGCAGCAGGCGAACCCGCTTTTGATATTGCAATGGGCTCAGCGCCGTAACGGCTTTGAAGTGTCGGTGGAAGGCTGACACGCTCATTGACGCAAGCCGAGCCAGATCGTCCACCCGGATCGGTTCGGCAAAGTCCTGTCGTATGTGCGCAATGGCAAGATTGACGCGCGCCATGGCGCTGTCGGGGGCGGCAATGTCACGCAGCATCCAGCCATGGGGGCCTTGCAGGACACGGTACAGAATCTCCCGCTCGTAGACCGGTGCCAGTGCCGCGATTTCTTCAGGTTTTCCCATCAGGCGTAGCATGCGCACCCAGGCATCCATCAAGGACGGGGTGACAGCCGCCACCGAAAAACCGGTGTCCTGTTCATGTTGGCCGAAGGGTTTGGGCAGATCGGCCAGCAGCGTCGTCAAGACAACCGGATCAAGCGTCAGACTGACCGCCAGGTAAGGCTCGCCGGCAGGAGAGGGGTGGACCTGGCCGACTGCCGGCAGGTCAATGGACATGACAAAGTAGGTCGCCGGATCGTAATGCAGCGTACGGTCGGCGATGGTCATGGTTTTGCTGCCTTGCAGAATCAGGTTGATCATCGGTTGGTAAACCGCCGCCAGCAAATGCTCGGGGATTTCGCCCTGAACCATGGCGACGCGCGGAATACCCGTTTCCGTGCGGCGGTTTTCGGCGTGTCGGGCCAGGGTACGAAGTTCTGTCAGTTGGCTGTTCATGCCGAGCATCTGACCCCACGCGAATACGTCCACGCAAGCAAAAAGCAGAAACAGGCAGGATTCGAAGAGGAACGGCTGCGCTCGCCGGCCGCCCGATAGCTACTGTGGTGACTCACCTCAAACGACATTGGAGTAGCGCATGAGCGTTATCGTTATTACCGGCGGCAGCCGTGGCATCGGCGCCAGTGCGGCCGAGCAATGTGCCCGGCGCGGTATGGGCGTCATCCTGACATATCAACGCAATGCCGACGCGGCAGCCTCTGTTGTCCAGGGTATCCAGGCTTCGGGCGGCACCGCCGTGGCGCTTCAACTGGACGTGGCCGACGTCAGCCAGTTCGACGATTTCCGCCAGAAGGTAGCGCATGCACTACAGGCCACCTGGGGTGTGAAAAGGCTATCCGGGCTGGTCAACAACGCCGGCCACGGCTTGTTCAATTCGCTGGAAACGGTGACCGAGGCGCAGTTCGACGGTTTATTGAACGCCCATCTCAAGGGCCCTTTTTTTCTCACACAGACCCTGCTGCCGCTAATGGAAGAGGGTGCCAGTATCGTCAATCTGACCAGTGCGACCACCCGTGTCGCAACCGCAGGCGTGGCGCCATATGCCGCCGCCAAGGGCGGGCTTGAGGTCCTGACGCGTTACATGGCCAAGGAATTCGCGGATCGTCGGATTCGGGCCAACGCGGTTTCGCCGGGCGCGATACGCACTGAATTGGGCGGCGGTTTGAATGATGAGTTCGAGGCCTTGCTTGCCTCGCAAACGGCGCTCGGGCGGGTGGGCGAGCCGCAGGACGTCGCTCGTGTCATTTCCTTGTTGCTGTGCGAAGAGAGCGGCTGGATCAACGCCCAATCCATTGAAGTCGCGGGCGGCTATTTCATCTGAACCGATCGTTGAACGCGAGGCAGCACCATGCTTGATCATATTTTTCTGTCAGTCAGCGATATCCAGCGCTCCATTGATTTCTATACGGCCGTATTGACCCCGCTGGGCATCACCGCGAGGCTCGATTACGACGGCAAGGACGGCCCGCCGGGGCATCCCGACCTGAAAGGTTTCGGTGCCCATGGCCGGATGTTTTTCTGGTTGCGCGCAGGTGTGGTAGAGGGCCGGGCAGTGCATGTAGGTTTTGTCGCCAGCAGCAAGGCCGAGGTAGACGCGGCTTACGCGGTGGCCATTGAACGGGGGGCTGTCGACAACGGCCCGCCGGGCGCACGCTTGCATTACGACCCCGATTATTACGCGGCCAACGTCCTCGATCCGGACGGTTACAGCCTGGAGTTCGTCTACAAAAAATGGCAGCACGCCCAATGAGTACATTAATGATCTACGGCGCGACGGGTTACACCGGGCGCATGGCGGCCGAGCACGCTCGGTCGTTGGGCCTCGATGTCCTCATCGCCGGGCGGACAGCGGAAAAACTCCAATCCCTCGCCGCGCAACTGGACGTGCCTTATCGAGTGTTCGCTGCGGATGCCGTCGCAGCAGAGTCACTGGAGGGCATTGCAGTACTGTTGAACTTTGCAGGGCCGTTCGCGCAGACGGCGGACATTTTCATGCAGGCGTGTATCAAGGCCGGGGTGGACTATCTGGATATCACCGCAGAGATCAATGTCTATCGGCGGGCCGAGCAGCTAGGCGCCGAGGCCGCGAAGGCCGGTGTCATGTTGCTGCCTGGCGTCGGCTGGGATGTGGTGCCGACCGATTGCCTGGCGATGCATGTCGCTCGACGCGTACAGGAACCGCGTTCACTGAAGATCGCCCTGCAAGTGGCCGGCTCCATGTCTCGCGGGTCGGCTCTGAGCGTCGGTGAAATCATTGGCGCGGGCCTGCTGGCCAGGGTCGACGGACAACTGGTCGCCACGCCCGATGCAGAGCCCCGCCAATTCGATTTCGGCGACGGACCGGTGGTTTGCGTACCGCTATCGTTCGGCGACCTGGTCACCGGTTGGCACTCCACCGGCATTCCCGACATCGCCATGTATGTGCACATCAGTGGCGACGCGTTTCCCGAGGGCGATCTGTCGCTGTTGCCGGACGGTCCCAGCGCCGAACAGCGTGAGGCTCATCGCGCCCGTGCGGTGGCCGAGGTCTCTGGCGTCAACGGCAGTGCCGCGCGGTCGGTCATTGAAACGGTCAACGGCTATACCTACACACCGTTGGTAGCCGTGGAGGCTGCTCGTCGAGTGTTGGCGGGGGTACGACGGCCAGGTTTTGAAACACCGGCTCGGGTATTCGGCATCGAGTTTGCCCGTAGCATCGCTGGAACAACCGTGACTGACTTCTAAAACCATCGGGACGACGAGCCGTCTTTCCATCAGGTACTCGGCGGCTTCGCCAACTCAATCCCCGCCGCCCCCAGCCGCTTGAGTATCTCGAACAACAGATCACTTTTGGTCTTGCCGACAATCCTCGGGCTGTCGACATAACCGGTCACGGTCAACGTGATGCCATCGGGCGAAAGCTTGCTGAAACGCACGAACGGCGCCGGTTTGCCGAGGATGGTTTCGTGCTCTTTGTAGGTGTCGAGCAGCAGGCCTTTGACCTGTTCGGGATCGATGTCCAGCGGGAACATCAGTTCCAGCGTCGCCACGCCCTGGGCGCTGCCGCCGAGGGTGACATTGCGCAGGTTCTGCGAGATCAGTTGCGAGTTGGGCACGATCACGATGGAGCGGTCGCTAAGCTGGATTTCCGTGGCGCGCACGTTGATCCGGCGGATGTCGCCCTCGACGCCGCTGATGCTGATCAGGTCGCCGACCTTGACCGGGCGTTCGGTGAGCAGAATCAGCCCGGAAACGAAGTTCTTCACGATCTCCTGCAGACCGAAACCGATGCCTACCGACAGCGCGCTGACGATCCACGCCAGGTTGGTCCACTGCACGCCCAGCGACGACAGCGTCAGCAGAATCACTACCGCGTAGCCGATGTTGGAAAACAGCGTGCTGAGCGACGCACACATGCCGGGATCCATGTCGGTCTTGGGCAGGAACTCGTTGTCGAGCCAGCGGCGCAGGGCGCGGATCAGGTAGATACCGATCAAAAGCGCGAGCACCGCGTTGAGCAAATGACCAGGGACAATGTTCAGCTTGCGCAGGCCGGCACCGCCGAGAATGGTGCCGATGCTGTTGGCCAATTGACCCAGCGTGGTGCCGATGCCGCCCACGAACAGGGTGATCACCGCCAGCAGCAGCAACGCCGCCCGGCCCACGCCGGCCAGCAGGGTCGAGGCCTGTTCGAGGCGCCGGTCGCCGACGCCCAGCAGTTGCTTCAAGGCCTTGCCGCTGGAGTGGCGGGGCGAGAAGACGTATTCGCAGCTGTCCTTGAGCAATTGCATCAGCAGGTAGAAACCGGACAGCACGATAAACGCCCACACCAGTTCATAAGTGATGAACCGCGCCAGCGATACGTAGCCTGTCAGCAACGCGCCGAGTGAAATGACCATCGCCAGTGTGGTCACGGTGTAAATCACCCCGGCCAGGGTGTTGCCCGTCACCTGCGCATCTCCGGCCGCCGCCAGCGCCTTGCGCACCTTGCCGACGCGCATCAGCAGCACGGTGACGATGGCCAATACCACCAGCGCGATCACGCCGCGGCCGGTGATCACGATCTGGCTGCTCATGCCGGACGAATTGCCGACCTGCACCGCCGTTACCAGCACCAGCAGCGTCGCGGCCAGGACCCTCGCGAAAGGCTTGAGCGTGAGGGCTACCGGTTCGGCAATCGCCGGCAACCGCCACGACGGGTGCTCGGTGGACAGCAACGCGCGGCTCAGACTGGTGATCATCACGCAGGCGTACACGACTTTCTGGAATTCGTCGGAGAACGTCGCCAGCATCGGCGGCAGCGGCACATGCCGGGTGCAGGCGTAATACAGCAGTTCCAGGGCTATCGCGGTGGTCGCCAGTGTCGCCAGCGCCGAGGCGAAGGCCAGTGAACTTCGGCGCAAGCGGCCTTCGGGCATGCGATGGATGCACACCCACGCCAGCCAGCGGTCGGCGAGCCTTCGGCCCAGGGTCCAGACCATGAACGACAACACTACCAGCACGCTGGTGTAGAACCGTTGCCCCGGTTGCCAGGCCTCGGTGCCGGTTTCCTTGATCTGGTCGACGAACATCTGCAGGCGTTGGCGATCGGCAGGATCGGGATCAATCATCGGCGACCAGAAATCAGGGCTGAGCACGCTGTCGGTGCGCAGGGTGAGTTCGCTTTCCAGCAACGTACGGCGAATGCCGGCGATCTGGGTGATCAATTCCGTGGCGTTCTGTTTGAGCGTGGCCAGATTCTTCAGCGCGGTATCGACCTTGTTCTTCTGCTCGATCAGCGCCGCCCGTTGTGCGGCGATATCGGCCTGTTCGGCGGCAACCGTTTCCGTCGGTGCCGCCCCCAGCACGCCCAGTTGTACGGTCAGCTGTGCCTGTTGTGGCAGCAGCGAAGCCGACAGTCGATCAATGTCGAGAATGAACGCCTGCACCCGATCCTGGGGGCCTTCGAGCTGGTTGTAATTGTTGGCGGAGGAGATCTGCTGCTTGAGGCCGTCGAGACGTTGTTGTAGAGCTTGCAGATCATTCTGGGTGACGCCGGGGAGGGGCGCGCCGGTTTCGGCCACCCCCGGTAGATCGGCCGCCGACACCATGGCCACCCCGGGGCCGAGCAGGATCAGGGCGACGAACATCAATGACTTCAATGCGTTGCGCATGGGACTGGCGATTCCGGTTGAACACACAATCAATGAGGTTAGGTGATCGTTCGAGCGCTGCATGATTTTCCGTTGCTAATCCTGGCTTAATGCTCATCCGCTGATATCGTCGGCATCCGATTGTGAATCCCGTTTCTCGCAACTAGACTTCCGGCCATGAAACGCTACCTGCGGTTTTGTCTCGTCTTCCTGATCAGCCTGGCGCTTCCCCTCAGCGGGATGGCGGGTGTGCAGGCGCCGACAGAACCCTGCCCGATGCAAGCCATGGGCATGGCGATGATGGACGGCATGGGCATGGATTGCTGCAAGGACATGAAAAGCCCCAGCGATCACGGCGCGCCTTGCAAGCCGGGCCAGGAGTGCAAGACCGGCGGCCTGCTGCAAGTCGCGATCCTCAAGCCGCCCGTCACCGTGTTCAGCCCCGTGACGCATTCTTTCTTCAGTGACTCCCTGCCCGTAGCGACCCCGTCCGGGGTCTGGCGACCGCCCCGCGTCTGATTCCTGTCTCCCCTAGAAGCTCATTCCGCCCCGGCGGAGTGGATTGGCTGTGCGCGTGTTTTACGCCGCGCACAGCGGACGATCACAGGAATCGTAAACATGAAATTCAAGTGCACAGGTTGGCCCTTCGCGGCCGGCCTTGCGGCAAGCGTGCTTGCGTGGCCGGGTTTCGCCGCCGCGCTGACACTCGATGAAGCGTTGCGGCTGGCGGAAACCAATGCGCCATCGCTGAACGCTCAAGATGCAAAAATCCAGGCCGCCAGCAGCGCCGCCATCCCGGCGGGGGAGTTGCCCGATCCGAAACTGGTGCTGGGCGTGCAGAACTATCCCGTGGGTGGCCCGGACCGCTACAGCCTCGACAAAGACTTCATGACCATGCAAATGCTCGGCTGGCGCCAGGACATGCCCAACGGCGACAAGCGCAAGGCGCGCATCGAAGTCGCCGAGGCGGGCATCGAGCGCGCGGCGGCGGAACGTCGCGTCGAACGCCTCAAAGTTCGGCAGGCCACGGCGCTGGCGTGGATCGGCAGCTATTCGGTGGAGCGCAAACAGGCGCTGCTTCAGGACTTCTACAAGGAAAACCGCCTGCTGAACGATACCGTGCGGGCGCAGATTGCCGGTGGTCGGGCGCAACCTGCCGATGCGGTGACGCCGAAGCAGGAAGCCGCCCGACTGGCCGAGCAAGAGGACAACCTGACGCTGGAGCGCACCCAGGCCCGGGCGGCGCTCAAGCGCTGGATCGGCACCGCCGCCAACGACAAGCCCGAAGGCAACCTGCCGCAATGGTCGGTCGAGCCCTCCACCTTCAATCATCAACTGCAACACCATCCCGAACTGGCCGCGTTTGCGCCCATGGCCCGCGAAGCACAGGCGAAAGTGCAGGAAGCCGTGTCCGAGAAAAAGTCCGACTGGAGCTGGGAAGTGGATTACCAGCACCGTGGCCGCGAATTCGGCGACATGGTCAGCGTGCAGTTTTCCTGGGATCTGCCGCTGTTTCCCGAGTCGCGGCAGAACCCGAAGATCGCCGCCCGCCAGGCTGAACTCAGCCAGATCGAAGCGGAACGCGAAGCCCTGTCCCGGGAGCACACCGAACAACTGGAAAACGAGCTGGCCGACTATGCGCGTCTCGACCGGGCGGTGCTGCGCAACCAGCAAAGCCTGGTGCCGCTGGCCAAAGAGAAGGTCGAGCTGAGCCTTGCCAGCTACCGCGCCGGCAAGGGCGATCTGAACGCCGTGGTCAGCGCCCGCCGTGACCTTATCGAGGCGCGCCTCAAACAGATCGATGTGGAAGAACAGCGCGCACTGACCGCTGCGCGTCTGCATTTCGCTTACGGGGAGAGCAGCCTGTGAACCTACCAAAACGCAACAGCTTCTGGCTGGCCGGCCTCGCCCTTGCGGTGGGTGTCGCTGCGGGTTACGGCGTGGCTTATCAGCGCATGCCTGGCGAATCCGGTGCGGCAGCGGAGCAGGGCGCCGAACCCAAGGCCCTGTACTGGTACGACCCGATGTACCCGCAACAGAAGTTCGACAAGCCGGGCAAGTCGCCCTTCATGGACATGCAACTGGTGCCGCGATACGCCAGCGAAGGCGCAGGCAATGCGACGGTGAGCATCGATCCGGGCCTGACCCAGAATCTGGGGCTGCGCACGGCAACGGTTGCGCGCGGGGCCTTTTCCTCCAGTCTCGATGTGACCGGTGTGCTGGCCTTCAACGAGCGTGATGTGGCGGTGATCCAGACCCGCACCAGCGGTTTTGTCGAACGGGTCTACGCCCGGGCACCGGGGGATGTGCTGGCGGCGGGGGCGCCGTTGGCGGACATTCTCGTACCGGACTGGGCGGCGGCGCAGACTGAGTTTCTCGCCCTCAAGCGCAGCGGCGACCGGGACCTGATCGCAGCGGCGCGTCAGCGTTTGCAACTGACCGGCATGCCGTCGAGCCTGATTGCTCAGGTGGAACGCAGCGGCAAGGTTCAGCCGAACCTCACCGTCACCAGCCCGGTGGGCGGCGTGGTGCAGGAGCTCAACGTGCGCACCGGCATGACCGTGGCCAGCGGCGAGACGCTGGCGCGGATCAACGGGCTGGGCAGTGTCTGGCTCGCCGTAGCGGTGCCAGAGTCGCAGACCGGCTCAATCACCGAAGGGCAATCCATCGAAGCGCGTCTGCCGGCATTTCCCGGCACCGTGTTCAACGGCAAGGTCAGCGCCATTCTTCCGGACATCAACCCCGACAGCCGCACCCTGCGCGTGCGGGTCGAACTGGCCAACGCCGAGGGTCGTTTGCGTCCGGGGATGACCGCTCAAGTACGGTTGAACCGCTCGACCGGGCAGGACAGTCTGTGGGTGCCGAGCGAAGCGGTGATCCGCACGGGCAAGCGGGCCTTGGTCATGCTGGCCGAGGACGCGGGTCACTATCGCCCGGTGGAGGTGCGGCTTGGTCAGGAAAGCGACGGCAAAACGGTGATCCACCAAGGTCTGGAAGAAGGGCAGAAGGTCGTGACTTCCGGTCAGTTCCTGCTCGATTCCGAGGCCAGCCTGAAGGGCATCGTCGCTGCGCCACTTGAAACGGAGGGTGAAACCTCGGGGAGCCAGCCATGATCGCCGCGCTGATTCGCTGGTCCGTGGCCAACCGCTTCCTGGTGCTGCTGGCGACGCTGTTCGTCACCGGTTGGGGTGTGTGGTCGGTGCAGAGCACGCCGATCGATGCACTGCCGGACTTGTCCGATGTGCAGGTGATCATCCGCACGCCGTACCCCGGGCAGGCGCCGCAGATCGTCGAGAACCAGGTGACCTATCCGCTGACCACCACCATGCTCTCGGTGCCGGGGGCGAAAACCGTGCGCGGCTATTCGTTCTTCGGTGACAGCTTTGTGTACGTGCTGTTCGAGGATGGTACCGATCAGTACTGGGCGCGCTCGCGGGTGCTGGAGTACCTGAGCCAGATCCAGAGTCGCCTGCCGGCCAGTGCCAAACCGGCGCTGGGGCCGGATGCCACCGGGGTCGGCTGGATCTATCAGTACGCGCTGGTGGATCGCAGCGGCCAGCACGATCTGGCGCAGTTGCGCGCGTTGCAGGACTGGTTCCTCAAGTTCGAGCTCAAGACCCTGCCCAACGTCGCCGAAGTCGCCACCCTCGGCGGCATGGTCAAGCAGTATCAGGTGCAGCCCGATCCGGTAAAACTGGCCAGCCTCGGCATCACCCTGGCGCAGGTGCGTGAAGCCATCGGCAAGGCCAATCAGGAAACCGGCGGTGCGGTGCTGGAAATGGCCGAGACCGAGTTCATCGTGCGCGCATCCGGCTACCTGAAAACCCTCGATGATTTCCGGGCGATCCCGCTCAAACTCGGTGCCGGCGGGGTGCCGGTAACCCTGGGCGATGTCGCGACGGTCCAGACCGGACCGGACATGCGCCGGGGCATCACCGAACTGGACGGCCAGGGCGAGACCGTCGGTGGCGTGGTGGTCTTGCGCAGCGGCAAGAACGCCCGGGAGACCATCACGGCGGTCAAGGCCAAGCTCGAAGACATGAAAAGCAGCCTGCCGCCCGGTGTTGAAATCGTCACCACCTACGACCGCAGCAAACTCATCGACCGCGCCGTGGACAACCTCAGCCACAAACTGCTCGAAGAGTTCATTGTTGTAGCGCTGGTTTGCGGGATCTTTCTCTGGCACCTGCGCTCGTCGCTGGTGGCGATCATTTCGTTGCCGGTGGGTGTGCTGATTGCGTTCATCGTCATGCGCCATCAGGGGCTGAACGCCAACATCATGTCACTGGGCGGGATTGCCATCGCCATTGGTGCGATGGTCGATGCCGCCGTGGTGATGATCGAGAACGCGCACAAGAAGATCGAAGCGTGGCACGCCGCCAATCCGGGGCAGGAACTCAAGGGCGAACGTCACTGGCAGGTGATGACCGATGCGGCGGCAGAGGTCGGGCCGGCGCTGTTTTTCTGCCTGCTGATCATCACGCTGTCGTTCATCCCGGTGTTTACCTTGCAGGCTCAGGAGGGACGGCTGTTCGGCCCGCTGGCGTTCACCAAGACCTACGCCATGGCGGCGGCCGCGGGGTTGTCGGTGACGCTGGTGCCGGTGCTGATGGGCTACTGGATTCGCGGGCGGATTCCGGATGAACGCCACAATCCGCTGAACCGTTGGCTGATCCGGATCTACCAGCCCGCGCTGGATGCAGTGTTGCGCCGACCGAAGTTCACGCTGGTGATGGCGCTGCTGGTGTTCATCAGTGCGGCGTGGCCTGTTTCGCGCCTGGGTGGCGAGTTTCTGCCGCCGCTGGACGAAGGCGATTTGCTGTACATGCCGTCGGCCTTGCCGGGATTGTCAGCGCAAAAAGCCGCGCAATTGCTGCAGCAGACCGATCGCCTGATCAAGACCGTACCCGAGGTCGAACATGTGTTCGGCAAGGCCGGCCGCGCCGAAACCGCCACCGACCCGGCGCCGTTGGAGATGTTCGAAACCACGATCCAGTTCAAGCCCCACGAGCAATGGCGCCCGGGCATGACCCCGGAAAAACTCGTGGAAGAACTGGATCGCGTAGTTCGCGTGCCGGGCCTGACCAACATCTGGATTCCGCCGATCCGCAACCGCATCGACATGCTCGCCACGGGGATCAAAAGTCCCATCGGCGTGAAGGTCGCCGGCAACGATCTGGCCCAGATCGATGTGGTGACCCAGGCCGTCGAGCGTGTGGCCAAAGACGTGCCAGGCGTCAGTTCGGTGCTGGCCGAGCGACTTACCGGTGGTCGTTACATCGACGTCGATATCGACCGCAACGCCGCCGGCCGTTACGGGCTGAACATCAGTGATGTGCAGTCCATCGTCGCGGGGGCCGTCGGCGGCGAAACCGTCGGGGAAACCATTGAGGGACTGGCACGTTTCCCGATCAACATCCGTTACCCGCGAGAGTGGCGCGATTCACCCGGTGCCCTGGAGCAACTGCCGATCTACACGCCTTCGGGCAGTCAGGTCACCCTCGGCATGCTGGCGAAAATCCGGGTCACGGACGGCCCGCCGATGCTCAAGAGCGAAAACGCCCGACCGTCCGGCTGGGTGTACATCGATGTGCGCGGGCGGGACATCGCTTCGGTGGTGGGTGACTTGCGTCGAGCGGTCAGCGAGCAGGTGAAATTGCAGCCCGGCATGAGCCTGAGTTACTCGGGGCAGTTCGAGTTTCTCGAACGGGCAAACGCTCGCCTGAAACTGGTGGTGCCGGCCACGTTGCTGATCATCTTCGTGTTGCTCTACCTGACCTTCGCCCGTTTCGACGAAGCGCTGCTGATCATGGCCACGTTGCCGTTCGCCCTGAGTGGCGGTGCGTGGTTTCTCTATCTGCTGGACTACAACCTGTCGGTGGCCACCGGGGTCGGGTTCATTGCACTGGCCGGGGTTTCTGCCGAGTTCGGCGTGATCATGCTGCTCTACCTGAAAAACGCCTGGGCCGAGCGCGAAGACGGCGGCGACCGCACCGAGCGCGGGCTGGTCGCGGCGATTCGCGAAGGCGCCGTGCAGCGTGTACGCCCCAAAGCCATGACCGTGGCCGTGATCATCGCCGGTCTGTTGCCGATCCTGCTGGGCAGCGGCACCGGCAGCGAAGTCATGAGTCGCATCGCCGCGCCCATGGTCGGCGGCATGGTTACCGCGCCCCTGTTGTCCCTGTTCGTCATCCCGGCGGCGTATCGATTGATGCGCCGCCGTCACTTGTCCGTTGAAACCCTCCCACCTGAAGGAAAAACCTCATGAAACTGATCCCGATCACCTTTGCAGGCACGCTGGTTGCGTTCGCTTTTACTGTGCAGGCAGAAGACATGCCCGGCATGAAGATGGACGACATGCAGGGCATGCAGATGCAGTCCGCCACGCAACAGGCACCTGCCGCTAATGCCGAGGGCACGATCAAGGCCATCGATGCCACGAAGTACACCGTGACCATTGCACATGGCGCCGTTGCGGCGTTGCAGTGGCCGCCGATGACCATGGGCTTTGCGGCGACTCAGGAGCAGTTGTCCGGGTTGGCGGTGGGCGACCGGGTGAAGTTTTCGTTCCGGATGGAGGGCAGCAAGGCGACCATCGTGTCGATCAACAAGTAAGCGTGTGACGTAAAAAAAACCGGCGCGAACCATCGCGCCGGTTTTTATTCGGGTTTTCAGATCGAGCGCTGATTGACCCGCTGCATCAGTTCTTCCGCCGACTCCTTGCGTTCCGAGTAGCGATCCACCAGGTCCGGACGATCGCGCAACAGCAGCGTGAACTTCACCAACTCTTCCATCACATCCACCACCCGGTCGTACAGCGCCGAAGGTTTCATGCGGTTGCCTTCATCGAATTCGAGATAGGCCTTGGGCACAGAAGACTGATTGGGGATGGTGAACATGCGCATCCAGCGTCCCAGCACCCGCAGTTGATTGACCACGTTGAACGATTGCGAACCGCCGCAGACCTGCATCACCGCCAGGGTCTTGCCCTGGGTCGGGCGCACGGCGCCGAGGGCCAGCGGCACCCAGTCGATCTGCGCCTTGAACACCGCCGACATCGCGCCGTGACGCTCGGGCGAACACCAGACCTGGCCTTCGGACCATTGCATCAGCTCGAGCAGTTCCTGGACTTTCGGGTGATCGCCGGGAGCATCGTCTGGCAGCGGCAGACCCGAAGGGTTGAAGATTCGCGTCTCGGCGCCGAAGTGCTCCAGCAGGCGGGCGGCTTCTTCCACCAGCAAACGGCTGAAAGAGCGTGGACGGGTCGAGCCGTAGAGCAGCAGGATACGTGGCTTGTGGAGGCCGTCGTCACGGGCGGTTTTCTGAATCAGTGATGGGTCGAGATTGGGCAGGTCGGTCATGACGGCTCCGGTCATAGCAGGCTGATGCGGTCGAGCTCGCGCTTGAGGGCCGCGCGGTCGAGTTCGGCGAAGGGCAGGGCGAGGAAGGCCCGACAACGGGTTTCGATCCGGGCGAGGGTGGCGTTGAAGGCTGCATTGATAGCGGTCTCATCGCCATGCACTTCCGACGGATCCTCCAGCCCCCAATGGGCTTTCAGGGCCGGGCCGAAGTACACAGGGCAGGCTTCACCGGCGGCCTTGTCGCACACGGTGATGACAATGTCCGGCGGATTGTCTTCGAAGGCGTCGTTGCCCTTGCTGCTCAACCCGGCGATGGAAATGCCGGCCTCCTGCAACGTGGTCAGGCTGCGCGGCAGCACCTGGCCCTTGGGGAAACTGCCGGCGCTGACCGCCTCGAAACCTTGCGGCGCCAGGTGATTGAACATCGCTTCGGACAGGATGCTGCGGCAGCTGTTGGCGGTGCACATGAATAGAACGCGCATGATCGGTCCTCAGCAACAGGCGGATGTATTGAGCGGGCGATCGCCCATGGCGGCGAGCCGCGCGCTGTTTTCTTCCAGCCACCCGGTGTTGGCGGCGAGAGTGGTCTGTAACATCTCGCGCACCCATTCCGGCAACTGCGGATTCAGTCGGTAATACACCCACTGGCCCTGACGACGATCCAGCAGCAGGCCGCAGGTGCGCAGTTGTGCCAGATGACGGGAGATCTTCGGCTGGCTGTCGTCGAGTGCGCAGACCAGCTCGCAGACGCACAACTCGCCTTCTCGGGTGATCAGCAGCGTGGCCCGGGTGCGGGTTTCGTCGGCGAGGCATTTGAAAACGGTGGCGGGGGTGAGCATGAACGTGCCCTTGATACATATGGGGTTCTGAATATACGGATATCCATATGTATAGGGCAAGCGCTTGAATCGATGAAACTTCACGTGTCGATAGAAGGCGTTGCGCGGCTCAACGCTTGCTGAAGGCCAGCCGCGCGGCAAACAGCACGAAAATCACCCCGGTGGTTCGATCCATCCAGCGAATCACCTTCTCCCGGCGCAGAAATCCCGACAGCGGCTGCGTCGCGCCGATCAGCACCAGCGACCAGATCAATCCCAGCACCACATGAATGCTCACCAGCCCGAACGTCCACGGTACCAGTGGCTGCCCTTGCGGAATGAACTGGGGCAGGAACGACACGTAGAAAATCCCCACCTTGGGATTGAGCACGTTGCCCAGCATGCCCTTCAAGAACCAGTTGCCCCCCGGCTTGCCATTTGTTTCGGCGGGCGCCAGCGAGCGGCGAGGGCGCAGCAGCATGTTCAACCCGAGCCACGCCAGATACGACGCACCGCAGTACTTCAGCAGGTTGTAGGCCAGCTCCGACACCGCAATCAACGCCCCGAGCCCGAATGCCACCGCTGCACCCCATAACAGGCAACCGGCGTTGATGCCCAGCGCAGCACGCAAGGCCTGCTGTTTGCCTTCGACGGTGGCGGTGCGCAGGATCAGCGCGGTGTCGAGGCCGGGTGTCAGGGTCAACAGCGTGGCAGCGAAGGTGAAAGCGAGGAGGTTGTCGGCGATGGACATGGCGCGAGGGTTCCCTGTTCTGGATGGGGGAACGGTAGCCGTTTCAGGCAGGGGGATCCAGCAGGGAGATCAGGGGGGACGGTAGTTTATGTAGTTAGTTGCCGACTGTTGCCGCGCGCTTAAAACTTGGGCGTTAGTGTGAGGTAAAGGGGGTGTGAAGCTTTTGCGTGGGGTGCAAAGGAATTGCAGGGATGGTAGCGGGAACTGGGTTCCCGCTGGTGGTTTTAGGTCGCCTTTATAAGTTTTTCGGCGATCCATTGTGCGATTTGCGGTACGACGGCGTTTCCGGCAGCGAAAGCTTCTGCAAGGTTGGCCGCATCCAGTCCGAGGCAAAGCCCATCATTTTCAGACGCTCGCTGCCGCCCAGCCATCTGATGCCATCCGTTCGGTTGAGCGATGAAAGTGGTACAGCCCATAGCGATTTGGGAGCCGGCTTTGTTTGCCAATAGAGTATTGGCAGCCCATGCATCCGCTGGGCGTGGCCATTGGATCTTGCTAGACGCTGGAGGTATTGCTTCCACTGGCGCAGCGTCAGCCAGCAGCTCCATGGGGGGCATTCGTCGATGACCTGCGACCAGGAATATTCGGCGACGTTGCTGGGGGACTCCGAAATATTGAGCATTAAGCACTCGCCAGAATCCCACATACCCGCTGTCCGCAAGGGCCCGGATGACTGTTTCAAAGTCGTGGCTATCGTTGATTGCGAGCAGGTTAACGACATTCTCAAGCACCACCCAGCGAGGTTGTGTCTCTTGGAGGATGCGTATGACTTCCCAAAACAGGCCGCTGCGTTCGCCGCGTAGGCCTCGGGTGTGTTGGTTGCCGGGTCTGCTGCCGGCGTTGCTGATGTCTTGGCAGGGAAAGCCGGCGGTGATGACGTCGACGGGGCTGAGGTTGTGGGCGCCGCAGTGGCGTACGTCTTCGTGTTGGGTGGCGTGTGGAAATCGGTCGGTAAGGACAGCCCGGTTTGTGGGATTGAGTTCCACTTGCCAGGCGGTGCGGTAGCCTGCGTTTTCGAATCCGACATCAAAACCTCCTATGCCTGCGAACAGGCTTCCAATGGTGGGCTGGGGCACGTCTGCGCTCTTGGGGGCAGATGCTCTGGGCATTCGGATAGGAGGCTCGGGGCCTTCAGGTGGTTGAGTGTCCCGCAGCGCGGGCACTTGATTTGAAGTTCGGTGAAGGCTCGTGCAGTTGCGAGTTTGCGGTGGCATTGGCCACAGCGGATGTTTTGCATGTTTAGGCCCTTTGGGGCTGGAGATTCGTTTAGTTCGAGTGTGTCTCGTTTATGTAGGCGCATCACCATTGGACGGTTACCCGGCCGTCCGCGCCATCGGGGGCCTTGCTGCCTCCACGGCCTCCGCCGCCATGTCCTGGTGTATGGGGTTTGAGATCGTCGTTCCAGGATGAACCCGACTCACCACCCCCGCCTGCACCACCCCAAAAGCCGTCTTGACTGCTGTTGCCAAGCGGGTGCTCGCCGCCGCCTATGCTTTCGTTTTCGTCTCCCCCAACGCCTACGCCACCTTGAGGTGCATTGCCATTGATCAGGCCGCCCTCGCCACCATCTGCACGCAGGTTGGTTCCAAAAGAGGACGTACCACCGTCTTCACCAACGGAGTCATTCAGGACTGCGCCTTTGCCCCCTGCACCTACGGTAATGATCACTGAGGTGATGCCGCTCAAGTCGACGAGTTTTCTTGCTATGCCGCCGCCGGATCCGCCTGAGGGGCCGGGTAAGGTTGTGGCTCGTGCGCCACCGCCGCCGCCTCCTGTGACGACGACCCACGCTTTGGTTACCCCTGTCGGTACGTCCCAGGTGTAAACGCCGGGTTTGGAATAGACGTTACGGCCGCGGAATGGGTAAAGGCTGGCGAGGGTTTGAGGGGTGACGATGGTGTTGTTTTCGGTGCCTGTTTTGACGGCGAGTTGGGTTGCGATGCGGGTTATGCCGGGTAGTTTTTCAGTGGCATCTACGACTTTGTCTGCGATGAGTCGAAGTGCTTCGATCTTCTTTTTGAGCCATAGCGTGCGGTTGGTGAGTTGTTTGATCGGTAAGTTGGTGACGCCTTCAGGGCCGCCTACGACGGGGTCTGACGTTTCGATTTGGTAGACGCCGGGCGTCCATTGGTTTGCTTCGGGTAAGTCGGCCATTAGCTGCTTCCATGGTTGTATTGGCCGTCGTAGCGGGCGACTGCGTTGTAGCGGATGGCGACTGACTGGTAGTCGAGTGAGACCAGTCGGCAGCGTGCCGGGGCGACGGAGAGTAGGACGCGGCGCAGGAGCACCGCTTGGTCGTTGGTGATGAGGCGTTTGAGGATGACGCGGTACAGCGGCCAGATGGGCTTAGTGCCGGGGTCGATGTCGGGTTGGGTTTGTGGGCCCTCCTGGAGGGTGATTTCACCGAAGCCCAGCAAGCGAAAGACCTCCCGAATCGCCCATGGGGTGCCTTTGAAACGGTGGAGTTCGATGGCGTTTTTTATGAGGTTGCGTTTGGCTTGTTCGGACTCGGCCAATTGCCAGGCGGCTTCATCGAGCAGTGAAAACTGGTCGGCCAGGTGTGGGAGCACATGCGGTTTCACCAGATCGATCAGGTAGACCAGCATGACGTTGCGGTCGAGCTCGGCCAATGATTGGTCCAGCAGTTCACACAGCAGTGTGAAACGTTCGTCGCCCGCCAGTGCTGGGGCTAGTGGTTGGTCAGCCATGGGCGACCCCGGCATCGGTCAGTTTGATTGAGGTGCAGTGGGCCCACTCGTTGCTTTTGAGCTCGCGGATGTTCTGCGGCATTTTCAGGTCGGCACGGTAAACGCCGGGGACTTGCAGTGTGGCTGTGAGTTGTTCGGGCACCAGGTCGCGGCCGAGTTCGGCGCTGCACGCTTGCACGTGGGTGTGGGCAGCGGCTTGGGCTGCTGTCATGGCGGCGCTGCGGTCGGCGGTTGCGTAAAAGGTGAGGTTTGCATCGATTTGATAGCTGACTTCGACCGGGGCTATGGCTTTGACGGTGTCGCAGAGTGGGCGCAGTTTTTCGCCGCTGAGTTGGTGCTCTATGTCTCGCAGTAGTTGCGGTGTCGGTAAGCCGTCGATAGTCAGCGGGTATAGCGCGACATGGCCGTCTGGTTGGCCTTCGTCGGGGCCGTGTACGGCGACGTCGATGATGGATTGGTGTACGGCCAATGCGTGGTAACGGTAGGCGGCGCGGCTGCCGGCGTTGCTGAAGGCTTCCGGGGCCAGGATGATTCGTTCGCGGTAGCGGTCGTCGTTTTCGTCCTCGGCGCCGTCGGCTGTGGTCGTGGTGTTGCTGACGGTCAGGGCTGCTAGGGGGTGGCTGAGTACGTTGATCTGGCCGGGGGTCCAGCCGTTGCCTTGTTCGCCGACGGTCGTACAGGTTGCGGTGACGGTCACTTGCGATTGGTCGGCGGCCATGGTCACGTCACGGTCGCTGATGAAGGTGAGCTTGGCGTCCTGGGTGCTGACCCGTGTGCCGATCGGGATCAGGATCGGTTGGGTTGGTTTTGTCGGCAGGATGAAGCGCAAGGTGCAACGGGCGGCTTTGGCCAATAGTCGCGGTGTGGCGACCAGTTCGCCTAGGTAGTCGAGGATGGGGCCGCGGGCGAAGCGCACCAGCAGCTGTTCGCCGGCGTGCTGGATGCTCATCTGCAGTCGGGACACGGCATAGGCGATCTGGTCGATGTAGAGCCGTTCGATTTGGGCCGGGTACAGGGTCTTGCCGGATTGCTGTTCGTAGCGGGTGATCAGTTCGGCTTCTAGTCTGGCGGGATCAATTTTGATGAATTCAGGTTTAGGCAGCTCGCGCATAGGGGACCTCGGTGAGCTGGGGATGTTGGCCGGCTACGCGCCATTGCACGCGCACGATGATTTGTTGTGCGTTGATCTGGGTGCTGACCTGGGCTACGGAGACGCGAGGTTCCCAGCGGCGAATGGCTTCGATGGCCTCGCGCACCAGGTGTGGGGTGACGCGGTTGGTGGGCCAGTCGATGTACAGGTGCAGGTCGCAGCCGAACTCTGGCCGGTGTGGGTCGCTGCCTTTGGGGGTGGTGAGGATGATGCGCAGGGATTGGTCGATGTCGCGCAGGTCTTCTACCACCTCTGCGGTGGTTCCGAGTTTGGGTTGCCAGTGGGTGGCGGTGATGCTGGTGTGGGGAATGGGCGTTGTCATGGGCCCATGGTGAGGTCGATTTTCTTTTGAAGCTTTTAATCGAGTTTAGAGGGTAAGGCGGGTTAGATTGTTGGAAACGTTGGGAGTCGAGTTTGGAAAATGACCAAAGCTAATGTTGTGCCAAGCTTTCGCGCAGAGAGTTTCAATTGCCCAAGATGTGGTGCTTTCGCTGCTATGAAATGGAATGACCTGCTACTAAACAGCGATGAATACGCTTCAATAACTTTTTCAACGTGCGCGGCCTGTCGAAAACCCAGCGTGTGGATTGACGACGATGGCGATGACGGTATGCCAACCCCGGGATTGCCCATGGTGGGGCTTTTGGGCGGTAGTCAGACGCTCATTTTTCCTCATAAATGCATTGCACCTCAGGCAGAAGAGGATATGCCTGATGATGTCAAAATAGATTTTGAAGAAGCAAGACAGGTTTTCAACCACTCTCCGCGAGCATCCGCTGCACTGTTGCGGCTCTGCGTACAAAAGCTCTGTCAGCAGCTGCTAGGTAAAAAAGGCGATATCCACAAACAGATTGGTGAGCTTGTAGAAATAGGACTGCCCCCACGCGTGTTGAAGGCATTTGATACGATTCGAATCTTCGGCAATGAGTCTGTACACCCTGGAACACTAAATCTCAATGATACTCCAGAGGTGGCTTTAGCGCTTTTTACCCTGTTGAACATGGCTGTTCGTCATTGCATCACCGAAGAGACGGAGCTAGAAACCATCCGAGCGCTCACCCCAGAAAACAAACGCCGCGACCTTTGATTGCAGATGGTGATGACAGGCCTCCAGGTTTCCATACATTATGCGTCGAATGTGCCTTGGAATAATTGGGCCCTACTTTGTCAGCAACCAAAATCAGGATGATCCATGAGTCAGACAGTGCCACCAACCTACAACGCCGCAAGTTTTAACTGCCCGCATTGTGGGGCGTTTGCTGGGATGGAGTGGCAATCTCTTCGGTCTCCAAACTACGCTTACACAATGATTTCAATGGCCGTCTGTCATTCCTGCAACGACGTAAGCCTTTGGGTCTCTCCGGGTAAGCTGGAAGGAGATGTATTCGCTGTACTTGCCAAAGCGACCAAAGGGAAGATTGTCTACCCGGCCCAAATACTCGAAGCTCCCGCGGCTCATGAAATGATGCCCGATGAAGTCAAAGGTGATTATGAGGAGGCACGCCAAGTCTTCTCACTATCACATAGGTCTGCGGCCGCCCTCCTGCGACTGAGCCTTCAAAAGCTTTGTGAAGAACTAGTCGGAAAAAAGGGCAATATCAACGAACTGATTGGACTTCTTGTCAGTAAAGGGATGCCTGCTCAGATTCAGCAGGCACTTGACGCTATCCGCATAATTGCTAACAACGCCGTGCATCCCGGCGAGCTGAATATTGATGATAAGCCCGAGATGGTTGCACCGCTTTTCGGTTTGATTAACCTCATCGTCGAGAATCAAATCGCTCAGCCAGCAGCAATCGAGCATATGTATTCATCGTTACCGGCAGGTGCGATAGCTGCTATTGAACGCAGAGACGCATCGAAAAAATAGTCAATGGCTGTGGTGGTTCGAATTTCCTCCTACGTCCATGATCCTGCCGGCAACGTGAATATCGCCCTCCACCTGCAGGTCACCATTGAGCGTGACTTGCGGGATATCCAACGTTGCCGAAAGCGCTTTTACTACCACCGGCTCACTCGTTTCAATCGTGATATCCCGTCCACACTTTAGAACCAACGACCCCACACACTGCACCGTCATCACCCCAGCCGCCCTGTCATAGGTCGTGACTGTCCCGTCGCTATACCGCACATAGTTCGTGTCCTCATCCACCACCGGTGGTGGCTCGGCTGTTGAATAGATCCCGCCCAGGTAAACGCCGCCCACGCCGTCTGCGTCGAGTAGCACTGCGACTTGTTCGCCGAGTTCGGGCATGAGGGGGCGGCGTTGGGTGCCTTGGGTGTTGCGTTGGGGGATGTTGAGCCAGTAGGTCTGGAGGCCGTCGCGGTCGTCTAGGCGCACGCGTAGGCGGCAGGTTTTGTGGTCCAGGGCTGTGACTTCGCCGTATTCGAGGTGGAGGGTCATGGGGGCTCGGTTGGGTCTGGTGGATTGAGGGTGGATTGGCGGGCCTCTTCGCGGGCAAGCCCGCTCCCACAGGGTTTTGTGGTGTTGGGGTTATGGGGTGGGGATTCGGCTGACTTTTTGTTCGGTGGTGTAGCCGCCGTCGCGGGTCATGCGGTGTTGGGATGAGGTGATGAGGTAGCGGCCGTTGAGTTTACCGGTGGTGTGGAGTGTGATGACGTTGCCGCTGATGAGGTTGGGTTGGCCTTTGGTGGTCCATTGGCCGGTGGTGCGTTGGCGGTTGGCTTTGGCGAGTTGGGCGGTGGCTTGGGCTTGGGATTGTGCGGTGGTGGTGCTGCGTTGGCGGCTTTTGTGGGTGTCGGCGCTGGTGGTGGTTTGGGTGGCGCTGCTGGGGGCGGCGACGGTTTGGTTGTTGATGAGGGTGTAGGTGATGAGTTGTTTTTTGGCGGGGTCTTTGTGTTTGAGCTCGATGATTTTGGGGAGGGTTTTGATCTGGTCGCGCAGGTGGATGTTGGCCAGGTCTGGCAGGTGATGGGTGGCGACTGGGGCGGCGTTGGCCAGTTGGCTGATGGCGTGGAAGACCAGTTGGTGGCCGGTGATTTTGAAGGCGTAGTCGTAGGTGGCTGCGAGGTTGCGCAGGAAGGTCAGGTCGGTGTCTTGTTGGGTCAGGCGGTCGAGCGGGATGGGTTCGATGTGGCCGACCAGGGTCAGGCCTTGGCGTTTGGCGATTTGTTGGGCGATGGCGGCTAGCGTGAGGTTTTCATAAGCACGGTGTTCGAGGGTGCGCAGTGGGCCGGTGATGCCGGTGGCCAGGGCGTGGATGGTGATGGTCGAGGGTGGGCCGTTGAGTTCGACTTCGTCGATTTCCAGCCGGCCGAGGGTGCGCACGGGGGTGCCTTCCCAGCCGATGGCCAAGGTCAGGGTGTCGCCGTGGCCTGGGTACCAGGCGTCGCGCCATTTGCCTTGGGTGTCTTCGAGTTCGACTTCCAGACTGTCGGCCTGGCCGGTCAGGTGATCGGTGTAGGTCAAAGACAGTAAGTGCTCGCTGACGTCGCGTGTGATGTTGTGCTGTTGGTAGGTCAGCACAAAACGGGCTTGCGGGATTTGTTGCGGGCTTAGCGCATCCATGGTGGTAGATCCTGTGCGTTGGGCAAGGCTTCGAGCAGCGGAATGGCCAAGGTCACCCCAGCGGGTAGCGTGGCGGTCAGCGGCACGTTGGGGTTGGCTTCGGCGATGGGCCAGTAGCGATGGGCATCGCCGTAGTAACGCCAGGCCAATTGGTCCCAGCGCTCGCCTTCGGTGGTGAGGTGTGGAATGAACATCAGATGCTCCGGGTCAGGATATCGGCCGCCAGCCCGGCCAGGCGGGTGTTGGCGCTGTCGAGTACGGTGACGGCCTTGTCGAGCGCGTGGTGTGAGGCGCCGAGGCGATCGACGATGTTGGCCAGGTCTACCGGGTTGAGGCTGGCACGTGCGCCCATTACGCTGCCCAGCACGTCTTCACCTAGCCGGGACAGGTCGGCACCGCTGCGCAACAGGCCTGCCGCGTTGACGAAGCCTTGCAGGGGCTCGATGGCGCGCGCCGTGACGCCCAACAACTGCGGGACGTGGCCAAGGATGATTGAGGGGTTGCCGCTTTTGGCGGCCTGGTAAAGGTTTTGCCCGGCACGCAAGACGTTGCCGGCGGACCGAGCTTGGCTGATGACACGTTGTGCGGTGCTAGGTGACGGCGACTGACGGGACATCACCCCCGGTGAACCGAAACCGGTGGCGTTGTCGGTGGCTGTTGGATCGAGCAACCCGGGGTGATGGATCTTGCGAATGAATGGCCCGGTGTATTCACGCAAGCTGATGTTTACCGTGGCGGCCAGCAACTGGCCGACGGCTGTGGCACGGCGAACGGCGTTGCTCAGGTGTGTGATGACGTAGGGGCCTAGGTACTCGCCGCTGCCCATTACGAACGCCAGCGGTTGGTGCTGACTTTTGACCTGACGCAGTGCCCGTAAGCGTTGCTCGGGGTCACCCAGAGCCGGGTGCAGTTCCAGGGTGAGGCTGCATTCGTCGAGCCCTTCGCCGATCCATTCGAGCAAGGGTTTGCCCTGAATGCGCCGGTGCTCGGCCCAGTCCGCGGACCCGCTTTGCTCCATAGTGCTGATACCGCCGGCGACGGTGAACTCGATGTCCCCCAGGATGGCAAACATCAGAAGCCCCCTTGTTCTTGGGGCCCGTAGCTACGACGACGCGTGTCGTGAAGGTAGCGTTCCATCATGCGCATCCACTCGGTGAAACTGGCTTGCAGGCCTTGCTGGATTGCATCGGTACCGGCGCCTGCGGGCACGTTGATGTGTGGCGAGAAATGGAAGGTCATTTGGGCTGCGCCGGCGGACATTGCCCCGGTAGCCATGCTGCTGGCTTTAGATACCTGCATGGGATTGGGTGGCGCCATGTCGACACGGCTTTGCGCAGCCATGCCGAGAGCTGCCTGGCGTACTAAACCCGCCTGGGCGCTGATGCCCAAGGCCGCGCCCTGGCTGATGTTGGCGCCGTAGCCGATGAACACACGGCTGGGCGATTCGATGCCGAGGGTTTCGGTGAACCAGCCTTTGACGGCGGAACCGATGCCGACCACGCTTTCTTTCAGCGCGCTGGCTTTGTTGCTGATGCCATTGACCAGACCCGTGATCAGCAGGCTGCCGAACTCGGTGAACTTGCCGGGCAGCTCGACACCGAAATAGCTCATGACGCCGGCGAAGGCGCGATAGATCCAGCCCAGCGGAGAGAAGTTGACGAATACCGCGAGAATGCCGGACAAGCCACCGTTGAAGCCAGCGGTGACCTCCGACCACAAACCGCTGAAGAACGTTTTGATCGGCTGCCAGTGGCGATAGATCAGATAGGCCGCGAGCGCGATGCCGGTGATGAGCAAGCCGATCGGATTCATCAGTAAAGCGCGGCCCAGCCAGAGGATGGCTTGGCCGGCGAGCTTGAGCCCGAACAGCAACGTGCCACCCAAAACCTTGCCTAGCAACCACCCGCCCTGGGCGACCAATTTGAGCGGGCTGGCCAGCGCGATCAGCATCCCACGCAAGAACAACCCGCTGTATTTCGCGACCGTGAACAGGCCCATGCCTACTCGTTTTAACGCCGTGATCAAGGGCGTGAACTTGCCCATCTGCCAGGCGCCACGCAGCAAGGTGAATTTGGCAGACAACGTGGTGATGGTGGTGGTCAGCGCCGCTATCGGTGCCATGACCAGGTTCACGCCATAGGCCACACCGATGAAGGCCAGTTTGCCGAGCAGCAAGCCACCGACCAACCCGACCACGCCTTTGATGAGCGCCGGGTTTTCACCGGCCCACGTGGAGAACGAGCGCATGAGTGGCACCACGGCACGGCTGACTTCCAGGATCGCGGGCAATAAGGCATTGCCGACAGAAATACCGATGTCGGTGAGGTTGATGCGCAGTTCCTTAAGCTGCTCGTTGGCGCTGCCCATGCGCTTGGTCCAATCCTCATCGAGCACGCCCTGGTCGGCGGCGCCTTTGCTGCCTTGCTGGATGCCGCCCAAGTCTTTTTGGTTGGCCAGCGCCGGCCGGATGAATGACAACACTTGCTGGTCGGCAAACAACTCGCCGAGTTTGTAGGCCTGATCCAGGCGGGCCAGTGCGATTTGCCGTTCGTGCTGATCCTTGATGTGCAGCGCTTTGCCGTACTGCGCTGCGGCGGCCGGGGCTTTTTGGCCCAGGTGTTGGGTGAGGATGTTGATCATGGCCTGGGCCGGCGACAGCCCTTCGCCAACCAGATTTTGCAGACTGCCCTTGAGGTCGATGCCGGCCTTTTCGAACGCCTTGAGCGTGTCCGGTGCGGTGAGCTTGGACAGGAAGTTTTTGAAGTTGTTGGCGGCCTCGTCATTGCTGCCGGCACCCCGACGGGCGATCTGCAGTGAAGCGCCGATTTCTGCCACGGCGCGTTCGCCAGTGATGCCCAAGGCGGCAAACTGTGGCGTGAGTTGCGGCAGCCATTTGGCCATGTCGGCGAGTTCGAACTGGCCGCTTTTGCCGGCGAAGGCCAGCATGTTCATCGAGCGTTCAAAGCCGCTGGCGCCGATGTTGAGGTTGTCATTCAGGGCGATGGCCACCGCGCCGAGGTGGTCCATGCTGGCGCGGGTGGCCGTTGCGGTTTTGGCCATGACGGGCGCATAGGCGGCCAGCTCTTTCAGGTGGCTGATACCGCCTGCGATCAACACGGCGGTGCCCTTGGCGACTTCGGTCTGGGTCTGGTTCCATCTGAGTGCTGCACCGCGCATGGCGATGCTCAAGCGTTGTTCTTGCGCGAGGTCGAAGCCGCCAGTGATGGCGATGTCACGGGTCTGGTCTTGAAAGTTGATGGCGGCTTTCATCGATTGAATGACCGGTGCACCTAACGCTGCACCGGTGCCGACGACCTCCATGGCCTGGCCGCGCAATTCACCGCGCCGGGTTCTGAGGGCTTCACCGCGGGCCATGCTGGCGGTGAGGCGTTCTTGCTTGGCGTGGAGCTGGTCGATGGTTTGGCCAACGGCATCGTATTGGCGGCGCAGCCCTGCGATGCCCGTGCCGCCCCGGGCCAGGGATGCCGACAGTTCGTGACCGATCTGCTGTTGTTTGACCACGAGCCCATCAACGGCATGGCTCAATTGCCGCACGGTGGTTTTGGCGGAGCTAAACGCTGCGTTGAGGCTGCCGGAGACCACAGCACCAATTTTTAAACCGACGAGGACTTCGTTCGCCATCATTGCTACGCTTTGGGAATGTTTGAAAAAACCACGTTGCGCACCGCCCAAACCCTCTATGCACTGGCCATTGGCGCCGGTGTGATCTGGCTTGCCTGGCTGTGCCTGATGCATCTGTCTGGGTGGGCGGTGATCGTGGTGTTCTGTTTGGGGCTGCCGTTGCTGGCCTTGGTGGTCACCCCCATCGCTGCGGGTGGCGCACTGTTGGCCGGGCTGGTGGTCGGCTTGGTGACGGTGGTCAGTGGCTTGATTGCTCGGCGAGTTCGAGCCGGCGGTTAATCTCCCGCTGGCAGACGTCTACCCAGCGCCAGTAATCGACCATGTCGAGCCGTTCGATTTCAGACGGCTGCAACCTCAGCACCAGCAGCAATGCTTCGTCCCAGGACTGGAGCAAGGACTCGGCCGGCTGCCATTTCCCGCAACACCTCGGTGGCGAGGGTTGAGTCGGCAATGTCGAATTCGCCGAGGTCTTCGAGGGTGATGCCCAGCAGCTTGGCGACCAGCAGGTCTTCCATGGCGCCTTCGTCTTTGGTCACCGCTTGCGCGGCGCTGATGTCTTTGCGCTTGAGGCGCTTGATGGGCAGCGTTGAAAGCTGCTCGCCGTTGGCGCTGGTGAAGGGGAATTTGAGGGTGAAGGTCAGTGCGTCGGCCATCATCATTGCTCCAGGTTAATCCGTTGCTCAATCAGTGAAGCCCTGATGTTGGGGCAACGCTGAGTGACTGGCTTTTAATCGGATTTAAGGAGGCGGCATTGAGTGGCGAAATTGCCTTATGATCGATCCGACCCAAGCACGGGTCTGAAGCCCTAAAGGAGAAGGCTGGATGAGTACCGATAACAGAGATCAGTTTAATTTGATGGTTCTTAGGATTCTCACTGATCTGGTAGCTGCATGTCCTTCACCCGTGGCTATCACGGCAAAGACGTACAACCTACCCGAAGGCGAAGATGTGAGTGAGGGCGAAGGGATCTATGCACAGACCCATTATCGTCAGTCACAAGAAGAACAGCTTCTTAGCAATACACTAAAGTGGCTCCGTGAGGAGGGATTCGTGCGCCTCGACAACGCTTACGGCTATGTCGCTACCATTGAGGCTCTGAAGCTCTGGAACGCGGTCCCCAAAGCGCTTTCTGAATGAAAAAGAGGCAGTCAGTCATAATGGCTGACTGCCTTACCTTCCGTGGTCACTGTACTTCAGAACTTTCTGTTATTCCTTCGGGGCGACCCGGTCCAACGCCTGATTCACCGCCAATTCCCCCAACATCACGACTTGCGCAATGCCCAACAGGGTCTTGCGGTTGGGGCCTTCCAGCACCCCGGCAAAATCACCGAGCATGACCGTGGCAGATGCCAGGGATTCGCAGGCGTTGGCCAGTAAGGATTCAGTGTTGGTTTTTGGGTTGACCATGAACATGGTGTTGGGGGTATAGGGCGTGGCCATGATTTGGGCTGCGGGTGTGAGGTAGTAGTCGAGGGCGCGTTCGGCCGCGTCGTGGAGTTTTCTTGAATCGGGAAATTCGTAGGGCGATACCGGATCTTCGACCGGTGGAATGACTGTCTTGGACATCAGCTGGAACTCCGGATAAGAGTCGCTTGAGGAATTTTTATAGACGGCTAGAAACGTCATGAGCGTGACCAATGACGTCTACTGACCCGTGAGGGGGCAAGCCCCTCACGGGTGCCTGGCCACTACCGCGCTATGCGGTGGTTATCGAGCACACGATTGATCACTAGCTCACTGAGCATGATCACCTGTTGAAGGATCACCATTGCTTTGCGCTGAGTTTCATCCACTGAGCTGGCGATATCGCGGGCCATGTCGCTGGCCGACGACAGGGATTCGCACGCCTCGACGAGCAACGTTTCATCATCCACCGTGGGGTCGATGAGAAAGATGCGGCCGGGCTTGCGCGATGGCGTGGAGGTCTTCAACCCTGGGTTGAGGTAGAAGTCGATGGCACGGTCTTTCGCCGTTTTTATGTTTTGAGCTTCAAGCGAAGCGTCGTAGGGGATCGGATCTGCGTCCGGAGGATTAGGTGTAACTTTGAACATAGATAACTCCTGCTTAGCAAAAATAGGAGCCATCACTCTCGCTACCAAACGAGGGTGGCGGCCATACGCGGGTTGGTAGACCGGTCTAAGCAGGAAACCCGGCGCTCCCTAAGGAGCCCCACGCATGACCGCCATAAAAAACTGAGCCACGAAAAAAGAGACTCAATATGGCGTCGCCTTAAAGCTTAGAGACGGGCTACCAAACCCGATCACTGTTTTTCAGTGACAGGGAAACGATATAGCCCATTCCATAGCCTTGTAAGCCGGCGGATTCTGGCGTACGCGTAGGTAACGACGCAAGGTGTTGTAGCCTTTATGGCGTAACAGTTGGTGTAATTTAAACGCGCATGCGGCGTTGTGTTTACGCACAGCGAAAGCCGTAAATCCATCATCCTGTTTTTGATGAAATTACCGCATGTATGTGGGTAGGCGTATGTCGGGGTGAGACGTCTCTCTACGCATAGAAATCATGTCGGGCGAGCGTCTGTATGACGATCATCAATGGTGATTTTTGATGCGCCAGAGTAGGTTTTTGAATCGAACTTTTGGGGCGCGAATTGGGCTTTCATCCTCGCGGGCGGCTGCGCAGGACGTGATTTACTGCGTTAGAAAGACACGACTCCCTTTCATATCAAAAGGGAGGCGGCTGTGCGAGGTTCATCCCTCAAGAGTCGAATCTTACGGCCCTCGCACAGCCACCATAACGGGGCCTATTTTCTAAAAAATGGCGACTGCACACCGGAGAGAGACCGGGTGATTTGCAATGCCGGAGTGCCCTAGGGGCTCGGGGTACAGTCACCATCGAAACTCAGGTTGGAGCGACCTGTCTTGTCAAAGAGGCACTTGGGCGGTGCTGCGGGCTGTTCCGCCCGGTCACTGCAAGCGGTGACGGGAGACAAGATACCCGTGGGCTACGGGATTCGATGCCGGGAAATTCAGTTGTTACTGTAGGCAATGGTGTCGCGGGTTGTAGCTTCAGATCATTTTTTTGGCGAACGCCCTAGCGACTTACCGTCTGGAGGAGCATGACCTAAATGGGCTCTATGCGTGAATTCAAGCCAAAAAAAAGCACCCGATCAGGGTGCTTTTTTTGGAATTGGCGGGGGAAGTCTGCTTTTACCGATCTGCTATTCAGTGAAACACTCGATCCTCTCTCAGTGGTCTGTTGTCATTAACCCCCAGAGACTTGACGCCATTGCACTTGCATTTCAGGCTTACTTTTGTCTTCATTTTTTGCTCCTTTTCTTGGAAGAACCTTGAATCGAGAGTTCGATCTCCAAAACAGAGAAGATCAGGATGAAAACAAGCAGACCACCTGAGAGGTCTACGAGTTGCCCACCTGCAAGCAGTAGAGCTGGTAAATCGTTGAATGGGCTTAGGATACTCGAACATTTACATAACGCCAACAGTAGCGCCATTTTTTCTCAGCTTGACCATATTTTTCATTAGGCGCGGTGGTGACGCGTAAAAAGGCGATTTCAAACCTTTGAACACCATCCAGGCTAGCCCCACTGGTTAACTTTTTCAGACTGCATATGCTCATGGACAGATTGAGGGATATGCGGAGACTCAAATGCCAGCGAGTCGATGCGGATCCTGAGATCCTCGATCTTTTCGGCGCTGATTTCTGGGTACGTGCGCATGAGTTCAAGTTCTCTTCCAAGCGCATTGTATTTTGCTCCCGCGCTCCGGTGCTTTTCAGCAAGCTCCTGATAGCGCAGTGTCGACTGCAAGGCGGTGAGGATCGCTGCTAGTACGCTCATCGCACCGACCCCGAGCTGCAACCAGAAACATGATTGCTGCTGAAGCGTGGCAAAAACTGCGGTGCCTACTACCGCGGAGAGTGCGACGGTCGGCATGGCTATCCAAAAATGTAGTCTGGAATACCTAAGGGCTGCTCGGTAGTGCCCGACTGCTACAACGGAGGTCCGCTCATACCATTCATTCAATACTTTTTTTGAGTTGATTTCGATCATGATTGGATTTGGCTTGGTTTATAAAAAATTAGCAGCATCAGAATGCAGGAGCAATCTTACTGATTAGCTGATATTTCTGAGCGGTGCAAGGTTGTAAGGTTGTGTGATTTTATTAAAGCCTGCATTTATTGCGTTGCGAAGCTTGTCGAACACAGCTTCGGTTTGCGGCAATTGAAAAATGCAAGTATTGTCTTTCAGGTTAATTTCACCGCTTTTGACGTGAGTTTGAAAAAGTTGTCGGAGTATGCGTAATTGGTTGTAAATGGTATCCAATTGCTCGACAAGTGTAGTGTCTTGGTACTTTGATTGGGGCTTTGTAACTAGCTGCCCCTGCCATCGTCCGGCCTTGAATAATTCAATAAGGCCAGTAATGGATTTTCCGAAATCTTGATAATTGTTTTCGGTGGACCAACGATCCTGCAAGGCAGGTCGATCCATGTAGGCTCGCATATCGTTAAGCGCATCTGAGTCGCTTTTATGTAGCACGGATACACCAGGGTGGCCGTAGCTAAACTCACGCTCAATGAGCTCAAGAATAGTTTGAAGCTCCGGTGTCGTTTTTTTTGAGATGGCTTGAATCAACGATTTATTATCAATGACGTCATCGCGGCCACTGAAAATCACTCCGTTTGGAACCTTTACGGTACTGTAATGGCCTGTACGTCTTCCAATTATCAAAACCTTTAAGGTTTTATACTTTGTGCCAAGTCCATGCTTGGAAAAGTTGTCCAAGGTCTTTTGGATTTTATCTGCTCGGCGATCTGAAGTTACTTGAACGGCTAAGCCAATTGAGTGGTCGGCGAGATCGATCGCGGCGGCATTCAGCTTACTGTGATTCAGGTTTATAAGATTATAGCTGTATACCTGGTTGAGAAGCTTTTCAAAGAAATGCTCAGCTGCAATATTTAAATCAAGAAAATGCACCGACCCTAATACTTCCACGCACGAGCTTAAGTGGGTGAGGTGAATGGTTATATCTTTTATTAATTGTTCGCGCTTTAGCATGGTTTACCAACGTAGTTTGTGAAAGCTAGCACACGGCGACTGATGTTTAGCCTGTTAATCGCAGTGTCAGTGTGAGTTTAACCGCATGCTCAGAGGAAGCCCCGAGAGGTTCGAGGTTTCCCAAGGTTGATACGAGTCTCTATACCACGCTAGGAACTTCAAATACTGTAGCGCTTTCGACCTTGATTAAATGTACTTTGTCACCCTGTTCGTTCCAAACTGGACTGTTCAAGCCCCAGTGGAAGTAGTGCGCCACGTTTCCTTTGTCTGTCTCCCCCTTCCGGTTTTCTCCTGATCTGGTACGGAGAAAAATATGGTCGCCCTTTTCTACCTTCCAATTTGGGAAGACGAAAACATGGCGATGTACATTGCTGGTGCTACCGTCACTTTTGAATGTTTCATCAAAAATTATATTGCCTTTTAGGTTGCAGTCTTTCAGAGCCCTAATGACGACAACTTCTTTTTTTTCATCACCCTGCGCTCGTACTTCGGAAACTCTCAGGTCCATTGTAGAGATACCTTCACTTGGAAAATCGCTGGCCGATTGCCAGCACTCAGCTAGGCTAGCTCGCTGAGTGCTGGCATGGGAAGTGATTTTTGCTGACGTGTGATGAGTGCAATCTGAAAGTGGAGAATTGAGCTTCTTTTAAGACGAAAGTCTCTTAAAACGGCAGGCAACCGTCGCAAGGGATTTTCTTGTTGGCTATCACGATATTCCGAGGTTTCTGTTGTACCTAGACAACTGATCCTCCCCACCCACCCGAAAAATATTCGCCAAATAATCCAGCAACACCACCTCTTCGCCATTAATCATCTGCCGCACATAGGTCGCCGAGAACGGCGTCTCGTACTTGGTCGGGTCCCGCGGTTTATGCGTGCCCAACTGGTATTCCTTCCCGGTGATGGTCATGGTCGTGACCAGCGGAATCTCGTTGACCAGCCCGCCGTTATTGAACACTTGCACGTTGGACCGGCACTGCAGTTGTACGGTCTTGAACGGGGTCACGAGTTTGCGGGCGGCCTCTACGTAGAGGCTGTTCCAGGTGATTTTGCCTTCCAGTTTGTCGATGCCATCTGGCAGTTCGATGAGGCCGACCATGCCCAGGCCCTGGAAGTCGCTCATCACGGTTTTGAGGGTGCCCAGGTCGATTTCTTCGCATTTGCCGAAGAAGCTGGCGCCGTCCAGGTAGAGGTTGGCGTTGGTGATGCGGTGTGCGCTAAAGCCTGCCATTTATACGGTCCCCAGGTTGGCGAGGTAGTCGCCGGTGATTTCGGTTTCGAAGGTGCCGCGCTCCAGTGGTAGCGGCACGGTGAGTTTGTAGTTGAACAGTGCGTGGCCTTGTTCCAGTTCTGTCTGCGGATTACGGGCCGGGTCGTACCAGCATTCGCCGCCGAGTAAGGCGCCGTCGCCAATGAGTTTGCGCAGGAAGCCGTTGACGCTTTCGGTGATGCTGGTGATGAGTGCGGTGGTGATGGGTTGGTCGACGAATTGCAGTGCGCTGTAGCGGATGGATTCGTCGATGACGTCTTTGGTGCGGCGCACGTTTTCGAAGTTGCGCATGTGGGTGACGCTGGGCCAGGCCGCGGTGCGGTTGCCCCATAAACGCAGGCCGGTGCCGAAGGAGTTGAAGACGGTGGTGATGCCGTTTTCGTTGAGCAGGTTGACTTCGCTGCTGGTGTCGTCGATGCGGGCTGTGAGTGGGCGTTCCAGGCCAATGACGCCCAGCAGTGGCTGGTTGGAGCTGCTCCACCAGTAGCCGTGGTCGCTGTCGACTTTGGCACGCAGGCCGGCGGCGCGGATGGACAGTGGTTGCAGGCGCTGGCCGTTGACGGCGTCGTAGACACGCACGTGTGGATAGCACAGGCGCACCCGATCGCTGCTGGTGTTGAAGTTGATGTCGCCGGCGGGCCCGCGACCGGTGAGCACTTGTTGCACGGTGGTGCCGATGGGGGCATCGACGTAGGTGACGCCTGCGACTTTGCCTGCGGCGATGGTGAGGCCGGCGGTGACTTCGTTCAGGGAGCTGAAGCCCGGGGCGATGAAGATTTTGGGGAAGAAGCCCAGCAGGTTGTAGCTGTCTTGAAAGGCTTTTAAACCGGTGCGCCGGCCGGTGGCGCTGACGCTGCCGATGATGTCCGCGGCGGTGACTGTTTTTGGGTCGGTGTAGGTGTAGTCGGCCTTGATTTGGGCGTTGGCGGGAATACTGCCGGCGGGCAGTCGGGTGACTTGGCCGGTGAGCCTGTTGACGGTGTAATCGGTGCCTTCAAGGTAGACGTCTGTGCCTTCCAGGGTCATGAGTTGCAGGTGTTGTAGCCCGCTGTGTTTGAGTTGCAGTGGGGTTTCGCCGGCGAACTGGTGAAGCTGACCGGTGATGGTGGTTTTGTGGATGGCCGGGTCGAGGACGTTGACGACGAGGACGGTGCCGGCGCCGAAGTCGTAGATGCCTTCCAGGGCTTCGGGGATGCTGTAGCCGGCGGTGTGTGGGCCGAACTGGGCGGCGTGGGTGTCGTTGAGGCACAAGGTCAGTTCGTTGATGGGCCCGGTGGGCGCGGTGCCGATCAGGGCGATGACGGCGGATTTGACGACGCGGATGGGCCGTGGGCCGCGTTCGATTTCGGTGGTTTCGATGCCGTGCAGGTAGTTGGCGGGCATGGGCGATTATTCCTTGATGGCGTTTTTGGGCTCGGGCTTTTTGCCGGAGGGTTTGGTGTGGGTGGGCACCGGGTGCAGGTGTTTGAGGGCAAGTAACACAAGGGTGTATTCGTGATCGGCGGGCATCTGAACGGTCGCGCCGGGGTGAAGCAGTACGCCCAGCGATTGGCGGTCTGCCCCTACGTATAAGGTGACGGCGCTGAGCGGGCCGTCGTAGCGGTATGGCGTGAGGTTCATGGGTGTTCCTTGAAGTCGGCGCGTTTGAGCACGGGGCCGTGCTGGTCGGGCATGGTTTGTAGTTGTGTGGCGCGGGTGGCGTAGTCCTGGGCGTATTGCCAGAGGCCGTTGGCGTGGCCGATGAATTGTTCTGAAACGGGGTGACAGGCCTGGTCTGTGTTGGGTGGGTACCAGCCGATGAGGCAAGCGCGCAGACGGTCCAGGTGGCTGATGACGCCGTCTTGGCCGTTGAGCTGGCGAAAGATGAGTGTGAGGCGCAGGACCAGGTGACGGGCTTGCACGGTGGCGTCGGTGCTTTGGGTGTGGCCGAAGGTTGATTTGCCGTAGGCCAGCAGAACAGCGCCACGTGGGTGGTTGAGGCGGTATTGCTGTGGGTTCTCTGGAAAGCGCTCGACCATGAGTTGGTCGCCGAAGTCGGCTTGCAGGCGCGCGAGCATGGCGTCCATCAGGTGTTCGGTTTGGGTGTTGGCTGGCGGGTTCATTGATAGCCCTGCCACGTTTGTGCGCTGAATTGTTGAGGACGTGCGCGGACGCGGATCTCGCCGGGTTCTGGCAGCGTTTGGCCGGTGGGCAGGCCCAGGGTGATGACGCCGTCGCGGATGTTTTCGAGCAGTTTGAGGGTGTCTTTGCGGCCGCTGATGACGGCGTCCGGCAACGCGCCTTCAGGGCGGCGCTGGTAGAGCCAGTGCCGCGCGAGGTAGACCACGGCGTCACGCAGTACGGTGGGCACCGGGTCGAGCGGCAGTTGGTAGCGGCCGCGTAGGTAGCCATCGACCAGTTCTTCGGCCTGGCGGACGCTGTTGTCGAGAACGGTTTCGTCGGGTTGTGTGGCGGCTGGGTCGTCGTTGGAGAGTTGGGTGAGCGTGATCAGTGGGATGGCGTTGCCGAGGTCGGCGCGGGTGCAGTAGCGCATGGCTCAGCCCGCCTTCAGTTCGACGAGGGCTTCGGGGAACAAGCACAGGGCCAGTGGGTTGGCCTGGGCTTCTATGTCCCAGCCTTTGCCCATCTTGCGGGGCTCGGCTTTGCTGTAGTACGCCTGGCCCAGGGTGTTGACGGTTTCGTTGTAGTTGGCCGGCGCGTTGAACAGACGGAACACACCACGGGCGACAGGAAAGACTTGGGCGACGTCGGCCGGGATGAAGCGCTGGCCGCTGACGGTGACGTCGTATTCGATGAATTCGATGCCGCCGAAGGTGAAGCCAGAGCGCATGTCGCCGCCGATCCGGTCTTTGGCTTCCTGGTAGTGGGCGAAGGCCTCTTTGACGTTGGCGTGGGCGGTGAAGGCGTCGAACCAATCAGGCCCGCAGAACGAGCGGAAGCCGGTGACCATGACGCCGCCTAGTTTGGATTCGGCGTGACGTTTGGCGTCGAGGCAGGCTTTGCGCACGTCGGTGTTGGGGTTGCTGAGCTCTACGGTGACTTTCTTTTGCTGGACGTCGAATTCGTCGAACAGGTCGAAGAGCACGGTGCCGTCGGCATCGAGCAGTTGGCCGCGCAGCGCGCCGACGCGTTGAAATTCGCGGGTGGTTTCGATGCTGTTCTTTAGGTCTTGCAGGTGGTCGTTGATGACGGTGGCCATGGGCGTGGTGGCGCTTTCTTGGCCGAAGGCGGCGATGCCTTGTAGCTGGCTGGGCAGGATGGGCCGGCTGATGGGCAGGTGCAGGGTTTCGAAGGTGCGGCGTTTGCGCTTGTTGCCTTTGAGGGGCGCCGGGTCGTCGTTGCGGGAGGTGTTGGGCACGAGGACCAGACGGCCTTCGCGCTCGTCGATGATGACGCTGGTGCTGGTGACGCCTTTTTCGTCGAACAGGCCCATGGCGCCGACTTTGCCGGGGATGGCCGGGAGTTTGTTGACGGCGGCCGTGAGGTTGGCGACGGTGAAGAGGTCTTGCAGGTTCATGGGGGGCTCCGTTAGAGGGTGGCGCGGGCGACGATGCCGTGGGCGTTGAGTTGGTCGAGGGCCTGGGCTTTTTGCTCTGCGGTGATGCCGGCCGGCCAGGTGAGTTCGGCCAGGGCCAGGACGGCGCCGCGGGCGATGACGACGGCGGGTTTGTCGCCGGTGGTGGCGTCGATGGGTTCGGCGAGGACGGCGACGGCTTTGTTGGCGGGGGCTTTGCCGGCCGGGTCGAGGGGTTGGTGTTTGTGGTCGACTTTGGCGAGGACCTGGCCCAGGGCGTAGGCGTGGCCGCCTAGCAGCGTGATGTTGTCTTTGGTCCAGCCGGGGCTGACTTGCACCAGTAGCAGGTCGCCGAGGTCTTTGGGTTGCTGGTAGGTGGCCATGGTCAGCCCTGCCTTTGGGTGCGGGCTTCGGCGTCGGCCAGCAATGGGTTGGTGGCTGCGTTGAGGGCTTGGCCTGCGCGCTGTTTGGTGGCGACTTCGGTGAAGCTGACGGCGCCGACCAGGTCGCTGAAAAGGGATTTGAGGCCTTCGCTCAGGGGCTGGCGCTGGTCGCCTTCGCCGAAGTGCAACGGTGTTGCACCGGACTGGGCGGCAACGAGGGCGGCAATGACGACGGGGACGTGCAGTGGCTTCATGCCGGCGGCGACCAGTTGTTCGGCATAGGCGACGCTGGTGGTGTGGATGGTTTGTTGGGCGGCGATGCGGGCGGCCTGATCGCGTTGGGCGAGTTCGGTTTTGAGGCGTTGGTTTTCGGCTTGGATGGCTGCGGTGTCTAGTGCTGTGACGGGTGGCGTTTGGGTGGTGGGGGCCGGTGTTTGTGGCAGGCCTTCGCTGAAGTGGATGACGCCGGGTTCGGCTTCGGCCAGTTCGATGGCGCGCAGGCCTTTGACGGCTGGTGGCTGGGCGCCGAGGAAGCCGACGTGGCGCAGGTAGTAGACGCCAGGCACGGGGTTGTTGGGCGCAGTTGGGTGGTAGAAGGAGGCGGAAACTTTTTTGTAGCTGCCCGCGGCGAGTTGTTCGGCGAAGGTCGGGTCGATTTGTTGGGGTTCGGCGATGAGGCCTTCGGGGGTGGCGGTGAGGGTTTTGACCCAACCGGCTGCGGGGGCGTCGTGTTGGGGGTGGCCGATGACCAGCGGGGCTTCGTGGAGGGTTGGGTTGTAGGCGGCTACGGTGGCGGTCAGGTCGGTTTGGGTGAAGTTGAGGGTGGTGCCGCAGGATGCGGTGTGGAGGCCGGGTTTGAAGATGTGGAGGGGTTTCATGGGGCTGCGCTTTGTGGGGATGGTGGGCGCAGTTTTGGGGAATGGTTGGGTTTGGGCTTTTAATCGGATTTAGAGGGATGGTCGAATTCTGAGTTGGGAGAAGTCAGCTTTGCATTGCGAGGTGATCTATTGGTGCGCAATGCTACTGACAGGTTTTATAAAGCGTTTATGACTCGCGGAATGTTGGGGCGCGACTCGACGTCGGGCCGGCCTGTGAACGTCCCTAGGTTGAGCCGCTGCCATTGGCACTTTATGCATGAAAATACTGGAGTAAGAAGCGTATGGATTGGGGAAGCGCTGATAGTTACGTCAGCTTGGCCTCGGGCCTTGTAGGGGCACTGATTGGTGGAGCCTTTACACTTAAGGGCGCGACCAAAGCTCACGAACTGGCTATGGAAAAAGAGAAAGCGGCGGACAAAGACCGAACGGTCAAAACTTTGATGCTTTTACGAATCGAGATTTCTGCAGCCTGGCAGTCGTTTAGAGAGGAGTGCTTTGACACATTGTTGGAACAACAACTGGAAACACCCTTCCTGGAAATAGTGCCCATCGGCGCATCACCGTTCCCCATTTTCGATTCAGGGCAACAGGCACTGACCCTGTTACCGCAAGATCTTGCGAAGGATGTCGTGCATTTCTACATGCGTGCAAAGGGGGTAATTGCGATGATTGAGGTCAACAACCGTGATTACGAGGAAGCACTTCAGCATGGTCGTGCACTTCTTACTAAGCGTACGGAGCAAGACCGCGAGCAACGCAAGAACTCGATAGATGATGAACAGGCACAGCAATTTCTAGAGGATGTGGAGTTTATGGCGTCCTTACTAGGGATGCCGGGTACCGCTGACGGGATCCGATCCATTGGGCAAGAGTTGGAGCCACTGGTGCAACGCATCACGACGAAAGTAGATGAGTTGTTTCCCCCGGCCTCGGTCATGCAGAAGCGGACGGGCTAATGGCACTGCCTTCTTTTGATCAGGCTTTTCGACAGCAACGAGCTTTCAAACCTCGCATTTTGGTGCTTGAAATCAGAGACAGAGAGCGCGCTGAAGATCCAGCGATTGGTTGGATCATCGTCGAGCGTGAGGAAGTTTACCAGCGAGATCAGAACGGAAAAATTTACGAGGCATCGATTCGGCTTTCTTATCAAAGAATCACCACCAGAGCCTCGTCTTACGAAAATGGTAATGGCCAATTCAATGGTAGCTATTCGAGTCATTTCAACGCGGTTTCCCTCACCTCATCTTCGATGTCCAAGGGCTCGGTGTGTCTCAATTTGCCGGAGCTGAATGGGCAACGGATCGGCACCTACTTGATGAATGAAATCGTTGAATGGGCGCAGCAATGGCCTGATGCGACGGTTAACGCTATCCAGCTTTTGAGTGGTCAGGCCCGAGGTGATAACAAAGCGCGGCGCAACAGGTTTTATGAGCAGTTCGGTTTGAGCTTTGATTACCACGATTCGGGGAAGCGTGAAGGCGTATCGAATCCGATGCAGGTTCAAGGCTTGTCAGTCGTGGAAACTTGGAAAAAAAACATCTCCGAGCACAGGATATTTGATTATTTAGCGGAGCAATTGAGCGAAGCGGAGTCGGCGGAAGCGGAATTGGATACGCTTAAACGCGCTTTTGGCTTTTTATTGGCTGAGCAGAAAGAAGCGGAGGCCCGGCCTTTGCGCTGGGACGTTCGAAGGTTGTATGTACTGCACTCCGGGGCCGTAATCACCGGGTGTGCGTTAGCCATTTGCGCCAGCTTGCTGTGGTTCAAGATTAGTTAATGCATGGGTCTTTGCAGATACATACTCAAAGGTAACTAATGGACTGACCTGCCGTTTGGCAGGTGCCGTAAGGCGGCAGAGCGCACGGTCATTCCATGATGCATTTTCTTACCCCACTTTGAGCGCGAACTCGAGTCCGATACCACCTCCGCCAATGTTTCAGCAACGCGATCGATGAACATCTCGCCTTGTTCTGATAATTCGTATTTGACTTGGAGGCGTATGACGGGTGATTTGCCGAGTGCGCGGGGTATCTCGGTGTAGATTTCACCGCTCTCGATGAAGGCGATGTAGTTGTTGATTTTCTCTTGTAACACCAGCTGGTGTTCGCCTTGTTCAGCCTTATCGACCCACCGGAGATGGTCGGCGATGCCCAGGATGATTTTGTTGTTGTCCCTTTTTGGAATGCCCCACATATCGATCGTTTTGGCGTCTGTTACGGACATTTCACTTCCTTGGTCCATTGTCTTTGGGGTGGTCGCAAGATTTTCTTCCATGCCTTCGGACCACCCTATACGCAGCCCCTATTGCCTTAGTTCTCTGATTGCCTGCTGAGCACGATCTAAACCGGATCAAGGCCCACGTCGTCAAGAAATCACATGGATCGAATTTTGGATTTCGGAGGGATGCGCTGAGCCGTTAGTGTCCTAGCGTAATTCAACCTATCCCCCCAATTAGTGCCGAATTGCTGACTCGTCTTTGAGCACAAACTCCATTCCAATGCCCACGCCTTTGAGCACCTCGGTAACGCGATCAATGAAAATCTCGCCCTGCTCGGGAAGTTGGTACAGGCCATTGACGCGAATTTTCGGACTTTTGCCTTTGGCCGGCGGGTAGCTTTCCAGCAATTCGCCGCTCTCAATGAAGGCGATGTAGGTGTTGATCTTCTCTTGAAGCAACAACAGGTGCTCTCCCTGTTGGGCTTTGTCGCCCCATTCCAAGTGATCGGTGATGACGAGTACGACGTTGTCGGGCTCCCATTCGGGTACTGCGATGATGTCGACGACTTTTGTTTCGGTGATGGACATGTCTGCTCCCTCAGAGGGTCGGGTCGGGTCGAATGATGTCGACTCTGGTGGGTGGAATTCTGGTGCCTCCGGTGAAGCCGGGTTTGCCTTTGCCGACGACGGTCGCGCCGGACTTTTCAATTTCTGGAAAGCCGAGTTTCTGGTTGCGGGTGAGCGGCGCTGTTTCTGAAGATTTGCACTCAACGCATGAAATATTACCTTCGGCATCGCGGCCCATCATATCAATGCGGGTACGGACTCCGCTGTCGGTTTTGACTGTGACCTCACGGGCGGCTTCAGGTTTGGTCTTGCTGAACTCTTCGAAGGACGCTTCTTCAAACGCCTTGCCCTTTTGTTTGTTCTTCTCTAGCTGCGTGCTGAGCACGATGTAGATGGGCTCTAGGCCTGCGTCATCGGGGAACCAGATGATTGCGTCCTGGAACTCTGGGGGATGCGCTGGGTTGGCAAGGAGTGTGTCCGACTGTTCGGTCGGTGGGTATACCCATACGGGTGGTAGTTGGGGCGCACCTTCTAGTGCTGGAATACCCAGCACGCCGTCTGGGCTTGTCGCTGGCGTCCAGGTGAGGCCTATGCCGTTGCCTATGTCGGCAACGAATTTCTCTCCGTCCTTTTCTGCTTTGATGACAGGGACATTTTCCCAGTCCTTTTTGCCGCCGGTGTAGAAGCCGTATGCGTTGACGGAGCCATCGGGCAGTGTTTTTACGTTGACGCGTACGCGGGTGCGGCCGCTGTCGAGCGTGGCGTATTGATCTTTTTTGTAGAAGGCGCTGTCGGGGGCGATGGTGGTGTTGGGTATTAGTAGTGCGATTGTGCCTACTGCTGCGCCGGCGGCTAACGTACCAGCGCCCTCTAGCAGGTTGAGTGCAAGTGAGCCGCCCAACCTCTGGGTGATGGTGCTGCCGGTTGCGGAACCGCCGACCAGTTGCAGTGGCGTACCTTCGGCGGTGACTGCCGCCGCTGTGCCGAGCACGGCCCATAGGCCGTAGTCAGCCAGTTTTTCGACGGGCACGAACCCTGCCGGGTTGGTGTGGTTGATTTCGCCGTCGGGCAAGTTGCAGCTTTTGGCAAAGACGCAGCCCATGATTTCGGGCTTTGCGTCTGGTGCTGGTGGGAGGTCTTTGTACTGCGCCCAGTGTTGAGCGTTGATGTCGACGGGTTCGACACCGGTGTTGCGGTAACCCTTGGGTGGGTTGGGGACGTAGCCACTCAATCCTTGATTCCTTGTCCTGGTCCTTTGAACGGGGTGCAGGGTGACAGGTGGCGTTTTGAGTGGCAATGAGTGGCACTTTGATTTCACTTGAGTGATTATCCCAGCCAGATAAGTCCTGACACGGCGCTCGGCTCAGAATTTGATATGCCAAAATCTTGCTGCGACGCTCCCCCTGAGTTCGATCTACTAAACTGGAAGGAATCATGTCCAAAAAGAATCAACTAGATTTTATTGTTGAGAAAAAAGCTCGAGCTTCTACTTGGGTGTATGCAGGTCTTGGAGAACTGTCTACATTGCATATCGGCTTCACTTCTCTCAATTCGCCAGATCCCTATCAAATATCACTCCATGTTGTTGCCATTGCTTCATGTATTGAGGCGCTCTTCAGGGCTTGTATAAAAATTCTGATTGATGAGGAAAACAGCCCTTATCTTGAAAGAGCAAGAGGCTTTAGGGATTTGACCTTTGATTTTGAGTTGACCAAGGCGCTCAGCCGCAAAGAGATAACATTTGGGGATCTGGTTAGTCACAACGTTGGTATAAGCGGTGTTGATCAAATAATAAAACATTTCGGCGTGTTGTTTGAGGGTGACGCTGGGTACAAGGATCTGAAAAACTGTCTGGCGACAGTGCGCGAGTTTATTGAGCCTCCAGAAGAGGCACTTATGGGGGGGGCAGATCAGTATGCCCCAGAATATGGCGATATAATCGTTGCTGACGCTGACGGATTGATTCGTGATATCAGAGATATTTTTGCAGCTCGACACATAGCTGCTCACGAGGCAAACTTTCGCTTAGTGAGCTCTGCTCAATTACTGCAATGGTTTGAAAGCGCAATGATGTTCGCCAACTCTATGTACGAGATAGTCGAGCAGAAAATTCATCCTGGTGCATCTCGCGAAGCTTTCGGAAGTTCTCTTCAGGCAATGCAAAATTCAGGTGCACTTTATGAAAAAATCGACGAGGAATGGGAGGAACTAATCAAAAAATGGGAGATAGAATGGGATCTGGATGATGCGGCATTGCTAAAGCTTCGAACAAGTATTCTTGAGGCAGACAGTTCCTTTAGCGACTATCTCGATAAAGAGCTCGGTCTGCACTATGCTCGTGTCGGATGTATTTCTGGGCATGGATACCGCCATCTTGAAGCCAAAATTCAGAAAATGCTCCTTGAAACACGGCTGAGCTACCTAAAGCGGCTGAGGACGGAGGTATAAAGTTAGCTGTGTTCATTTAAGCCCATAGGCACTATGGGCTCATATCCTACTTAGGTCGGACCGTAAAACCACCGTCCAATCCCATAAATTTTTGGTTAATATGGGGGATTTTCAAGCCCAAGCTCATGAACATTGATACCGAAACTGGCGCTACATGAATAGGTGTGACTATTTCACCCGTTTCTGAGCGAATAGTTTCCATCATTTTGTTAGTAGACTGATTGATTCCGGTCTCCGGTAGGAGATTAATTGAGGTGCGGATTTTCCTTGCATTTATCAAGGTGTATGCAATTGCTGTTAATACGGTAATTACTTTGCTTAATATTTTTGCCGGTCGCTTGCCTAGGCTATTTTTATACCATTCTCTTTCTGAAATGAATGACAGAATACACGGCGCCCTTCTGGCAAGAAGATAGTGGAAACTTGAAGATTCACTGAAAAGATGTCTGATGTTTTTTACGTCTGCGTTGTCTCTAGGTAATCTTGTTACGCATAACCAGCTTTTGATTTTGATTTCATTGTTATGGCCGTTTACTCTGAGCTGCGCGATTGCCGATTTTATTTTCGGCTCTTGAGAGCGGATGTCAGGATTGTCTTCATCTAAATGAACAGCTAAAACAGCGCCTTTGTCATAACTTAGCGACAGTCCATTTCCTATAGGAATTGGCATCCCCTTGTTGCCTAGCACTAACTGAATTGCGAAGCCGATTACCAAAAAGCCTAATCCTGCCAGATTTGGAAGGTAGTTATGATAGGGTATGAATCGAAAATCGAGCCCCGTTCCCGCTGCTGCACTGATTAGATCAATCAAAATCAAAATGCCTATCGTTGATCCGCAAAGCGCAACGGATATCATTAGAATTCTAACAATCCGGAAGTTAAAAGCGCGCATAAACATTATGTGATGCCAATACTTGAGCCGGTGTGAAAGATCTTTGTTTTTTCTCTTTGCGACTACGGTAGTGCCAATGTAGTAGACGACCGAACATCCCATAATGGCGAGTATCAAAGCCCCCACAAATCTATAACTTACTACTATGTCTAGCGACTCAATTGCGAACATGTTTGATCTTTACTTATTTGCGCCCACTCAATCAGCACTAATTTCAAATAAATAGTGGTGATTTAGCTTGCATTTAATACATAATAAGCCCCAGCTGAATTTTTTCAGTTGGGGCTTTTGGATTCGATTGAGCGGAGCTTCTATCGCAGTGACAACATCAGTGTCAGTGGCGAGATAGGGCTTTCAATAAACCCGGCGTGCTTTTTATAAAAGTCCGCCAAATTTTGATCAAGCGCATGAACCAAAAGCGCGCGTGATCCTACAGTCTCTGATGCTGCGATTGAGCGCTCGACGGCGTCTTGCAACAGAGCTTTTGCCACACCTTGCCCTTGAATCGTTTTATCGACACCCAAGCGACCAAGAATCGTGACGGGGCATGGATTCGGGGCGTTACGTTGCAGCTTTTTTGGAGCTTCGTCACGCACGACCGCACCATTGGTGAGCGTGTAAAAACCCAGCACCTGGGTAGAACCTTTACGGCACGTCACGTAGATGACTGCGTCTTTAGCTGCTTGCGCTTTGAGAGCCCGTTTGACGTATGCGTCGATTGAGGCTTCACCGCATTCGAAAGCGCTAAAGTCATGCATTTCGTTCAGTTTTTCGGGAGCACTCAACTCCAGATTTTTGGTCTTTGCAGTAGTTCCTTGAGACATTTGTTTTCTCCGATTGGGTTGTCTTCTAAAGCCCTCTCGAATTGGTCAAATGCTACATCGTCGAGCACAAACAATCGTCTATCCAGAATTACATCCTCCGCTTTTTGGCAGGCTGCATCCACAATAAAGCTTGTTCTGTCACTCCCCAATATTGCAGCTGCCATATCGATCAGGTTTCGTTTTTTTATGTCCACCCGCATATTTATCGCGGCTGGCTTTTCCTTCATGCTTATAATTTCTAATTCTGATTTCATAATTTAATATTCCAACTTCAAACTAGCGTTAAGTTTCGCTCCTTACTTCCTCCTTAGGACTTTATCATTCCCAAAACGTTAATTTTCACTTTCATTGTTCCACTCCATTTAGGGTAGTTTGTGTGTACACACGGTTTGGCTTCAGTAAGCCTAAGTGCCTGTCGGCTTCAAGGGTAAGGGCAGATGTGGTGCCACTGAGAACAAGATTAACCTCTTGTGTAGCTTTTGTCAATACCCGACTACACATTTGCTACACGATCTGCATCATGAGAGCTGCCGTCTTGGGAGTGAAATAATGATGCAGCTGGGTCTAAATCTCCCTATCTCCTCCCTTATGGCGGCAGCCCCTCACTCAGATACCGTGCTTTGAAAATAATCGAGCGTCAGCGAAAGAATAGCGTCGGCGGCCTGTGGTTGCAGGTGGCCTTCGCTGTCCATCGGTAAATATGGCCTGGCCGGTATGTCTCCCCACAGCTGCGGAAAATCCGCCTGTTCCCCACCAAATTGCATCATCGCCGCATACGGTTTGTTGCTGCCGACCATGGCGGTGCTGTCGGTTGCGTGGGTAGTGATCGAGGCCGCGAGACCGGCGGCGCTGACCTGCAGGATCTGGCCCGGCCAGTGGCCGTGTTTGGCTCGGTTTTCGGTGGTGACGTCGGAGAGTTCTGGCCATTGGGGGCGACCTTCGTGTTCGAAGTTTTCTTCGGTCTGGCTGGCGAGTTCGGTGGCGATGGTTTGCATCAGGGGTTTGAGGTCGCCGACGGCCAATTCTATTTGGCTGAAGGTTTGTTGTAGGTGTTGGTGGTTTATTTCGATGGTGAGCATTTGGGGGGCTTTGTTCCGGTCAAGAGTTCTTGGGGGCTATTGGTCCGCCATCGCTGGCAAGCCAGCTCCCACAGGGATTTGGGGTGGGTCAATGGGGGTGGTTTTTGGGGACGGTTTGTTTTTGTTGTAGGGCTTGGGTCAGGCCAGTGCCTGGGGCGTGGTTGAAGCCGGGGTCGGGTCGGAATGTGATGGGTTGGCTTTGGCTGGTTTGGACGGTCAGGCCTCGGCGTTTGACGGCGGCTTCTGTCAGGGCGATGACGCGGCAGCGGCAGTTGTATCCGTTGGGTGGGTAGATGGTTTGCCAGATGGGGTCGTCGTGGCGGTAGACCTGGCCGTGGAGTGCGCGGTGGCTGGGGCGGGTTTTGTTGTCGAGGATGGCGATGAGCATCCAGTACGGGTGGGTGTGGGTGGTTTGTTGCATGGCGGTTTTGCGGCCGGCCATGTAGGCGCTTTGCAGGTTGGTTTGGTAGATGGTTTTGAGTCGGCGTGGGCTGCCGAGTTGGACGGGTTGGGCGGTGCCTTGGCTGTCGACGATGATGGGTTTGCCCCACCAGCCTTGGGCTTGCAGGGTCGGTTGGAGGTTGTCGGTGAATTGTTTGAGGGTGTGGCCTTGTTGCAGGGCTGTTTCGAGGGCGGCGCGGATGTCGGACAGCAGATCCAGGTGCATGGCTTTGGCGACGGTGAAGGCTTGGTGGTGGGCCTGGTCGAGGATGTCTTGCCAGTGCCAGGTGATGGCGTAGCCCTTGGCTTTGAGGTAGGCGATGGCGTTGGCGGGTTCGAGGCCGAAGATGGCTTTGAGGTCGATGGGGTTTAGGGGGTGGGTCTGGGTGGCCATGTCAGTCTTCTTTGTCGGCGGCGGCGCTGAGGCGGCCCCAGGTGTTGGCGATGAAGATGAGGTGGGCCAGTTGTTGCTGCAGGGCTTGGCTGTCCATGTGTGGGTAGGCTTCGGCCAGCAGGCCTAGGGCGTCGGTGTCGTTTTGGCTGTGCTGCAGGGCTTGGATCAGGGGCGTGATGGCGTGTTCGGCGTGTTGTTGCAGGGTGGCGGCCGGCAGGCTGTTGATGGCTTGGTCTAGGGCCAGTTGGTCGAGTGCGAGGCTGGTGGTGGGCTCGGCGAATGCGGGTGAGCCGATGGTGGCTGGTGGTGGTTGCAGGTCGCCGTCTTGCAGGTTGTAGGTGCGTTGCCAGTAGGCGTTGCTGAATTTGACGCCGGATTCGGTGAGGGCTTTGTCGCGTTGGGCGAGGCTTTTGTCGATTTCTTCTTGTTGCCACAGTTGGTAGTCGGGGGCGGCGATGTGGGGGCCGAAGTTGAGGTCGACGACGTGGCGGATGCAGGCGTTGAGTGCGGTGGCGACGATGCTGGCGTCGCCGTCGCGGATGTCTTGGGTGACTTCGGCGCCGGCAGTGGCGCTGGCGCGGTTGCTGTCTTTTTCGGTGGTCTGGTTTTGCCCGAGCATGGCGACGTTGATTTCGCTGCGGCAGTAGTCGAGCAGTTGGCGGTAGACGTCGGCGCTGCCGGCTTTGCCGGCGGCTTCGATGATTTGGACGCTGGCATCGTCGGGGATGGCGGCGACGGCGTCCTGGACCATGGCTTCGAGGCTGTCGAGTAGCAGGTTGGTTTCGTCGTCGGTGGCGCCGCGTGGGTGTTTGCCGATGACCCAGGGGCTGCCGTACTTTTCGGTGAATTGGACCCAGAATTTGAGGCCGCCTTTCATGAAGGTGGCCGGCCAGAAGCACATGCTGAGGTCCGGGAAGCCGTAGGGGTTGGCGTAGGTGGCGTCTTGGCGGGCGACGATGAAGCGTTGCGGGTCGCAGGGCTCGCCGTCGGGGCCTGCGTCTTTGGCGCGAAAGCGCAGTGTGTTGGTGGGGTCGTAGAAGAACCATTCGGCGGGTTTGCCGAGCAGGTCTTGCGGGACGAGGTGTTTGCCGATCGGTTGCCACATGAGTTCGATGGGTTGGTAGCCGAACAACGGTGCGTCGAGCAGTTCACGCAGGATGCGGTCGAGGTCGAGGTCTGCTAGCCAGTCGGTGATGAAACGTTCGATGTTGGGTGTGGCTTGGCCGCGTTTGAGGCCGCGTTCGAGTGAGAGGACGGCGGCTTTGCGACGGCGGATGTTGCCGCCGACCAGGGCGCTGCTGCGCAGGTCGCGGTAGATCTGGATGTCTTTGCCTTGGGCTTTGAGGATGGGGTCGGGGTTTGGCAGGTGGGCGCTGAAGCCGCCGGCCTGGGTTCGACCACGGGTGGCGATGTGGTGGTTGAGCGCGGGACGGCGCTTGGCTTCGGTGAAGTTTTTGAATTCGGTGGGGCTGACCCACAGGCCTTGGTGGTTCATGCGTACCCTTGGGTGATGCGCTGGCCCTGGCGTGGGCGGCGGGATTCGGCGGGCCAGATCGGCAGAGCTTTCTGGGCTGCGCGAGACGATAAATCCGATTTGCGTCTGGCCGATATAGACGTAGCCAAACTTCCTGACTCTGCCGAGCGCTTCTCTCTCGACATCAGGGATCAGGCCAGTTGTCTCGAAGCCTGCGAAGGCATTCACACAGTGATTCACCTTGCTGCCGATCCGAACGCGGACGCCGACTTCACGTCTTCCCTGCTGCCGGTGAATATTGTTGGCACCTACAACATGCTGTTCGCTGCAAAAGCTCAGGGCTGCAAGCGCTTCATATTTGCGAGCAGTGCCCAGGCGATTGAGGGGTATCCGAAAGACGTCCAGATCCATGAATGGATGGCACCTAAACCGGGAAATCTTTACGGGGTCAGCAAAGCATTTGGCGAAGCGCTGGCTTCGATGTATGCGAACGACGGTCAAATGACGACAATCGCGGTCCGTATTGCAAACGTCGCCAGATTTCACGCTGGCGAAACCCACAGCCCTCGTGACGTTGCCGCGTTTATCAGTTACAGGGATGTTGTTGCGTTACTGGAGCGATGCGTCGAGGCCGAGCTGAGCGGATTCCATGTTGTCCATGGTGTCTCGGATAACCGCTACAAACGTCTTTCAATTGATCAGACCAAGAAAACCGTTGGGTACGCGCCCCTTGATAACTCATTCGAGATTCTGGAAGGGCGCGCTTGATCTGATTGAGTGCGGTAGCTTTCAGGTCACCTGAGTACATCACGAACGACTCGACTGATGTGACAGGGATGGAATGAAAGAGTGGAAGGGGACTGATTTACTATTTAAAAAATATATCAGTCCCCTTTCTTTTTTTCTTTTTTTTCATTGTGGTTACAAAGGCCTCGCATTAGGCCCACTAATGCCTGCACCAGAATCAATAGTGGCCCTCCGTTTCTTCCTGAGTGTGGGATGCAGCCTCTCTTTATCGTCCGCAAGCCAAGGTACAACCTTGCTGGCAGTCAACCATGAGATTCCAAATGCGAACAGACCGGCCGATTCGCCTGCAAATACAAAGCCTCGGTATTTTTCGCCCAAGTCGAATATCTCCCCAACTCCTAACGCGGCAACCGATCCAAGTATTGCGATAGCGCATATTAAGTAGATCACCATTCGTCGGCCGGCCTTAGTCGACTTTTGATTGGGCGACTGCTCGAATTTCCGCTTAGCCCTGAGGTAGAAAATGCGGCAAAATACGGTAAGGACTAGAAAGAGAACTGTAGCGGACGCCAGATGAACGACGGGGATCCATTCCATCGTCGGGGGCTCAGCACAACGGGCCAACGGGGCTCCTACCGTACGCACGGCTTCGTCAACAGGTGGACTTAGCTTGCACTTACATGGGAACAACGCAATCCCGAGTGCCGCGACAGCAGCAATCTTGCTCAGCCAGGCCTCGCACTTTGAACCGCCAAGATAGGCAAATAGGAACGCGGCAATTGAGAACAGGGACCCCACAAATACGTCCCGCGCCCAACCACCTTGGACGTATGCTTCACTGATAGAGTCAAGCCATTTGCCTGCCAAGAGGGTGCACACTGCTCCCAGAGACACTGCAATCAGGCCCACTATCAGTTTCATGGTGCCTTGATTTATGTCTTCAGGCTCATCCGTCGGGTCACTTACTGTTTCGATAGGGCATCTGCCAGGGAGTGCGTTTGAAGGAGCTTCTGTGTCCATATGGGGAATCTCGGGCTGTTCGGACAGTGGTTCGATGGATGAATGGACAGCGCTGGCGCGGTGTAAGCCCTCGTGTCACACGTGACATTATGTAATCCGGATGTACTGTCAAACTTTGCTATCCCTGGAGCCCCCCCGGCCAGCCTATGCAGGGCTCCAGTCCTGAACTAACCCCTCACGCTGATTACATTGGTAATTGAGAGGAAGAACAACAATATTCCCAGAACCATGACAAAGACGTGAGGCAGTGCGACATGGGGCCACAGTGCGACGTGTTTAACTCTTTCCATTCGTATCGCTTTCCACGCGATGTACCATGACGTGCCAATCTGGAAAGGGTGTTCGACTTTTGGTTCGCCACGAAAGTGTGCTTCGATCAGATTGCTCCGGACGGAATAAGACATCTGAAAGAGTTTCCACTCAATCTCAAGTAACCAAAAAAACGCAGTACTGATGGAGGAAACAAGAAAAGGGATATTCGAATGACTAGCGAAAGCTCCGGCTATCGAGGCCAGACCGAAGGTTACGCTCCAGGCTTTGATGGTCAAGGCGCGCGAATCGAAGTCCTCAATGGTCTTTTGAAGATGTAGATACTCAGCTTGAAGCGCTGCGTTCAATTGGTCCTGGTTCATAGACGGTTCCCTTTTCAAGTGCAGCCGATCATTCGAGCCATGTGTTATTCCAGATGATCCTGTCTAACCAGTAACGCTGTTCAGCGTAGCGTAAAGGAAAACAGGGGGGATCTATTTTTCAGAATATAAATCCGTCCCCTTTAACAAGTTCAGACGAAACAGAGCCTCACAACCCAATCGCCCACGTCTGACTCACCAGCTCCTTCCCGAAGCTGAATATCGACTCTTCCTCAACCAATTCAAACCCCGCCCGCTGATATAACTTGCGCGCATCCACCAGATTACTGGTCGTCCACAGAATCATCTTTTTGTACCCGACATCCCGGGCAAACCTCAGACATTCGTCAACCAGTCGATTGCCTATCCCCAACCCCCGAGCGCTGGCGTCCACAAACAGCATGCGCAGTTTTGCCGTGGTTTCGTCGTGCCGGATGACAAACACCGAACCCACCACTTTGCCGTCCTTTTCCGCGATCCAGCAGCGCTCGCTGGCAGGGTCGAATTCGCGCAGGTACTTGGCGACGATCTCGGCGACCAGCGCCTCGAACTCCCAGTTCCAGCCATATTCGCGGGTGTAGATCACGGTTTGTTGCTGCACCACCAGCCCCATGTCGCCGGGTTGCGGGTCCCGCAGCAGATAGGTCGTCGGTTTGCCTCCCTCCAGCAAGGTCTGGATCTGCCTCATGGACTCAATCAATTGCAATTGCTGCGGCTCGGCCATGCGTTCGAGCAGGGTGATGACTTCCTGCCGCGAGGCCTGTTCCAGCGGGGCGAGGATTTCGCGGCCGAGGTCGGTGATATGCAATTGGCTCGCGCGGGCGTCGGTGGCAGAGGGGACTTTCTGGATCAGGCCTTTTTTGTCGAAGCCGCTGATGATCCGGCTCATGTAGCCTGCGTCCAGGCCCAGCATCTGGCGTAGGTCGGCGCTGGTCAGATCGCCGCCGGAGGCCAGTTCGTAGAGGATGCGCAGTTCGGTGAGGGAGTAGTCGCTTTGCAGCAGGTGTTCCTGCAGAACGCCGATCTGACGGGTGTAGAAGCGGTTGAATTGCCGGACGATGTCGGCTCTTTCAATGAGTGGGTACGTGGACATGATGGCTGCTCAAGTGTTTGCCTAAAGCAACTATATAGTTGCCTTGGGCAATCAAGTCAATTGAATTGCTGACCAACGGCGACCTCCCTTATGCTGCGGGTTCATGGAGTTACTCTCACAAGGAAATCAAAGTGAAACGACTTATCGCCGCGTCTTTCCTGGCCGTCCTGGCCGGTTGTGCATCTCACGGTAAAAGCGACGAAGCCATTTACCGCGAAGCTGCCGACGCCCACGTCATGACGCTTCCCGCCGGGCAGACCAAGGTCAGCCTGGTCGCTACCAAAATCCTGAGTCACGGCCTGATCGGCGACAATCTGGCGATAGCTGCGGGAGGCGGGGCCAACGCCATGCAACTCAAGCAACAATTGCAGATGGCCAAAACGGTCGACGATACCGGATTCCTGATCATCGGTGCCGGAACCTCACTCGATGTGGCCGTCATCAAGAACGCCTTCGAGTCGCTCGATCTGAACGGCATGCGCATCTACTACGCGGGCGGAGAAAATCAGAAAGAGGCGGTGCGCAGCGCCGTCGAAAAAGCCCGGGCGAAATTTCAGTTCATCAGCGTGCAATAAGCTATGGCCGGAGGGGGAAATCCGCCGGATCAAACCGTTCGCTGGTGTCCATTCGAATATTTCTGAGACCCACAGTTTCCAGGTGTGATGCGTAGAGCATTTCCGAAAAATAAGTGATCAACAGTGTGCGACGACGGGCGCCGGTGGCATTCAGGCTGCCGGCGTGAATGAGATCGGCATCGAAAATCAGGATGTCGCCCGCACTGCCGGTCAATTGCACGGATCTGGACTCGTCGGCGAAGTCGACCGGAGGATCGTCGGGCGCAGAAAGATGGCTGGCGGGAGCGATGCGGGTTGCGCCGTTCCCGGGGCCGTAATCGTCGAGGTAGACCAGCGCGATGGCGGTGTCGCCGGGACGTTGCGCCGACAAGTCGCGGTGCAGTTGCTGGTGGCCGCCGTTGGCGAGCGGTTCGCGGCCTTCCACTTGGGAAATAAAGAAGCGCTCGCCAATCAATTCGCCCGCCACCGCCAGCAATGGTGGCAACCGGCACACGGCCTGAACCGTCGGGTCGGTGTCCAGCAGCGAATGGCGCCAATCGACTCCCCGAGGTACGGGCCATTCGCTTGAGGGCCTTACGCCGGAGTCGAACGTATTCCGAAGTCCGGCCAGCCATGCAGCCGGGATTGCCTGGCGCAGCAGGGCATAGCCGTCTTGGTGAAGTTGTCTAGCGCAGGGCGTAGACCCAGGCATCCGTTGCCGTCCCGTCATCCAGAGTCACCTTGGTCAAAACCCGCTGATACTCGGCCCCTTCAAACTCATCGAGCGCCGCCCAGTGCTGAGGGAAATTTTCGGAAGAGAACACAAAGCCCTCAATGACGTCGCCATTGTCGGCAATCACCAGACCGGGAAAGCCCATCGCCGCACCCCAGCCGGCGTGCGACAAGCGCCCCTTCAGCGAGGCCGCCTGCCAGGTGCCGCCGATGTTCAGCATCACATGTTCATTCGGTCGGCCGGGGCCCAGGGTTCCATAAACGAAGAGACGTTCCACGATTGCTCCTGACGATCAAAAAGGAGGGATCCTGACGTATCACGAATGCGCAGGCAACAGCGCCATCAGTTGGGAAGTGACCGGTTCAGAAACCCGTCGATCAATGCCACAACCTGTTGCTGGATCACCTCACGCGAACGGCCGCCACCATCCCCGCAAATGATGCCGTCACCTGGTGAGTCTTCTTCCAGCAACGCCACTGCGCCTGGCTTGCACGCTGCCATGAAGCTGAAATGGCTGGCGTCGCTGATCTCGACATACTGCGACGATGCCGAAGGCAGCCGCTTGGCAAGATTGGCCGACTCCAGTTGGGCGGGCAGGTCTTCAGACGGCACACCAGCGCCAATCACCAGTGTCGGGACCGGTAACGCGGCGAGGCTTGCATCGGTCATCCCGCGTGACAGGCCGAGGTCCAGTGACACGATCGCGCTGACGCGTTTGTCGCTCAAGTCCGCGCTCATCCGGTTCTTCGATTCTGGCGTGTCGGCGACGTTGATCGTCTTGTAGACGGAGCAACTGGCGAGTTTTTGATGGGCTGCGCAGTCCTTGGCAAAACGCTCGGGGTCGAAACGTGAGCCGGCGAGTTCTAGGGCAGTCCAGCCGCCGAGTGAATGGCCGGCTACCGCAATTCGACGCATCGAAACGGCACCCGTTTGCTCGGGCCGAGCGGTGACCGCATCGATGACGCGGCTGATGTCGGCAGGTCGTTGCCACAACTGTGCAGCCGCTTGCGGGCTGCAGTCATGCGTCGTGGTGCCGGGATGGTTGACCGCCGCCACGATGTATCCCTGACGGGCCAAGGCAGTGGCCAGCCACGCCTGGTTGCTCCAGTTCCCTCGGTAACCATGCGAGAGTACCAATAACGGATGCTCACCGGCAGCCGGTGGTGCATCGCGCACGGCGGACGTCCCGACGAACACAATATCGTCGGCAATCAACTGCGGGGTGGCGGTAGTCTTCGCGGGATACCAGACGACCATTTCCAGCGGACGGTCGTTGTGCGCGTCCGGCAGTGTAGAAGTCCGGAAGCCGATGGGGTTTTCGTCAGCGTTTGCGCTGGCCGAAAGGCAGATCAGTAGCAGGATGCCGAAAGTTTTTTTCATTGTTTTTCTCTTCCTTGATCAAAGTGAATCGCCCCCCGACATTCCTGCCCCGTCTGTTTGTAAGAACCTGACGTGATTTCCGTATCGGTTGGCCCAGCCACAGTATCAGTTACCGGGCTCTTGCAGGGGGGATGACGCTCCCTGGAATCTAGTTCACGTAATCCTCATTCAGCTTATCCAGCGCCTCGACGATTGCGGTCGTTTGCGCCTTTGCCGCATCTTCCATGACCTGATCAACCACGGCCTGAACTTCCACCACTCTGTCGAACAGTGCGCGACCTTCCTTGGTACTGGAAAGAATGCTTTCGGTTTCCTCGAGACTCTTGTTGTTGGCTCGAATCATCACTTCAAGTTCTTCTTCGGTGAAGTGATCGGAGTAGACATCAATGATCTGGTTTTTGGTCGCTTCCCTATCCAGGTTTTTTGTCACGACTTCGCGAATGGTGTCGGTCGGCAGTGCCCAGTAGTGTGAGTTGAAGAACTCCAACAACACCTCCAGGCGGGACTCGAAGTCGTCGTAGCGAGTGGATTCGACCAGCTCCCGCGCTTTGTCCTTGCTGCCACCGCAGGCAGTCAGAGCCACGGCAAGCAACACAGCGAACGTTATTGTTCTCAAACCCATGAGCGTCTTTCCTTGATCAAATCGGCAGGTATGGATCGCGTGGCATGATTCAGATGCCAGGGGCCAGTGGCTCGGGATTCTATCGGGTCTTCAGAGATTTCTCGCGGTGATGTTCAAGGCAAGGCCCTGAGCCGCTCTGCCAACTCCAGTGCCACCCGAGCACTGCCCACGGTGGGCAACAGATGCGTAAACGGAATATCGATCATCCGGTCCTCACGCACGGCTCGCAGGGTCGACAGCACCGGATCCTGCATGAGCAACTGACGCTTGCGACTGGCCGGTGACCATTGCGCATCGGCCAGCAGGATCACGTCGGGGTCACTGGCGAGCAGGGTTTCACGGCTGACGGTCAACCGGTATTGATTGATGCCGGCGAAGAGGTTTCGCGCCCCGGCGGCGGTCAGCAGGGTGGTGACGAATCCGCGTCCGCCTTCGCTGTCCAGGCCTTTGACTTCGCTGTCGAGATAGAACACGGACAGCGGTTTTCCTGAGCCTGTCAAAGCCTTGGCTTTGTTCAGATCGGCGTCCATTGCGTCGCGTAATTCTTTGGCGCGTTGCTGTTTGTGCAGCAATCCGCCAAGGGTCAAGAGGTCGCGGCGTATGTGTTCGAAGTAATCCAGCGAGTGCCCGTTGCAGGCCGACTCCAGCAGATACGTAGCAACACCGTTGCGCCCCAGTCCGCTGCGTGACGTCACGCCATTGCCGAACGCCGTCGCAAATCCACCCACCACCAGATCCGGTTTCAGCGCGTACAACACTTCGCTCGACGGATAGCGGTGCGAGATCACTGGCACGCCGAAGTACTCGGTCTGAGGCGCGCCGGTATCATCCAGATAGGCCACACCCGCCAGCGTCGAGCCTGCGCCCAACGCCAAGACCAGATCGGCTGCATGCTGATTGAGCGCAACAATCCGCGACGGTGGCGATGCCGGCAGGTGCCAGATCTCGCCACAATTGCGGTAGTCATCTGCCAGAGCCGGAGAACCGCAAAGCAGGGCACCGGCCAGAAAGAGCAGCCTTCTCACGAGCGCTCCTTGATCAGCAGATCCTCGACCACTTCGCCACCCACCAGATGCACTTCGACCAGTCGCTGCGCATCGGCGTGACTGCGTACGCCGTACCAGCAGGTTTCCGGATACACCGTCATGACCGGCCCGAGATTGCACGGAAACTGACAGTGCGTACGCGTCAGCAAAACCCCGCCCGGCGTCTCGATGCGGTCATGGGCCAGCAAGTGCCGGCGCAAGGTTTTCCATATCTGCAACGCCCCGCGCTGGGTGCAGCGCGGGCCGGTGCAGAGGAACACGTGGCGCGCATGCTCGGGCACGTGCGACCAGTCCGGGTGAGAATCGACGCCGTCGGTGGTGATGATGTCAGCCATCAGAAACGGTACGTGTAGCGGACTTCGGAGGTGAACGGCCGTCCGAGGTTGTCGACGTTGTTCGAGCGGCTGGTGACGTAATCGCGGTCGAACAGGTTTTCCACCAACAGGCTCAGGCGATGCTGACGGGCGCCATCGAGATAGCGATAAGCGTCAGCGTCCACCACCGAATAATGGCCGTACTCGACCTGTTTCGAGCTGATCACATCGCGGATATAGCGGATCGCACCGCCGGCGCCCCACATCCGGTCAACCGACTCGTAACCGATGCGCGAACGGGCGAAGAAGCTTGGCACATCGTTGATCGTCACCCCCGTTCGGGACTCAGTCAGGTTGCGGGTCATATCCGCCTGCAGGCTCCATTGATCGTTGAGCGCCAGTTTCGTGTCCGCCTCGAAACCACGCATCTGGATCCGCCCCTGGCCATTGACCCACTGGATGTCATCGAGGGTAATCAGGTCATCGATCTTGCGCTTGAACAGGGTGACGCTGGCGCTGAACTCGCGGTCGATGAGCAAGCCTTTGTAATCCAGACCGAGTTCGGCGTTGCGGCTTTTCTCCGGTTTCAGGTTACGGTTGCCCAGTTCATCGCCCGGTTCGTTGACGAACAGTTGCTCGGCGTTCGGCAGTTTGTAGGCCGTGCCGTACTGGCCACGAACAGACCAGTTTTCATTGAGGTCGTACAGCGAAGTGAGCATGCCGACGGTGGCGCTGTCGCCGCCGCTCATGGCTTCGTGGCGGATGCCGATGCTCGGATGCCAGTCGGGCAGGGCGTCGATCTTCGGACGCAACTGGGTGTAGAACGCGTGGGCTTCGGCCTTGTCGTTGTCGATGATCAGTACATCATCCTGGCCCTTGAACCACTGGTTGTCCGTGCCAAACACCAGCACATGGCCGCCGGGCAATTCAGCCTTGCCTTCGGCCTGCACGCCCCAGTCGGTGAAACCCCAGTAGTCGTTGTGGTTGATGGTTTTTACACCGCCATCGGACGTGTTGTTGATGCGCGTGTAGCGGGTGTTCCAGTCGTTGATGTGGCCTTTGACGAAGTAGCTCAGGCGTTCGTTGACGTTCTGTTCGAAGGTCGCCGTGGCGATCTGCTGGATACGGTCGTTGGTGGTCTTGTGGTTGTCCACCGGGCGGGCGAAGTCGAGGTTGGCGTCGGCGTATTGGTAGAACAGTTCCAGGCGCGCGTCATCGGCAAAGGACTGAATCGCCTTGGCGCCGAAGGTCGTTACTTCGTAGGCGCGGTCCTTTTCGCTGCTGTTCCTGATGTCGCGATTGCGAAACGGCTGATAGCCGTCCGAAACGTTATGGCTGACGTAAGCCAGCAGGCCCAGGTCGCCGAAACCGTTGGTGAAGATGTTTTCGACCCGCGCATCCTCGGTGGTGCCACCGAACGTATCCACGCCCATGTTCACTTCGCCGGAGGTTTTGCGGCTCTGCGGGCTGCGGGTGACGATGTTGATAACGCCGGACACGGCTTGCGTGCCGAACAGCAGGCTCTGCCCGCCCTTGAGCACTTCGATGCGTTCGATGGCGTTGGCCGGCAGGGTGTCCAGGTACAGGCCGCCGTACAGGCGATTGTTCAGGCGCACGCCGTCGAGCAGGATCAGCGTGTCATCGTTGCGCCCGCCCAGCAGGGAATAGGTGCCGTAGTCGAACGGGCCGTTTTTCGGCGCGACGTACAGGCCGGGAATGAACATCTGCATCACGCGGCTGACATCGGCACTGGGGCCGGCGCGTTCGATCTGCTCGCGGGTGACGATCTCGACCTTGCTGCCGAACTGCGCCATGTCGGCGACGGTGGTGGACTCCACGGACGGCGCGGAAACGATTTGCTGAGTGAGTTCAAGCGGTGCGTCATCGGCCAGCAACAGGGGGCTGAACAGGCAGCCGAACAACAGGGATGGAGCCTTGGTGTTGAAAGGTTTGATCATCGTCTTCTCGAAAGGATCTTCGCAGAAGAGCATGCAGGAGAAGGCATCGCGCACACGCCGACACCGGCCCATGCCCGCCCACCGCAGGAGTTTGCCAAACAGCATTTCAGGCCGGTCTCCGGGCTCGCGCGTCTGGACGCTTTCACCTTCCCATGGCCGTCTGGCCACAGTGGTGTGTCGAAAGCATCACGCGCCTACCGTTGCGGGGGCAGCACCGGACTTGTTCGAAAAGAACGCACCGGTTTCCCGTTTCACCCCATGCACGGCGGCATGGGACACCTGAAACAGGGCGGCATCTGAACATCCGGATGGGCGCTCGTCAACTTCGTTGCAGGATGGAAAGCATCCTGCGACGCAGGTGGGGGATTGTGGCGAGCCCCGATACTTGAGCCACTGAAGTTCTGGTTCTAGTGAGCGTTCGAGAACACAAAGACCGAAATCATCCCCCCGCCGAGTACAAACATCATGATGAAGATAATGTTCAGTTTGAGCCGGTTTGAACTTTCCAGTTGATTGAGCCTGACTACCAGATCGTCCACTTGGGCCGAAGTTGCCAGTCCCTTTACCGCGTTGGCCAGAGCTTGCGGGGAGATGGAGTTGTCCGTCTTATTTTCCATAGGGTGTGTTTTTAATCGAATTTCACCCTTGACCTTGGTCAGTCTGAGGGCCACGGCCACAACCAGAAGAGGAGTTGTCACTAATTGCAGGAGTTTCAGGTACCGTTCATAGACGTTGGCAGCGTGTCGAGTGTTGTGCAATGCCTGTGCCTGTTCCTCGTAATCGGCGTTGGCCTGTTTGAAGCGCTTCACTCGTTCAACGATCAGCGGATTGGAAAAACTTTCAGCCTCTGGGAAAACGCTGTCGTAATTCATGAAAATGTTATTGTCTACTTTAGTGTTCACGCGGTTTACAGGACGAATTCTTTGAAACAGATCGCAGGCACTAGCGAGCTGCTGGGCTGATTCGCTCTCCAGTACGTCGTCTTTTTTCGATGAAAGGGGCAAGCAGATTGTCGCATCGCTTAACTCGTCTGCTGCGATATTCAGGGACTGGGCAGCAAGCTGACTATAGGTTTCTTCCACCCTCAGGTTTGAAAGCTTTGAGTCCAGGCCAACCTGGATAAATTGAAATACAAGGCCCAACGAGCCTGCGATGATCCAGACGTAATCAACTCTTTTCCAATAAATATCATTAAACCGACTTGGCAATAAACGACTTTGCCAAACGAATAACCAGCAAAAGCAAATAAACAGACCCAGAATTCCGAGAATGGCGTAAGCCGAATACTCGAACATTTCTTTGATCAACGATAACTCCATGTCGTGCTCTTTTTTTCAGTGAAATATCAATTGGTTTTCGCGGGCGCTTCAGACAACCGTCACCTGCGCCTGGCTTTGTTGTACGAAACGCTCGATCAACCACCGCGCCGCCGGCCCCGGTGGCGCATCGGTGCGATAGATCGCGTCGAAGGTGTATTGCCCGCTGGTGTATTCCGGCAGATCCAGTTGCACCAGTCGGCCGGTATCCAGATCTTCCTGGATCATCGGCCGGGGCATGTTGCCCCAGCCGATGCCTTCGCGCAGCAGCATGTGCTTGGCGCCCAGGTCCGCCAGGCGCCAGGTGCGGTTGCTCAGCACAGCGAATTCCTTGTCTTTGGTCAGTTGCGAGCGGTCGGACAGCACCAGTTGCGTGTGCTCACGTCCGGCACCGGGAGCATTGGCTTCGGCGGTCGCCAACGGGTGATTCGGCGCCGCCACCGGAATCAGCTCGACGCTGCCGATGCCGATTCTTTCGATGCCGTTGATGCCGTCATTCATCGGCCCGCTGACACCGACCACCGCGCCGTGATTGATCACCAACTCGGTCACAGCACCGAGCGCTTCAATGTGCAGATGCAGGGCAACAGTGGGGAATTCCTCGCGAAAGGATTTCAGCGCATCCACCACGCGCTCGGCGGGCAGCATCACATCAAGTACCACGTGCACCTCGGCCTCGAGCCCCTGCAGCAGGCCTTTGACCTTGGCGCGCAAGCCATGCACGCCGTTGGCGATGGTCCGGGCTTCGGCCAGCACGGTGCGGCCGGCGTCGGTGAGTTGCGGTTTGCGGGTGGTTTCACGATCGAAGAGGGTGACGCCCAGTTGCATTTCGAGGTTGGCAATCGAGTAGCTGATCACCGACGTCGCCCGGTGGAGCTTGCGCGCCGCGGCGGCAAAACTGCCGACTTCGACGACGGTAAGAAAGACCCGCAGTTGATCGAGTGTCGGTGTGCCTGGGTCGGAGATCATGTCGGTGTCCTGGGACGAAGCGGTCAATATCGTTGGGCGATTTCAGGTAAATGGAAACATCTGCCTGACTGTCGAGAACAGCGTCGCGACAGAATGAGCAAGGCTCTGGAGAGTGGCAAGACGCAATGGGTAAAAGTACGGATCAATCTGCGTTACCGTCGGTCGTCACTGTAATTTCTGACAGTAGCCATCGCAGTTTCCACCGGTGTCTGATGACATTCAGGAGCGAAACGCCGGAGGAAGTATGAGAAATGGTCTGATATGTCTTGCATGCCTGTTGCTTATCGCCTGTACCAGGCCAACGATCAATGGACTCTCGGGCTCTGATGTATCCGCGTTCGAGGCGCAAGGTGCCGCTGTAGCAACTGCTCTGGCCAATCGTTATGTCGATACTCGTCGGGATTGCGGGAGTTCTTCCAAACCCGCGTTTCTGTGCTCCGGGGTTTTGTTTCGCGGCACAATTCACTCAACGCAGTATCACTTTTACAACCCCAGTCCGATTGCCGTCGAAAAGGGGGGCGTATCGTTTTCATTTCTGCGCAAGGATTCGCAGTATCGGCAGATCGATTCGACCTACGATCACGGCTTTATCTTTCATCCCGTTCTGGATATGCCGGTGGGTAAGCGGCACATCGAGATTCTATGTGTATTTCCCATTGATGGAGCTACCTTCGACCGGGACAAACCAGGCTGCGGCGCTCATATTGCCTATCCGCAGCAAAGCAAGCGCTGCCAATCCCAGGGTATTACCACCGCTGAGCAATGGCTGGCCCATACCGCGCAGCCCGGTGTCGCTCAGAGTTACTTTCAATGCAGTTTTGATGTTCGTGACCAGATGAACGACGCGGCAGCCGATTCGTTTTATCAAGCGATTCGCGCGATGACTTTGCACCAGGATGTCGCTTTCCATAGCCGCAATGAACTCATGCTGGCGACGTGGCCGCAGAACATCCCTGGGGAACTGCCGATTCAGGCGCTGTATTACACCGGTAATGGGCTCAAGTCCGCTCAATATGACCAGAAGGACTTCTTTGAGCAGACCGGGCTGATTCTGCCGGTCATACGAATCGAGCTCCCAGCGACACCTGCACATCTGGCAAGGTTTCTGTTCGATCCCAGAGATCAGGTATTCGATGAGCAAAGCAAGATTTTGCGGGTCAGCTCTCTTACCGCATCACCCCACGCCGATGCGTTCTCCTTTACCGTCGACAGTGGTTTTCCCCGCACCGGATTCAGTGGCGCCCGCTTTCGTATCAATGTGATCGGCGGAACCGCGCCTTACGTCTTCAGCAGTTCCGATCCGGCTCAAGCGACAATCAATCCAGGTACCGGTGAGGTCACCATGATTGGCCACACTCAAGTCGTGTTCAGCATCAGAGACGCCAATAATCAGATCGCGTACTACACGATGCCCAAAGCGAAACTCTGGTTTACGGCATTGGCCTGTCACATGAACTGGGCTGCAGCCAACAGCTATTCGGGCAGTCATGGTGTTGCCCTTGCGCAGCCTCAAGAACTGAATGGCGGCTATCTCTTGAGATATCCGGGGGCGTTGTATCCGGAATGGGGGGATATGGTCCGTGGATACGCTTGGCCGATTGGTGCGTACGATGGCACAAACAACTATGACCGAAGCATTCCCGAGTACTGGACCGCGCAGGCTGCTGCACAGGGCAATTACTACACGGGAGCCGTGACGTTAGGGTATCCCTATCAGCGTCCGGCGGCGTGGAGGCTATGTTCTGTGGCAGTGGTAAGAACACCTTGATTTCCATGCTTGCCAATTTTTTCGAACGTAACGATCTAAATTAGTCGGCTATTCAGATGAGCTGCCGAGGCGCAACATTTCTTCATCCGGACGGTTCAAGTCGAACCGGACCCCATTGAAGGAAATTCTCCCATGGCTACTTCTGCAAACATCGCCCAAGCAACTGCTGTACAGAACGCTTCCGACACCAAACAAGCCTCGGCTGCCTTGATCGGCCGCGTCTTGCTCAGCGGGATTTTCATCCTCTCCGGTTTCTCCAAACTGGCCGCGCCGGCCATGATGATCGGCTACATCGGCTCGGTAGGGCTGCCGCTGCCACAAGTGGCGCTGGCACTGGCAATCATCGTCGAAATCGGTGGTGGCCTGGCGCTGATCGCCGGCTACCGTACTCGCACTGTCGCCGCTGTGCTGGCCGCGTTCAGCGTGGTCACCGCACTGGCCTTCCACAATGCGCTGGCTGACCAGAACCAGTTCATCCACTTCTTCAAGAACATCGCCATGGCCGGCGGCCTGCTGCAAGTCGTGGCCTTCGGTGCCGGTCGCTTCAGCCTCGACGCCCGTCGCCGCTGAAAGCCGGGCGCCGCGAGGGACAGTTCCCTCGGGGCGCTTTGCCGTTTGTTGGTCGTTCCCCGCATCAGAATCGAGTAATCATCATGACCGTTCAGCAACACCTCTCCGGCTACACCCGCGAACCTGTCACTCACCGCACTCTGCGCTACCGCACCAGCGGCAGCGGACACGGCTCGATCGTGCGACTGATGAGCCCTTCGGATCTGGGCCAATTGATCAAACCCTTCGTGTTCCTCGACCTGTTCGAAGGCGAGGCCTCGTTCATTCACAACATGCCGATGCACCCGCACTCGGGGATCGCCACCGTGACGGTGATTACCGAAGGCAACCTGCGTTTCGAGGACGCCGGATCGGGCAAGGGCATGATCGATTACGGTGGCGTCGAGTGGATGCGCGCGGGCGGCGGAGTGTGGCACGGCAAGGAAATGTCGGTGGGCACGTCGCAGCGGATTCAGGGCTTTCAATTGTGGGTGGCTTTGCCGCCGGAGCTGGAGAACGCCAGCGTCGACAGCCAGTATCTTGAGTCTGCCGCGATGCCCGAGGTGGGGCCGGCGCGGGTGATTCTCGGCGCTCATCAAGGCGTGCAAAGCCCGGTTCGGGCGCCTGCCGGCATCAATTATCTGTTGGTCACGCTGAGTGCCGGCGAAACCTGGACTTACACTCCACCAAAAGGGCATGAGTCATTGTGGCTGAGCGTCAGCCGTGGGTTGCTGGCTACACCGGATCTGGTCAGCGCCGGCGAAATGGCCGTTTTCGAACCGGGCAACGGTGCCGTTACCCTGAAGGCCCTGCGCGATGGCACGGTGTTCGTGATCGGCTCGGCGCAGCCTCATCCCTACGATCTGGCATTGGGCAACTACTCCGTGCACACCAACCCGCAGGCCTTGCAAGAGGGCGAAGCGAAGATCGCGGAAATCGGTGGGCGGTTGCGTGAATATCTCAAGCAGGCGGATGGGGTTGATGCAGTGCCGGTGTTCAAGTAAGCCCCGGGGCTGGCCAGCCTTCGACACGATACCGAAGACGTGTTGATTTTCAGCTGGCCGCCTCCAATGCGGCGCATCTGTTTACGATGGCTTGGGGCAGGTGGAACGCAACCCATCGATGTGTTCCATCAATCCATCAGGGATGCTCTGCCACATCGGATCAAGTATGAAGTCAACGCCTTCGCGGCGAGCCATCTTCGCCGCAGGTACAAAGTCAGCGTCACCCGCAATGAGGACAATCTGATCGACCTGTTGCTTAAATGAAAGCGATGCGACATCGACGCCGATTCTCATATCTACGCCTTTTTGCCGCGTGTCTATGCTGACATCGGCCTCAGTCAAGTCTGATATCTGAATTTTGCCCTTGAGCAGATCGGCGATTCTTGCGGGTTTGATTGTCCATTTCACATCTTTCGACAGATGCCCCAGACGCAATGCCAACTTGCGTTTGCTTCGCAACCGAATGTGCAGCTCTCTACGAAAAACTGCCTCTCTGGATTTAGAGAAGTCCACGAGTTTTTTTGTTATCGGGTTGTGTTGCTTGGTGTCCAGGGGAGGGCAGTCGTAGAAGAAAATCCTGTAAAGCTCCTTTCTGGGACGTTGCTGTGGCCCTGAAGGTAAGCCACTTTGGCCAGAAAAGGTTCTGGACATCAGGTGAGCCGTTGCCCATCGGTGCACGAGATCGGCAGCGCGTTCGGCATTGAATGCGTTGTGAGGCTCAATCCTTCGAAATCGCTTGATGAAGTAGGCGCCGTCAACCAGAACCGCTGTGGGCATACATTCTTCCTGAAAACAAAAACGCCCAAGGGTTTGGCACGTCCTGGATGGTTAGGACGGCTTACTGCCTTGGGCGGGATGTGGGCAGATTAGGGAGAGATGACAGTGTCGTCAATCGTGCCATCTTTGTTTTTGGTCAAGGACGAGCCATCAATCCTGAATGTGCTCTTGATTTTGTCGATGAGCAGTGAGGTAGAAAGATAAAGTCTAAGGATTTGGCCCACAAGCCAGCGCTTTCTGACGTATTTGTAGGTTTTTGCGCTGGGGGCTGTAGCTTGAAAGAGTGGGTATTACTGCCTTGAACGGTCAATATCCAAGCGTAGTCGTACCGATTTGAGTATCTGCAATACAGGGGAGAAGTTGATGCTTGAAGACATCCTGACCAAAGGCCTGTCCGTGGTGTTCTGCGGGATCAACCCCGGCCTGTTGGCGGCGGAGCAGGGGCATCACTTCGCCGGGCGGAGCAATCGATTCTGGCGCACGCTGCATCTGGCCGGGTTCACGCCAGTTGAAGTAGCCCCGGAAAACGATCTCTCGATCCTGCATTACCACTGCGGGCTGACTGCCGTGGTGGAAAGGCCGACGGCGCGGGCGGATCAACTGTCGGCGCAGGAGTTCACCGCAGCAGCGGCGGATTTCGAGCGCAAGATCAAACGTCATGCCCCGCGTTATGTGGCGTTTCTCGGCAAGGCGGCCTATGCCGGGTTGTCCGGTAATAAGGCGCTTGAATGGGGTGCGCAGGACAAGACATTCGGCGGGGCGAAGGTGTGGATCCTGCCCAACCCCAGCGGCCGCAATCTCGCGTTCAATCAGGATCAACTGGTGACGGCGTACCGACAGCTTTATCTGGCTTCGAGCGCAACGACATAAGCGCTGAACATGTCCGCCATCGCCTCGGCACGGGCCGTGATAGCTTCGTCGGTGCGTGGGCTGAGTGAAAAATCCTTTCCCACCGAACTGAGCGTGGCCAGGATCAGATCACAGGCCTGAACGCGGGTCGACTCGCTGGCCTCGGGCAACAATTCAACCATGAACGCCTCAAAGGTGCGTTTGCCCGTCGCCCGCACTTCATGGGCCTCCGGCGCATCGCGATACAGCGGCGCCGCGTCGCTCAAGGCACCGCGCATCTGCGCTTCCTCGCACTCCGAACGTATAAATGCATGCACCAGCGTGCGCAGGCGCTCCAGTGGCGGCGCCTCTCGATTGTCGAGGATCCGCTGCAGCATCTGCGTAGTCTGGAGCCACTCATCACTCTGCAACCGAAACAGAATCGCTGCCTTGTTCGGGAAGTACTGATACAGCGATCCGACACTCACCCCGGCCTTCTCCGCAACCCGTGCCGTGGTGAAACGGGCCGCACCTTCCTTGGCCAAAACCTGAATAGCCGCTTGAAGAATCGCCGCCACCAGCTCGGCGGAGCGAGCCTGCTGCGGCTGTTTGCGTGAGGAAATACGGGCAGTCTGGCGGTCGGTCATGGGCGGCTCGGGCGTGAAGGGGGAATGCGAATAGCGAACGGGACCATTCGCTCGCATCATTGAATGCGACGAATCATTCGCATTTTAGCCCTCAACCGACGGAAAACCACCATGACGACTTTGACCGCCGAGCCTCTGGCCACCCTGATCGAACGCCTCTACACCCAGGCCAGCGCTGCCACCAGCCCGGTACTGAACTCCGTGTCCGACGCCGAGCGCGACCGCCTGATGCACAGTAAAACCGAATACCGCGAACTCTATGGAATGCTCAAAGACCTGTGGCTACCTGTCTCCCGGGATACCGGCAAACTCCTGTACATGCTCGCCCGCAGCATCAAGGCCAAAGCCATTGTCGAGTTCGGCACCTCGTTCGGCCTGTCGACCTTGCACCTGGCGGCGGCCCTTCGGGACAACGGCGGTGGAGTGCTGATCGGCAGCGAATTCGAACCATCGAAAGTCGAGCTGGCGCGGCACCACTTCGTAGAGGGCGGGGTCAGTGACCTGATCGAAATTCGCGAAGGCGATGCGCTGGTGACCCTGGCGAGCGGCCTGCCGGACACCGTCGATCTGCTTCTGCTCGATGGCGCCAAGGCGTTGTATGGCGATGTGTTGAGCCAGGTGGAAAAACAACTGCGCCCGGGTGCGCTGGTGATCGCTGACAACACCGACTACTGCCCGGAATACCTGGCCCACGTGCGCTCGCCAAAGAACGGCTACCTCAGCGTGCCGTTTGCCGATGACATCGAAGTGTCGATGCGCCTGGGCTGACACCAGTCGCTGCGAGGGTGCGCGCGGATTCAGCAGCGCACCCTCAAGGCGTTTTTCGGTTCGATCTTCCGTGCGCGCGACCGGATTGGGCTATCGTTTGAGTAGTCCTCACAGGGTCGCGATCAAGGAGTTGATCATGAATCGTCAGGAAGACCTCAACATCATCTGGAAGCGCATATTCTGGCTGTTCATCGCCTTGCTGGCGCTGGCGATTGCCGTCACTTACAGCCTACCTGACTACAAAGTGCCGTTTATCGTCTGTATTGCCGGGAATATCGGCGGCTATGTAGGGTTTCACAGACGGTTGTCAGCACTCACCGACCCGGAAATCGAAAACCTCTCCCGTTCATGGTTTGCGTTGATACTGCCTTCGTTCATCGGCGGGATACTGGCAGGGCTTTTGTATCTGTTGTTCCTTTCCGGTGTTATCCGAGGCGATTTGTTTCCGGTGATCACTCCAGACAGAGATCCGCAGTGTCTGAAGCAGATCTTCAACGATATTTTTTGCCAGCATGCGGAAGGGTATGCGGCCTACGCCAAGTTGCTGTTCTGGTCATTCGTGGCGGGCTTCAATCAGGACTATGTGGTTGACCTGATTGAAAACATAAAGGGCAGCGACAAAAACACGGACGAACGCTGAAGGGTAGTGCTGCCCGACTTAGTGCTGCTTTTCTGAAATGACATCCTTCATGTACTGATTCAAGTCGCGAAAGTCGCTGACGCTCCAGGCGTGCGGCGGTATTTTCACGCCATTCTCGCGCAAGGTTTTCGGGATCAGGTCGCCGTTCGGGCGAAGGATGATCGAGGACACGATCACGCCCGGGTAGTCACTCAATCGTTTCTTGAAGGCGGGTGTTGTCAGGTCGGGAGTAGGGGGATTGCTTTTTTTGGCCAACGGGCCGGTTCCCTTGATATCGGCACCGTGGCATACGGCGCATCGCTGTATATAGAGATTCTTGCCGCTGGTGCTGTCTGCGAAGGACTGTGTTGTCTGAATTGATAAACCGACAGACAGCAGGACGACGAGCGGTGTTCTCATGGCTGCCTGCCGATAATTACGTCTTTCCCCTGAAACTTTCGAACGGCACTGCTGAAGAGCAAGTAGTGCGCGCCTTGTGCGAGCAACACGGCAGTCGCCACTGCCAGAACGCTCAAATAAATATCGCTTTTCCAGAATGCTATCGCTGCACTCAAAACAGACTGAGCGGCGATGGCGCACAAGAACGCCAGAACCCTGCAAGCAATCACACTTCCGTTAAAAGCAAACAGTGCGACGACGAGTGAGATCGGCGTATAGCCAAAGTCCTTGGCTTCAGAACCGAAGAAGATCGGTCCTACAGAATAAACGACATATGAAATGACGATGAGAGCGAGAAACAGCGGTGGTGTTTTCATTGCGAGATCAGCTTTCGTCCGGTCTGAATGCTGGAAAAATCCGGCGCAATACTATCCAGATTATTTGTCGCTGTCGTTACTGGACGCTGTGGGTGTTGCACCCGGTTTATGCCATACGGCAAATGCCGGCAGCATTCGTCCGTCATTGGTTGATTGAACTGTCAGAAAATTGCTTGTAATCCTTTAGGTCTTCGGCTTGACCTGCACTGGATCAACACTTTGGCCACGACGTTTTTCGCTCCGTTTTTTCCGCGTCAACTGATCGCACGTTGACACCATAAAGCCATCTCCTATCGTTCTCCGCAGACCGCATCCAGGGACCGGATGAGCCGGACAGCCTTTGCGGGCGCGGTCGTTCATGCCATTCCAACAAGGAGCAGCAAAATGTCCAGTGCGACCAATACTTATGACGTGCTCGTCAATATTGATGCCGATTACCTGATTGCCCATCCCAACGACGTTGGCGGTGCGATTTCCATGCTGGTGACGCGCGATGCCGTCGATCCACATGCCAGCGGCAACACCGGCGAAGGCGGCAACGAGCTGTGGATCGATGTCAAAACCGGCGACAACATCCGCTGGCGTGCCACCACGCTGTCGCGCAACTTCGACCGCATCGCACAGATCAAAAACGTCCAGCCCGGCGACCCTCATCAGGGCGGCGATTACAAAGGCACCATCTCGACACCGGTCTCTTTCAACGTTCCGGGTGTGGTGATCTACCTGAACAAGGGGGCTCCCGGCGGTATTTCCAAAACCGATGTAACGTATTCACTGTGGCAAGCCACCGCTCTGAATCCAGGCAAACTGTGGTACACCATCAACTTCGCCTTGTACGACCGCGACCTTAACCAGATTGGTACCGACCACACCTGGGACCCCTACATCACCGTAAATAACCAGTAACTGAAAAGTACACAGCCCGGCCAGAGGCTCTTAGTCGATGACGAGAGTCTCTGGCCGGGCTTTTTGTTGTCTTTCATACGTCTTGTTCAGGGAGTGTTGGGGCGCGTCATGCTTGAATAGTGCCCTTCGTGGGCTAGGCTCAATTACAACTTTCCGGTTAACGGGCGACACGTTCCAGTGCTACCGGAGTTGAAGGATTTCAGCCAAAAAGAACAACTTCACTAAAGGGTTACCGATGGATCGATTTGATGCCCCGCTTGTTGTAGATCGCACTTGGCGGGCAGGCATGTTGAAAGGATTGATTGCAAGAAATCCATGCCTGAGCATTTTCTTCATGACACTGGCCGTGTTCATGGTGTTGCAGTACAAACCTGCTGTCCTCAACTACACCACACGCTTTGTCGACTTCGCCGAATACATGTTGCTGCACGGCGTCACGCTGTTTCCCATTGCCGATGACCTCAAGCCTTATCCCGACTACACGGTCCTCAATACCTTGTTGGTCTATCTGGTTTCCTTGCCGTTCGGCCGGGTGTCGATACTTTCCATGGGTTTTCCGTCATGCGTGGCGGCGTCCCTGATGCTGGTGTTCATTTATCGGCTGGGGGCGCTGCGCAGCAAGAGGTGGGGCGCGTACGGCGTGCTTTTCAGCCTGTTGACCTGGGCCTTTCTCGACGGCGTGAACTCGCTGGCGCTGGATATCTATCCGGCGTTGTTTACGGTGATGTGCTTCTATGTGGCCTATTCAGCCGAAATGAAAAAAGACCCGCGTCGCCTGGCGTTTCTGTACGTCGGGCTGGCACTGGGCTTTGCGTTTCGCGGGCCGATCGGTTTGATCGGGCCCGCCTGTGTCATCGGGGCTTATTATTTCCTGAGCCGCCAATGGCGCATGTTGTTGCTGTTTTCATTCCTGTCGGGCCTGATCCTCGCCGCCGGGGTTGTGCTGCTGGCATGGGCGGCGTACCTGCAAGGGGGGCAAACGTTCCTCGAAGACGTGCTTAACATGCAGGGCATCGGCCGCTTCGGCTCCGACCACGCGCCGCGCTATTACTTCTACTTCTCCGCAGGCCTGTTTACCTATGGCTTTACGGTGTTTTACGCCATCAACGTGATCCTGAAGAAGTACAAACTGTTCTTCCGCCCGACCCGCGACAAAGACATCAACCTGCTGCTCTATCTGACCGGGTGGCTGTTGGTGCTGCTGGTGCTGTTCACGATCCCAAGCTCTAAAAAAGCGCGCTACATCCTGGCAATCACCCCGGCCATTTCACTGCTGGCCGCGTACCTCTTCGTCAGCCAGGAAGCCGCCTTCGTACGCGCCAAAAACGGCCTGCTGAAGTTCTGCCTGAAGTTGCCCATGCTGGGGTTGGGGATGCTGGTTTCGGTGCTGGTCTACAACAACTTTGCTGAAGTCCCGTTACAGCCCAACTACCTGGGCGCAGGGTTGGGATTGATTGCGCTATTGAGCTTCTATCACGCCAAACGCGAGTACTTCGCCGAGCATCCTTATCGTGAGTTCATGACGCTGTCGTTTGGGGTAGGGGCGTTTTTGATTCTGGATATGTTTTTCTTCAATCCGATCACCTATCACCTGGAACTGATGATCGAGCCTACGCCGAAGTTTTTGCCGTATTGGTTTTGGTGAAGCGGATGTAGAAGCAGCCGTCGACTGCTTCTACAGCCACCCACCGCTTACGCCACTTCGACGTGATCCAGCGCCTGATTCACCGCCAACCCGGCGACCATCACCACCTGCGCAATCCCCAACGCCGTCTTGCGATGCGAGGGTTCGAGCGTGGAAGCAAAGTTATTCAACATTTCGGTTGCCGAACCCAGGGATTCGCTGGCATTGGCCAGCAGGGATTCAGTGTTGTACTTGGGATTGGCCCGGAACATCGGCTCGGGATCGATGCAGCACGACATCACCCGGGAAGACGGGGAGAGGTAGTGATCCAGAGCACGCTCGGCGGCGTCGTGGAATTTCTTCGAATCGGGAAATTCGTAAGGGGAGGTCGGGTCGGTTTCGGGTGGGTTGGGTGTTGGTTTGATCATGGTGTAACTCCTTGTGTCGTCATCAGGAGCCATCACCCACTCGCTACCAAACGATGGGTGGTGGCCATACGCAGGTTGGTAGACCGGGACACAAGGAGACCGGCGCACTCGAAAGTGCCCTGTGCATGGCCACCATAAAACCGGGACGATTGAACGCCGCAATGGTGAGCCTTGCTTCTTGTGTTTACTCGGGCTACCAAACCCGATCACTGTTTTTTAGTGACCCAGGAACGATAAGACCCGCAGCGTAGACGCACAAGACGGCGGATTCTGGCGTAGTCGTAGGCAATGACGCAAGGCGTTGTAGCCTTGGGGAAGTTACGGCAGGTTGCTTTAAACGCGGCCCGTTTAACCGCTCAAAGCCTGGAAGAAATCTCCTTCCAGATGTAGCCGTAGTTGTATTGCAGCCAGCGAACCAACACCTTATCGAATTGCCTGCGAAACCAGTTGTTCTCCCTGGCTGCCAGCCTTTGCTCGATCATGATTCTGAGTGAGTCTGGATCGAAGCCAGTCCACACCGAGGGCACAGCGGCCAGAAGGTTGGTGAAACACACCGGCGCGACCTCTGAATAAAGGATTTCGTAGAGCACCTCAGGATCGATGCCTCTGACCTCCGCGGCTACGTAATCGTATTCGACCGGTAAATCGTTGAAAGGCCAGGAGAGTGCAGCTCTGATGTTGGTCAGCTGCGGTTCAGTCAGCAGATGTCCCAAAACCTAAACTCCTTTAGGTTGCATTAAATTTAATGGAGACAAGGTAATGTAGTTGTTTCTTGAATGATAGTTTCGGGATTGTTTTTTGGTGAAAGGTGGGGGCTGCCCCCTCTGATTTAAAAATAATCCATTTGTTTTCTCCTTATGGTTTTGTTGTTGGTAGGCGATATTATAGATACCTCTCAATGATGGAATGGTTCTTTTCGCTTATATTTGATATTTGGTCGGTAAAGATTATTTTGTTTTCGTCGATATTTTTTACGTATCCACGTAGCCATTCTATGTTTTCGAAACTGAATCCATACTTTAAAAGCCAAATATCAATCTGATCGTTGGTTCCATACCTAATGTAATTGCTGAATGAGGCGGCGCGTTCATCTTGGGTTTTTGAGTAGTAAAGCATAAACGCGGCGCATAGCGGGTCAGAGAGAGAAAGACCAACGACTTTGTCTAGATAGTCGTATGTGTCATAAACTATTAGATCATAATCTGCGTATTTGACTGGTGTGTTTTTTGAGAAAAGTCCGACCATTCTAATAAATCTATTAGGCAAGCTAGAAGGGATTGGTGAGTAACGAATTTTGATTTTTTCTAATTCTGATTCGTATGTTTCGGGAGTTATCTCTTTTGCCTTTAATCGTCGAGTAAGTAATCTCCGATTTTTTTGCTCACTTAAAAAGGCAAATCGCAACGAGACTATCTCGCTAAACGATTTTCCTTGAACATGCCAAAGTAGAATAGGGATCGCAGCGCTGAGGATTGAAACCTCTGCCCTTGTGAGGTCTTTTCTGCGCAAGTGCTGAATGTAGATGTTCTTTAGTGATTTTTTAATGGCAGCTCTTTTGGATCCAAGAGCGTAATACTCCTCGGCAGTAATTAATCCGTTTCCTGTATATAGGCTGTTCAGGATTAATTGGATGTCGCTGTCGATGTCTGCTTGCTTTAATCGATCGACTTGCGAGTCGGTTAAATGAAGTTCGTCATCATAGCTTTCATCCTTTACTGCCTCTACCATATCCTTTAAGTCTTCGTCGACTTCTTCAAATGGCATGTCTAATAATGAGTCTGGCTCAATTGTTACAATTTCAGAAAAGCGTGACTTGAATGTCTTTAAGTTTCCCTTGTTAATGATTGTGTAGCCGTAATCCAAGGTTCCAACTTCACTTGTCGTGCGGCCCGCTCGACCGATCAAGTTTTTCAAGACAAGAGGTTTCATGTTGTTAAAGTTATCTATCCACACAACATCAAAAGGCATGTTGATGCCTTGACTTAATGTTGAGGTCGAAAAGCATATGCGTGCAAACCCTTGCTTGATAAAGCGTTCTATTAGAATTCGCGCTCTCAATGGTATTGAACCATGATGAATGACAATGCCTTTTTTCATCATATCTATTAGAGTGGAGTGTTTTTCAGATTCACCACTTCCTGCTCCGATAAACTCTCTGAGTTCCTCAACGATAGAAAGCGCGTTTTCTGCTTTCAATTCGCTGCATAGTTCTATGTAGGGGTTGAATTCGCTCAGGTATTCGCCACTATAAATTTTCGATTTTGATATGTATATTAGTAATGTCCCTTCATTTCTTAAGATCATTCCAGGTAGGTCGTTAGCTATTTCAACGACTTCGCAATTAATGTTTGGAGAGAAAAAACTGAATGCACGGTTTTCAGCCACCACGAAGACTTTTCCAACGGAAAAAAGATTGTAGTTTCGAGATGACGAATTTTCTTGGAAGTCATGCTTTGATAATTGAGCTTCGGGGTTTTCGATAAAAGGATGTGCAAAGACTTTTCTTGCTGTAGGGAAGTATCGGTCTGCGCGTCTAACAAATGAATCAAACGTCATGCCACGTACGGGCTCTTCAGAAATTTGGGCTTCGTCTAACAGGAATAGTTCGATACTGAATCGATCCTTGTATTTAAAAAGCTCCGCCCCACGCTCGGGAGTTACAATGAAAACTCGTCGTTTTGTTTTTTCTTTGTTCACATCCTCGATGAATTGAAGTACCAGTACGTCTTTATCCACCAAAGTCATTACCTCTTCGTAATACTCCGCTATCAGAGCTCGAGAAGGTACAACTATCACTATGTCATTGGTGGTTTTTTCTATCAGTTCACGAAATAAGAAGGATTTTCCTGCGCTCGTTGGCGCGGAGAATGAGAAATATCTATTATTCATGATGCCGTTGTATGCGCTAGCTTGCATGGGTGTGAATCTCTTACCCAAATCATCGCTTATTGCCTCTGCAAATATTTCATACACTTCTTCGAAAACACTTTGAGGATCGTCTGTTTTATAGAACAATCCCATGGCAGATAAAAAGCGGCCTTCATAAGCTTCAAATATTTCTTGGTGGAAAATTTTTGCGTAAGAAATCATCTCAAAAATTACTGGGTTGCACGGTCCGTCTCGGTGTACTTCGTAGAGTGCGTCTTTTAGTGTTTTTTCTACATCCACACCATTAATCAACTCATTTAGCATCTATTTCCACTCCAATTATGTAAAGCTCTTTATGAACCAAAAGATTATCTGTTAAGACGTGACTTACAGCATTGGATATGATTTTTTCAGGTTCTTCTGAGTTGATTGAGAAGGCGGCCACATAGGCTTTGTGCCCAGATAGGTAGTTTGTTATGGCTATTTCTGAGACGAAGTTTTCGAGTAGATCAAGTTCTGCGGAATCTTTTTCTAGAGATATAAAGTCCACAATTTGCTGAAGGGCTTTCGTGTATGGGTTGATTGATCCACTATATTTTGCCTCCCCAAATGCAATGAAGTTGTCGCAGCTTTCTGTATGAAAGTCGAAACCTGGGTTGCCAGAAACCTTCTCTTTCAGCAGTTCTGCTAGTGGGACTTTTACATGGTTGCAGTTCAAATTTAGAACGCATTGCGCAGAGTCGGATACAAGGTATTCGCCAAAATCTGTAGTTAGTTCTGTTTCTGATCGATTTAATATCAGTTCTACGAGTTTTTGGATTGTGCGTTTAGCTCTCGCCTCAAAAGATAATTTCTTTACGGCTCCAAAGCCATTGATCCAACTGGTATTGGAAATGGTTTCAAGCATTTCGGAGGCTCGTGAGTCCAAATCTTTAATTTTGACGTGAATACCTACTACCACACAGTCGTGCGCTTTCCCAAGTGCAACTATATCTATGGGGCCACATGTTACAACCTCCATTATTTTCTCCAGTAATTAATTATGGCTAAATTATTAATTATGCTTGCTGGATAATTTATCTGTGTTTTTGTGTTTGTTTTGTAGAGGTGATATGGAGGATGCGAGTGTGATTGGGCAAAGACCACCTTAAAGGTATGAGGTCTGCGCGTTACATTCGTTTTTTTATCTATGGTGGCGTGCATGTACTCCATGTACAAGATCCTTGTGGTGGCACGATGCTATCTTGAGGTTATCTACCTATTGGGCAAAGGTAAAGGCCTGAATGCAGAGCTTATTTTTGGTCTTTGACTTATATTTGAGTTTTTAAGGTTGATGACCAGTTGCACACGTGTCTTTTCAGTTGTTGATCTTGTGAGCTTGTAACGTATTTGTCAGTGCAAATATAGCCTAAGCCTTAACCCACCGCCCCCGACTCCAGGCACTCAACGAATCCACCCCAAGTACCAAAACCAACATAGCCAAAATTACCGTCCCCGCCTGCGCCTCCTGAAACAGACTCAAGCTCACATACAACATCTGCCCCAGCCCTCCAGCGCCGACAAACCCCAGTACGCTGGCCATCCGGATGTTGTTCTCCCACCGATACAAACAGTACGCCAGTAGCTGCGGCGCGAGGTTCGGCAACGTCCCGTAACAGAACGCCACAACCGGATTCCCCCCTTGCAGCCTAATCGCTTCCGCCGGCTCCGGCGGCGTGTTTTCCAAGGCTTCCGCGAACAACCGCCCAAGCACCCCTGTGGTATGCAGTGCCAGAGCCAAGGTGCCGGCGTTAGGCCCGAGGCCAGCTGCAAACACCATGAGCGCGGCCCAGACCAGTTCCGGGATTGCACGCAGGCCGTTGAGCAGCAGACGTGCGGCGCTCTGAAAAAACCAGCCAAAGCGGCCAGCGGCGGGGAGTGCCAACAGCAGTCCCAGGACAGCAGCGAGGAGGGTGCCGAGGGCGGACATGGCGAGGGTTTCCATGGCGCCGTGGAGGATGGCGTTGAGGTAACCGGCGCTGAGGTCGGGGCTCAGGAAGCGGCCAACGTACGAGCCCATCTGTTTCAGGCTGGTGGCGCTGCCGAGCTCTTCGAGGTCGAGGCCCAGGTAGGCGAACGAGGCGATGACGGCGAAGACGATGGCGAGGATCAGCGCCGTGTTGATCAGGCGCTTCATGTCAGTCTCCAGCGCAGCAGGCGGCTGAGTTGGTCGGCGCCGAGTACCAGCAGGAGGAAGGTCAGGAGCATGCTGGCGACTTCGCCGCCGGCGAACATGCGGATCGACAGGTCGATCTGTTGGCCGAGGCCGCCGGCGCCGACGAAGCCCATCACCACCGAGGCGCGGATCGCGCATTCCCAGCGGTACACGGTGTAGGAGAGCAGTTCCGCCGCCACGTTGGGCAGCACGCCGTAGGCGAAACTGGCCAGGCGTCCGCTGCCGGCCTGGAGCAAGGCGTGGGCCGGGCGCTGGTCGGTGGATTCGAAGATTTCCGCGTAGACCTTGCCGAGCATGCCGCTGTAGGTGATGGCGATCGCCAGCACGCCCGCCGCCGGGCCGAGGCCGACGGCGCGCACGAACAGCAGCGCCCAGACGATTTCCGGCACGCTGCGCAGGAAGATCAGCAAGCCGCGCACCGGCCAGCGCAGCAACCGGCCCAACAGGCTCGGATGGCCGCTGTGGGAAGCGGCGGACAGCGACAAGGCGCGGCTGGCGAGCAAACTGGCCGGCACCGCCAACACCAGTGCGAGCGCCATGCCGGCCGTGGCGATGGCCAGGGTCTGCAGGGTGGCCTTGAGCAGCAGTTGCAGAAAGTCCCGGTCGTGGGCCGGCGGCCAGAAGGTCGAGACGAAGCGGCCCATTTCGCTCTGGCTGTCGGCATGCAGCAACACGCCGAGGTCGAGTTCGCTGAGCTGAATGCCCGGCCACAGCAGGGCAATCGCCAGCAGTGTCAGCAACAGGCGTGGCAGTGCGGCGGGGTCGCGGGTGTCGGCGCTCAGCATCGTGGAATCTGCACAATCAGCGGCGTCAGGGTCGGCGCCGGGGATTGCAATTGTTCGTTGGCGTACAGGCTGTCGAGCATGTCGTGGCTGACTTGATCGGACGGGCAATCGAACAGGATCTGCCCCTCGCGCAAACCGATGATGCGCGGGAAGTGCGCCAGTGCCAGGTCCACCGCATGCAGGCTCGCCACCAGCGTGACGTTGTGCTCTTGGGCGTGGCGCGACAGGACCGTCAGGGTGTGCCCGGCGAGGACCGGGTCCATGGCGGATACCGGTTCGTCCGCCAGCAATACCTCCGGCGCCTGATACAGCACGCGAGCGATGCCGACCCGCTGTAACTGGCCGCCGGACAGTTGCTGGCATTGGCTGAAGAGTTTGTCCGCCAGATCCAGCCGCGCCAATGCCGCGCGAGCGCCGGGTATGTCCAGTGGATGCAGCAGATTGACGAGGCTTTTGCCCAGGCTCCATTGCCCGAGCTTGCCGGCCAGCACCGCCGTCACCACCCGTTGCCGGGGCGGCAGGGGCGGTGCCTGATGCACCAGGCCGATTTTTGCGCGCAGGTGTTGGCGATGGCGGGCGGACAAGTGCCAGGCCCGTTGGCCCAGCACGTCGATGTCGCCGCTGCTCGGCCGAATCGCGGTGGCCAGCAGGTTGAGCAGGCTGGATTTACCGGCGCCGGACGGGCCGATGATCGCCACCTGCTCGCCGCTGTTGATCTGCAAATCCACACCACGCAGGGCTTCGACGCCGTTGGCGTGGTGCAGAAAGACTTGCTTGAGGCTCAGGGTCATTTCAGCAGTTCGGCGGCGCGGGCGGCTTCCTCGATGCCTTTGTAGTTGTCCGGGCTTGTTTCGATGAAGCGGCTGGCGGCTTGCAGGTCGAGGATTTTCTTCTGCTCAGGGTTGGCCGGGTCAAGGGCAAGGAAGGCTTTTTTGATCTTCGCTGCCAGCGCCGGGTCGAGTGTGCCGCGCACGGTCCAGTTGTAATCGAAGTAGGCCGGGGTGGTGGCAAAGACCTTGACCTTGTTGGTGTCGACCTTGCCGGCGTCCACCAGTTTCTGCCAGACGCTGGCGTTCAGCACACCGGCATCGACCTTGCCGGCCTGCACCCAGGCGACGGTGGCGTCGTGGGCACCGGAGTAGCCGACGCGGCTGAAATAGGTTTCCGGTTTGATGCCGTCCTTGAGCATGAAGTAGCGCGGCATCAGGCTGCCGGAGGTCGACGATACCGAACCGAAGGCGAAGGTCTTGCCCTTGAGGTCGGTGAGGCTTTTCACGTTCGGATCGGCGGTGATGAATTTGCTAGTGAACTGCGCGTCCTGCTCGCGCTGCACCAGCGGGATCACCGGGGTGGTGGCGTCGGTTTTCAGCCGTGCCTGAACGAAGGTGAAACCGCCCAGCCACGCCATGTCGAGGCGGTCGGTGGCCAGGGCTTCAACCACGGCCGGGTAGTCGGCCACGGGAACGAATTGCACTTTCATGCCCAATTGCTGTTCCAGATAAGCCCCCAGAGGTTCGAACTTGCGCAGTAGTTCGGTCGGGGCCTCGTCGGGAATCGCGCTGACTTTCAACACGTCTGCGGCCTGGGCCAGCAGGGTGGAAAAGGACAGGGCCAGGCCTGCAGTCAGTGCCAGGGTGCGTTTGAGCATGGGAATCTCCGTTTCATGGGCGTCAGGATCGGTGCGTAGCCTGCGGAAAAACGTCAGCGGCTGCAACGTCAGGTTAGACGAATCGGCGCGACAGCGAGGCTCAGTCGACCTGCGCGAAGCGCTCCACCAGCCAGTCGATGAACACCCGCACGCGGTTACTCAGGTGCCGGTTCGGCGGATACAGCAGGTGGAACGGGTAGGCCGGCGGGCGCCAGTCGCTGAGGATCGGCACCAGTTCGCCGCGTTCGATGGCGGCCCTGACTGTGTAGCTGAATGTGTGAATGATCCCCAGCCCCGCCAATCCGGCCGCCAGATGCGCGTTGCTTTCGTTGACGCTGACCAGGCCTTTGCCTTCGATCTGATGGCGTTCGCCGTTGCGCTGGAAGTTCGACGGCAGGATGCGCCCGGTGGAAGCCGAGCGATAGGCGATCATTTGATGCCGGGCCAGCTCCAGCGGGTGCAGCGGCGTGCCGTGGCGCTGCAAATAGTCGGGCGTGGCGCAGGTGGTCCAGGACACTTCGCCCAAGCGGCGCACGGCGAGGGCCTGTTCGGTCAGCGGGCCGCCGCGAATCACGCAGTCGACGCGCTCGCTGATCAAGTCCACCGGGCGGTCACTGACGCCCAGATCGACCTGAATGTCCGGGTAGCGCTCGAAGAACTTCGGCAGCTCGGGAATCACCAGCATGGTCGCGGTGGAGCCGCCGATGTCCACGCGAATCCTGCCGCGCGGCAAGCCCTGGGCCTGGCTGAAACCCTGATCGATGTCGTCCAGTTGATGCAGCAGTTGCTGGGTCAGTTGGTAATAGGAGGCGCCGTCGGCGGTGACTGTCAGCCGCCGGGTGGTGCGTTGCAGCAGGCGCACGCCGAGGTGGCTTTCCAGTTGCCCGATCAGTTTGCTGACCGTGGTTTTCGGCTGGTTCAACGAGTCGGCGGCTTTGGTGAACGAGCCGCTTTCCACGACGCGGGCGAACACGCGGATCGCCAGTAACTGATTCATCGGGCAGCACTCAAGGATCGAAGACAGGGCTGAGTATTGTGCATATCTGTGCACAAACAAAACCGATTTTGCGGATTTTTCAATTCAATCCATCGGCCTAAAGTCGCTTCCAACGGCTCACCTACGACCCGTCACCTTCCCCGAAACGGTTACTGGAGATTCATCATGAGCAACAGACTTGAAGGCAAAATCGCACTGATCACTGGCGGCACCACCGGCATTGGCCTGGCTTCGGCGCAGGAGTTCGTCGCCCAGGGCGCCACCGTTTTCATCACTGGCCGTCGTCAGGCCGAACTGGACAAAGCGGTCGCCGCCATCGGCCCTCGTGCCATCGGCATTCAGGGCGACGTGGCGAAACTGGACGATCTGGACCGCATCTACCGCGAAATCGCCGAGAAGGCCGGGCACCTCGACATTCTGTTCGCCAACGCCGGTGGCGGTGACATGCTGCCGCTGGGTTCGATCACCGAAGAACACTTCGACCGGATTTTCGACGCCAACGTGAAGGGCACGCTGTTCACCGTGCAGAAAGCACTGCCGCTGCTGCGCGATGGTAGTTCGATCCTGCTGACTTCATCGACCACCTCGGTACAAGGCACGGAAAACTTCAGTGTCTACAGCGCGAGCAAAGCCGCGGTGCGCAACTTTGCCCGGTCGTGGTTGCGGGACCTGAAACCTCGGCGCATCCGCGTCAACGCTATCAGCCCCGGCCCGGTGCGTACGCCAGGTCTGGCAGGGCTGGTGCCGGCGGAACACGCTCAAGGGCTGTTCGATCAATTGGCGTCGGTGGTGCCGATCGGGCGTCTGGGCGAGCCGAGCGAGATTGCCAAGGCTGCGCTGTTCCTGGCTTCGGATGACAGCAGCTTCGTCAACGGCATCGAACTGTTCGTCGATGGCGGCACCGCGCAGATCTGACAGGCGTCACTCAATGCCCCGGCACTTGTTCGTTCGAGTGCCGGGGCTCGTCTGTTTCATCGGTTTCCTCGGCCGGCGCCTTGTCCCAGATCAGGCGCGGGTCGAAGCTCATGGCCGAGAGCATGGTGAACACCACCACCAGCCCGAAAAACAGAATCCCCGGTCGCGGCTCGATATCCCCCAGCGCCTGGAACTTCACCAGCGCCGCCACCAGTGCGACCACCAGCACATCGAGCATCGACCAGTAGCCGATCAACTCGACGAACCGGTACAGCTTCGAACGTTCCCGGTGTGCCCAGTGGCTGTCCCGTTGCACGGTGACCAGCAGCAGCGTCAGCGCAATGAACTTGATCCCCGGCACCGCGATGCTGGCGATGAAGATGATCAGCGCAATATCCCACGCGCCGTGTTCCCAGAACTCCAGCACACCACTCATGATGGTGCTGTCGGCGCCGTTGCCGAGCAGGGTGGTGTTCATCACCGGCAGCAGATTCGCCGGCACATAAAACGCCAGGGCGGCGAACATGTAGGCCCAGGTGCGGGCCAGCGAATTGGTCTTGCGCCGGTGCAGCGGTGCGTCGCAGCGCGGGCACTGGTGCGGTTCGTCGGTCATGTCGCAGGCCAGCCCGCAGCTGTGACAGAGGCAGAGGTTGAGTTCGCTGGCGGTCGGTGGTCGTTTCACAGGATGTCCCACAAATCACGTATGTCGCGTCCGGCGACGCGGATCAGCAACAGGCTGAGCACGGCCAGCGCAAACAGGCCGATGCCGGGAATCACATCGAGCATGCCCGCCAGTTTGAACACCGCCACCATCGCCCCGAGCAGACACACTTCAAGCATGCTCCACGGCCGCAGCGCTTCCAGCCAGCGCATGCACAGTTTGAAGGCCGGCGAACGGCGCGAGGCGAGGGCGAAGCTCAATACCCAGATGAGCAAAACCAGTTGAAAGGCCGGGGCGATGATGATCGAGATCGCCGCGACCATGGCCATGAAGGTGATCGGCCCCTGACTCAGGGCCAGCACCGAGTCCCACAGGGTTGCGCTGTTTTTCAGGCCCTTCATGCTGATGCTCATCACCGGGTAGAAATTGGCGAACAGCCACAGCATCGCAGCGGTAAAACTCAGGGCCAGACGCTGCTCCACGCTCAGGTTGTTGTGGCGCTGGAGCACGCCGCCACAACGGGCGCAGAGGGATTTCTGGTAGCGGGCGAGCGTGGCTTTTTCGTACACGCAGTCGCAATGCTCGCAGATGATCAGGTGATCAGTCGTGGCCATGGGGCGCTCGTGGGGGGGAGGGCTTGAACCTTCTTCAATATAGGCGCGTTGGGGCATCCGACAACTGTCACATCCCGAAATGCACCTTTGGTCTGCCGGCCCGCCGGGTTTGTGGAAGCGTTCCATACTCCTTGGCGCCGAATTCATTACGAGCAGGAGCAGGGCCATGAGTGAAAAACCGACGATTGTGCTGGTACACGGGTTCTGGGGCGGGGCCGCGCATTGGGGCAAGGTCATTGTCGAACTGTCGCGCAAGGGCTACAGCAAGATTCAGGCGGTGGAGATGCCGCTGACGTCGCTGGCCGATGATGCCGAGCGCACGCGCAAAATGGTCGCGCAAGTGAACGGGCCGGTGCTGCTGGTCGGGCATTCCTACGGCGGGGCGGTGATCACCCAGGCCGGCAATCAACCGAATGTGACCGGGCTGGTGTACATCGCTGCGTTCGCCCCGGACCAAGGTGAAAGCCCCGGCGGCATCACTCAGGAACATCTGCCCGCCGCCGCGCCGAATCTCGCCCCGGACAGTGACGGTTTTCTCTGGCTCAAGGCCGACAAGTTCCATGAAAGCTTCTGCCAGGACCTGCCGGCGGATGAGGCGCTGGTGATGGCCGTCACCCAGAAAGCGCCGCTGGCCAGCACCTTCGGCGATGTCATCAGTGATCCGGCGTGGAAGCACAAACCGTCGTGGTATCAGATTTCCAGTCAGGACCACATGATTCACCCGGACAACCAGAAACGCATGTCGGCCCGGCTCAATGCGAAGAAAGTCATCACCCTCGATGCCAGCCACGCCTCGCTGGCTTCCCGCGCCGGCGAAGTCGCGGCGCTGATCGACGAGGCCGCCAAGGCCTGACCACGACCACGCAACCGGGCGTTTCAGACCGGTTGCGTGGCTTCCTCTGCCGCGATTGCAGTCCGCACGCTGGGCCGTTCGGCGATGCGCGTCATGTAGTTCGCCAGCGCTGGCCAGTCTTCGATGGCGATGCTGAACGTCGGCAACCACTTCAGCACCGTGAACAGATAGGCATCCGCCACGCCGAACGCCAGCATCAGATACGGTTGCGTCGCAAGGAGGCGGTTGAGGTAATCCAGACGTTTGAAGAGTTTGTGTTTGAAGATCGTTTTAGTGGATTCCGGGATTTCGCTGCTGAACAGCGGCGCGCTGCCGCCATGGATTTCCGAGCTGATGAAATTCAGGTGCTCCTGAAGGCGTGAGCGCTCCCAGGTGCCATTGGCCGGGGCCAGTCTCTGGTCGGGAGCAAGGTCGGCGAGGTATTGCAGGATCGCCGGGCCTTCGGTCAGCACCTCGCCGTTGTCGAGGATCAGTGCGGCCACATAACCCTTCGGATTGATCTCGCGAAAGTCGCGGCCGTCGGCGGTGCGCTTGGTCCGGTTGTTGACCCGGATCAGTTCGAACGGCAGCGCCAGTTCTCGCAGCACAATGTGCGGGGCCAGCGAACAGGTCATGGGGGCGAAGTACAGTTTCATGGGTTCTCCTTCAAATGAGCGCCCAGAATCCGGGATTTTGGCGGCGCTTCGCAAAGGACATCTGCGGTGCTAGCGTATGACAAAATCTCATGGACTGAAGAAGCCCCATGCTCACCCGACTACCGTCGCTGAACGGATTGCGAGCCTTCGAATGCGCGGCCCGACACCTGAGTTTTACCCGCGCCGCCGAAGAGCTGAACGTCACGCAAACCGCGATCAGCCATCAGATCCGTCGCCTTGAAGAAGAACTTGGCGTGCGCCTGTTCATGCGCTTGAAGGACGGATTGGCGCTGACGGAAGAGGGCAACGCCTATTTTCCCGGTATTCGTTCGGCGTTCATGGAACTGCGCCATTCGACGGAGCGTTTGCTGGAGGCGAACAATCAAAGCGTCCTGACGATCAGTACTTTGGTGTCGGTGGCGTCGAAATGGCTGTTGCCGCGTCTGCCGTCGTTTCGCGAGGCGTTTCCCGAGATCGACGTGCGCATCAGTGCGTCCACGGAGCTGGTGGACTTTCGCAAGGGCGGAATCGATGCGGCGATTCGCTACGGCAACGGAAACTGGCCGGGACTGCGCGCCGACTGGCTGATGGCCGACGAGATATTCCCGGTGTGCAGCCCGCGTTTGCTCACCGGGCCGGATCCGATCAAAGCGCCGGCCGATCTGGCCCGGCACACTTTGCTGCACGTCAGCGGGCAGACCGCCGATGACTGGAGCGCCTGGCTGAACGCCGCAGGTCAACCGCCACCCTCGGCCAAAGGCCCGCGCCTGACCTTCGACCTGGCCATGATGGCGGTGCAGTCGGCGATTGACGGGCAGGGCGTGTGCATCGGGCGCTCGACCTACGTCGAGGACGATTTACTTGCGGGGCGGTTGGTGGCGCCGTTCGATTTGCGGCTCAAGTCCGACTCGGGTTTCTACTTCGTCACGCCCCATGAAAACGCCGGCTCGAAAAAGATCGTCGCCTTCAGGCAGTGGCTGTCGCAGGTGGTGCGAGTTGTATGAGCGTGTATCAATCCCGCCCTTATACACAGTGAGCTAACAAGCGCCGATATCGGGACACATTCCCGGTACATGCCATCCTCAAAGTAGAGGCGTCACTTCACTACTTCCAAGAGGGCAACACCATGCGCCGCACACTCCTGATGACCGCAGCCGCCGTACTGGTTTCAATGACCGGCCTTGCACACGCCGCCGACACTCAATCTGCCGCCCCGGCGAAGAGCTGGCAACAAGGCCTGAGCCGCACGGATCTGGTCCATCAGGACCTGGGTGCTGCGGATCGCGAAGTGATCCAGGCACGGGTCGATTTTGAACCGGGCATCACCTCGCCCCGACATGCCCACCCGGGCGTTGAAGTTGCTTACGTGATCAGCGGCACCTTCGAATACCAGCTCGAAGGCCGGGCGCCGGTGACGCTGAAGGCCGGCGATTCCCTGTTCATACCGGAAGGCGTGGCGCACATTGCGAAGAACGTCGGGAATGACAAGGGTTCGGAGCTGGCGACTTACATCGTCAAGAAAGGCGAGCCGTTGTTGATCCTCAAGCAATAACCCCCGGGATACTGAAAGGCCTGCCAATGTGGCAGGCCTTTTTTGTTGTCGGCGGATTCAACGCAGGCTGATGCCACCCGACTCAAACATGCAACTTCAACGCGCATCCACCTCTTTCACAACCCCGGCAGATGCTCTTTGTTTGCGCCGCTTGAGCCAGCTGAAAAACGCATGCATCGGATGCAAAACAGCCGTCAGCACGCCAAGCAGCAGGATGATGAAAAGGATGATCAGCGGGATGCTTTCGTGCGAGAACATGGTGGGTTACTCCTGTAGTCACTATGTTGGAACCCGCAGACTAGACGCATCCGGTGAGGTTTTTGGTGAACGTATGTTCATCCTCGGACGCTTCGATTGTGCTACGGGCAGGTGATGGATTTGCTCCGGGATCGCCATCCATCGCATGCTGAGCGCCTCATTCACCATCACTGAAGAGGCTCCCCTTGCAGACCCTTCGTCGCGCCCACTCCGAAGACGCCGCGCCCATCGCCACACTGGTCGATGAGGCCTACAGCCCTTACATCCCGCGCATCGGCCGCCAACCCGCGCCGATGCTCGATGACTACGAACAAGTGCTGCGCGAAACCGATACGTTCGTGCTGACCGACAACGAGGAAATCCTCGGTGTGCTGGTGATGAGCCAGGAGGGCAAGGAGTTGCTGCTGATCAACGTCGCGGTGTCGCCCCGGCACAAGGGCAAGGGGCTCGGCAAAGTGCTGATGACCTTCTGTGAAAAGCATGCGCTGAGTCTCGGTTGCGAAGCGGTGCGGCTGTACACCCACGAGCGGATGACCGAGAACGTCGCCATCTATGAAAAGCTCGGTTTTGTGGAAACCCATCGCGCCACCGAGGACGGATTTGCCCGGGTTTTCATGCGCAAAACGCTTGCCGGTTCTCGCTGACCGTCACCCGTGCATGTCGACATCAGGCATCGGCATGCCGCACCCGGGCTATTTGCGTTGAACTTCAGCCACGTAAGGTGAGGCGTCCATCAGAGAACAACAAAAACAATGAACAGCCTGAATTCGAAGGAATCGAGCGGTCAGTTGGCGCAGGGTTTCAAACCACGTCACGTGACCATGTTGTCAATTGCAGGAATCATCGGCGCGGGGTTGTTTGTCGGTTCCGGGCACGCCATTGCAGCGGCGGGGCCGGCGGTGTTGCTGGCGTATCTGTTTTCCGGCCTGTTGGTGGTGCTGGTCATGCGCATGCTGGGGGAGATGGCGGTGGCCCGACCGGACACCGGATCGTTTTCCACCTACGCCGATCAGGCCATCGGTCGCTGGGCAGGCTTCACCATCGGCTGGCTCTACTGGTGGTTCTGGGTGCTGGTCATCCCCATCGAGGCGCTGGCCGCCGGGCATGTCTTGAATCAGTGGTTTCCCCAGGTCGATGCGTGGCTGTTTGCGCTGGTGTCGATCATCCTGCTGGTGATCACCAACCTGTTCAGTGTCTCCAAATACGGCGAGTTCGAATTCTGGTTCGCCATGGCCAAGGTCGTGGCGATCATCGGCTTCATCGGCGTGGGCTTCGCCGTACTGATGGGCTGGATTCCCGAGCGTGAAGCCAGCGGCCTCAGCCGCTTGATGGAAGAACATGGCGGGTTCGCCCCCAATGGTTTGTCGGCGGTGGTCGGCGCGTTCATCACCATCATGTTCAGTTTCATCGGCACCGAGGCGGTGACCATCGCCGCTGCCGAGTCAGACAATCCGGCGCAGAACATCGCCAAGGCCACGCGTTCGGTGGTCTGGCGCATCGGTGTGTTCTATCTGCTGTCGATTTTCGTGGTGATTTCCGTGGTGCCGTGGAACGATCCGCTGCTGGCGTCCGTCGGTTCCTATCAGCGCGCACTGGAGTTGATGAACGTTCCCCACGCCAAATTCATGGTCGATGTGGTGGTGTTGATTGCGGTGGCCAGTTGCATGAACTCGTCGATCTATATCGCTTCGCGCATGCTGTTTTCACTGGGGCTTCGCGGCGATGCACCGCACGGGTTGAAAGTGACTTCCGGCGCAGGCGTGCCGAGGGCGGCGGTGATTGCCAGCAGCGTCATCGGCGCCGGGGTGACGCTGCTCAGCTACTTCATGCCCGCCGGCCTGTTTCAATTCCTGCTTGCCAGTTCCGGCGCCATCGCGTTGCTGGTGTACCTGGTGATCGCGGTTTCCCAGCTGCGTATGCGCCGGATGTTGCTTCGGCAGAATGTCGAGCTGACCTTTCGCATGTGGCTGTTTCCGTGGCTGACGTATCTGGTGATGGCGTTCATCTGTGCCGCGCTCGCGGTGATGATGCTGACGCCGGAGCATCGTCTGGAAGTGACATCGACCATTGGCCTGGCGCTGGCCATTTCCTTTATCGGGCTGGTGACCACACGTCAGCATGGTCAGCCGAACGTGTCTGTTCCGACAAAACAAAACGCCCGAGGCACTGCCTCGGGCGTATAGGGGGGATCGGGATTCAGATCAGGCGCAGGGTCACGTCGATGTTGCCGCGCGTGGCCTTGGAGTAAGGGCAGGTCTGGTGCGCGGCTTCCACCAGCGACTGGGCGACCGAAGGCTCCAGCCCCGGCAGGCTGACATTCAAGCGTGCCTGGAGGAAAAACGCGTCGCCGGTCTTGCCCAGATCGATTTCGGTTTCCACCGCCACATCCGCTGGCAGCCTGATCTTCAGCGCAGCCGCCGCTTTGCCCATGGCGCCGATGAAACAGGCCGACCAGCCGGCCGCCAGCAATTGTTCCGGGTTGGTGCCGCTGCCGTTGGAACCCGGTGGCGACAGCTTGACGTCCAGATTGCCGTCGGAACTGCGCGATGCGCCATCGCGTCCGCCGGTGGTGCGGGTCTTGCCGGTGTACAGCACGGTGTCGATTTGATTGATCATGAGAAGGTCTGCCTGTGTGAGTGGTTGAGTCGGAAGGAAGGCTCCGATGGCCCACACTTTTGCATCGGCATGTACCGGGGATGTGTCATGAAACGGTGGTTATGTATCGCTGTGTAGCAATGCGTTCAGCCTGATCGCTGAGACAGCGTCAGCAGAATCCCGAAGCCCACGAGCAGGCCGCCGAACGCCCGGTCAATCCACTGCCGTGCCGCCAGCAGTTTCTCCCGCACCCGCCCGGCCGAGAAACACAGCGCCACCAGGCTGAACCACAGCACATGCGCCCCGGCAATGAACAGCCCGTAGGCCATTTGTAGCGGCAGGCCGGTGTCCGGCCGGACGACACCCATGAACAGGCTCACGATGAAAATCGAGGTTTTGGGGTTCAACACATTGGTGAGAAAACCTGAACGCAGCGCAGCCAGATCCGACAGGGCGGGTGACGCAGCATCCGGCTGCTGAACGTCAGGTCTGGAACGAAGCATTTTGATGCCCAGATAAACCAGATACGCAGCCCCCGCCAGTTTCAGTGCATTGAACAACCAGGGCGATTGTTGAAGCACCAATCCGAGCCCGAGCAGGGTGTAGCCGACATGCACCAGCACTCCGAGACCAATGCCCATCGCCGTAAGTACGCCTGCGCGTCGAGAGAGCAGCAAACCGTTACGCGAGACCAGGGCGAAGTCCGGTCCGGGGCTGATGCATGCCAGCAGGGTGATGGTGATTACGACTATCCATTCGCTCATGGTGGAACCTTGGGTGGGTTGGTGATAGAAAGCCATGTTTACAGATAGTGAACGCTGGAACTAACGATGATTTCTGAAGTAAATGGTGAATCTGACTCACCGTTTTCCGAGGGGCGAATGCCTTCTCTGTTGGCACTGCGTTGCTTCGAATCCGCAGGCCGGTTCGAGAACTTCGCCCGTGCGGCTGACGAACTGCATCTGACACCCGGCGCCATCAGCCGGGCGGTGCGCCTGCTTGAAGAGGATCTGGGCGTTGACCTGTTCGAGCGGCGTCAGCGAAGGGTTTTCCTGACGGAGTCGGGGAGGCGACTGCTGAAAGCGGTGAGCGAAGGTTTGGGGGTGATGAACCAGGCCGTCCGCGAGATACGTACTGAGGCGCGCCGGACGCGGCGGCTGGTCCTGTCCTGCGAGCCGACGCTGTTGATGCGCTGGTTGATTCCGCGCTGGAGTGATTTCCAGAAACAACATCACGGTCCGGACATTCATCTGGTGGCCGGCGGCGGGCCGTTTTCATTTGAACAGGGAATCGACCTGGCCATTCGTCGCGACGATTTCCCCCGGCCTTCCGGTTATCACGCCGAGCGCTTGTTTGCCGAAAAGGTCGGGCCGATCTGTCGGCCGGATAAAGTCGGTCAGTGGTTCGATGAAAGCGGGAAATGCCTGCGTGCCACGGGCCCTCTGCTGCAAACGAGCAGCCGACCCACGGCCTGGCAGGAATGGGCCGCCGCAGCGGGCCAGCCGGTTCCTGCGACGCAGAGGCAGTCTTTCGAGCACTTCTATTTCAGCATTCAGGCGGCTGTCGCTGGCCTGGGGGTGGCCATTGGTCCTTGGCATCTGGTCCGCGACGATATCGAGAGCGGGGTGTTGGCCGCACCGGCAGGTTTCGTTGAAGACGGCTCGCATTATTGCCTGCTGTCGCCTGCGCCCCCCAAACCGGGCAGCCTGGAAATGGATTTGTTGGAATGGTTGAGGTCGGTGGGTTGAGGCCTGTCGGTTTTCAATGGCTGGCCGGCGTTGCCTTGCCCAACAAATCAATCCGGCACCCCGGCGCCGCATCGTTCACCGTCACTCGCATGTCATGCAGGCGCGCAACCGCCGACACCATGCTCAAGCCCAACCCGTTGCCCGGCGTATGGCGGCTGGATTCCGCGCGGTACAACCGGCGCAACACCGCTTCGCGTTCGGCCGGGGGAATGCCCGGCCCGTTGTCGATGACGCGGATTCCGACGTTGTCCTGATCGGCAATCACGCTCAGGCGCACCTGGCTGTGGTCGGGCGAGAACTTGATGGCGTTGTCGAGCAGGTTGCACAGCGCGTCGAACAGCAGTTGTGCGTCACCGGCCATGATCGCGGGGGCCTGACTGTTTTCGATGGTCAGGCTGATGCCGCGTTCTTCGGCCAGGGGTTCGTAGAGTTCGGCGGCATCGGCGCTGATCAGGTTCAGGTCCAGCGGCGCGAAGTGACTGCGCCGGGCGCTGTTTTCGATTTCGGAAATCCGCAGCAGGGCCTTGAAAGTCAGCAGCAAGGCTTTGGCTTCGGTCAGCGCCGCGTCGATGCTGGCGGCGTATTGCGCTTCATTTAGACCTCTGCGCTGGGTGCGCTCCAGGCCGGCGATCAGGCGTGTGAGGGGCGTGCGCAGGTCGTGGGCGATGTCGTCGCAGACGCCTTTGACTTCGCTCATCAAACGCTCCAGTTCATCGAGCATGCCGTTGACCACGGAAGCCAGTCGGTCGATGTCATCGTTGTTGCCCTTGACCGGCAAACGTCCTTTCAAATCGCCTTCGATGATGCCCTTGATCGAACGACTGACCTTGTCCAGCCGCCGATGTGCCGAATAACCCAGCACCACGGCGCCGAGTAGCCCGACCAGCAACAGCAGCAGGCCACCGGAAATCAGCGCGTTGATCAGCAGTTCGTCGAACTCGCGGATGTCGTGGACATCCTGGGCGACCAGCAGGGTTTTGCCGTCCGCCAGTTTATGCACGATGAAGCGCACCGGCCGGTGATGCCCGTTGGACTTGAGCCAGCGAAACTCCTGCGGCTTGTCATAAGCAGAGAAGGGCGGCAGTTCTTTGATCACACCGGCAATGAATTTGCCGTCGGCATCGAACAGGCTGTGGGGCAGGCGCGCTTCGACGTCCTGCAAAGCGTGTTTGCGGATCTCCTGCAATTGCAGTTCCGGCGGCTGGGCGCTGCGGTTTTCCACTTGTCGATACAGGGCCGTGTCGGCTTCGGTCTTCAGGTAGAACGCCGTTTGCCAGTAGACGTAACCGAACAACGCCAGAAACGAGCAGCCGAACAGCCCGAGAAACAGCAACGCCGTGCGAAAACTGATGGTGCGCGGGATTTCACTCAGGTGAACGGAGGACATACCCGGCTCCACGAATGGTATGGATCATCGGCGGCTCGCCTTCGCCATCGACCTTGCGGCGCAGGCGACTCATGTGCACTTCGATCACGTTGGTGCGTTCGTCATAGCTGTAATTCCACACCGCTTCGAAGAGCATGGTGCGTGTCACCACCTGATCGGCGTGGCGCACCAGATGTTCGAGCAATGCGTATTCACGGGGCACCAGATCGATGGTGCGCTCGCCACGGCGCACGGTGCGGCTGAGCAGATCGACGTCCAGGTTACCGACCTTCAGGCGGGTTTCCTGAGTCACGGCCACCGGTTCGGCCCGGCGTCGGTTCAGGGCGTCCAGGCGGGCGGTCAGCTCGATGAATTCGAAAGGCTTGGTCAGGTAGTCGTCGCCACCGGCGCGCAAGCCGCGTACCCGTTCATCCAGCGCACTCAGGGCGCTGAGGATCAGCACCGGGGTGTTCACGCTGGCGGCGCGCAACGCGGTAAGCACGCCCAGACCGTCGAGGCCGCCGGGCAGCATGCGGTCGAGCACGATCAGGTCGAACGGCTCGCCGAGGGCTTTCAACAGGCCTTCACGGCCATTGTCGACGCTGCTCACGGTGAAACCGTGGTCAGTCAGCGCCGCTTCGATTTCGCGGCGGGTGGGCAAGTCGTCCTCGACGACCAGAACATGGGTCATGGCTTTTGAACCACTCACATCATCAGGCAGAGATGGCATAGTGTGGCAAAGCCTGCGGTTGCGCCACGTTCCCGCCGGATAAATAAAAGTTCAGGTTGGCTTGATGGAGTAGGTGCCTTGCGCATTCTCGTGGTTGAAGACGATGCCCAGACCGCCGCTTACCTGCTGCGCGGTTTGAGCGAAAGCGGGCATGTGGTCGATGTTGCCGGCGATGGCAACAGCGGTCTGGACATGGCGCTGGAAGGCATTCACGACGTGCTGATCGTCGACCGGCGCTTGCCGGGCCTGGACGGCATCGGTCTGATCAAGGCCTTGCGCGCCCGGCAGGTGCGAGTGCCGATCCTGATGCTCAGCGCCCAGGCCTCGACCGAGCAGAAGGTCGAAGGTTTGCAGGCCGGTTGTGATGATTATCTGGCCAAGCCTTATGCCTTCGCCGAAGTGCTGGCGCGGCTCGAAGCCTTGCTGCGCGGGCGCGATCAGGTCGCGGGGCCGGGGCGGCAACTGGTGGTCGGCGAGTTGCAGTTGGACTGCGCCACGCGCACGGCGGTGCGGCGGGGCAAGGTGATTGCCCTGCAGCACCGCGAAGCCCTGTTGCTGGAAAAACTCATGCGCCACAGCGGCCAGATCGTCACCCGCGACATGTTGCTCGACAGTGCCTGGGACTACGACTTCGATCCCAACAACAACGTCATCGACAAACACATCCACCGTTTGCGGCGCAAACTCGATGACGGTTTCGACTATTCGTTGATCAAGACCATCCCCGGCGCCGGTTACAGCTTCCAGACGACGCCCGAGCAAGGCTAAACAAAAGTTTATCTGTCGGGGAACGCTCTGGCAGGCACCCCTCGCTATCTTCGCCGCATTCGTGGATCGCTCCACAAAGGCTCAAGCGGGGAGACAGCTTGCTCATGTCGGTTCCAAAGACCAAGACGCGCAGACGGCGCGTTGCATTTCAATCATCGGCGACGCTGATCCTGTTGGGCATATTGACCCTCGGCGGCTGCTCGATGGTGCCCGAGTATCGGCAGCCCGAGTTGCCGTTGGCCCAACAGTGGAACGCGGCTTCTGGCGGTCAATCCGCTGCGGGCGGTCAATGGTGGCGCGAGTTTCACAGTGCCGAGCTGGATCAGTTGATCGAGCGCGGGCTGGCCTCCAACTTCACCCTCAAAGCGGCGATCAGCCGTATCGACGAGGCGCGAGCCTCCGCGCAGGTCACAGGCGCCGGGCAATATCCGGCGCTGAATCTGGGCGGCAACTATCAGCGCCAGAACAACTACGGCACCACGCAGAAACGCAGCGTATTTGCCGAAGCCACCTATGAAGTGGATTTCTGGGGCAAGCAGCGCGCCGCCGCCGATTCCGCCGATGCGCTGGCCAACGCCACCGCGTTCGATGCCCAGACCCTGCGCATGAGCCTGAGTGCGAGCATCGCCGACAGTTACTTTCAGGTGCTGTCGCTGGAAGAGCGCCTGCGTCTGGCCCAGTCCATCGCCGACGATGCCCGTCAGGTGCTGGATCTGGTGGAAATCCAGGCCAGTCAGGGCGCCGTTTCCAACCTTGAAGTCGCCCAGCAGCGCAACGCCATGCAGACCTTCGAAGCGGCAATGCCGCCGCTGCGTCAGCTGCGGGATCAGGCGCTGTATCAACTGGCGGTTCTGGTCGGCGCGCCGCCCGAGGGCTTCCATTTGCAGGGCGACAGCCTCGGTGCATTGCAAGTGCCGCAACCGGCGACCGGTCTACCCATCGGCCTGCTGCGTCAGCGGCCGGATATCCAGGCTGCCGAAGCGCGGCTGAAATCCGCCAACTTCGACGTCGGCGTAGCCCGTGCAGCGTTCCTGCCGAATCTGTCGCTGGACCTGCTGGGCGGGATCGACACCCTCGCCGGCGGGCAGATCTGGAGCGTCATCGGCACCCTCGGGCAACCGGTGTTTGCCGGGGGCCAACTCAAGGGCCAGTTGCATTTCGATCAGGCTCACGTACAGGAACTGACCGCCAGTTATCGCGAGTCCATCGTCGAAGCCCTGCAAGACGTCGAAACCCAGATCAGCGCCGCCCGCGAGCTCGACAAGAGTTACGCATTGAACGCCTCTGCAGTGGATTCGGCGCGGGAAGCGGCGCGTCTGGCGCAGGTTCGCTACCGCCTCGGCTCCACCGACTTCCAGACGTTGCTGATCGTCGAACGCACGCAATATCAGGCCGAAGACACGCTGTTGCAGGTCCGTCTGCAACACCTTCAAGCGGCGGTCGGCCTGTTCCGGGCCCTGGGCGGGGACTTTTCCGCTGACGCCCTCGCACTCAATTCTTCTGTTCAGGTGACTCATCCATGACTGTCCTGCACCCACGTCGTCGCACCGTTTTTCTGGGCGTCGCGGCACTTTCGCTGGCGGTGGCCGTCGGCGGTTTTCAATGGATCAAACAGGCTCACGCTGCGCCGGTGAAAACTGATGTCGGTGCGATTCCGGTACAGATGAGCAAGGTCAGCCGTCAGGATCTGCCGGTGTGGATCAGCGCCATCGGCAACGTGCAGGCGCTCAACAGCGTCAATGTGCGGGTGAGGGTGGACGGCGAGTTGCAGAAAGTCCTGTTCAACGAAGGGCAGACCGTTACCGCCGGCAGCCTGTTGGCGGTGATCGATCCACGGGTTTATCAGGCCCAGGTCGCCCAGGCGCAGGCGTTGCTGGCCAAGGATCAGGCGCAACTGGCGAACCTCAAGGTCAACCTCGACCGGGCCAGCAAACTCGCGGCCGCGAAAGCCGGGCCGACCCAGGACGTCGACACTTACCGCGCGCAACTGGCCGCGCAACAGGCGACGGTGCAGGCCGATCAGGCGGCGCTGGATGCGGCGCGGCTGCAACTGGAGTTCACGCAGGTCAAGGCGCCGCTGACCGGTCGCACCGGCCAGCGTCTGCTGGATGTCGGCGCGATTGCCCACGGTGCCGAAGCGACGGGGCTGGTGACGATCACCCAGATGAATCCGATCTCCGTCGCGTTCGCCGTGTCCCAGGACGAACTGGCGGAGATCCTTGAAGAGAACGCCAAAGGTGCCTTGCAAGTGGTCGCCATGACCCGCGATGGCCAGCAGGAAATCGCCAAAGGTCATCTGAGTTTCATCGACAGCCAGGTGACGGCGGCCAGCGGGCAGATCCAGCTCAAGGCGCAGTTCGACAACGCTGATGCCAAGCTGTGGCCGGGTGAACTGGTGAGTGCGCGGCTGCTGGTGCAGACCCATCGCGACGTGGCCGTTGTCCCCGCCGATGCGGTGCAATTGGGGCGTCAGGGCAATTTCGTCTATGTGGTCGATGCCGATCAGCGGGTACAGCCGCGTCTGGTGGACGCCGCCAATGTGGTGGACGGCAAGCAGTGGATTCGTCAGGGCCTGAATGCCGGCGAAACCGTTGTGGTGCAAGGCCAGTCTCGGGTCGCGCCGGGGCTAAAAGTTGTGCCGGTAAAGACTGACACCACCGCCGACCTGGCGGAGGCCGCCCGATGAATGCGCTGGCCGGACTGATTCAACGGCGTGTGGGGCTGAGCCTGCTGGCGCTCGGTGTCATGTTGCTGGGGGCTTTCGCGTACTTCCAGTTGCCGGTGGCGCCGCTGCCGACGGTGGATTTTCCGACCATTCAGGTCACCGCGAAACTCTCCGGGGCAAGCGCGGAAACCATGGCCTCGTCGGTGGCAACCCCACTGGAGCGAGCCTTTGCCGCCGTGCCGCAAGTCACTTCGATGACCTCGTCGAGCGCCGCCGGCAAGACCCAGGTGGTGCTGCAATTCGACCTGTCGCGGGACATCGACGGTGCCGCCCAGGACGTACAGACGGCGATCAACACCGCCACGCCGAATCTGCCCAAGACCATGTCCAGCGCGCCGACCTTCAACAAGGTCAACCCGGCGGAAGGCACCGTGCTGTCGCTGGCGGTGACGTCGCCGACCCGCACGCTGCCGGAGCTGGATCGCTACGCCGACAACTACATCGCCCAGCGCCTGTCGCAAATGCCCGGCGTCGGTCTGGTGGATTTCCATGGCGAGCAGAAACCGGCGGTGCGCGTGCAGATCGATCCCGATGCGCTGGCCGCTCGCGGTCTGACGCTGGAAGATGTGCGCAGCGTGATCGGCGTCAGCACACTCGATCAGCCCAAAGGCACGCTCGATGGCCAGAGCCGTTCGATCACCCTTGGCGCAACCGACCAGTTGCTCGATCCGCAGCATTATCGCGATCAGGTCGTCGCCTATAAAAACGGCATGCCGATCAAACTCGGCGATCTGGGCCGGGTCATCGCCGGGGCCGAGGACACCCAGCAGGCCGCGCAACTGGGGGGCGAACCGACGGTCATCGTCGACATCCACAAGCAACCGGGTTTCAACCTGTTGTCGACCATCGCCACGATCAAGGCCAAGTTACCTGAACTGACCGCCTCATTGCCTCGCGACGTGCAGGTGCAAGTGGTGGGCGACCGCACGCAGACCATCGAAGCGTCGGTCAATGACATGCAGTTCACCTTGCTGCTGTCGATTGCGCTGGTGGTCGTGGTGATCTTCGTGTTCCTGCGCAAGGCCACCGCCACGCTGATTCCCAGCCTGACCATTCCGCTGTCGCTGGTGGCAACGTTCGGCGTCATGTATTTGCTTGGCTACAGCCTCGACAACCTGTCGATCATGGGCCTGGCGATTGCCGTCGGCTTCGTGGTGGACGACGCCATCGTGGTGATGGAGAACATCGTCCGGCACCTGGAAATGGGCAAGTCGCGTCTGCAATCGGCGGTCGACGGTTTGCGCGAAGTGGGTTTCACCATCGTCTCGATGACGGTGTCGTTGATTGCGGTGTTCCTGCCGATCCTGTTGATGTCCGGCATTGTCGGGCGCTTGATGCGTGAGTTTGCGGTGACCGTCAGCGTGGCGATCATCATGTCCGGCATCGTCTCGCTGACCATTACCCCGATGCTCTGCGCGTGGCTGCTCAAACCCCATGCCGATCAGGAGGAGGGGCGCTTTGCCCAGGCCTGCGAGCGCGTGTTCGACCGGTTGCACAACGGCTATCGTCGCAGTCTGGACTGGGTGCTGGATCACCAGCGCATCACCATGGCGGTGGCCATCGCCACGCTGGCGGCCACGGCGGTACTGTATATCGGGATTCCCAAGGGCTTCTTCCCGCAGCAGGACAACGGTCTGATCCAGGGCGTGGCGGAAGCGGCGGCGGACATTTCGCCGACGGCCATGCGCGCGCAGGTCAACCGTGCGGCGGAGATCATTGGTCAGGACCCGGCGGTAGCGCGGGTGTATTTCTGGATCGGTCCGAACCCGACGGTCAGCCAGGGCAAGGTGATGATCAACCTCAAGCCGTTCAGTGAACGTACGGCCAGCGCCGCGCAGGTGATCCAGCGCCTGCAACCGGCGCTGGACGGGTTGGCCGGGGTCAAGGTGTTCATGCAGGCCAACCAGGACATCCAGATCGGCGGCCGGGCCAGCAAGACCCAGTATCAGTACACCCTGCAGGACCCGGACAGCGTCGAGCTGGATCACTGGAGCGGGGTGCTGCTGGCCAAACTCAAGACCTTGCCGCAATTGCAGCACGTGACTTCCGACCAGCAGCAGGCCATCCCGCAATCGACGCTGGTGATCGACCGTCCGACCGCTGCGCGTCTGGGCGTGACCGTTCAAGCGATTGATGACGTGCTGTACGACGCGTTCGGCCAGCGGCAGATCGCGACCATGTTCACGCAGCTGGATCAGAACCATGTGATTCTGGAACTGGACCCGAGCTGGCAAACGTCCACCGCCACCCTTGAGCATCTGTTCGTTCGCGCAAGCTCCGGGGCGCTGGTGCCGCTGAACCTGCTGGCCAGCCTCAAGACCGAGCAGGTGCCGATCATCATCAACCATCAGGGCGTGTTCCCGGCCATTACCCTGTCGTTCGATCTCGCGCCTGGACATGCCTTGAGCGAGGCGGTCAGCGCGATCAATCAGGCGTCGCTGGCGGTCGCCATGCCTGACACCGTGGCGGGCAGTTTTCAGGGCACCGCCCAGGCGTTTCAGGATTCGCTGAAATCGCAACCGTGGCTGATTCTGGCGGCGATCCTGACGGTCTACATCGTGCTCGGCGTGTTGTATGAAAACGCGATCCACCCGCTGACGATCATCTCGACTTTGCCGTCCGCCGGTTTCGGCGCGCTGCTGGCCTTGATGCTGTGCGGGCAGGATCTGTCGGTGCTGGGGATGATCGGGATCATTCTGCTGATCGGCATCGTCAAGAAGAACGCGATCATGATTGTCGACTTCACCCTGCAGGCGCAGCAGCGTGGTTTGTCGCCGCGTGAAGCGGTGAGGGAAGGGTGCCTGTTGCGTTTGCGGCCGATCCTGATGACTTCGCTGGCGGCATTGCTGGGTGCTGTGCCGCTGGCGTTCGGGCACGGCGCCGGTTCGGAGTTGCGTCAGCCGTTGGGCATTGCGATTGTCGGTGGCCTGGCGGTTTCGCAGATCCTGACGCTCTACACCACGCCGGTGGTTTACCTGTGGTTCGAGCGTCGGCGGCGCAAGGCACACGCCGCCGAGGTCATCGAGGCCTCCTGACGATTACTGCGCCTTGTAGGTCAGGACGGTGAAGGTGTCGGGGTGAAATGCCGGGTCGGGTTTGGGTTGCTCCCGGCTCGGCGCCGGCTGGGTGAAATCGGCGGTGAACAGGTAGGCCTGACCGCGTTTGGCGTCCAGCACCATGTTGTGCGCCCATGGCCGGGTTCCGACGCTGCCGCGCAACTGGTATTGCCCTTGATCGTCGCGTTGGACAATCGCAAGGCTGGCGTCGGCGCCGCTGGGTACCAGTAACTGGTCTTTCTCCCGATCGTAAGCCAGCGCATTCACGGCGCGGCCGATGGGCAGGGTGCTCAAGGTCTTGCCGGTTTTCAGGTTGGCGACCACCAGAATCGGGTCAGCGCCACGGCAGGCCACGAACAGGCGTTGACGCGATTCGTCGACGGCCAGTGCGCTGGGTTTGCTGCAACCCTTGAATGTCCAGAATTGCTGCTGTTCAAGCTTCGCCCCTGAAAGCACGGCGACTTTATCCTCGTCGCGCATGGGGACGATGAAGTGGCCGTTTTCAAGGATCACCGGGCCGTCGAGTTTTTGCGCTGGAATGTCCACCGCATCGGTCAGGCGATCGGTTTTCGCATCGATCAGATACAGCGTCGAATGATCGCCGCGCCGGCCGCTGGTGACGATCAGCCGGTCACGGCTGGCGTCGTAGACAAGGTTGTTGAGGTTGCCCGAATCGAGCTTGAGTCGTTGCAGCACTTGCAGCCGATCCAGCGCCACGATCCCCAGCGTTCCATCCATGTTGGCGACGTAGGCGCGGTTGCGTTCCGGCACGAAAGCAACCGCGTTGGCACCGGCAGAATTGTCGAGGGTCTTCAACAGTTTTTGCTGTTCGACGTCGAACACCGACAGGCCGTTTTCACGGCGGGCCACGAACAGATGCGGACCCTTGGGTTCCAGTGCCGCGAAGCCCCAACTGTAACCGTCGCCTGGCAATATCGTTGAAGCGTCGAGGGTGTATAGCAACGGCTCCTTCGCTTGAACATGGGGGCCGGTCAGGCCAAGCGCCAGGCCTGCAAGTGCGAGCCACGTTTTTGAAAACAACATCAAAGACCTCAGAATTTTTCTTGAATGGACAGGTGTGGAATCGCGTTCGGCGGCCGATACAGGACCAGAGTACCTTGCTGATCTGCACGCTGCGACGGCCGCGTTGCTACTTTTCGTACTGAGCCCAGGTGTGTTATTTTTTTGAGCAGGTGATTGAAAATGTATGCAAAGTGGTGTACCGGCTGCGTTTAGTGGTGGTTTGTCAGTAAACTGGCAGTGGGTTATTTTTTTGAGGTGGTTGTTCTTTTGCTTAACTCACGATTTGATTAATTAATATATGAAGGGTTAGGCAGTTGGATATAGAGTTCGTCAATCACGCCTCATTGCTTCTGGAAGAGAAGGGCAGTTATTTTCTTACTGATCCCTGGTACGTTTCTCCAGCATTTGGCGGCTGGATTCAAAACCCGTCACCCAGAACAGCAATGATTGAGAAGTTGCTTTCTCTTTCGGTCGATAAACTTAATGTCATTATTTCGCATGGTCATGACGATCATCTGGATGAGTTTTTCATTCAGCAGCATCTGGCGGACGCCACGTTCTTTGTTCCGAAGTTCAAGACGAATGGGCTGTCCAAACGTATTGAGCGCCTTACCGGCCGTTATCCGGTTGAGCTGACAGAAGAGGCGCATTACGTCGACGGAGTGGAGCTGAGATGCTTCATCAATCCGGATTTTACGGAATACGATTCGATTGTGACTATCGTGTCTGAAACCGATGCGGTCATTCATGCCAACGATAACTGGCACGAGTATCCGGTTGTGCTCACCGATGCGCTCAATGAGTGTTTGAGTACGGTCCCGGTTGAACGTCGTTACTTTTTTATCCAGTTCGGAATCGCTGACAGTTTTCCGGTCAACTACCCGTCCTTTGACAAGCAAAGTGCGGACGAGATGATCGAGTCCCGATTCAAGTCCTATCAGGCCGCCACCACGGCTAACCTCAAACATCTGGGGCTCGATAAGGGTTTCTATTACGCGAATCAATCGCTGTATCAATACCCGGCCTCTTGGGATAGAGGTTCTCTCTACGATCTTGCGCAAGACTTTTTGCGCCGAAATCCAGGGCCGTTCACCCAGTGTGTGTCCGGAATCGACATAAAAACGGGTCAGCTCCACGAGTCCCCAGGTGAAGAGCTCTTTGATTTGCTGCTTGGGCAGCTCGAGCGTTTTCTTAACAAGGCAGTGGGCGATCCTGTTCCCGTGAGATTGCTCACGGCGTCGGATGAATACGAGAGCGGTACTGTCGGCTACGAGGCTTCGCGGCATGTCTGGTCAAGGATATTGAACGCCGAGCTGACGCTGGAGGCGATTATCATCGGAGGCATGGGGCTCGTGCACAGGCCGGATCAAAATATATCCAGCATCCACGCCAGGGTTTCCAAACTGGCCTACCTGATTCAAAGCAAACTCATTTCGAACGGTCTTAACTTTTTGATGGAAAGTAAATGAAAACTCAAGACGGTCAGCTGTTTTTCACCCCTCCCAGCCAAGCGGATGCCTACAAGGAGCTGCGGGATATTCATGGCGAGATTCATACAATCGCAGGGGAATACTGGAACTGGCCTTCGGTTGCTACTCTGTCTAGGCCTTCCCTGGCGCGAATCTTGAACCTTAACTTCCTGTACGACGAGATGCTCCCTGTCGCGGGATCTATCTGCGAGTTTGGCGTTCATTACGGCAGCAGTCTGGCAACGTTGCTGAATCTTCGGGCTATCAAGGAACCCTACAATTACTCGCGGCATATCTTTGGCTTCGACACCTTCAGCGGTTTTGCCGAAGTTGACGAGAAAGATGGCGCGCAAGTAAAAGCGGGCGATTTTCATGTAGACGATGGCTATGAGAATTTGCTGGAGCGGCTTCTCCAGGCTCAAGAGTCGTTAAGCCCGAATAATCACCTGAAGAAGTTCACCCTGATCAAGGGCGATGCTTCAGAGACTTCGAAACGATGGCTTGAAGACAATCCTCACTCGCTCATCTCGATGGCCATTTTCGATATGGACGTCTATAAGCCGACGAAGGATGTGCTGGAAGCGATCAAGCCACGACTGTCAAAAGGTTCGATTCTGGTATTTGACGAGCTGAACTGCCCTCACTTCCCGGGCGAAACACAAGCGCTGCTTGAAGTGTTTGACATGAACACTATTCAGGTCCTGCGTTCGCCGTTCCTGCCTTACGTATCGTACTTTCGCTTGTGATTTGCAGTGATGCGCTGTCTGAATGGTCTGAGTCATTCAGCGTATCTGCTTTGCCTCAGAGGCCGGTCAATCGGTCTTTGAGGCAAGGGTTGCCCATCAGCACGCGGACATCAAGACGCTTGTGCGAGCTTTAATACGATTCTCAAAACGCAGGTTGCAGCCATGGTTTTCACACCTAACCTGAACATGGGCATCTGTGTGCACTCCGCCAGCCTCAAATCTGCATGACTTCAATGCCCATGAGTGGATAGCTGCATCCATAGGCAAGGAGTCTGAAAATGAACATCTCGCGCGCGCTCTGCGCAACTATCGTTTTGAGTTTGACCGCTTGCTCGTCCACCCCTCTTATCTACAATGCCAGCGATAACTCTCCAGGCTCTATAAAACCGTTACATAAACTGCTCCCTGACAACACCCCTGTGAGGCTGTTTTTTGTTCATGGTGTAGGAGATCACTGTCCGGGTTACGCCCTGGGTCCTGACGGCTGGTTGAATGAAAAAAACGCTGCTGCGATGGGATTGAAACCCGTACCCGACGGAATCAAATCTGATGAATTCATCTATGTGAACGTCTTTATGGGGGGAGAAGAAGACCCACACTCAGGGGTGAACGTCCTCAAAAGAAATTACTCTCTGACTCTGCCTGACAAGGACCGCGTAGTGAGCGTAGAGGCGATTGAAATTACCTGGTCACCCCTGACCCGATGGCTGAAAAGCAATCAGCTTGGATATGACTCGCCGTCTGTTTTCGCAAATAAAAAACGCGAGCCATGCATTGAGTTCCCCAACCCGAAAATTCCTGCAACGGTACAGGCGCCACCAAGGCTTTTGCTCGACAAAACAATCAAGGAGCAGGTTTTTGACCGGAACTTGTCCGATGCCATTCTCTATACCGGAACCTATGGGCAGACCATGGTGCGGGGGCTTGCAGAGGGGATTTGCCATGCCATCACGCCTACGGACAAGGATAAAAAATGTGTATGGCCCTCTGCGCAGGAAAGTGAAAAAACACCGCACAAGAATTTATTCGTGACCCACAGTCTGGGCAGTCGCATGACTTACGACATGTTCCTCGACCTGATGGACCGGACAAAAGACAGTGAGACCAACCCTTTTCCCTACAGCGAACGCAGCAGCGCTCAGGGATTCATCGAAAACATGATCACGAATACGCCTGCCTTCTACATGATGGCGAATCAGCTTTCGTTGCTGGGTTTGGCCAAAGTTCCGCCACTGGCCCGCTCCAGTGATAGCGTTGCACATCCTTTTTATCGGCAGTTATTTCCTGTAAGTGAATTTGATGCTCTCTCGTTTCAGTCGCAAGAAAACGCAGGACCGGTTGTGTACGGAAATGTTCTTTCGGAACTCGCAGATTTAAAATCAACCGTAGAAACGAAGACCGGAAAACAAACCGATGGCCTTCAGATAGTCTCTTTCAATGACACAAATGACCTGCTCACCTGGCATATCCCGAGTTGGTACGCTAACGCTGAGGCTACGCCGGGAGGGCGGCCGCGGATCGATGTGACAGACGTATTTGTGCAGAATGCACCCAAGCTCCTGATCATGGAGAGCCCCCTGAACGCGCACGTTGACTACTTTAAAAACCCGGACGTCAGGGATCTCATCCGTTGCGGCGCTGCCAATGGCGAAGTCCTGAAGTGCCCGGGGCGTTGACCTGGTTGTAATATCCAGAAAGCCCGGAAACGACAAAGCCCTGATTATTCAGGGCTTTGTCGTTTCGATGGGGGCAAAATATCTGTCCCTATTTCACAAAATTTCAGCGCTCGGCAGGGAAAGGGGCCCGGTACGGTTCATGCCCGGTCCATTGCTTCATCCAGCCCTTGATCTTCACCGAGAAAGCCGCCGCTCTGATGCTGCCAGAGCCGCGCGTAGGTGCCGTTTCGTTCCAGCAGCTCGGCGTGGGTGCCTTGTTCGATGATGCGGCCCTCGTCCATGACAATCAGCCGGTCCATGGCGGCAATCGTCGACAACCGATGGGCGATGGCGATGACGGTCTTGCCTTGCATCATTTCATCGAGGCTTTCCTGGATGGCGACTTCGACTTCGGAATCCAGTGCACTGGTGGCCTCGTCGAGCAGCAGGATCGGTGCGTTCTTGAGCATCACCCGGGCGATGGCGATACGTTGGCGCTGGCCGCCGGACAGCTTGATGCCGCGCTCGCCCACCAGGGTGTCGTAACCGGTGTGACCCTGACGGTCGCTCAGTTGGCTGATGAAGCCGTCGGCCTGGGCGTTGATCGCGGCGCGGTGAACCTGCGCATCGGTGGCGTCCGGGCGCCCGTAGGCAATATTGTCGCGGATCGAGCGGTGCAACAGCGACGTATCCTGAGTGACCATGCCGATGGCGCTGCGCAGACTGTCCTGTGTCACCTGCGCGATGTTCTGGCCATCGATGCGAATCGTACCGCTGTCGACATCGTAGAAGCGCAGCAGCAGATTGATCAGCGTCGATTTGCCGGCCCCGGAGCGGCCCACCAGACCGATTTTTTCCCCGGCGCGGATGTGCAGGCTCAAGCCGTCGAGCACCTGGCGCTCACCGTTGTAGTTGAAGTGCACCTTGTCGAAGGTCACCGCGCCGCCGGAAGGCACCAGCGCGCCGGCGTCGGGCGCGTCTTGTACCTTGGGGCCACGGGTGAGGGTGGCCATGCCGTCCTGCACGGTGCCGATGTTTTCGAACAGCGAGGTCATCTGCCACATGATCCAGTGGGACATGCCATTGATCCGCAGTGCCATGGCGGTGATCGCGGCCACCGCACCCGCACCGACCTGACCCTGATGCCAGAGCCACAGGGCATAACCGCCGGCACCCAGGATCAGCCCGACGACCAGGGCCTGATTGACGATTTCGAACTGGCTGACCAGACGCATCTGGCGAAAACCGGTGAGCTTGAAATCTTCCATCGCCGCACGCGCGAAGTGCGCTTCACGGTTGGAGTGCGAGAACAGTTTGACGGTGGTGATGTTGGTGTAGGCGTCGGAAATACGCCCCGTCATCGACGAGCGCGCATGGGCCTGTTCCTGCCCGACCTGTCCAAGGCGCGGCACGAAATACAGCATCGCCAGACCGAACAGGGCGACCCAGGCAATGAACGGCAGCATCAGTTTCAGGGCAAAACCACCGGCCAGGGCGATGATCGCAATGAAATAAACGCCGATGCCGGGGGCTATTTCGATGATCGTGAACAGGACTTCGCGTACGGCCAGCGCGGTCTGCATCACTTTGGTCGTTACCCGGCCGGAGAACTCGTCGGAAAAGAACGAAAGGCTTTGCCGCAGCATCAGGCGATGGAAGTCCCAGCGCAGGCGCAGCGGCAGGTTGATCGCCAGAATCTGGTGCTGGACCATCGTGCGCAACGCCACAAGGCCAATACTCGTAAGCAAGACGATGGCGATGCCCCACAGCACACGGCTTTCCTGACCGCTCGCGGCGCCGCCGGCCTGCCAGGTCGAGAGCAGGTCCACTACTTGCCCGAGAAACGAAAACAGCCAGGCTTCGTAGATCGACACACTGGCACTGAGCAGCGCCAGCGCAAGCACGTAGCCACGGGCACCCCGGGTGCAGGCCCACAGAAAACGCATCAGGCCAACGGGCGGTGGCGGCGCCTCGTCGGGCGGGAAAGGATCAAGCCTGCGTTCAAACACGCGAAGCATAAGGGTCTCCGAAATGATCAGGTTCAGGGGAGTATGCCATCTTCGTCGCTGGCCCCGGATAGGAGGACAGCGATCGCTCGGCCATCTTTGACCATTGGTCAGTTCTCAATACTATCCAACAGGGTAAAGACTATTTTTTATCCGGGTCAGCGAAGTGACAGCAGCACTTGGAAAACCATCACTTTAGCCGAGCCCGGTGACGCAGCTTTCAGGATGGATCTTGAAAGGCGCGGGGCATCGTTCGTTCGATGCGTAACGGAGATCCCGCGCCTTTTTTACTTGTTAAGGAGAACGCAGATGGCAAGCAATCGAGTACTCGACACCTCAGACAAAACAGCGCTCGTCGAAGCCGAGGTGTATCGCTGGTACAACCTCTTTTTTCCGTGGTCACGCGGCATGTCTTCGCAATCGGAAGGCGCCATAAAACCTTTGTACGATGCGCTGGCAGACGATTTTCGCGTGGTGCTCACGGATGGCCAGATCATGGAACGGGCCGACTACTGGGAGCGACTTTGGGGCCTGCATGGCAAGCGTGCCGGGAGCCCCGAATCGCATATCACCAATCTCTCGATCACGCCGCTACCCGGTGGCTTCTTCCTGACAGTGTTCGACCTGGTCAAGGACGGGATCACCAAGAAGAAAGTCGACTCGGCGCTCATGCGTCTTGATGAGAACTCACCATCGGGTATCTCGTGGATTTACGTCCATGAAAGCGAGCACGAGAGGGCGGCCGCGTAAGGTTTCCGATTTCACTTCTGTGCGCCGGTCGCGGTGTCAAATCGCCGCGACCTGGGCGACTCATTCTTCGTCGCGGATCTGCATCAGCGCGAACCCCAGCAGATTCAGGCCTTGCCACAGGTTGGGGTTGCTCGCGTTTTCGTGATCCTGGGCAAGCCCGATGCCCCAGATGCTGTCAACCGGGCTTGCCTCAACGATGATGCTGGAGCCGGTTTCCTTGAGGAATGCATTCAGTTCCGGGTTTTGCGAGAACTTGGCCCGGTTGGCCCGGACGACAATCTCGTATCGATGTTCCAGCCAATCGTGTTCGTTGAAGCCGCGCACCTTGCGGCCAAGTGCCTTGGCTGCGTTGGGTGTGGGCGCCAAAAGCACCTGAGCACGAATGTCCTGATCGCCGAACAAGGCAGCCTTCTCGGCCATCATGAAATGTTCGGCAGTCGCGTAGCGTTGCCCGTCTGCAACGAATTCGGCTTCGAACCACTGACTGAAGCACGAAGCAGTGACGCCGTGCTTGCTTCGCTGGTGTCCCCAGAAAAAGACATAGTTCAGATCCTCTCCAGCGTTGAAGCGTGAGCGGAGGTTTTCCAGGTATTTGGAGTCTTGCAATGAATGCTTCCTTGGCAATTGGGCTTTGAGGTGACAGTTTTATCACGACATACACCAAAACTGCCTGATCTGCGTTAAGCGTTTTTTCGCACAGACACTGGCGGGCAGAAGGTGAGTCAGGGCGCCACTGGCGGTTGAGTAGCGAGCGAGACGGTGACGTTCACGACAAACAATAAAACCAGTAAGCCGTACATCACCATGATTGTCAGCACGAGGTCCTTCAGGCCGGCGTAACCAGTGGCCTTCGGGTAAGCGGGTTCAAATAAAAGCCGAGAAGAGCAAGCAGTGCGCCATCAAAGAACATTTTCGGCAGGTCGGCTACGGGGAAAATGACGAACCGCTCAGGCCCGTCGCTCCAGACAACCATTAGAGGCTGAGCTTTCAGGGGCGCCAAAATCTAAGCAAGGATCACGATTATTAAGTGGCTGCCTTTTGTGGGAGCACCTCCACCAAGAGCGTTACCAACAACGTTCCTGCGAACAATTTCATGCAGGTCATTCCTATTTAAAGCTAGCGGGGATAGTCGGCACTTCGGCAACCTTGCCGTCTACCATTTTGAATGAAATCACACGGCTCGCATCGGTCATCCCGTTCGCATGACTCCAGACCCACATTTGCCCTTCAGATCGCGACACCACAGAGTACGGAGGCCCCATGATCTGGGTCACCTCATCTTCGGTCATTCCTGCCTTCACTTTTCTAGCTTCGTCGTACGTAAAATCCGTCCCGGCACACCCTGAAAGCGCAAGCGCCAATACGGCGGTGGCAGCACGCTTAATCATCCTCATGACCCGTTCTCACGCTGAAAGGAAAAAATTTACCCTGGGCTCCAGACTGTACGAATATCCAGTAGCACGCCACCCCTTCCGATAGTAGCCTCTTGTTGGCACAACGGATCCCCCGGTCCTTTGGTTGGCATAGACAAATTTTATATAATTGATGAGCAAAGGATCGCCCATGCAATACCACTCAAATGAGCACAGTGAGCGTTATAACGAGTTTTGTCGGGTGTTTTGGATCGCTCATCGCCAAAGCAAACACCTGCAGCTTTGGTCGTTCAATTCGACTGACGATCTTAAGCCTTATCTCGAAAAAATCGAGGAACTTGACGTTAGAACCCTTTTGAAAACACGCAGCATCCTGTTCAAGGGTGTCCAGCTTTACGTCGATAGCGGTGCGGCAAAAATCAAAAGTGGCTTCAGTGAAGGAAACATCTTTCTTCCACTGACAAGCGTCCGCGAGGCGTTCACTAAGATCGTTAAAAACTCTCGTTCAAATACTTTCTACATACCTCATTCAAAAGATGAGCTTGCGTCTTACCTAAAACACTTCCCTGAGTCTGCCTCTCTTTAGGTGCTGTGTAGGAGACACAGCAAGGCCAGGGACGCCCGGTTCTTCGCGCGCCATCACCAATAACTAGCCAAATTATCGAATAAGCGCGTTCTGGATATGGCCACGAACCAAAATGTTTTTACAGTCGCCCTCAACCAAGCGCTGGAGAATCCATCAAATAATACCTTCGCGCTGATAAATATGAGGGTCGCATTAGCCAATGTTTTAACCCCATGGCCGAGCGCACTTGTCTACAGAGTAATAAATATTATCCTTCCGTGGGGCCAGCCGATTTCCGTCAAAGCAAGAAGAGTACTGGCTGGATTTGGAGAGTCAGTAGAGGTCTTCGTTTCAGTGTCCGCTCCTCCCTACAACTCCTCGAATCTAAAACACGTTTTCAGATACACCCCTATGTTCGTGATTTGAACTTCGACTGATACTCAAAACTTGACCGGGCTTCAAACTCAAGCCAAGAAATATATATCAGTACCTTTTATTCAAGGTTTTGTCCAAAAAATTAGCCGTTTATGAGCACAAGCTTAATTGTTCTTATATGAGGAAAAACGCCATTTCGGCTAATGCTTAGTGTGTGCAACCCTTTCACGCCGGAAACCACGCCTTGCTTCTCCCATTGCTGAAAATTTTCCTCCCATCCACCTGTTGCAAGTGCCATGGTGTCGTTGCCAAAAATTTTGCTGTCCCAATAGAGGGTGCATGGCCGACTAGTTAGTGCAGCATATTCCACATACACTTCATAGTCAGCATTGGAGACGAACGTAATATCGTATGAAACGGAGTTGTCAGTGTTGGTATATGGAGGCGCGTTGTGGATTACGTCGTTCCCGAAGGGCAATACGCCAATCTGGACATGCCTTGAGGCGTTGAAGTCTCGCGCCTTGCGTAGGATTACAGGTACGGCGCCAATTTCGATAGATCCGCTTGAGCTAGGTTCGGCGATAGATTTGTTGTCGCTCATTGTGCATTTCCCTTACTTGGTGGTATTGAATTTGTTTTTTATGTTGCGATTCGTGGTTTTCCAACTAAATGGGATAAGTGATATTTAAAATGGCTGTAAATGTTATGTGTCTGGTCTCTTGGGGATAGCATAGGTGGTGGGGGAGTTGTGCTTATACTTAAATTTAATAAATATTAAATCCGGAAGTTTGGTTTCAATCAATGATGCACTTGGCAGGGTACAACGTTGTCTCCAGGGGGCGAGCCATGATCAACTGAATGACTTCTAGGTGAGGCAGAGCAGTCCGAGTCGAAGGCGGCACACCTGGGCAAAACAAGTGAATTCGTGCCAAGGAAAGCAAAGGGGCGGGAGGAGGGGGAAATCAGCTGGCCTCACTGCAAAGGTTTACTTGCCTTTAGCTGGTGCGTTGCCTCATCCCCCGCCTGAAGGCTTACCGGTAGTAATTGACAGGTTTTGCTGGTGGTGGTGGTGCTTTCGAACCGCCGAACTTAACGGTCGGGTTGTTCTACTTTTACCGCCATTCGATTTAGACATCGCCATCTCCTTGGTTAAGGGTAGGAAGGTTTCGATGTCAACGAAAGTAGCTTTTTAGCGGGACGAGAGTTTTGTTCGGCAGGACGCCGGGAGAAGTGAAAGCCGGGTGAGTTATGGAACGCATCCTGACGGGCGCATGATTTTCAGAACCCCAGAAACGACAAAGCCCCGAATAATCAGGGCTTTGTCGTATCAAATATGGCGGAGGCGATGGGATTCGAACTCATGGACCTGTTACAGTCGACGGTTTTCAAGACCGTTGCCTTAAACCACTCGGCCACACCTCCGTTGCGTTGCGGGCGCCATAATACCTGAATGAAACACACTGTCAAACTCTGTGCATGGCTTGTTACAGAGCGTCTGTTATCATCTTTGCGACTGAACGTTTCAAACCAACAGGAGTGTCGCCATGCGCGAACAGGATTACGCAGTTCACAACAGCGTGCAGGCTGAGCAGCTAGAGGTTAGCCGCGTCCTGCGCAACACATACGGCTTGCTGGCGCTCACCCTCGCTTTCAGCGGTGTGATGGCTTTCGTGGCCCAGCAGATGCGCGTCGGCTACCCGAATATTTTCGTGGTGCTGATCGGTTTCTACGGCTTGTTCTTCCTCACCAACAAACTCCGTGATTCGGCCTGGGGCCTGGTGTCGGCGTTTGCCCTGACCGGTTTCATGGGTTTCCTGCTCGGCCCGATCCTCAACCGTTACCTGGGCATGCAGGGCGGCGCTGAAGTGGTCAGCTCCGCGTTCGCGATGACTGCACTGGTGTTCGGTGGCCTGTCGGCCTACGTGCTGATCACCCGCAAGGACATGAGCTTCCTCGGTGGCTTCATCACCGCCGGTTTCTTCGTGTTGCTGGGTGCGACGCTGGCGAGCATGTTCTTCCAGATCAGCGGCCTGCAACTGGCGATCAGCGCAGGTTTCGTGCTGTTCTCGTCGGTCTGCATCCTGTTCCAGACCAGCGCCATCATCCACGGCGGCGAGCGCAACTACATCATGGCGACCATCAGCCTGTATGTATCGATCTACAACCTGTTCATCAGCCTGTTGCAGATCTTCGGCATCATGAGCCGCGACGACTGATCGCTACACCGCTATAAACAAGAAACCCGCGAAAGCGGGTTTTTTGTTGTCTGCAAAAACGTGATCAGTTGATGATCATGCTGCCATCGGCGTGCTGCTTGTAAATAGTGTAGGGCAACAGAAATGTATCCAGCACCCCGGAAACGGCGCCATCAACCACCAGCCCCAGGGACGGGTTCTTGTAGTTGAACGCATCGACGTCATCCGGTTTTTCGGCGTGCAGCATGCAGAAGTCGTACGTCACGCCGCTATAAATGCGCGGTACGGCACCACAGTAGGTTTTTTTCGCCTTCAACTGATCGACGTTCGTTTTATCGCTGAGCGCTACGGTCTGTATGGTTCCGCAACCTGTCAGCATCAATGCCGCCAGTATCACTACCTGAATTTTCATGCCGCGAATCCTTCGCTGGAAAAAAAGCAATCTACGCCGCTCACGCCATCGGCGGCAATCGTCGCTTGACCGGAGTCTTCTTGACGATCGCGGTGTTGGTTTCGGCCAGCGTATTAAGTCGATCGAGCAAGGTGTCCAGCTGCTCCATCGAACGCACATGCAGGCGGGCGATGAAACAATCCTCGCCGGTAACCTTGTCACACTCGGTGAACTCGGGAATCGACAGGATCTGCCGTTCCACTTCCTGCAGCTGTCCCGGCAACGGCCGCACGCGGACAATCGCCTGCAACTGGTAACCGAAGCACTTCGGGTCGATCTCCACGGTATAGCCCTTGAGCACGCCGCGCTCTTCCAGCCGCCGCAAGCGCTCGGCCACGCTCGGTGAGGACAACCCGCTGATCTGCGCCAGGGCCTTGAGCGAACGCCGGGAGTCTTCCATCAAGGCTCCGATCAGGATCTGGTCGATATCGTCGGTCATACAAATAACTCCCGCATTAGGCGAATAACGCAAACCACCCTTGATAAAAAAGGCGGAAATCGAGTTTAGCCTGCTTTTTGCGCTGGAGAAGCTCCGGTCCCGCTTGGCATACTTTTGCCACACATTAAGGAGATTGATGATGGACAAAACAATCCGTCGCGGCTCATTTGAAATGACCGCTGCCATGCTGATATCCGGGACGATCGGCTGGTTTGTGCTGGTGTCCGGGCAACCGGTGCTGGACGTGGTGTTCTGGCGCTGCGTATTCGGCGCCGGCACCTTGCTGCTGATCTGCGCCGCTTTCGGCTTCTTGCGCCCAGGCATTCTGACCCGCACCACATTCCTGTTGGCAGTACTCAGCGGTGTGGCAATCGTCGGCAACTGGGTGCTGTTGTTCGCCTCCTATTCACGGGCCTCGATTGCCATCGGCACGGCGGTATACAACGTGCAGCCGTTCATGCTGGTGGGATTGGCGGCGCTGTTTCTGGGGGAGAAGATCACCCTGCAAAAGCTGTTCTGGCTGGCGATTTCGTTTATGGGAATGCTGGCCATCGTCAGTGCCCACGGCGGCCAAGGCGAGGGCGGCAATGATTACCTGATGGGCATCGCGCTGGCGCTGGGGGCGGCGTTTCTGTACGCCATCGCCGCGTTGATCATCAAGCGCCTGACTGGCACGCCGCCACACCTGATCGCGCTGATACAGGTCTGCACTGGTGTGTTGCTGCTGGCACCGTTCGCCCACTTGAACGCGCTGCCACAGGCGCCGAGTGCCTGGGCCAGCCTGGTGGCGCTGGGTATCGTTCACACCGGTCTGATGTACGTGTTGCTCTACGGCGCGATCCAGAAACTGCCGACGGCACTGACCGGCGCACTGTCGTTCATCTATCCGATTGCAGCGATTTTCGTCGACTGGTTTGCCTTCGGCCATCAACTGCAGACCCTGCAGTGGGTTGGCGTGGCAGCGATCCTATTGGCCGCCGCCGGGATGCAACAGGGTTGGGGCTTCAAGTCGCGGCGTCTGGCGGCGCAGTAACCCTCAGATGTTCCAGCGCGGTGCGGTTTTCGCCAGGCGCTGGCGCATCTCGCCGATGTTGGACGCCAGTTGCCGGGTCAGCAGCCGATAACCGTCCAACGGACTGTAAACCGGCGCGTCGAGGCTGGCATCCGGCAATTCCACCGGGCGCCCGAGGCGCTGAGTCGCACCGGTTTTCAAGGCCCGGGCCATGCCGATCAGTTGCACACGGATCTGCCGGTGCTCGGCCTTCAAGGCCGATTGCAGATGCGCCATCGCTTCAGGGTCGTTGGTGTCCGGCCGGGTATTGCCGAGGATTTCCAGGGTGCTGATGCACATGCGCAGGTTGCGCTGGATCGCGTCCAGTTCGGTCATCGAGACCTTCACTTCCTTGGACACGGACGGCATCAGCGAACGCAGTTGCACCATCACCGTGTTCAACCGGCCCATCAGTTTCAGATGTTCATCGGCGGAAACCGGCTCACCGCTGATGATCCGTCCGTACACCGTGGCGCAATCGCGTAACGCATCGGCCAGGTTGTAGCGCCACGAATACACCGCATACAGCGGCAGGGCGAAGGAAAAGGCCAGGGCCAGGGCGATACCGATCAGGATATCGACCCCGCGCCACAGCCCGTCGGTGATCGGGTTGTCGCCATGCCCGGCGACGATAAAAACGGTAATGGCAGAGAGCAGGGCGGTGTAGCCGCCCTTGCCGATGGCGTGATACGAGAAAAATCCGCACACCACCGCCATTGCAAAATAGGTCAGCCACGGCATTCCCAACCACGCCTGCTGCGCCACCAGCAACAGACCGACGCCGGCACCGATCAAGGTGCCGGTGGCGCGCTCGGCGGCTTTCTTGCCGATGTTGCCGTGATGCTGCAAACCGCCGATCACCACCAGCATGGTCACCGACGCCCATTCGCCGTGGGGCAGGTTGATGCCGGTGGTCAGCAGGATTGTCGCCAGCAACCCCAGTGCCACCCGCACCGCATGAATCAATCGCGCGTGCCGGTAGCGGCGGTACGGGTCCAGCAATGGCCGCAGAATCCGCCGCAACAGCGGCGGCCAGCGGTGAGGGCTGAAAGTGCTCAGCGGTGATTCCTCCTCAGAAGATGTAATCGGTGGCGATGAAGTTCGAATCGCGTCCGCGAATGATCTCGCTGATCAGATCCTTGTTGGGTTCCTGGAACTTGGTCGCCACCAGCGTACGGATCGAAAACACCCGCAGCGCATCGTGTACCGACAGCGTGCCCTCGGCGGAGTTCTTGCGGCCGTTGAACGGGTAGGTGTCCGGGCCGCGCTGGCACTGGGCGTTGAGGTTGATCCGCCCGACCTGGTTGGCGAAGGTGTCCACCAGACGGCCGACCGCCACCGGGTTGGTGCCGAAGATGCTCAGTTGCTGGCCGAAGTCCGACTCCAGTACGTAGTCGATCACGGTATCGAGGTGACGGTACGGCACGATCGGCACCACCGGGCCGAACTGTTCTTCCTGATACACGCGCATCTGCGGCGTCACCGGGTACAGCACCGCCGGATAGAAGAACGATTCACGTGACTCGCCGCCATTCGGATTGACCACTTGGGCGCCTTTGCTCTGGGCATCGGCCACCAGACCATGCAAGTAATCGACCTTGCCCGACTCCGGCAGCGGCGTCAGCGAAACGCCGCTGTCCCACGGCATGCCCGGTTTGAGGCTGGCCAGTTTGGCGTTGAATTTCTCGATAAAGCTTTCGACCACGTCTTCATGCACGAACAGGATTTTCAACGCAGTGCAGCGCTGACCGTTGAACGAGAGGGAGCCGGTGACGGCTTCGCTGACGGCATTGTCCAGATCCACCTCTGGCAGAACGATGCCGGGGTTCTTCGCATCCAGCCCCAGCGCGGCGCGCAAACGGTGCGGTTTCGGGTGCAGTTTCTTCAGGTCGCTGGCGGCCTTGTTGGTGCCGATGAACGCGAAGATGTCGATCTTGCCGCTGGCCATCAGCGCGCTGACGGTCTCGCGGCCGCTGCCGTAGATCACGTTGATCACGCCGGTGGGGAAGCTGTCGCGGAAGGCTTCGAGCAGCGGACGGATCAGCAGCACGCCGAGCTTGGCCGGTTTGAACACCACGGTGTTGCCCATGATCAGCGCCGGAATCAGCGTGGTGAAGGTTTCGTTCAACGGATAGTTGTAAGGCCCCATGCACAGCGCCACGCCAAGCGGTACGCGACGGATCTGGCCGAGGGTGTCCTGTTCCAGCTCGAAACGGCTGGAGCGGCGGTCGAGTTCTTTCAGCGCATTGATGGTGTCGACGATGTAGTCGCAGGTGCGGTCGAACTCTTTTTCCGAGTCCTTGAGATTCTTGCCGATTTCCCACATCAGCAGTTTCACCACGGCGTCGCGCTGTTGGCGCATGCGCCCGAGGAAGGCTTCGACGTGCTGGATACGTTCGGCCACGCGCATGGTCGGCCACAAGCCCTGGCCGCGGTCATAGGCGCGCACGGCGGCATCCAGGGCGGTGAGGGCAGTGTCGGCGTCCAGCAGCGGCGTGCTGCCGAGAATCACTTGTTCATCGCCGTTTTCGCCGTGCAGATAGACCGGGCTGCGCACGGTGGCGAGCGGGCCGTCCCAGCGGCGCAACTGGCCATCGACCAGGTATTCGCGTTGTTCGACTTGACCGTCGAGGCGGTATTTTTCCGGGATGTCGCTGACAGAAGGGAACAGATTGCCAAGGATGTTTGCTGTGGTCATGTCGCTACCCTGCTTGCCAATTGAAAAGTCTGTACAGGTTATACGCCTGAACGCGCTGCAATTTAAACCCGCAAATGTCACGCGAATGTCACGCAAAGGCGCAGGGCAGAGGGCTCAGTAAAATTGTCACCGCTTAGCCGATGCCGAGAGGCATCCCGACTGTCCCCGTTTGCCCCCTTCACTGGCCCGCATTGCCCTCAACCCGACGCCGTCGCTGCCTTAAGGTGTGATCACAACAATAAGTGGCACCCCACGCGAGGATCGTTATGCGGGCATCCCGAATCATGTGGCCGCTGATGCTGGCCGCTGCACTGGCCGGCTGTGGCGAAGACCCCAAACCCCCGGCCAGCACCAACAACGCCATTCCCAAAGACCCGGCGCTGGCGCAAATCTACGCCAACAGCTGCCAGCTCTGTCACGCCAACCCCGCCGCGAATGCGCCGCTGACCGGCGACCGCAAGGCCTGGGAACCACGCATCCAGCAGGGCGCGGACACGCTGCTCGACCACGCCATCAACGGCTACAACGGCATGCCGCCGATGGGCCAGTGCGTCGAATGCTCGGAAGAACAATTCCTTCAGTTGATCGGCTTCATGGCCGATCAACCGCTGCCACAATAAGGGTGCGCGCATGACGATGGATCTGACTCGACGTCAGCTGTTGCAACGGGCAAGCATCGTCGGCGCTTTCAGTGCGCTGGCGACGAATCCGGCCTTGGGCCAATTGATGCGCGCGCCCCGGTTGATCCCGTGGCGCAACTGGTCGGGCGGCCAGAGTTGCCTGCCGGCGGCGCGGGTGGCGCCGAAGAATCTCGATGAGTTGACGACGATCATTCAGCAGGCACCGGGCAAGATTCGCCCGGTCGGCTCGGCGCATTCCTTCAGTGCGCTAGTGCCCACCGACGGCACTCTGCTGTCGCTGAGCTACTTCAACGGTCTGCTCGATCACGACCCGAAAACCCTGCAAGCCGAATTCGCCGCCGGCACACCGATGTCGCGTATGGGCGTACCGCTCAAGGACGTCGGCCAGGCCCTGCAGAACATGGCCGACATCGACTACCAGACCCTCGCCGGAGCGATTTCCACCTCGACTCACGGCACCGGCAAAACCTTTCAGTCCTATTCCGCCCACGTCTGCGGCATGCAACTGGTGACCGCCAGCGGCGAGGTGCTGGATTGTGACAGCCAGCGTCATCCCGAAGTGTTCAACGCCGCCCGGGTGTCCCTCGGCGCATTGGGCGTGGCGACCAAAATCCGCCTGCAAAACCGCCCGGCCTACCGCCTGCGCGAACGCCAATGGATCGCCAAGACCGAAGAGCTGCTGGAAGACATCGACAAGAACACAAGCGAAAACCAGCACTGGGAAATGCTCGTCGTCACCCATTCCGACTACGCCTTGTCCATCGCCCTCAACGAAACCACCGACCCGGCCACGCCGCCGATCCCGCCCGAAGAGGAGGGCGGCAACGAGTTCGTGACCCTGATCGAGAAGATCGACAAGTACGGCAGCGACTTCCCGGGCCTGCGCAGTTCGCTGCTCAACAGCCTGCGGCATCTGGCGAGTTTCGAGGATCGGGTGGGCGATTCGTTCGACATCTACGCCAACGTGCGCACCGTGCGCTTCAACGAAATGGAATACTCGGTGCCCGCCGAACATGGCCCGGCGTGCCTGCGCGAGATTCTCAAGCTGATCCGCGACAAGGACCTGCGCACCTGGTTTCCCATCGAGTACCGGTACGTCAAGGCCGACGACATTCCTTTGAGCATGTTCGAGGGCCGTGACAGCTGCTCGATCTCGGTCCATCAGCATTATCAGATGGACCATCACAACTTCTTCGCAGCCGTTGAGCCGATTTTCTGGAAGTACAACGGCCGCCCGCACTGGGGCAAGTTGCACACGCTCAACGCGCGCACGTTGCAGACGTTGTACCCGCGCTGGCAGGAATTCATTCAGGTACGCCAGGCGCTGGACCCGAGCGGCAAGTTTCTCAACGGGCATCTGTCGTCGATTCTGGGGGTGAGCTGATGGCGGTCAATCGACGTAATTTCGTGCTCGGTACATTGGGTGTCGGCGCTTTACTGGTGGGCGTTGGCGCATGGCTGCGGCCGGGGGATCGCGGCGGGCCCTACAGTGAATATTTCCGGGCGCTGAACAACGAGCTCAAGACCAAAGGCCCGATGCGCCCGGTGTTGCTGATCGATCTGGATCGCCTCGACCACAACATCGACGTGGTGATGCGCTCGGTTAAACGCGCGGGCAAGCAGCTGCGGCTGGTGGAGAAATCGCTGCCGTCGCCGGGGCTGCTCAGCTACATCGGCCAAAGGGCCGGGACGCAACGGTTGATGTCGTTTCATCAGCCGTTTCTCAATCACGATGCACAGGTCTATCCGCAGTCCGACATCCTGCTCGGCAAGCCGTTGCCGGTGCGTTCTGCCGAGCTGTTCTACCAGACCCACAACGGCCCGTTCGACCCGGCGAAGCAACTGCAATGGTTGATCGACAACCCCGAGCGCCTGCAGCAATACCTCGCACTGGCCCAGGGATTGGGCGCGCGGATGCGGATCAACATCGAGCTGGACGTCGGCCTGCACCGGGGCGGCGTCAGTGACGTGAGCGTGCTCGGGCAGATGCTCGCGCTGATCGCCGCCAACCCGCAGCACCTGGAGTTCGCGGGGTTCATGGGTTACGACCCGTTCGTGGGCATGGGCGTGCCGGGGATTCTCGGCTCTCCCGAGGAGCTGTTCGCCAAGGTGATGGTGATTTATCAGCGCTGCGTCGACTTCACCCGGCAGCAATATCCGGCGCTGTGGCATGACGGCTTGTGCCTGAACACCGCCGGCAGCCCGAGTTATCGCATGCATGAAAATGAAAAATTGAGCAGTGAAGTGTCGGTGGGGACGGCGATGCTCAAGCCGACTCATTACGACTTGCCGTCGCTGGTCGAACATGAACCGGCCGCGTACATCGCCACCCCCGTGTTGAAAAGCACTGGGGCAGTGAATATTCCGGCGCTGGACGAAAAGTCGAAACTGTTTTCGTGGTGGGACGCCAACCAGCGCCAGACCTTTTTCATCTACGGCGGCAACTGGATGGCCGAGTTCGAATCGCCGTCCGGGCTTCAGAGCAATGGTGTTTACGGGCGCAGTTCGAATCAGGAGATGGTCAATGGTTCGAATGCCGTGGGGCTGAACGTAGAAGATCAGGTCTTTCTACGACCAACCCAGACGGAGGCCGTATTGCTGCAATTCGGTGATCTGCTGGCGGTGCGGGGGGGCAAGATTGTTGATGTGTGGCCGGTTTACACCTGAAGACTAAATTAGGCAGCGTGCTACCAATAGCAGACCCCGTCTACTGTCAGGTCTGACAGTAGACGGGGTGTGTATTGAGCGCGCCATAATTTGCTTCAGAACACCATATTTGAGGGGCGAGTATTACCTTAAGGCGTTCTTTATTCACTCCTTTTATAGATAGGTGATGCAAATGGCGACTACCGGTAGTTTTACCTTCGAAACTAATAAACATGGTAACTTCAGGGCGAACAAACTTGCGCTCAGCGAAGTCGGAAAAGTGATTAAAGTCGATGTTTCCGACGTTATTGGCCCCAAGGGTTATAGTACGCTGACGATGGAGTTTGAAAGGTTTAAGGGTACAAAGACCTTTAAAGATGAGCTGTTGCCCACAATCAGATTTCACGTCCTGACTGACAGTTACAACTTTTTCTATACCGAGAAATCTGGCTCTCTGACTGTCACCATCGAGGAGGAGGAGGTGTTGAAAATCCATGGAATGTTCAATCTCGAAATGGCTGCTTCACCCGACAGCGATCCGGCGGGGCCTAAACAAATAGACCTCACCAACGGTGTATTTAATATGAAAAACTGATTCTATGCGTTTTTCAACACTACCCAAGGCGTGGGAGCGAACAGGCTCGCCCCGCGCTTTTTACGTCTTCAGGGCCTGCTCCAACTCATTAATGAAGCTTTCATGACAAAAGTTCGGTAGCACATCGCCAGTCCGGTCATGCCTATGTAACGCGCTTGAGGGGCCCTTTGGGCGCTTTTCACAAGCCGAGGCGGGACGCCGGGAGTGAGGCAATGGGGACTATGGAACGCTACTCGAAAGTGGGCATGCAGGAACTCGATCAACGCCTGTCGAAGATCGTCGAAGCCGCGCGCAAGAAGCCGGTTTCGGTGTATCGCTACGGCGCGCCGTGGGTCTGGATCGTGTCGCAGGATGACTGGCAGGGCGCCTTGAAAGAGGTCTCCAGCTACATTCCGCCGGGGCATTCGCTGGTGCTGCTGCGCCCGCAGATCGATGACCTGTTCGACGCTCACAGCGATCTCCTGCACGACCTCAACGCCCAGCCCGGCATGCTGATCCCGGCGCAAACGGTCATGCACATCCTGCTCCTGCAACTGTTGTATTCGGTGCCGAGCGAGCAGCAGCTGTTCGAGCAACTCAATTACAACCTGCTGTTCCGCTGGTTCGTCGGCCTGGGCCTGAACCAGAAAGTCTGGAGCTACAACGTCCTCAGTCGCGACATCGCCACGCTGCTCAACGAGCCTCGTGCGGTGCTGCTCATTCAGAAAATCATTGGCGAAGTGTTCTGCGGTGCCTTGCTGCAAATGCCCGAGTTCTCCTTGAACTTCGCGCTGCTGCACACCTGGCTCGGCAAACACGCCTGCGCCCCGCACGTCAGCAACTGACGGCGGCCAGCAACCGACGCAATACACAGGGCGCCGAGACGCCAACAGGTCATCGCGAATTTCAGGGGGTAGTGTGGAGCAGATTTTCACGTCACGGCTGGCGCTGTGGGGCTGGCTGCTGGTGACGGCCGGCGTGCAGCCGGCGTTCGCCGAGGAGGCCGCAAACGCAGGTGCGCAGCGTCTGGTGGACGTCAACGAATACTTCGTGCGCGGCAACACTGTGCTCGATGCCCGGGCCATCGAAGAAGCGGTGTACCCGTTCCTCGGCCCGCAAAAAGCCCTGAGTGACATCGAAGGCGCGCGGGATGCCTTGCAGAAGGTCTATCAGGAACGCGGCTATCAATCGGTGTTCGTCGAACTGCCGGAGCAGGCGGTGGCCGACGGCATCGTCTACCTGCAAGTGAGCGAAACCAAGGTCGGCCGGGTGCGGGTGGTCGGCGCCAAACACTATTCGCCGCTGGACATCCGCGACAACGTCCCGGCGCTGAAGGAAGGCGAGGTGCCGGACTTCGCCAAGGTCCAGGGCGAACTGGCGCAACTCAACAAGACTCCGGGCCGGCAGGTGATGCCGCTGGTGCGCGAAGGTCAGCGCCCCGGGACCATGGATGTGGATCTGCAGGTCGAAGACCAGAACCCGTGGACCGCCAGCGTCGGCCTGAACAACGACTACAGCGCCGACACCGAAAAGCTGCGTGCCGTCACCAGCCTTGGTTACAACAACCTCTGGCAACTCGGCCACAGCATCAACCTGACCTACTTCACCGCGCCGCAGGACACCGACAACGCCAAGGTCTGGTCCGGCTCCTACACCGCGCCGCTGACCGACCGCTGGAGTGTGCAGCTCTCCGGTTACCAGTCCGACAGCAACGTCGCCACCATCGGCGGCAGCAACGTGCTCGGCAAGGGTCACTCCTACGGCGTGTCGGCGATTTACACCATCCCGTCCAGTGGCAGTTGGTCGAACTCGCTGTCGGCCGGCATCGACTTCAAGGACTTCGACGAACGCCTGACCCTGTCCGGCGAGAGCGACAAGGTGCCGCTGAAATACGCGCCGTTCACCTTCGCCTACAACGGCTATCGCTACACCGAAAAAAGCCAGCTCGGCCTCGGCCTGAGCCTCGTTGCGGCTACCCGCAGCATCTTCGGTTACGGCAGCTCCGACGAAGAATTCGACTACAAGCGCTACCGCGCCAAGCCGAGTTTTGCCGTGCTCAAGGGCGACACCAGTTTCACCTGGACCTTCGACAACGACTGGCAGAGCGCGAGCAAAGCCGCGTTCCAGCTGGCGTCGGGGCCACTGGTTTCCAACGAACAATTCTCTGCCGGCGGCGCGACCTCGGTTCGCGGTTATCTGGCCGCCGAACGCACCGGCGATGACGGCGTGTTGCTCAGCCAGGAAGTCCGCACACCGTCCCTGGCCAGGTACGCCGGCACCTGGATGCAGGACTGGCGCTTCTACGCCTTCGCCGAAGGCGCGCAACTGTACCTGCGCGACGAACTGCCGGATCAGGACGCCAGTTACGCCCTGGCCAGTGTCGGCCTCGGCACCCGCGCCAGCCTGAGCAAATGGCTGTCCGGCAGCGTCGACTGGGGCTACCCGCTACTCGAAGGGCCGAACACCTCGAAACAGGAATCGCGCCTGCACTTCAACCTACAGGCCACTTTCTAACAAGGAGCACCTCCATGCAGCGCCTTTTCCTTTCGTTGTTGATCTGCCTGGGCTTCGTGCTCCCGGCCACGGCTCAGGCCTGGTGGCAGGACGACTGGCATTACCGCAAACAGATTGCCGTCGACACCACGCCACAAGGTGCCGGGATCAATCAGGCCCTCGGCCGCACCGCGCTGCTGGTGCGCCTGCACACCGGCAACTTCACGTTTGACGGCGTGAAAGAGGACGGCTCGGACCTGCGCTTCGTCGCAGCCGACGACAAGACCGTGCTCAACCACCAGATCGAAAGTTTCGATGCTCTGATGGGCATGGCGCTGATCTGGGTCGACGTGCCGAATGTCGAGGGCGGTCAGCGTCAGGACATCTGGATGTATTACGGCAACCAGAAAGCCCCGGCCACCGGCAACGGCCAGCTCACTTTCGATCCGAATTACACCGCGCTTTATCACTTCGATGGCGCCACCGGCACCCCGGCCAAAGACACCACCGCCTACGGCAACACCGCGCAGAGCGCGACCGGCGCCGCGATTGACGGCGTAGTAGGGCGGGCCTTGCAGTTCAGCGGTCAGCCATTGCTGCTGCCGGCCAGTCCGTCGTTGCAGCACAACGCCGGTAGCGCATTCACCTTCAGTGCCTGGCTGCGTCTGGATCAGGCCAATGGCGAGCAACTGATCCTGGCCCGCCGCGAAGGCACCAACAGCCTGCTGGTCGGGGTGAATCAGGGCGTGCCGTTCGTGGAAATCGACGGCCAGCGCACCGTGGCCACGCAACCGCTGAATCCGGGTCAATGGCAACACGTCGCACTGACCGCTGAAGGTTCGAAAGTGACGCTGTACATCAACGGTCGCGAAGGTGCGACGCTGGCTCAAGCGATGCCGGCGTTCAACTCGGTCATGGCCATTGGCGCCGACCTGCACGAAGGTCCTTTCCAGCCGTTCGTGGGCGCCATCGACGAACTGCGCCTGTCGAAAGTCGCCCGTCCGGCACCGCTGCTGCTGGCCGACGCCACTTCCCAGGGCGCCGAGTCGAAACTGGTGGCTTATGGCGTCGATGAAGAACAGTCCGGCTTCGGTTTCGGCAGCCTCGGCTTCCTGCTCAACGCCGTGCCTGTAGACGCCTGGGTGATCATCGCGGTGCTGGTGCTGATGATGTTCCAGTCGTGGATCATCATGCTGCGCAAGAACCGCACCCTGAGCCGCGTCACCGCTGCCAACGAAGACTTCCGCGTGCAATTCGCCAAGGTCGGCACTCGTCTGGAAATGTTCGCCGACGACGCGCAACTCGCCCAGCGTCTGCAGCACTCGCCGCTGTGGCGCCTGTATCAAGTGGCGGTTAAAGAAATCCGCACCCGCCGCGAGCAGGGCGCCGATACCTCGTCCGTCTCCGCCGCGACCATCGAAGCGATCCGCTGCTCCATGGACGGCGTGCGCACCCGGGAAAACCAGCAACTGAGCTCGAAACTCTCGACCCTGTCCAACGCCATCGCCGGCGGCCCGTACATCGGCCTGCTCGGCACCGTGCTGGGGATCATGGTGGTGTTCCTCGGCACGGCCATGGCCGGTGACGTGAACATCAACGCTATCGCGCCAGGTATGGCTGCAGCCTTGCTCGCCACGGCCATGGGCCTGTTCGTCGCGATCCCGGCGCTGTTTGGCTACAACCGCCTGATCACCCGCAACAAGGAAGTCAGCGCCGACATGCGCGTGTTCGTCGACGAGTTCATCACCCGTCTGGCGGAGATGCACGGCGAAGGCCAGTCCAGTGAAGCGGCGCATCAGCGCGGTTATCACGCCAACCACTCCGTACCGGCCTGAGGAGCACTGACATGGCGTCCGTAAATGCCTCCCACGACGATGACGAAGATGCAGCGGTAGACAGCATCAACATCACGCCACTGGTGGACGTGCTGATGGTGGTGCTGGTGATGTTCATCCTCACCGCCACCGCACAGGTCTCCGGGATCCAGATCAACCTGCCCAAGGCCAGCGCCGCGGTGTCGCTGTCCGAGGCCAAGACCAAGGCGATTTCGGTCAACGACGGCGGTCAGGTGTTCCTCGACGCCTACCCGGTGACCCTGCCGGAGCTGGAAGAACGCCTGCGCATCGAGAAGGCGCAGAACCCGGACTTCCCGGTGATCGTGCGCGGCGACGCCACGGTGCAGTACCAGAAGGTCATCGAAGTGCTGGATCTGTTGCGCCGGCTCGAACTGTCCCAGGTCGGTCTCGTCACCGGCAAACCGACGCAGGGCTGAGTCATGACTGCACAGATGCCAATCGAACCGCTGCCGGTGAAGAAGTCGCCAGTGCGCTATGTGAAGTGGGGCGTCGGGCTGATCCTCGGTGCACTTGCCGCGTGGTTCCTGTGGCAGTGGGCCAACGACATGAGCGGCATCCGCCGGGAGGCGCCGAAGGTGCCGACAATCATTCCGTTGCCGCCACCGCCACCTCCGCCGCCGGAAAAACCGCCGGAGCCGGAAACCCCGGTGGAAGAAAAAGTCGTCGAGCCGGAGCCGACGCCCGAGCCACAGGAAGTGAAACCCGAGGAAGAAGCGCCGCCATCGCCGGCGGACGACCTGGCCAACCCGATGCAGATGGACGGCGACGCCCAGAGCGGCAACGACGCCTTCAACATCGGCGCGGGCAAGGGCGGCGGCATGGCAGGCGCCGGTGGTGGGCGTGTGGGCAACGGCACCTATAGCCAGTTCCTCGCGTTCACCTTCCAGAAGCTGCTTCGGGAGAACCCGGACCTGCGCAACCTCGCGTTCTCGCTGCAGGCCGATGTGTGGTTGAGCGGTGTCGGCGAGATCACCCGGGTCGAACTGGTCAAGTCCAGCGGCAACCCCGAGATCGACAGTCAGGTGCTGGCCGCGTTGCGTAACGCGCCCCATCTGAGCGAACGGCCACCGGCCTCCATCACCTTGCCTGTGCGCATGTCCCTGCAAGGGCGGCGTCCGGGTTAACCGAATTCATAAAGCTGTATGAAAAGGAGTTGTGTGCAGATGATTTCCAACGTGAATCGATTGTCCCTGGCGGTCGGCATGGTCATCGCGACCCTGGTCGGTCAGGCCGCGGCAGCGCCTGCGCCCTCGGAGAACGCCACGATCAATCTGATCCGCTTGCTGGTCGAGCAGGGCATTCTGAAACAGGACAAGGCCGACGCTTTGATCGCCCAGGCCCAGAACGAAGCGGCCCAGGCCAAGCAGGCTGCGGCATCCACTGCCGTGGCGGCCGGGCCGGTCGCCGCACCGGGCGATGTGCGGGTGCAATACGTGCCGGCCGCGGTGCGCGACCAGATCCGTGATCAGGTCAAGGCTGAAGTCATGGCCACCGCCAAGCAGGAAAACTGGGCCGCGCCCAACACCTTCCCGGACTGGGCGTCACGCATCAGCTTCGACGGCGACATCCGTCTGCGCGACGAATCGCGCTACTACTCGGGCAGCAACAGCAACGAAATCGTCGACTTCGCCCGGCTCAACAACAACGGCCCGTACGACGTGAACCCCAACAGCAGCACCGCGTTGCCGCCGTTGCTCAACACCCGTGAAGACCGCACCAACCTGTTCCGCCTGCGTGCGCGGCTGGGCATGAAGGCGCAGATTTCGCCCGAATGGACTGCCGGCATCCGCATCGGCACCGGCTCGGACAACAACCCGGTGTCGACCACCCAGAGCCTCGGCGGCGGTTTTGCCAAAAAGGACATCTGGCTCGATCAGGGTTACCTGACCTGGAAGCCGTCGGATGAACTGACCCTGACCGGTGGCCGCTTCGCCAACCCGTTCATGTCCACCGACATGCTGTATTCCAACGACCTGAACTTCGACGGTGTGGCCGCAATCTTCGACCACAAGCTCAGCCGCGACTGGGGTGTGTTCGGCACCGTCGGCGCGTTCCCGGTGGATTACACCAGCGACACCACCACCAGCAACGGCTTCGACAAGGAAGAAAGCGACAACAAGTGGCTGTACGGCGCGCAGGTCGGCGCCAAGTGGGCGATCAACAGCAACAACCGCTTGAAAGGCGCGCTGGCCTACTACCGCTTCGAAGACATTCAGGGCCAGCGCTCCAGCCCTTGCGAGCCGTGGGCCGGTGCGCCGGGCTGCGACAGCGACGGCACCCGCGCGGCGTTCATGCAGAAGGGCAACAGCGTATTCCTGCTGCGCGACATCACGCCGAACCCGCTCAACCCGAGCACCACGCCGCAGCCGCAATTCGTCGGCCTGGCTTCGGAGTTCAACCTGCTGGATCTGAACCTGGTCTGGGACGCGGACCTGCCTGCCGACTTCAAACTGCGCAGCCAGGGCAACTACATCCACAACCTCGGCTACGACGAAGGCGACATGCGCAAGCGTGCGGCCGGGCAATTGGTCAACAACCTCGACAGCAGCGGCAACATCGAAAGCGGTGCCAATGCGTGGATGGTGCAGTTCACCCTGGGCAACGCGCTGGACCTGAAGAAGCAGGGCGACTGGAACCTGTTCGCCGGCTACAAGTACATCCAGCCGGATGCCTTGCCGGACGGCTTCAACGACTCGTCGTTCCACCTCGGCGGCACCAACGCCAAGGGCTACATCCTCGGTGGCAACTACGGTCTGGCGAAGAACGTTTACGCCACCGGCCGCTGGATGAGTACCGAGGCGGTGTATGGCGCGCCGTTCGACATCGACGTCTTGCAGCTCGAGATCAACACGCGCTTCTAAGGCGCCGGGAGAGGCAAATGCACACGCGAATCTTGTTGTTGGGTCTGGGTTTGATCGTTGCCAGCGGGGCAAGCGCCGAAGGCATGGAAGAACGACTGCGCACTCAGTTGCGCAGCACCACCCAGCAGCTGCAAACCCTGCAAAGTCAGCAAGCACAGGCCAGCGCTGCGCAACTGGCGGCGCAGAACGAAGCCAAGGCAGCGCAGGCGCAAATCAAGCAATTGACCGCTGAACTGGCCAAGGCCAAAGGCCTCGCCGAGCAACTGGCCGGGCAGCAACAGAGCCTGCACAGCCAGGCCCAGGCCCAAGTGGCGGCCAGCAACGAACAGACCGGCAAGTTCAAGAAGGCCTATGACGAGCTGTTGGTCATGGCCCGTGCCAAAGAGGCAGAACGGTCTAAGCTTCAAGCGCAATTGGCCGAACGTGACACACAAGTGCAGCAATGTTCGGTCAAGAATCAGCAAATGTACGGCGTGGCCAAGCAGATCCTCACCGCCTACGAAAACATCGATGTGGCCGAGGTGATGAAGATCCGCCAGCCCTTCGCCGGCAGCGCCCGGGTCAAGTTCGATGAACTGGCTCAGGGCTTCGGCGATGACCTGTACAAGACACAATTCGATGCGCCGCAAGCTGCGATCGCGCACTGATTAAAAGACTCATAGACAAGGAAGAAGTAATGACTCAATTGATCTCCCACGTATCTCCACAATCCCTGACCGAAGTGCTGCAAGCCGCCGGTTATCGCGTCAACCAGACCGAACAGAACGGCATCGTTCAACTGCTCAGCGCCAGTCAGGGCATCGGTTATGCCGTGCGTTTCGGCAACCCGGCGGTGGTGGAGCAGGGCAGCTACGTCGACTTCACCTTCAGTTGCGCACTGCGCGTACAGGGCGAGTTGCCGGCGGGTGTGGCCGAGCAGTGGAACGCGACCCGCCGCTTTGCCCGGTTGTCGTTGCAGGGCGAGTTTCTGGTGATGGAAATGGATGTGGTGGTGGCCGCTGGCGTCAGCAGCGATTACCTGCGCGGCAACCTGGAACTGTGGGATCGCCTGTTGCAGGAGTTCATCGTTTACCTGCGTGACTTCACCCAAAACGCCGCTGCAGCCCAGGCTCCAAAGGTTGAGCAAGAGGAAGTCGCGCTGTGACGAAACCTGCCATGGTGATCAGCGCCGCTGCGGTGGCGCTATTGGTGGTGGCCGTGGCGCTGGTGGTGCGGCCGGGCAATGACCCGGTCGCCGCCCAGCAACCGGCGCCGGTCGTGGGCGCCAGTGCCGGGCCGGCGGTGGCGCGGTTGGGCAATCAGCAGGTCACGCCGGAAGAATTGCAGGCGCTGCTGGCGGCCGTACCGCCGCAAACTCGCGCGCAACTACGGGGCAATCGTGAAGCGCTGGAACGCTGGATACGTTCACGCCTGGCCGAAAAAGCCGTGCTGGAACAGGCCGACGCCCAGGGCTGGGCGCAGCGTCCGGATGTGGTGCGGCAGACCCGCGCGGCCACCGAGCAGATCGTGTTCCGGGACTATTTGCAGTCGGTGAGCAAAGTGCCGGAGGATTACCCGAGCGCTGCCGAGTTGCAGCAGGCGTATGACGCGGGCAAGGCCAACTGGCAAACGCCGACGCTGTATCGGGTCAGCCAGATTTTCCTCGGGGTGAACGAGCCGCAGAATCTTGAGGCCGTGCGCAAGCAGGCTGCGGAGTTGAGCAAGAAGGCGCAGGCATCTCCGACGGAGTTTGCAGCGATGGCCAAGGAGTTCTCTCAGGATCGGCTCACTGCTGAGCGCGGTGGCGATACGGGCTTGCAACCGTTGCAGCAGCTGGTGCCGGAAGTGCGTGGTGCCGTCGCTCGACTCAAGGTCGGTTCGGTCTCCGATCCCGTGCAAAGCAGCGCCGGGTTTCACGTGATCAAACTCACCGAACAACAACCGGCCCGCACCGCGACCCTCGACGAACTGCGTGACCAACTGACCCAGGCCTTGCGGGCACAACGTCAGGAACAGATCGCCCAGGCGTATCTGGACGGCATGCTCAATACCGCAACGCTGAGCATCGACGGGGCCGAGCTCAACAAGGTGCTGGAGGAAAAACTGTAACTCAGATTCATCTCTGAACCCTTGTGGGAGCGGGCTTGCTCGCGAAGGGGCCATGCCAGACAACTTATTCGTTGAATGACACACTGCTTTCGCGAGCAAGCCCGCTCCCACATTAGAGCCGTGACGTTTCCAAAAATACAAAGATCGACAGGGAGTCATCGATGTCATTCACCGAACCCGCAGGACGACAGGGCAGCCCCGATTTTCGCTGGCCGCAGGAAAAGGCCGAACCCTGGCTGGCGCAGGTTGCGAAGATCGAGGGCGAAATCGCGCAATACTTTCTGGTCAGCGCCCGTTGCGGCTGCTTCATGCAGGCCGCCCGCAGCCTCAACGTGCGCTCGACCCTGCTGCGCAAACAACTGGCGCAGCTTGAACAGCAACTGCAATGCGCGCTGTTCAGCTTCCAGGGCAGTGCCTTGACCCTGACCCGCGAAGGCCAGCAATTGCAGGCGCAACTGGTTGCCCTGGCCCACGAACGCAAACTGCCGGTAATCGAGCAACCCCTGATCAGGCTGGCCGTCGCCGAATCGATCCTGCACGACATCCTTGGCCGCGATCTCATCGCGCTGCTGCGCCGCAACGCCAGCGTGCGCCTCGAGATCATCGCCCTCGACAGCGAACTGGCCCTGCGCGCGGTCAGTGCCGACATCGTGCTGTGGCTCGCCCACGGCGAAACCCCGCATCCCTGCCCGACCTTCGCCACCAGTGAACCGCAACGTCTCGCGCAACTGGAATACCAGCCGCACATTGCCAAACGTTACTCCCGCGTGACTGCACGCCCGGAAAGCCCCGATGACCTCGCCGATTTCATGCTGGTGCAATGGCAGCATGACCGGCAGATCGACAGCTTCCGCCCGTGGAATGAACTGGTCGAGCAGCGGTTGGCGGGCGTGGTGCAGATGCAGTCCTACGAGCTGATGCTGGAGATGATCCGGTGCAGCGCCTGCATCGGGTTGTTACCGATGTACATGAGCCGGTTTGATCGCGGGTTGGTGGCGTTGCCGGGGTTGTTTGAGGAGGCGATGCGATTGCAGGTGTGGTTGGCGGTTAATTCCGCATCGCGGGATGTGGCTGAAGTGCAGACGTTGGTTGAGTTGATTCAGCGAACGTTCAATGAGCGGCAGGAGTGGTTTGAATAACCACGCAGGTTTTCAGATCGTTCCCACGCGGAACGTGGGAACGATCTGGTCGATCAGGGCCGGGCTTCAGCCGCCGTGTCCAGATTATCCAACGCTCGATTCACCGCCAATTCCGCCAGCATGATCAGTTGCCCGATGCCCAGCAGCACATGCCGCTGCGGCGCATCGATCATCCCGGCGAAATCGCTGGCCATGGTTTTGGCCGAGGTCAGGGTTTCGCAGGCGTCGGCCAACAGTTCTTCGCTCGGGATACCGGGGGCGATCAGGTAGCGGGTGTTGGGTTTGAGCAGCGGTTTTCTGGGGTGGAACGGATTGAGGTAGTGGTCGAGGGCGCGTTCGGCGGCTTCGTGGAATTTCTTGGAATCGAGGGTTTCGTAGGGCGAGGTCGGGTCGGTTTCGGGTGGGTTTGGCGTTGGTTTGATCATGGTGAAGCTCCTTGAGAAATGGAGCCGTCATCCTTCGCTGCTAAACGAATGAGGTGGCGGCTGTACGCGGGTTAGCAGACCAGGCTCAAGGATCCCGGCGCACCGAAGTGCCCCACGCAAGCCGCCATAAAACAGAAATGGCGAAGCCAACGTGCCTTGAAAATTAACCGAGCTGCTAAACCCGATCACTGATTCATCAGCGACCCGGAAACGATAAGACCCGGCCCCAAGGCACACAAGCCGGCGGATTCTGGCGGATGCGTAGGCAATGGCGCAAGGCGTTGTGGCTTGCCGGAAGTTTCGGTCAACGGCTTTAAACAGTCATGGCGAATCCGTGAAGAAGCGGTTTACAGTGACCGGCCACGCACTGATCCAGGAGGGATCATTCATGCCTGAGCACAACCCCGCCATTCACCTCGAACGCTTCAGCGAATCCCACGTCGAAGGCGTCACCGCCCTCTACAACGACCCGGCCGTGACCCGGCAGGTGTTGCAGATGCCGTTTCAGTCTGCCGAGATCTGGCGTCAACGACTGATGCCGGAAAACGAACGGATGGTGAAACTGGTGGCGCTGCATCAAGGTGCGGTGATCGGGCATCTCGGGCTGGAGGCTTTTTCGCGGATTCGTCGCAGCCATGCCGGCAGTGTCGGCATGGCCGTTGCGGTGGGGTGGCAGGGCAAGGGCGTCGGCTCGAAGCTGTTGGCAGCGGCGCTGGACGTGGCGGACAACTGGATGAACCTGCACCGCGTCGAGCTCTCGGTGTACGCCGACAACGAGGCGGCCATCGGCCTCTACCGCAAGTTCGGCTTCGAAACCGAAGGCCTGTTCCGTGATTACGCCGTACGCGACGGACAATGGGTCGATACCCTGAGCATGGCGCGTCTGCGTCGGGTCACGGCTTGACCAGTTGATCCGACTCTACGTATTGGAACGTTGCCTCAGCGGAAGGCGTCGACGGCGGAAACAAGCGAATCACCGGCACCCAGATTCTGGCGGTCGTGGAATCGTAAAAATCCTTCTGATTGCCTTGTGCCTCTGCAAGCCCGGCATTGGTGCCGCCGGCTATGAAGAAGAACGCCATGAGCGGGAATGTGTCTTGCAGGTTCTGTGGCCAGGTCTTGATCACGATTTCATTCTGTTCGGAGAAATGCGCAGGCATCTGGCTCAACATTCCCCTTGCGCGTACCGATTGATAGAAGGGCACTCCCGCCGGTTTGCCGGTGGCTTCGGAAACGTCAAACCCGCATTGCCGCAGATGGTGACTGTCAGGTGAGGTGTCCCATACGTTCTTCCATTGTTCGGCGGTGGCAACCCCGGCACTCTGGCAGCGCTGGCTCGTAGCGGGAAACGAGACATAGGGGCCGCAGGGCGTTGTCCGGTTCCAGGTCCAGCCATCTATCGGAAACGAGCAAAGCACATCGAGATCGACTTTGTCCCAGGGGGCGCCGAAGATCGGGTACAGCATGAAACCGTTACCTTTGCCCCAGGCCAGTCGCCCGAATTTCGAGTCGGCCCTGAGGTAGGAAAACGAAACCCCTCCGTTTTTGACTGACGTCGGACTGGGGTTCCAGACATGATGGGTGTCGCCGGGATTCTTGTCCGTGACTCGAAAGATGATGCCGGAGCAGAGAAACGCAGGTCGATTGTCGTTCTTGTCGCAGTTCGGAAACTGGCGGTTGTAGAGCGTGTTCAACAATTCGACCACTTGGGGGCCGGTCATCGCAGCGTGCGGATTGTTGCTGGTAATCCGTGGGAGCGTTGACTGGGTGTCGACCTGGGTACAACCGAGAACTATTGCAATCAGTAGCGCTTGAACGATGTGCTTCACGCTGATTGCTTTCAGGCTGCTCATCTTGAATCTCCTTATGCTGTTCAAGGGGCTACTTCAGGCAATGGCTCCTCATGGTTGCAGCCCGCTGCCACGGTTTTGGTAAGCCCTACATCCGGGCGCCAGGGCTCCAGGTTCCACTCCGGTTTGTCCCGCGCAACCATCAGATGGCAAATCAATTGGTGGCGCAGGCCGTGGGTGTTCGTCCAGTAACGGCTGTTGGAATAATCACGGGTGAGTTCATCCCACAAATAGGCCGTGCCTTCCGGAGGTGTTCGTCGGGCGCAGTCGGTTGGCTTGATGGAAATCGTCCACTCGTAGTTCCGGTATATCCATCGCGCGCTGGCGACGTAACTCGAGCAACGCTCCACTGTCTGGATGTAGCTGTCCGCTGCAGAGCGGGGGGATGTGTGAACCTCGACTGGCTGAGTTGCCACTTGTGCGCAACCGACGAGCAGCGCCAGGGGCAGTGTGCTGATTATTTTGTGCATGATGTTGCCCCCTTACAGAATGACCCTCAGATACCAGGAGAAAATATGAGGCTCGCTTGTACCGGTTTTATGAAGTGTGTAATTGAACAAGCCCAGTTTTCCTCTGTTACTACTGATCCACTGCGGTGGAACGACGATGTCTTGATAGGAAGTCGTGGTGATCGGAAATTCGGCGCTGTCTTGACGAACATTGTCCACCGTCAGTGAGATGCGTACCGAATACCGGCCATCAAGTGCGGGGAAGTAAGTCCTGAGATTGGTTTTGCTGCCGTTGAGTGTCGGTTCTGGAAGCTGGTATTTCTGGCCGGTAACGCTAAGGCCCAGATCTCTGGAAGGTTTCTCGGCAGGATCACTGGGCGTTGCAACGGTGTACCAGACCCTTGCGTTGGTAGAGATACAGTCAACCACGGCATGTCGAGGTACCAGGAACGTCAGTGTTTCACCGGCAGAGGCTACGGTTTGAATTTCGCTGCCATATGTCCAGTTGCGTCCCTGCCAATAGACTTTGACGGTCTGGCCCCGATCGGAGCCTGTGTACGCCACCTGCACCGTTGCGTTCTGGACGCTGTAGAAGTCCCGCACGAAGTTGATCACTGTGCCGTTTGAATCCCTGGCTTCCAGTACTTTGGGCATGAGCAGGTCGAGGGGAGGCTGTTTCACATGGACGTTGATGTAGGTGGGTGCTGACCAGATGGCCTGCGGGCCTGAGGAGTCGCCGAGGCTGGTTTCCACACGGTATCGAAGTTCGAATTTGTTATTGTCCTGTGCGAAGTCCGGGGCGAAGAGCTTTATCTGTACATAGCCAAGTTGAAGGTCTGTTGCAGTGACTGTCTGTGTTTTAAGCCCACCGTCGAGATAGAGGGTGGCGACATCACCTATTCGCATGTGGATATAGCGCATTCTGACATCGACCCCGTTTGCAGCCTCCGTGGGACCTACGTTCGTGTGGGACACGGTAAAGGTCAGATTCGGATTTGCTCCGGGGCCCGCCACTTCTCCTCCCGGGCGCGGAATGTAGACGAGCGTAAGCAGATCAATTGAATCTGTTCCTCCGGGCTGGACTGAGTTCCTGGCCTGCACTACCACTATGTTGATGCCGTTATTGAAATAAGCTTTAGGCACGTCATAGAAAAAGGGCTTGCCTTCCTCTCCCGGTTGGATCGTTTTCATGAAGATGGGATTGCCTTTGTTGATGATCAGCCATCCACTATCGTTCGCTGCCTGTTGGTCCCAGGCAACAATCTCAAGGCGGAGCAAATCGCCAGGTGAGGTGAAGAGTGTAAGTGGTACACCGAAGTGAATCGTCTGAGCGGGGTTGGGGGGGTAAACGGGATTCAGAATCCCCCCGACAACTTTGGCGGGATACACCACAAACGGACTGTTCATCTTCTGCACTCCGGTTTCCGTGACGGTAGTTGCATGCGTTGCAACGGGTTCCGTCATCAAACATCACCGGATCATGTGTGCCTACTGTCAGATCTGACAGGTGAAGCGTGAAAAGACCTGCCGTTCGTCTTTTTTCTGGTGAGACGCGGTTCAACACGTCGGTGTCCCGAGGCGTTCCCACGCATAGCGTGGGAACGATTAACGCTGAAGCACCTCACATCTCGAGATTGACCCACCCCGGCTTCGCCACCTCCGGCGCCACCGCTTTCACGGTCTTGCCGGTGGCCAACTCAACCCGCCGCGCCACTTCCGGATCATCGGCAAACGGCGTCAGGCTCGCATCATCCAGGCTTTCAGCCGTTTCGTGGCGCAAGCAATACTCCACCGACAGCCACAAGAACAGTACGCCCAACACATTCAAGACAATATCGAACATGACCGGCTCCCTTGATCAGGCGATCTGCGCTTCACGGTGGGCAATCGCAACATCCGCCACCCGCACCGTGCGCCACACGTTGTAGGCCATCAGCAACATGCCCGTCAGGAAGAACACCCCGCCGGCAAACCGTACGACAAACCCCGGATGGCTGGCCTGCAGCGCCTCGACGAACGAGTAGGTCAGCGTGCCGTCTTCGTTGATCGCCCGCCACATCAGGCCCTGTGTAATCCCGTTGACCCACATCGACGCGATGTACAACACAGTGCCGATGGTCGCCAGCCAGAAGTGCAGGTTGATCAGCGGTGTGCTGTGCATCCGCTCGCGGCCGAAGACCTTGGGCACCATGTGGTAGGTCGCGCCGAAGGTGATCATCGCCACCCAGCCGAGGGCGCCGGCGTGTACGTGGCCGATGGTCCAGTCGGTGTAGTGGGAGAGGGCGTTGACGGTCTTGATCGCCATCATCGGGCCTTCGAAGGTCGACATGCCGTAGAACGCCAGCGACAGAACGAGGAAGCGCAGAATCGGGTCGGTGCGCAACTGATGCCAGGCACCCGACAGCGTCATCATCCCGTTGATCATCCCGCCCCAGCTCGGCGCCAGCAGGATCAGCGACATCGCCATGCCCAACGATTGGGCCCAGTCCGGCAGCGCGGTGTAGTGCAAGTGGTGCGGACCGGCCCAGATGTACAGGGTGATCAGCGCCCAGAAATGCACGATCGACAACCGGTACGAATACACCGGCCGATTGACCTGCTTGGGCACGAAGTAATACATCATCCCGAGGAACCCGGTAGTCAGGAAGAACCCCACCGCGTTGTGCCCGTACCACCACTGCACCATGGCATCGGTGGCGCCGGAATACACCGGATAGGACTTGAACCAGTCCACGGGAATCGACAGGTGATTGACCACGTGCAGCATGGCGATCACCAGGATGAATGCACCGAAGAACCAGTTGCCGACGTAGATGTGCTTGGTCTTGCGTTGCACCACCGTGGTGAAGAACACGATGGCATACGCGACCCAGACCACCGCCATCCACACCGCGCCGGAGAATTCGATCTCGGCGTATTCCTTGGTGGTGGTGTAGCCCATCGGCAGGGTGACCAGCATGATCACGATCACCGATTGCCAGCCCCAGAAGGTGAAGGCTGCGAGCTTGTCCGAGTACAGCCGCACCTGGCAGGTTCGCTGCACCGCGTAATAGCTGGCGGCGAATTGTGCGCTGCCGGCGAAACCGAAAATCACAAGGCTGGTGTGCAACGGTCGCAAGCGGCCGAAGGTGGTCCACGGCAAGTCCAGATTCATGTCCGGCCATACCAGTTGCGAGGCGATCCATACCCCCATCGCCATGCCCACGACACCCCAGAAAACCGTCGCGATGACGAATTGGCGGACGACCTTGTAGTTATAAGCCTGTCCGATTGTTGCTGTGCTCATGGTCAATTCTTCCACGGTCAAAGTCTTGCCAGGCCACCCGGTCTGGCACGAGCTGCACTGTAGAAACCCCGCCAGAAACAAAACAGGCTCAGGAATTGTTCATTTATGCAGATCAGATCGAAGCGCTGCCTGCGGCCATCTGCCGCGCCCTGATACGGTTTTTATGCGTTCAGGTGAATCTGTTGTGCACTGCGCCGTTCGTCCATAGTCGTAAAAAATCCTGCGGGAGCGGGCTTGCTCGCGAATGCGGTGTGTCAGGCACACCGCATTCGCGAGCAAGCCCGCTCCCGCAGTTTTAACCGTGATCAAAACTGATGAGGTAGCCGCTGCATGTACCAGTACGATGATTACGACCGGGCGCTGGTGTTCGAGCGCGTTGCGCAGTTTCGCGATCAGGTCGAGCGCTTCATGGGCGGGGAGTTGAGCGAAGAAGAGTTTCTGCCGCTGCGTCTGCAGAACGGCCTGTACATGCAAAAGCACGCCTACATGCTGCGGGTGGCCATTCCTTACGGCACGCTGAGCGCTGAACAGATGCGCACTTTGGCGAGCATCGCCAGTGACTACGACCGTGGTTACGGCCACTTCACCACGCGGCAGAACATGCAGTTCAACTGGATCGAACTGCACGAAGTCCCGGACATCCTCGAACGCCTGGCGCAGGTCAACATGCATGCGATCCAGACCTCGGGCAACTGCGTGCGCAACATCACCACCGAAGCCTTCGCCGGGGTCGCGGCGGACGAGTTGATCGACCCGCGTCCGCTGGCGGAGATCCTGCGGCAGTGGTCGACGATCAACCCGGAATTCCTGTTCCTGCCGCGCAAGTTCAAGATCGCCATCTGCTCGGCGAAGCAGGACCGCGCGGCGATCATGATGCACGACATTGGCCTCTACCTTTACCCCGGTCGGGACGGGCAGATGCTGCTGCGGGTGATCGTCGGCGGTGGTCTGGGGCGTACGCCGATCCTCGGCTTGCAGATCCGCGACGGCCTGCCTTGGCAGCATTTGCTGTCCTATGTCGAGGCGGTGCTGCGGGTCTACAACCGCCACGGTCGGCGCGACAACAAGTACAAGGCGCGGATCAAGATTCTGGTCAAGGCGCTGGGCATCGAGGCGTTCGCCAAGGAAGTCGAAGAAGAATGGCAGCACCTCAAGGACGGCCCGGCGCAACTGACCGAGGATGAATACCTGCGGGTTGCCAACGCCTTTGTGCCGCCAAGCTATCGCACGCTGGCCGGCACCGATCTGGATTTCGGCACGCACCTGGCCGACAACCCTGCGTTCGCCCGCTGGGTTGCACGCAACGTTCAACCGCACAAGGTTCCGGGCTACACCAGCGTGGTGCTGTCGACCAAACCGGGCGTTGCGGCCGCACCGGGGGATGTCACCGGTTTGCAGATGCTGGCCGTGGCCGACTGGTCCGAGCGTTTCGGTTTTGGCGAAATCCGCATCGCCCACGAGCAGAACATCGTCCTGCCTGACGTGCCCAAATCAGAGCTGTATGCGCTGTGGCAACTGGCGAAAGAGCAGGGGCTGGGCGCCGCCAACGTCGGCCTGCTGACCGACATCATTGCCTGCCCCGGCGGTGATTTCTGTGCGCTGGCCAACGCCAAGTCGATCCCGATTGCCCAGGCGATCCAGGCGCGCTTCGACAATCTCGATTACCTGCATGATCTGGGCGACATCAGCCTGAACATCTCCGGTTGCATGAACGCTTGCGGCCATCACCACATCGGCAACATCGGGATCTTGGGCGTCGATAAAAACGGCAGCGAGTGGTATCAGATCACCCTCGGCGGCGCCCAAGGCAAAAATAGCGCGCTGGGCAAAGTCATCGGCCCGTCGTTCAGCGCCGCCGAGGTGCCGCAGGTGATCGAGCGGATCATCGGCACCTTCGTCCGTTACCGCGAGGCCGAAGAACTGTTTGTCGATACCGTGGCACGCATCGGCCTGGAGCCGTTCAAGGAACGGGTCTACCCGAAAGCGCTGGAGGTGCCGGCATGAACAATCTACTGCGGATGGAGGAGGGCGGGGCGCGGATCGTGCTCGACGATCCGTGGACGCTGATCCGTTCACCTGAAACAGCGCACGGTTCCGGGATGCTGATTCTGCCGCTGGCCCACTGGCTCGAATCACCCTCGACCCATGCAGTCTGGCTGGGCCCGGACGATAGCGTCGAAAGTCTGCTGCCATGGTTGACCTCGCTGCCACTGATCGCCCTCGATTTCCCGAGTTTCCGTGACGGTCGCGCCTATAGCCAGGCCTACCTGCTGCGCAGTCGTTTTGGTTGGAAGGGCGAGTTGCGGGCGATTGGCGATGTGCTGCGCGACCAGCTCAGCCACATGCGCCAGTGCGGTTTCGACAGCTTCGCGGTGCGCGAGGACAAATCCGCCGAGGATGCGCTCAAGGGGCTGGCGGGGATGAGCGTGTTGTACGGGCGCTCGGTGATAGAGCCGCGGCCGTTGTTTCGGCGCAGGTGATACAGGGGAAACCCTTAGAACCCTGATGAATCGGGGATTTTTCCTTGGGTCGATGCTGGCCTTTTGGTAGAGTCCCCGTCGCCAGCGGGTTTTCGGCTGGGCGACGGAGCGAAGAAGGGAGTCTGATCAGTGGGTCCGGGCAAAAAGATTCTGGGCCTCACCGCGTTGCTTTTGATGCTGACGCTGTGGGCCGGTTACATCTACGTATTCAACGAAAACCGTGGCGGTCAGCTCGGCGGCGTCGGCGAAAGCACCGCGTGGTGCGGCACGCCGCCGTCCTCGGATGCAGCGTTGCTGGGCAAGGATCAACTGACCCTGCGCATCACCAACAACCTGCGCGGCGAGTTCATGCTCAGCGGTGCGGTGGTGGTCTCCGAGCGCACCTTCAACCGCTATGACCTGGGCCGCAACGAACTGCGTCTGCGCCTGGAACCGTTGCAGTGGTCCTACGGCGTTACGCCAATCTTCCTTGAGCAAGTGAAGGTTCTGCCGCTTAGCCGCAACCTCGCCTCGACCGACAAGAGCGCCTTCGCCCAGCTCGAATCGCGTCCGATCGGCGTTCAGGGCCGGGTCACCGAGTTTCCTTTCGACACCTATCGTTACGGCTACAAACCGGTGCTGTATTACGTCAAGGGCAACGAGCGCGTCGACCTGCGCTTCAAGAACATCACCACGCTGATGGAGATGTCCAACACCTTCACGCCGATCCAGAAGTACAACCGCGCCGACTACATCAACGAGAAAAACGTGATGGTTCGCGACGAGGACTACAAAGCCTACGGCCACCACGAATGCGCGTTCAGCGTCGAGCGCAAAGGCGCGTTCAAGGTTGTGGTGCTGTTGATGTTGCTGGTGCTGTGCCTGCCGTTGCTGCTGGTGTTCTACCGCGACGAGCCGGGTATCGACTTCCTCGCCACCCTGGTGGGCATCGGCGTAGTGCGTACGGTGCTGGTGGGGCCGGTGCAGGATTTCCAGCTGTACAACATCGACTTCCTGTTCGGCGCGGCGCTGCTGCTGGTGGGCACGGTGTCGCTGATCAAGGCGATGCGGCTTCACAGTCGGCGGGAGATGGCGTTGCGCAGCGGGGAGACGTCGACCTGGTGAATCTGATCTGAATCGGGTTCTATCGTGCTTCAGTCCGGGGGCGGGATTCATTTCCCGTCCGGCAAGCGCAAAGCCTGTGGTTTTAGCTATACCTGTAACTCCCCGATGCAATAAATCAGGCCTTCTGACAGGAGTTACAGCATGAAGCTAGCCCTAATGATGAGCACCCTGTGCATTGCCACGCTTGGCGTGGTGGGTTGCTCCAGCAAGACCGTCGCTCCGGACGAGTATTCAGGCTTCCTCAAGGACTACAGCCAACTCAAGGAGGCCAAGTCACCGTCCGGTGCCGAGGTGATGCGCTGGGTCGATCCCAAACTCGATATCAACAAGTTCACCAGCGTCTATATCGAACCGACCCAGCTTTATCCCAAGCCTCAGCCAACGGTAAAAATCCCGCAACAGACCCTCAACGGCATCACGGCTTACTATGATCAGGCGCTCAAGCGTGAAGTGGGCAAATCCCTGCCGTTGGCCAGCGGGCCCGGTCCGGGTGTGATCGTGGTCCGCGCGGCCATCACCGCCGTCAGCAGCAAGACCGAGGGCCTGCATGCCTATGAAGTGATCCCGATTGCCTTGGTGGCGGCAGCGGTCACGACCGCCAGCGGCAGCCGCGATCAGGAAACCACCCTGGCCACCGAAGCGGTGTTCCTCGATGGCGGCAACAACAAGGTGGTGGCGCAGGTCGTGCGCAAGGGCACCGGCAAACCTCTGGAAAACGATTCTCAGGTCATGAAGGCCGATGACGTGAAAGCCGTGATCGATGGCTGGGCGTCGGACATGCACCAGTCCTATCTGAAAATGAAGTCAAAATAAGGTGAGCCTGATGGCCTCCACGGCGTGAGTCGTGGAGGCCGGTTTGCGAGAACGGGGCTGTCAGTGTTTTTTCGCCTGCTCGCGAATCCGCTCTTCCTGCTCGCGCAGTTCCGGGGTGAACTCGGCGCCAAAGTCTTCGGGGCAGAATATCTGGCGAATCTCGATCTCGGCCTCGGTGCCCGGCATTGGATTGGGGCAACGCTTGACCCACTCGATGGCTTCTTCCTTCGATTTCACGTCCCAGATCCAGTAACCGGCGATCAGCTCCTTGGTTTCGGCGAACGGGCCGTCGATCACGCTGCGTTTTTCGCCGCTGAACCGTACCCGGGCGCCCTTGCTGCTCGGGTGCAGGCCATCGGCGGAAACCAGGATGCCGGCCTTGGACAGTTCTTCGTTGTAGTTGCCCATGTCGGTCAGCAACTGTTCGCTGGGCATCACGCCGGCTTCGGAATCCTGGCTGGCTTTGACAATGATCATGAAGCGCATGGTGTTTCTCCGTGAGAAAGGGGGGATTCATTGCTTTGTCGAACGGCCAGGGCTTGAATCGACAGCTCGTTAAAGAAAAGATGCAGAACCGCGTTTTAACAAGCATCGCCTTCATACGGAATGTGTCCGCCATGCCCACCCTGGAACTCACCACGCTGATCCCCGATCGCACCCCGGAAGAAGTGCTCGATTTCTGTCTGGAGGGCGTCAATTTCCCGAAGATTTTCCCGGAGCGCGTTACGCCGCTGGGGGACATCGACCTGAACAACCTGCGCATCGAGGAGGGCCGGCAATTTCGTTTCCGGCACTGGATGTTCAACCTGATCCCGTCGAACTGGACGGTGACGATCCGCGAAGTCGGCGACACGCATTTTGTCGATGAAATGCTCAAGGGGCCTTTGCGTGCCTTTCGTCATGAACATCGGGTGGCAGCGGGCGAGGGCGGTACGCTGTACACCGACCGCGTGACGTATTCGGCGATTGGCGGGGCGTTCAGCGAAGGACTGCTGGTGAACGGTTACATGCGCCGCATCTTCGAGGCCCGGCATCGCAACATGCTGCAATTGCTCGGTTAGCGCTCAAGGTTGTATCCAATCTTGAGCGATGGCACATGACAATTTCAGTTCAGGCATAGGTCGTCGGACAATTTCGTGGTTAACTTCCGCCTCTTGCATGCTTTCCCAACAACGTTAAGAAGGACTCCGTTCATGGCTCAAGTCACTCTCAAAGGCAACCCGGTTCAAGTCAACGGCCAACTGCCACAAGCCGGTTCCAAGGCGCCAGCCTTTTCCCTGGTAGCCGGCAATCTGTCCGACGTCACCCTGAAAGACTTCGCCGGCAAGCGCAAAGTGCTGAACATCTTCCCAAGCGTCGACACCCCGACCTGCGCCACTTCCGTGCGCAAGTTCAACGCTCAGGCCAACGAACTGGCCAACACCGTGGTGCTGTGCATCTCGGCTGACCTGCCATTCGCCCAGGCTCGCTTCTGCGGCGCCGAAGGCCTGGAAAACGTACAGAACCTGTCGACCCTGCGTGGCGCCGAATTCATTCAGAACTACGGCGTGGCCATCGCTGACGGCCCGCTGAAAGGCCTGACTGCCCGTGCGGTGGTTGTTCTGGACGAAAACGACAACGTCCTGCACAGCGAGCTGGTCAAGGAAATCGCTGAAGAGCCGAACTACGATGCAGCACTCGCCGTATTGAAATAAGCGCTTTTACAATTGTTAACGGCCTGGCCCTGTCCAGGCCGTTTTCATTTGTGTATCAGTGTTTTGGCTCACACCTTGAAACGTAAGTTGAAGGTAAATTGCCGGTAAAGCTGCTTTGCTTTACCCCCACCAGTGCTTATCGTTCAGCCTCCCGTAAAAGAAGCCCACGCGCCCAATGGTTAATCACTCCATGCAATCGTCTTCCCGAAACTCCCGTCGCTGGCTGCTGAGCCTGCTTGTCCTGCTGGTCATCGCCGGTCTGTGCTGGAAATTCTGGCCCGCCGGATCGACCCACAAGGAGGGCGGCGAGAAAGCCGCGGCCGGTCATACCGGTCGTTCGGGGATGATGCGTCCGGGCTTCGGCGGGGCGGCAGGTCCGATCCCGGTGCGCGTGGCACCGGCAGTGACCGGTGACTTCCCGCTGTACTACAAGGCCCTGGGCACCGTGACCGCGCTCAACACCATCAACGTGCGCAGCCGGGTCGGCGGCGAACTGGTGAAGATCTATTTCGAAGAAGGGCAGATGGTCAAGGCCGGCGACCTGCTGGCGGAGATCGACCCACGCCCGTACCAGAACGCCTTGCTTCAGGCTGAAGGCACCTTGCTGCAGAACCAGGCACAGCTGAAAAACGCTCAGGTCGATGTCGAGCGCTATCGTGGCCTGTATAAAGAGGACAGCATCGCCAAGCAGACCCTGGACACCGCCGAAGCACAGGTCGGCCAGTTTCTCGGCACCGTGAAGACCAATCAGGCGGCGGTCAACGACGCCAAGCTCAATCTCGAATTCACCAAGATCCGCGCACCGATTGCCGGTCGCGTCGGTCTGCGTCAGCTCGACGTTGGCAACCTGGTGGCCGCGAACGACACTACCTTCCTCGCCGTCATCACCCAGACCCAGCCTATCAGCGTGGTCTTCACGCTGCCGGAAAATACCCTGGAAACCGTACTGGCCCGCTACCACAGCGGCGCGAAGCTGCCAGCCGAAGCCTGGGACCGTGGCGACACGAAAATTCAAGCCACGGGCGTGCTGCAAAGCCTCGACAACCAGATCGACGTGACCACCGGCACCCTGAAGTTCAAGGCACGCTACGAAAACCGCGATCAGTCGCTGTTCCCCAACCAGTTCGTCAACGTCCACTTGCTGGCCGACACCCTCAAGGGCGTGGTGCTGGCACCGTCGGCCGCGATCCAGTTCGGCACCAACGGCACCTTCGTCTACGCGCTGGACGGCGACAAGAAAGTCACCATCCGCCAGTTGAAGATCGGCGCCAGCGACGGGCAGAACACCGTGATCACCGAAGGCCTGGCCGCCGGCGACCGCGTGGTGCTGGAAGGCACCGACCGCCTGAAGGAAGGCAGCGAAGTGGAAGTGGTCAACGACAGCAAGGACGTGCCGACTACCCCGACCGAACACCTGCAAGGCAAGTCCGCCGCCACCGCGCCTGACGCCGCCGTCACTGACAAGGCCAAGAAGGGCGCATGAACATTTCGCGTCTGTTCATCCTCCGCCCGGTCGCCACCACGCTGAGCATGCTGGCCATCGTGCTGGCCGGTCTGATCGCCTATCGCCTGTTGCCGGTTTCGGCCTTGCCGCAGGTCGATTACCCGACCATCCGGGTCATGACCCTGTATCCGGGCGCCAGTCCGGACGTGATGACCAGCGCCGTCACCGCGCCGCTGGAACGCCAGTTCGGGCAGATGCCGGGCCTGACGCAAATGGCTTCGACCAGTTCCGGCGGCGCCTCGGTGCTGACCCTGCGTTTCAGCCTCGACATCAACATGGACGTCGCCGAACAGCAGGTGCAGGCCGCGATCAACGCCGCGACCAACCTGCTGCCGACCGATTTGCCGGCGCCGCCGGTGTACAACAAGGTCAACCCGGCGGACACCCCGGTGCTGACCCTGGCCATCACTTCGAAAACCATGCTGCTGCCCAAGCTCAACGATCTGGTCGATACGCGCATGGCGCAGAAGATCGCCCAGATCAGCGGCGTCGGCATGGTCAGCATCGCCGGTGGCCAGCGTCAGGCGGTGCGGATCAAGGTCAACCCGGAGGCACTGGCGGCCAACGGCCTGAACCTGTCGGACGTGCGCACGCTGATCGGCGCGTCCAACGTCAACCAGCCCAAGGGTAACTTCGACGGCCCGACGCGGGTGTCGATGCTCGACGCCAACGACCAGCTGACTTCGCCCAAGGACTACGCCAACCTGATCCTGGCCTACAAGAACGGCGCGCCGCTGCGGCTCAAGGATGTCGCGCAGATCGTCGACGGCGCCGAGAACGAGCGTCTGGCGGCGTGGGCCAACCAGAATCAGGCCGTGTTGCTGAACATCCAGCGTCAGCCGGGCGCCAACGTGATCGAGGTGGTCGACCGGATCAAGGCGCTGTTGCCGAGCATCACCGACAACCTGCCGGCGGGCCTCGAAGTGACCGTGCTGACCGACCGCACCCAGACCATCCGTGCCTCGGTCACCGACGTGCAGCACGAACTGCTGATCGCCATCGCGCTGGTGGTGATGGTGACGTTCCTGTTCCTGCGTCGCGCCAGTGCCACCATCATTCCGTCCGTGGCCGTGCCGCTGTCGTTGATCGGTACGTTCGGCGTGATGTACCTGGCCGGGTTCTCGGTCAACAACCTGACACTGATGGCCCTGACCATCGCCACCGGTTTTGTGGTCGACGATGCGATCGTGATGCTGGAGAACATCGCCCGCTTTATCGAAGAAGGCGACAGCCCGATGCAGGCCGCGCTCAAGGGCGCGAAGCAGATCGGCTTCACCCTGATTTCCCTGACGTTGTCGCTGATTGCGGTACTGATTCCGCTGCTGTTCATGGCCGACGTGGTAGGGCGGCTGTTCCGCGAGTTCGCCATCACCCTGGCAGTGGCGATCCTGATTTCCCTGGTGGTCTCGCTGACCCTGACGCCGATGATGTGCGCGCGTCTGCTCAAACGTGAGCCTGAGGAACATGAGCAGGGCCGTTTCTACCGGGCCAGTGGCGCGTTCATCGACTGGATGATCGCCGCCTACGGGCGCAAGTTGCAGTGGGTGCTCAAGCACCAGCCGCTGACCCTGCTGGTGGCCATCGGCACCCTGGCGCTGACCGTGTTCCTATATATGGTGGTACCCAAAGGCTTCTTCCCGGTGCAGGACACCGGGGTGATCCAGGGTATTTCCGAAGCGCCGCAATCGATTTCCTTTGCCGCCATGGGCGAGCGCCAGCAAGCGCTGGCCAAGGTGATCCTGGAAGACCCGGCAGTGGAAAGCCTGTCGTCCTACATCGGCGTCGACGGTGACAACGCCACGCTCAACAGCGGTCGTCTGCTGATCAACCTCAAGCCTCACGGTCAGCGTGATCTGACCGCCGCCGAGGTGATCACCCGCCTGCAACCGCAACTGGACAAACTGGTGGGCATCCGCCTGTTCATGCAGCCGGTGCAGGACCTGACCATCGAAGACCGTGTCAGCCGTACCCAGTACCAGTTCAGCATGTCATCGCCGGACGCCGAACTGCTCAGCCTGTGGAGCGGACGTCTGGTCGAGGCCCTGGCCCAGCGCCCCGAACTGACCGACGTTGCCAGTGATTTGCAGGACAAGGGCCTGCAGGTGTTCCTGGTGATCGACCGTGACGCGGCTTCACGCCTCGGCGTGTCGGTGGCGAATATCACCGACGCACTTTACGACGCCTTCGGCCAGCGGCAGATCTCGACCATTTACACCCAGGCCAGCCAGTACCGCGTGGTGCTGCAGGCACAGGCCGGGGAGAAGATCGGGCCGCAGGCGCTGGATCAGATTCACGTCAAGACCACCGATGGAGGACAGGTGCGGTTGTCGAGCCTGGCCCATGTCGAGGAGCGTCAGGCGCAACTGGCGATCACCCACATCGGCCAGTTCCCGGCGGTGATGATGTCCTTCAACCTGGCCCAAGGCGTGGCGCTGGGGCATGCGGTGGACATCATCGAGCAGGTGCAGAAGGACATCGGCATGCCGATCGGCGTGCAGACCCAGTTCCAGGGTGCGGCCGAAGCGTTCCAGGCTTCGCTGTCGAGCACCTTGCTGCTGATCCTGGCGGCGGTGGTGACCATGTACATCGTGCTGGGCGTGCTCTATGAGAGCTACATCCATCCGATCACCATACTCTCGACCCTGCCGTCAGCGGCGGTCGGTGCCTTGCTGGCGCTGCTGCTCAGCGGCAATGACCTGGGCATGATCGCGATCATCGGCATCATCCTGCTGATCGGTATCGTCAAGAAGAACGCGATCATGATGATCGACTTCGCCCTCGACGCCGAGCGCAACCAGGGCATGGCGCCGGAGCAGGCGATCTATCAGGCGGCGCTGCTGCGCTTCCGGCCGATCCTGATGACTACGCTGGCCGCGCTGTTCGGTGCGGTGCCGCTGATGCTGGCCACCGGTTCCGGCGCTGAATTGCGTCAGCCGCTGGGTCTGGTGATGGTCGGTGGATTGCTGCTGAGCCAGATCCTGACGCTGTTCACCACGCCGGTGATCTACCTGTACTTCGACCGTCTCGGTCGGCGCTGGGGCCGTGCGCCTTCGGCCGTGGAGCCGGTAGAGCAGCTATGAACCTGTCCGGTCCTTTCATCAAGCGCCCGGTCGCGACCATGCTCCTGAGCCTGGCGATCATGCTGCTGGGCGGCGTGAGTTTCGGCCTGCTGCCGGTGTCGCCACTGCCGCAAATGGACTTCCCGGTGATCGTGGTCCAGGCGAGCCTGCCCGGTGCCAGTCCGGAAGTCATGGCCTCCACCGTCGCGACGCCGCTGGAGCGCTCGTTCGGCGCCATCGCCGGCGTCAACACCATGAGCAGCCGCTCCAGCCAGGGCTCGACCCGGGTCATTCTGCAATTCGACCTCGACCGCGACATCAACGGCGCGGCGCGGGAGGTGCAGGCGGCGATCAATGCTTCGCGCAACCTGCTGCCGAGCGGGATGCGCAGCATGCCGACCTACAAGAAGGTCAATCCGTCGCAGGCGCCGATCATGGTGTTGTCGCTGACTTCGGATGTGCTGGAAAAAGGCCAGCTCTACGATCTGGCCTCGACCATCCTGTCCCAGAGCCTGTCCCAAGTGCAGGGCGTCGGCGAAGTGCAGATTGGCGGCAGCTCCCTGCCGGCAGTGCGCATCGAACTCGAACCCCAGGCGCTGAACCAGTACGGCGTGGCGCTGGACGATGTGCGCAAGACCATCGCCGGCGCCAACGTGCGCCGGCCGAAGGGCTCGGTCGAGGATGACCAGCGCCTGTGGCAGATCCAGGCCAACGACCAGCTGGAGAAAGCCAAGGACTACGAATCGCTGATCATCCATTACAACGGCGGTGCAGCCCTGCGTCTGAAGGACGTGGCCAAGGTCACCGACGGCGTGGAAGACCGCTACAACAGCGGTTTCTTCAATGACGACGCGGCGGTTTTGCTGGTGATCAACCGGCAGGCCGGCGCCAACATCATCGAGACGGTCAACGAGATCAAGGCGCAGTTGCCGGCATTGCAGGCGGTGCTCCCGGCCAGTGTGAAGCTGAACCTGGCGATGGATCGCTCACCGGTGATCAAGGCCACGCTGCACGAAGCGGAGATGACCCTGCTGATCGCCGTGGCGCTGGTGATCCTGGTGGTGTTTTTGTTCCTCGGTAACTTCCGTGCTTCGCTGATCCCGACCCTGGCGGTGCCGGTGTCACTGGTTGGCACCTTTGCGGTGATGTACCTGTATGGGTTCTCGCTGAACAACCTGTCGCTGATGGCGTTGATTCTCGCCACCGGGCTGGTGGTGGACGACGCCATCGTGGTGCTGGAGAACATTTCCCGGCACATCGACGAAGGCGTCAAACCGATGAAGGCCGCGTACCTCGGGGCCAAGGAGGTCGGATTCACCTTGCTGTCGATGAACGTGTCGCTGGTGGCGGTGTTCCTGTCGATCCTGTTCATGGGCGGGATCATCGAGAGCCTGTTCCGTGAATTCTCCATCACCCTGGCCGCTGCCATCGTGGTGTCGCTGGTGGTTTCCCTGACCCTGACGCCGATGCTCTGCGCCCGCTGGCTCAAGCCGCACACGCCGGGCCAGGAAAACCGCCTGCAACGCTGGAGCCGTCGTACCAACGACTGGATGGTCGGCAAGTACGCCACCAGCCTCGACTGGGTGTTGCGTCACCGACGCCTGACGCTGTTGAGCCTGATCATCACCGTCGGCGTGAACGTCGCGCTGTACGTGGTGGTGCCGAAAACGTTCCTGCCGCAACAGGATACCGGCCAGTTGATCGGTTTCGTGCGCGGTGACGACGGTCTGTCGTTCAGCGTGATGCAGCCGAAAATGGAGACCTTCCGCCGCGCCGTGCTCAAGGACGAAGCGGTCGAGAGCGTTGCCGGGTTCATCGGTGGCAACAACGGCACCAACAACGCCTTCATGCTGGTGCGCCTGAAGCCGATCAAGGACCGCAATATTTCGGCGCAGAAAGTCATCGAGCGCCTGCGCAAGGAAATGCCCAAGGTGCCTGGCGCGCAATTGATGCTGATGGCCGACCAGGACCTGCAATTTGGCGGCGGTCGCGAGCAGACCACTTCGCAGTACAGCTACATTCTGCAGAGCGGTGATCTGGGCGCCTTGCGCGAGTGGTACCCGAAAGTGGTCACCGCGTTGCGGGCCTTGCCGGAACTGACTGCCATCGACGCCCGTGAGGGGCGCGGTGCGCAACAGGTGACGCTGATCGTCGACCGCGATCAGGCCAAGCGCCTGGGCGTGGACATGAACATGGTCACTGCCGTGCTGAACAACGCTTACAGCCAGCGGCAGATTTCGACGATCTACGACAGCCTCAACCAGTATCAGGTGGTGATGGAGGTCAATCCGAAATACGCCCAGGACCCGGTCACCCTCAATCAGGTGCAAGTAATCACGGCCGATGGTGCGCGGATTCCGCTGTCGACCATCGCCCACTACGAAAGCAGCCTGGAAGACGACCGGGTCAGCCACGAAGGCCAGTTCGCCTCCGAAAGCATTTCCTTCGACATGGCCGAGGGCGTGACGGTGGAGAAGGGCAGCGCGGCTATCGAGCGGGCGATTGCCAAGGTCGGCCTGCCGGAAGACGTGATTGCAAAAATGGCCGGCACCGCCGACGCCTTCGCGGCCACCCAGAAGAGCCAGCCGTTCATGATCCTCGGCGCGCTGCTGGCGGTGTATCTGGTGCTGGGCGTGCTGTATGAAAGCTACATTCACCCGCTGACGATTCTGTCGACACTGCCGTCGGCCGGGGTCGGCGCGCTGCTGTCGATCTATGTGCTGGGCGGCGAATTCAGCCTGATTTCGCTGCTCGGGCTGTTCCTGCTGATCGGTGTGGTGAAGAAGAACGCGATCCTGATGATCGACCTCGCGCTGCAACTGGAGCGTCATCAGGGCATGGCGCCGCTGGAGTCGATCCGCAGTGCCTGTCTGCAACGTCTGCGACCGATCCTGATGACCACGCTGGCGGCGATTCTCGGTGCCTTGCCGTTGCTGCTCAGCCGGGCCGAAGGCGCGGAAATGCGCCAGCCGCTGGGCCTGACCATCATCGGCGGGCTGATCTTCAGCCAGATCCTGACCCTTTACACCACACCTGTGGTTTACCTCTATCTCGACAAGGCCCGCCATCGCTTCAACAAATGGCGTGGCGTACGTACCGATGCCGCACTGGAAACTCCGCTATGAATGACCGTTCGCTTATCCAACTGGCCAGTGTTCGCGGCTCGCGTCTGCTGAGCCTGTCGCTGTGTGTGGCGATGCTCAGTGCGTGCGCCGTCGGCCCGGACTACCAGCGCCCGCAGACCGCCGAAGTCGCCCAATACAAAGAGGCCGAGGGCTGGCGTCAGGCCAGTCCTGCGGACTCTCTGGCCCGTGGCGCCTGGTGGGAACTGTACGGCGACCGTCAGCTCAACGAGTTGATCGAGAAACTCAACAGTTCCAACCAGACCGTCGCCCAGTCCGAGGCGCAGTACCGTCAGGCCCAGGCCCTGGTGCGCGATGCCCGTGGAGCGTTTTACCCGACGCTCGACCTGAGTCTGGGCAAGACCCGCTCCAGCCAGGGCACCGGCAGCAGCAGTTCGAGCCTGAGCAGTTCTTCCAGCGGTATTCGTGACACCTACAACGCCCAGTTGGGCGTGAGCTGGGAGGCCGATGTCTGGGGCAAGTTGCGCCGTGGCCTGGAAGCCAATGAGGCCTCCGCCCAGGCCAGCTTCGCCGATCTGGCGGCGATGCGCCTGAGCCAGCAGTCGGAGCTGGTGCAGAACTACTTGCAGTTGCGTGTGATCGATCAACAGAAGCGTTTGCTGGAGTCAACGGTGGAGGCTTACGAGCGTTCGCTGAAAATGACCCAGAACCAGTACAACGCCGGAATTTCCGGTCGTGATGCCGTGGCGCAGGCACAGACCCAGCTCAAATCCACCCAGGGCGATCTGGTGGACCTGATCTGGCAGCGGGCACAGTTCGAAAACGCCATCGCAGTCCTGACCGGCCAGCCACCGGCACAGTTCAAGCTTGCCGAAACCCAGGACATCCCGAAGCTGCCGCAGATTCCGTTGAGCTTGCCGTCGCAACTGCTGGAGCGTCGCCCGGACATTGCCTCGGCAGAACGCTCGGTCATCGCAGCGAACGCCAATATCGGTGTCGCGAAAGCGGCGTATTACCCGGATTTCAGCCTGAGCATGAGCGGCGGCTACAGCAGCAGTACTTCGCGGGATCTGATCAGCCTGCCAAACCGTTTCTGGTCGGTCGGGCCGAAAATGAGCCTGCCGCTGTTTGACGGTGGTCGCCGCTCGGCGGAAGTCGATCGCACCGAAGCGAAGTACGACGAGACCGTGGCCAAATACCGGCAGACCGTGCTCGACGGCTTCCGCGAGGTGGAAAACTACCTGGTGCAGTTGAAGGTGTACGAGGACGAGGCGGCGGTACGCCAGGAGGCGCTGGATGCGGCGCGGGATTCTCTGCGTCTGACCCAGAATCAGTACAAGGCCGGACTGATTGCCTACATCGACGTAGTGGTGGTGCAAGCCACCGCGCTGAGCAACGAGCGCACCGTGCTCAACATCCTGCAAAGTCGATTGATTGCCAGCGTGCAATTGATCGCGGCTCTGGGCGGTGGCTGGGACGGGCAACTGGAAACCAGCCAGAATCCCTGACGCTGAATTCCCACGCAAAGCGTGGGAATGATCAGTGCCGTGACTGCCGGTTTAGAGCCTTGTCGAACGATCAAACAAGCGTTTCATCGGCTTGATGGCCATTTGATTACTTTGTCAGTGCGTTCTTCTGTGCAATCAGTACAATCGGCGCATTTGGCCCCGCCGAGAACGGAAGCAGTACGGCGGGGTGGTCACGAGAATTCCCATGCTCATCGGTAGCTATTCCTTCACGCTGGTTTTCATTTCGCTGTGTGTGGCGATCCTCGCGTCTTACACCGCGCTCGACCTCACCGGGCGCATCGCCACCGCCAAGGGGCGCGCCGTGCATTTATGGACGGCCGGTGGCGCCTTTGCCATGGGGGTTGGCGTCTGGTCGATGCACTTCATCGGCATGCTGGCCTTCAAACTGCCGATCAGCCTGGGCTATGACATTCCGATCACAGCGCTGTCGCTGTTGATCGCGGTGCTGTCCTGCGGCTTTGCCTTGTGGCTGGTCAGCCAGCCGAAACTGCCGGCCTGGCAACTGGCCTTCGGTGCCTTGATCATGGGCGCCGGCATCAGCGCCATGCATTACACCGGCATGGCCGCCATGCGCATGCAGCCGGGCATCGATTACGACCCGACCCTGTTTGGCGCTTCGCTGTTGATCGCGGTTGGCGCTTCGGCGGCGGCGTTGTGGATTGCCTTCCGCCTGCGTCAGCAATCGCCTTATGTGCGCCTGTTCCGTGCCGGCGCAGCCATTGTCATGGGCATCGCGATTGTCGGCATGCACTACACCGGCATGGCGGCAGCGCGGTTTCCCGACGGCAGTTTCTGCGGTGCGGCGCTCAGCGGTCTGAACGGCAATGGCCTGGACAACCTGGTGTTGATCACCACGCTGGCGGTGCTGACCATTGCGCTGCTGACCTCGATTCTCGATGCCCGCCTCGAAGCGCGAACCGCCGATCTGGCCCATTCACTGACCGTGGCCAACCGCGAGCTCACCCAACTGGCGCTGCACGACACCCTGACCGGCCTGCCGAACCGCATGCTGCTGGACGACCGGATCAATCAGGCGATGAAAAAGGTCAACGAGCAGGGCGGTTGTTTTGCGCTGATGTTCATCGATCTGGACGGCTTCAAACCGGTCAACGACGCGTTCGGTCACCACATGGGTGATCAGTTGCTGCGTGAAGTGGCGGTGCGTCTGCGCGAAGATCTGCGCAGCCTCGACACCCTGGCGCGGATTGGTGGCGATGAATTCGTGTTGCTGGTGCGTTTGAGCGAGCCCGACGATGCGCTGGGTCTGGCGGCGCGTCAGGTCGGTTTGATCGCGCAGTCATTCCGGGTCGCCGAACATGAGCTGCAGATTTCCGCCAGCGTCGGTATCGCGGTGTATCCGGGCAACGGCCAGAACGCCCAGGAACTGCTGATGAATGCCGACGCCGCGATGTACCACGCCAAGGGTGGCGGCAAGAACGGCTACAGCTTCTTCGACGCCTCGATGAACAGCAACGCCCGCAAGCAACTGCAACTGTTGCAGGACCTGCGCGCGGCGCTTGAGCACAATCAGTTCAGCCTGCATTACCAGCCCAAGTTCCATGCCGCCGATGGTCACCCGGTCGGTGCCGAAGCGTTGCTGCGCTGGGAGCACCCGCTCCACGGCATGCTGATGCCGGACAAGTTCATCGATCTGGCCGAGAAAACCGGGCTGATCATTCCGATCGGCGAGTGGGTGCTCAACGAAGCCTGCCGGCAGATGCGCGAATGGTACGTGCTGGGCTACACCGACTGGCGCATCGCGGTGAACCTATCGGCCTTGCAGTTCTGTCACACCGGACTGGTGCGCAGCGTGGCCAAGGCCTTGGCCACGCACCACTTGCCGGCCAACAGCCTGACCCTGGAAATCACCGAAACCACCGCCATGAGCGATGCCGATGCGAGCATGACGGTGCTGCAGGAACTGTCCGACATGGGCGTCGACCTGTCCATCGACGACTTCGGCACCGGTTATTCGAGCCTGATGTACCTCAAGCGCCTGCCGGCCAACGAACTGAAGATCGATCGCGGTTTCGTCCGTGATCTGGAGCATGACAGCGACGATGCGGCCATTGTCTCGGCGATTGTCGCGCTGGGGCAGGCACTGGGCCTGCGCATTGTCGCCGAAGGCGTGGAGACCGGCGTGCAGCAGGACTTCCTGACGCAACTGGGCTGCGATTCGCTGCAAGGCTATCTGCTGGGCCATCCGATGCCGGCCGATCGCTTCCTGCAGGATATCGAGCGCGGCAAACAATTGGCGGCGAGCTGAACGGCTGACGCAGGCCATGCAAAACCCCGCAATGACGGTTATTCTTGCCCCGACTGTTACGTGTGCATTGGGGGAAGGCCAGCATGGACAAAGTCATTGTGATCACCGGCGGCGGGCGCGGAATCGGGGCCGCGACTGCGTTGTTGGCTGCCGAGCAAGGCTATCGGATCTGCATCAATTATCAGTCTGACGAACAGGCAGCCCACCACGTACTCGACCAGGTGCGTGAACGCGGCGCAACCGCCATCGCCGTACGTGCCGACGTCAGCATCGAAGACGAAGTGATCGGCCTGTTTCATCGGGTCGACACCGAGCTGGGCCGGGTCACCGCACTGGTGAACAACGCCGGCACCGTCGGGCACAAATCGCGGGTCGACGAAATGTCCGAATTCCGCATCCTCAAAATCATGAAAACCAACGTCCTGGCGCCGATCCTCTGCGCCAAGCATGCGATCCTGCGCATGTCGCCCAAACACGGCGGGCAGGGCGGCAGCATCGTCAACGTGTCTTCGGTGGCTGCGCGTCTGGGCTCGCCGAACGAGTACGTCGACTACGCGGCATCCAAGGGCGCCCTCGACACGTTCACCATCGGTCTGTCCAAGGAAGTGGCGGGCGAGGGGATCCGGGTCAACGCGGTGCGTCCGGGCTATATCTACACCGATTTCCACGCGTTGAGCGGCGATCCGGATCGGGTCAGCAAGCTGGAGTCGGCGATTCCGATGGCCCGGGGCGGGCGACCGGATGAAGTGGCGGAGGCGATTGTCTGGTTGCTGTCGGACAAGGCTTCGTATGCCACCGGGACTTTCGTTGATCTCGGTGGCGGGCGCTAAACCCCGGAGTTGCATTGCCTGAGCTGGCCCAATCGCGAGCAAGCTCGCTCCCACAGTGATTTGTGTTGGCCACTGTCTCTGTTAACGACACCGGATTTTGTGGGAGCGAGCTTGCTCGCGATGGGATCAATGCTGAGCCATCAGTCTGTCAAAACGACCGCACAATCCGCCCCAACGTCTCCATCGCCTTTTCCGAAGCCTCGGTCCACGGGCTGCCGTAATTCAAGCGAATACAATTCCTGAAGCGTTGGGTCGGCGAGAAGATCGGCCCCGGCGCAATGCTGATCCCCTGCGCCAGTGCCATCTGAAACAACTTCAACGAATCCATCTGCGGTGGCAGTTCCAGCCACAGGAAGTAGCCGCCCGCCGGTTGGCTCACGCGGGTCTGGGCCGGGAAGTAGCGGGCGATGGCCGCGAGCATCGCGCTTTGCTGTTCTTCGAGGGCGTAGCGCAGTTTGCGCAGGTGACGGTCGTAGCCACCGTGTTGCAGGTAGTCGGCAATGGCCGCCTGGGCCGGCATCGAGGCGCACAGCGAGGTCATCAGTTTGAGGCGTTCGATCTTCTGCGCGTAGCGTCCGGCAGCCACCCAGCCGATGCGGTAGCCGGGGGCCAGGCTTTTGGCGAACGAGCCGCAGTGCATCACCAGACCTTCGGTGTCGAAGGCCTTGGCCGGTTTAGGTGCCTGCTGGCCGTAATAGAGTTCTGCATAGACATCGTCTTCGATCAGCGGCACCTGATGCCGTTTCAGCAGTTCCACCAGTTCCTGTTTCTTGGTTTCTGGCATGGTCGCGCCCATCGGGTTCTGGAAGCTGGTCATGCACCAGCAGGCCTTGATCGGATGGCGCTCCAGGGTCTGGGCGAGCACGCCGAGGTCGATGCCGTCGCGCGGGTGTACGGGGATTTCCACGGCTTTGAGTTTCAGCCGTTCCAGTACTTGGAGGCTGGCGTAGAACGCCGGGGCCTCGATGGCCACCAGATCGCCGGGTTCGGTCACCGCTTGCAGGCACAGGTTCAGCGCTTCGAGGGCGCCGTTGGTGATCAGCAGTTCTTCCATCGGCAGCATCAGCCCGCCGACCATATAGCGCAGGGCGATCTGCCGGCGCAGTTGCGGGTTGCCCGGCGACATGTCGGTGACCACCATGCGCGGGTCCATCTCCCGGGCGGCACTGGCCAGCGAACGTGACAGGCGTTGCAACGGGAACAGTTCGGGGCTGGGGAATGCGGAGCCGAACGGCACGGTGCTCGGGTCCTTGATCGATTCCAGCACCGAGAACACCAGTTCACTGACGTCGACCTTGGTGGATTCGTTGACCTGGCTGCTGATCACCGGCTCCGAGAACGGGCTCGGGGCGTGGGTGTTGACGAAGTAACCGGAACGCGGCCGGGCGCGGATCAGGCCGCGACGTTCCAGCAGGTAATAGGCCTGGAACACCGTGGACGGGCTGACGCCGTAGGTCTGGCTCGCGTAGCGCACCGACGGCACCCGTTGGCCGGGGCCGAGGACGCCGGAGCGGATCAGTTCAGCGATGTCGTCGGCGAATTTTTCGTAGCGTTTCATCGGGGGCCTTGGTGCTTGTTGGATTTGTAGAGTGTCAGGGAAAAGCCCCTCACCCTAGCCCTCTCCCGGAGGGAGAGGGGACTGATCGTGGGATGCTTCAGAGTTACATCGACCTGAACGTGTTGCAGTGAATCCATAATCGACTGGTTTTTTCAGGTCACTGATTATCGAAATACACTTCGGTCGGTTCCCTCTCCCTCTGGGAGAGGGCTAGGGTGAGGGGGATCGCAATGACACTCCACGCCCCCGAAACCGCCGCCATCTTAAAGCCTCACCGATTCATCGGCGCAACAAACCGGCTTTTCGCCACGCTATAAACCTCGGGCTCATCACTGTCGGCAATCTTGAAGCTCAAGGTCTGCGAGCTGCTGGCCGGGCGTTCCGTGGTCATGGCCACCGACACCGGCACATCGACGATCTCGCCCGGGGCCAGGCTCAGTTCGGTCTTGCCTTGGAGCTGGAAGCCGTCGCCGTCCACCAGGCTCAGGTTATAGTCCTGGCGCTGCTGGGTCTTGTTGATGACTTTGAGGGTGTAGATGTTTTCGATCTGGCCCTGTCCGTTCTCGCGGAACAGGCCACGGTCCTTGGTCACGTCCAGCGACACCATTGGCCGCTCGACCAAGGCCAGGGCGAGAGCGCCGATCATCACCACCAGCACCGCGACGTAACCGATCAGCCTTGGTCGCAGCAGATGCGTCTTGCCACCCTGAAGTTCACGCTCGGAGGTGTAACGGATCAGGCCTCGCGCATAGTTCATCTTGTCCATGATCGAGTCGCAGGCGTCGATGCACGCTGCGCAGCCGATGCATTCCATTTGCAGGCCGTCGCGGATGTCGATGCCGGTCGGGCAGACCTGCACGCACAACTGGCAGTCGATGCAATCGCCGAGGCCGGCTTCGGCCGGTTTCACCTCGCGTTTGCGCGGGCCACGGTTTTCGCCTCGGGCTGCGTCGTAGGAAATCGCCAGGGTGTCCTTGTCGAACATCACGCTCTGGAACCGCGCATACGGGCACATGTGCATGCACACCGCCTCGCGCAGCCAGCCGGCGTTGATGTAGGTGGCGGCGGTGAAGAACAGCACCCAGAACAGGCTGACACCGCCGATCTGCAAGGTCAGCAGCTCTTCGGCCAGCGGGCGGATCGGGGTGAAGTAGCCGACGAAGGTCAGGCCGGTCAGCACGCTGATCGCCAGCCACAGGGTGTGCTTGGCCGCACGCCGCGCCAGTTTGTTCAGGCTCCACGGCGCCGCTTGCAGCTTGATGCGCTGGTTGCGTTCGCCCTCGGTGATCTTCTCGCACCACATGAAGATCCACGTCCACGAACTCTGCGGGCAGGTGTAACCACACCAGACCCGGCCGGCGAACACGGTGATGGCGAACAGGCCGAACGCGGCGATGATCAACAGCGCCGACAGCAAAATGAAATCCTGCGGCCAGAAGGTCGCACCAAAGATGTGGAACTTGCTTTCGGAAAGGTCCCAGAGCACCGCCTGGCGCCCGCCCCAGTTCAGCCACACGGTGCCGAAAAACAGCAGGAACAGAAACCCCGCACCGCTCATGCGCAAGGTGCGGAACAGGCCGGTGAAGCTGCGGGTGAAAATCTGGTTGTCGCTGGTGGCGTGTTTCGCCTTCATTGGGCGCGCCGGTACTTTTTTTATCTGGGGAGATGCTTCTACGGTTCGGACGGGGATTCGTTCGCTCATGGTCGTTCGCTCATCAGCCTCCATCAGGCCAGTGAACTATGAGCGCCGATCTGTTTGCATAACAGACTCAGGTATTTCAATAAAAAGCGTATCAGATGGGTTTTGCGCCCGGCCCTGCGACAACTTGAAGCAGTTGGCGGAGCGGGGCGCAGACGCCTATCCCGGACGGCTGCGCGGGATATTGACCGGGGTCAGTCAAATCACCGAATCACTGTCGGTGGCTTTCAGGTGTTTGCGCCCGTCCCTGGCACCTGCGACGGTCAGGGCATCGGCTTCGGCCTCGGTGATGTAAATGCGCCGGCCTTCGATTTCCACGGCGGACATCGATTTCTCGCTGTCGGTGATGACCGTCAGGTCGCCGCACAGGCGAATCTGTTCGCCGTTTTCGGTGGCAAAAAAACAGGTCTGGTTTTCGATGCGCACGGTCATGGGGCTGTCCTTTTTTCCAAGGGGTGTTGAAAGGTTAGGGCGCAGCCCCGGGGGATCGTTCTGTGCAACCGATTAATGGTCACCGGGCGATCAGACAATCACCGGCGGCATGGTCGACGGTGGCTCTTCCTTGGGCGGCGGTGTGGTGCCTGGCGGCTCCTGTTCCGGGATCGGCTGCGGCTCGGTTTCGGGCAGCACCGGTTTGTCGATGTTCGGATCGGGCGTTTCAGCGGGGATCGGAATCGTCATCAGATGAACCTCCGTGTGGCACATGGCGTGAGAAGTGCTTAAGTGGGTTGACCACTTCTGCGCGAAATCGATCCGATTTTGTGGCGGGGCAAATCCCTGTGAACTTTTGTCGCCGAGGTTCGCTCGGAACCTGAGAGCGTTCATGGTCGGGCACAGGTCCGGCCGTGAGTATCGAACAGGCAAACGAGCGTCCTTGGGGCGTTAAGGAGAGATGCTCAATGACTGCTGAAAAACCCTCCGAACAGAGCTACAACCCGCATATCCCGCTGTCGCAGGCGTTGCTGCTGCCGCGCATTGTCATTGAAAACACCCGGCCGACCCTCGATGGCGGGCAGTTTGCCGTCAAGGCGGTGGTCGGGCGCGAGATCGTGGTCACCAGCAAGATCTTCGCCGACGGCCACGACAAACTGGCGGTGCGCATCCGCTGGCGCGAGGAAGGCGAGGCAGTCTGGCAAAGCGAAGTCATGAGCGATCAGGGCAACAACGGCTGGGAAGGCCGGTTCCGGCCCCGGCGCATGGGCCGCTATCTGTACCTGATCGAAGCCTGGATCGATCAGTTCGCCAGTTTTCAGTACGAACTGGAGAAAAAACACCTGGCCGCCGTCCCCGTCAGCCTTGAGCTGCAAGAAGGCCGCACGATGGTGCAACAAGCGGCCGAACGCAGCGAAGGCCAACTCAGTGAGCGGCTGGCGGCGTTGCACCATGAATTGTCCGGCCTGCTCGAAACCGAGCAGGTCGCGCTGTTTCTGCACCCGCAGAGTGCGCAACTGATGGCCGAGGCCGATCACCGCCCGTATCTGAGCATCAGCGCCGAATTTCCGCTGGATGTCGAGCGTGAGCTGGCGGAGTTCGCCAGTTGGTACGAGCTGTTTCCCCGCTCGATCACCGACGATCCTGCCCGTCACGGCACCTTCAACGATGTGCACTCGCGGTTGCCGATGATTCAGGACATGGGCTTCGACGTGTTGTATTTCACGCCGATCCATCCCATAGGCCGCAGCCATCGCAAGGGCCGCAATAATTCCCTGACCGCCGGGCCGGACGATCCTGGCAGCCCTTACGCAATTGGCAGCGAGGAGGGCGGCCACGAAGCGATTCACTCGCAGCTCGGCACCCGCGAGGATTTTCGTCGACTGGTGGCGGCGGCCGCTGACCATGGGCTGGAGATCGCCCTCGATTTTGCGATTCAGTGTTCTCAGGATCATCCGTGGCTCAAGCAGCACCCAGGCTGGTTCAACTGGCGGCCGGACGGCACGATCAAATACGCGGAAAACCCGCCGAAGAAATACCAGGACATCGTCAACGTCGACTTCTATGCGCCGGAAGCGATTCCGAGCCTGTGGGTCGAACTGCGTGACATCGTCGTCGGCTGGGTCGAGGAGGGCGTGAAGATCTTCCGCGTCGACAACCCGCACACCAAACCGCTGCCGTTCTGGCAATGGCTGATTGCCGACGTACGCACTTTGCACCCCGAAGTGATCTTCCTCGCCGAGGCTTTCACCACCCCGGCGATGATGGCGCGGCTGGGCAAGGTCGGTTACACCCAGAGCTACACCTATTTCACCTGGCGCAACACCAAGGCTGAACTGGTGAGCTATTTCAGCGAACTCAACGAATCGCCCTGGCGCGAATGCTACCGGCCGAATTTCTTCGTCAACACGCCAGACATCAACCCGGCGTTCCTGCATCAATCGGGGCGCCCGGGATTTCTTATCCGTGCGGCGCTGGCGACCATGGGCTCTGGACTCTGGGGCATGTATTCGGGGTTCGAGCTGTGCGAATCGGCGCCGGTGCCGGGCAAGGAGGAATACCTCGATTCCGAGAAGTACGAGATCCGCGTCCGCGACTTCAACCAGCCCGGCAACATCATCGCCGAGATCGCCCAGCTCAATCGCATCCGCCGGCAGAACCCGGCGCTGCACAGCCATTTGGGCCTGAAAATCTACAACGCCTGGAACGACAACATTCTGTATTTCGGCAAGCGCAGCGCCGATGGCAGCAATTTCATTCTGGTGGCCGTCAGCCTCGATCCGCATCACCCGCAGGAGGCGAATTTCGAATTGCCGCTGTGGGAAATGGGCCTGCCGGACGACGCCACCACCCACGGCGAGGACCTGATGAACGGCCATCGCTGGGACTGGCACGGCAAGTACCAGTTCATGCGGATCGACCCGGCTTATCAGCCGTTCGGTATCTGGCGGATCACCGCTGCCTGACACGGGCCGACGCATTCATGCATTGAACAGGAGTTTCACATGGCGAAGAAACCCAAGGCAGCCACCTTCATCAAGGACCCGCTCTGGTACAAGGACGCGGTGATCTATCAGGTTCACGTCAAATCCTTTTTCGACTCCAACAACGACGGAATCGGCGACTTTCCCGGCCTGATCGCCAAGCTCGATTACATCGCCGAACTCGGCGTCAACACTATCTGGCTGCTGCCGTTCTACCCGTCGCCACGGCGCGATGACGGTTACGACATTGCCGAGTACCGTGGCGTACACAGCGATTACGGGACGATGGCCGACGCCAAACGCTTCATCGCCGAAGCACACAAGCGCGGTTTGCGAGTCATTACCGAGCTGGTCATCAACCACACTTCGGATCAGCACCCGTGGTTCCAAAGGGCGCGCAAGGCCAAGCCCGGTTCGGCCGCTCGCGACTTCTATGTGTGGTCGGATGACGACCAGAAATACGACGGCACGCGGATCATTTTCCTCGACACCGAAAAGTCCAACTGGACCTGGGACCCGGTGGCCGGCCAGTACTTCTGGCACCGTTTCTATTCGCACCAGCCGGACCTGAATTTCGACAACCCGCAAGTCATGAAAGCCGTGCTGTCGGTGATGCGTTATTGGCTGGACATGGGCATCGACGGCCTGCGCCTGGACGCGATTCCGTACCTGATCGAGCGCGATGGCACCAACAACGAAAACCTGCCGGAGACCCACGACGTCCTCAAGCAGATCCGTGCCGAAATCGACGCCAATTATCCGGACCGCATGCTGCTCGCCGAGGCCAATCAGTGGCCGGAAGACACCCAGTTGTACTTCGGCGACACCGACGCCGAGGGCGTCAATGGCGACGAATGCCACATGGCGTTCCACTTCCCGCTGATGCCGCGCATGTACATGGCGCTGGCCCAGGAAGATCGCTTCCCGATCACCGACATCCTGCGCCAGACCCCGGAAATCCCGGCCAATTGCCAATGGGCGATCTTCCTGCGCAACCACGATGAGCTCACGCTGGAGATGGTCACCGACAAGGAACGCGACTACCTCTGGAACTACTACGCCGCCGACCGTCGTGCGCGGATCAACCTCGGCATCCGCCGGCGTCTGGCGCCGCTGATGGAGCGCGACCGCCGGCGCATCGAGCTGCTCAACAGCCTGTTGCTGTCGATGCCCGGCACGCCGACCCTGTATTACGGCGATGAGATCGGCATGGGCGACAACATCTATCTGGGTGACCGCGACGGTGTGCGCACGCCGATGCAATGGTCTATCGACCGCAACGGCGGCTTCTCCCGGGCCGATCCGGCCAGTCTGGTGCTGCCGCCGATCATGGACCCGCAGTACGGCTTTCAGTCGGTCAACGTCGAAACCCAGGCCGGCGACCCGCATTCGCTGCTGAACTGGACTCGTCGCCTGCTGACGGTGCGCAAGCAATCCAAGGCGTTCGGTCGCGGCACCCTGAAAATGCTTTCGCCGGCCAATCGCCGCGTGCTGGCCTACACCCGCGAATACACCGGGCCGGACGGCAAGCATGAAATCATCCTCTGTGTGGCCAACGTTTCGCGAAGCGCCCAGGCCGTGGAGCTGGACCTGTCGGCCTACGTCGGCATGGTGCCGGTGGAGATGCTTGGCGGTAATGCGTTTCCGCCCATCGGCCAGCTCAATTTTCTGCTGACCCTCGCGCCTTACGGTTTCTACTGGTTCGGCCTCGCGGCGGAAAACCAGATGCCGAGCTGGCACGTCGAACCGGCGCAGAGCCTGCCGGACTTCACCACGCTGGTGCTGAAAAAACGCATGGAAGAACTGTTGGAGGCGCCGTCCCGGGCCACCCTCGAACAGGCCATCCTGCCGAACTGGTTGCAGAACCGCCGCTGGTTCGCCGGCAAGGATGCGGCCATCGAGCACGTCCGGCTGGCCTACGGCGTACGTTTCGGTGACGCGCAGCATCCGGTGCTGCTCAGCGAGATCGAAGTCAGCAGCGGCGGGCAGACCAGCCGTTATCAATTGCCGTTCGGCTTTATCTCGGAAGATCAGGTCGGGCCGGCGTTGCCGCAGCAACTGGCATTGTCCCGTGTGCGTCGGGTCCGTCAGGTCGGGCTGATTACCGATGCGTTCAGCCTTGAAGCGTTTATTCGTGCGGTTTTACAAGGCATGCAAAGTGGCACGGTGCTGGACTCCAGCGATGGCGAAATCCGTTTCGAGGCCACGCCGCAACTGGAAAGCCTGGGACTCGGTAGCGAGTCGGAAGTGCGTTATCTGTCAGCCGAGCAATCCAACAGTTCGGTGGTGATCGGCAACAGTCTGGTGCTCAAGCTGATCCGAAAAGTCGCTTCTGGCGTACACCCGGAACTGGAGATGAGCGCTTACCTGACCGCCGCCGGATTTGCCAATATCTCCCCGCTGCTGGGCTCGGTGATTCGCCGCGACGGGCAGGGTGATGACAACCTGCTGATGATTGCTCAGGGCTATTTGAGCAATCAGGGCGACGCCTGGGAATGGACGCAGAACAACCTCGAACGGGCCTTGCGTGACGAGCTGGCGGACGCCGTGTCCGAACAGTCGCAGCACTACAATGCCCTAGGCGAGCTGAAGGATTTTGCCGGAATGCTGGGGCAGCGACTGGGGGAAATGCATCAGGTGCTGGCGGCGCCCACCGACAACCCGGACTTCGCGCCACAGGTCAGCTCGGCCAAGGATGCGCAGGCCACCGGCAAGGATGTCGGCGCTCAGGTCGAACATGCGCTGAAGCTGCTCAAGCAGCATCAAAGCGATCTCGATGCGGCGGATCAGAAGCTTGTCGCTCGTCTGCTCGACCACAAGAAAACCATCCTCGCCCATGTGCAGGAACTGGCGAAGAAATCCGCCGGCGGTTTGCGCATCCGCGTCCATGGCGATCTGCATCTGGGGCAGGTGCTGGTGATCAAGGGCGATGCGTATCTGATCGACTTCGAAGGCGAACCGGCGCGGCCACTGGCCGAGCGTCGTGGCAAGCACAGCCCGTACAAGGACGTCAGCGGCGTGCTGCGTTCCTTCGATTACGCCGCGGCGATGACCATCAACGTGCACAACGTCGACAACAGTCCCGAGGCCGAAGCGGCGCGTCGGCGGGTAGCCGAGCGTTATCTGCGTGAGGCCCGCGAGGCATTTGTCGAGGCATATCAGCGAGCGGCAGCTAGTCTTGATCATGCCTGGCAGGATCCTGAAGGTGCCGACGCCGCACTGGCGTTGTTCGGTCTGGAGAAAGCGGCCTACGAAGTGGCCTATGAAGCCGAAAATCGCCCCACCTGGCTGCCCGTGCCGTTGCACGGTCTGTATGGGTTATTGACGGGGCTGGAACCCTTTTCCGATCTTGGTGGAGAGTAGTCATGAGTTTCTCGAACAAGGAACAGGGTCACGTTAAAGAGCGTTTGCTGCCCGGGGCCAGGGATATCGATGCCCTGGTGCGCGCAGAACATCAGGACCCGTTTTCCATTCTCGGGCCCCACGGCGATGGTGCCGGCGGGCAGTTCATCCGGGCGTATCTCCCCGGCGCATTGAGTGTCACGGTGCTGGACAAGGACAGCGGCGAAGAGCGCGGCCCGCTGGAGGCGACCGAGACGCCGGGGCTGTTTGTCGGGCATTTCGAATCGGCGCGGCCTTATCTGCTGCGTACGCGTTGGGCCGGTGGCGAACAAGTCGCGGAAGATCCCTACAGCTTTGGCCAGTTGCTCGGTGAAATGGATCTGTATCTGTTCGCCGAAGGCAATCACCGCGACCTCAGCAGTTGCCTCGGTGCGCAGCTGAAAACCGTGGATGGCGTCGACGGTGTGCGTTTCGCCGTGTGGGCACCGAATGCCCGGCGGGTGTCGGTGGTGGGCGATTTCAACGTCTGGGACGGGCGCCGGCATCCGATGCGGCTGCGCCATCCGTCCGGGGTCTGGGAGCTGTTCATTCCGCGCCTGCAGGCGGGCGATCTGTACAAATACGAAATCCTCGGTGCCCACGGCATCCTGCCGCTCAAGGCCGACCCGATGGCGCTGGCCACCAGCCTGCCGCCGGACACCGCGTCCAAAGTCGCTTCACCGTTGCAGATCGACTGGCAGGATCAGGACTGGATGACCGGCCGCCGCGAGCGCCAGCAACACAATGCGCCGCTGTCGATCTATGAGCTGCATGCCGGTTCCTGGCAATGCGAACTGGACGATCTGGGCGAAGTGGCCCGTCAGTACACCTGGCCGGAGCTGGCCGAGCGTTTGATTCCCTACGTCAAGGAGCTGGGCTTCACCCACATCGAACTGATGCCGATCATGGAGCACCCGTTCGGCGGCTCCTGGGGTTATCAGTTGCTGTCGCAATTCGCGCCGAGTGCGCGTTACGGCACGCCGGACGAGTTCGCGGCGTTCGTCAACGCCTGCCATCAGGCCGATATCGGGGTGATTCTCGACTGGGTGCCGGCGCATTTTCCGACCGATACCCACGGCCTGGCGCAGTTCGACGGCACCGCGCTGTACGAATACGGCAATCCGCTGGAAGGCTTCCATCAGGATTGGGACACACTGATCTACAACCTCGGTCGCACCGAAGTGCACGGCTACATGCTCGCCTCGGCACTGCACTGGCTGAAGCATTTCCACGTCGACGGGCTGCGGGTCGATGCGGTGGCGTCGATGCTGTATCGCGACTATTCACGCAAGGCCGGGGAGTGGGTGCCCAATCGCCATGGCGGACGGGAGAATCTGGAGGCCATCGACTTCCTTCGCCACCTCAACGATGTGGTGGCGCTGGAGGCTCCGGGCGCGCTGGTGATCGCCGAGGAATCCACGGCGTGGCCGGGCGTCAGTCAGAGCACCCAGCAAGGCGGCCTCGGCTTTGCCTACAAATGGAACATGGGCTGGATGCACGATTCGCTGCATTACATCCAGCAGGATCCGGTGTACCGCGCCCATCATCACAACGAGTTGAGCTTTGGTCTGGTGTACGCCTGGTCCGAGCGTTTCATTCTGCCGATCTCCCACGACGAAGTGGTACACGGCAAGCATTCGCTGATCGACAAGATGCCCGGCGACCGCTGGCAGAAATTCGCCAACCTGCGGGCCTATCTGAGCTTCATGTGGACCCATCCGGGCAAGAAGCTGCTGTTCATGGGTTGCGAGTTCGGCCAGTGGCGCGAGTGGAATCACGATCAGCAGCTGGACTGGTATCTGCTGCAATATTCCGAGCACAAAGGCGTGCAGAAACTGGTTGGCGATCTGAATCGGTTGTACCGCGAAGAGCCGGCGCTGCACGAGCAGGACGATGCACCGCAAGGGTTCCAGTGGTTGATCGGTGACGATGCGATCAACAGCGTCTATGCGTGGCTGCGCTGGAGCAAGGAGGGGACGCCGGTGCTGGTGGTGGCCAACTTCACGCCAGTGCCGCGTCAGTCGTACCGGGTGGGCGTGCCGTTTGCCGGGCGCTGGAAGGAACTGCTCAACAGTGATGCCGACACCTATGCCGGCTCCAACTATGGCAATGGCGGCGGTGCGTTCACCGAAGACGTGGCCAGCCATGGTCAGGCCTTGTCGCTGGAGCTGAATCTGCCGCCGCTGGCGGTGTTGATCCTCAAGCCCGAGGGTTGATCCGCAACCGAGGCGCCGTCTTCGCCAGCAGGCTGGCTCCCACAGTAGTAGATACTCACTGTGGGAGCTGGCTTGCGAGTGGTCGCGTGTTTACCAGCGCATCCGCACCCCCAGACTTCCGATCAACCCGTTCAGATCGTTGTCATCCACATCACTGCTGTAGTCGGCGCTGACGTACAGGCTCACGGTCGGCGTGACCTTCGCCACCAGACCCAGACCGAGTTCCACCGTCGAGGACTTGCGGCTGCTGCTGATCTTGTCCACCTGATCGAGCGTCACTGCGTTGCCGGTGTACACCGTGTGCCACAGGTTGGTGCGCACGTAGGGTTCGACCGGCAGGCCGCTTAGATCGTAACTGCCTTTCAGGCGGGCGCCGACCCGGCCGCTCCAGGACGAAATATCAGTCGATGACGCGTTGCCCGAGCCCGCGTAAGGCGTGTCGAGGGTGATTCGCTGATTGATCAACTGCGCCTGGGGCTCGACTACCCAGTTTTCGCTCAGTCCGATCGGGAAACCGCCTTCCACCGAGAGGGTCATCGCGCTGCCTTCCGTGGCCAGGCGCGCGCCCTGTTCATTGCGGCTGAAACCACTGACCCGGCCGCCGCTGGCCGACAGATCCACGTGCCAGCCTGCGGAACCCGTGAGGCTGTAATAGGCGCCGAGGCTCTGGCCCTGCAGATTGAGGGTGTCGGTGGTCGGGTCGGCGAGGGCGCGGTTGACGATCAGGCCGCTGCCGTTGGCCTGGATCTGATTCAGGCCGCCGATCAGGCCGATGCGCTGAGTCTGGCCGCCACTGCCATGCAAGGTCAGCACGGCTGGCCCTTTGACTTCCCCCGAGCCGGGCACCGCAAACCCGGTGCCAAGGATGTCGCTCTGTGCCAGGCGAGAGGGCTGCCCGTAAAGCTGATCCCAGTCCGAGGGGGCGAGATCCTCGGTGAGCAAATGCGTGCCGCGCAGGTCAGGGCGCGGGCTCAGGCGTTGTGAATCGGGTGTGATGACGGTCGCGGGCAGCGTCATGATCGGCACGTCCTGGCGATACCAGGGGGTGGTCTCATCCGCCACAGGACTCGCCTGCGCCTCCATGGATGAGCAGAGCAAGATAGAACTTGAAACGGTGCAAAAGGTGATTTTGATCTCGTGTGGGGTGAGTGAAGTTTTCATGAAGGTCTACCTTGCTAGCGCATGCTGTATCTCGCCTTGGCGTCTCTCCTACCCCGAATGAGGGGCGACCGAATGGAGCGAGGCGAACCTGGGGCAGCCCGTTTCACGAGTGTCCGAAGGCTCGCCCCGAGTAGTGATTCCGGGGGTAGTAAGGTAGAGCTAAGAAGACTGCTGACATTGCGTCAAGAAAATGGACGATGAGCGGTATGGCTAAATCAGAGATCACAAGCGTTTGTTTTTCTGAACATATCTAAGTTGTTGTTTGCAGGGAAAAATACGCCTTGAACCGCGAGGCAGAGCGTTTGCTTAGCCTGCTATCGGCTTGCCAACTGATGCGAATGCCCCTGTTTCCTGCCAGGCCACGCAGCTGATTACTGTCAATATTGCTACTGTAATCGGCACTGGCGTAAATACTCGCTGCGCGGTCGAACTACAAATGCACCTCGACCGCCAACGGCAAGTGATCCGACAGATGCGTCCAGGGTTTGCTGCCAAGAATCTGCGGGTCATGACTGCTGGCATTGCGCAGGTAGACCCGGTCCAGCCGCAGCAGCGGAAAGCGCGCCGGGTAGGTCTTGGCCGGCCGCCCGTGATGGCGCTCGAACGCTTCGTGCAGGTAGTCGCGACGGGCGAGGGCGACATTGCCCTGCATCTGCCAGTCATTGAAGTCCCCGGCGATGATCACCGGTGCATCGTCCGGCAGGGATTCGAGCAACTGGCAGAGCAGCTGCAGCTGCAACTGCCGGTGGCTTTCCAGCAGGCTCAGGTGCACGCAGATGGCGTGCACCTCGGCATGCCCCGGCACATCCAGTACACAATGCAGCAGACCCCGTCGTTCGGGGCCGGTGATCGAGACATCGAGGTTGCGGTATTCGCGGATCGGGTATTTCGACAACAGTGCATTGCCGTGGTGGCCGTCGGGGTAGACGGCATTGCGCCCGTAGGCGAAATCGCTCCACATGCTGTCGGCGAGAAATTCGTATTGCGAGGTTTGCGGCCACTCGTTGTAGCGGTTCGAGTGCCGTTCGTGTTCGCCCACCACTTCCTGAAGAAACACCAGATCGGCGCTGGTGCTGCGTACCGCTTCACGCAGCTCCGGGAGGATGAAACGCCGATTGAGTGCGGTGAAACCCTTGTGTGTATTGACCGTCAACACCCGCAGGCGATGAATGGCGGACACGTCGATGGCATGACGCTTGGGATCGCTGGACACGGTCGCTCCTATGAATCATGACTGCCTCTTCTTGCGACTGATCCGGGCGCGGGCAGTTCACCTTGAGTGACTGCCCGCGCCCGCCTGTCAGTCAACGAAGACAATTTCATAAGGCAGGCGCATGCGCTCCAGAATAGCCTTGGGCAGCAGCGGCGCAATGCCGATGGCCGGCTCGCCGTTCAACTGACTGGCATAGGCGTGGGTAGCGTGGCTCTTGCGTGCGACGGTCCAGGTATCGAGGCGCAGCTTGCGGGCGCGGTGCCACGGGATCTGTGCCTGATCACGTTCCGGCCAGTGCCAGGCCCAGACCGGAACATCGTGGTACGTGGCGCCGGCCTGTCGGGCGGCTTTGGCGCTGGCCCGGCCGACCACTTCATGATCGGCGCTGCCGTCCTCGCACCAGGTGCTGAACACCACGTCACCGGGGCGCAGGTAGCGGGAAATGAATTCTGTCAGCTGGGCTTCCTGATCGAGCAGGGCATTGTCGGTGAAACCGCCGCGCACCCATTTCAGGCTGTGCATCGGCAGGCCCAGGCGGCGCAGGGCCTCGACGCTTTCCTGGGGGCGGAACACGCTCAGGCGTTTTTCTGACCACTGGCGCGATCCGGGGTGACTGGCGCTGCCATCGGTGATCGAGAGCAATTGCAGGGGATGGCCGAGGGCCGACAACAGTTGCAGCAGGCCGCCGCAGGTCACCACTTCATCGCCGGGATGGGGCGCAATGACCACCGCACGGGCACCGGGCGGCACGAGGCTGTGGGTGTTGATGACCGGAATATTGTCGAGTTGCGCAGCGCTGTTCCATATTTGCGCCGGCAGGCCGCTTTCGTTGAGAGATAACGGTTTCATGGGGCAGGACGTCCTTGTTGTGTCTGGCCTTCAGTCGCACACGACCACGCGTGATTGACCCCTGAAGACTGGTTGATTACCCGGCAGCGCTCCGAACCCTGGATTGCCGCGATGCAGAGTATTGCTCAAGAAGGACGGTTCGTCGCGTCGCAGATCAATCTGCTCCGCTTTTTTTTATTCAGTCTGTGCCAAGTGTCGCAGATAGTCGCCAAAACCACCGCGCGCGCGACTGTCCAGGCGTGCGCTGGTAATGACCTGCGGGCGATGGCTCCAGGCGATGCTGGCCCCGCAACGCTCCAGTTGCCGGACCAGTTGCACATCCTCGTCACAGGGCAACGGCTCGAACCCGCCGGCGCGGACGTAGGCTTGCGCACTGACACCCAGATTGGCGCCATGGATGTGCCGGTGACCTTCGCAGGCCTGGTAATCACGGTGATAGCGAATCTGCGCCGCTTCATCGAACGATTCATGCCAGCGTTCGACCGTCACCGTGCCGCACACGGCATCCATGCCCAGCCCCAGTTGTGCCACCAGCCAGTCTTCGGCGACCCGGCTGTCGGCGTCCGAGCAGGAAATCCAGCGCGCACCGCGTTCAAGCAGTTGTTGTGCGCCAATGGCGCGAGCCTGCCCGACATTGCGCGCGTCGATGCTCAGCGCCAGCACCGGGTACTGGCTGACGATATGCGCCGAACGATCGGTGCAACTGTCGAGCACCACCAGGATTTCCACCGGTTCACCCGCCAGCAAAGGATGGTCACCCGCACGCAGGGCGGCGCAGAGGCAGTCATCGAGCCAGTCTTCTTCGTTGTGGGCAGGAATCAGGATGCCAATCATCGCAAACCCTCCAGCGCGGCGACCGAGCGGGGCTCGCGACTCCAGACTTCAAGCAGGAAATCCGATTCCTGATGCAGGACGAGTCGCGGCAGATGCAAGTGCTCATGGATCAGGTCGTGAACCTGACGGGCATTGAGCGGGCAACCTTCGATAGGCGGCCGCCAGTGACAGGCGAGCAATTGCCCGTCTGCCGTCAGTGAGTCGCTGATGCGGCGGATGACCTCTGTCAGATCCTGTCGATCGAGGTAGTAGCCGATTTCGCTGAAAACGATCAGGTCGAATTTTTCCTCAGGCCAGTCGCCAGGCAGACGACCGTGACGCACTTGCGCGTGGTCGAACAGGCTCAGTCGGGTACGCGCCAGATTGACCGCAGTGGTAGACGTGTCGCAGCACACCAATCTATCGCAGCGCTCGGCCAGTGCCGCACTCAGTTCACCGTTGGCGCATCCCGGTTCAAAGATTGCCCGGTAGTGCGGGCGGGGCAGGGCCGCCAGGGTCACGAGGCGTTTGCGCTGCTCGTACCAGCGCTGGCGGAATCCCCAAGGGTCGTTATTGCCCGCGAACAGGCCTTCGAAGTAGCGATTCTCGACACTCACAGGAAGACCACCTCGAACGGTTGCAGCAGTCGATCGATGACATAGGGCGCGAGCACCGGTGGCAGGCCTGCTTCGGAATCGCCCTCCAGTTGACTGGCAAACGCATGCACCGCATGACGCTTGCGCGCGACCTGCGCCGGGTTGAGCAGGATTTTGCGCGCCCGTTCCCAGGGCACGATGGCGTCTTCCGGGGTTGCCCAGTGCCAGGTCCAGACCGGCAGTTCGTGGCAAATTGCACCGACGCGCCGGGCCGCTTCGATGCTGGCGCGGCCGACGGCTTCATGGTCGCTGTGGCCGTCCTCGCGCCAGGTGGTGAAGATCACGTCGCCGGGGTGCAGGTAGTGGGTCAGGTATTCGCACAGCATCGACTCACGCGCGGCGACTTGCGTGTCGGGGAAGCCGCCGCGCAACCATTGCAACTTATGCATGGGCAGGCCGAGGCGGCGCAGGGCTTCGGCGGATTCCTGCGGGCGCACCACGCTCAGGCGTTCCACCGGCCAGCGATCCGAGCCGGGATGACTGGCGCTGCCATCCGTGACCGAAATCAGTTGAAGTGTGCGTCCCGCCGCGGCGAGCAGCTGCAGCAATCCGCCGCTTCCCAGGACCTCGTCGTCCGGGTGTGGAGCAATCACAACGGCCCTCGATCCCGGCGGCACCAGGTCGAGGATGTCGATGCTGTCCAACGCCGTCAGATGACGTGAGCCCTGCCATTCATGCAGGGAGGTTCCCTCGCCGACGATCGGGTTGCGTTTCATAGCGCCCAGCATCCGCGTGGTTGTTGCGCAATCAGTTGGCCAAGAGCCGCCAGATCCCGTTCGGCGTGGCTCTGGCGCAGGTATACCGGCAGGTCGGCCGCCAGCCGGGCAAAGTGCGGATCCTTGCAGAACGGCCCGGCCCCGAGTGCCCGCCCGGTCTCGCGGATGACCTGTTCGGCTGCATCCTCGACCACGGCGCGAACGCGGCGGGCCAGCAGTTCGGCGTCGGCCCCGGGGTTGCTGTCGATGTCCAGAGCGCTGACACGCAGCACTTGAGATGCAGAGTGCAAGGCGCTGTCGACGACGCCGAGACTGGCCAGCGCGTGCGGATCTTCACGTCGCGCACATTGCTGGCGCAAGCGATCGGCGATCTCTTTCGCGGCGCCGTACCAGCACGCGGCAATCCCGATCCCGCCGTGCCAGAAACCCGGACGCTGCAGGTAGTCGCCGGGGTCGCCGATCGCCTGGGCCTCCACATCGTCGAACAGCACCTCGACGCTGCCGGTGGCCGCCATGCCGACGGCTTGCCAGCCCTGATCGGTCACGCTCACCCCCGGTTGATCGAGCGCCACGGCCACCAGTTGCTGTCGATCCTCTTCATCCCACGCCGTGAGCAGGGCATGACTGAGCACCGCCGCCCCGGAGCACCAGGCCTTGCGCCCGTTCAGTCGCACCAGTTGCCCCGAACGGCTGACCCGAACCCGCGCCTGCGGTGGTTCTGCCGCCCACATGCCCCACGTACTGTCGGGTGTCGGTGTGCCGCCGAGCTGCTCGATGATCGCCAAGGCATCGGTATGACCTTCGTAGAGTTTGCACAATCCCAGATCATGCCCGCCGACTTCGGACAGTCGTTGCCAGCGCTCCAGCGTGCGACCGCTGCCGGGCAACGGCAGTCGGTCCAGTCCGGCCTCGACCATTTCCCGCAGGCAGCGTCCAAGGTCGGCGGTATCGCCATAGTCCGGTGCGTGCAGCGCCAGGTAGTCAGACAGCTCCATGTCAGTCTTCCTCATCCCGCTGCAGTTCGAACAACAGCAGCGAGCGTCCGGTGACCGAGTATTGATGGCCGAAATCGAAGCGTTCCTGACCCCGGATCGACGGTTGATTGGTGTCGACCATGCAGGTCCAGAAACTGCCTTCAGGTACTTCCGGCAGAGTGAAGTTGACGATGTCGTGGTGGGCGTTGACCACCAGCAGCAACGTCGCGTCGGCGCCCTTGCGGCGGATGCCGGTTTCCTGGGCACGGCCGTCGAGCAGCATGCCCAGGCAACGGTTGTGCGCATCGTGCCAGTGTTCGGTGGTCATCTCGGTGGCGTCCGGTGCCAGCCAGGTCACGTCCTTGACCCCGATGTCTTCGTTGTATTCGCCCACCAGAAAACGCCCGCGGCGCAGGATCGGATAGGTCAGCCGCAACTTGATCAGGCGTTTGACGAATTTCAGCAGCGCCTTGCCGTCCTCGCTCAGGTCCCAGTTGACCCAGCCGATCTCGCTGTCCTGGCAGTAGGCGTTGTTGTTGCCGTCCTGGGTGCGGGCGAATTCGTCGCCGGCAACGATCATCGGCGTGCCTTGGGCCAGCAACAGGGTGGCGAAGAAATTGCGCATCTGCCGATGACGCAGCGCATTGATTTCCGGATCGTCGGTTGGCCCTTCGACGCCGTGGTTCCAGGACAGGTTGTTGTTGCTGCCATCCTGATTGTTTTCGTCGTTGGCCTCGTTGTGCTTGTCGTTGTAGGACACCAGATCGTTGAGGGTGAAACCGTCGTGGGCGGTGACGAAATTCACCGACGAATAAGGCCGGCGGCCACGCTGATTGAACATCTCGCCGGAAGCGGTCATGCGGCTGGCGAAGTCGGCGAGCTGACCGTCGTCGCCTTTCCAGAACGCGCGCACGGTGTCGCGGAACTTGTCGTTCCATTCGACCCAGCCCGGCGGGAAGTTGCCGACCTGATAACCGCCGGGGCCACAGTCCCAGGGTTCGGCGATCAGTTTCACCTGACGCAGCACCGGGTCCTGACGGCAGGCGACGAGGAAGCTGTGGCGTTCGTCGAAACCGTCGTGATAGCGCCCGAGGATGGTCGCCAGATCGAAGCGGAAACCGTCGACGTGCATTTCGCTGGCCCAGTAGCGCAACGAGTCGGTGACCATTTGCAGCACGCACGGGTGGCTCAGATCGAGGGTGTTGCCGGTGCCGGAATCGTTGATATAGAAGCGCTTGTCGTCCGGCATCAGCCGGTAGTACGAGGCGTTGTCGATTCCGCGCATCGACAGGGTCGGGCCTTGTTCGTTGCCCTCGGCGGTGTGGTTGTAGACCACGTCGAGGATCACTTCGAGATTGGCTTCGTGCAGGTGCGCGACCATCTCCTTGAACTCGGCGATCTTGCCGCTGGCCAGGTAACGCGGGTCCGGGGCGAAGAAGGCGATGCTGTTGTAGCCCCAGTAATTGGTCATGCCCTTGTGCAGCAAGTGCTGGTCGTTGACGAAGGCGTGGATCGGCAACAGCTCGACGGTGGATACGCCGAGTTTGCGGATGTGCTCCAGCACATCATCGACCATCAGCCCGGCAAACGTGCCGCGCACGTTATCCGGCACGGCGGGGTGACGCATGCTGATGCCGCGCACGTGGGTCTCGTAAATGATGGTCTTGTCCCACGGCACGCTGACGCGGTGGTCGTTGCCCCAGGTGTGCGCCGGGTCGATGACCTTGCATTTGGGCACGAAGGGCGCGCTGTCGCGCTCATCGAAACTGAGGTCGGCGTCCGGGTGGCCGATGGTGTAGCCGAACAGCGCTTCGGACCATTTCAACTGGCCGACCAGTTGCTTTGCGTAGGGGTCGATCAGCAACTTGTTGTGGTTGAAGCGGTGACCGTTGGCCGGGTCGTAGGGACCGTAGACCCGGTAGCCATAGATCAGTCCTGGATGGGCGTCGGGCAAATAGCCGTGGAAAATCTCGTCGGTGTATTCCGGCAGTTCGATGCGTTCGAGTTCGACTTCGCCGGCATCATCGAAAATGCACAGCTCGACCCGGGTGGCGTTGGCGGAAAACAGCGCGAAGTTCACCCCCAACCCATCCCAGGTCGCACCGAGCGGGAAGGGCAGACCCTCGCGGATTCGCGTGGGTTCGGCATGTGCGGCGGGCTCGGCTTTCTTTGGACGGGTCATGATTGCTCCTGCAAGTCGGGGTGGGCATTTTTAAAGGGCGAGTGAACCCGCTGTGGCGAGCGAACCCGCCACACGGTCATTCAGTTCAACGGTTGAAAAAGCCTCAGATGGCCGGGGGCTTGCGCGGCGCGCGGGGCTTTTTCTCGGCGGCTTTTTCGCCCGGGGGAATCACTTTGGCGGCGCTGGCTGGCTTGGCTTTTGCCGTTGTGGCTTTAGGCTTGGCCGCTGTAGCCTTGGGGGCAGAGGCCTTGGTGCTCGCCGTTTTGGCGGCGGCAGCCTTCGGCGATTTCTTCGGAGCCAGTGCCTCGGCTTCGGCCAGTTTGCGCGCCATCTCCCAGTGGCGGGCTTCATGACCTTCGGGCTTACCTTCCGATTCCCAGATCTGATAGGCGAATTCGCGGATGCGTTTATCGTCGGTACTCATCGCAATGCTCCTGAACTGAACTCATGCTTCTAGAAGTGTTGGATAAACAGATTGACCGGGAAATCCCCCAGCGCAGAGCTGACTTCCAGCTCCCTGTTTTTTGTGACTGCGGTGCTCGAAAAAAGTCCCTTCAGATTTTCGTCGGAGGCGGCGAACGGTAATTCCACCCGCGTATCGCCCCAGCGCAGCGCATCGACCTGAGGTACAGCACCGTTTTCCAGCAGTGTCGCGCAACGGATCGGCACGATGACGATTGCCCGTTGATCCCCGTGCTCGCGGGCAAACGCGAGTACGTTGTGCGCCTGGCTGCCCAGCACCTCCAGGGCCTGGTACGAGCCTCGGCGAAACAACTCGGTGTATTCGGCGCGCAAGTTCAGTACCTGAGCGATCAACGCTTGCTTGATGCGCCCGTTACGCCAGTTCGACAGCAGTTCCGATGCCGATGCGGGTTTCACGGATTGTTCTCGCAAGTCGTAGTCAACCGGCCGGCGGTTGTCCGGGTCCACCAGACTGAAATCCCAGTACTCGTTGCCCTGATACAGATCCGGCACCCCCGGTACGGTCATGTGCAGCAAGGTTTGCGCCAGGCTGTTGAGGGCGCCGGCAGCAGCGATGCTGTTGACGCTCTTGGCCAGCGCCCCGCGCAGCAGTTCACCTTCGGGCGCCAGCAACAGTTGCTCGGTGAATGACTGGGCGGCGTTTTCGTAGGCTTCGTTCGGCGCACTCCAACTGCTTTGCAGCTTGGCTTCGCGCAGGGCTTTCTGCTGCCATTGCCAGATGCGTCTGGCGTAGTCGGTGAATCCGGCCTGATCATCGTCACGCAATTCCAGCGGCCAACTGCCGAGCAATGCTTGATAGAGGATCAACTCGTCGGCCGACGACGGCATCTGATCGTCATTACGCAGCGGCCGGGCGAGGGCACGCCACAACTCGACCTGCTCGGCGTACCAGTGGCTGCGCTCGCTGAGCACGGCCAGCCTTGCGCGGGTGTCTTCGCCGCGTTTGTGGTCGTGGGTAGCGGTGGCCAGCAGGTTGTCGGGGAATGTCGCCAGACGTTGCTGGTTTGCCGCATGAAAGTCGCTGACCGGGGCGCTGAACTGTTCGGTGTTGTAGCCCACGTCATTGCGCGACAGCAGCACCGCCGAGCGATACAGCGCGGTGTCTTCCACGGCTTTGGCGGCAGCAGGCGAGGTGAGTTGCTGAAAGCGCACGCAGGCATGACGCAGAATCTTGCGCGAGCGCCCACGGGGTTTGCGCCGCCACGGCTGGCCGCCGAGCCAGCCGGCCACGGACTCGAGCACCGGCCAGTCGCTTTCGCTCAGTGTCTGCCGCGCACCTTCCATGGCCTGCTGGAAAAACACTTCGTCCTGCGAGGAACGGCCCATCGCACCGATATAGGTGCGATACACCGGGAAATGCACGATCAGCGCCTGCAGCACCCGGCGGATCGAGCCGAGCGTGAGGTCGCGGGTCATCAGGTCGTCCCGCGCCACTTGCAGCAGCGCCTGGGCAACGCTTTCGCAATCGCTGGCCAGCGAACCGTTGAGAATCTGCTGACGCGCCAGTCGTGCCTCTTCGATAAACGCGGCGGGGCGCTCGGTGCGCCGCTGCCACAAGTCGCCGAGCACATGCTCGCCGGCCGGGTCGTGTTGCAGCAGCGACAGCTGATTCATGAACTCGTAACCGGTGCTGCCATCCACCGCCCAGTCGGTGCGCAGGGTTTCGCCGTCGCCGAGAATCTTCTCGACGTAGATCGGCAAGTGTCGCCCCGGCGCCAGAAAGTCGAGGCGTCGCCGCAGCTTGCGGCAGTAACCCCGTGGGTCTGCGAGGCCGTCGATGTGGTCGATGCGCAAGCCGTCGATCAGGCCTTCTTCGATCAACTGGAAGATCTTGCCGTGGGTCGCTTCGAACACCGCAGGCCGCTCGACCCGCAGACCGCCGAGTTCGTTGATGTCGAAGAAGCGTCGCCAGTTAATGTCGTCCGCCGCGGTGCGCCAACTGGCCAGGCGATAGCTTTGCCGTTCCAGGAGTTGATGCAGGCGCTGGAAACCGTCTTCGGTCTTCGAGTCGTAGTGCGTCAGGTTGTGCTGAATGGCTTGCAGGATGTGCGGGTCGCTTGCCAGTTGCTGCAGTTCTTCCTTGAGCGGGATCGCCAGCGAGCGGGCGTCGGTCTGGTAGCTGAGGCTGCTGAAGCGATCGGCCAGTGACTTGAGCGCTTCGTTCGCCGGCTCGTCGGCTTTCAGCAGTTCGCCGTAATCTCCGGGGCAGATCGGGAAGTGATGCTCGTAATGCTCGACGTGGAAGGTGCCCGCCCCGGCGTTGAACACCAGCGGCAGCGTGCCGTCCTGCAATGCAATGCCGTAATCGCTGCCAAGAAAGGGCAGCAACAACTGGCCTTCCATCAACGGGTCCGGCGAGTGCCATTGAATGTCGAAGAACTCGCCATAGGGGCTGAGCCGGCCCCATTCCAGCAAATCGAGCCACCACGGGTTGTCACCACCGCCGACCGCCATGTGATTGGAGACGATGTCGAGGATCAGCCCCATGCCGTGCTCACGCAGGGCCGCGACCAACCGGCGCAGCGCCGGTTCGCCGCCAAGTTCCGGGTTGACCCGGGTCGGGTCGACCACGTCGTAGCCGTGCATGGAGCCGGCGCGGGCGGCGAGCAGCGGTGAGGCGTAAACATGGCTGATGCCGAGCCGGGCAAAGTACGCCACCAGCGGCACCGCCTCATCCAGGGTGAAACCCTTGTGAAACTGCAGACGCAGCGTGGCGCGCAAGGTCAGGTTTTGCACTGCACTCATTGGTCACGCTCGGCGGCCTGAAGGCGTGCGCAGGCGAGCAGTTCCAGGCGCCGCGCTGCATCGACGCCATCGAGCAAGGTGTCACTGGTGCCCGGCAGGCGTCGCGACCAGTTCGGATGGGTGTCGATGGTGCCGGGCAAGTTGGCCTGTTCGTCCAGGCCCAGCGCGTCCTCCAGCGGCAGCAACACCAGCGGCGCGCGGGTGTGGCCAAGGAAGCGGACACTGGCGTCGACCACCTGATCGGCTTCGTGGGACTCCTCGCGAAAGTTCTGCGGATCCTGGCTCAAAGCGTTGCGCAAACCGTCGCGTTCGCGCTCGCGATAGCGGCGCCAGTCGATTTCGCCGTTGGCGTCGATCAGCCCGAGTCGCGCATTCCAGTCGATGTCCCGGCCATGCCACCAGCCGTTGAGCGTCGGCAGATCGTGGGTGCTGGTGGTGGCCAAAGCGTTGTCCGGCCAGTCGAGGATCGGTTTGAACCAGGTGTTGTCCTGTTCGAACAACAGTACGCGCATGCCGAGCATGGCCCGGGCGACCAGTTTTTCCCGCAGGCCATCGGGCACGGTGCCGAGGTCTTCGCCCAGCACGATCGCTTGATGGCGGTGGGACTCCAGGGTCAGCAGACGCAGCAGGTCGTCCACCGGGTAATACAAGTACGCGCCGTCCGCCGGCGCTGCGCCGTTGGGAATCACCCACAGCCGTTGCAGGCCCATGACATGGTCGATGCGCAGGCCGCCCGCGTGGGCGAAGTTGGCGCGCAGCATGTCGATGAACGCCCGAAAGCCATTGCGCACCAGACCTTCCGGGGAGAACGCCGAGATGCCCCAGCCCTGGCCGGAACGATTGAGAATGTCCGGTGGCGCACCGACCGTCAGTGACGCCAGCAATTCGTCCTGGAAACTCCAGGCCTGGCTACCGGCACCGTCGGCACCTACCGCGAGGTCGGCGATCAGACCGATGCCCATGCCGGCACTGCGGGCGGCGTTTTGCGCACGCTCAAGGCAGCGGTGAATCAACCACTGGCAAAACGCAAAGTAGCCGATGCGTTCGGCGTATTCCTCGGCAAACGCACTGAGGGCCGCGCCGCGCGGGTCGTGCCAGTGTTCGGGCCATTCGCGCCAGTCGAGGTTCTCGCCACGGGCGGCGCGCATTTCCTGGATGGCTTCGAAGCGGCAGTGATTTTCCAGCGCTTCGCCGCCCGCATCGCGGTAGCTGGAGAAATCCGTCTGCAACGGATGTTCGCCACGGATGAAACCTTCGTACAGCGCTTGCAGGAGTTTTTGCTTGGCGTCGGCGGCGCTGGGCCAGTCGATCAGTTTCAGGTTTTCCAGTTGCTGGAACTGCTCGGCGAGGCCGGCGGCGTCGATGGCATCACGCAGGGCGCGCTCGCCGAGGATGGTCCCCGGCGCGGCATACAAGGAATTGAGGAACAGGCGGCTGGACGGCGAGTACGGGCTATAGCGCCCGGTGTCGGCGCTGAACATTGCGTGCAACGGGCTGATCGCCAAAGCGTCGGCCCCGCGTTCGCCGGCGCTGCGGGCCAGCTCCTCTAACGCTTGGGTGTCGCCGAAACCGCCGTCGCCGGGGCGGCGCAGGCTGTAAAGCTGCACGCTCAGGCCCCAGGCACGGGGGATCGGGTTGTCCACGGCATCGCCCACGCTGTAGCAACGCTCGGGGGCCACGGCCAGGGTAAAATGTTGATCGGCGATATGGACTTGCTGGTAACCAACCGGAATTTCACCGGGCAACACCGCATCGGCATCGAGTCTGAGCGACAGCCGCGTGCCGTCTTCCAGATGAATCTCACAGGGGCTTTCGGGTTCGAAGTAACGCGCCAGGTCCAGGCCCACGCCGACATCGGCGGTCAGCAGCGGCGGCAATTGGCGGTCCTGTTGCACTTGTTGCAGTTCCAGCAGGCTGGCGTCGATTTCCTGGGCCGAGCCGGCCGGGTGACCGAGCCCGGTGAGGACATTGCGCAGCACCGCCGGGGCGACTTTTTGCTGACGGCCATTGGCGTCGATCCAGTCGACCGCAAGGCCGGCTCGGCTGGCGAGAATTTCCAGTTGCGCATCGCTCATAGGCGCTCTCCATCCAGGGGTGGCAAAGGGGTTGCGGCCGTGAGGCTGACGAGCGCGCAATACGGGGGCAGTTGCCCTTCATCCGTCAGGTCGGCAGCGGGCGGCTGGCGCAGCAGCCACACCGGTTCGGCCTGTGGTGGGTTGACCACCGGGCTGTCGCCGAGGTTCAGGTCGATTCGCAGCTCGCTGCCATTCCCCAGACGCCAGCGCGCGCTGACGGCGCCAGGCCCCAGCACTTGAGCGCCGAGCGCCTGGGTACCGGGCAAATGCGGAATGATGTGTTGATGGCGCAGTTGCAACAGCTGTCGATACAGCGCCAGGGTGGCCTGCTGTTTCGGTGTGCCGCTGCCGATCAGCCGCGGTTGCGAGGCGTGGAACGTCTGCTCGGCGTTGGGATCGGGAATCTGCTCGCGGCGCTGTGGATCGGCAAACGCACTGAACGCGGCGAACTCGTTGCGCCGGCCTTCGCGCACCAATCTGGCGAGTTCGCCGTGGTGGCTGGTGAAAAACAGAAAGGGTTGCTCGGCGGCAAACTCGTCGCCCATGAACATCAACGGAATCATCGGTGACAACAGCAACAACACGGTGGCGGCTTGCAGGGCGCGAGGATCGGCCAGTTGATGCAGGCGTTCGCCGAAGGCGCGGTTGCCGATCTGGTCGTGGTTCTGCAGGAACAGCACGAACGCGGTGGACGGCAGATGTTCGCTCGGCTCGCCACGGGGCGTGCCGTGGCGGGTCAGGTGCCCCTGAAACACAAAACCCTGGCTCAGGCAGCGGGCCAGTTGTTCGGTGGGGTGCTCGGCGTAGTCGGCGTAATAGGCATCGGTTTCACCGGTCAGCAGTACGTGCAGGGCATTGTGGCCGTCGTCGTTCCACTGGGCATCGTAGGCGTCTTCCAGCAGGCTGGCCTGATTGTGTTCGTTCTCCACGGTCAGCCAGACGTGCCGCGCAGGGTCGATCTGTTGCCGGATGCGCTGTGCCAGTTCTTGAAGGAAATCCGGGTCTTCGATGGCGTGCACCGCGTCCAGGCGCAGGCCGTCGAAACGGTATTCCAGCAGCCACATCAGCGCATTTTCGACGAAGAAGTCCCGCACTTCGCGGCGACGGAAATCAATGGCCGCGCCCCAGGGCGTGTGTTTGTCTTCGCGAAAAAAGCCCTTGGCATAGCGGTGCAGATAGTTGCCATCAGGGCCGAAGTGGTTGTAGACCACGTCGAGAATCACCGCCAGCCCATAGCCGTGGGCGCTGTCGATCAGGTGTTTGAGCTGTTCCGGCGTGCCATAGGAAGCCTGCGGCGCAAAGGGCAGCACGCCGTCGTAGCCCCAGTTGCGAGCGCCGGGAAACTGCGCGATCGGCATCAGCTCGATGGCGGTGATGCCCAGCCCGGCCAGTCGTGCCAGATGTTGTTCGACTTCGGCAAAACCGCCGAGGGCGCCGACGTGCAGTTCGTAGATCACCGCTTCGTTCCAGGGCCGGCCTTGCCATGTGCTGTGCCGCCAGTGATAAGCGTGCGGATCGACCACCACGCTGTGACGGTCGAGGTCGCCGTCCTGCGCCCTGGAGGCCGGGTCGGGCACCTCCAGTTCGCCGTCGATGTTATAGCGGTAGCGACGGCCGGCGGGGCAGTGGCTCTTGATCACGAACCAGCCATCGCCCTGCGGCAGCATCGGCAGGGACTGGCCATTGTCCAGCTCGACGCTGACGTAAAACGCATCCGGCGCCCACAACGCGAATTGCGTGTGGTCGGCATCCAGCATGATCGCGCCGTGGGGCCAGGTTTCAGGGGACCGTGACGGCATCGTTGACAACCTCCCTGGTTATTTGTGGTGCGTTTTACCCAGCGCCTTGGCCACCAGTTGTTCGTAGAGTTCGGCGTAGGGTTCGACGGCCTGGCACCAGTTGAACGGTGCCGCCATCGCCCGGCAACGCATGGCGTGCAGCAGATCCGGAAAGGCAAACACCTTGAACGCGCGGCTCAGGGCTTCGCGGTAGCTGTCGGCCGTGGACTCGTTGAACAGGAACCCGGTAACGCCGTTTTCGATGGTGTCGGCCAGCCCGCCGGTGTTGCGCGCCACCGGCAGCGAGCCGAAACGCTGGGCGTACATCTGGCTCAAACCGCAAGGTTCGTAACGCGACGGCATCAGCAGGAAATCGCTGCCGGCGAACATCCGCCGGGCATCGGTTTCATTGAAGCCGATGCGCACGCCGATCTGGCCGGGGAAGCGCAGGGCCAGTTCGCGCATGGCCTGTTCTTCTTCGGGTTCGCCGCGACCGATGATGGCGATCTGGCCGCCGTTCTGCACGATGTATTCCGACACCGCTTCGGTCAGGTCCAGGCCTTTTTGATAGACCAACCGTGACACCACGGCAAACAGCGGACCTTCGGAGTCTTTCAGGCCAAACAGCTCGCGCACATGGGCGGCGTTGATCGCTTTGCCTTCCCAGTCACCGATGGCAAACGGCGCGAACAGGTGTGGATCGGTGGCGGCGTCCCAGCTCTCGTCGATGCCGTTGGGGATGCCGCTGAGCAAGCCTTGCTGGGTCTTGGCGGCGAGAAAACCGTCGAGACCGCAGCCGAAATCAGGGGTGGTGATTTCCTGCGCGTAGGTGGCGCTGACCGTGGTGATGTGGCTCGAATAGGCCATGCCGGCCTTGAGGAACGACATCTTGCCGTAGAACTCCATGCCTTCCTGTTGCAGGGCATGGGCGGGAATCCCGAGTTCCGGGCACGAACCGAGGCTGGTCACGCCTTGATAGGCGAGGTTGTGAATGGTGAACAGGGTCGGCGTGCGTTGCCCGCGCCAGTGCATGTAGGCAGGCGCCAGCCCGGCTGGCCAGTCATGGGCGTGCACCAGATCCGGGCACCAGTGGATTTGTGCGAGGTTGGCGGCGATATCGGCGGCGGCCAGGCCCAGTCGGGCGAAGCGAATGTGGTTGTCCGGCCAGTCGCGACCGTTGTTGGCGCCGTAAGGGCCGCCGTCACGGGCGTAGAGCTCAGGGCAGATCAACACATAAATGACCAGACCGTCAGGCATGTCCATGCGCCCGATCTTGCAGGGTGGCAGCGCGGCATGGCCACCCAGTTCACCGATGATATGGATCGGGTTTTCGCTGTTCATCACTTGCGGGTAACCGGGGATCAGCACCCGGACATCATGCAGATGCGCCATCGCGCGGGGCAGGGCGGCAGAAACGTCACCAAGACCGCCGGTCTTCACCAGATCGGCGATTTCCGAGGTCACGAACAACACTTTCTTCTTGTTGGGATTCTGACTGGCTACCGGTGCCAGCGTCCTGGTGCCCGGGACGTTGATCGACCGGCTGCCGGGAACGCTCGCGGTGCTCGACTCGCCGACCGGCTGGTGAGCGCGCTCTCCCTGAATATCCAATGCCGCACTGATCATATGAATCTCCCGTTTTGTTGATCTGATTCTTGTCTTGAACAAGCGATGTCCATGGCCAAATCCTGTGGCCGGGCGCAAACGCGCCACGCATCGGTGAGCAAACGCTACCCAACACGCGCAAGCAGAATGGGTGAAGAGGCCGTTGCAAGGAATGAACCAGTCGCTTTGGCCCTGTCTTTCAGATGACCCGTCGCGATCAGCAAAAGTTTCGACAAAATTTCCGTGTTGTGACCGGTCGGTTTCGCCTCGCGAAAACCAGTCTAGGCCAGATCCTAGAGCGGGCCAGGGCAATCGGACGAATTGTTCGACAATGTGTTGCAGGGCCACGGAAACCGAGGCTTTGAGCGGGGTATCGCACCGACGAAGTGCATGTTTGAAGGGGCGGACGGTGCAAAACGGTGACCGGCCGGTCACGTTTTCGGGCGCAAGGAACGTGCGGATGCACTGTTGCGGTGCGGACAGTTGTGTTGGTGTGCGGTCAGCGGGTGCTGCTTCACGGGCATGGGCTGCCCGCGAAGCAGGCGTGGATCAATTCAGCAGACGGATCGGTTCTCCCGCCAACCAGGCCTGAATGTCCTCGATCATCTGCGAAAAGAATTGTTCATAGTTCTGTCGGCTGACATACCCGACATGAGGTGTGGCCAGTACATTCTCAAGCGTGCGAAACGGGTGCAGCGCCGGTAGCGGTTCTTCATCAAATACATCCAGCGCTGCACCACCGATGCGCTGTTTCTGCAAGGCTTTGATCAGCGCCGCTTCGTCGACAATCGGCCCGCGTGCCGTGTTGACCAGCAGGGCGGTCGGCTTCATCCAGTCCAGTGCCTGGGCATCGACCAATCCCCGGCTGCGGTCGCTGAGCACCAGGTGCACCGACAGCACGTCGGCCTGTTCGAACAATTGCTGCTTGCTGACATAGGTGACGCCGGCCTGTTCGGCGCGCTCGGCGGTGAGGTTTTCACTCCAGGCAATGACGCGCATGCCGAACACCTGTCCGAACTGCGCCACCCGCTGACCGATGCTGCCGAGCCCGAGAATGCCAAGGGTCTTGCCATGCAGGTCGCCGCCCAGACCCTGCTGCCATTGGCCGGCACGCAGGGCGTTGGCTTCGTTTACCAGATTGCGGGTGGCGGCCATGATCAGCGCCCAGGTCAGTTCCGGTGCAGCATGTTTGTAGCTGTCGGTGCCGCAGACCTTGATCCCGAGCCGGGCGGCGGCGGGCATGTCCAGCGCCGCATTGCGCATGCCGCCGGTGACCAGCAATTTGAGGTTCGGCAAACGCTTGAGCAGGTCTTCATCGAAACGCGTGCGTTCGCGCATCACGCAAATCACCTCGAACCGGCCCAGTCGTTCGGCCAGCGTGGTGTTGTCCGCCGGGTACTCATGGACGAAGGTCACCTCGCCGAGACTGTCCAGCACCGACCAGTCGACCACGTCCCGCGCTACGTCCTGCCAGTCATCGATCACTGCAATCTGCACCGCCATCAGCCTTGACTCCTCAACGAACGGGATTGGTTTTGTTCAGCCAGCCAAGCAGCGCCTGGTGGAACTGCGCCGGTTCTTCCATCTGCGGGGCGTGGCCGAGGCCGGGGAATTCCACCAGCGTGGACTGTGGAATCAGCTTGGCGACCTGCTTGCCCAGCACGTCGTAGTGGCCGATTTTCGCTTTCACCTCGGGTGGCGCGATGTCCTTGCCGATGGCCGTGGTGTCGGACGTACCGATCAGCAACAGGGTCGGCATTTTCAGGTTCTTGAACTCGTAGTAGACCGGCTGGGTGAAGATCATGTCGTAGATCAGCGCCGAGTTCCATGCGACCTGAGTCTTGCCCGGGCCATTGCTCAGGCCGGCGAGCATGTCCACCCAGCGGTCGAATTCAGGTTTCCAGCGGCCGTCGTAATAGGTGCTGCGCTCGTAGTCGCGGATACCCTGGGCGGTGACTTTCAGTTCGCGCTGATACCACTGGTCAACGCTGCGATACGGCACGCCAAGGGCTTTCCAGTCTTCCAGGCCGATCGGATTGACCAGTGCCAGTTGCTCGACCTGATCCGGGTATTGCAGGGCGTAGCGGGTGGCCAGCATGCCGCCGGTGGAGTGGCCGAGCAGGGTGGCTTTCTGGATGCCCAGCGCCTTGAGCAATTGCTGGGTGTTGGCTGCCAGTTGCTGGAATGTGTACTGGTAATGATCGGGTTTGCTGGAAGTACAGAAACCGATCTGATCCGGGGCGACCACCCGGTAACCGGCCTCGCTCAGGGCCTGGATCGAACTGTCCCAGGTCGCGCCGCAAAAATTCTTGCCGTGCATCAGCACCACGGTGCGCCCATTGGCCTTGCCGTGGGCAGCGACGTCCATGTAACCCATTTGCAGAGACTGGCCCTGGGACTGAAAGGCAAAGTGCTTGAGGGTGTAGGGATATTCGAAACCCTGCAGTTCCGGGCCGTATTGCGGGCCTTCGGCGTGAGCCAGCAGGGGCAGGGCAGCGGTCAACAGCAGGCCGGGCAGCCAGCGGGTCAGCGACACAGACATGGGACAACTCCACAGGAAATCGGCCGATGCTGGAACGGCCGGATTAGGGCGACGTTAAACACAGGCAATGCCCGCGCCCGATCGTTCAACCGAGCCAGCCCAGGGTGAGCATGGCCAGCACTGCATATCGGGCGCCTTTGGCGAAAGTGACGATCAGCAGAAAACGCCCGAGCGGTTCACGCATGACACCGGCGATCAGCGTCAGGGGATCGCCGATGACCGGCAGCCAGCTGAGCAGCAGCGACCAGTGACCATAGCGTTGATAGTGAACGCGGGCGCGCTCCATATGCTTCGGGCTGACCGGAAACCAGCGTCGATCCTGAAACCGCTCCAGTCCGCGTCCCAGCCACCAGTTCACCAGCGAGCCAAGGACATTGCCCAGGGTCGCCACGGCCAGCAGTCCCCAAAGCCAATAGCGATCGCTGACCAGCAGCCCGACCAGCACCGCTTCCGATTGCAACGGCAACAGCGTCGCCGCGCCAAACGCGGCCAGGAACAGCCCGAGATAACCCGCCGTCATCAATGGGCCGGGTAATCCGCCACCACCACATCGGCACCGTCCTTCTTCAGGCCGATCACCTGATAGGCATCGCTCATACCGTCCATTTCCATCCCCGGTGAGCCCATCGGCATGCCCGGCGCTGCGACTCCGAGCAGGTCGTCACGCTTGCTCAGGGCCAGCACCTGTTCCGCCGGGACATGGCCTTCGACGAATTTGCCGTTGATGATTGCCGTGTGGCAGGACGCCAGGCGAGGGGGAACACCGTGTTGTTGCTTGAAGCTGCTCATGTCGGCCTCGACATGATCCTCGACCTTGAAGCCGTTGGCCTCCAGGTGACTGATCCACTTTTTGCAGCAGCCGCAGTTGGCGTCGCGGTGGACTTCGATCGGAATGAGGTCGGCGGCTTGCGCCAGGGAGGAAAGGAGCAGGGCGCTCAGGGCGGCCAGACGCAGAGGGTTTTTCATGCAGGGTTCTCGACTCGGGTGACGGTCAAAAAGAACGCATTTTGACCGGTTTTTCCGACCGGGCATCAACGGAGTGTTTCCAGTTGATACAAGGCAGGCCGTCAGCATGATCGTAGATCAAAGCTGACAGCCTCCTGAGTGCGAGATGACAAATCCGTCAGCTGACCTTGAACCGGCCCATGATTGCGCTCACCCGACCGTTGGCCTCCAGGAGCTGGCGGGTATTGGTTTCACTGGCCTGGCCACTTTGTACCAGCTCATCCACCATGTGGCGGATCTGCACCATGCTGCGGTTGATCTCCTCGGTGACGGCGCTCTGCTGCTCGGCGGCCGTGGCAATCTGGGCACTGAGGCTGTTGATGTGGCTGACGGAACCGGCCATGTCATCGAGTCCGGTGGTGACGCGTGCCGTGGCGTCGGCGGCCGACTGGCAACTGGCCTGGGTGTTTTCCATGGCGCTGACCGACGAGCTCACGCCTTGGGTCAGACGGGCCAGCATTTCGTTGATTTCCGAGGTGCTGGCCTGGGTGCGGGCGGCGAGGGCACGTACCTCATCGGCGACCACGGCGAAACCGCGGCCCTGTTCACCGGCGCGGGCGGCTTCGATGGCGGCGTTCAGTGCCAGCAGGTTGGTCTGGCCGGCGATGGCACCGATCACACCGAGGATTTCGGTAATGCGCTGAGCGTCCTGCTGCATGTTTTCGACTTTGTGGGTGGCGCTGGCCACTTCATCGATCAGCGCGACGACGCTGCTGGTGGCTTCGCCCACCACGACCCGAGAGCGATCGGCATTTTCGTTGGCACGCTGGGTAAACGCAGCGGTTTCGGCAGCGTTCTGTGCAACGCTTTCGGCGGTCGAACTCATCTCGTTGATGGCGGTGACGGTCTGGTCGGTTTCCGAGGCATGGCGCAACAGGATCTGGCTGGTATGTGCCGAGGTGCGTTGCAGGTTGTCGAGGCTCGAAGCCATGGCGCCGGTGGCCTGGGTGACTTCGCCGATCATGTTCTGCAGGTAGGCGATGAAAGTATTGACGGAGTGACCGATCGCGCCGAGCTCGTCTTCGGCGCGGATGGTGATGCGGCGGGTCAGGTCGGCATCGCCGCTGGACAGCGAATCGATGTTGGCTTTGAGCGCTTTCATGCGCGCAACCAGTTGGCGAATCGCGTAGACCTGCAACAGCACCAGCAGGATCACCAGCGGAATCTGCAACAGGCTCAGGCTGCTGAGTACGTCGTCACGTTGCGCGGTGAGCATTTTGGTCGGCAGCGCGGTGGCGAGGAACCACGGGGTGCCTTCGATCGGACGCATGAAGAACGTGCTGGCTTCACCGTTGTTGTCGAATTCGACGCGCTGCGCCTGTTCGCGGTTTTGCAGTCCGGCCTTGACCTGGCTGGCGAAGGTCGAGCCGGCGGCCAGCTCGTTGATGTTCTTCAGCACGATCGGGCCGTTGATGCGCGAGCTGTTGCTGATGATCTTGCCGTCGGCCTCGACGATCAGCATTTCGGCGTTGAGGTCTTTTTCCTTGCGCGCCACCAGGTCGTTGAAAAAGCCCAGGGTCACGTCGATGGTCGATACGCCCCAGGTCGTGCCGTTCTTCTGAATGGCCATGGCGCAGTTGGTGCGCGGCTCGGCGCTGGCATCATCTTTATAGGCGGCGGCCCAGGCGCATTGGCCGCGCGGGGTCTGCAGGCCGCCCTTGTACCAGCTCTGGTCGTAATAGTTGGGTGCGGCGTCGCTGTTCCAGAACGTGTTCACGGCGAGTTTGCCGGAACTGTCACGGTGCCAGAAGGTGCTGAACTTGTTGCGTCCTGCCTCGCGCTGGCCGGGCAGTGGCCAGATACCGCCGCCGAATACCTTCAATTCACCGTACTGATCCACCAGCCCCGGCAGCACCGTATCGATGGCGGCGCTGTCGAGCAGCGGGATGGTCTGGGTGATGCTGCGCTGTTGCGACTGAACCTTGTTCAGTTCGCCCTGGATCTGCTCGGCGACCTCGGCGATGCGGTTGAGCACCACTTGCTCTTCGGTATGGCGCAGTTTCGGCGCGACCAACTGGCTGATGCCCACCACGGTCAGGACCGACAGCAACAGGATGAACAGAACCAGAAACAGCGTATAGCGAGCCTGAATGGTACGGAATGCGGGCATGAAGACCGGTCCTTGAGCAACGTTTTTATTAGGGGAGAGGAGCAAAGCAGTAGGGGTATCCCTTACGTATCGTCGCGGCGCGAGGAAGCTTTAGGTACTCACGTGCTAAAAAGTCTTGAAACGCTGGCCGGCAAGTAACAATTCCGACACACGCAAACTAACCAGCCCGTTCGTTAGAGTAAAAAACCGATTTTCGCCGGACTGGCCAGATGGCTATGCACCAACGTCTGCGGGGCTTGCAGTGCTTTGTATCGAGAATGTACGAAATTTGTAAAAAAATGAAAAACAGATTGGTGCCTTCAGTTTGCCGGCCGATACTCCGGACAACTCAAGACGTTCCACAAGGATATTTTCATGTTCTTTTCGCAAGGAGCACGCTCATGACCGTTGGTTATACCGGCGCGTGGCAGCCCAAGGCAGGTTTGCTGGTTCGAGATGCAGGCAGCTCGGGCAAACCGGTTTCTCAAAGCGTGAAGGTCAAGCAGATGCTGGCCCTGGTCGGTAACGACCCCACCGTTCTCAATACGGCGGAAATGGACAAGCAGCGTTTGCACAAGAACATCAAGGGGTTCGATCCGGAAAACGTCACTCCCAAGCAATTGGGCAAACTGACGGACTTCCTGCGCAGTCGGGGCCTGATTTCCGAAGTGACCTCGATGACGCTGCTCAATGCCGGTGACAAGTTCGATCGCTTCGGCATTCAGAAAGACCCGGATGCCAAGTTCAATGCGCTGGAATATTTCGCCACGCAACTGGACACCATCAACAACAACAGCCTCAAGGGTAACAAGTACGCCAATACATTGATCCCGGAGTACAAGAAAGCCATTTATGTGCTGCAGAGCCTGAAAACCTACGGGCAGGGCGGTGAACGTGCGCCTCCGACCGACAAAGGCGTCAGCGCCAAGGCATGATCCTGCAACGACAAGCCCCCGATAAGGGGGCTTGTCGTTATTGCGCCACGCTTGCTATTTCCCTTGCAGGTCATCGTGCAGACGCTGCATCCGCGGGCAAATCAATGTCAGCGAGGGAGGTTTTGCGCCGCGATGAAACAACGCCAGCCATCCTGCGCCTCGTTCATCCGGCGCCAGTCCGGTGAACACGAAACCTGCCCTCGTCAGCGCGTATAACGCGCTATCAAACCCCTTCGCCAGCCTCAGCCTGATTGAAATGAGCCAATGCGCCGGCAGTTCCTGCAACTGCTTGAGCAAACAGCCATCCAGTGCCCTTAAAGTCCCTTCATATCGACCCCACCGCTGTTCAAGATGCACCGGTTCGCCCACCCATGGCGCAGCCTTTTCCTGCGTTCCGAACACACTGCACATTTGCTGCATGAAGTCCCGACAGCTATCGGGCCATGCCAGTGCCGGAAGCGGACGCCGGTGTCCATCAATGGGCAGGTATCCGATGACGAGTGACTCCCGTGCCGAGGCATCGTGCGGAGACGGGACACCGTCGGGCAGCCATCCCGTATTGTGAAAGCCGAGGCCGGCTGCCATGCGCTGGGTGTAGGGGTGACAGGTCACCTGTCTGATCGTCACGCCCTGCAATCCCAGCGTCCGGGCATCGATCAACAGCTGCCGCCCCAGCCGGGTGGCAACATTCTGACCGCGGGTTTCGGAGGCAACCACGCTGAGCGCCAGTTCGGCGACATGCGAATCTTCGGCGCGAAGCAATGTCGCGTTCCCCAACACTTGATCTCCGGTCACCGCCACCCGTGAATGCCAGCGGCCTTGCGAATGATTGCGGTCAATCATGCAGGGCAGATAAACGTGGGCCTGGGCGTAGAGGTCGCCATAGATCTTGCGAAACAGCATGCTCACGGCTTTTGCGTCGCTGTTGCGGTAGTTCCGCAGCGTTACGCGCTCCATCAGCGAAGCTCCGCACGAGGGTCGTTGTAGACACGCAGGTCCAGGACGCGCTGGCGCTTTCCGGAGCGTGGGTGGCGTGACAGGTCTTGAACCGTGCAACAGTCGATCTGCAAATCCAGCAGGTGATCGGCGTTCAATTGCGAAATCAACGGATAGTGCTCGATCAACGCGCTGCGCAGCATCCGCTCTGATTCCGCCGATGTGGGTCGTTCGGCATCCGGAGCCCATTTAAGGGTCAGGATGTCCTTTGTTCCGGTCTGTTCGATCACCAGTTGCCAGTCGTCACTGTGGGTGATGCATTGCACGGCATTGCCGATTTCATCAGGCAGTAACGTCAGAATGCCCACCCGGACTCGCTGGCTGTCGGCGCAACGGCCCATCAATGCGAATTTGCGTGCGGGGGTTTGCTCAACTTCACGCCAACAGGCGCGGTCGCCGACCGGGTAGCGAATCAACGGCATCAACCGCCGGGTGAGATTGGTCATCACCAGACGTCCGGTGCGATCGCACTCCTCGATCACTTCGCCGGTCTGTTCGTCGAGGATTTCCAGCACGCTGTGGCCCTGCGTCATTCGATGTTCACCCAATGCGCAGTCGGGATGGCTGGCGCCGATGAAGCCGGCGTCGACACTGGCGTAACCCAAGGAGGCAACGCGCACATTGGGAAACACCCGGCCGAGCAGTTGCAACTGCGCCGGGAACAGGCTTTCACCTGCGTAGAGCAGGGATTCGACGCACTCCAGCCGGCGTTCCTGGCGCTCCAGCCATGCGGCAAAGGACAGCAAATGCGCCGGTAAACCTGCCAGCACGTTGATCCGGTGGCGGAAAATCGCATCGGCCAGGACAGACGAATCAACGTGGCCGGTGAAAGGGAACTCCACGATGCCCGGCTGTACATGGGCCAGGGCGTCGTGGGTGAAGATGAAACTGGCATACAGATCGCCGACGAAAAACAGGTTGGCGACCCGGTCACCCTTGTTCAACCGACTCTTGAGGCTGCCTGCGAAATCTTCCACCAGCGTTTGCCATTCACGGCGCTCGAAAACCGACAATTTGCCATCGCCGGTCGTCCCGCCGGTTTTGAATACCATTGCGTTATCCAGGCCTGCTGTCAGCACCGGCCAGCGGTCGAGGTCGTGGCTGTCTTTCCAGTACTGCGCAGGGTCAATGACCGGCAGTTCGGACAGCGACATTACCTGCTCGGGCACCTCGCTGAAGTGGCTGGCGTAAAAGCTTGAATGCTGGCGCGCGAAAGCTACCAGCTCCTGCCAATCAGTTACCGGCTTCATGGTGTGCTCCCTGCAGAATGGAGGAGGCGCGGGCTCCCCGGTTATCGATCAGCAGCGGCGTCTTGCCGCTGTGGCTGTTTCGGGTGAACCGGTCGATGGCGCACGTTTGTGCCTCTACTGTCAGCAGCCCGGTCTGCAAGAGGGTGGCCAGCGTCGGGTAGCCCAGCAATCGTTCATGTACCTCGCGGGGTTCGAGCGCACTTCGGAATTTCATGCATTCGAGTCCGTCGGGGGCATGTTCGAGGATCACCTGGAACTCGGTCCGCAGGTGTTGCGCCAGCTGCGACAGACAGATGAAATCGGTGCCGATGCGCACCAGCCTGCCGTGGCGCTGAAGCAATTCGAAACGAGGTGTCGTCAGGCCGCACCCACACTGTCCGGGCACCCAGCGACCGCTGTCGCCGACGTCATAACGCTGGACGTTCTGACCTTGTCGTTCAATGGACGTGAACACCAGGCGTCCGGTTTCGGTGTCATGGACGGGACGATCGGCTTCGAACGCGACAATTTCCAGGTGCTGGATATCGCTCAAAAGATGAAACACACCGTCATCGCTGGCTGAGCACGCATGACCGAGCGGGCCGGCATCGACACTGCCGTAGATCGCCGAGCGGATCAGGGTGACGCCGCAATCCTGCATCAACTGGCGGCTCTGTTCGCCGAGGTGCTCGCCGCCGAGGAATACCTTTTCGATCCCGCCATAGGCACGTAAACGTGTTTGTTCGTTGAGAAACAATCGATGCAAAGTGCTCGGCATGCCGATGAGCGTGTTTACCCGCTGATCGACGATCAATTGCGCAATCTCCCGGTAATCATCATCGGCCGGGGCGCCCATCGGCAGGTGAGTGACGTCCAGTTGCTCCAGCACTTTGGAGAAGCTGAAAAAGCCGCCATACAGACCGCCGCTGAAAAACAGGTTCATCACCCGGTCCCGGCCCGGATCGAGTCCGGCTGCGAACAGACCGTCGGCCGTAGCGCGCATCTGCCGGTGGAAGTCGCGATAACTGAAACCCGAGAGCGCCGGCACACCGCTGCTGCCGCCGGAGCGGAAATACAGCTGGGCCGCAGGGTTGATCGGCCGTGCAATGAAATCTTCCTTGCTCATGATCGGCAGGTTCGTCACACAGGGCGCAATGGCTAAGCCGTTGAGCGAGGCGTGAGAGGGCAACTGTGTCGACGACAGGCTTACCGAGACTCGCCGGCTCAGGCGTTGCAAGGCATAGACACCGTCATGCGGTTCGCCTTCGTAGCCATCGTGAATTGCCGCAATGGGGGCAATCCGGGTGACACCCGCGGCGATCAGGCTCCGTGAAAGCGCTGCAATCCGCTGTTCCGGGCAGATCAGGGCGCAGCTTTGCAGCACGTTTCGCCATGGCAGTAACGTCTCGACCAACCGCGCGTGCGGCAGTGGCTTGAGCAGCAGGCTGCGAAACAACGGTGAAGGCTGCAATGACTGGTCGTGGGTCCAGATCACCCGCCAGCCCGGTGTTGCCCAGACCTTGCCAGCCACCTCGGTGAAGCTGTGTGCGAGCCGGGCCATGGCCGTATCGGTGGTGATTTGCGAGGCTTCCTGAAGGGTTGGCGGCAGTGGCGGCCAGTGCCCCGCACGACGTTCGAATGCTTCGGACAGCCGTAAACCGATTTCGCGCAGTACGGCCGGGTCGTCGCTGTCCACCAACAACCATTGCGGACTGGAGCAGGCTTGCTGATCGAGTCGGCAGACTTCATCCACCACGCCATCCAGTGTCTGTGGCGAGACGGCGTCCGGGGCGAGATAAACGAAGCTGATGCGATGTCCCCAATCGATCCAGCGGCACCCGGCGGGGATCTGCTCACGGATCGCTCGCAGCGCCGACTCGCCACCCCAGGCCGAGACGCCGTTGGCCCATTGGCACAACTGGCTGATTTGTGCGGTGGTCGCCGGAACGACAGCGATGTGCCCGGCCAGTTGGCCGCTGGGGTCGCATTGTGTTAACGCATGGAGCAATTGCGCGGTCAGGCCGTCGTCGCTGCTGCTGGGGCGCAGCCAGTTGACGTTGCCGGCCAGCAGGCTCTCGATCACCGCGCAGAACGCCAGGAGTGTCGCGTTGCCCGGGGTGATGTGAACCACCAGGCCCAACGGGCTCCAGCGCTCGAAGCGTGGTTGGCGATAATCGTGGCGGCGCAGGGCAGCGGGTTGATCACCCAGCTCACGTTCGAGCTTGCGCAACAGCCCTTGCGGTCTGCAGAACTCGATCAGCGACTGGTGTTGTCCGGCGTCGAGTGGCAGGGCCAGAGTGCTGTCGCCCAGCCGGACGGCAAACGCGGCCGCCGCATGAATGACCGTCTCGCTGTGCAAGGGCCGGTTCAGGTGTAATGGCAGCGTCTGACGCAATTGATCCAGCGCGGCATCAAGGCTGAATTCATCGTGAAGGTGTCCATTGATCAAGTACATATCAGTGCTTCCCCAGCAGTTCGGAAGCCGCCATGGCGCAGCTTCTGCCAGCGGTGGTGGCGGCACGGCCATGCAGTTCGAACCAGTCGCTGTCCAGACCGCAGCCGCAGCTCGCGCCGGGGTGCAGGGTGACGAGGTCGCTCATGACGACGGCATGGGCCGGGCTCGAGGAAATGTAGGGTGAGACCGCACTCAGCAGCCCCGGCCGGCCGTAAGGCAGAACGGAGAAATCGGATGGGTTGCGCACAAGCACCTTTGAATAGACGGGAACATGGAAATGATGGTGAGCGCACTCGAAGTAAGGCACCGGGTGCTCTACCGCGCCGTAGCCGTCGCGACAACAGGACAGATCGACCCCGAGTTGCCGATGGATACGCGCGTACAAATGCTGGCGAGGGATTTCATGCGCCGCACGGGTTTTCCAGCCGCCGCCAAACAGCACCAGTGAATCTGTTGCCAATTGCAGGTTCGCCACGCCAGTGGCCTGCATGCGTTGCAAGGTCTGCCAGAGAAATGCCGGGAAACCGATGATCCGCACCGGCAGGCCTTCTTCGGCAAATGACTGCAAGGCCGAGATGACGCCGAAGCCGTCGAACTCATGGCCACCACCGGTCCGGCGCAAGGCATACGCCACGCGGTTGACCGGCGCGAACCGGCACAGGAACTGGTCGGTGAACGACGTGCCCAGGGTGATGCTGGCTTCGGGTTCGTAGCTCAGCAGCAAGTAGTTGCACGGCGTTTGCGGACTGTCCCAGCCATAGTGGTGGAAGATCCGTTCGACCATGTATTGAGCGGCGGCCAGACTGCGTTCGTCATAACGCATGCGGCTTTTCTGGCCGCTGGTGCCGGACGATGTCAGTTCCAGTGCGTCTGCGCCGGTCGGGCTGAGCAGTTGTTGCTGCTTGAAAAAACTGGCGAAGATCGGCGGCAGTCGCGACCAGTCGTCGAGGCTGTCCAGGTCTGCCACGGTCAACCCGTTGGCCTTCAGCCAGTGTTCATAACCGGGTGTGTGCTCGCTGTGAAACCGACTGATTTCGGCCATGGCCCGATCGAAAAGCCCTGCCGGCACGGATTCCGGACAATAGGGTAGCGTCAACGCACAGAGTGCGTCGCTGTGGGGGAAATGGAACATCAGGCGTCCTTGTTATAGATGTGGCGAGGAAGTGGTTTCTGCCGAGGCGTTTCGTAGAAACCGGTACAAAAAGGGCAGGCTCGACAGCCCGCCCACGGCCACCCAGAGGGCGAAGGATTCGAGGTGGGCACCGCCGCCGATGGCTGCGATGAGTGAACCGCCGACTCCCATCACCGCAATCGAGATCATGCCCACGGCTGCCGAGACCAGCCCCTTGCTGTCATCGCTGGAAAACAGCGCCAGCCGATACAGCACGGCATTGCTCATGCCCAGGCCGACGGCATAGAGCACGAGGCCGGCAATCAGCACACCGAGGGATACGCCGATCAGGGCACCACCCAGCAAGGTCAGCAGCCCAAGGCAAAACGGCCAGAGTGCGAGGCGAATCAATTGCAGCAGCTCGCGCGAGGCCAGCAACCGGTCAAGGAGCAGATTGCCGACGATGACTGCCGAAAAAATCGGGATCTGCCACAGCGCGTACTCTCGCGTCGACAAGCCAAGCCACTGGATCAGCAACAGTGGCGCGAGCCCGATCCAGGCGATCAACGGCAGGCTCATCAGCCCGAGCGCAAGGCTTGCTCCAAGGAACTCGGGGTTGCGCAGCAGTGCCAGGTAGCGACGACGGGTCTTTCGCCAGGACAGCGGGGCGGGGGCCTGCTGGCTGCCATCGCGGCGAACCACTCCGATGGTTTCCGGCAGACAGGTGTAGAGCCCGATCCACGCGATAGCGGCAGCCAGCCCCAGGGCCAGAAACAGGTCGCGCCAGCTCATCCACTCCAGCAACAGGCTGCCGAGCAGCGGCCCCAGCAACGGTGAAAGCAGTGCGATATTGCCCAGCAGCGCCATCAGCCGCACGGCATCGGCTTCAGAGAAGACTTCCTGGAGCACGGGATAACTGACAGCAACCACGAACCCCAGTCCCATGCCTTGCAACAGCCGTAATGCGTTGAACACTTCAATGCCGGGGGTGACGATCGCCGCAGCGCAGGTCACTGCGAAGAGCGCACAGCCGACGAGCAACACGGGGCGCCGGCCAAACCGGTCGGACAGTGGCCCGATCAGCCATTGCAGGCAGACGCCTCCGATCAGATACAGATTGAACGCGTTGGGAATATGCAGTGGATCGGCGCCGAGGTCTTCGGTGACGGTGAGCATGGCCGGCATGATCATGTCGCTGGCCATGTAGGTCAGCCACTCGAACAGCGTGATGGCCAGACAGAAGCCAAGTGTTTTGAGCGGGGAGATATCGATGAGTGTTCTTTGCATGCGCTTCCGTGGCCTTCAAAGGGGAGAGCGCAAAGGCTAGGGGCGAGAGGTGGTATGTATCTACGTCGTTGCTGCAACGATGTATGTCGCAGGTTTGCAGGACATTGCCACAGGCAGATTGCTTACTTCTGTGGGCGAAATTTCCGATATTTTGATCCGGGATATATACGGAAAATGCCCACATCCTCGTGGGCATTTTTCACAGGCATTCAATCAAATGTTGCATTTGAAGAGACGATTGTCAGTGCTCTTCCGATGTCGGATTTACCGATGTTGGTAGTAACCAGGGCCTCCGCCGTAGTAGCGATGATCGCCATGCCAGCCGCCGTGGGGGAAAATGATGCAGCCGCTCAGTGTGAGCAGTGCCAGAACTGGAATCAGCCAGGTGATTCGACGCAGCATTTCAAAAGTCCTCATGGTTAACGCCGTATGGAGTCAAAACTCTTCATCGGCTGTAACATGAGACCCCGTTTGTAGCGGCGCATCCCCGTGACACGGTATGCCGATGGCATGAAAACCGATACAAACCCGATACATTTCAAAGTTTCAGGAACTCGCAATGACTCAGTCGCAACGTTTGAAATACTCGATTCTGATCGCCCTTACCGTGCTGGCGATCATGTTCGGCCTGTCCTGGCTGCAGAACGCCGGGATTATCAGCCAAAAAGTGTTCCAGTACATCGCCATTGGCGTGGCGGTGGTCGTGGTGGTGATCAACGGTGTGATGCGCCGCAAGGTCAAACCCTGACGGCGCTCGAGAAGGGAATCAATCGCTGTTGAGGACGGCGGCAGCCTGTGGATGCAGGCTGTAGCTCTTGTCGGCGTTGAAGGTGATCACACCTTCGGCGCACAGGCGCTTCAACACTTCGCGCACGCTGAGAAAGGACAGCGGAATGCCCAGTTCCAGCAATTGGCTGTGGACACCGCGCACACCCAGGCTGCGCTCGCTCTCGGCGGCGACCAGCAGGGCATCGATGACTTTCAGGCGAATCAGGCTGGTGCGCAGGCCGAAGCTCTTGAGCAGCAGGCGAATACGTTCATTGCCGTGGCGCTCGACTCGTGGTCCGAATACGCCGGCGTGCGAACCCATGGAAGCTCCTTGTGGTGCCTGGCTACCGTCCGATGGTAGTTGCGGGTTGTACATGCGATTACTCCTTTTCAGAGCCTGATCAGGAAGGGTTACGGGTGCTCTCTCTAAACAAGACGTATCAGCCCGACAAATCATGAAGCGAAAAATGTAGAAAATTTGTCGTTGATTCGTCTTTTCTCCGTGATCCGGGCTCAAAACGGGTGCCCGTCGGAGAATTTATTGGAGTTCGCTGGTGAGTCCGCTGCGATGGGGTCAGCCCCGGCCGTTCGAGGCTCGCTGAAAGAGCCAAAAAAACCGCTGCATTGGCAGCGGCAAAAAATATGGCACTTCAAGTTTGTGTTAAGTCGACCTGCTGGTTATTCGGGTTTGAAGCCTGGTTTTCCGTTGGCTTCACGCCATTCTTTAATGGTTTTGAGCACTCCGGCGGGGCTGTCTTCGACACCTTCCTCCGGGTAGTACAACACGCCCGTGCCGTTTGGGTGTTCCGAGGTACTGACGATGTTGTCGACGAAAGAATCATGTTCTCTTTCTGATCGAAATTTACCTTGGAACAGGCGCTCTATGACCGCCAGATATTCAGTTTCTGTGTACTGTTCGAACCTGTCCTTGAGGATCATTCCTGCCGTTCTCCTTTTTTTGAATGAGCATTGATGTGCTGTCTTGGAGTCATTAATCGAAGGTTATCCACGTCGTAGACAGCACCTCCTTCATTGACCGGCGTGACATGATGGATTTCCATTTTTGCTCGCCTGCCTACCTGCTCTGCCGGATCGGCACTTGGAGACAGCCCATCTCTCATGTCGACTCTGTTCAGCCGTTTGAACTCGATACTCAGTCGTTCGTCGCTTGCCACAACCTTCCAGAATGCCCTGCGAAACGCCCTGAAACTCGAAAACTCCCGTCCTCTCAGTTTATCCGCAATCTGTGCGGGAATCGGCGCGCCCTCAGGTGTCGACGCACCGCCCAGCCAGCGCCCGGCTATAGCTCGTCCGTTCCCGCTGACCACACCGGGATCCTGTCGCCGGTCCCTGAACATCGTGAATGTCGCAGGGATCCCGGAATCGATCGGGAACACGGTGATGAATCCACCGAGACCGTACAGATCAAGCTGTGGAAACGAGTCCAGCCGACCGATTGACGGGGTAATCGTCGCGCCTTCGTAAACGGGCACATCCGTATCGGAGAACGGCAAGTCCGTTGATGAGTTCAGTGGATCTATTAATGGCGTCCACGTGAGGACGGGGCCCTTGGCGTCGGCAATGCTGGAAACGTAGACGTTTCTTGTCGCATCAAACTGCGCCAATGTGACTGGCACATTCGCAGGAACGGTGGCGCCGTCGGTGCTGACAACAACGATTTCTGTCTTTTTGCCCTGCGTTCTGGCGGCCAGCCTTAATGGCAGGTTGACCTCTCCACCACTGGCTGCCCGTTCATAAAGATCGGCCGTTACATCCGGGGCAAGTTCCGAAAGCGGAACGCTTGCGGAGTAAAGATCGCCATTACCCGTTGGGGAGGGAAGCAAAAGTGCAGCGAACCCGACCAGTACAGGGGAGGCGGATACGGTGACTGCTGCCGTAGCAACGGAGACAGCCGTGCGCAATGCACTCTTGAGCGCCAGCGCAGTCGCCCGGCTGGTCACAACAGTGCCTCGCGTGCCGGCAAACACCGGGCCGAACGCGGCCCTTGAACCGACATTCGCAAATGTCGGTATTTGCCCCGGTGCGACGGCTTCGGCTTGCCATTGCGCCTGCACACGCGCCTGATCCGCGAGAAATCTGGCCTCGGCCCGAGCGGCTCGTCGATGTTCCCGTTTCTTCTTTCTCCGGGCTCTTTGCCGTGCCCTGCGCTGCTCCTCAAGAAGGGCTCTTTCAGCCTTTTGTCGGTTCTGTTCCTGCTCGGCTTCCAGTGCTGCCTGTGCCTGTTGTTCAAGACGAATCCGCTCGGCAGCCAGGTGTCGGGCCGCCGCTTCGGCTGCCAGACGCGCCTGCTCGACGGCCAGGCGTTGTACTTCAGCTTGTGCCGCCAACCGTTGCTGTACTAGGGCTCGTTGCTCCTCTTGTTCTCGCTGCTGCCGCGCGGCTTCCGCCAGTGCTTGCTGATGTTGCTGCTGCGCCAAAAGCCGGGCATGTTCGGCGGCCTGGCGTGCCGCTTCAGCTGCTGCAGCTTGCGCTTGATCACTGGCCTGAACGGAAATCAGCCAGTTGTGTACGTTGGCTTGTTGTTGATGCAAAACGGCAATCGTCTGAGCCAGCAGTTTCGCTTCGAACGCGGCCCGATACGATTGCCGCCACAAGGCAATTGCCGGGCCGTCAGGCGCCAAGCGTCTGTCTAGCGCCTGAGCGCGTTCAAGAAACTGGTAAACCGTTATGTGGGTGGGGTCACTGCCGTAAAAGCCGTGGGACAAGACCGTCTGGTGTTGAAGCTCCGCGGTTTTCCTCTGGATCACTCTGCTACGTACGCCCAGTTCCCGCAGAATCGCTGCTGCCGGTGGCAATGGATGCATCGACTCTTCAAGCCGGGCCGCAGCCAGATCCACTTCTATGGCTTGCGGGATATTCCCGGCTTTTAACTGATATTCAGTGTCCAGTCGTGTAGTAAAGACTTGCAGCGCCTGCTGGTATGCATGGGTATTTCGTGGCGGTCCAAATGGGCCGCTATTTGGCAATGTGGTGCCGGTCGGGGGCGTGACGGGTAAGCCCGGTGGCGCAGGAGCCGTCGTATGGACGGCGACGTCCCACTCCCAGGGCGGAGGTTTCTGCAGCATATTCATATCCTTTTGAATGTGCGTCGTTCTTGATGAGTACCGAGTGTTTTTTCTTTTCCCTTGTTGCGAGTTAAAGGTACAGCGAAGCCACCGAAGCCGTTTCCGAGATACTTGTGGGTGTTTACGCTGGATAAATTGGGAGTTTTCGGCGACGGAGGAAATAACGTGGAAAACTCTTCTGGGTAACAGGAAAGCTCCTATAAGGCCGGACGATATCCTTTGCGTACGTGCTCTTGTCGGTGCTGTCCATTACCCGTCAGTGATTGCTGGCGTGACCACCTAAATTTTTTTTTTCCGGTTTCGTTTCTAGAAAAGGCTCATTGCGCGTGGACGCGTGGGTGATTTCAGGGCGGAGCTGCCGCGCATGGCTTTTCGAACAAGGCGCGCTCCGCTCTCAGGTATTTCGATCAGGAGCGAGCGTGATTATTTCCAGGCAGTTAACCGGGCTGACCCTTGCCGGCATGTTTCTCGGGTTGAGTCTGTCGGCGCAGGCGTTCAGTCCTGCCACCCAGGCCGGGGCCGACATCCGTCGCACGGGATTTGGCGTGCCGCATATCAGCGCGGAAAACGAACGCGGCCTCGGGTTCGGCATCGGTTACGCCTATGCGCAGGACAACCTGTGCCTGCTGGCCAACGAGATCGTCACGGTCAATGGCGAGCGGTCGCGCTACTTCGGGCCGGATCAGCTCACCGTCGAAGAACGTGAGAACCGCGTCAGTGACGTGTTCTTCCAATGGCTCAATACCCCTCAAGCGGTCGGTGCCTTCTGGCAGGCGCAGCCGGTCGAAGTGCGTGATCTGGTGGAGGGTTATGCCGCCGGCTACAACCGGTATCTGGCCGAGCGTCGTCAGCAAGGGCTGCCGCAACAGTGCCAGGGCGAATGGGTGCGTGATATTGCGGCCGAGGACCTGGTGAAGCTGACGCGTCGATTGCTGGTCGAGGGCGGCGTCGGTCAGTTCGCCGAGGCACTGGCCGGGGCCGCACCGCCGCAAGCCACTGCGCAAAACCCGAGCCATGCCCGCGCCTATGACCTGGCCGCCACGCGCCTGCAACGTTTCGCCCTGGACCGCGGCAGCAACGCGGTGGCCGTGGGCAGCGAACGCTCCTTCAACGGTCGCGGAATGTTGCTGGCGAACCCGCATTTTCCGTGGGTCGGCGGCATGCGTTTTTATCAGATGCACCTGACCATTCCCGGCAAACTGGATGTGATGGGCGCGGCGCTGCCGGGGCTGCCGATGATCAACATCGGTTTCAACCAGCACCTCGCCTGGACCCACACCGTTGACTCGTCCAAACACTTCACCCTGTATCGCCTGCAACTCGATCCGAAAGATCCGACCCGCTATGTGCTCGATGGCCAATCGTTGCCGTTGAACAAGCAGACGGTGACGGTGCAGGTCAAACAGGCGGACGGACAGGTGACACCGGTATCGCGGGATATCTACAGCTCGCAGTTCGGCCCTATCGTGCAGTGGCCGGGCAAGCTCGACTGGGACAACCAGTACGCCTACAGCCTGCGCGATGCCAACCTCGACAATGATCGCGTGCTGACGCAGTGGTACTCGATGAACCGCGCCGCCAACCTCAAGGATCTGCAGGATTCGGTGCACAAGATCCAGGGCATCCCGTGGGTCAACACCCTGGCGGTGGATGACAAGGGGCAGACGCTGTACATGAACCTGTCGGTGGTGCCGAACGTCAGTGCCGACAAACTGGCCAAGTGCAGCGACCCGCGCATCGGCCTGCAAATGATTGTCCTCGACGGTTCCAACAGCGCCTGCGCCTGGGACATCGATCCGCAAGCCGCGCAGCAGGGCATTTATGCGTCCAGCCAGTTGCCGCAATTGCTGCGCAAGGATTTCGTCCAGCACTCCAATGATTCGGCCTGGCTGGCCAACCCGGCGCAACCGCTGACCGGTTTCTCGCCGCTGATCAGTCAGGAAGGCCAGCCACTGGGGCTGCGCTCGCGTTTTGCGCTGGATCGTCTGGCGACCCTGAGCAAAAAAGGTTCGGTGTCGGTGCAGGACCTGCAACACATGGTGATGGATGATCAGGTGTTTCTGGCCGCTCAGGTGCTGCCGGATCTGCTGAAGTTCTGTGCATCGTCAACCGGCGCCGAGGTCGCTTTGAAATCGGTGTGCTCCAGCCTCAAGGCCTGGGACGGTCGGGCGAACCTGGATTCGGGAATGGGCCTGGTGCATTTCCAGAACATCATGCAGGCCTTGCAGGAATCTCCGGATGTCTGGCGGGTCGCATTCGATCCGAAAGACGCGCAGCACACCCCGCGAGGGCTCGCGACTGAGAAGCCCGACGTGGCCAAGGCTTTGCGCGAAGCGATGCTGGCGTCAGCCGAGTCGGCGGGCAAAATGGGTCTGACCGCACAAACCCGTTGGGGCGATGTTCAGGTGGTCAGCAGTGGTGGTCAGCAGACGCCGATCCATGGCGGCCCGGGTACGCTGGGTATCTACAACGCGATCCAGAGCGTGCCGCGTGAGGACGGCAAACTCGAAGTGGTCAGCGGAACGAGTTATCTGCAGGTGGTGACGTTCGATGAGAAGGGACCGCACGCTCAGGGCCTGCTTGCGTTCTCGCTGTCCAGCGATCCGGCGTCGAAGTACTCGCGGGATCAGACCGAGGCCTTCTCGAAGAAGCAGTGGAGCGTGTTGCCGTTCACCGAACAGCAGATCAAGGCCGATCCGCAGTATCAGGTGCAAAGCGTGCGTGAAGAACTGGATAAGACAGGGAAGGTGGCGGCGCAGTAATCAATCGTCACGATGTCACAGCAAACACTGAAGGCCGCTCCCGTAAAGGGGCGGCCTTCAGCTTTTTGGCGGTTGCTGCGGCATCGGATTGATCACCGGGTTGCCGTCCTGGTTGCGGGTGATGAACACCGGCAGGACTTTGGGCATCGAGCCGGCGAAGCTGTTCAGCTCCTTGATGTTGTAGATGCCGCCGACCCGGATCGCCCCGGTGGCGCTATCGGCCAGCATCAGCGGTTTGTCCAGATAACGGTTGATCAGCGGCAAAGCTTCGTTCAACGCCAGGTTGTCGAGGATCAGCTTGCCGCTACGCCAGGCCAGCGAGGTGTCGCTGGCGTAGGTCTGGCTGATTTGCGGCATGTAGTCGCCATGCTTGTAGCGAGCCTGCATCGAAGGCCCCAGACGCAGGCCATCACCGGACAACTGAGTGTTGCTGGTGACCAGCACGGAACCCTCGACCAGATTGACCTTCACCTGATCTTCATACATCCAGACGTTGAAACGGGTGCCGGTGACGCGAATTTTGCCTTCGGCCGCCTTCACTATGAACGGGTGGTTCAGATCGTGGCTGACTTCAAAGAAAGCCTCGCCCTTTTTCAGGGTGACACGACGCTCGTCCTTGTAATTGCTGAAGGTCAGATCGGTATTGAGGTTCAGCTCGACCTGACTGCCATCGCTCAAGGTGACGTGGCGGACGTTGTCGGTGGCCGCGAAATGCTGATAGCTGTTGGGCAGCCAGCCAAGGTTCCATCCGGTCCAGGCCGCCAGTGGCACTGCCAGCGCGCAAACGGAGGCCGCAACCGCATATTGACGCCAGGTCCGGGCCGGTGGACGGATCGGTACGATCACCGCAGGTTCCGGGCGCGGCAAGTGTTCGGCGACATCCCAGATTTCCAGCATGGCCTCGTATTCGAATGCGTGCAGCGGGTGCGCGTCGCGCCATTGCTCGAATGCCAGCCGCTCCTCGGCGGTGCAGTCGACGGCGTGCATGCGCATACACCAATGCGCGGCGGCATCGGTGATCGCATCGTATTCGGCTTCGGAGAGGGTGTTCTGGGTCATTGACTCGTCCTGATTTGCTGCATTCTAACCTTGACGGGAAGGCGGCGAGAACCGTGGTCATGGCGATTTCCCATCAATGGGGCCATTTTCCCTGTCCATCCCCTTAAAACAGGGTGTATTGAGAACAGTATTCATAAACCGAGTGAAAAAATGATCAAAAGCGCACTGTTCTCATTAACGGTCGTAAGGAACTGTCGTAAAAAATGCGCAGGCACCAGGCCCGCGCACTTCCCGCCTCATGGGGACTGAACCGGATCCAGCTGTCGGCCGATTTCGCAGATCAGGCGAGCGATTGAGTCGGCGTTGCGCAGGATGACGTCGACTCGTACGTCTGGCGATTGCTGATCGAGAAAGGCATTACGCGCTTCCTGAATGGTCTTGCTGCCCGTCAGTTTGAGAACTTCCTCGGAAATGAGCTGCATGTCCGGGATGTTGTCGAAACTGACCCAGGTCTTGAGTGCCGTATTCCATTCCGCAAACAGTTGTGCCCTTGGAGTGTTCAATGACAATGCAGACGTCTGATCGAACTCGAGCTCCTGAAACAGTAACGCGCCGGTGGCTGTGATGGTCGAAATCAGGTCGCTGAATGGCTCACGCGCTCTCAACGAGGCGATATCCAGCGCCTTGCTGAACTGGTGGGCAAACTCATGAATCAGTGTCGAGGCCTGAGCATGACCATCGACATCGAACGGCTCCAGCAAATAGGTTTTGAACTGGTCCAGTTGCTGGTCAAAAAAATGCTCGGTGAAATGCACCAGCTTTTTTGCGTCACCATCCAGTACGAACGCAATGACATCAGGCAGGAACTTGTTTGATCCGACAACGAAGCGATCGGTGTCGAGCAGTTCATCGGCGGGGTCCACCAGTGCCTGGCAGATCGGCTGGATCGTCGCGCTGATCTTGGCCAGCATGGCGCCGGTGATGCTAGGTGCATCAAAAAAACTCTCAAGGAAGCGAGTTACCCGGAGATTGTCTATTCCGCGACCGAGCGGTGTCAGGTTATGCAGGCAATAGAACGCATATCGTCGGGCGAGGTCGATGGCGTTCACCAGGGTCCGGGCTTTGTCCGGGTACTTCAGGCGAATTTGATCCATGCCGCGAGCCTCGATGTTCAACATCGTTCGTCGCAGGCGAGAGATGGTGTTGCGCTCGGCCAGTTTTCTGAAAGCCTGGCCGTAGTGAACAGTTTGCTGAGTCGGGATCTGAACCATTGCCAGACCACTTTTTTGAAACAGCGGGCCGTATTTCCCCGCATCTGCCAGTTGCCATGCCTGCTCACGTTTTTTGACTTGGTAGACCTTGCCATCGATGGCGGCATAATCACGATTGGAGTCTGGTTGTCGGTAAGTACCTGTGATCGAGCCGTATACAAGATCCTTCAGCGCAACGTCGGTGGCTTCCGATGATTGCATCTGGGTGCGCATCGACGAGGAGGGCTCGACTTCACTGGTGTCGGAGATGGCGGCTTCCTGTTCGACTGTGGCGCCTGCGCCCGATATTTCCGGTAGCAGCGCCATCTGGATCATTTGCACACCACCGTCAATAAAGGACTGCAAAGCCCGTTTCCAGTGGTGGTTCTGCAAGGCTTCGGCCGAGTCTTTGAAGCCGTCATAGGCACGCCAGAGAAACGGCACGAAGGCCAGCTTGCCCTGCAGGGTTGCCGACACTTGCCTGATACCCTGGCTGAACAGGGTCTTGGCGGTTTCCCAGTCAGACTGCGCTTCACGCTCGGTCTGTGATTCAAGCTGCTGCTGCAATAGCTTGAGGTTATCGTCGTAAAACCGTTCCAGCAGGTTGCCTTCAACTGGAAGGCTGGCAAGAGTCATTTCGCTGGTCTCGTCCACGGTATCTGCCAACAGGCTGCGGAAGACGGCCTGGCGCCCGGCCGGCAAGCGACGTAGCAACAGATTCTGTAGAGGCCCCGGCGTATTCAGCGCCGCGATCAATGCCTTTTCGTCCTTGAATTCGTGAAACGGCTGTTGGGAATAGGGCGCGTAAAGCACCAGCGGGCCCTTGTGCCTCTGACCCGGAGCAAAGACGTAAATCCCCAGTACGGTCTCTGCGTTGGCGCCGGCCGTCTTGATCAGTGCCAACGGACTGACAACCACATGGACACCGGGCACAGTGGTTCGGGCATAGCCATCGGGCATGTCCAGTCCCTGACTGATCTGCTCGTAGGCTTTTGTGGACAGATGCTGCTGCATCTTCAAAGCATGGGCGTGCTGCATCAGTTGCCAGGGAATCTGCTGGAAAAAACGCTTTTTGCGTTCACGACCTTCAACCGTGTGCGTCGATAGTGCCGCGGCCACCTTTGGACCATAGGTATCCGGGATCTCCAGCGACAGCAGCAATTGATCGACGGTTTTGCGATCCAGTCCGGGAGGCAGGGTCTCGGCGGTTTTCGATACCACCCTGTACCCCGTGCCCTGGAGTACGTTGACGTGATTCAGGGCAAACTCGACCAGGTCTCGGGGCGGACCAGCGAGTGCCAGATCGGGAATGATCTCGATCTGCCGGGGATCGAGATGTTCGTTCGGAAAACGAAGGCCGAGCGCAGTTTTCAATGCTTGTTCGACATGCTCGGCCAGTGGCGTAACGCCCGTCAGGTAATCCTTGTCTTCGATGACACTCTGGTTCCATCGCTCAAGCAGTTCGACATGTCGCTTCTGGTCCCTGACCGGAGCCATGCTCAGCCAGGCAGGAAACGTCTGCTGGTTCTCGATGGCCCTGGCATGCTCGCCGGCAAGGCGCAGGTTGGTTTGAGGTGGCATCTTGCGCAGCGCTGACAATGCCTTTTCTCGCCTGGCCCCGTCATCCACTCGCTGACGCACTTGCTCGCAACGTGCGAGATAGTGCTCGATGCCCGATTGCATGCGCTCATGCAATACGTTGCGATGGATGATGCGAAACCGTCCAAGGGTATAGCGCTGATGGGGGCGGTATTGATCGGGAACAATATTTTCCAGCAGTGAAAGGCACTGAACATTGTCGAGCAAACGCCGGCTCAGTGCCTGTCGGGCAATGGCAATGTTATCGAAAACCTCCAGTCCCAGCGCTGGCGTCCACAGCACGGTGCGCCCGGAATGCTGGGCGTCGAGGCCTCCGCGCTCGGTCATCAAAACGCAATGGGCCAGGGGCCAGACGGTCCTGCCGTCGGGAGACTCAAGGGCAAGGACATAACCATCGGGTCGGAAACCGTTGAGCGCCCGACGTTCCAGGCGACTGGGGCGCTCGGCATTGATGACGGTTTCGACGACCGCCCGTGCCCAGTCAGGCAGGCTGCCGCTCGATACCCTGAGTCGGGCTTCACCGTTCACGCCGACGAACCAGGCATGGCCCAGATCCGCCTTCATGTTTTCAAGCCAGGCTCGCTGAGCATCCCGGGTTGTCATGGGCTGCTTGTCGAAGCTCTCCAGAAGAGGAGACTCCACGGAATGAAAGGTCTTGATGGCCCCATGAGCCTTGTCGGCCAGGACGATCGAAGGCTGCTGACTGCCGGACCAGACCGGCTGTGTGCTCCAGCGTCCCTGCGCGTCGAGTTGTTGCAAGCGCTCGTGAATCATCGAGCGGATATCCAGGCTCTTGTCGAACAGCGCGTGGAGGTTCACCGCGCCGTCGCTGAGACGAAACACTTGCAGGGCATACTCGATGTTCTGTCGTTGCTTGGTGATGATCGATTCGCACAGGAAGCGGAACACTTCGCCGGCCACCCGGTCTCCCGACACCTGAGGCTGATCGAAGCCCAGGAAGCGGCTGCGCTCGTCCAGGCTGAGCAAAGCGTAGAGTTCGTCTTCGTGGCCCTCTGCGATGAATTTGTCCTGCAGGGTCGCTTTCAGGTCCTGATAGTCCTTGAGCTGCTGCAAACCCTGAGAAGGCGTGTAGAGAAAAGCATCGGCGCCACTGATCATCAGCGAGCCGGCAAGCTCCACATAATTGGCCGGGTTTTCCCAGAGGCGCACTGTCTCGGCTATAGGGGCAGAGCGACCATCGGCATCGGGAAGGATCAGCTTATGCAGCATGTCGAACTGGTCTGCATCGAGGATCCCGGCTTCGCGCTTGAGCATCCAGTCGACGCGGGCCTGGTCTTCCAGCACCCGGGCGAGAAATGTGCGGCGTGTCGATCCCAGGACTGCCACGCCGTTCCAGTACTGTTCCATCTGGCGGTATAGCAGGGCCGGCAACATGCTCGATGCCTGGGTGACGGCATTTCTCCATTGGTCCTGATCGTGTATGTCCGGAGTCCTGCCTGGATGGGAAAACTCCGGCAGGCGAGCACCCGGCCAGCGCTGGTGGCGGTAATGCACCAGCACTGCTTCACTCAGACTAAGGGTGTCGACCCTGGGGGCATCCCCGGTGGGGGCCTGATTGCTTTCTCCGTCGCTAGCTGTGTAAACGCGGACGCTTGTACGGTTTTGTTGCAGCGTCCCGAAGTGAGGCCTGAGCAACTCGTTCAATGCGCTGTCCAGCATTTGCGTGAGCGTCGGCAGCTTCTTGAGTTCGTCCAGCATGGCCTGGGCGTTGAGCAACGGCCCTTGTCTGAGCGTTTCGTCGCGATCCTCGAACACATCCCCCTCGATGATCGAAAACGTCACCGAAATACGCTCGGCATCCTGTAGGCGTCTCTGGTGCGACAAAGGTAGAAATGCCAGCAATGTGTCCTGACCGGCGGATGTTCTGAGGCGCTCCTCCAACTGAGCCGTCAGGTTCGCGCGACTGTGGTGTCTGCGGATGCCTTCGTACGGGGTGTAGAGGATCTGGCCCTTGTCGTACGGCGTGTCACTCAGAACAAATGCACCCGGCAATGGAATGGGGTTCTGACTGTCGGCATTGAGCAAGACACGTTCGGCCAACATGGGCGGTTTTTGCTCGCGTCGCAGGGCGTCGGACGCCAGCCTGACGTCGGCCAGCCAATAGAAATCCTTTTCTGCCAGGCCATGGGTTTTACCCAAGCCGGGCCATAGGCCCGGTGAGTCGAGGGCTTCGGGGAAGAGCAATGGAGAGGTGGGTACAGACATCGTCAAGTCTCGAAAAAATAGAAAGTGCGGTGAGGTTCGAGACAGGAAGGTAAAGGCGCGCAGACGGGCGAAGGTGGTACCAGGGTATTGCGCGGGGAACCCTCGCTGCGTGCATTGCAGGGTTGACAGGCCACTGGCTGCCCGTGGTTAATCCGGATGCGTCAGTTCGTACGCTGTTGTTCCCTCCAATAATTATTCTGGAGCTTCAGATGTCTGCGCCACACGATCATGCGGTCTCGTCCACGGTGTCCCTGGACGAGCTGACTCAACTGCTGGAAACGATCTTCATCCGTCACAGCACCTCGGCCGAGGTGGCCGCAACGCTGGCCGCCAATTGCGCCAACGCCGAGCGGGACGGTGCCCACAGTCATGGTGTATTCCGGATCCCGGGATATGTATCGACCCTCAACAGCGGCTGGGTCAACGGCAAGGCCGTGCCAAAGGTCGAGGACGTCGCATCAGGGTTTGTCAGTGTTGATGCCGGTAACGGTTTCGCCCAGCCTGCGCTGGCGGCGGCGCGTCCACTGCTGGTGGAAAAGGCTCGCAGTGCCGGGATCGCGATATTGGCGATCCGCAATTCCCATCACTTTGCCGCGCTGTGGCCGGACGTGGAGCCGTTCGCCGATGAAGGCCTGGTGGCGCTGAGCGTGGTCAACAGCATGACCTGCGTGGTGCCCCACGGCGCCGACCGACCCCTGTTCGGAACCAATCCGATTGCTTTCGCTGCGCCTCGGGCCGACGGGGCGCCGATCGTGTTCGACCTGGCCACCAGCGCCATCGCCCACGGCGACGTGCAGATCGCCGCACGCAAAGGCGAGAAGTTGCCGTCGGGCATGGGCGTGGACAGCCTAGGCCAGCCGACCTGCGATCCGAAGGCGATTCTCGAAGGCGGCGCGTTGCTGCCGTTTGGCGGACACAAGGGTTCGGCGCTGTCGATGATGGTGGAGTTATTGGCGGCAGCGCTGACTGGTGGCAACTTCTCGTTCGAATTCGACTGGAAGAACCATCCCGGGGCCAAGACCCCGTGGACCGGTCAGTTGCTGATCGTGATCGACCCGAGCAAAACTTCCGGGCAGAGTTTTGCCGAGCGCAGCCAGGAACTGGTCAGGCAGATGCATGGGGCAGGGCTCAAGCGTTTGCCGGGTGATCGGCGGCATTTGCAGCGGGCCAGATCATTGGCCGAGGGGATTGTGCTGGACGAGCAAACCCTGGCGCAGTTGCGTGAACTGGCGGGCGAATGACAATTGAGCGGACATGAAAAAGGCGAGCCCGATGGCTCGCCTTTTTTGTTCTTGCTCAGCGGCGGCCAAGCAACAGACCGACCACCAGACCGAAACCGGCCGAGATCGCCACCGTCTGCCATGGGTGGCCACCGATGTAGCTTTCGGTGGCATCCACCGCCGGTTTGGTGCGGTCACGCACGCTGGACACCGAATCCAGTGCCTGCTGCAGTTTCAGGGCGATTTGTCCGCGCAGGGTTTCCGCTTCCTCGCCGACCAGTGAAGCACTGCTTTTGAGCAGTTTGTCAGACTCTTCGATCAGAGCCTGAAGTTCGCTGAACGCTTGATCCTTGATTTGATCTTCAGCGGCTTGAACGGCGCTTTTGCGGGCCATTGGGTGACTCCTTGCAGGTGAATGGACAGTGAACAATGGAGTGTGGCGCTGCTTGAAAAGTTGCAGTGAATTTCTGTCAGGAAGAAAAACCAGCGCCGGAGATTTCCCTCCAGCGTGTAAGATGTCGCCATTTCATGCAGCAGGTAATTCCCCATGAGTTTCAATCTGGCCGACAAATCCCTCGCAGAGCGCGCTGCGCTGGAAGACGAGAAATCCCGACTGTTCGAACTCTGGCAGAACAATCTGGGCAAAGCCAAGGGCGAAGCCGCGCGATTGTTCGGCGAGCGCTCCAAGCGCAAAGGCAAATGGGCAGAATTCGTTCGCGCTGAACTGGACGGCATGTCGCCGCCGGAGTTCGCCAACATGGTGCGCAGTGAAGTCAACCGGCTGATGGCGGCCAACAAGTAATCATTCGGTCCTGAAACTGGCGGAAATCGCTTCGCGCACTTTCAGCACCACCGGATCGATCTGGGTATTGGTGCGCCAGCCCAGTTCGACCGGGTAGCGCGGCAAGTCCAGCGGGCAGGGCAGCAGGGCCAGCCCGCTCAGTGACGCAATGGCCTGCGCCGCGTGGGTCGGGATGGTCGCCACGGCCGTACTACCCTTGAGCAGGTGCGGCAACGCCGCGAAATGCGTGGTCGAGGCGCACACCCGGCGACTCAAGCCGAGCGCTGCCAGCCCTTCATCGGTGATCCCGATAAAACCGCCCGAGGACACCAGTATGTGTTCCCGGGTGACGAACTCCTCCAGACCGATCTGCTGCTGGCCGGGCGCAAGGCTCGCCGGATCCACCAGGCACGCGTAACCCCCTTCACCCAATACCTGACGGCTGAGCAGCCGCTCGGCGAACCCGCCGGCGGTGATTGCCAGGTCGATGCTGCGCTCCATCAGGGCCCGGGCGACGATCTGGCTGTGGGTCTGGCGGAAGATCAGCCGCAGCTTCGGCGCCCTTCGACCGATTTCTTCGATCAGGCGCCGCCCGTAGGCGATTTCGAAATCATCCGACAGCCCGACACTGACCGAGCGCCCGTCGTACTGATTGGCCGCCGGATCGACCATCGCCAGGCTCTGACGGCACTTGTTCAGGGCATCACTAACCACAGGCTTCAGCTGATTGGCCTTGAGCGTGGGCGCCAACCCCCTACCAGTGCGCACAAACAATTGATCGCCGTACACCTCACGCAACCGGCGCAATGCCGCGCTAACCGCTGATTGCGTCACGCCCAGACGCAACGCTGCGCGGCTGGCACTGGACTCTTCATGCAGCGCTTCAAAGACTTTCAGCAGGTTGAGATCGACGGTGGCGATATTCATTTGGTTCATATCATTCAGCAGTGAGTAGGGCTTTATTCATGATCCCGTGGCGCCGGAGAATGAGCAACACCTGAACTTCACGGAGTGACCGCCATGCCAAAATCAATCGTTGCCGCCCTGCAGATCGGTGCCTTGCCCGGTGGCAAGGGTGAAACCCTGGAACAGATTCTGAGCTGGGAAGGCGCCATCATCGAGTCCGGTGCCGCGTTGGTCGTGATGCCCGAAGCGCTGCTCGGCGGTTACCCGAAAGGCGAGGGCTTCGGCACGCAACTGGGTTATCGCTTGCCCGAAGGGCGTGAGGCCTACGCCCGTTACTTCGCCAATGCCATCGATGTGCCGGGCGTGGAAACCGAAGCGTTGGCCGGACTGTCGGCGCGTACCGGGGCCAATCTGGTGATCGGCGTGATCGAACGGGTCGGCAGCACACTGCATTGCACCGCCCTGTATTTCGACCCGCAGGCGGGCCTGGTGGCCAGACACCGCAAACTCATGCCCACCGGCACCGAGCGGCTGATCTGGGGCAAGGGCGACGGTTCAACATTGCCGGTGCTCGACACTCAGGTCGGCAAGCTCGGCGCGGTGATCTGCTGGGAAAACATGATGCCGCTGCTGCGCACCGCGATGTACGCCAAGGGCATTGAGGTCTGGTGCGCGCCGACCGTGGACGAGCGCGAGATGTGGCAGGTCAGCATGCGCCACATCGCCCATGAAGGGCGCTGCTTTGTGGTCAGCGCCTGTCAGGTGCAGGCCTCGCCGAATGAGTTGGGCGTGGAGATCGCCAACTGGCCGGGGGATCGACCACTGATCGCCGGTGGCAGCGTGATCGTCGGGCCGATGGGCGATGTGCTGGCCGGGCCGCTTCGGGGCGAGGCCGGATTGCTCACCGCCGAAATCGACACCGATGAACTGGTGCGGGCCCGCTATGACTACGACGTGGTCGGCCACTATGCACGGCCGGATGTGTTCGAGTTGAGCGTGGACGAGCGCGCCAAACCCGGTGTGCGCTTCACCGCTTGAGGCGCTGCTGTTGCCACTCCTCACGGGTGATTTCCCAGATTTCCCGTGGGAAGCGGCCGCTGACGAAGTCGTCCTCATCAGTGCGGATCAAGCGCATGCCGGTGCGTTCCGAGAGCTTTCGGGAGCCAATGTTCGGTGCGGCCTTCGGTACGCGCATCAGCGGTTGATCGAGGGTTTCGAACCAGTAGCGGGTCACGGCTTCGCTGGCTTCGGTCATCAGGCCCTGGCCCTGCCAGGCCGGGGCAAGCCAGAACCCGCGATGGTTGTCCGTCTCGTCCATCAGGCTGATGTTGCCGATCAATTGCTCAGGTGCCGACTTGAGACGAATCGTCCAGTGCCACTCTTTGCCCGCCGCAATCGCCGGCAGCGCAATGTCGCGCAGGTAGGTGAGGGCGCCATCGTCCGGATAGGGCCAGGGCACCAAAGCGTTCAGGTAACGCACCACTTCCCAGTGCGCAAACTGCTGCTGGATGGCCTCGGCGTCCGCCAGTTCCAGCGGGCGCAGAATCAGCCGTTCGGTGTACAGCGTGGGCGTGTCTTCCATAAGCCTGCGACTTCCATGTTTTCTGACGTTGTGCGCTGCAGGCTACCGCATCTTTACCAGGTTGCGGCACTGGCTCGCGGCAGGCTGAGTTTGCCGCTGTCGACAAAACGCATGGTGCCAAACACACCGCCCGCCAGTTTGCCGCGCAGCACATAAGGCAGGTTGTCGAGGGATTGCGTCTGGCTCAGACCCAGGGTCTGGCGCAACACCGAGAACGCCGAAATGCTCACCGGGACGCTGACGATGGCTTCGGAAAACCGGGGAATGGAACCGCTCTGATCGCTGACACCGGACGCAAACGAATGCCCGTTCACGTCAAGATCCAGCGCGATGCCGTTGTAATTGATGGCGGTTTCATTGGGGTTCTGCACCCGCAGCTTGATAGCGAAGCGCACTTCCAGGTCCTGGCTCGGCAGCGGTTCGACGCCGACCACGTTGATGTTCACCGGGTCGCGGTTGGGGAACAGCGCACAGGCGCTGAGGGAGAGCAGAAGCAGGGACAGGATGACGGCTTGGAGACGGCGCATTGATGCTCTCTCATTGAAAAAGGGCTGAACCGTTGCCGGTATCAGCCCTTTTTTCATCGAGCGGACAGGATCAACGGTTCAACTGTGCGACAGCGGCCGGGGAGGCAGGTTCACCTTTGGCCGGCACGTCGGGGTTTTCCATGACCTGAAGGATAGAGGCTTCCGGGTCGAAGTCATCCTCTTCCAGTTCGATGAACTCTTCCGGCAGGAAGATGTTCAACACGATCGCACACAGCGCACCGACGGTGATCGGCGATTCGAAAATATTGCGCAGCGCCTGCGGCAGTTCGCGCAGCACTTCCGGCACGGCGGCGATGCCCAGGCCCATGCCGACGGAAATCGCCACGATCAGCATGTTGCGTCGATGCAGGCCGGCCTCGGCGAGGATCTTGATCCCGGCCACCGCCACGGTGCCGAACATCACCAGCTCTGCGCCGCCGAGCACCGGTTTCGGCATCAGTTGCAGCACCGCGCCGATCATCGGGAACAGACCCAGCAGCACCAGCAGGCCGGCAATGAAGAACGCCACGTAGCGGCTGGCCACGCCGGTGAGCTGAATCACCCCGTTGTTCTGGGCGAAGGTCACCATCGGCATGCTGTTGAACACCGCTGCCATCGCGGAGTTGAGGCCGTCGGCCAGCAGCCCGGACTTGATCCGGCGGATGTACAACGGGCCCTTGACCGGTTGCCGGGAAATCATCGAGTTGGCGGTCAGGTCACCGGCAGCCTCCAGCGGCGACACCAGGAAAATCACCGCCACCGGCACAAACGCCACCCAGTCGAAGTTGAAGCCGTACTTGAACGGCACCGGCACGCTGACCACCGGCACTTCGGGCAGGTTGGCGAAATCCACGGTGCCCATCAGCCACGCCACCACGTAGCCGAGGGTCAGGCCGATGACGATCGCGCCCAGACGCAGGAACGGCACGTCGACCCGGTTCAACACCACGATGGTGCCCAGCACCAGCGCCGCCAGGAACACATGGCTGCCCGCGCCCAGATCCGCCGCGCCGAAGCCGCCGGCAATGTCGGTCATCGCCACTTTGATCAGCGACAGGCCCATCAGCGTGATGATGGTGCCGGTCACCACCGGGGTGATCAGCATGCGCAGCTTGCCGATGAACTGGCTCAGGACCACTTCGATGAACGCGGCGAAGAAACACACGCCGAAGATCGTCGACAGGATCTCATCGGTGCTGCCGCCCCGGGCCTTGACCATGAAACCGGCGCTGAGGATCACGCTGATAAAGGAAAAACTGGTGCCCTGCAGGCACAGCAGTCCCGAACCGACCGGGCCGAAACGCTTGGCCTGGACGAACGTACCGAGGCCGGAGACGAACAGCGCCATGCTGATCAGGTACGGGATTTCACTTTGCAGACCGAGGGCGCCGCCCATGATCAGGGTCGGGGTGATGATGCCGACGAAGCTGGCCAGCACGTGTTGCAGCGCGGCAAACACCGTCGCGGTGAAGTGCGGACGGTCGTTGAGACCGTAGATGAGATCGTTGTTGCGCGGGGCTTTTTCAGAGACGGTCATGGTGGTTTGCGTGCCGCAATGCGGGGCCGGGTCGGAAAATGGGTGCGCAGGATGCCGCAAGCGAGGGGCGAGGGCAACGCATTAAAACTGCCCAAAAGGTCAGGTTCGACCAAAGGCTGACAGCAGATCTTCCTCAAACGCCTTTTGCGCATCCCCCGGCACCTGTGCCCGATGCCGGGCCAGATGAAACGCCACTTCGAAGCTTAACTCGCCTTCCAGCACCGGACGCAGCAGTCCTTTATCCTGCCATTGACGGGCGTAATGGCTGGGCAGATAGCCGAGGTGTTTGCCGGACAGAACGAAGGCGAGGGTGCCTTCGACCTGTTCCGAGCGCGCCGAGCAGACCTTGCCCTGAAACGGTTCGTCGCTGCGCAGAAAACGGTACGGATGATCGACCCGGTCACACGCCTGCAACGCCGCTTCATCGGGGGCATCGTTGGTGAACAGCGGATGGCCGGGCGCGCAATACAGATGCTGGGTTTCGCTGAACAATTCGCGGTAATCAAAGGCACTCTGCACCTGGGAGAAGTAACCGATGGCCAGGTCCAGCCGCTGTTGCAGCAGCAGGCGCTCCATTTCGCCGGGCATGGCGCTGATCAGCTCGATGCGCACCGATTCGTCTCGTTCGCGAAAGCGCCGGATCGCCTCGGCCACCCGTTGCAGCACCGATTGATCGACCGCTTCCGACAGGCCCAGCCGCACTTCGCCGATCAGGCGTCCGGCCACGCCGTTGGATTGATGACGGAAGGTTTCGATCGAATCGAACAGACTGCGCGCAGCAATCAGCAGTTGCTCGCCTTTGGGAGTGAGGCTGAAACCACCCTTGCCACGGTTGCACACTCGATAGCCGAGACGGGTTTCCAGCTTGGCCATTTGCTGGCTGATGCTCGACTGGCTCAGCCCCAGCTCACCTTGGGCGGCGCTGAAACCGTTGGACTCGACCACGCCGAGAAACAGGCGCAGCAGCTGCAAATCGACATCGTGGAGCTGACTGAGCATTACATTACTCCGGCATAAAGTCAGGTTAACAAACTTGATATTTTTGCAATGTATCCGACGGCGCATCCTGCCACCACTTCCTCCGGTCAGGTGTACGTCATGGCTCCCTTGTTCAAGTTGTGTTTGCCCGCGCTGTTGCTCTCCGTCTCCATCGCCGCCCAGGCCGAGGACAAGACGCTCAACCTCTATAGCTGGGCCGATTACGTTGCGCCGGAAACCTTGCAGCGCTTTGAAAAGGAAACTGGCATTCATGTGCGCTACGACACGTTCGACACCTCCGAGGTGCTGGAAACCAAACTGCTGACCGGCGGCAGCGGCTACGACGTGGTGGTGCCGTCGTCCAGCGTGCTGGCCCGTGGATTGGCCGCCGGCGCATTGAAGGAAATCCCTCACGAAGGGCTCAAGGGTTACGCCAATCTCGATCCCGATCTGTTGGAAAAGCTGGCGGCGGTCGATCCCGGCAATCGCTACGGCGTGCCCTACACCTGGGGCACGCTCGGTCTGGGCATGAATGTCGAGGCAGTCAAGCAACGGCTGCCGGACGTGCCGCTCAACAGCCTCGATCTGCTGTTCAAGCCCGAATACGCCAGCAAGCTCAAGGACTGCGGGATCGCCATTCTCGACTCGCCGCAGGAAGTGATCGGTCTGGCGCTGCACTACCTCGGCAAGGATCCCTACAGCACCGACAAGAACGATCTGGCCGCCGCCGAAGCCTTGTTGCAGAAGTTGCAGCCCTCGGTGCTCTACGTCGCCACGGGCCGGCAGATCAGCGATCTGGCCAACGGCAGCGTGTGCCTGGCGCTGACCTATAACGGCGATGCGAGCATGGCCGCCGATCAGGCACGCAAGGCCAACAAGCCGTTCGAGGTCGCTTACCGCATCCCGAAAGAGGGCACGCTGGTGTGGCAGGACAACCTCGCCATCCCCAAGGACGCGCCGCACCCGGAAGCTGCGCGGGCCTTCATCGAATTCATGTTGCGCCCTGAATCCGTGGCGGCGCTGACCAACTCACTGTTCTTCGCTACCGCCAACCAGGCCGCCACGCCGCTGGTGGACGAAGCGGTGCGTAACGATCCGGACATTTACCCGAAACCCGAAGTGCGCGAGCGGCTGTACGCCGACCGCAGCATGAGCCTCAAGGACATGCGGCAGCGCACGCGCCTGTGGACCACTTTCCGTAGCCATCAATAACGCTGGATAAACACCAAAGGAGCACATCGATGGACGTGCCAATGCAAAACGATCAGGCCCTGACCCGTCACAGCCTTTACGGCACCGCTGCCGAAAGCACCTACGCCGGGATCACCAGTTTCATGCGCCGGCGCTACAGCCGTGACCTGCGCGGAGTGGACGTGGTTGTCAGCGGCGTGCCGTTCGACACCGCCACCAGCAACCGTCCGGGCGCCCGTTTCGGGCCGCGCGGGATTCGTGCGGCGTCCACCGGGATCGCCTGGGAACGACACTGGCCATGGGCATTCGACCCGTTCGATCATCTGGCAGTGATCGATTACGGCGATTGCGACTTCGATTACGGCTCGCCGCACACCATTCCGGAAAGTATCGAGGCTCACGCCGAACACATCCTCAGCTCCGGCAGTGCGATGCTCACATTCGGCGGCGACCACTTCATCAGCTACCCGCTGCTCAAGGCCCATGCGCGCAAGCACGGCAGGCTGTCGTTGATCCACTTCGACGCCCACAGCGACACCTGGCCAGACGAGGGCGGCAAACGGGTCGACCACGGCACCATGTTCTGGCACGCGGCGCGGGAAGGGCTGGTGGATCCGGCGCGCTCGGTGCAGATCGGTTTGCGCACCACCAATGACGATCATCAGGGCTTTCAGGTGCTGGACGCACGGCAGGTGCATCGGCGGGGCTGTGAAGCGATTGTCGAGGCCATTCGCGCGCGGGTCGGCGATAACCCGGTGTACCTGACGTTCGATATCGACTGTCTCGATCCAGCGTTTGCTCCGGGCACCGGTACACCGGTCTGCGGCGGGTTGAGCACCGTGCAGGCGCTGGAAATCCTCGGAGGCCTGCGCGGGATCAATCTGGTGGGCATGGACGTGGTGGAAGTGGCCCCTGCATACGACCATGCGGACGTGACGTCGCTGGCGGCGGCGACGCTGGCGATGGAGATGCTGTGTCTTTACGCGGCGAGGCATAAAGTCGACGCGTAATCGGCTCTGGGCCTGGTGAAAGCTCCTGACAATTTCTGACACCAGGCTCTGCTAAGCTCCGGCAAATTTCTGTCCAGAGCCTCGCATCGTGTCGCGAACCACTCGTTTACTGACTTTGCTGCAAGTGCTGCGCGGCAAGAAACGCCCGGTCACCGCGGCGACGCTGGCCTCCGAGCTGGAAATCTCCGAACGCACCCTCTATCGCGACATCGCCGAACTGACGGCGCTCGGCGCGCCGATCCACGGCGAGGCGGGCATCGGTTATGTGCTGCGCAGCGGTTTGTTTCTGCCGCCGCTGATGCTCAACGCCGATGAGACCGAAGCCATCGTTCTGGGCTTGCGTTACGTCGATCAGCGCGGCGACGAGGTCCTGAGCAAAGCCGCAGCGGATGCGCTTGCAAAAATTGCGGCGGTGCTGGATCCCCAGGCTCAGGAGGCGATGCGCAACCCGACGGTGATGCCCGGGCCGCCCGGTTACGGGTTTCCGCAGAACGTGGTGCCGTTGAATGTGTTTCGTCAGGCGATCCGCGACCAGGCCAAGCTGCACATCGATTACGCCGACGCACAGCAGGTGCCGAGCCAGCGGCTGATCTGGCCTTTGGCGCTGGGGTTTCTCAACGAGGTGCGGATCATCGTGGCGTGGTGCGAGTTGCGCAGTGCGTATCGCACGTTTCGTACCGACCGCATTGCCGCCGCCAGCCTGCAGGGCGAGCGTTATCCGGGACGCCGCAGCGACCTGCTGCGCACCTGGCAGCGCCAGATGCAACTGGACGACAACGGGCGTTTCACTCCTGACAAAAACTGACGCAGGGCTGTTCTAGGATGGCGTCAGAACCGAAAACAAGGAGTTGCACTCATGTTCCATCCCACCTCGATACTCGCCCCGGCCATCGTTGAGTACATCAACGCCGCCAATGCTCGCGATACGTCCCGGGTTGGCAGTTTTTTCGCCGAGGATGCCCATGTGTTTGATGAAGGCCGCCATCAGGTCGGCCCGCAGGCCATCGCCGACTGGATGCAAGACACCGCCCAACGCTATCAGCCGCGGGTCGAGGTGCTGGGCGTCCAGCAGCGCACCGGCAAAGTGCTGGTGCAAGGGCTGATTTCCGGGACGTTTCCCGGCAGCCCGCTGGAGCTGCGCTACACCTTCCGCCTCAACGAGCAGGGCAAAATCGCACGGCTGGATATTTCCGTGTAGCCGTCGTGGCATACTGCCGCGCATGACTTTCGACTCTCCCCTAAACGCCTGGCAACATGCCGTCGAGCACAAGGGCTTCATCCAGGATGAAGCCCAGGAGCACGCGGTCTGGGCGTTGCAAAAATGCCACGAAGCCCTGCACGCCGGTGCCCGTTCGGTCACCGGCGTCTACCTGTGGGGCCCGGTCGGGCGCGGCAAGACCTGGCTGATGGACCAGTTCCATCAAAGCCTGCGGGTGCCGGCGCGGCGGCAGCACTTTCATCACTTCATGGGCTGGGTGCACCAGCGTTCCTTTCAGTTGACCGGGATCGCCGATCCATTGCGGGCCTTGGCCCGGGAACTGGCGGCCGAAGTGCGGGTGCTGTGCTTCGATGAACTGTTCGTCAATGACATCGGCGACGCGATCATCCTCGGGCGGTTGTTTCAGGTGATGTTCGACGAAGGCGTGGTGGTGGTCTGCACCTCCAACCTGCCGCCGGATCAACTGTATGCGGACGGATTCAACCGCGACCGCTTCCTGCCGGCGATCACCGCAATCAAGCAACACATGCAGGTGGTCGCGGTAAACGGCGCCGAAGATCATCGATTGCATCCGGGGGCCATCGAACAGCGCTATTGGGTTGCATCACCGGGGCAGGGTAGCGCGCTGAATCAGGTGTTCGACGCATTGGCCGCCGGGCAAACCGTCAGCGACGAACCGGTGCGGGTCGGTTACCGCGCCTTGAACGTGGTGCAGGCCAGTGATTCGGTGCTGTGGTGCCGTTACGCCGACCTGTGCGAGCAACCGTTCGCCGCCATGGACTTCATCGCGCTGTGCGACACCTACCGGGCTATCCTGTTGAGCGAGGTGCCGAACCTGAGCGCGCAAAAGCGTGAAGGGCGGATCGCCCGTGGCACCGAGGACGGCGCGGAGCGGGTGGTGGCCGGCGACCGTGAATTGCCGCAACTGTCGGTGCACGATGACGGCGTGCGACGCTTCATTGCGCTGGTCGACGAGTGTTACGACCGCAAGGTGCCGCTGTACATCGAGGCCGATGTACCGATGGACGCGCTGTACACCGAGGGCTATCTGGAGTTCCCGTTCCGCCGGACCCTCAGCCGTTTGCAGGAGATGCAGCTGCAACGCTTTGCCGACACTTGATGCACGGAGGGCGCGACATGCCTCAGCCACTGTCCCATCACTTGCTGACCATGGCTTATCAGAACGCTTGGGCCAACCATCGACTGGCCAAGGCCTGGCTGCAGCTCGACGACACGGAGCTGGCGGCACCCAGGGTCAGTTTCTTCCCGAGCATTCGCCTGACCCTCAATCACATCCTCACCTGCGACTGGTTCTACGTCGATGCGTTGGAACGCGAGTTGCGCGGTGACGAACCGCATCCCGACTGCTACGTGTTCTTCAATGCAGACGAACCCTTCACCGAGGCACAGTCCTTGCGCCGCGAACAGGCCCATGTCGACCGTCGCTTGATCGCCTATTGCGAACAACTGCGCGATGCCGATCTGGGGCGCATCGTCACCATCGCCCGGGACACGCCGCAGCACGACAGCCGTCTGCGGATGATTTCGCACCTGTTCGAACATCAGATCCACCATCGTGGCCAGGTCCACGCCATGCTCAGCGGCACGCCGGTGAAACCGCCGCAACTGGATGAATTTTTCTGCGCCGGTGAATCCGGGTTGCGGGCCGAGGATTTCGCCGAGCTGGGCTGGACCGAAGAACTGATCTGGGGCCACTGAGACGGTCGGGTTGTGGTCGCAGGTTGCCTCGCGCTAAGGTCGGTGAGCCTTTCAGTGCGTATGAAACGCACCGGGGCCCGTGCGATCGAGGATGGAAATGGATTCCGCAGAGATTCTTGTGCTTCAAGCCAGCTATACCAACCCGCTGCATGCCGAGGCCATCGGTGTGGTGCTCAATCATTACGCTGAAGATCCTATGGGTGGCGGTCATCCCATTGCCCCCGAACTGTTGCAGCAACTGCCCGCAGAGCTGGCCAAGCGGCCTCACGCCTTCAGCGTCCTGGCCTTTGTCGGCGGGGAGCCGGCGGGGCTGGTGAACTGCTTCGAGGGTTTTTCGACCTTCGCCTGCAAACCACTGGTCAACGTGCACGACGTGTCGGTGGTGACAAAGTTTCGAGGATTGGGACTGAGTCAGAAAATGCTGCGCAAGGTCGAGGAAATCGCCCGTCAGCGCGGCTGCTGCAAGATCACCCTGGAAGTGCTCGAAGGTAATGCCGTCGCTCAGGGTTCCTACGCCAAATTCGGCTTTGCGCCGGGCATGTTCGACCCCAATCACGGGCGCATGCTGTTCTGGATCAAGGAACTGCAGGCATAAAAAAGGCGCCCCGAAGGGCGCCCAACTGTCATCTGCGAAGCCAGAGCGGAGCCATCGCAGGTCCATCGGTAAACCTTGTTACATCACGGACGGTAATGCTCGGTGACCTGTGCGGTCTGGTCGTCCGGAACGCGGAGTTCGTTGGTTTTGGTGTCAGCCTGTTGGCTTTGGGCGGTGTGGACCGGGAAGTTTTCCCAGTGATAGCGCATCCGCTCGGCACCGCCCTCGGCGAAAGCGCTGGCGGATGCAAGTGTGATCAGACCGGCAAGGAGTGCAGTCGTGGTTTTCATGGTTGTCTCCTACGAAAAAATGTCGGAGCCGTTCGTCCATGAATCAGTGCCTCGGGGCGCAGTGTCAGCCAGGGGTATTAACCTGGGGTTAACGCGCGTTCCGTGCAGGTTTTACCGATTGTTTCCAAGGAATGCCGGACGCAGGCTGCACGCGCCGCTGACGCGTGCAGATCGCAGGGGAGGGCTTAGAGTTTCCAGTCGAGGCTCAGTGTTACGGTGCGCGGATCGCCCCAGAACACGCCGTTGTAGAAGCCGACGTTGTCGTAATACTTCTTGTCGAACAGATTGTCGACGTTCAGGGAAGCCGACAGATGTTTGTCGAATTCATAACGCGACATCAGCTTGACCACGGTGTACGCCTCCTGACGAATGCGCGCAGGTTCAGTGATGATCCGGCCGTTGGCGCCGCGCCCGATCGGCCGTTTGGCGTTGCCGTAGACATCGCTCTGCCAGTTGAGCGCGCCGCCGACGGTCAGCGCATGCCAGTTGCCCGGCAGGCGATAGGCGGTGGAAAGGCGGAACAGGTTCAGCGGCTGATTGGTGTTGCTGCGTTGCTTCTCACCGTTGGCCGAGTGGGTGTAGGTGTAACCGGCGGTCATGTTCCAGCCATCATGAATCTCGCCGGAGACTTCGGCTTCGAAGCCATTGACCTTGTTGCCCTTGCCGCCGGACTTGTAGAACTGCTCGCCTGTGTCCGGATCGGGCAGCGTCGATTCATCGAGCTCGGCGACGTTGTCCTGCTTGCTCCAGAACACTGCGGTGGAAACGTTCAGGCGCTCCTCCAGCAAACTGCCTTTGAGCCCCACCTCATAGTTGCTGCCAACCACCGGATCGATGTAATTGCGGCTGGCGTCGCGCACGCCCTGTGGTTTGAAAATGTCGGTGTAGCTGACATACGCGGTGTATTCCGGCGTCAGGTCGTAGAGCAGGCCGGCATACGGCGTCCACATGTCGTTGTGTTGCTGGCTGCTGGCATCGACACCAGTCAGTTGCAGGTTCTGATCGTAGGCATACGTCTTGCTGGAGGCCTCCCAGCTGCCGTAGCGACTGCCCAGCACCGCGTGCAATTCGTCGGTCAGGCTCAGGCGCGTGGCAAGGTAGCCTGCCTTTTGCCGGGTGCTGTCCTTGAAGCTCGGCAGGCGGGTGGTGGTGTCGGGGTACTTGTTGATGCCGCCCATGTATTTCCAGTCGCGCACGCTTTCGTAATCGGATGCGCGCGGGCCATCAACGTTGAACGGATCTCTCGAGCGGCGCTCGGCCTCGCCGTAGCCGAACATCAATTCGTGTTCACGGCCAAACAGCGAGTAAGGGCCGGCCAGATTGAGGTCGTAGGCGCGCATGCTCTGGTCGCCGATCATGTGGCCGATGGTCGCGGTCATGCCGCTGCGGTCGGGTTCCGGGTAACCGGAGCCTGCGTAGTAGACCTTACCGTCACCGTCGCTCTTGCGGTGGGTGTAGGCCGCCTTCAAATGCCAGCCAGCCGCCAGTTGCTGATCGAGGGTGGTGAACGCGGTCTTGTCGCGCAACGGCCATGAGCTCCACGAAGTCGCCATGTTGGTCGAGCGACCGAGGCCGGCCTTGCTGCCGTCGGCATTCCAGTACGGTGTGGTGCCCCACGAGGTGCCTTGCACCTGTTTGTCCTGGTAGTCATAACCGACTGCAAGCACGGTCGAATCGGTGAGGTCGGCTTCGAGGATGCCGTAGCCGACTTCCCGTTGCAGGGCATACTTGTCGCGGAACGAACCGCTGTCGCGATAGGCCAGCACACTGCGGCCACGCAGGCGCCCGTCGAATGCCAGCGGTCCTCCGACGTCGACGTAACTGTAGTAATCGTCGTAGCTGCCGCCGCTGACGCCAGCCAATGCCTGCAGTTGCGAGGTCGGGCGCTTGCGTACCATGTTGATCGTGGCCGAGGGATCGCCGGCGCCGGTGGTCAGGCCGGTGGCTCCGCGTACCACTTCGATGCGGTCGTAGATGATGGTGTCGGCGTCAGACTTCATGTAGCTGAAGGTATTGAGCATCCCGTCGATCTGGAAGTTGTTGATCGAGTACCCGCGAGACGAATAACTGACCCGATCCGAATCGTTGTGCTGCACCACGATGCCGGTGGTCTGGCTCATGGCCTCCGACAATGTACCGAGCTTGAAATCATCCATTTGCTGACGGGTGACCACGGACACCGATTGCGGGGTTTCCTTGATCGACAGGTTCAGCCTGGTCGCGGTGTTCATCGCGCCGGTGGTGTAGGACTCCGTGTTCTCGGTGTTGCTGCCCAAGCCTTGGGCGGTGACGCTGGTCGAGGCGAGTTCGAGGGCCGTGGCAGCGGGCTCCGGTTGCTTGTCGGCGTCGGTTTCGGCCAGCAGGTCAGGGCTCAGGGCCACGCTGCACAGGCCGAGGGTGAGGGTCATGGAACGGGTGATGGGCGCGAACATCGCAGCCGACTCCTTGTCTTCGAGGGAAAATTTCCTTTGGTTCAAAGACGAAGCGGGAGAGGGCGATTTAGTAACAAACGAGAAATATTGTCATTTCGAGGTGTTGCGACAGAATGAAAAAAGGGCCGTTTCCGGCCCTTTTCAGGTTACTGCTTGACCACTTCTTTCGGCGCTTCGTCGGGCTTTTTCGGCTTCATCAGACTGAAGTCGATCAGTGCTCGCTGTTCACGCTCGTAAGGGTTGCCGATCAACAGCGGACGCTGTTTGAAGCTGTCGCTGACGATGCTTTTGCTGCGGTCCAGTTCATCGAAGCTCAGACCGGCCAGGTCCGCCCAGGTGTGAATCAGGTGGGCGCTGCTATACGGCCGGCTCAGATCCGCGGCGAAACTCCAGTCGTGGTTTTCACGCCACTTCGGCGACGCCCAGGCCATGAACGGAATGGTGTACATCGGCGCGGTCGGTTTGTTTTCGTTACGACCCAGGGTGTTATGGCCCGCCGAGTCGAACACGTCTTCACCGTGGTCGGAGAGGTACAGCAGGAAGCCGTTCGGATCGGACTTGGCGTAGTCCTTGATCAGGCTCGAGACCACGAAGTCGTTGTACAGCACCGCGTTGTCGTAGCTGTTGTAGGTCGGCACCTGATCGTCACGCACGCCAGCCGGAACGCCATTGCGGTCCTGGAACTTGTCGTAGCTCGGCGGATAACGGTACTGGTAGCTCATGTGCGTGCCCAGCAGATGCACGACGATCAGCTTGCGCGGTGCCGGGTCGGTCAGGGCCTTGTTGAACGGTTCGATCACGTCACCGTCGTACTGCGCGGCGTTCTGGTTGCGGTTGTTGTTCAGGTACACCTGCTCGTCGGCCTGTTCGGAGAAGGTCGTGAGCATGGTGTTGCGCTTGGTCATGGTCTGCTGGTTGGTGATCCAGAACGTTTTGTAGCCCGCCTGTTTCATCATGCTGACCAGCGACGGCGTGGACAGGTACAGATCCGGGTTTTCTTCGTCGGCGAAAGTCAGCACCTGCTGCAGCGCTTCGATGGTGTACGGGCGCGGGGTGACGACGTTATCGAAGACCGACAGTTGGTCCTTGAGCTTGTCCAGTTCCGGCGTGGTCTTGCGCTGATAGCCATAGAGGCTCATGCGCTGGCGGTTGGTGGACTCGCCGATCACCAGCACCAGGGTCGCAGGCTGATTGGCGCCGGCATCCTTGAGATTGTGCAGCGGCGGAATCTTGCTCGCGCTGTGGAGCATGCCCTGCATCTCGCCCAGGGTTTCCAGGTAGCGGTGATAGGCCACGGCCATCTGCCATGGCACGGCGGGTTCGATGCGGGTTTCGAATTTCTCGAAGCCGCCGGCGAAGCTGCCGGTGCGCTGGGTCTGCTTGATCAGCGGATAACCAACCACCGCGATCAGGATCGCCATGGCGGCCACGAAGGCGCGGCCACGCGGCATGTAGACCGGACGCAGGCGGGTCCACAGGAAGTAGGCGAACGCGGTGTGAGCGAGGAACGCAGGAATCATCCACCAGGCGAAGTACTGGGTGATGTACTCGCCGGCCTCCGACACGTTCGACTCGAACATGATGAAAATGACGCTCTGGGAGAATTCCTGCTGATAGATGAAGAAGTAGCCCAGGCTGGCCATCGAACACGCCCAAAGCATCACGCCGATCACGGCGGCGAGCAGGCGGGTGCGTTTGGGGAACAGCAGCATCGGCGCGAGCCAGACTGCGCTCATCACGAATGCCTGACGGAATCCGGTGAAGCCAGAGGTGCCGGTCAGCTGGATCAGCAGTTGAGTGATACCGGAGAAGTACCAGAAGAACACAAACAGCCAGATGAAACCGGCCCAGTCAAAACCTGCCGCAGCAGTCTTGCTGCGTTTAAACCATGCCATTCAGCACTCCAACTCAGTCACCATTGCCACCGCCGGGACGTTTCATGAAATCGGGAGCATGAAACCGACGAACGGAAGCCGCGCGCGGACACGCACGGCAGAATGGGCCGGAGTATCAACAAGCGAATGTGAAAACTTCGTTAGTTGCCGCAAATGGCAGAGGGCGGATCATGTCGGGAACGGCAGGGCTGCGGTTCCCGGATCCGGCGGGCGATCAGGCGTGGGGTGAGCGCTGGACGCGTGGCAGAGGCTTTGGCTCGACGCCTTGGGTCATCAGGCGCAGTTGCGCCAGCTCTTGTTTAAGCTGGTCGCGTTCGTCCTTCAACTGACGAAGTTCATCGCGGCGGATCGTGACGTACAGGGTTTGTGGCGGCATTGCTGTGTGTACTGTGCCCATTGCTCACCTCGCAAATGGCGTGTCTCAACTGCAGATCGCTCCCGATAACGGGCGCTGATCTGCTATCGGCGCCGATTCTGGTTTCTTTTGCTCGTGAATGGAACTTTTTTATTTTTCATGGTCGTTGTGTCTTCACCACGTTTCCCGACGTTATCAGTCTGGATCGGGCACAATGCCCGGAAACTTCACACCGACGCTCTGGACTAACCTCCATGAGAGCGTTGGGCTATAACCTTTGACACACTTTTATTTGTAGTAAGGAGCATCAGCACATGCAACTCGGGATTATTGGACTGGGCCGCATGGGCGGCAATATTGCACGGCGTCTGATGCTCAACGGTCACACCACCGTTGTTTACGACCGCAATACCGCCTTTGTCGACACCCTGGCCGCCGAGGGCTCTACCGGCGTTGCCGATCTGCCTGCGCTGGTCGCAGGCCTGGCCAAGCCGCGTGCCGTGTGGGTCATGCTGCCGGCCGGCGCGCCGACCGAAGACACCATCGAAACCCTGAGCACGCTGCTCGAGGCGGGCGACACCATCATCGATGGCGGCAACACCAACTATAAGGACGATATCCGCCGGGCCAAGACCCTGGCCGAGAAGGGCCTGCACTACATCGACGTCGGCACCTCCGGTGGCGTCTGGGGGCTGGAGCGCGGCTACTGCATGATGATCGGCGGTGATGCCGAGACCGTTAAGCGTCTGGACCCGCTGTTCGCCGCACTGGCCCCGGGCATGGGCGACATCCCGCGCACCAAGGACCGCAAGTCCGACGATCACCGTGCCGAACACGGCTACATCCACGCAGGTCCTGCCGGTGCCGGTCACTTCGTGAAGATGATTCACAACGGTATCGAGTACGGCATGATGGCGGCCTTCGCCGAAGGCTTCGACATCCTCAAGACCAAGTCCAGCGAGCTTCTGCCGGAGGATCAGCGTTTCGACCTGAACGTGGCCGACATCGCCGAAGTCTGGCGTCGTGGCAGCGTGGTGTCGTCGTGGCTGCTCGACCTGACCGCCGATGCCCTGGCGGTCGACCCGAAACTCGACGGTTTTTCCGGCTCCGTGGCCGACAGCGGCGAAGGTCAATGGACCATCGAAGCGGCAATGGAACAAAAGGTGCCGGTCCCGGTGCTGTCCAACTCGCTGTTCTCGCGCTACCGCTCCCGCGGTCAGGGCACGTTCGGTGACAAGATCCTCTCGGCCCAGCGCTTCGGCTTCGGCGGCCACGTAGAGACTGCGAAGAAATGACCCATACGATCCGCAGAAAATCCAAGGCAGAACCCGCACCACCGACCACGCTGTTTTTGTTCGGTGCCCACGGCGACCTGGTCAAGCGCTTGCTGATGCCGGCGCTGTACAACCTCAGTCGCGACGGCTTGCTTGACGAAAATCTGCGGATCGTTGGCGTTGACCACAACGCCATCACGGATGAAGCCTTCGCCCAAAAGCTCGAAGACTTCATCCGCACCGAAGTGGCGGCGAAGGTCGGCAAGGGCGATCAGATGCTTGATCCGGCTTTGTGGGCCAAGCTCGCCAAAGGTATCAGCTACGTCCAGGGCGATTTCCTGGACGACAGCACTTATTCCGCGCTGGCGGCGAAAATCGCCGACAGCGGCACCGGCAATGCGGTGTTCTACCTGGCCACCGCGCCACGTTTCTTCAGCGAAGTGGTGCGTCGCCTCGGCGCCGCGAAACTGCTGGAAGAAACCCCGGAAGCTTTCAGAAGGGTAGTGATCGAAAAACCGTTCGGCTCCGACCTGCAAACCGCGGAGGCGTTGAACGCCTGCCTGCTCAAGGTGATGTCGGAAAAGCAGATCTACCGGATCGATCACTATCTGGGCAAGGAAACCGTACAGAACATTCTGGTCAGCCGGTTCTCCAACAGCCTGTTCGAGGCCTTCTGGAACAACCACTACATCGATCACGTGCAGATCACCGCCGCCGAAACCGTCGGCGTCGAAACCCGTGGCAGTTTCTACGAACACACCGGCGCCCTGCGGGACATGGTGCCCAATCACCTGTTCCAGTTGCTGGCCATGGTGGCGATGGAGCCGCCGGCCGCGTTCGGTGCCGATGCGGTGCGGGGCGAGAAGGCCAAGGTGGTCGGCGCGATCCGTCCATGGACCACCGAAGAAGCGCGGGCCAACTCGGTGCGCGGCCAATACAGTGCCGGCGAAATCGACGGCAAGCCGTTGGCCGGTTATCGCGAAGAAGCCAACGTGTCGCCCGACAGCACCACCGAAACCTACGTGGCGCTCAAGGTGATGATCGACAACTGGCGTTGGGTCGGCGTGCCGTTCTACCTGCGTACCGGCAAGCGCATGAGTGTGCGCGACACCGAGATCGTCATCTGCTTCAAACCGGCGCCGTATGCGCAGTTCCGCGACACTGAGGTCGACGAATTGCAGCCGACCTATCTGCGCATCCAGATCCAGCCCAACGAAGGCATGTGGTTCGACCTGCTGGCCAAACGGCCGGGGCCGGCGCTGAACATGGCCAACATCGAGCTGGGGTTTGCCTACAAGGATTTCTTCGAAATGCAGCCGTCCACCGGCTACGAAACCCTGATCTACGACTGCCTGACCGGTGACCAGACGCTGTTCCAGCGCGCCGACAACATCGAGAACGGCTGGCGCGCAGTGCAGCCGTTCCTCGATGCCTGGCAACAGGACGCCAGCGTGCAAAGTTACGCTGCCGGCGAAGACGGGCCTCAGGCTGCCGATGATCTGCTGACTCGCGATGGTCGCGTCTGGCATGGTCTCGGATGAGTGAGCCGATCCGTTTTCTGCTGAGCGACATGGATGGCACGCTGTTGCTGCCCGATCACAGCCTGAGTCAGCGCACCATCGATTCCGTCCGAGCGCTGCGTAAGGCGGGTGTGTTGTTCAGCCTTGCCACCGGGCGTCCGCCCAAAGCCATGCTGCAACAGATCGAGGCCCTGGGCGTTGATCTGCCGACTGCCGCATTCAACGGCGGCACGATCGTCAATCCGGACGGCAGCATTCTGGTCGCTCACTACCTGCCAGCCACTGCGGCGTTGACGGCACTGGCGTTGTTTGCCGATCAGCCGGAGGTCGAGATCTGGGTGTTCAGTGGCGGCGACTGGCTGCTTAAGGATCCGCACGGGCCGATGGTTCCTCGCGAACAACATGGTCTGGGTTATCCGCCGGTGGTGGTCGACAGCTTCGAGCCGTATCTGGAGCGCATCGACAAGATCGTCGCGACCAGCAACAACACCGACCTGTTGATCGAGCTGGAGGCGCGTTTGCTGCCGAAGGTCGAGGGCATGGCGCAGGTGTCGCGTTCGCAGCCGGTGTATCTGGACGTGACGGCGCTGGAGGCCAACAAGGGCGCCGCACTGACGACTCTGGCCGAGCATCTCGGCGTGCCGCTGGCGCAGACCGCAGCGATTGGCGATGGTGGCAACGATCCGGCGATGTTTCATGTCGCCGGCCTGTCGATCGCCATGGGCCAGGCAGAAGACGCCGTGAAGCGTCAGGCAGACGTGGTGACCGGGCCGAACACCGAGGACGGTGTGGCGCAGGCCATCGAGAAATACATTTTGCCGCGTTGATCGACGCATAAAAAAACGGGAGCCCCAGGGCTCCCGTTGTTGTCTCTACAGCCAGTAACTCACGGCATACCAGCCGAGCAGCCCCATCACCACGGTGTAGGGCAACGCCATCCACACCATCCGTCCGTAGGACAAACGCACCAGCGGCGCAATCGCCGACGTCAGCAGAAACAGGAACGCGGCCTGACCATTGGGTGTCGCAACGCTCGGCAGGTTGGTGCCGGTGTTGATCGCAATCGCCAGGGTTTCGAAATGTTCGCGGCTCATGTGCCCGGAGAGGAATGCCTGTTTTACTTCGGTGATGTAGATCGTCGCCACGAACACGTTGTCACTGATCGCCGACAACAGACCGTTGGCGATGAACAGCATTCCCGGTTGCTGCTCGGCAGGCAGTGCCAGTACCCACTGGATCAACGGCGCGAACAGTTGCTGATCATGGATCACCGCCACCACGGCAAAAAACACCACCAGCAGCGCAGTGAACGGCATGGCGTCCTTGAAGGCGCTGCCCAGACGATGCTCGTCGGTAATGCCGGTAAATGCGGTGATCAGGACAATCACCATCAGGCCGATCAGGCCTACTTCGGCGACATGGAACGCCAGCCCGGCAATCAGAATCAATGCGGCGGCACCTTGCACCAACAGCGCGGCACGCTGGCGAGGCGTGCGTTCGGCATCGTCTTCACGGGCGTAATCGGCCAGTACCGCGCGGACATTGTCCGGCAGCAAGGTGCCGTAACCGAACCAGCGCAGTTTCTCCAGCAGCATGCAGGTCAACAGACCGGCCACCAGCACCGGCAGGGACACCGGCGCGACCTTGAGGAAGAATTCGGCGAAGTGCCAGCCCATCTCGTGGCCGATCAGCAGGTTCTGCGGCTCGCCAACCAGTGTGCAGACCCCGCCCAGCGCAGTCCCGACCGCGCCATGCATCAGCAGGCTGCGCAGGAAGGCACGGAACTGCTCCAGATCCTCGTGATGCAGCTTCGGCAAATGCTGATCGTCGCTGAATTCGCTGTCCTGACGCGGATCGTTGCCGGAGGCGACACGGTGATAGACCGAATAGAAGCCGACGGCGGCACTGATGATCACGGCGGTCACGGTCAATGCGTCAAGAAAGGCTGAAAGAAACGCCGACAAAAAGCAGAACATCAACGCCAGCAGCATCTTCGAGCGCACGCCCAACAGCAGGCGCGAGAACAGGAACAGCAGCAGATCCTTCATGAAGTAGATGCCGGCGACCATGAACATCAACAGCAGGATCACCGGGAAGTTGTGCTGTAACTCTTCATACAACGCCTGGGGCGTGGTCATCTTCAACAGCAGTGCTTCGATCAGCAGCAAGCCGCCGGGCATCAGCGGGTAGCATTTGAGCGCCATGGCCAGGGTGAAAATGAATTCGATCACCAACAGCCAGCCTGCGGCGACAGGACCTGCCGACCACAGCACCACGGCGTTGAGAATCAGGAACCCGACGATGCACGCCTTGTACCAGCGGGGCGAATGCCCGAGAAAATTGTGCGCGAACGCCTGGGCCATCGAACCGGACATCGGTTGCTCCTTGCTTTAAGAAGCGCGCAAGGTGCCGCAAGCGTTGAGCAAGATCAAGTGCGGGAAGTTTCTGTTCATGGGTTCAGATAGCGCGCCACCACGGCGCGGTAGTTGCCATCCAGCGAATAGCCGCCGACCAGAATCCCGCCTTCCGGTTGCACTGCCAGCGATGTAGCGGTATCGAGACTGCGGCCCAGTCGCGTACGCAACCAGCCGTGGCCGGCGCCGAAGCTATGGTCGAGGCGACCGTCGGCCAGGTAACGCGCAACGATGAAATCGGCCTCGACCCCGCCAATCGTCGCGCCTGCCGCGATAAGCCGGCCGTCCGGCATGCGTTGTGCGGCGCTCCACTGGCAGCCGCTGGGGCCGATGTCCAGCAGGGTGGGTTGACCGTTGTTGCAGTGCAGGTCGGCGCGACCGTTGCTGTGGACAGACAGCGCCATGCAGCGGATCGGGTCGCGGCTGCTGCCAAAGCAATGCAGGTGATTCGCGGATTCGATGATCTGGTTGACCAGCGCGCTGTGTCCCTGAGCCTTGAAGGCCAGGAAGCCGTCCAGCGCAAAGCGTTCGTCGAGCTGCCCGTCCGGCAGGTAGCGCGCGAGCAGGCCTTCCTGAGGAAAATCGATTGCGCCGGCCACCACGATTCGTCCGTCCTCTTGCAGCAACAAGCCCCCCAGCCAGGTATTGAGCAGCAAGTGCCGGACCATGACAAACCCTCGGCCGTTGAAGGTTGCGTCAAGATTACCGTCCGGTTTGACGCGGATCAGCATGCCGACATGGTCGGCCAAAGAGCAGTGGTGGTTGGCAATCAACAGAATATGCCCGTCATCCTGGACTGCAAAATCGCAGGCTTCTGCCCCCGGGACACCGGGTGGCAGCCAGGTGTCCCGGGTGCCCATGGACAGATCGCCGGGCAAACGCACTATTTTCCGGCCGTTGTCGCCGAACTCCGGGACCGGTCGGCCCTGCGCATCGAACAGGGCGAGGGCGGGCAAGGTGCGATGTTCGGACTCGTAATGCAGGCCTGCCAGCAGGATCCGCCCGTCAGGCAAGACCTGGACTTTGCTGCCCGTGGCTTCGAAACCAGAGGCGAACTGGCCGATCACGCTGCCCTGAAAGCCGAAGCCAAGATCCGCAGAACCATCATCCAGCAGGCGGGCCAGGCCGAAACGGCTGCCTTGAGGCGTGCCGACCTTGGCGGCGATCAGGATACGACCTTGCGGATCAAGTGCGACATGCTGGGTCAGGCTGGACGTGCTGCCGGAAAAATAAACCTGAGCCACGCCGTTACTGGCAAATCTCTTGTCGAGTTGTCCGGCGTTATTCGCTAGCGCCGGAAGCGCAATAGCGGACTGGATTGACATGTCTGCTCCTCCTTGCAAGTTGACCAACAGCCGGGAGCCGGGTCGGTAACTGCATGGCGAAACATTCAATCCCTGTAGTCGCACAAGTACAACTGACAGAACTAACAGGTGGAGCGTCGTTGTGTGCCAGAACAGTGACTTTTTGAACCAGTCGCAAGCCTGCCAAGCATTCAGGCGCGAAAGTGTGGAGGAAAGTTGTACAAAGTGGCTGAAGTTAAAAAGGATTCAGCAACTTGAAAGAAGAGGGCGGATGACTTGAAAGTCATCCGCATTGCCCTCGCATCAGTGTGGCATCGACCAGGACTGCAGTGCATAACCTTCGTCGCTCAGTTCAGCGCGAGCCTGTTGCAGCAGGCATTCGAGCTGGGCCGGATCGGAATAGGCGCTGCTTGGAATGCGGGTGCGACCGATCTGCGAGTTGGTGCGGTCAATAACGGTCAGGCTCAGTTCGCCATTGCCGTCTTGTGGGGCCCAGGCCACGCATTGAAAAGGTTTAAATGCGTGGTTGGCAATCAAAAGAGCTTCGTTGATACGGAGCGGGGCGGTCATGGGTTCTTCTCTCTGTAGTGCCCAATCAAGTGATGTGCCGTCGGTTGGGCTTACCGTGCGGCGAGTTACTTGTACTGATGCACGCAACCCGCTGACAGGTCACACAGGATTTGAAGAAATTTCGACTTTCTTTCATACAATCTCTGTTACGGCGTTTTTTGAAAGCTGGGTGAAAGATTCGAGTCGATAGCCAACTAACAAAACAGGTTCTTATAACTGCTTCACTTGTACGCCTATAAGCAATCGATACAAGGCGCCGTCAAATTCTTGCTAATGTTACAGCCAGGTCTGCCAAATGACTGTTTTTACAATCATTTCCTATAATTTGGCGCCAAGGAACAGTCATGAGCGAAGCGCCTGCGTTAAGACGTTTATTGGTCGTCGACCCTTGTGACGACTGTCACCGTTTGTTGCCCGGTTTGCGTGCGGTCGGCTGGGATGTTGACAGCTGTAGCCTGGAAAATGCCGCCGACCGCAGTTGCGATGTCGGCTTGCTGCGTTTGCAGCCCTTTCACCTGGAACGTCCCGAAGCCGTTAAAGAGTTGATCAGCCGCAGCGGCACCGAGTGGATTGCCGTGCTGAATCAGGAGGTGTTGCGCCTGCAGAACGTCGGGGACTTCGTTTGTGAATGGTTTTTCGACTTTCATACCTTGCCGTTCGACGTGTCGCGGGTCCAGGTCACCCTCGGCCGGGCGTTCGGCATGGCGCGCCTGCGCGGCCAGGGCAATGTCCATGTGGACCAGCCGGAACACGAGCTGCTCGGCGACAGCAAACCGATCCGCGAATTGCGAAAGCTGCTTAGCAAACTGGCTCCCACCGAGTCCCCGGTACTGATTCGCGGCGAAAGCGGGACCGGTAAGGAACTGGTCGCCCGCACTTTGCATCGGCAATCGCAACGGCACAGCAAACCATTCGTGGCCATCAACTGCGGGGCGATTCCCGAACACTTGATCCAGTCCGAGCTGTTCGGTCACGAAAAAGGCGCGTTCACCGGCGCCCATCAGCGCAAGGTCGGACGCATCGAGGCGGCCAACGGCGGCACCCTGTTTCTGGACGAAATCGGTGATCTGCCACTGGAACTGCAAGCCAATCTGCTGCGCTTCCTCCAGGAAAAACACATCGAGCGAGTCGGCGGCAGCCAGCCGATTCCGGTGGATGTCCGGGTGCTGGCAGCCACCCACGTCGACCTTGAAGCGGCGATCGAGAAAAAGCGCTTTCGCGAGGATTTGTACTACCGGCTCAATGTGCTGCAAGTCGTGACCGCGCCGTTGCGAGAGCGGCATGGCGATCTGTCGATGCTGGCCAACCATTTTTCCCATTTCTACAGCCACGAAACCGGCCGCCGGCCGCGCAGCTTCAGTGAAGACGCGCTGATCGCCATGGGCAAGCACGACTGGCCGGGTAATGTCCGTGAACTGGCCAATCGCGTGCGACGCGGCTTGGTGCTGGCCGAAGGGCGGCAGATCGAGGCCCGTGATCTGGGGTTGATCAGTCAGCAGTCGCTGGCCACCCCGATGGGCACCCTCGAAGACTACAAGACCCGTGCCGAACGCCAGGCATTGTGCGATGTGCTGAACCGGCACAGCGACAACCTCAGTGTGGCCGCCAAAGTGCTGGGGGTTTCCCGGCCGACGTTCTACCGCTTGTTGCACAAACACCAGATCCGCTAGGGCGCGGTGCTTCTTCGGAGGAAGAAGTTGAAAAGGCCCGCTGCGATGCAAGTCGCAGCGGGCCTTTTCATGATGTTGCGTTCAGGGTGGGGCGGGTTAGAAGTAGTACGGGAATTTCAGGCTGAAGGAAAAGTCCGGGGCATCGTCGGTCATGCCGATGGACAGGTTGGGCACGATGGTCAGGTTGTCGGTGGCCGCAATGGTCATGCCGACGTTGAAGTAACCGGCGTTGGCGTCACTGGACACCACCGATTCCCAGTCCCCGCCATCCTGTTTCAGCTTGCTCTTGCGTTGTACAAGGTCAGAGACCGAGAACGACATACTCATTTTTTCATTGAGTGCGAAGGCTATGCCTGCGCCGATCTGGAAGCTGTCGCCGATGCGGACCTTGCCCGGGGTTTTCTGGTTGACCGTGGAACTGATGTCGTCAAACGACTCCTCCAGGTTGTGGGTGTAGGACAAACTGCCGAACAGCACGGCCGGGTCAAACGTCTTGACCAGCGAGATACCGGGGGTGATCGACCAGACGCCGTTACCGGTCGGCAGCGTGTCAGGCACGAACAGGTTGGTGTTGGCGTCGGTCTGGCGCAGTTTGATGCCGAACGGATCCTTGCCGGTTGGGGCCTTGACTCGCAGCGTGACCACCGCGTCCGGGGTGTTCACCGACTCGTCCATGAACTTGTAGGCGATACCGAAGTTGACGTCGCCAAGGGTCGGATCCCGCGAGACATCCTGTTCCGTGGTGACGTTGGCTGCGCCCTGATTGCCGCCGCCCGACTGATAAGTCGAATCGCGATACACCACAGGCACGTTCACATCGAACTGCCAGCGGTTATCGAAGTTGTAGCGGCCCGTCAGGTCGAGGGTCCAGGTGTCGGCCTTGATCCGGTCGAGGTTGATGTTGCCCAGAAAGATCGAGTCCAGTGCCAGGAAGCCGTTGAGAATCAGCTGGCGAGTGTCATAACGCGAATAGGTTATGCCGGTTTCCAGGCTGAACTTGCCGCCACCGAAGAAGCCGCTGGCCTCGTCGTACAGGTTGGACACACTCTGTGCTGGTTGTGAATCGTCGGCCAGCGACTGGCCATAGGATGCGCCACTGCCCCCGGCGGCGCCCCCCGACCCTGCTGCAGCCCCGGTACCGGTGGCCACTTTGGGATTGCCTTTCATGTCGGCTGGCGACTTGGCCAGACGTTTTGGTGGTGGAGAAGCCGGTTGGTCTTCGACCTGGCGGACTCGTTGCTCGAGCACCGCCAGGGCTTTCTGTTGCACTTCGTATCGTTGCTTTAGCTCCAGAAGTTCCTGTTTCAAGGTCTCCACATCCGCATCGGGTGCTGCTTGCAGCATCGCCGCGGGTAGAAGAGTACTCAAACATACAGCGGCACGCAGTGATACTGATCGATACATGAATAAGCCGTCCCTTTAAGCCCAATGGATCGAGACTCAGCGTAGTTCAATATCCGATATTGCGTAGTGCTCTGAGTTGACTCAAATTGCAGTCCAGTGCGCCGGCGCTCATGCCGTTATTGCTAAGGACAACATTGAGTTGCGTCAGGTTGTTGACGACGTTTGCATTTCCGAGCAGGCGGGTGTTCTGCAGCAGACCTCCTTGAGCCACTTGTTGCAGGGCAGTGCCCTGATTGCCTGCGGCCTGGATGGCCATCTGCACACCACCGCCGGTGGCCGAAACCGCGACACTGCCAGCGGCATTACTGCCGGAAATCGTTTGTCCGGCCATCAAGGCTTGCCCTTGGGCCGGTACCAGTGCGGGGGGCTGGTTGGCTTCGGAAACATTGATTGCCACGTTGTTGTAGGCCGTGTTGCCGTCGCCGGCGGCGCGTACGCTTTGCGTCACGCCCTGGGAACTGTTGAGTCCTGCGCCACCAATGACCGAGCCGGTACCCGTTTGCGGGGTGCTGCCGTTGCCGGTTTCCTTGATGGTCGAGACATAGAATTCGGGTTTTACGGTTGCTGCCTGCAATTGCATCGAGGTCGCAGCCCCGATCAGATCACCGCTGGCGTTGCGCCAGGTACTGCTCATGACGATGCCGAAGCTGATGATCCGCCCCGGCATGACATAACGACCGCGAAGCTGTGACAGCTCCGAATCCTGGATTTCTATGGGTTTGAATCCTGCATTGGCATAGCCTGACGCACTCGCTGCCAGGCAGGCGGCGGCCAGCCAGTATGAGGTTTTCATCTGCTGCTCCCGGGACATCCAGCCCCACTCTTTATAATCGGCGATTAAAAGAAGTCGCTCTGTATGAACCCGAAGTCCATCAATTCAGCATCTTTGACGGGGTTGAAGGTATCCAGCTTGTTCTTGGCGGTCAGCGGTGCCGGAGGACTGCGTAATGCATTGGTCTTGTCGTATCCGGGGCCGACGATGGCAAAGACAATGCCGTTCCAACCTTTGACAAAGTCATCATGGGCGTAGCGTTTGTGTCCTAAAACCGGGTCTCCGATGTAGACCCAATCCTTGTCTGCCCGCTGCAGCACCACGAAATGCTTGTAGCCGCGAATTTCCATCAGTACCACCACCGGGATAGTGACCGCGTCGAGTTTTTCCGGAGGGATCTTGTAGCCCCTGGCGCGCATGCCGATGCTTTCTATGTAGCGCTTCATGTCCAGCATCGAAAAACCTTGAGTACGGACAAGGTCCTGGTCGGAGTTGACCAGCATGCCTTTGATGATGTGCTCCTCATCGACGTCGAGCCAATAGGCCTGGCGCAGTACCGTAGCCAGTGCGGCGGCGCCGCAGCTGAAATCGGTTTTTTGTTCGACGATGTCGGAAAACTTGCGCTCACGAATGCTTTGCACGTTCTTGTAGACGAGTGTGCCACCCGGCAGGGCAGCCACGGGCATCTGGGCGGCCTGGGCGAGGCCGGAGAGGCAAAGCAGAGCGAGGAGGGTCGTCTTACGCATGATCGATACGCCTATGCGGACTGAGGAAAAGCCCCGTTTCCGGGGCTTTCGTTTCGATCGCGATTACATGCAGGCTTTGCAACCTGCAGCGATGGACAGCGAGTTGCTTTGTTGGTTGCCAACGCCGGCAGCGTTGTTGAAGCCACCGTTGCCGGACCAGCTGTTGCCTACGTTGACCATGCTGGCGTTGTTGGTGACAGGGTTTTTCCAGCCGTCTGGGGTCATCACTTGTTGAGTGGTCACGCCAGCCAGACCGAAGACACCCACGGCAACGAAATCAGATTTCTGATCTTTGCCGCCGTTGCCGCCATGGCCTCTGTCGTTGCTGCCATAACCATCATGGCCATGACCGTGGTCATCGTCTTTGGTGGTTGCGGTGCCTGCGGCCACGAATGCGCCGCCTGCGGTGAATGTGCCAGTAAGGGTATCTTTTTTGTAGGTCTGGGTGCCGTTGTTGCCGACTTGCAGACCGGTGGTGCTTTGGTTGGCGGCGGCAGCGGCTTGCGCTACACGACCACCGGATACAGCGATTGCCAGGTTGTTTTTCTGTTGGTTGAAGTTGCCGGCGGCGTTGTTCACCCCGATGTTACCCGAGCCACCGTTGCCGACGTTGTTCATGCCGGCGTTGGCAGTGCTGGAGTAGTTGGCAACGGTGTTGTTGGAGTTGACCTGGGTTGCACTGGAAGCAGACACCGCAGAACCGAAGATGAAACTTTCGTCGGCGGTTGCCAGAGCAGCGGCGTTGTCTTGCTGGTTGCCGTCGCCGGCAACGTTGTTGGCGCCGATGTTGCCGTTGGAGTTGTTCAGCGAGCCGCTGATGCCAGCGCTGTTTTGGGTGCCCTGGTTCAGGACGGTGTTGCCAGCGTTGTTTTGTACATCAAGCACTGCAGCACCGGCACCAGCGCCGATTTGCAGCAGTTCTTCAAGGGTTGGGCCTTTTGGGCCGTGATCGTGACCATGACCGTGATTGTCATCACGACCGCCTGCCTGTGCTGCGATTGCCATCACTGCTGCGAGTGCGAAAACCAGTGGTTTGAGGGCCATTGTAGGTTTCATGGTGTTTCTCCGTCGTGCTTATTAGTTGGTTAAGTGTTGGTACTTTCTAATTGCACTGCTTGTTTGGGTCAGTCAGCGACCCGGATGCTCAGGGTGTTAGCCATTCGGTTCCCCACCCCGGCACTCTGGTTCACCTGGATGACCCCTCGACTGCCGGTGAAGGCCTGATCACTTGTCGTGACCTGGCGACTGCCGGGGGTGCCAGTTGCTCCTGAGCTCGGTAACAACGCCACGTTCTGTTGGGAAAGGGCGCTATCGTCAACGCTCTGCGGAGCAGCACTGATGCTGATGCGCATGGCGTTGGCCATCTGGTTGTTGGCCCCGGAACCCTGGTTCACGCCCAGTGCGCCGTTGCCGTTACTGAATGAGGTGCCGCCGATGGTCGAGCTCGCGTTGATCGAGCGGTCGGCGGGGGTGTCGAGTTTCTGGTGAATGGTGGTGGTGGCGCTGGCCGACGTGCCGATGGCAATCGACTTGACGTTGGTCTGTTGCTGTTGGTCGCCGGCGGCCTGGTTGACGTTGAAGTTGCCGTTGTACTGCGCCCCGGAATTCTGAATGTTGGCGCTGTCCACGGCGCTTGGGTCGGCCATCACGCTGGTGCAGCCGAGGAGTGCCAAAAGGAGCAGGGAACGATTCATCTTATTGGCCTCCGGCCATGCGGGTCAGCGGAGCCAGTCCCGTGCTGAGGGAGCGGTTGATGGTGTTGGAAATCGTGCCGCCACCGCCGCCGCCGTGCCCGGCACTCATGCCGGGCAGACCATTGGGGTTGGTCAGGACGTTCATTCCGGGCATGCTGTTGTCGACAGAGATGTTGCCGCGGATCGACGAGCCGCTGGCGATGCTGGCAAAGTCACCGTCACTGAGTTCGGTATTGGTCATTGCCTGGTCGATGCGAGCGGACGGGTTGGCATTCACGGTGGTCGGGTAAGGATCTTTGCCGAAAGCGCTGCGCCCGATCGGAATGGGCTGGACGTCGCGATTGAGTACGATCACGCCATTGCCTTCGGCCTGAACGTTGAAACTGAGGAATGTGCTGGCTGCTGATCCGATCAGCAGAAGGCAAGTGAAGGCTTTGTTGATATTTCCCACGGCGGCAATTCCTTCTTCAGTGGGCTGGCCCAAGTCAGCGTTGTGAAGGAGAGAGCGAAAGCTGTGCCGGTTTTTAAATGTTCTTGGTTTTCAATGGTTTGGATCGAAGGTGTGCAGGGCTGATACAAAAGCTGTTTCAACGTTGAAACAGACCTCCGCCGATTCTGCAGGGCAAAGCCGTTGCAATGCTCTGGGACAAGGGTTTGCAGAAGGGTGTTTCAGCGATGTAACAAGTCGGGTGACAAAGCGATGAAGGCCGTTGAGACGGGGACTTTGCAGGAGAGGGAGTGTTTCAGGATCGGACACTTTTACCCCGAATCGGGGGAAATGCACGGGTCAGTCAACGCGAAAACCAGGTCAATCTGCCAGCAGGTTTCGTACGGCGTCGAAGGCTTGAGCCTGCCGCTCGGCCCAGTCGCCGTGAATAATCTGCAAAGCTTGCCGATGCTGTTCCAGCCAGGTCTTGGTGGTGTTGAAGAACGCCAGTCGTTCACTCAACTTCGGCTGGCAGCGCTGGCCATCGTCCGTCCAGTCGATCTGTTCCGGAGACAGCAACAGGTGCAGGTCGTAATGACGCGCCAGCAGTTCCGGTTCCAGCCAGTCGGGACAGTCGCCGAACAGTGTCTGGCTCCAGAGAATATTGCTCAACAGATGAGTGTCGAGAATCAGCAACGACGGCTGCTGCGCTCGCGCCTCGTCTTCCCACTGCAGTTGGCCGCGAGCAATTTCGGGAATGTCTGCAAGGCAGGTGTCCCGAGGATTCTGCTCGATGAACCAGCGCACGTACTCGTCCACCCGCAAACCGCCGAACTGTTGCTGCAGTCCGGCCGCCAGCCAGCTCTTGCCGGTGGATTCCGGACCGGTCAGAACAACGACTTTCATGCGCGCAACGCCGGATCGACGCGCCATTCCCGCCAGCCTTGCACTGCGATCAGGGTGAACAGGGCGTACAGCGCAGCGGTGAGGTAAAGGCCCTTGTAAAGGAACAGACCAACGAAGATCACATCCAGCACGAACCACAGCGCCCAGCATTGCAGGCGCTTGTGCGCCATCCAGAATTGCGCGACCAGGCTGAAAGCGGTCAACGCCGCGTCGAGCCAGGGCTGCGCGGCATCGGTCCAGTGCGCCATGGCGGCGCCCAGCAGCAGGCTGCCGACGGCGCCGATGGCCAACCCTTGCAGAATCGAACGGGAGTCGAGCCGGCTGACCTCACGCCCGTCATGCATCGTCCCGGCCCGGGTCCATTGCCACCAGCCGTAGACTTGCAGCGCGGCATAAACCACTTGCAGCAGCATGTCCGAATACAGCTTCACCTCGAAGAAGATCCAGCTGTAGAGCAGCACCATGACCAGCCCGATCGGCCAGCACCAGGGGTTCTGTTTGACCGTCAGCCAGACGGCGATCACACCGAGGGCGGCGGCAAACAGTTCGAGCCCGGACATGCAAGATCCTTGGAGGGAGTAAAAGAGGGAGCGGATTGTACCCAAAAACCGGTGGGAGTGAGCTCCCACCGGTGACCGGGATCAGACGCGGAACTGGCGCAGCAATCCGTTCAACTGCTCGCTCAACTGACCGAGTCGCACGCTGGCAGCACTCGACTGTTCAGCGGCCATTGCGGTGCTGTGGGACAGGCCGGCAGCCTGGGTGACGTTCTGGTTGATGTCCTCGACCACGTGCGCCTGTTGCAGGGTCGCACTGGCGATCGAGGCGTTCAGGCCGTTGAGGTTGCGCAGCGCCTGGCCGATGGCATTGAGGCTCGCACCGGCCAATCCGGCCTGCTCGATGGTCAGTTGCGACGCCTTGCTGCTGTCGCCGATCACCCTCACGGCGGCTTCGGAATGATTTTGCAGGCGCTCGATCATCGACTGGATTTCCGCCGTGGATTTCTGCGTGCGTTGCGCCAGCAAACGAACTTCATCGGCCACCACGGCAAAACCACGGCCCTGTTCGCCGGCCCGGGCGGCTTCGATGGCGGCGTTGAGTGCCAGCAGGTTGGTCTGCTCGGCAATCGAACGGATCACTTCCAGAACGCTGCCGATCTGCGTGCTTTCGGTTGCCAGCGTACGAATCACTTCGACGGCCTGATCGATGGTGCCGGACAACTTGTCGATCTGTTGCAGGCTGCCGTCGATGTTGATCTGGCCTTGCTGCGCCTGGGCTTCGGCATCGCGCATCTCGTTAGCAGCATGCTCGGCGTTCTTCGCCACATCCTGCACGCCGTAGGTGACTTCGTTGATGGCCGTCGCCACCAGCTCCATCTGCTGCGATTGTTGCTGGCTGCGCTGTTGGGCCTGACTCGCGTCATTGCCCAGTTCAGTGGAGGACTGGCCCAGCGCGCTGGCCGACACCTGCAAATCACCGATCACCCGGCGCAGCTTGGCGGTGAAGGCATTGAAGTGATGGGCCAGTTGCGTGACTTCGTCCTGACCGTGGGTATCGAGGCTGCGCGTCAGGTCGCTTTCGCCGCTGGCGATGTTGGCCATGGCGTTCACGGTTTCCTGCAAGGGGCGGACGATGCTGCGGGCAATCAGTATCACCAGCACGCCCATGATCAGTGCGATGACCAGGCCTACGACGGACGCCTTGATCACCTGGCCCTGAAACTCGGCCTGCACATCGTCGACGTACACGCCGGAACCCAGCACCCAGCCCCACGGCTCGAACAGTTTCACGTAGGAGGTCTTGGCCACCGGCTCGCTGGCTCCGGGCTTCGGCCAACGGTAATCGACCATGCCGGCGCCCTTGGCCTTGGCGATGGCGACCATTTCGTTGAACACCGCAAAACCGTCCGGGTCGCGGATCGCCGAGAGGTTCTGGCCTTCGAGCTTGGGATTGGTCGGGTGCATGACCATCACGGGCGTGAGGTCGTTGATCCAGAAGTAGTCGTTCTGGTCGTAGCGCAGGCCGCGAATCGCGGTCAGCGCCTGTTTCTGGGCGGCGTCGCGGGTCAGGGTTCCGGCCGCTTCCAGGCCCTGGTAGTAGGTCAGCAAACCGCTGGCGGTCTGCACCACATGCTGGGTTTTCTGGGCCTTGGCGTGATACAGGTCATCGTGGATCTGCTTGAGCATCAACAGGCCCAGGGTCAGCAGCATGACCACCGCCACAATCAAGATGAGCCACAAGCGTCGGCTGATCGACACACTGCGCAAGCTGTTCATAACGCTGTCACTCCGATTTCTTTTTCTTGTAATAAATCACCGCCAGCATCCAACCACGTTTCAGTGGCCGGGCATACGCGACCCAAGTCGTAGTGCGCGGCAGCGCGATTACGGCTTGTCTGTTAGGATTTCGGCCCCGTGGCTGAAAACCTGAACCCAAGTTGCCATTTCACGGAATTTTGACCGTTTCGTGTGGATCCTTGGCGCGCGGAATCGGTACAGCAACAAACCGCTACGCTGATCGCAGTGAACGTAAAAAAATACTATCGGGGCATGCCTGAGCGCATCGCTCTTTGGGGGATTGATGGACCTTTGGACCGCCTTGCAGGCACTGATTCTTGGAGTTGTAGAAGGGCTGACGGAGTTTTTGCCCATTTCCAGTACCGGACACCAGATCATCGTCGCCGACCTGCTGAATTTCGGCGGCGAACGCGCCATGGCGTTCAACATCATCATTCAACTCGGCGCGATTCTCGCGGTGGTCTGGGAGTTTCGTCGCAAGATTCTCGACGTGGTCATCGGCTTGCCGACCCAGCCGAGTGCCCGACGCTTTACCGCCAACCTGCTGATCGCCTTCCTGCCCGCCGTGGTGCTGGGCGTGATCTTTGCCGATCTGATTCACAAATACCTGTTCAACCCGATCACCGTGGCGACGGCGCTGGTGGTGGGCGGTTTCATCATGCTGTGGGCCGAGCGCCGGCAGCATGAAGTGCACGCCGAGACCGTGGACGAGATCACCTGGAAGGATGCGCTGAAGGTTGGCTTCGCCCAGTGTCTGGCGATGATCCCGGGCACCTCGCGCTCCGGCTCGACGATCATTGGCGGCCTGTTGTTCGGTCTGTCGCGCAAGACTGCCACCGAATTCTCGTTTTTCCTGGCGATGCCGACCATGGTCGGTGCGGCGGTGTATTCGGGCTACAAGTACCGCGCGCTGTTCGTGCCCGCGGACTTCCCGGTGTTTGCCATCGGTTTTGTCACCGCATTCGTCTTCGCCATGATCGCCGTGCGCGGTTTGCTGAAGTTCATCGCCAGCCACAGCTATGCGGCATTCGCCTGGTACCGGATCGTGTTCGGTCTGTTGATTCTGGCGACCTGGCAATTCGGCTGGGTGGACTGGGCGGCGGCCAAGGCATGAGTGACTCCCGCGCACACCGCCCGGATCGCGGCCCGTCCGGTGGCAGCATCCAGCATTTGAAGTTGAAGCTGGTGGTGTTGCTGATCGTCTGCGCGTTGCCGCTGTTCGGTTCGCTGTCGATGTGGCTGCGCGGAATCTCATTGGTACCGTTGATGGCCTACGGGATTGTCAGCGTGCTGGCGTTCTTCCTGTACTGGGCGGACAAGCGCAAGGCTCGCGCCGACGCCTGGCGCACTCCGGAAAACGTCCTGCACGCCGTGGAACTGGCGGGCGGCTGGCCGGGCGCATTGATCGCCCAGCAAGTCTTCCGGCACAAGACGCGCAAGGTGTCGTTTCAGATTCTGTTCTGGGTGATCGTGGCGCTGCATCAGGTTTTCTGGATCGATCAACTGTTCCTCGGTTCGAACCTGTTGGCGTTGGGGTAGGGCTACAGCAGCAAACCCACCTGGGTTTTCTTCGGCAATTTGCTCACCACCAGTTGATGAGAGCGTTGCAGCAGTCCTCGCAGTTCCTCGGCGCCCAAAGGGTAGGGCGGGTGCATGATGATCCACTGCGCCCGTGCCAGGTACGGCGCCGGGTGAATGCCCGGCCGGTCGCAATGGCCGAGAAACAGATCCTTGTCGACCTTGAACGCCAGCGACTCGCCGCGCAGCCCCTGCAAGGCGAACATCTTGTTGCCGGCAATCGAAAAAACCCGCACACCGCCCCATTTGTAGTCTTCCCGGGCACCGGGCAATGCCAGGCAGAAGTCCGCGACATCCTTCTCGCTCATCTTTCCTTGTTTCATAACAGCCGCTCTCCACAGGCATTGAACGATTCGACCAGATGATCGATCCACGCGCGCACCGCCGGCATCACTCCACGCCGATGCGGATACACCGCTTGCAGCCAGCCGCCGGGCAACGACCACTCCGGCAGTAACTGCACCAGCGTGCCGTTGTTGAGCTCCGCTTCGCAATACATCATCGGCAACAGGGTGAAACCCTGGCCGGCCAGCACACACGCCTTGCGCACAATGAAGTCGTCGATGCCCAGCCGTGCTTCCAGCGCCAGATCGCAACTCTTGCCGTGCTGATCGAGCAGGCGCACATGCACCATGCGATCGGCTTCCAGCGCGCCGAGCACCGGCAGGTTTTTCAAGTCCTGCGGATGATTGATTTCCACGCCCTGTATAAAGGAAGGGCTCGCGACCACCACCATTTGCGCCTGACGCAAACGGCGGGTCACCAGCATCGGTTCTTCGTCGCCGTGTTCGCGAACACGCAGGGCGACGTCGATGCCTTCGGTGAGGAGGTCGACCCGGCGATTGATCAGGGTGACTTCCAGTTGCACCTGCGGGTATTTGCCGAGGAAGTTACTGATCACCACCGGCAGCATTTCGTGGGCCAGCCCGGTCGGGCTCGAAACCCGCAGGCGGCCACGGGGTTCGCTGGACATGCTGGCCACCGTCTCGTCGGCCATTTCCGCTTCCAGCAGCATCGCCTGGCAGTGGCGCAGATAGCGTTCGCCGACTGCGGTCAGCTTCAACTGACGGGTAGTGCGTTGCAGCAGGCGCGCGCCCAGGCGTTCTTCCAGTTCGGCAATCCGTCGCGACAGGCGCGACTTGGGAATGCCCAGCAAGCGGCCGGCAGCGGCGAATCCGCCGGCCTCGACCACTTTGGCGAAATAGTAGAGATCGTTGAGGTCTTGCATGGGGAATTCCGACTGTTCTATCAGTGGGACAAACTATCGCATTGTTGCCGTCTAATCAGCTATTGGTTTCGTAGGTAGGATTGTCTCCATTCCGTCGCCACCGGCGATTCTTTCCAGGAGATTCCACTATGAAACTGCTGCACATCGATTCGAGCATTCTGGGCGACAACTCCGCTTCCCGTCAGCTGAGCACCGAAGTCGTCAAAGCCTGGCAAGCCGCCGAGCCAAGCGCTGTCGTGACCTATCGCGACCTGGCTGCCGACGCCATCAGCCACTTCTCGTCCACCACTCTGGTCGCCGCCGGCACCACCGCTGAACTGCGCAACGCCGCACAACAGCACGAAGCCGAGCTGAGCGCCACCACCTTGGCCGAGTTCATCGCTGCTGACGCCATTGTTGTTGCCGCGCCGATGTACAACTTCACCGTGCCAACCCAGCTCAAAGCCTGGATCGACCGCATCGCCGTCGCCGGCCAGACTTTCCGCTACACCGAAGCCGGCCCTGAAGGCCTGTGCGGTGGCAAGAAAGTGATCATCGTATCGACTTCGGGCGGCATCCACGCCGGCCAGGCTTCGGGCGTCGCTCACGAAGACTACCTGAAACTGGTCTTCGGCTTCCTCGGCATCACCGACATCGAAATCGTCCGTGCCGAAGGACTGGCTTACGGTGAGGAAGTTCGCAACAACGCCATGAGCGCGGCCCACGCCCGCATCAGCGAGCAACTGTTCGCCGCAGCGTAAGGCTTTCGTAAAGAACAGCTCTCGTTCAGGCAACACTCAAAAAACTCTGTATTCTGGTTCTGCAAGGGCCAGATACGGAGTTTTTTGTGTCCGACTGTTACATAATCTGGCCCGGGTTATGCAGTCTTACGATCAACGTCTGAGTGCAACGCCGCGCCGGATCACCGAACCACGGAGTTTCGGGCGTCGAACACAACGGATCTTTCGATTGAGTAACAACAGGGTGGGGCATCCCATGATGCGTCTTTGTGCAACGTTACTGATTTGCCTGCTCGGCAGCCTGAATTCAGTGCACGCAGCCCCCGGCCAGCACCCACGCTGGAGCGTCGGTTATCACGAGATGACGTTCCTCGATCCGCTCGACCTGCAACCGATGCGTGCCATCGCGTTCTATCCCTCCAGCGACCGCGAGCACATGAGCCTCCTCGAGGGTTATTCGGTCGAAGCCGGTGAAGACACCAAAATCGCCCTCGGCCGCTTTCCGATGCTGATGCTGTCCCACGGCAACACCGGCACGCCGCTGGCCCTGCACGACCTCGCCACATCGCTGGCCCGCAAGGGCTTTGTGGTGGTGGCAGTGATTCATCCCGGCGACAACTCCAAGGACCACAGCCGCCTCGGCACCTTGAGCAACCTCTATGGGCGCCCGATCCAGATTTCCGAAGCCATTACCGCCACGCTTGGCGACCGCATGCTTGCGCCGTTCGTGAACGCCGATCAGGTCGGCGTGATCGGTTATTCGGCGGGTGGTGAGACCGCGTTGATTCTTTCAGGCGCGCAACCTGACCTGGATCGCTTGCGCCGTTACTGCCAGGAGCGTCCGGACGACCGCGACGCCTGCAACACCCAGGGCGAACTGATCGTCGATCGCGATGACCTGCAACCGGTGGCCGACCCGAGAGTCCACGCCTTGCTGTTGATGGCGCCGCTGAGCCTGAAATTCGGCCGGCACACCCTGGCCGACGTGCATGTGCCGGTGCTGCTGTACAGCGGCGATGGCGACAAACTGGTGGCCTTCGACAAGAACGCCGCCGCCCTGGCGCGCAAACTGCCGACCGCACCGGACTTCAAGTTGCTGGCCGGGGCCGGGCACTTTGTGTTCATGGCACCGTGCAATGAAGAGCAGATCCGTGCGATGCCGGCGTTATGCACCGATGCTGACGGGGTGGATCGCGAAGACATCCATCGCAACCTGATTTCCGAAGCCGGGCGGTTCTTCTCCCATGCGCTGGGCAAGCCTTCCCGGGCGGGGATGCAGACGGCGGATCAGTAAGCGTCAGGCCATCGCCCGACGCTTGAGCCACAAGGTCAGCGCCAGTCCGGTCACGGACAACAGCGCTGCGCACAGGAAGATCCACGAATACCCCAGATTCAATGCCACCGCGCCCATCAACGGCCCGGCAACCGCGAGTGCCAGATCGAAAAACACCGCGTAAGCACTCAGCCCGGCACCGCGACTGGAGTTGGGCACCTGCTTGATGGCTTCAACCCCCAGCGCCGGGTACACCAGCGACAGCCCGAACCCCGCCAGCCCGGCACCGATCAGTGCGTAACCGGTGGACGGTGCGAGCCACAGCAACAACAGCCCGACGGTTTCGATGCTCATGCAGGCGATGGCCGAAGCGAAGCCACCGAATCGGGCGATGGCGGAAATGAACAACAGCCGCGACAGGATGAAGCACACACCGAACACCGTCAGGCAGTAGGCCGCACCGGTCCAGCCGCGATTGAGGTAATAAAGGGTGATGAACGTGGTCAGGGTGCCGTAACCGATCGAGGCCAGGCTCAAACTGGCACCGAACGGCGCGATCCGCCCGAATACCGCCCAGAACGGCAAACGCTCGCCGCGCACTACCGGCACGGAAGGCTTGGTGCGAATCAGCAGCAGAGCGCCGGCGGCCAATACCGACAGCGCAATGCCGAGGCTGGTAAAGCCATAATCGGCCACCATCAGCACGCCCAGTGGTGCACCGATAGCGATGGCGCCGTATGAGGCGATGCCGTTCCAGCCGATGGATCGGGCAGTGTGCTCGGCGCCGACCTGGCCCATGCACCAACTGATGGTGCCGACACCGATCAGGCCTTGCGCGATCCCGAGCAGCAAACGCCCGGCAATCAGAATGATCAGGCTTGGTAGCGGGAAGTCCTGGAGCACAGTCGACAGGAATGTCAGCACACCGCTGAGCACGATCCCCAGCAAGCCGTAAACGATGGCGCGTTTGGTGCCGACGGTATCCGACATGCGCCCGGCCATGGGACGGCTGAGCAGGGTGGCCAGGTATTGCGAACCGATCACCAGACCCGCAACGACGGCGCTGAAGCCCAGCTGTTCGTGCACGTAACCGGGCAGCACTGCAATCGGCAGGCCGATGCAGAGGAAGGCGATAAAGGTGTAGAAAACGATGGAGACGATCTGCAGGGTGATCGCCATGGAGCTTTGCGGTGGCTGTTGCTGCGCAGACATGAGGGCTCGTTCGCGGGCGGCGGTGGGAGAGTCCGCATCATGGCTTGGCGCTGGAATAAAAGAAAGCAGGCTAACTATCTTTCCTGGGCGCAATAAAAAAGCCCCGCCATGGGGCGGGGCTTTCGACTCAAGGCCGCTATCAGAACACGACGCCCTGGCTGCGCAGGTAATCGTCATAAGTGCCGCTGAAGTCGGTCACGCCGTTCGGGCTTAGTTCGATGATGCGCGTGGCCAGGGACGATACGAACTCACGGTCGTGGCTGACGAAAATCAGCGTGCCCGGGTAGTTTTCCAGCGCCAGGTTCAGCGCCTCGATCGATTCCATGTCCAGGTGGTTGGTCGGTTCGTCCATCACCAGTACGTTCGGCTTTTGCAGGATCAGCTTGCCGAACAGCATGCGACCTTGCTCACCACCGGAGATGACCTTCACCGATTTCAGGATCTCGTCGTTGGAGAACAGCATGCGGCCCAGGGTGCCACGAATCACTTGCTCGCCCTGAGTCCACTGACCCATCCAGTCGAACAGGCTCACGTCGTCTTCGAAGTCGTGGGCGTGGTCCTGAGCGTAGTAGCCCAGCTCCGCGCTTTCGGTCCACTTCACGGTGCCGGCGTCCGGGGTCAGTTCGCCCATCAGGGTGCGCAGCAGGGTGGTCTTGCCGATACCGTTCGGGCCGATAATCGCCACGCGCTCGCCGGCTTCAACGGTGAAGCTGAAGTTCTTGAACAGGGTCTTGCCGTCGAAGCCCTTGGACATCTGCTCGATGGTCACGGCCTGGCGGTGCAGCTTCTTGGTCTGTTCGAAACGGATGAACGGGCTCACGCGGCTCGATGGCTTGACCTCGGCCAGCTGGATCTTGTCGATCTGCTTGGCGCGGGAAGTGGCCTGCTTGGCTTTCGAGGCGTTGGCCGAGAAGCGGCTGACGAACGTCTGCAGCTCGGCAATCTGGGCTTTCTTCTTGGCGTTGTCCGACAGCAGTTGCTCGCGGGACTGGGTCGCCGCGGTCATGTACTCGTCGTAGTTGCCCGGGAACAGACGCAGCTCGCCGTAGTCCAGGTCGGCCATGTGGGTGCAGACGCTGTTCAGGAAGTGACGGTCGTGGGAAATGATGATCATGGTGCTGTTACGCGCCGTCAAAATCGTTTCCAGCCAGCGAATGGTGTTGATGTCCAGGTGGTTGGTCGGTTCGTCGAGCAACAGCACTTCCGGATCGGAGAACAGGGCCTGAGCCAGCAGGACACGCAGTTTCCAGCCTGGCGCGACTTCGGTCATCGGGCCGAAATGCTGTTCCAGCGGAATGCCCAGGCCCAGCAGCAGTTCACCGGCGCGGGATTCGGCGGTGTAGCCGTCCATCTCGGCGAACTCGGTTTCCAGCTCGGCCACGGCCATGCCGTCTTCTTCGCTCATTTCCGGCAGCGAATAGATGCGATCGCGCTCGGCCTTGACCTTCCACAGCTCCTCGTGACCCATGATCACGGTGTCGATCACGGTGAATTCTTCGTAGGCGAACTGATCCTGACGCAGTTTACCGAGGCGCACGTTCGGCTCGAGCATCACCTGGCCGGCGGACGGCTCCAGGTCGCCACCGAGGATTTTCATGAACGTCGACTTGCCGCAACCATTGGCGCCGATCAAGCCATAACGGTTGCCGTTGTTGAATTTCACCGAAACGTTTTCGAACAACGGCTTTGCGCCGAACTGCATCGTGATATTAGCTGTGGAGATCAATTGCTTTACCTATCAATGGGTTGCGAGCCGCACACTTGGCGCTTGGGCCACTTCTGGGGCATTTTGGAGCTTTTTCTTCCCGGGCACGGTCACCGTCAGCGTCGAGCCAGCGGGCGTGGGGCGAGAGCAGCCTCTGGACGCAGCGTCCAAGCTGTTGGGCAATAAAGGCGGGATTCATGCCAGACATTGCGCGCATTGTCGCATAAGTAATGCGGCAGTTGTATGGCGGACGATAACGAACCTGCAGCCCGGCCGGTGACGGCGCGTCCTTCGGTCACTCCGCACAGGCGCTAAAACCTGCAATTTCGTCTAGGTTTCAACAAGGGATTTTTTTTCACTGAGGAACAGCCATGTTTAAAGCACGCTTACTTGTCGCATCTCTTACCAGCCTGGCCCTGGCGGCAAGTTCGGTGACGGCGTTGGCTGACCCGGGAAATGACCATGGCAAAGGGAATGGAAAGGACGGACAGCAGAACAGCCAGGTCCACGGCAACCAGGACGGGAAAAACAAAGGCGCGAACTCAGGAGACTGGGACAATGCACCGGTTGTCGATCGAGGCGGCGTCCTGGGTGTGCTCAACGGTTACAGGGATTACTGGAGCCCGGGCCCTGCGCTACCACCGGGCATTCAGAAAAAACTGGCGCGCGGCAAACCCTTGCCACCGGGTATTGCCAAAAAACTGGATGGCCGGCTGGTCGGCCGGTTGCCTCAGTACGACGGATATGAGTGGCAGCAGGCTGGAACGGACCTGATTCTGGTGGCTATCGCCAGTGGGATTATCTACGAAGTCTTGAATGGAGCATTCGATTAGCCCGTTTTGTAGCGCCGGGTTCGGATGTTTCCTGACCGATTCGCGGGTAGCAATAGCGACATGTTCTCACCCACTTTATATGTGAGGTATTGCTGCCTTGTCTTATCGCTCGGGGTTGAACTCGATGTCCCCGAGTGCGTCCTAGATGGCAGTAAAATCAACCCTTGTGGATGCCATCATGCGTTTCAAAAGTAAAAACCTCGTTGCCGTCATGTCGTGCGTAATGATGTTTGCTGCGGCGCCGTTACTGCCTGCCGGACTGTCCGTCATGGGCTCCGCCTATGCCAAGGATGGCGGTGGTCATGGTGGTGGTAACGGTGGCGCGGGTGGCGGTGGCGGCAGTCACGGTGGTGGTGTCGGCGGTGCCGGGCATAGCGGCGATAGCGCCGGGCATTCGGCCAGCGCTTCCAGTAATGGTCGTGCCGAAGGCCAGGAGGCGGATCATGAAGGCAGGGCCGTTCGGGATCACGGTGTGAGTGGTCAGCACACGGGACGTGACCACAACGCTGACCGTGGACACGGTACAGCGACTTCAGGTGTTGCACATTCTAAAGCGACACGGGGCTTGTCGAAGGCGACGGCGATCTCGGCTACAACGCCAGGCGATCACAATACCAAGGGATTGAGCAAGGCCAGCCTTTCCACCTCCAAATAAACGCGGTTCACGATTCGTCAGGTCGATTGGGTTCATTGAACCTCTGGCCTGGCGGATCATCCGTATCTTGCTTCAGCATTTGCCGCACTCTGCTTCAGTCCCCCGGGCCAGTCATTTGTTGTGGCCGGGTTCCTATCTGCTCCGATCCTGAATCGTCCTGCCAGGCACACGAACATTCAGAGGCAAACTCTGCAGTCCTCTTGTGAATGCTTCGGTTTGGTTCCAGGAAATCAACGCCTCATGCTGCCGTCAGCACCACGTCTGACCCAATGCCGCCAACTCTTTTCGTCGAACTCAATCTGCCGTAACGCTGATGTCACTGGTATGGCTGGCGCGCGCGAGATCGCAACGGCTGCCGTTTGGCCGATTCAGCGGACAGTTTTTCACAGATGAGGTTCACCATTGGTTACAAAGTATGGCTAAAATGCCATCCGATCACCCAATAGCCGCTAACGGCAAGGGCTCAAGGAAGTGCCACCGGGACAGTATTTGTATTCATGCCACTGCATCAGACCCTGGGCCAACGGCTGGCAGGCGCGCAGTTTGTTCACTTTTGACGTGTGACGATTTCCGTGAAACTCATCATTGCTGCTATTTATGTCATTTCCATTGCATACGTTCACCTGCGTGGTCGTGTGCGTCACAAACTGGGCCGTCAGTTGAGCGATCACTCGACGTTTCTTGCGCCGATCAACTGCTTCCTTTACCTGTTTTCGAAGAAACCGAACAAACCCTACCTCGATCCGAAGGACTTTCCCGATCTGAGCCCGTTGCAGGCCCATTGGGAAGAAATCCGCGAGGAGGGTCAGAATCTACTGCGTGCCGGTGCGATCAAGCGCTCGGACCAGTACGACGACGTCGGTTTCAACTCGTTCTTCAAGACCGGCTGGAAACGCTTTTATCTGAAATGGTACGGCGACAGCCACCCGTCGGCGCTGCAACTGTGCCCGCGCACCACTGAACTGGTGCAGAGCATCGGCTCGATCAAGGCGGCGATGTTCGCCGAACTGCCACCAGGCTCGAAACTGGTGCGTCACCGTGACCCGTATGCCGGTTCCTACCGTTATCACCTGGGCCTGGAAACGCCGAATGATGCCGGTTGCTACATCAACGTCGATGGCGAGAACTATCACTGGCGCGACGGTGAAGCGGTGATGTTCGACGAGACCTACATTCACTACGCCGAAAACACCACCGACAAGAACCGCATCATTCTGTTCTGCGACGTCGAACGCCCGATGAAGTATCGCTGGGCAGCCGCGTTCAACGGCTGGTTCAGCCGTACCGTGATGTCGGCGGCCGGTGCGCCGAACGATGCGGGCGACCGCACCGGCGGTATCAACCGTTTGTTTACCAAAATCTACAAGATCCGCCTGCGTGGAAAAGAGCTGAAAAAGCGCAATCGTGCGCGCTACTACCTGGAAAAGTGGGCGATCTTTGGCGGCCTGCTGGCGATCTTCATTCTGATCTGATAACTGATGTGATAAATCGGGCGACTGTTGAAAGACAGTCGCCCGATTTCATTTTCACGACGCTTTTTTGGTCTTTTTCGCCGGGGTGGCCTTGCTCGCGGCCTTCTTCGCCGGTTTGGCCGGTGATTTCCCGCCAAGACTGCGCTTGAGCAGTTCCGTCAGATCGATCACATCCGCCGACTTGCGTTCTTCTTCGCCATCAACGGTCTCAACGTCCTCGATTTTGCCTTCATGGGCCTTCTTGTCCACCAGGGCCATGATCTTGTCTTCAAATTCGTCGGTGTAATCTTCCGGCTTCCAGTCAGCACTCATGTCTTCAACAAGCCGTTTGGCCATGTCCAGTTCGGCTTTCGCCAGTTGCGGCTGGGTCACTTCGCTGCCCAGCGCCAGTTCATCGAGGCGGCGTACTTCCTGCGGCCAGCGCAGTTTGACCAGCACCAGCGCCGACTCCAGCGGCATCAGCGCCGCCAGGTACTGGCGCGTGTGTAACACCACGCGGGCGAGGGCGACTTTTTTGGTTTTGCTCAGGGTCTCACGCAACAAGGCATAGACCTTGCCACCGCGTTTGTCCGGGGCCAGGTAGTAGGGCGTGTCGATGTTCTGCAGTGGAATCTGCTCGCTGTCGACGAAGGCAAAGATGTCGATGGTCTGGGTCGAGACCGGGTGGGCCGAACGGATTTCCTCCTCGCTGAGCACCACATACCGGCCTTTTTCGAACTGCACACCTTTGACGATGTGCTCCTTGGTGACTTCCTTTCCGGTGACCTTGTTGACCCGTTTATAGCCGACCGGGTCCATGCTGCGGCTGTCCAGCCAGTCGAAGTCCACGCCCTGGGACGAGGTGGCCGAGACCAGCGCCACGGGGATGTGCACCAGACCGAAACTGATTGCGCCTTTCCAGATTGCCCGAGCCATGGTGCCGTTCTCCGAGTGATGTTCGGGTGACCCGTGGCCCGCCGCAAAAGTTTCCGTTGCCAGCCGATGGGTAACTGGTCAAACGGTGTTACACCTTGTTTAGCGATGACGGGTTAACAAATCCGAACCCTCGGCGTAGCGTGGACTCGAAGGCTCTATTCCACGTGCATCGAGAGAGGCCGTCCATGAACCGTTTTCTGCTTGGCATCGCATTGCTGGCCCTCAGTTGCGGGCTGGTTCACGCCGATGTCCTGTTGCTGGCGCAAAGTCCGACCGGCAACAGCAGCAACCCCTACAACAGCCCGATTCACCGGGCCAATCCCAACAGCATGCAGGGCACGCAGCCCGCCAATCCGGTGATCCGCGGGCCGAGTACGGTGCCAGCGCCTCGCCAGCCCACCGTCGAGAACGGCGGCATCGGCAATGGCCAGCCCCTGCGTTCGGTACCGAGCACGCCGCCGAAATTCATTCCCACCCCACCCGCCCGTGACGGCGACAGCAACCGTTGAATGGCAGAACCGCTCTGTCAGCCCTTCAAACGAACAAAAGGAATCGTGCATGTTGCGTAAAACCCTTTTAGCCGGCCTGTGTGCCGGCGCTGTTATCTGCAGCCCGGCATTCGCCGCTGCCCCCAAGGAATTGCAAAGCGAGCAGGGCACCCTTGAAGTCACGACGATTACCCAGGGGCTTGCGCACCCGTGGGCGCTGGCGTTCCTGCCGGATCGTCAGGGCATGCTGGTGACCGAGCGTCCGGGCAATCTGCGGGTGGTGGGGGCTGACGGCACGTTGTCGGCGCCGATCGATGGCGTTCCCAAGGTCTGGGCCAAGGGGCAGGGTGGGTTGCTGGATGTGGTCCTGTCGCCGGACTTCAAACAGGATCGGCTGGTGTACCTGTCCTACGCCGAGGGTGGTGGTGCCGGTGACAAGGCCGGGACGGCGGTAGGGCGCGGGAGGCTGTCGGACGACCTGAAAACCCTGAAGGACTTCAACGTGATCTTCCGTCAGGAACCGAAGCTGTCGGTCGGCAATCACTTCGGCTCGCGGCTGGTATTCGACCGTGACGGCTACCTGTTCATCACCCTCGGCGAAAACAACGACCGCCCGACCGCGCAGGATCTGGACAAGCTGCAAGGCAAGGTCGTGCGAATCTACCCCGACGGCAAGGTGCCGGATGACAACCCGTTTGTCGGTCAGTCCGGTGTCCGTCCGGAAATCTGGTCCTACGGTCATCGCAACCCGCAGGGCGCAGCACTCAATCCATGGACCGGCACATTGTGGGAAAACGAGCACGGCCCGCGTGGCGGCGACGAGGTGAACATCATCGAGCGCGGCAAGAACTACGGCTGGCCGCTGGCAACCCACGGCATCAACTACTCGATGCAGCCCATTCCTGAAGCCCAGGGTAAAACCGTCGAAGGCACCGTCGCCCCGCACCATGTCTGGGAAAAATCACCGGGTGTCACCGGCATGGCGTTCTACGATGGCGACCGTTTCAAGCCCTGGCAGCACAACGTGTTCATCGGGGCGCTGGTCACTCAGGAACTGATTCGTCTGCAGTTCGACGGTGACAAGGTGGTGCATGAAGAACGCTTGTTGGGAGATCTGAAGCAACGGATCCGTGATGTGCGCCAAGGGCCGGACGGCTATCTGTATCTGTTGACGGACGAGTCCGACGGCTCGCTGTACAAGGTCGGACTCAAATAAATGCTTCATGCGGGTGAGCGGGCGTAAAGCACCACCGCAGCCCGCAACTTGCCGCGCCCAAACCGGCACATCTTCTCGAACTCCCCATGGCTGACCGGCACATGCTGGCAGTCCATGGGCTGGCGATGCTGGCTGTGATCCACGTCCGGGTCGTGCAGGTAGACGAAATCCTCGTCGCAATCGGTGACGATCACCCAGTGCGGGGATTTGGAGCGGGTCAGTCGATAACTGCTGATCAGCACCAAAGGCTGCCCGCCAGCGTTTAGCAGGCGGGGCAAATCCAGTGTCGTGCCGATGATCTGATCAACGTCGGTGTCGTTCAGCTGTGCCATGAACTCGTCGTGCACCAGACGCATGACGTCTTTTTTATGCGCGTCGCGCACGCCGTCGAGAAACAGCGGCCCGGTCATGCTCAGTTGCAAACGCACGCGAAACCCCCGGCGCCATGCGGCCAACGCCAGGCCTTGAGGGCTGCAACCGCCATGGCCGGCGGTCATGAACACGGTGGTCGCTTCGCGCCAGAGCTGAAGTTCTTCGCGACGTTCCAGCGGTCGTTCAGCCTGCAAGGCACCCATGGCCATCAGCAGGCACGCCGGCCCGCAGGTGAAATCGGTGGTCTGCCGGTAATAGGGCACCTTGATGCTGCGCGAATCGTGGTGTTGCAGGATGCGTTTTTCCAGACGCAACGCGTCCGCGTGGTCTTCGTAGTAGTCGTGAATCAGCGCAAAGCGCCGATAGCCACTGCGTTCGTACAACGCGATGGCGGCAGGGTTGTCAGTACGCACCTCCAGCCGCAGGTAAGCGCAGTCATGCTCAAGGGCGCAGGCTTCGATGCGCTGCAGCAACTGCTTGCCCAGGCCACCGCCCCGGGCTTCGGGGGAAATGGCGATGGAATACAACCGCGCAAGCGACGTGCCGCGATGGAACAGCACCAGCGCATAACCCAGCAGATGACCCTCGCGCTCGGCCACCAGCAACTGGCCGTGGGCCCGGGTAATCATCCATTGGAAGCTGCGGCGAGTGAGCCGGTCCGTGGTGAAACAGTGCATTTCCAGTGCCAGCAGCGCCGGTAAATCATCAACTGTCGCCAAGCGAAAAACAGTGTTCATATGACCGCCGTAAAAGTTGCGTAACGAAACGGGACTTTCGAAAAAGTTCGTGCTTAATAGAAAAGGTCTTGTTCTCCAACGGATCAATTTCTATGTCAGCGGTACAGGGTCATTGGCGCGAAGTATCCAGTCAAAGTTTGCCACCGGCAACTTATTTAAAACCGCAAATCAGAACTTCCAGTCAAGTGTTGATCATCGTCGAACGCAAGGAAGACTGGGCCTCGTACTTTCCCAGCGAAGACATCCTGACGGCTCAGGAATACCTCGAACAACCGCCCGACAGCGAGCCGGGAAAACGCGTTCAGGTGATCAACCTGTGCCGCAGCTACAAGTATCTGGGCCACGGCTATTACTGCTCGCTGCTGGCCGAAGCCCGGGGGCACAAGGTGATTCCGTCGGTGCGCACCATCAGTGAACTGACCCGCAAATCCCTTTACGGTCTGGCGCTGGATGACCTGGATAAAACCCTGGAAAAAGCCCTCAGTCATCACCTCTACAGTGATACCGAAGGTTTTACGCTGACACTTTATTTCGGCAGAACGCACATCGAGCCGTTGCAGGATCTGGCCCGGCAATTGTTTGAAGTGTTTCCGTGCCCGATCCTGTTAGTTGAATTCCGTCGAACTAACGGTTGGCACATCGAAGGCATCAAGTCCGGTGCCCTGCACAAGTTGCGCGACGATCAGGAAGACCAGTTTGCCAATGCCCTGGACGGCTTCAGCCGCAAGATCTGGCGTGTACCGCGTTCGCCGCAAGTGGCACGTTATGACCTGGCCATCCTGCACGATCCGCAGGAAGCGCTGCCGCCGTCCAACCCCCGGGCGCTGGAGAATTTCGTGAGGGTCGGCAAGGGCATGGGCATCGATGTCGAGCTTATCGAGCGCAAGGACTACGCAAGGCTGGCCGAGTACGACGGCTTGCTGATCCGCGAGACCACCAGCGTCGACAATCACACTTACCGTTTCGCCAAGAAAGCCGAAAGCGAAGGGCTGGTGGTGATGGACGACCCGACGTCGATCCTGCGTTGCACCAACAAGGTCTATCTCACTGATTTGCTCAACAGCCATCAACTGGGCATGCCCGCCACGGAAATTCTCTACAAGGAACGACCGGAAGACTTCGAGCGGGTCGGCGAACGCCTGGGGTTCCCGCTAGTGCTGAAAATCCCTGACGGCTGCTTCTCCCGTGGCGTGATCAAGGTCGAGAGCCAACAGGCCTTGCTCGAAGCCACCGCCGAACTGTTCGAGCATTCGGTGCTGTTGCTGGCCCAGGAGTTTTTCTACACCGAGTACGACTGGCGCATCGGCGTGCTCAACCGCAAACCGATCTTTGCCTGCCAGTACTTCATGTCCAAGGGCCATTGGCAGATCTACAACCACAAGGCCAAGGGCCAGGACGTCAACGGCGAATGCCGCACGCTGGCGATCCACGAAGCGCCGCGTGCGGTGGTGGAGCTGGCAGTAAAGACCGCCAACCTGATCGGCGACGGCTTGTACGGCGTCGACCTGAAACAGGCCGGCGACAAGGTGGTGGTCATCGAAGTCAACGACAACCCGAACCTTGACGCCGGCATCGAAGACGCTTACCTGCAAGACGATCTGTATTCGCTGGTGCTGGAGGAGTTCGTGAGGCGCCTGGAACTCAAACGTCGTGGCCAGGCCTGGTGACCGGCCGATGATCAACAGCTTTGCACTGAGCCACGGCGCACTGCAGCGGGTCGAACGGCTGGATGCCGAGGTGATGTTGTTCAGCGATCCCGACGCGGCAGAACGCGACCTGCTCCACAGTCACTTCAAACTGGATGAGCATGCTCTGGCCTCAGCGCTGGACCCGGACGAGGTGTCACGGATCGAGTTTCATCCGGATCACCTGTTTCTGATCTGGAAGCGTCCCGAGAACTACTCCGGCGGCGGCAGCCTGGCGTTCGAGGTGTCGTCCTGCGGTTTGCTGTTTTCGCCGGGCCAGTTGCTGGTGATCGCCACCGACGACACGCCGCTGCACGGTCTCGGCACGGGCCGGCCGCTCAATACGCCGCTGGATGTGTTGTTGGACCTGCTGTTCAACAACATCCATCACTACCTCGGGCACCTGAAGGTGATCAAACTGGTTGCCCGGGAGTTACAGCAAAAATTCAACGCCTCGATGCAGAACCAGCATCTGGTGCAGATGTTCAACCTCAGCGAAAGCCTGATCTATTACATCAACGCCCTGCACAGCAACGGCGCGGTACTGACACGCCTGCGCAACCACGCCGAGAAGCAGCATTTTGGCAGCGAAGCGATTGGCCTGATCGACGACCTGATCATCGAAAACAACCAGTGCTACAAGCAGGCGGAAATCTACTCCACGGTGTTTTCCGGGCTGATCGACGCCCGGGGCAACCTGATGAACAACAGCATGAACAATCTGCTGCGCAAGCTGACGCTGATCAACGTGGTGTTTCTGCCGCTCAACCTGATTGCGAGCATTGGCGGCATGTCGGAGTTCAGCATGATGACCGCCGGGACACCGTGGTGGGTGTCGTACCCATTGTTCCTGGCGGCGATGCTGTTGGGGGCGGGCGGGATGTTGTTCGGGCTCAGGCGTCTGGCGAAATGACGGCGGCCGGGCGTTTGCGATCCTGCAGGCCCCGGACCACCAGGTACAACAGCGGCCCGACCGAAACAAACACCGCCGTCAGCAACAGATACGGCACCACCGACCAACTCGACTGCCCGCGCTTGCGCGCATCCTTGTACATCCAGATGCCGGCCAGCGTCGCCAACAGATAAAGATCGATCACCACCTGCGCAGTGTCTGGCCGCGACATCAGACTGATACCGAAGTCGATCAGCGACTGTTCGGCTTGCAGCATCACGGAAACGGTGTAGCCACTGAAGGCGATCAAAGCAGTGAGGGGCAGGGCGATGGACATCATGTATTCCTTCCTTGGTCAGATGAGCGAAAGACCAGCCTACAGACCCAACGCAAAAATCGCCATTGACTTGCCAGCAGCGCCCGAGCTAATTTCGGGGCCATGACTTCCACCGTACTGCGCTGCCAGCCAAGCATTATTACCGCCATTCCTCATTTGGCGGGCTAGCTCACGACTGCAGCACCCAACCCGCCCTAGAGGCGGGTTTTTACTTTCTGTCTCCGGGGTTCTGAATAAAAAGTCAGGAGACGACCATGCGCCACAGCCCCGACCAGCAAGCCTTGCTTGAGCAAAACGTGAAAAAGATCCTCGCCGCGCCGGTGTATGAACTGGCGGTGCGCACGCCGCTGCAATCCGCGCCGGCCTTGTCCGAGGCGCTGGGCAACCGGATTCTGCTCAAGCGCGAAGATCTGCAACCGACGTTCTCCTTCAAGATTCGCGGTGCCTACAACAAACTGGTGCAACTGAGCGACGAGCAGAAGGCGCGCGGGGTCATCACGGCATCGGCGGGCAATCACGCTCAAGGCGTAGCGCTGGCGGCGCGTGAATTGGGCATTGCTGCGACCATCGTCATGCCGGCAACAACACCTGAGCTGAAAGTGCTGGGTGTCAGCAGTCGTGGGGCCGAGGCGTTGTTGCATGGCGAAAGCTTTCCGTTTGCCCTGGCCCATGCGCTGCAACTGGCGCAGCAGACCGGGCGAACGTTCGTCTCGCCGTTCGACGATCCCGATGTGATCGCCGGCCAGGGCACGGTTGCAATGGAGATTCTGCGCGAGCATCAGGGCGCTCTGGACGCCATTTTCGTCCCGGTGGGCGGCGGCGGGTTGATCGCCGGTATCGCAGCGTATGTGAAATACCTGCGGCCGGAGGTGCGGATCATCGGCGTGGAGTCGGAGCACTCGGCCTGTCTGAAGGCTGCTTTGCAAGCGGATGCGCGAGTGGTGTTGCCCAGCGTCGGCACCTTCGCCGATGGCGTGGCAGTGGCGCAGATCGGCGCCTATGGCTTTGAGGTCTGCCGCTTCTGCGTGGATGAAGTGATCACCGTCAGCAACGACGAGCTCTGCGCGGCGATCAAGAACATCTACGACGATACCCGCTCGATCACCGAGCCTTCCGGCGCATTGGCGGTCGCGGGCATCAAAAAGTACGTGGCGCAGACCGGCGCACGGAATCAGACGCTGATCGCCATCGATTCCGGCGCCAATATCAACTTTGACAGCTTGCGCCACGTCGCCGAACGCGCTGCGGCCGGCGGGATTGTGGCGTAAGGGTTATCAGGGCAACAACGGGCGCAGGAAGCTGCGCTCGTAGCTGATGATGAACTTCTTCTCCATCAGATCCGCCACCAACGCCGTGCTTTCCGGGTCGGTCAATGCAATGTGGCGATAGCTTTCGTAATCCGCCAGGGACGGAAAACTGAACAGGCAGTAAGCGATGTTGCTCGCGCCTTCCGAGGGCAGAAAATAGCCGTGATGCGTCCCGCCCAGCCGTTCGACGATGCCCAGCCAGGTTTTGGCGTAGGCTTCGAAGGCGTCGAGCTGGTAGGGATCAATCACGTATCTGACGTGGCAGGTAATCAATGCCGCTGCTCCTTGGCGAGTTACTCGGGGATGGCAGTGCCGACCTTGTCCGAAGCCGACCAGATGCGATAGCGCACTTCGACATCCGTCGGTGCGTAAACCACGATTGGCAGTTTGCTGTTGTAACGCACGGTGAAGCCGTCACCGATCACAGGGACGAAGGCGCGCTTTTTCTGACTGCCGGGCGGGCAGGCCATCATCGTGCTCATCGGGCCGCTGACTTTTTCCAGGCGGTAAAACGGATAGCCCCAGCCTTCCAGATTTTTCTCTTCGAGGGTGCCGCCCAGGCGCTGGCGGTTGCAGTCCACTTCAAGGGTCTTGCCGGCAAGGATTTCGACTTTGAAGTTGTCTTCCTGGGCCTGCTGCGGCAGGTGAATGACCTGGCGGGTGAAGCCCGCTTCGGCTTTGGGGTAGGGCGCCGTGTCTTCGAGTTTGGCGGCGTGGGTGAGGGTGGAGATGCTCGCGAGCATCAGGCCGGCCGTCGCGTAAACAGTGAAATTTCCCATTGAAGCCTCCTGGCGGGTGTACGTTGGTAGACGGGCATTCTCACTGCCATGGGCAATGAATGCAAACCGCCAGCCGCTTGCAAATTGCAGTGCCTGCACGATCGAATCTTGCATTTTGCAACTGGCCACTTGCCTGTGCTTTCGCCAAGTCATTGATTTGGCAGGAGGTGAAAGCGAACCGATGAAAGGCACGTTTTATGCGTTGATTTGGTGCGGCGCACCGAGTTTGTGCGCCTACACTCCAATGGGCATTTCGCAGTACAACCGCTTGTCATACCCAGGGATTCAGCGGGGATACACCCGCCGGGAACAGTGGCAACGGTCAATGTGAATACTTGATTGGCAGTCTCACAGTAAGGAGAGGGTTCGCCATGTTTCTGTCTGCCTTGGAACTACGCAATATCATTGAAAGCAGCTTTCTGCCGAAACGCTGTCAGTGCACGCTGTCCACGGATCTGTCGATGACCGTCAAGGTATATGGCGATCATAAGACTGATCAGGTGGATCTACTGGTGAGTGGCATCGATGCCAGTCATTTGAATAGTTGTCGTGAAATCAATGGCCTGATTGCCGGGTTGCGCTCCGATCTTGCGCAACAGGCTGCCAATCATCAATTCACCCAGCGTGCAAAAGTGGTTTAACCCACCGTTTCACCCAGTTCGACCGTCACGCGCCGGGCCTGCACGAAACCGAGGCCCAGCGCGAACTCGACCAGCACCGCGAGCAGAATCCCGGGGCCGGCGTGGCCGTTGAGCCATTCAGCGAAACCCAGCACCGCCAGACCAAAACAGCCGACGATAAAACCGTTGTTCATTGCATTGCGCGCGATCGACACCGGCGCATTGCGCACCAGATAGAACATCACCCCCAACGCCGCGAACAGCACCGCCATGCGTCGTGCGACAAATCCTGCTGCCTCGGAGTATTCAATGCTCCAGATCGAAAGCAGTACTTGCGGCACGAGGCCCCAGGCCAGCGCCAACAGAAAACACAGGGAAAAGGTGATGGTCGACAACGTGCGAAACGACAACTGCATGGCGAATCCTTGCGGCAGTGAGGAGGGGCCCCGAGCATAACCTTCGAGACCCTTGCCCGCCTACCGCAAAGCCGCAAATCAGAGCTTTCTGTCAGTTCTGGAAGTCGCAGGCGTCAGACATTTTCCGGTAAGTGATTTCCTCGGGTTTGCCTGACGTGTCGATGTACTTCATGTCGGCATCGATCACTTTGCAGGCCTTGGTTGGCTGCTCGGTCATCGAGACCACTTTGGCCACATTCAACGGCATGCCATAGGTGTACGGCACCGCTTTGGTGGTCGTGGTGTCATTGGCCTGGGCCAGCCCGGCAAACGCGGTACAGGCGAGGGCGGTGGTGAGCAGGAACGGACGAATGTTCATGGAGAAACTCCCGTGCGACGGATAGAAAGCCCGGCGTGAAACACGCCAGACCTGCCGCACTGGGCGTCAGCATCGGCTGAGAGCGTGCGGATGACTAGAGTCTTTGACCACGGCGTTAAGCGAGGGTTAACCCGGCTGAATGCCGGCTGTCTGACGGGGGATTGTTTCTCGTGGGATTCTCGGCGCCTTCCTACAGGAACCGCTGCCTTGTCTGCTTCCGGCGGCTGGAGCGGGGCGGTTATGGTTTTGGTGTCGCTGCAAAATCAGCGACTTAGGTTTGGTCACCTAACGTAATCACCTGTGCATGTGTGCCATTATTCGCCCGACGGACATTCGTGTCTGTGGAGTGCATTGCTGTGGCGGCTGTGTGCAGGGTCGCCTTCGGGCGAGCCGAGTCGGGTGGTTCTCGGTTGACCAAGCCTGTACACAGTCCGCCTCCCCATCGTTTGGTCACGGTGCTGGCGGTTACATTCAAGCTGCCGTGAGTAATTCCAATGCCAATACTGAAACTAAGCTCCGCCCGCTACCTCCCGCTCAACAGCGGCGTCACCGACAGCGCACCGCTGGTCATCGACACCGAAGCCAACCCCCAAGACATCTTCGAAGCCGCCGTCCAGCGCGTACGCGCCGCCGCCGACCTGCTCGAAACCCTGCATTGCCTGTGTTTCAAACACGCCGATGTCCAGGACATTCCCCACATCACTCATGCGCTGTATTTGCTGGCGCAGGATGGCAATGATTTGCTGCAGGTAGCCCAACAGAGAATGTTGAACTGGACCGCACCGGCCTGACATTTCGCCAGCGTTCAACGGGGGACGCGATGGTCCCCTGTTGAATTAAAACGTTCACGCTAAGGATAAGGTTTCAACTCAATCAGCGATTCGCCTTGTGCGGTCGCAGGTAACGGCAGCTCATCCGTTTCCAGATAGGCATCCGCCGGCCCGTAAATCAAATACTTGTGGGCGCTCTCATATCCAGCGTTCTCGAAAATGACTTGAGGGCCTTTCGAGCCGCTCAATACCCAGCGAGGACGGTTTCGCTCCGCGAACTCCACGCGGTGAATCCGCCTGTCGTTCGTATCCCGAAAAAACAGAATGCCTTGTTGGTAGTTGGAGCTGAACTCGCCAGTCATCACAAAGACATTCGCGCCTTTGCCGGTTGGCACGCACTGCCAATCAACACGACTACCGAAAGAAGCATCGGCATCCGCATACAAGAATCGGGTTTCTTGTTCCTGACGGATTTTGTAAACGTGAGCGTCGGAGAGGGGGTGGCCCCGCAGCAAGGACAGTCTGCTGTCGGGGCCTGCCAGATCGCACTCAGCCACCGTCGTGAACGATGGCTGAGCGGCAACGACATGAAGGCTTGAAGCGATGAGTCCAGCCGCAAAGACTGCGTTGAGCCTCAAGCGGATTTCACCACCTGCTTCGGCGACACGACGGTGCCAGGCTTGTCGTTGGCGGCCGGGGCGGGAATGACCGGCGGCAGAATCGCGATCCCGGTGCCGGCACCCGGTGCACCACCGGTATTGGCCTTCACCTCGGCACCGCTGATGGTCACGCCACCGGCATCGACCTTGACGAAGCTGCCGCCAGCCTTGGCCGTCAGCTCCATCCCGCCCTCGATCACGACTTTGTCGCCAGCGTGGTAGTGAATCTCCGTGCCCGCCTCGACGAACTGCCCGGTGCCGACCTTCACGTGCTGGGTCACGCCCACGGTCAGGTGATCGTTGGCGCGCATTTCGCTCTTGCGGTCCAGGTGAGTGATGCGGTGTTCCTCGACCTTGAATTCGCTCAGGGTGTTGGCTTCGACGGTGTCGTGGCGTTCGTTGCCAACGCGGATTTTCTGGTCGTGCTCGATGTTTTCGTCCCAGTCGCGCTGGGCGTGGATGTAGATCTGCTCCACGCCTTTCTTGTCTTCGATGCGGAATTCGTTGTAGCCCTTGCCGCCCGGGGAGCTCAGGGTCTTGAAGGTGCTGCGGGTCTTGTTTGCCGGCAGGTCGTAGGGGACGACGTTTTCCTTGTGGTACAGGCAACCGGTGACCAGCGGTTGGTCAGGATCGCCTTCAAGGAAGGTCACCAGCACTTCCATGCCGATGCGCGGGATGGCGATGCCGCCATAGGCCGCGCCGGCCCAGCCGCTGGCGACGCGCAGCCAGCAGGTGGTCTTGTCGTCGGCCTGGCCGTCGCGGTCCCAGTGGAATTGCACTTTCACGCGGCCGTACTGATCGCAGTGGATCTCTTCGCCGCCGGGACCGGTGACGATGGCGGTCTGGCTGCCGAGGACTTTCGGTTTCGGGTGTTCGAGGGCAGGGCGGTAGTGGGCGTCCCACGGAGTGGCCACGAAGCTGTTGCGGTAGCCCTGGTGGAAATCGCTTTTGTTGTCGGTGACGTCGCTGGTGACGTTCTCGCCCAGCACTTGCGGTTGCTTGCCTTCGTGGAAGACTTCCAGCAGCAGCCACATATCGTTCCATTCGGCGCGCGGATGTTCGGCCAGGGTCAGGAAATGGCCCGTGGTCAAGGTCGGTTCGTCACCTTTGCCTTCGGCGAGTTTGTAGTCGCTGCGATGGCGTTCCAGCGCTCGGGTCGAGAGGAACTTGCCGCGCTCACGCGTGGTGAAGCGCCCGGGATAGTCGTAGTCCTCAAGGTCTGGCATGTATGCGGATTTGGCCGCGCCTTCAGGCAGGATTTTCGGTTTCTCGAAATCATAGTCGCGACGGCTGACGCGGCTGGTGCGGGTCTCCAGGCGCAAGTTGAAGCGCTTGATCACCGGTTTGTCGGCGGTCATGCCGGAGTCTTGCTGGTAGTTCACCGGTTTCAGTTTGCGGAACACGGTCTGGTCGTCGCCGAACACCAGTTTGTGGCCGCTGCTGCTGTGCTGGAAGTGGAAGTGAATGCCTTCCTCTTCGCACAGGCGCTGGATGAAATGCAGGTCGGATTCGTCGTACTGCACGCAGTAATCGCGTTCCGGGTACTCGGCGCTGAGCTGGAAGCTGTAGGCATCGGCCAGAATGCCGCGATCTTCGAGCACTTGGGCGATGATCTTCGGCACGGTCAGTTGCTGGAAGATCTGCTGATCATGGTTGTGCCGCAGGTAGGCCAGTTGTGGCACCAGACTCAGGCTGTAGCGGGTCAGGGTCTTGCCGGAATCGCCCTGCTCGATGCGATACACCAGACCATGAATCTTGCCCTCGCCAGTGGCGCCGAAGGTCAGGCAGCCGGGCTTGTGCAGGAGTTCTTCGAGCTTGAGGTCGGGGCGGGCGCTGACCAGTTCGAGGTCGAAACGGAACGGTTCGTTGAGGGCTTCGCGACCGGTGAAGCTGAGGACTTGCAGGTCGGCGGAAGCGCCTTCGAGCGTGAGGGTAATGTGGGTAGCGTTGGCGTCCAGCATGCCTTGATTTCCGTCCTTTGGATTAGCGTGGGCGGATGGTGCAGGATTAAACGGCCTCGTTCAAGGCGCAAATGCCGTAGAAGCACAGCCCCGAAGGTATAGGGAAAACCCTTAGAGCCACGGTTTTATCCAGTAAAACCGGCACTTGGCGCTGCCAGTCCCAAGACTGCCGCCTGATTTGGTGCTCAGGAACAATCAGTCAGTTTCAGACTAAAGTCGCCTGTAGCACGTCAAAGCCATCTGCCATCATGGGCGCTCACCCCCGCGTGTTCACTTCCTCCCGGCTCTTCACTGTGCCGGGACGGGAGCTATTTCTGGTTGTTTGCGCCCCCGCGCAATCGTTGTTCTGTTGGAGTTTTCAATGCGTCCCCCATTTCCCCTCATCACCCCGCGCCAGTCGTTTGGCTTCGGAGCCCTGGTGCTGTGCGCCGGTTTTACCGCACAGGCTCAGGCCGGCGGTTTCTTCGAAGACACCACGGCGAAGATCGAATCGCGCACGGTGTACTTCAACCGCGATTTCCGTGATGGGCACACCTCCAGCGATCAGGGCGCATCCAAGCGCGAAGAGTCGGCTCAAGGCTTCATTCTCAATCTGCAATCGGGTTACACCGAAGGCACCGTAGGTTTCGGCATCGATGCGCTGGGCATGGCGGGCTTCCAGCTCGATTCCAGTCCCGACCGCAGCAACAGCGGCCTGCTGCCGTCCAGCGGCGACAACCCGCGCGGTTCGAAAGGTCAGTACGCGAAAATGGGCCTGACCGCCAAAGTGAAAGTCTCGGACACGGTGCTGAAATACGGCGCGCTGCTGCCGGATCTGCCGTTGCTCAAGTACAACGACGGCCGTCTGCTGCCGACCATGTTCAACGGCGCGATGCTGACCTCCAAAGAGGTGAAGGACCTGACCTTCATGGCCGCACGCCTGGACAAGTACACCGCCCGGGACTCGACCGACTCCCAGGACATCCGCGTGCACTGCAAGAACAAGCGCTATGCGTGCAACACCACCGCCGATCATTTCGACATGTACGGCTTCGACTACAAGATCAACGACCGCCTGACTGCGCAGTATCACTACGCCGAACTGGAAGATATCTATCGCCAGCACTTCGTGGGTCTGTTGGCCAATCAGCCGCTGGGTGACGGTGTGTTGAAAGCCGATCTGCGACTACTGAAAAGCGCCGACAGCGGCGATGCAAAAGCCGGCTCCATCGACAACCGCGCCTTGAGCGGCATGCTGTCCTACGGCATCAGCGGCCACACCTTCAGCGCCGGCTGGCAGCGTATGAACGGCGACAATTCGATGCCGTACCTCGATGGCAGCAATCCGTACCTTGTGAACTACGTGCAGGTCAACGACTTCGCCGCCGCGCAGGAACGTTCCTGGCAGCTGCGTTACGACTATGACTTCAAGGCCATCGGCATCAACGGCCTGAGCTTCCTGACCCGTTACGTGAACGGCGATCACATCAAAGTGCCGGGCAGCGATCAGGAAGGCAAAGAGTGGGAACGCGACAGCGAGTTGAAGTACGTGATCCAGAGCGGGACGTTCAAGGACGTCAGCCTGCGTCTGCGTAATGCGACGTATCGGACGAACTACGAGAAGTTCGCCCGGGACGTGGATGAGACCCGGTTGATCGTGAGCTACAACTTTTCGGTGTTGTAACCCATAGGTCGGCGGGGTCTGAGCTGACGCCTTCGCGGGCAAGCCCGCTCCCACAGGGATTCAGGGTGACCACAATTTAGTGAGCACCCGGGAAACCTGTGGGAGCGGGCTTGCTCGCGAATGCGTCCTTAAGGGCTCCGAGGGTCAGAGCCAGTGCCAGAACCGGCTCCAGAACCCGCGATTCAAATCATCCTTGCACGCCGCATATTGCTGGCCGTACATGTCCGAACGGTTCTGCACCTTGCGCGCCACCGGCGGCAGCCACGCCTTGCTGGCGTAGGTCTTCTGCCGGAAACCGCCCCAGCCCTCGTGGTAGTTGAGGTACTGGTTGTAGGCGTCGTACTTGTACACGCCGTTGATCGACGTGGTCTTGTCCATGTACCAGCCGACAAAGTCGATGGCGTCATCGAAGTCTTCACGGTCGGCGCCATGGCGGCCGGTGCTTTTCTGGTAGTCGGCCCAGACTTCATCCTTGGCCTGCGCGTAGCCCGCTGCGGTCGTGACGCGTCCCCACGGAATCACCCACAACAGGTATTTGCGCGGCGTCTTGGCGTCGTAACGGTAGCCGGACTCCTGATACATGATCGCGAACGGCACCTGGATCGGCACGCCCCAACGCTTTTGCGTGACTTGTGCGGCGTCGTACCAATCACTTTTCTCGCGGAAAATCTCGCAGAGGTTTTCCGGCGAACGCGGCGGCGATGTTCCGCAACCGCTCAGCAATGCCGCCAAAATCAAAAGTCCAACCGTGCGCCCCGAATTCAAAAGCCGTCATCCCGTCGTGCAAAAAAGGGCGCCAGTCTACGCGGTCAGGTCAACTGGTGGCGATAAGGCAAATCCGGACCTGTCTTGCTGCACGTCAGGGCGGCCGCCTGTACGGCAAACCTGAGCATGGCGTCGATCTGATCACGTTGCAGATGCTGTACGCCGTCCACCGAATCCAGTTCATGCTCGGTCAGCCAGGTGATCAACGCGGCCTGGAAGGTATCGCCCGCGCCGACGGTATCGGCAATCTTCACCGAGCTTGCGGGCACCGACCATGAGCCATGAGCGCGGCTGAATACGGTCGCGCCTTCGCCGCCACGGGTCAGGAACACCACTTGGCAGCGATGCTGCAGCCAGCCTTCGATGACGCGCTGCGGATCCTGCTCGGGATACAGCAGGCTCAAGTCCTCGTCGCTGACCTTGATCAGGTCGGCCAGTTGCACCAGCGTGGCGATCCGCTCGCGCCAGAGATCAATATTCGGCTCGGGATTGAGGCGCACGTTCGGGTCGAGGCTGATCAGGCGTTTGCCGCTTTCGCGCCGTATCAGGGCGAGCAGGGTATCGGCCACCGGTTGCACCACCAGCGAGAAGGAACCGAAGTGCAGGCCACGCACGTCCGGCCCCAGCGTCGGCAGGTGCGCCAGGCTCAACTGGCGGTCAGCGCAGCCTTCGCCCCGGAAGCTGTAATGCGGCGAGCCATTGGCGCCCACCGCGACCATGGCCAGCGTGGTCGGTGCGGCGAAATCCACCAAGTAATCCGGGCGTACGCCTTCGTCCTGCAGCACTTGCTGCAAACGCCGGCCCAGATAGTCGGTGGACAGCCCGGCGAACAGCGCCGAGTCCACGCCGAGGCGACGCAAACCCAACGCCACGTTGAACGGCGAGCCACCGGCAATCGCCTTGAAATTGACTTTCGACGCCTGCCCGCCGGCATCGTCTTCGCTGAAGAAATCGAACAGCGCTTCGCCACACACCAGGTACATAGTTGTTTGCTCTTTATAAGGTTGCGACATGCAGTCGATAGCGTTCATAGGCCTGCTGGAAAGCCGCGACATTCGCGGCAACCGGCAGGGTTTCACTGTTCAGGTCGAGCTTCACGCAGCGTTCGCACAGGTCGGCCAGAGTGTCTTCGTGGCCATTCGACCATGACTTGCACCACGCTGCCTGAATCGCCGCGCCGAGGGCGGCGGCTTCGCTTTGCTCGGTGCAGATCACCGGGGTGTTCATGATGTCGGCGACGATCTGCCGCCACACCGCACTTTTCGAGCCGCCGCCGATCAGGCAAATGCTGCGGCTTTGTAAACCATTCTGGCGCAACAGATCCAGTCCGAAACGCAGGCCGAAGGTGGTGCCTTCAACGGCGGCTCGGCACAGATTGGCTTGCGTCAGGTTATCGATAGTCAGGCCGTGCAGGCTGCCGGTGGCGTGGGGCAGGGGAGGCACGCGTTCGCCGTTGAGGAACGGCAGCATGCTTACGCCTTCAGCGCCAATCGGGGCCTGGGCCACCAAGATGTTGAAAGCGTCGAGATCGAGGTCGAACAGTTCGCGAATCGCCCCGGTGGCGTTGGTCAGGTTCATGGTGCAGATCAACGGCAGCCAGCCGCCGCTGGACGAACAGAAGGTCGCGACAGAGGCATCGGGGCTGACCTTGGGCGCCTCAGAGTAGGCGTACACCGTGCCGGAGGAACCGAGGCTCATGGTGATCGCCCCCGGTTGAATATTGCCGGTGCCGATGGCGCCCATCATGTTGTCGCCGCCACCGCTGGACACCAGTGCGTTGGGGTTGATGTCCAGGTGTTCGGCAATCGCCGGCAGGATCGTGCCCACCGCTTGATGGGCGTCGATCAGCTCTGGCAGCGCCGCTTGCAGGCGGCCACTGGCATCGATGTCGCGCAGCAGTTGCAGATCCCATTGGCGGGTGCGCACGTTGAAGTAACCGGTGCCGGATGCGTCGCCGTATTCGCTGCAGCTACGGCCGGTGAGCCAGAAATTCAGGTAGTCATGGGGCAGCAGGATTTTTGCGATCCGTGAGAATACGGCGGGGTGTTGCTCCTTGGTCCACAACAGCTTGGACACGGTGTAGCCCGGCGCAATCACCACGCCGAGGCGTTCCAGCGAACCTTTTTCGCCGCCCAGGTAAGTCAGCAGACGGTCGTTTTCCGCCGTGGTTTCGGTGTCACACCAGAGCTTGGCCGGGCGCAGGACCTGGCCTTGCTCGTCGAGCAGCACCAGACCGTGTTGCTGGCCGGAAACGCCGATGCCGAGGATCGACTGGCCGTCGACATTTGCCGCCAGCAATGCACGCCGGGTGGCGAGGGCGAAGGCCTCCAGCCATTGTGCGGTGTCCTGTTCGCGACGGCCGTTGGCGCCGCTGATCATCGTGTGGGCGGCGGCGCCCTGGCCCAACACCTGACCGCTGGTAGCATCGAGGATGATGGCTTTGGTGCCTTGGGTGCCGCAGTCGATGCCGAGGAAGAGTTGTTGGTTGTTCATGAGTGAACCTGTTGATTCGCGATGAAGATCAAGAGCCACCCCTCACCCCAGCCCTCTCCCCAGAGGGGAGAGGGGAAAGGGAGCAGATTTGTGTAGGTTTCAAACCCTGAGTTCGACTCTGAACCTGTCTTATGCCTCGTAGATCAAGAGTACCCCTCACCCCAGCCCTCCCGAAACGTCGGACCGCCCTAAGGGAGAGGGGGAAAGGGAGCAGATCTCGATGCTTTTCAAATCCTGAGTTCGGCTCGGGACTTTCAGGTCGATGTAGCTCGGATAAGCGCCTCGGTCAGTTCCCTCTCCCTCCGGGAGAGGGTTAGGGTTAGGGGGGCTTTTCAGGCTAGAACCTGTTCTAGAGTCCGCGTCACACCTTCCTCCCGCAAGCTGTTCAGGCACCACTCAAACGCCGCCACAAACTCCTTCGAACGCGGTATCGCCACCCCGAAAATCTCCTCAACCCCCAACAACCGCTCAGTAATCAGCGCATCCTCCGCCACCAACGCCTGACAAAACGCCGCCCGAGGATCCGGAATCGAATAAGTGTCGCCATTCTCGTCCACGCCCTTCAGATAAAGCGCCCACGCCGCCACCACCAGCGCCGCTCGCTTGGTCTCGCGCCCATCGGCAATCAACCGATTGATCGTCGGAATGGTGAACTTGGGAAACTTCGACGACCCATCGGAGCAAACCCGCTCCAGCTGATCGGCAATCGCCTGATTGGAAAACCGCGCCACCAGGGTGTTCTTGTACTCCGTCAGGTCGATCCCCGGCACCGGCGCCAGTTGCGGTGTCACGTCCAGGTCCATGTAGGCGCGCATGTAACGCACGAACAACGGGTCGTTCATGGTTTCGTGAACGAAACGGTAGCCCTTCAAAAAGCCCAGATACGTCAGGGCCAGATGACTGCCGTTGAGCAGCTTGATCTTCATCTCTTCGTAGGGCGAAACGTCGTCGGTGAACTGCACACCGACCTTTTCCCAGGCCGGGCGGCCGTTGACGAATTTGTCTTCCAGCACCCATTGCACAAACGGCTCGCAGACCACCGGCCAGGCGTCGTCGACGGCGTGTTTATCCGCCAGTTGCAAGCGATGCGCGGTGCTGGTCATCGGCGTGATGCGGTCGACCATGGCGTTGGGGAAGCTGACGTTGGCGTCGATCCAGTCACGCAGGTCGGGATCCAGCAGCGCGGTGAAGGCCAGCAGTGCCTTGCGGGTGACGGCACCGTTGTGTGGCAGGTTATCGCAGGACATCACGGTGAACGCCGGAATACCCGCCTTGCGCCGCCTGGCCAGCGCTGCACAAAGGAAGCCGAACACGGTTTGTGGCTGCTGCGGGTAGGTCAGGTCGTGCTGAATCTGCGGCAGGTGCGCCATGAACTCGCCGTTGCTGTCGTCGATGCAGTAGCCGCCCTCGGTGATGGTCAGCGAGACGATGCGGATCTGCGGGGCGGCGAGTTTGTCGATCAGCACCTGGGCGCTGTCGCTGGCCAGCAGCATGTCGCGGATGGCGCCGATGACGCGGACTTCGGTGTCATCGCTGTCGCCGAGTTCGAACAGGGTGAACAGGTAATCCTGTTCCTTGAGGTCGTCCCGGGCGCGACGGTCTTCGGCGCGCAGGCCGACACCGCAAATGGCCCAGTCCAGCGCTTCGCCGGTGTTCATCAGCGCATCGGTGTAATACGCCTGATGCGCGCGATGGAAACCGCCGACGCCAATGTGGGCGATGCCCTGACGTGTGTCGCTGAGGCTGTAGGCCGGCAGTTTCACTTCGGTGGCGAGGCGGTTGAGGTTCTGTTGGTTCAGTTTCATTGGGTCGGTCTCGAAATCAGGCGGCGGCGCGCAACGGGCGGGTCAGCGCCACGCCGTCGGCATCGAACAGATGGCAGTGGGCGGCGTCCAGGTGCAGGTTCAGTTGTTCGCCGTAACGGCTCGCCAGATCACCGCGCACGCGCATGGTCAGGGCTTCGCCGGCGTTGGTCTTGACGTGGCAGAAGGTGTCGCTGCCCAGCCGTTCGCTGACGTCGGCGGTGACTTGCAGGGTGCAGTCGCCCGGCTGCGCGAGTTCCAGATGTTCCGGGCGAATGCCCAGGGTCACGGCGCTGCCGACGCTCAGGTTCGCCGCGTTGAACGGCAGGGTGATGCGGGTGCCGGCGTCCAGCGAGACTTCGCAGCTCGGGCCGTCGATCCGGGCGATCTTGCCCTTGAGGAAGCCCATTTTCGGCGTGCCGAGGAACCCGGCGACGAACAGGTTGGCGGGGTTGTGATACAGTTCCAGCGGCGAGCCGACCTGCTCGATCTTGCCGCCATTGAGCACCACCACCTTGTCGGCCATGGTCATGGCTTCGACCTGATCGTGGGTCACGTAGATCATCGTCGCTTTCAAGTCTTTGTGCAGGCGCAGCAGCTCCAGGCGCATTTGCACCCGCAGGGCGGCGTCGAGGTTGGACAGTGGTTCGTCGAACAGGAAGATTTTCGGGTTGCGCACGATCGCCCGGCCGATGGCCACACGCTGACGCTGGCCGCCGGACAACTGCTTTGGCTTGCGCTCCAGCATCGGGCCCAGTTCGAGAATCCGCGCCGCTTCACCGACTTTCTTTTCGACCTCAGCCTTCGGCACACCGGCCAGATCGAGGGCAAACGACATGTTCTTTTTCACGGTCATGTGCGGGTACAGCGCGTAGGTCTGGAACACCATCGCCAGGTCACGCTTGGCCGGGCTGACTTCGGTGATGTCGCGCCCGTCCAGTTCGATGGTGCCGCCGCTGACTTCTTCAAGGCCTGCGATCAGTCGCAGCAACGTGGATTTGCCGCAGCCCGACGGGCCGACGAACACCACGAATTCCTTGTCGTTCACCTCAAGGTCGATGCCCTTGATGATGGAAAAACCTTCGAAGCCTTTTTGCAGATTCTTGATTTTCAGGTTGGCCATGGTGGCGCTCCTTTTGCGAATTCTTATTTGACGGCGCCGAACGACAGGCCGCGCACCAGTTGTTTCTGGCTGATCCAGCCGAAGATCAGGATTGGCGCGCAGGCCAGGGTCGAGACGGCCGACAACTTGGCCCAGAACAGTCCTTCAGGGCTTGAGTAGGAGGCGATCAGCGCGGTCAGCGGCGCGGCTTTGGACGAGGTCAGGTTCAGCGACCAGAACGCCTCGTTCCAGCACAGGATCAGCGACAGCAGTACGGTCGAAGCGAGGCCGCCCTTGGCGATCGGCAGCAACACCCGGAGCATTTCCTGAGCCAGGGTGGCGCCGTCGAGGCGGGCGGCTTCGAGGATGTCTTTGGGGATGTCCTTGAAGTAGGTGTAAACCATCCAGACCACGATCGGCAGGTTGATCAGCGTGTAGATCACGATCAGCGCGATGCGCGTGTCGAGCAGGCCGAAACTCTTGGCCAGCAGGTAGATCGGCATCAGCACGCCTACCGGCGGCAGCATCTTGGTGGAGAGCATCCACAGCAGCGTGCCTTTGGTGCGCTGGGTTTCGTAGAACGCCATCGAGTAGGCCGCCGGCACCGCGATCAGAAGGCACAGGGCGGTAGCGCTGAAGGAAATCACCACCGAGTTCCAGGCGAAACTGAAGTAGTCGCTGCGCTCGTTGATGTGCAGGTAGTTCTCCAGCGTCGGCGTGAAAAACAACTGTGGCGGCGTGGCGAAGGCGTCGATTTCGGTCTTGAAACTGGTCAGCACCATCCAGAAGATCGGGAAGAAAATGATGATCGCGATGGCCCAGGCCAGCGTGCCGAGCAGCAGGCTTTGCAGCCGGCGGGATTGTTGAAGAGTCATGGCGGGCCTCAGGCTTTGTCAGTCAGGTTTTTGCCGATCATCCGCACCAGAATGATCGCGGCGATGTTGGCGATGACCACGGCGATCAGGCCGCCGGCCGAGGCCATGCCGACGTCGAACTGCACCAGTGCCTGGTTGTAGATCAGGTAGGCGAGGTTGGTCGACGCATAGCCGGGGCCGCCGTTGGTGGTGGTGAAGATTTCGGCGAACACCGACAGCAGGAAGATCGTCTCGATCATCACCACCACGGCAATCGGCCGCGCCAGATGCGGCAGGGTCAGGTGCCAGAAGATCGCGACGGGGCCGGCGCCGTCGAGGCGGGCGGCTTCTTTCTGTTCCTGGTCGAGGGACTGCATGGCGGTCATCAGGATCAGGATCGCGAAGGGCAGCCATTGCCACGAGACAATGATGATGATCGACAGCAGCGGGTAGTGCGCCAGCCAGTCCACCGGTTGCGCGCCGAACAGTTTCCAGATATAGGCCAGGATTCCGGAGACCGGGTGGAAGATCAGGTTCTTCCAGATCAGCGCACCCACAGTGGGCATGATGAAAAACGGCGAAATCAGCATCACCCGCACGATGCCGCGACCGAAGAATTCACTGGCCTCCAGCAGTGCACTGATCAAAACCCCGAACACCACGCTGATCAGCAGCACGCTGCCCACCAGCAGCAAGGTGTTGGTGGCGCCGGGCAGGAAGCCCGAATCGGTCAGAAAGTAGGTGAAGTTATCCAGCCCGACAAACTCGTTGATGCCCGGGTCGAGCAGGTTGTAGCGGATCATCGAAAAATAGACGGTCATGCCCAGCGGCACGATCATCCACAGCAGCAACAGGGCCACCGAAGGGCTGACCAGAAACCAGCCGGGATTGGCCACGCGGTTTTTGCGCCGGGGCTGCGACAGGTCGATGTGGGCTTTGGCAGTTGAAGTATTCATGGGGATCACAACCGAGTCATACAGACCTATGAAGATCCCCTGTGGGAGCGAGCTTGATCGCGAAAGCAATCTGACATTCAACATTGATGTCGACTGGAAGTCCGCTTTCGCGAGCAAGCCCGCTCCCACAGGAGGCAGGAGCGAGCTTTGCGGGTTACTTCGGATAACCCGCGCGCTTCATCTCGCGTTCGGTGGTTTGCTGCGCAGCGGCCAGGGCCTGGTCGACCGTGGTCTGGCCGATCAGCGCGGCCGAGAACAGTTTGCCGACCTGGGTGCCGATGCCCTGGAACTCGGGAATGGTCACCAGTTGGATGCCGATGTAAGGCACGGGCTTGAGGGTCGGTTTGCTCGGATCAGCCGCTTTGAGCGATTCCAGCGTGACCTTGGCAAACGGCGCGGCGCTCATGTAAGCCTCGCTGTAGGTCGAGGCGCGAGTGCCTGGCGGTACGTTGGCGATGCCGTCGGTCTTGGCGACCAGTTCGCCGTACTCCTTGGAGGTCGCCCAGGCGCTGAATTCCTTGGCGGCGTCCTTGGCCTTGGAGCTGGTCGGAATCGCCAGCGCCCACGAGTACAGCCACGCTGAACCCTTGTCCGTGACCTGATGCGGCGCAAAGGTGAAGCCGACGTGATCGGCGACCTTGCTCTGGGTCTTGTCGGTGACGAACGAGCCGGCGACGCTGGCATCGACCCAGATCGCGCATTTGCCGCTGTTGAACAGCGCGAGGTTCTCATTGAAACCGTTGCTGGAGGCACCGGGCGGGCCGGATTTCTTCATGGTGTCGACGTAAAAGTTCAGCGCGTTCTTCCATTCCGGGCCGCTGAATTCGGGTTTCCACTGCTCATCGAACCAGCGTGCGCCGTAGGCGTTGGCCACGGTGGTGATCAGCGCCATGTTCTCGCCCCAGCCAGCCTTGCCGCGCAGGCAGATGCCGTATTGCTCCTTGTCCTTGTTGGTGAGTTTTTCGGCGAAGCCGGCGATCTGCTCCCAGGTCGGACGTTCGGGCATGGTCAGGCCGGCGTCCTTGAACAGGTCGGTGCGGTAATAGGTGATCGAGCTTTCGGCGTAGAACGGCAGGGCGTACAGCGAACCCTTGACCGACAGGCCTTCACGCACCGACGGGAACACATCGTCGAGGGCGTAGCTGGCCGGCAGATCCTTCATCGGTTCGAGCCAGCCTTTTGCACCCCAGAGTGCGGCTTCGTACATGCCAATGGTCAACACGTCGAACTGGCCGCCTTGGGTGGCGATGTCGGTGGTCAGGCGCTGACGCAGGACGTTTTCTTCCAGCACCACCCAATTCAACTTGATGTCCGGGTGCTCGGTCTCGAAGGTTTTCGAGAGCTTTTGCATGCGGATCATGTCGCTGTTGTTGACGGTGGCGATGGTCAGGGTCTGGGCGCCAAGGCTGACGCTGCTGAGGGTCATGCAGGTGAGGGCAAGCAGAGCTTTTGCAGTGGGTTGCATCGTGCACTCCTTTTCTGCACCCGGAGGGGGACAGAAGGACAGTTATTGTTTTTGTGTCTTCCGGCTGCAGGAAGAATGTGCACTGATTACAGCCTTCAATCGCAGGGCTGACAAATCATCCCTAGCACTTGAATCGATACTTTTTTGCACTCGGGATTGGAGTGATCAACGCAGGGAAGGGGATTTCAGCAGGTCAGGGTTGATGAAACCGTACAGGTTTTCGGCGATCAGCCGTGGTTCTGCTCGGTCAGGCGCTGCACCACCAGCCGCCGATAATGGGAAGGCGTCATGCCTTTGAGCTGCTGAAAGCGCCGGTTGAAATTGGAGATGTTGTTGAAGCCCGACTCGAAACACACCTCGGTCACCGGTTTGTCACCGTCCGCCAGCAGTTCGCAGGATTTGCTGATGCGCAGGCGATTGACGAACTCGATGAAATTGCGCCCGGTGGCCTGTTTGAACACGCGGCTGAAATAGGTGGGTTTCATGCCCAGATGCTCGGCGACTTCCTCCAGCGGCAGTTCGCGGGCGTAGTGGGCGAAGATGTAATCCACCGCACGGTTGGTGCGGTCGATGTTGTGTTCGTCTGCCAGTTGCGGGGTGGTTGCGCCGGACAGCAGTTGGTAGTCGTCGGTCGCGGCCAGCAGCTCCATCAGGATGAAAAAGTGCCCGAGACGGGTGATGCCGCTTGAATCGGCGATGCGTTGCATCAGGGTCATGGCCTGACGAATCGTCTGTGGTGAGCGGAATTCGATGCCGTACTGCGCACGCTCCAGCAACGGAGCCAAAGTCTTCAGTTCGGCGAACACCTGATGACCGCTTTCGAACAGTTCATCGGTGAAGTTGACCAGCATGTCGCGCTTCTCGACCACTTCGTCTTCCGCCACCTGGCTGATCCAGTTGTGCGGCAGGTTGGGGCCGGTGAGGAACAGGGTCTGCGGGTAGAAATTGCCGATGTAGTCGCCGATGAACACCTTGCCCGAACTGGCGACGATCAGGTGCAGTTCGTATTCCTTGTGGAAATGCCAGCGCACCAGCGGACAGGGGAAACCGTGCTGGCGATAAATGATGGACAACCCGTTGTGGTCATCCATCAATTCATAAGAGGGGTCGGTCACGCGGGCGGTTCGGGTCATGATCGGGCGCTTTTTTTGTTATCGCCTGGCGATCATGCCTCTTTGTACGCGGGATGCGCCAGTTTCCATTGCGGCTCAAAGCGTGCGTTGTCGGGCCTTCTTCAAACTGGCAATCCGGCAGAACTCCACAAGGTCCGACTCTTCCATGAAGTCGACATTGATAATGTTGCACTTCAACGCCCAGTCACTTTTATCCAGATCGAACCATTCGTTCAGTTCGTCGTGAATGTCGACGGGACCGCCAAGGGCGGTGTAACTGGTGGCGGATAACGACCAGGGCTTCCAGGTACCCGGCGGGTTCTGCAGAACGCTGCCAATAAATTGCCTCAATTCATTTGGGCTGGTAATGCCATTGCCGGACCATCGATGGCTGATCTGATCGTGGAACAGTTTGTGATCCAGTTGCCAATGTGACCTGGCCGCAGCAAACACACGTTGTTGCGTGCCGGCGCGCTTGAGTTCACGAAGGCTCAATGACAAGTTCTGGCGGGGAACCAGTCGGTGGCCCAGAAAGTGGATCATCATTTTATTGAAGTAGTCGTAATCGAAGTCGCTCCCATCAATGCTGTGAAAGTCCAGGATAATGAATTCATCCGGATTACTGTCCAGGAACTTGTTCACGTCGGTTATCAGATTTTCCAGAGTGCGAGAGTTTCGATGACCGTTATGATGAATGACAAACTTTTTCGGGCCTTCTCCCTTTTGATCATGGGTCAGGCGAATATCGAGCGCCCTGGCGCCATGATTCAACTGGGCATGAAAGGAGTCATGCTGGCATGCGAGCCAGTGGCGCGGAGGGCCGAAAATCGGATAGGAGGCGCGCCAGTCACTGCCGGCGTTATGAGTGCCTGGCAGGGTCAGTTCAGATATCGATAGTGAGTCAATGGCGGGTGTCGTGCCCATCCAGTTGTTAGTGCTCATAAATGCATCCTGCATAAAATTTAAAAAATGCCGCTCTGTCAGTAGTCCAGGGCGGCACTTGCAGGATGTTTATAGAGTTTGATGTTCTGGTTGGCTATGTAAGGATCAATTCAAGTTGTTGGGTTTTATTTTTTTAAGTGTCCAGGTGGTTTACTTGTTCTGGTTCTTCGCTTCAATCCACTGCGCCATGTATTGGGTACTTTTGTGTGAGTGGTGGCGCAACATGCTGCCGATAAAGTTTTGGCGTCTTAGTTGAGCAATGTTTTGGCGACACTCCTGCAACTTGTTGATCAATGCCGGTCCGTGTATGGCTTGCGGGTAAACGTCGTTGAGCAGCGTTTGTCCCTGAGACTGAGCTGCCTGCCAACGGGCCTCGTCGCGATAGAGTTCCACGGCGGCATTGGCCAGATCCCGCGCTGTACGACAAATGGCGCCGGGCCATGGCTGGTCGGTATGCATGCCTTCAGCACCAATCGGCGTGGTGACACTTGGCGTGCCGCAGAGCATGGCGTCGATCAGTTTGCCCTTGATACCGGCGCCGAAGCGCAGAGGTGCCAGGCAAACACGCGCATCGGACATCACCTGCAACGCATCCTCCGCCCAGTTCATGATGTGAAAACCCTGCGCGGCATTGTGCAGCGCAGCAGCCTTGGGTGGCGTGTAGGCGCCGTAGATGTGCAATTGAGCTTTTGGAAGTTGCTCGCGGATCAACGGCCAGACGGCCGATTTCATCCATAAAACCGCGTCCCAGTTCGGCGCGTGGCGGAAGTTGCCGATACTGAGGAAGTGCGCGCGCTCCTCGAAAGGTTTTGCCGGTGTGCTGGACGGGTTGACCATCAGCGGGCACCAGTGCAGCAACTCGGGCGGCAGCTTGAACTGCTGCACCAGCAATTCGATTTCCATCGGTGAAATCATCAAGTTCAGATCGCAGCGAAACAGCGCGGCAATCTCGCGTTTGGCCAGATCGGTGTCAGCCATCAGCTCGAATTCTTCGCGCAGCGCAGGCGCGAACAACTCATGGAAGTCGTTCGCGTCATCGCTGGCCTTCAGCCGATCCTTCAAGCGTTGATGACGAGCGTGCCGCAAACTCTGCAAGTCCGACGTTTCCAGTACGCGCAAAGCATCGGGACAGTGCTTTTCCACGCGCCAGCCGAATTGTTCTTCGATCATGAACTGGTCGAACAGCACGATATCCGGCGCCAGCTCGCTGACAAAGACATCGAAGCTGCTGTTGTTCAATTCGATCGGAACAGTACGGATGCCCAGTTCGGCAAGATCGGCCGGATGTTCGCCGACGCCTGCAGGGCTGGCGAAGGTAATGTCCCAGCCCTGTTGCAGGAAGGTCTCGAGAATCTGCATGACATGCCCGCTCGCGGCGGAGGAGCGGGGTTCCGGCCAGACGTAACCAATGACGAGAACTTTGGTTGCGGGCTGACTCATGAAAAAGTGTTTCCTGAAGAACGAGAGGGAAGAAGAAAAAACGCGCGGATTAGAACATATCCTGAGGTTGAATCCGCGCTGGAAAGGCCGCTTGTGTCAGTGTTGACCCAGAACGCTTTTCACCTTGTCGCGCAGTTGATCGATCGAGAAAGGTTTGCCAATCACATGCATGTCTGCCGGCACTTCAATGGTCTCGGCATATCCGCTGGCAAACAGAATCGGCAGTGAAGGGCGAATGTTGCGGGCCTCGGTGGCCAGTTGACGGCCATCCATGATCGGCAGCCCGACGTCGGTCATCATCAGATCGATGTGCTGATTCCCGTCCTTGATGATTGCCAGGGCCTGTTCGCTGCCGTCCGCCTCCAGCACCTTGAAGTCCAGTTCCTCCAGCACGTCGACGATCAGCATGCGCACGATGGTGTCGTCTTCTACTACAAGGATGGTGGACGTGGTGGTGGACATAGTGGCGGCTCTCAAGAATGGGGGACGGGGCGCCGGTCGATCAAAATTGCCGGGCTCTTGCATGAGTAAGTGGCGCATGGCCACAAGTTCCCGGATGGATACAAAAAAGAATAGGCGCAAACGGGCGGGCAAGGATAACCGTTAGCCTGCGATCCGGCGCAGGCAAATGTGGGAAAACAGTGCTAAGACTGTGAGAAAAATGGATCCATGCCGCCGTTTTGGGGCAAACTCCCTGGTTTTCAACAGTTCGACAAGGCTGCCACATGTCCTCTCCGTCTTCGGTTGATGAATCACGGTTTCGCAAACTGCTGACCCGCAACATCGCGCTGCCACTGGGCGTCGGTGCGATCAGTGCCGTGTTCTTCGTGTCGCTGATCACTTATTTGCTGTCGGTCATCCAGTGGGTGGAGCACACCGACCGGGTGATCAATAACGCCAACGAAGCGGTGAAGCTCACGGTCGATCTGGAAACCGGCATGCGCGGCTACCTGCTCAGCGGCGACGAGCATTTCCTCGATCCCTATGAAACGGCCAAGCCTCGCATCGCCGTGGCGCTCAACACCTTGCTCGAACTGACCGCCGACAACCCGGTGCAGACCGATCGCTTGCGCCGCCTGCAAGCGTTGCAGACCGAGTGGGCCACCTACGCGCAATCGATGATCGACCTGCAACGCGCCAGCGGCGACTACAAGGCCGCGGTCAAGGCCGGGCGCGGCAAGCGCCTGACCGATGAGATCCGCAAGCAATTCGATGACGTGATCGACACCGAGCAGACATTGCGCACCACGCGCAACGAAGATGTGCGCCGGACCACGATCTGGAGCATCAGCCTGTATCTGCTGTTCATCGCCGGCATCAGCGGTTTGCTGGCCTACATTGGCCGGCGCGATCTGGTCAGTCTTTCCAACAGTTATAGCGCCAACCTGGCCGCGCAACTGGCCAGCGCTGAACGCCTTTCGCAGCAAGCCTGGCTGCGCACAGGCCAGACCGAGCTGGCCGAGCAGGTTCTGGGGCAACTGACGCTCAACCTGTTGGGTCGCAACATCCTGCAATTTTGTGCGCAATACCTGGGCACTGCCGTCGCGGCGTTGTACGTGCGTGAAGAACATGGCGGCCTGAAGCGCGTGGCGACTTACGGTTTCTCGCGCGAGCAGGAACAACAGGAACAATCCCTCTATAGCGATGAAGGCATCGTCGGCCAGGCCGCGCAGCAGGCGCGGCTGATTCGCCTCGATTCGGTGCCGGCCGATTACTTCAAGGTCAGCTCCGGTCTGGGAGAGGGCTTGCCGCACAGTGTGCTGGTGGTGCCGACCAGCGATGACGACCGGGTCAACGGTGTGATCGAACTCGGTTTCCTGCGTCCGCTCACCGAGCGCGATGTGGCCTTGCTGGAACTGATTGCCGGCAATATCGGCACGTCCATCGAGGCGGCGCGTTATCGCCAGCGTCTGCAGGAAGTCCTGGCCGAAACCCAGCAGCTCAACGAAGAGTTGCAGGTGCAACAGGAAGAACTGAAAACCGCCAACGAAGAGCTGGAAGAACAGTCACGGATTCTCAAGGAGTCCCAGGCGCACCTGGAAACCCAGCAGGTCGAGCTGGAACAGACCAACGAGCAACTGGCCGAACAGGCCCAGACCCTGGCCGAGCAACGCGACGCCATGGACCAGAAGAACACCGAGCTCAATCAGGCTCAGGTGCAACTGGAAGAGCGCGCCGAAGAGTTGCAGCGCTCAAGCAAGTACAAATCCGAATTCCTCGCCAACATGTCCCACGAACTGCGCACGCCGCTGAACAGTTCGCTGATCCTGGCCAAGTTGCTGGCGGAAAACCCGCAGGAAAATCTCAGCGCCGAGCAGGTGAAGTTTGCCGAGTCGATCTATTCCGCCGGCAACGACCTGCTCAACCTGATCAACGACATTCTCGACATTTCCAAGGTGGAAGCCGGCAAACTCGAAGTGGTTGCGGAAAACACCAGTGTGGCGCGTCTGGCCGATGGCTTGCGCAGCGTTTTCGAACCCCTGGCGGCAGACAAGAAACTGACGTTCAGCGTCGAATTGCAACCGGATGCGCCGATCACTCTGTTCACCGACCGCCAGCGTCTGGAACAAGTGATCAAGAACCTGCTGTCCAACGCCGTGAAGTTCACCGAACACGGCACGGTCAGCCTGACCATCGCCGGCCAGCCGGACGATCGCATTGCCTTTATCGTGCGCGACTCGGGGATCGGGATTGCGCAGGACCAGCAGGAAAGCATTTTCGAGGCCTTCCGCCAGGCTGACGGCACCACCAACCGCAAGTACGGCGGGACCGGTCTGGGGTTGTCGATTTCCCGGGATCTGGCGATGTTGCTGGGCGGTTCAATCAGCGTCAGCAGCGCACCGGGGCAGGGCAGTGTGTTTACCCTGGTGTTGCCGCAGCAATACAGCGAAGAGGGTGAAACGGCGTTCGCACCGCTGACGTTTACCCCGCCCGTACCGGTTGCTGCGCCGGTCGTGGCGGTTTCGCCGGTGGCCTCCGCGGATATCCCGCGTTTCAATGACGACCGCAACAAGGCGCCGTTCGACACCCGCTGCATTCTGGTGGTGGAAGACGAGCCGAACTTTGCCCACATCCTCTACGACCTGGCCCACGAGCTGGGTTATCAGTGCCTGGTTGCTCACGGAGCCGACGAAGGTTATGACCTGGCGAAAGAGTTCGTTCCGGATGCGATCCTGCTGGACATGCGCCTGCCGGATCACTCGGGCCTGACCGTTCTGCAACGCCTGAAAGAACACCCCGAAACCCGGCACATCCCGGTGCACGTGATTTCGGTCGAGGATCGCGTCGAGGCCGCCATGCACATGGGCGCCATCGGTTACGCGGTCAAGCCGACCACCCGCGAAGAGCTCAAGGACGTGTTCGCGCGTCTTGAAGCCAAGCTGACCCAGAAGGTCAAACGCGTGTTGCTGGTCGAAGACGACGATCTGCAACGGGAGAGCATCGCCCGGTTGATCGGTGACGACGACATCGAAATCACCGCCGTCGGCCTGGCGCAGGACGCGCTGGAGCTTTTGCGCACAACGATCTTCGATTGCATGGTCATCGACCTGAAGCTGCCGGACATGCTCGGCAACGATTTGCTCAAGCGCATGTCCACCGAAGACATCTGCTCGTTCCCGCCGGTCATCGTCTACACCGGGCGCAACCTGACCCGCGATGAAGAGGCCGATCTGCGCAAGTATTCGCGCTCGATCATCATCAAGGGCGCACGCTCGCCGGAACGCCTTCTGGACGAGGTCACACTCTTTCTGCACAAAGTCGAATCGCAGTTGTCCCATGAACGGCAGAAGATGCTCAAGACCGCGCGCAGCCGCGACAAGGTCTTCGAAGGCCGCAAGGTGCTGCTGGTGGACGACGATGTACGCAACATCTTCGCCCTGACCAGCGCGCTGGAAACCAAGGGTGCAGTCGTGGTGATCGGCCGTAACGGCCGTGAAGCGATTGAAAAACTGAAAGAAGTCGAGGACATTGATCTGGTGCTGATGGACGTGATGATGCCGGAAATGGATGGTTTTGAAGCCACCATGGAAATCCGCAAGGATCCGCGCTGGCGCAAGCTGCCGATCATCGCGGTGACGGCCAAGGCCATGAAGGACGATCAGGAGCGCTGCCTGCAGGCGGGCGCCAATGATTACCTGGCCAAGCCCATCGATCTGGATCGCCTGTTCTCGCTGATTCGCGTGTGGTTGCCGAAGATGGAACGCATTTAGTGGAACGTAGTAATCACATTGAACGAAACAGTGAAATCGAACTGCGGTTGCTGATCGAGGCGATTTATCTCAAGTACAGCTACGACTTTCGCGATTATTCCGGCGCATCGATCAAGCGCCGGGTGCAACATGCGCTGAGCCAGTTTGAATGCGCGACCATTTCGGCGTTGCAGGAAAAGGTCCTGCATGATCCGACGGCGTTCATGCAGTTGCTGCAGCTGCTGACGATTCCGGTCAGCGAAATGTTCCGCGATCCGTCGCACTTCCTGGCGATCCGTCAGGAAGTGGTGCCGCTGCTCAAGACCTATCCGTCGATCAAGATCTGGATCGCCGGGTGCAGCACGGGCGAGGAGGTCTACTCGATGGCGATCCTGCTGCGCGAGGAAGGTTTGCTGGATCGCACGATCATCTACGCCACCGACATCAACCCGCGCTCGCTGGACAAGGCCAAGCAGGGGATCTTTTCGATGGAGAACGTGCGTGCCTACACCGCCAACTACCAGCAGGCCGGCGGTCAGCGCTCGTTTGCCGACTACTACACGGCTGCGTATGGTTACGCGATTTTCGACAAGAGCCTGTGCGAGAACGTGACCTTCGCCGATCACAGCCTGGCAACGGATAGCGTATTCTCCGAAACTCAATTAATTTCATGTCGTAACGTGTTGATTTATTTCAATAAAAAACTTCAGGATCGGGCGTTCGGGTTGTTCCATGAGTCGCTGTGCCACCGTGGATTTCTGGTGCTGGGCAGCAAGGAAACGCTGGATTTTTCCGGCTACTCAAACCAGTTCGAACCCTTGGTGAAACAAGAACGGATCTACCGCAAATCATGAACAGTGCAGCGGATTTGCCTCGGGTCGAGGCGATTGTGGTCGGGGCTTCCGCCGGTGGCGTCGAGGCCTTGCTGACCCTGCTCGGTTCGCTGCGGGCAGGTTTCGGTCTGCCGATCATCATCGTGCTGCATTTGCCGGAAGAACGACGCAGCCAACTTGCCGAGGTGTTTGCCCGGCGTGTGGCGTTGCCCGTCACCGAGGCCATCGATAAACAGGACATCAGTCCCGGCACGGTGTATTTCGCCACACCGGGTTATCACCTGTCGGTGGAGCAGGATCGCAGTCTGTCGTTGAGCCTGGAAGACCGTTTGCACCATTCGCGGCCATCGATTGACTTCCTGTTCGAATCCGCTGCCGATGTCTACGGCCCGACGCTGGCTGCCGTACTGCTGACCGGAGCCAATCACGATGGCGCGCGGGGCCTGGCCCAGGTCAAACGTCATGGCGGGCTGACCATCGTTCAGGATCCGCAAGATGCGCTAGTGGCGACCATGCCCGAGGCCGCATTGAAGACTCATCAACCGGATCACATACTTCCCATACGCGGCATCGGCCGTTTGCTTGTCGAGCTGGAACGAATCGCATGCTGAGTAATATCCAGGCAAAACTGCTGATCGTCGACGATCTGCCCGAGAACCTGTTGGCTCTCGAAGCGCTGATCAAACGCGAAGACCGCACCGTCTACAAAGCGCTTTCGGCAGACGAAGCGCTGTCGCTGTTGCTGCAACACGAGTTCGCCATGGCCATTCTCGATGTGCAGATGCCCGGCATGAACGGCTTCGAACTGGCCGAACTGATGCGCGGCACCGAGAAGACCAAGAACATCCCGATCATTTTCGTCAGCGCCGCCGGCCGTGAACTGAATTACGCGTTCAAGGGCTATGAAAGCGGCGCAGTGGATTTCCTGCACAAGCCGCTGGATATCCATGCGGTGAAGAGCAAGGTCAACGTCTTCGTCGACCTGTATCGCCAGAGCAAGGCGATGAAGCAACAGGTCGAAGCGCTGGAGCAAAGCCGTCGCGAACAGGAAGCGCTGTTGCAGCAACTGCAAAGCACCCAGGGCGAACTGGAGCAGGCCGTGCGCATGCGTGACGATTTCATGTCGATCGTCGCCCACGAAGTGCGCACGCCGCTCAACGGCCTTATCCTCGAAACGCAGCTGCGCAAGATGCACCTGGCCCGGGACAACGCCGCCGCGTTCACCCTCGACAAGATGCACGCCATGGTCGACCGCGACGAGCGCCAGATCAAAAGCCTGATCCGGCTGATCGAGGACATGCTCGACGTGTCGCGGATCCGCACCGGCAAGCTGTCGATCCGGCCGAGCCGGTTCGATCTTTCGCAACTGGTGGGCAACCTTCTGCAGAATTTCGCCCAGCAGATCGAAGCGGCCGAGACTGAAGTCAGTTTTACCGCGACGGAAGCGGTGGAAGGGCAGTGGGACGAGTTCCGCATCGAGCAAGTGGTGTCGAACCTGCTGACCAACGCCTTGCGGTATGGCGGCAAGAGCCCGGTGCAGGTGCGGGTCTATCGCGAAGGCAATGAAGCGCGGGTCGAAGTTGCGGATCAGGGCATCGGCATCAGCGAGGAGAACCAGAAACGTATTTTTCAACAGTTCGAACGGGTTTCCGCCAAGACGGTGGTCGCCGGTCTCGGACTGGGTCTGTTCATTTCCGAGCAGATCGTCGCCGCCCACGGCGGCTCCATCGTCGTCGAAAGCAAGATCAACGAGGGCGCCCTGTTTCGCGTTTGTCTGCCGCTCCAGGAAAACGGCGAAACAAACGCAACCTCTGAGTGACCACACGGTCGTATCAGCAGCTATTGACCGAACAAAGGCTTCCCATGAGCGTAGATGCACAAGATGTAGTACTCGTCGTCGAGGACGAACCGGTGATCCTGATGGTCCTGACAGACTATCTGTCAGGCCAGGGCTATCGCGTATTGCAGGCCGAAAACGGCGAGCAGGCGTTCGAGATTCTGGCGAGCAAGCCGCATCTGGACATGTTGATTACCGATTTCCGCTTGCCTGGCGGAATCTCCGGCGTGCAGATCGCCGAACCCGCCGTCAAATTGCGTCCTGACCTGAAGGTGATCTTCATCAGCGGCTATCCGCAGGAAATCCGCGAGACTGGCAGCCCGATTACCCGTCGGGCGCCGATCCTGGAAAAACCATTCGACCTGGACGTGTTGCAGGAGAAAATTCAGGAATTGCTGGCCTGAGGCGTCAACCGCCTCAGCTCTTGATCATCTCCCGTACCTTCGCCGTCAACAGATCAAAGGTGAAGGGCTTGGTGATCATCTGCATGCCAGGGTCGAGAAATCCGCCGCGCACCGCCGCGTGCTCGGCATAGCCGGTGATGAACAGCACTTTCAATTCCGGCCGGTATTGTCGGCCGATTTCTGCCAGTTGCCGGCCGTTCATGCCCGGCAGACCGACGTCGCTGATCAGCAGATCAATACGCTGCGCCGAGTCCAGGATGGGCACGGCACCGTCGGCATCGCTGGCTTCGACAAATCCATAACCCAACTCGCTCAATACGGCGCTGACCAGCACCCGCACGGCCGGATCGTCTTCGACGATCAGCACGGTTTCGCCTTCCAGGGCGTCCGGAGTCTGTTCTGTATCCATCGGGGTATGGGGCAGGGACTCACCCTGAAAGCGCGGCAGATAGAGTTTGACTGTGGTGCCCTGATCGATTTCGCTGTCGATCGACACATGCCCGCCGGATTGCTTGCTGAAGCCATAAATCATCGACAGACCCAGCCCGGTGCCCTGACCGATGGGTTTGGTGGTGAAAAACGGATCGAATGCGCGGTTGATCACGCTCTGCGGCATGCCGCAGCCGTTGTCTGTGACGCTCAGGACGACATAGTCGCCGGGTTGCAGATTGCTGTAGCTCGCAGTGAAATCGCGATCCAGCACCTGATTGCCCGTTTCGACCACCAGATTGCCGCCGTCGGGCATGGCGTCCCGGGCGTTGATCACCAGGTTGAGCAGGGCGCTTTCCAGTTGATTGGGGTCGGCCTTGGCCACCCACAATTGTTCATGCAAGCGCATGTCCAGCTGGATGCTTTCGTTCAGGCTGCGTTGCAGCAGCTCACCCATCGATTGCACCAGATCATTCATCTGCACCGCTTTGGAATCCAGCGATTGCCGGCGGGAAAACGCCAGCAGACGGTGAGTCAGGCCCGCCGCGCGGTTGGCGGAGGTCACGCCCAGATCGATCAGGCTGTCGAGATCCTCTGTCCGGCCACGGGCAAGACGCCGGCGCAACAGTTCCAGACTGCCGATGATCCCGGTCAGCATGTTGTTGAAGTCGTGGGCTATCCCGCCGGTGAGCTGACCGACCGCTTCCATCTTCTGCGACTGGCGCAGGGCTTCTTCGTTGTGCCGCAGTTGCGCCGTGCGTTCCTCGACTTGTTGCTCAAGGGTTTCGAGTGTCGATTGCAGACGCCGCTCGCTTTCGCTCAGATCGATCAGACGGTCGCGGGCTTCGTACTGTCGTCGTCGACCGCGCAAGGCTGTAGAAACCAGACTGATCAGGGTCGCCGGATGGAAAGGGCGTTCGAGGAATGTCACGTTGCCCAGCAACTCACTGAGACGCGAAGACGGACCTTGCTCGGCCCCGCCATGATGAGTGAACAAAACGATGGGCAGATCCGACCATGCCGGTTGTTGCTTCAGATAGGCCAGCAGGCCTTCCAGGTCCGGGCCATTGAGGGCTTCGGCGGCAATCAGCAACAGACCGGCGCCGGGCTCCAGTTCACTGCAAAGGTTGGCGAGGTCCGGGGTGATCAGGCCGCCATACCCGGCCTCGTTGAGGATCATCAGCGCAATCTGGCTGTCGCGACCCAGGGGCGCCAGAATCAGCGCCCGTTCCGACAGCGGGACGGTGACGGTCACAAGTTCTCTTCCTTGAGCAGCGGATTGCTCGCGCCGAGGTACGTGGGCACACCGCGCAGCACACCCTGGAAGGCCTCCAGCGGTTCGCCGATGGTCATGCCCTGGGCGGAAATCCGGTATTCACGGATGGTCGATTCGTGGCTGCCGGTGCGTTTCTTGATGATCGAAATCGCCCGACGCACCTTGCCGAGGGCTTCGAAGTAGCGCAGCAGGATGACCGTGTCGGCCAGATAGGTAATGTCCACCGGCGCCTGCATGTCGCCGACCAGTCCGTGCTGGGCGACGGTCATGAAAGTCGCGGCGCCTTTGCGGTTCAGATACAGCAGCAGTTCGTGCATGTGCAGGACCAGCGCGTTTTCTTCCGGCATGGCGGCCTGGTAGCCGTTGATGCTGTCGATCACCACGGTCTTGATGTCGGCTTCATCGACACAGCGGCGTACCCGGTGAGAGAACTCGCCTGGGGACAGTTCGGCCGCGTCGACCTGCTCGATCAGCAGATTACCGGTGGCTTGCAGGGCCTTGAGGTCGATGCCGATGTTCTTCATGCGCTCGAACAGCAGGCCCAGTTCTTCATCGAAAATGAACAATGCCGCTTTTTCGCCGCGCGTTACCGCTGCGGCAGCGAAGATCATCGAGATCAGCGATTTGCCGGTACCGGCCGGGCCGAGTATCAGCGTGCTGGAACCGGTCTCGATGCCGCCGCCCAGCAGCGCATCCATTTCAGCGATCCCGCTGGTCAATTGCAGACGCGGGTAATCGCCCCGATGTTCAGCCGCCACCAGACGCGGAAAGACATGCACGCCATCGCCCATGATGGTGAAGTCGTGGAAACCGCCGCGATACTTCTGGCCGCGATACTTGATCACCCGCACGCGTCGGCGTTCGGCGCCGTAGTTGGGGGTCAGTTCTTCGAGGCGGATGACGCCGTGGGCCACGCTGTGGACGGTCTTGTCGAGGGATTCGGTGGTCAGGTCATCCAGCAGCAACACCGTCGCGTCATAGCGCACGAAGTAGTGCTTGATCGCCAGGATCTGCCGACGATAGCGCAAGGAGCTTTGCGCCAGCAGGCGGATCTCCGACAGGCTGTCGAGCACCACCCGGGTCGGCTTGAAGCGTTCGACCACTTCGAAAATCTGTTTGGTAGCTTCACCCAGTTCCAGATCCGAGGAGTACAGCAGGCTTTGCTGATGCTCGGCGTTGAGCAGGCTTTCCGGCGGTGTCAGCTCGAAAATCTCGATGTTCTCGTTCAACTCCCAGCCATGGGAGGCCGCACCCTGGCGCAGTTCGCGCTCGGTTTCGGAGAGTGTGATGTACAGCGAGCGCTCTCCGGCACGGGCACCGGCGAGGAGAAAATGCAACGCCACCGTGGTTTTACCGGTGCCAGGCTCGCCCTCCAGCAGGAACACATGACTGCGAGAGAGACCACCGGCCAGGATGTCGTCCAGACCTTCGATGCCCGTGGCGGCTTTTGCGCTGATCAACTCGTTCGATGTAGACAAAAAATGCCCTCTCATGACTAGGGGAAACGAGGCAGCGGGCGGTGTACGCCTTTGCGGGCTGCCTGTTTACTTGACCCTTTGCCGAGAAGGCGGTTCCGAATTTCTTTCCGGGTGTGTCATGGAGCCTGTCAGAAGTCGTTCAAAGACCCTGCTGCAACGAGGGGTCGTCCGGATTCATCTGCTCAAGCTGGGCCAGCAGAACCTGAACGTTCTGCAACTGACCACTTTCTTTCCAGTAACTGATCAGCAGCACCCGTGCCTTGCGGTCGGCCGGATGACGTTGAACGATTTCCTGTAACTGTTTCTGCGCCGCTTCGAGTTCCTCGGCGCTGTGCAGCGTGGTGGCGAGGTCGTAGCGATAGTCCTTGTTGTCGGGCTCAAGCTCCACGGCCTTGGAGAGGCCGAGCAGGGCGAATTCCCGTTGATCGTGATGGAGCAGCCACAGGCCCAGGGCATGTTGCAGGTAGGCGGAATCAGGTTGAGCCTTCAGCTGTCGGGCCAGCAGTTGCCGGGCGGCGTCGCTCTGGCCCTGGCGGTCGAGCACCTCGATCTGCATCACCAGCGCCGGCAGGTTGGCGGGATCCAGACGCAGAGTCTCCTCGAGGGCGTCCTGCGCCTGTTTGAGCTCGGCATTGTGCAGGTACAGACGCGCCAATTGCGCATGGTTGGCGGCACTTTCCGGCTGATGCTTGAGCGCCTCTTCCCACACGTCGATGCCTTGCTGCAACGGCGCGAAGTACAGGCCCAACTGGTCAGGGGACAGGCCGAGCAGGGCGTTGATCGCGGCAAAACGAACGTTCTGGTCTTCATCGTCGAGCAACGGGCCAAGCAACAGACTGCGCTGGCCCCCTGGCACCAGACCGGTCACGCTCCTGATCGCTGCCATTCGCACGTCGGGGGATTCGTTCTGCAGATCGGCATCGGCCAGTTTCAACGCTTGCGGGCTCGGGTAGTTCGGCAGTTCGGCATGCAGCCAGACGCGCCGCTTGACTGAAAGATCCGGGCGTCCCAGTTGCTGGTACAAAACCCGCGCCGCGCCCGGCTGGCCGGCCCGGGCGGCGGCCAGCGCTTCGCTGTAGCCATGCTTGATGGCTTCCGGCACCACGAGAGCGGTGCTGCGCAGCGACAGCCAGGCAACCAGAAGGACAAGCACGAGGCCAAGACTGATGAGCACGTAGCGGCGGGACTGAGGCATGCAGGTATCCGAAGCTTTCATATTGACGCAGAGGGGCAAGCTTCGGTCAGCTGACGCCTTGAGTCAAACACTCTGCCCGATATGTCACGCGACTGAGGATGAATATCCCTACAACATCTGTCGGCCCCGGAAGCCGTCGAGCTTTCGATGCAGTGACTACGCTTGGTGAAGTTCCTTTGACGAGTGCGTTCATGCAAGCCCTGCTCAATTATTTCAAGACGGTGATCCATCCTGGTCAGGCAGTGTTGCTGTTTGCCCTGCGCACCATTGCAGCCGGGCTGCTGACGCTGTACCTGGCGTTCCTGTTCGATCTGGATCAACCCAAATGGTCGATCATGGCGGTGGTCATCATCAGTCAGCCGCTGGCCGGGATGGCGCTGGCCCGCAGTTTTGGTCAGGTTATCGGCACCACGCTCGGCGCGGCGGTGGCGGTGCTGATCATGGCGATTTTCCCTCAGGCGCCTTTGCCGTTCATCACAACCCTGGCGCTGTGGCTGGCGCTATGCACGGCCGGCGGCACCTTGTTGCGCTACACCAGTTCTCAGGCATTCGTGCTCAGTGGTTACACCGCCGTGGTCGTGGCGCTGCTGGCCATTCCGGACCAGGACGGCACCTTCCTGCTGGCGGTTACCCGGGTGACCGAAACCCTGCTGGCGGTGGCCTGCGTCTGTGTCGTCAGCCTGTTGACGGCCCGTCCGGAGGCGGTTTCGCGCAACTACTTCGCCAAAGTCGATCAGGTGATCAAACTGGTCGCCACCCATGCCGCAGCGGTGATTCGCACCGAGGAAAGCGAAAGCGAATTCCAGCGCCGGCAAATGCAACTGCTCGGCGAAATCAGCGCCCTGGAAGGTTTGCGCCGTCATCTGTATTTCGATGCTCCGCGTCTGCGCAGTGCCAACAATCTGGTGCTGATGCTGGGCAATCAACTGATGCTGCTCACCTCACGTCTGACAGCCCTGCGTCATCAGCGGCAGTTGCTGACCGAACGCTGGGACGGGGATCTGCCACTGGAGGTCCAGCACTTGCGTGCCGATGAACTGGCGTTTCTCGATCAACTGGCAGAGTACGGGCGTTCACTGCCGGAAGACATGAGGCATCAGCTGGTTGTCCTGCAGCAACAGTTCGAAGCGTTGGCCTACAGGGCTGAACAGTTGACCGAGGACATGAGCGCAACCTTGCGTTCGCTGGCATGGGCCCTGCGCTGGGAGCAGGCGCGGCTGCTGCAACAACTGGAGCAGATCCTCGAACTGAGCGAAGCCATACAGGAAGGCCGAGAGGCCAGTTGCATGTTCCGTGGCCAGTCCAGCCCGCTGCACCTGGATTTCACTCTGGCGACGATGAATGCGATCCGGGCCTTCAGTGCATTGCTGGTGGCCGGGCTGATCTGGATCGAAACGGCCTGGGACGGTGCGCGTGGCGGGATGATTCTGGTGGGGATTCTGTGTTCGCTGATGGCAACGTTCCCGCGCCCCTTGATCGCCGCGCAGAGCTACGCCCGGGGATTGGGCCTGGCATTGGTGGTTTCAGCGTTGTATCAGTTCATGCTGGTACCGGCGGTCAACGACTTCGAATGGCTGGCGTTATTGCTGGCTCCGCTGCTTTATGTCATCGCGGTGGGACTGGCCAGCCCGGCCACGGCGGGCATCGGCATGGGGCTGGGGTTATCGAGTTTCCTGATGCTGGGCCCGCAGAACGTCGGCACCGGGCAGAACACTGCCATTCAATGGTTCGAGTTTGCCGGTGCCTACGTCAGTGCGGCGATGCTTGCCCTGATCGTCTATGCGTGGATCTTTCCGTTCCGGCCGGTGTTGCGAATCCGTCGGTTCTACAACGAAGCGCGGGAGCAGGTGTATCAACTGACCCAAGCGCCCGCCACGGACGCAGAGCAATTCGCGTTCGAAAGCCGCATGGTCGATCGCCTGACCACCATGCTGGGTCTGTTGCCGGCAGCCAATGATCCGGACATGCAACGACGCTATGAAATCAGCCTCGCCTGTGTGGCGCTCGGTGTCGCCATTCACCAGCTCAGACAACAGGTGCAGGGCAACGCTTTGCTGACGGACACCTTCGGCCGGCAATTGATGGACGCTTTGCGCCACACCGGCCGCTTCGTCGCTGGCCGCCCGGATGTGCACCTGCCAGCCTTGCTGACGACGTTACATGCGCTCGGTGACGAGCTGGATGAGCTGCATGCCTCCACGCACGAACACCTGTGGTCTGTATTCCGCATGCGTGTGGCGTTGCTGATCGTCGTCTCGTTCCTTGAGCGTCACGGTGAATATCTGCAACACAACGCCCCTGAAGGAGAACCCGTCCTTGCCCATTGATTTCGAGGTAGGCGGCGTCTACCTGCCGCCAATCGCCCAGGCGCTGATCCTCGCCATACCGGTCTTTCTATTGCTGGACTGGGTATTGCGCCGCCTCGGCGTACTGCGACTGGTCTGGCATGAAGCGCTGTTCGAGGGCGCGCTGTACGCCTGTGTCTGCGCCACATTGATTCTGTTGATGGGAGCCTGATGCCTTGAAGACGTTACTCACTCGATTGACGACATTGGCTGTGGTGTTTCTGGCCATCGTGCTGGGCTGGTTCGCCTGGGAGCATTACACCCGTGCGCCCTGGACGCGGGATGCGCGGGTGAGGGCAGACGTGGTGACCCTGTCGGCGGATGTCTCGGGGCGCATCGTCAGCCTGGCGGTGCAGGACAATCAACACGTCGAGAAGGGCCAATTGCTGCTGGAGATCGATCCGGCTCGCTACAGTCTGGCGGTCGAGCATGCCAAACGTTCGGTCGAGGTGGCCAAGGCCACCCTGGGTCAGTCCCGGGCGTCCATCGTGGCCAGCGAGGCCTTGCTGAAACAACGCGAGAGTGAGGAACGACGCAGACGCACGCTCAAACAGGGCTTCGCGATTTCGGGTGAAGAGTGGGAAAAGTCCAGCACCGACGTGGCCGTGGCCCAGGCTGACCTGCTGCGCAACCAGGCCAATCTCGGCCTGGCCGAGGCCAATGTGCAATTGGCGATTGCAGCACTGACCCAGGCGGAACTGGATCTGCAGCGTACCCGTGTCGAATCGCCGGTCAGTGGCTATGTCACCAACCTGTTGACCCGGCAGGGCGACTACGCGGTGGCCGGCGGTGCATTGCTGGCACTGGTGGACAGCGACTCGTTCTACGTCAGTGGTTACTTCGAAGAGACCAAATTGCCACGGATCGAGGAGGGCGACAGGGTACGGATCGAGTTGATGAGCGGAGAGAAGTTCGGCGGTACCGTGCAGAGCATCGCCTTCGCCATCGCCGACCGGGAAAACGCGCCGGGCAGTCGATTGCTGGCCAATATCAACCCCAGTTACACCTGGGTGAAGCTGGCACAGCGGGTGCCGGTGCGTATCGGTATTGATTCCGACTATGAGGGCAAGGATCGCCTCAGGGCAGGTACCACAGCCACCGTCACCGTTCTGGAGAACCACGAAAGACAGGCACAAAAAAGCCCCGCGACCGAATGATACGCGGGGCAAAAAATTGGTTGGTTGCGGCCAACCAAAGGAGCTCTTTAAAAAACTGTTACTTGCTGGCGACCGTTTCCGGTTGCCAGCCGCCACCGAGAGCCTTGTAGATCGCGACAATGCCGCGATACAGCTCGACTTCGGCCTGTGCCTGGCTGTCTTCGGCATTCAAGCGTTCACGCTGGGCGTCGAGCAGCACCAGGAAATCGGTGGTGCCTTCGCGGTAGCGGATCTCAGCCAGATCGGCAGCCTTGCGGCTGGATTCGCTTTGGCGGATCAGCGAGATCAAGCGTTGCTGACGTTTTCCGTAATCGCTGAAGGCGTTTTCCGACTCTTCCAGGGCCAGCAGCACTTGTTGCTCGTAGGTCGCCAGTGCGCCTTCGGCATCGGCGTCGGCACCGCGCAAACGGGCACGCACGCTGCCAAGGTCGAACGCCGCCCAGGTGATGCTCGGGCCCAGCGCCCAGGCGTTGGCCGCCGAGGAACCGATCTGCGAACCACGCCCGGCCGTCCAGCCGAGGAAGCCGCTGAGGCTGACCCGTGGGAACAGGTCGGCCTTGGCCACACCGATACGCGCCGTGGCGGAAGCCAGTTTGCGTTCGGCGCTGAGGATGTCCGGGCGACGTTGCAGCAGTTCGCCCGGGTTACCGATCGGCAATGCCTTGGCAATGGCTGGCAAGTCTTTCGGGCTCAGGTCGACGGTCAGTTTGTCCGGACGTTCACCCAGCAGGGTGGCGATGCGGTTTTTCTGCCGAACCTGCTCTGCCTGCAATTGCGGCACGCTGGCTTCGACCGAGGCCAGACGGGCATCGGCGCGCTCGACATCGAGCTGATCGCCCACGCCGGCGTCACGCAGGCTGATGGTGATCTTGCGCGACTCCTGCTGGTTTTCCAGGTTGGCCACGGCGATCTTTTCCCGCAGCTGGGCGCCACGCAGTTGACCGTAGGCATCCACCAGTTCGGCAATCATGGTGACTTGCAGTTGGTACAGATCGGCTTCGGCAGCCTGCTGATCGGCTTCGCTGGCTTCCAGGTTGCGCTGGATCCGGCCAAACAGATCGACCTCCCAGGCCATATCCAGACCCAGGTCATAGCGTTCGCTGTTGACCCGTTGGGTGGTCTGGCCGGGAATCTGTCCCTTGCCCAGATTGCTGCTGGCGCGGCTGGTGATGGTCGGCATCGCATCGTTGCTGGCGTCGTCGCGGATCGCCCGGGCCGCTTTCCAGCGAGCAAAGGCGACGCGCAGTTGACGGTTACCCTGCAGCGATTGAGTCACCAACTGGTTGAGGGTCGGATCGTCGAACTGCTGCCACCAGATGCCCTCGAATTTCGAGCGGTCAAAGTTCTTCTGGCCGGCGGCGCCGTCGGTGGCGGCCGTGATGTTGGCCGCCTCCGTGGCTGGGGTCTTGTAGTCGGGACCGACTGCACAGGCGCTCAGGGCCAGTACCAGCAGGCTCGGCAGGAAGACTTTCAGACTCATTGGTGCGCCTCCAGTTGCTGTGGAAGATTCTGCGCCTTGGCCGCTTTGCGGGCTTCACTGCGTTCCACGAAGTTGCGGATCAGTACATAGAACACTGGCGTCAGCAGCAGACCGAAGAAGGTCACCCCGAGCATGCCGGAGAACACCGCCACACCCATGGCGTGACGCATCTCGGCACCGGCACCGCTGGAGAACACCAGTGGCACCACACCCATGATGAACGCGAACGAGGTCATCAGGATCGGCCGCAGACGCAGACGGCAGGCTTCCAGTACCGCGGCCAGCGGATCGAGACCTTCCTGCTGTTTGTCCTTGGCGAACTCGACGATCAGAATCGCGTTCTTACAGGCCAGGCCCACCAGTACGATCAGGCCGATCTGGGTGAAGATGTTGTTGTCGCCGCCGGAGATGATCACGCCGGTGATGGCCGACAGCAGGGTCATCGGTACGATCAGGATCACCGCCAGTGGCAGGCTCCAGCTTTCGTACTGAGCGGCAAGCACCAGGAACGCCAGCAATACGCAGAGCGGGAACACGAACAGCGCGGTGTTGCCGGACAGAATCTGCTGATAGGTCAGGTCGGTCCACTCGTAGGTCATGCCGTTCGGAAGTTCATCCTTGAGCAGTTTCTCGATGGCTTTTTCGGCCTGGCCGGAGCTGTAGCCCGGGGCTGCGGCACCGTTGATTTCAGCAGTGATGAAGCCGTTGTAGTGCATCACGCGATCCGGACCCGAGGTGTCGCTGACCTTGATGAAGGTCGCCAGCGGGATCATTTCGCCCTTGTTGTTGCGTACTTTCAGCTGACCGATCTGATCGGATTCGAGGCGGAACTGCTGTTCGGCCTGAACGTTGACCTGATAGGTGCGCCCGAAGCGGTTGAAGTCGTTGGCATACAGCGAGCCCAGGTAGATCTGCAGGGTGTCGAAGATGTCGCTGACGGCCACGCCGTGGGTCTTGGCCTTTTCCCGGTCGATGGCGGCATCGACCTGCGGCACGTTCACGGTGTAGCTGGTGAACAGGTTGGCCAGTTCCGGAACGTTATGGCTCTTGGCAATGATGTTCATGGTTTCCTTGTACAGCTCTTCGTAGCCCAGGTTGCCCCGGTCTTCGATTTGCAGGCGGAAACCACCGATGGTACCCAGACCTTGTACCGGCGGCGGCGGGAAGATCGCCATGTAGGCTTCCTGGATGTTCGCGTACTGGCCGTTCAAGGCACCGGCAATGGCACCGGCGGACATGCTCGGGTCTTTACGCTCGTCGAACGGTTTCAGGGTCACGAACACGATGCCGGCGTTCGGGCTGTTGGTGAAGCCGTTGATCGACAGGCCCGGGAACGCTACGGCGCTTTCCACGCCAGGCTGTTTCAATGCCAGGTCGGACATGCGCTTGATCACGTCTTCGGTGCGGTCCAGGCTCGCGGCGTCCGGCAGTTGCGCGAAGGCCACCAGGTATTGCTTGTCCTGGCCGGGTACGAAACCGGTTGGCGTGCTGGAGAAACCGAAGAAGGTCAGCACCATCAGGCCTGCGTACACGAACAGAGCGATGCCGCTGCCACGGATGACCCGGCGCACGGTGCCGACGTAGCCATGGCTGGCGCGGTCGAAGAAGCGGTTGAACGGACGGAACAGCCAGCCACCGAAGATCTTGTCCAGCACCCGCGAGAAGCGGTCTTTCGGGGCGTCGTGACCTTTGAGCAACACAGCGGCCAGCGCCGGCGACAGGGTCAGCGAGTTGAAGGCCGAGATCACGGTCGAGATCGCGATGGTCAGTGCGAACTGCTTGTAGAACTGACCCGTCAGGCCCGAGATGAACGCCGCCGGCACGAACACCGCACACAGCACCAGCGCCGTGGCAATGATCGGGCCGGTCACTTCACCCATGGCCTTTTTAGTCGCATCGAAGGGATTGAGCCCCAGTTCAATGTTCCGCTCGACGTTCTCCACCACCACAATGGCGTCGTCAACCACGATACCGATCGCCAGTACCAGGCCGAACAGCGACAGGGCGTTGAGCGAGAAGCCGAACAGGTGCATCACTGCAAACGTACCGATCAACGATACCGGCACCGCCACCAACGGAATGATCGAGGCGCGCCAGGTCTGCAGGAACAGGATCACCACCAGAACCACGAGGATCAGCGCTTCGAAGAGGGTGTGAACCACCGCTTCGATGGAGCCGCGCACGAAGATCGTCGGGTCGTAGACGATGCTGTAGTCCATGCCTTGCGGGAAGCTTTTCTTCAGTTCTTCCATCTTGCCGCGAACTTCGTTCGAGATTTCGATGGCGTTGGAGCCCGGACGCTGGAAGATCGGGATCGCCACGGCCGGCTGGTTGTTCAGCAACGAACGCAGGGCGTACTGGCTGGAACCCAGTTCGACGCGGGCAATGTCCTTCAGGCGAGTGATTTCACCGTTGTCGCCGGCGCGAATGATGATGTTCTCGAACTCTTCCTCGGAGACCAGACGGCCCTGAGTGTTGACCGACAGCTGGAAGCTCTGGGCATTCGGGGCAGGGGGGGCGCCCAGTTGGCCGGCGGCGACCTGACGGTTCTGCTCGCGAATGGCGGTAACCACATCAGTGGCGGTCAGATTGCGCGAAGCGGTCTTGTTCGGGTCCAGCCATACACGCAGCGAGTAGTCGCCCATACCGAACAGCTGCACGTCACCGACACCACCGAGGCGAGCGAGCTCATCCTTGATGTTGAGGATCGCGTAGTTGGACAGGTACAGCATGTCGTAGCGTTTGTCCGGCGAGGTCAAGTGCACGACCATGGTCAGGTCGGGCGAGGCCTTGTCAACGGTGATACCGATGCGCGTCACTTCCTCTGGAAGTTTCGGCTCGGTCCGGGTCACGCGGTTCTGCACCTGCACCTGCGCGTTGTCCAGGTCAGTGCCCAGGGCGAAGGTGATGGTCAGGGTGATTTTGCCGTCAGCGGTGGACTGCGAGGACATGTACAGCATGTTCTCGACGCCGGTGATGGCTTGCTCCAGTGGAGCGGCCACGGTTTCACCGATGACTTTGGGGTTGGCGCCCGGGAAGTTGGCACGTACCACCACGGTGGGCGGCACGACTTCCGGGTACTCGCTGATCGGCAACTGGAACAGCGAGATAGCGCCGGCGATCAGGATCAGCAGCGAAAGCACCGCTGCGAAGATCGGCCGTGAAATGAAGAATTGGGAAAAATTCATCGGAGTTGTCGTCCCTTAACCGCGTGGGGTCGCAGCAGCCAGTTTCACAACCGATCCCGACGCGCCTTTGGCAGGTGCGACTTTGGGCAGGTTGCTGGCTTCCAGCGCTTGTCGTTGTTGAGCGAGAGCGGCAATGGTTTGCTCGCTGGCCATCGGGATCACTTCAGGGGAAACCGGAGAGCCAGGACGGACCCGTTGCAGACCCTTGACGATGATCGTGTCGTCCTTGTTCAGGCCGTTGCGCACGATGCGCAGGCCTTCGATCTTCGGACCGAGTTCCACGGCGCGGTAGGCGGTTTTGTTGTCGCCGTCCATCACCAGCACGAACTTCTTGCCGAGGTCGGTGCCGACCGCTTCATCGTTGATCAGCATGGCGTTGTAGGTGCCGCTGCCGACCAGTTTCAGACGCGCATACAGACCCGGGGTGTAGGTGCCGTCGCTGTTGTCGAACACGGCGCGACCACGAATGGTGCCGGTCTTCGGGTTGACCTGGTTGTCGACGAAGTTCATCTGGCCCAAATGCGGGTTGCCGTCTTCGTTGGACAGGCCCATGTACACCGGAGTGGTTGCGCCGCGCTGACCCTGACGGGCGAGTTGGGTGTATTTGAGGAATACACGCTCATCCGCGTCGAAGTAGGCATAGACCTTGTCGGTGGAAACCACGCTGGTGAGCGGGGTGGTGTCGGCGGTCACCAGGTTACCGGCGGTGATCTCGGCTCGGCTGACGCGGCCACTGATCGGTGCGGTTACACGGGTGAAACTCAGGTTCAGTTTGGCCAGATCCAGTTGCGCTTGCAGGGCGCCGACAGCGGCACGTGCTTCTTGTGCAGCGCTGGTGCGCGAATCAGCCAGTTCGGCGGAAATGGCGTTGCTGGCACGCAGGCGTTCGCCACGGCCGGCTTCGTTTTCACTGCGGGTGGCGTTGGCGCGAGCCTGGGCTACGAGGGCTTCAAGGCGGCGAACCTCGGCCTGGAACGGACGCGGGTCGATCTGGAACAACAGGTCGCCTTTCTTGACCAGTGCACCTTCGGTGAAGGCGACTTCGTCGATCTGGCCGGAGACCCGTGGACGGATTTCAACGGTTTCCGGCGCCTCGAGGCGCCCGGTGAATTCGTCCCACTCGTTGACCGGTTGTTCCAGCACCTTGGCCACGCTGACCTTGGCAGCAGGCATGGCGGCGGCGGTTTCTGGAGTCTTGCCGCAGGCGCTCATCACCATCACGGCCAACAGAGCCAACGGGAAGCGCAAATGTTTGAGTGATTGTTCCATGGATGCATCCGCCAATGTATTGAAGATGGGCGGATGATGCTCGGCAGGTAGATAGCAAACGAATCGAATGACACGAAGGTAACTATCATTCGGAATGATATAAGACCGAGCGAAGCCCTCTAGCATGCACCTTTCGTTAGGGGGCTATCAATATGGTCGATGACAAATCTGTGTTGCCGCGAATGCAACGGTTTACTTTTTCGGCATGGTGGAGCGTTTGACCGATGTTTTGCTGCTCAAGATGCGGCGCGCCGCATGCACTGCACGTTCGGAGAGCATTTCCATGCGCGCTGATTGCAGGTCCCACGCGTGCCAATAGAGCTCGACATCAGTGAAATGACCGGGCGCCAAATCCACCAGCTCCCGGCTTTTCAGCAAGTCACTCACCTGCATATACGGCACCATCCCATATCCAAGGCCACGGCGTATGGCTTTGAGGCGTGCTTCGGGAAGTGACAGATAATGGGTTGGATAAGCATCTGCCTGCAGGCCGAAACGCGACCGCATGAAATCAGACTGTAAAGTGTCCTTGCGCGAATAAGCGAAAACGGGCGCCTTGCGTGCAGCCGTGCGGGTCAGCCCCTTGGCAAACCAACGTTCCTGAAAGGCGGGCGATGCCACCAATTGGTAGCGTACCGATCCCAACAATTCTGCAAAACATCCACGCATCGGCTGTGAGCGCGTGCCGATGCAACCAATGACCTGGCCACTTTCCAGTAATGCATAGGTGTGGTCCTGATCGTCGACCACGACGTCGAGCAGGATTTTTTCGCTGACGAATATCTCGGCCAGCGCAGGGAAAAACCAGGTCGCCAGCGTGTCACCGTTGACGGCAATGACAACCCGCAGATGCTCTTTTTCGTCACCGGTCAGGTCGTTGAGGAGTTCCTCTTCGAGCACCGTTGCACGGCGGAGATAGAGCATCAGTTTTCGTCCGGCCTGAGTGGGTTCGCATGGTCGCCCGCGCACTACAACCGAGCTGCCCAGGCGAACTTCCAGTGCGTGTATCCGTTGCGACACCGCAGACGGTGTCACGTTGAGCCGTTCCGCAGCCTTTTCGAAACTGCCGCTGTCGACGACGGCAAGGAACGCCTGCATCTGTTTTGCATCGAGTTGCATGGCCGCCAGTCTCGTTAAGTATTTCTAATCCGCACTGAAAGATACTTCGTTTTTCTTCATCTCGGTACCGAACTGCTCAATCATTCCATCACCGCGATCTGACCGATTCAGACCCGCACAAACGTCGCGCTATTGACCACACGAGGTAAGCGTTTTGAGGAATGAAATGTCCAGTGACCGATGCCTGCCATGAAACTCAACATGATTATTGCTGTGAGCGCTGTCGCATTGGTCGGCAACTATATCTGGCAGTCCCACGACTTGAAGCTTGGACCCTACGAGTATCAGGCGTCGGCGAATGCTCTGCTATCGAGACACACCCACTCAGGGGCCCGTCAGCTGGCCTTGGACAATGCCCACAAAAAGTGTGAATCGCTTGGCAAGCAACTCGGCGAATTTGAAGTTCAATCTCGCTTGCCGCTGGATCCCGAGAATGAAGTCGCCAACGTGACGTTCGTCTGCAAGTGATTTCAAACAGCGCAATCAGAATCTTTTTCCCGATGGAGAAAGCCATGAAGTTCATTATTTTCACGTTGTTCGCGATGCTTTTGAGCGCTTGTGCCACTTCTGTTCATGATTGGTCCAGGCCGGGCGCAAGCGCCTCTGACATCCAGCACGACAAAGCTGAATGCCAGTACCAGGCCAAAGCCGCAACGGCCAGCTACCACTCGACGCCGGCAGCAGACGACCAGACTCACGGCATGGGCAGTGCCGTGGGGGAGGGCATCGTTATCGCCGAAAAACAGATCGATCTGACCAATGATTGCATGCGGATCAAAGGCTACGCCGGCCAATGACGCACGCCTGTATCCCGAGCGCCGAGAGTTTCACCCCCACGATGAACCCGTCCGCGTTTCTTTATAGTAGAGTCGCCATCGAACCACCTGTCGTCTGAGGCTTTCCGGCAATTGGTGTACGCAAAACCGACAGATGGACACGACTTTCAAATGAGCAACTCTACGACGACCACCAGCGGCAATTGGTTTGCGGTCATTGCGCTGGCACTGGCAGCATTCGTCTTCAACACCACCGAATTTGTCCCGGTCGGCCTGTTGAGTTCGATTGGCAGCAGCTTCGACATGACGTCGGCTCAGGTCGGCCTGATGCTGACTATCTATGCCTGGGTGGTGTCGCTGACGTCGCTGCCCATCATGCTGCTGACGCGCAACGTCGAGCGGCGCAAGCTGTTGATCGTGCTGTTTGCGATGTTCATCGTCAGCCACATTCTGTCGAGTGTGGCGACCAGCTTCGCTGTCCTGCTGCTGAGCCGGATCGGCGTGGCGTTATCCCATGCATTGTTCTGGTCGATCACAGCTTCTCTGGCTGTGCGACTGGCGCCGCCCGGTAAACAGGTCCAGGCCTTGGGCCTGCTGGCGACCGGCACATCCCTGGCGATGGTGCTCGGTATTCCCCTCGGCAGGATTCTGGGCGAGGCGATGGGCTGGCGAACCACCTTCATCGCGATCGCAGTCTTGGCCGCTACGCTGGTGTTCTGGCTGGCGAGGGTCTTGCCCTTGTTACCGAGCCAGAACTCGGGATCACTGAAAAGCCTGCCGTTACTGTTGAAGCGACCGGCGCTGGTGGCGATCTATGTCCTGACGGCCATGGTCGTGACAGCTCATTTCACTGCCTACAGCTACATCGAGCCTTTCGTTCAGGTGGTGGCGGGCATGAGTGGCGAGACGGTCACGCTGATCCTGCTGCTATTCGGCGGCGCGGGGATTTTCGGATCTCTGCTGTTCAGCTGGCTGCACCGGTACAGCCCGCAGCGCTTTCTGATCGTCGCCGTGTCGTTGCTCGCGTTGTGTCTGGCATTGCTGCTGCCTTTGAACGGCGAGGTTTCCTACCTGTGCACCCTGAGCCTGTTCTGGGGAATGGCGATCATGGGCTTCGGTCTGGCATTGCAGTCCAGAGTTCTGGTGCTGGCACCTGACGCGACCGATGTGGCGATGGCGCTGTTTTCGGGGATCTACAACATCGGCATTGGCGGCGGGGCGTTGATGGGGAGCTGGGTGGGGAGCCAGTTTGGTTTTGCTTATGTTGGGGTCGTTGGCGGGATGTTGGCGGCGTTGGCGTTGTTGATTTACTGCCTGTCGAGCTACCGTTTAGCTCGTTCCAAAACTTCTGCTTGAGTTCCTGAACCGCTTTGCTACCGATAGCAAAGCGGTTCAGGAAAGGCCTTTCAAAGACTATCCGGATCCCCAAAAAACATCTGAATCCGCGACCGCAACCACCGCTCCCCCGGATCGTTATCCTGCGACCCACGCCAAGCCATGTGCAGTTCAAACGTACGAGTAGGCAGCGGTGGATCTTCCGCCCGAACGCCACCCGCAGACGTCAGCGCATCAGCTGTGTAATCCGGCACGGTCGCGACGATGTCGGTTCCGGCCAGCAACGTGCTCAAGCCGTTGAACTGCGGCACGGCCAACACAACGTGACGTTTGCGGCCGAGTTTTTCCAGTTCTTCATCGATAAAGCCGCTGAGGTCGCCGGCGAACGACACCAGCGCATGGGGGCGGGCGCAGTAGTCGTCCAGGCTCAATGGCCCCGGCACGGTGTCGGCGCGCAGCAGTTTTGGCTGGCTGCGGCGCAAGACCTTGCGCTTGGCGTTGGCCGGCAGGTCGGTGGTGTAGCTGACGCCGATGGAGATTTCGCCGGAGGCGAGCAGGCCGGGCATCAGGATGTAGTTGACGCGGCGCACCACCAGCACGATCCCCGGCGCCTCGGCACGCAGGCGCTTGAGCAGCATGGGCAGCAAGGCGAATTCGACGTCGTCCGACAAGCCGATCCGGAATACCGAGGTGCTGGTGGCCGGATCGAATTCGGCGGCGCGGCTGACCGCTGTCGAAATCGAGTCCAGGGCAGGCGAGAGCAGGGCGAAGATTTCCACCGCACGGGCGGAAGGTTCCATGCTGCGCCCGGTGCGTACAAACAGCGGATCGTCGAACAGACCGCGCAGGCGCGAAAGCGCCGCGCTGATCGCCGGCTGGCCGAGAAACAGCTTTTCCGCCGCGCGGGTCACGCTGCGTTCGTGCATCAGGGTTTCGAATACGATCAACAGGTTCAGGTCGACACGACGCAGGTCATTACGATTCATCTGGAGTCCTGGCAGAGTCATCAAGCTTGACGAGAGCGACCATATGAGAACAATGGCCGGCATGAATCTTACGGGGAAAGGCTGGTACTCTGCACCGGGTAATTCAGCTTTACTGAGAAGGATGCAGCAGTTTTTTCATGGATTTGCTCAATGCTGGCCATACTGCGGAATCAATGACAGGCATGTCGACTATTAATAGCCACTGATAGTCTTGGCTGGAAAGCCCAGATAGAGTTCAGGGCATTAGAGGTTACTTTGACGAGGTTTGCGATGTCCCGCACGATCCGTTTTCACAAGTTTGGTCCGGCCGAGGTGCTCAAATGCGAAGAGCATGCGGCCGCTCAGCCAGGTCCTGGCGAAGTGCAGGTGCGTGTCGAGGCGATCGGCATCAGCTGGTATGACACGCTCTGGCGTCAGAACCTGGCGTCGTCACAGGCTCGCCTGCCTTCGGGCCTGGGCCATGAAATGGCGGGTGTGGTCACGGCCATTGGCGATGGTGTCGAAGACCTGATCGTCGGTGACAAGGTGGCCAGCTTCCCGGCCGAGAGCCCCAACGACTATCCGGTCTACGGCGAACTGATCGTTCTGCCACGTACCGCGCTCACCCGTTATCCGGACGTGCTGACCCCGATCGAGGCCAGCGTGCATTACACGCCGCTGTTGATCGCCTATTTCGGTTACGTCGATCTGGCGCGAGTCAAACCCGGGCAGTTTGCCCTGGTCACCGACGCCAGCCATTGCGCCGGTCCGTCGTTTGTCCAGCTGGGCAAGGCGCTGGGTGTGCGCGTGATTGCCGCCACGAAAACCGCTGAAGAGCGTGAATACCTGCTGTCCCTGGGTGCCGAGAAAGTCATCGTCACCGAAGAAGAAGACCTGTTGATGCGGATCAACAAGATCACTGACAACCGCGGCGTCAACGTCGTGTTCGACGGTCTCGGCGGCCCGCAGATGTCGCTGCTGGGCGATGTGCTGGCACCTCGCGGCAGTCTGGTGTTGTATGGCCTGCAAGGTGGCAACCAGACGCCATTTCCGGCGTGCGCAGCGTTCCAGAAGAACATTCAGTTCTTCGTGCACTGCATCGGCAACTTCACCGGCAAGCCGGAACTGGGCATCGTCCAGGATCACGTCGCGCTGCAACGTGCCCTGCGTGACATCAACCAGCTGACGGCCGACCGCGTGCTGCTTCCGCTCAAGACCCGGGTCTTCCCGTTCAACGAGTTTGTCGAAGCACACCGCTACATGGACGAATGCCCTTGCCGTGAACGGGTTGCCCTGCAAGTCGAACCTGCCTGACCCTTGTGATTAGAGTCCGTGGCCCCACGGACTCTTGTGCGTTCCATCCTTCAGACCATGAGAAACCCCGGGCGCGATGCTTGGGGACGTTCAGCAACTGAACTGGTTTTTGCTCTTGATCTGTATCTTCTAATCGCCATCCAGACCCTGATAATTGAATGACTACTTTCATCTCAAGGAATGAGCTATGGCTGTGCATTCTGTTTACTTTGTGCAATACCGGGCAATAGTGGCTGACCGATATTTAAAATTCTGTTTAATTGCTGTAGGGCGACCCAGTAATCCCTTCTTTTTTTCTTGTACTCATCATGCGAAAGCCGTTGTAAGAATTTTCCTAGGAAAACTTCTGTGTCGAGAAAAGCCCGTAAATACGCGGGCTTGCGGCGTTCAGATCGTGAATTCAAATTGTTATGAGCTCAACTGTTTCAAATAACTACAAAACCTTAAGTGTTAGCATTTCAGCGTCTATTAATTAATGAAGAGTGATTGCGTATCCGACGTTCGTGGCTGCGCAATATAAAACCTTTGATATCGGGTGAAGTACTGATGAGCACGATCCATGACCAGGCAATGAACTATGTCTACCAGCAAGTATTGCAACGATTGCTGAGTTTCTTTTCCCGTGCCGAACGCACGGCATTGCAGCTGTTGATTCAGCGATTGGCGGTAGCCGCCGGGGGCATGGATCGTATCGGTGAGTTCAAGGTGCTGGTCACGCAATCGGGCACTCGTGATTGCTGCTACAGCCTGGCCCTGTTGCGTGCTGCGCAACTGAGTATCGCCGGACGGGCTCCGGGCACTTTTCAGTTACGGGTGGCGACCCTGCGTGGTTGCACCACACCGGCGTCGGCATTGCACAACATGCATCGCAGCTTCAGCGCCCTGTTTCTGTATGACGACCCAAGGGTCGAACTGCTGATGATCGACAACCGGGAGGTCTTGCCTTTCCACCATCAAGAGCCCCTTTCCGACGATGGGCGCGAGGCGAACCGCATCAATCTGCTGATGGTTGGCCACCGCCGCTGCTGGAGCGAGAGCCTGGAGCTTTGGGACGATGCGTACCTGGCCACGGCCGAGTTCTACGGACAGGTCGCCCGGTGGAGCAATGGTGTCGATGCACTGGTCAGCAGCGACTCCGCACGCCGTCAGGCGCACTTCCTGCAAGGGCTGGATCGCGCAGCACAGAAGGCCGGCATCGGCGCACTGCCAAAGCGGACCGCCGGGTTCGATGAGTTGTTCGATGCGCTGGACGCCATGGGAGGTGACTGTTACCGGGAACTCCGTGCACCAGACGACCTGCCGCCATGGCGGCCGCTCGGCCAGTTCGAAGCCTGCCGACGCACCAGTTATATCGGTATCGATGACATCGTAGTGGGCAAGATGGAGGAACGGTGGCCCTTGCTCAGCGATTTTCTCGGGTTTCAGACTGACGAGCTGCTGTTCGAACCGGGTACCGGTGAGTCGACGGATCCCTTGATCGCTGCTTACCTGAGCGGTCTCCAGGCTTGCTGCATCGAGGGTCGCAATTACGAAAGTGGCGTATCCGAATACCTGCAGCGTTGCCTCGCATTGATGCGTCGCCAGGACGTTCCGGAGCAAACCTGCGAGCGCTTCATGGCGACGTTCGGCACTCTGACCGATCCGGGCGAGCATCGATCACTGGCCGCTGCTGCCTTGCAAAAGAATTTCGGGCTCAATGAAGCGCAACTGGTATGCCTGCTGTTTGCGCCCTTCATCGAGGGTGGGGCAGGACTCGAACGTTTTCTGCGAACCTGCCATCCAGGCATGCTGGTGGCCATGCCGGACCTGCATCGTGCGATGCAGGGGTTGCACGCTCCGGAGCAGGTTTTGCAATGGATGACCGATGTCAGCGGCTTGCCCGTGCAACTGATCAGCCGGTTGTATGCCATGGCGCCCGTCCGAGTGACTGACCAGGCGACGCAGGCCCCGGACCCTGCCGACAGTGAGGTTGCCGCAGGCGACCGCTCGGCGGAAGGTTGAGTGTGAGTGTGGTGCCCGATCGCCAAAGAATGCCGGACGCCCGTTCATGAATGCCTCGCGTGAAACCGATTTCGCCTATCAGGCGGTCTATCGCTATCTCACCCAACTGATCGATGGGCCAGGCGGTGAAGGCGCGATGCGACTGCCATCCTTGAGGCAACTGGCCGAACGGTTGAATGTATCGATTTCGACCATCCAGTACGCCTACGCGCTGCTCGAGAAAGAAGGCCGGGTCTATTCAGTGGCCAAGTCCGGGTATTTCGCACAACCGGCGTCCGCGGTCATGCCGCCGCGTAGAGGCAATGATTTGCTGGAAACCGTCTACGTCAACGCAAGGTGTTTCGGCATGCGCGTATTGAGCGCCGACGATCCGGCATCGATCCAGCCGCTGGACAGTCCGTTGCTGATGCTCGAACGGGAGCTGATGCGGCAATACCCTCGGCAATCACAGGTCCCGGCCCAGCCGTGTGGCGAGCTTGAGTTGCGTATGCTGCTGGCGGCTCGCTACACCTCATCACCGACTCACTGCTGGCACGCCGAGGACGTCTATATCGGCGCCGATGTGAGAGGGGTGCTGGAGATCCTGATCGCTGTCCTCGAACTGCGTAACGCAACCGTGGTGGTTGAATCGCCCTGTGACTGGATGGTGTTGCGCCTGTTCCAGTCTGCCGATGTGAGGGTCATCGAGCTTCCGGTGCAATCGGGCGGGGAGCTTGATCCACGGCAATTGAAAATGCTGCTGGAAACCGAGCCGGTTCGACTGATCCTGCTGTCTTCTTTGTTGAACATGCCCCGTGGCAGTCTGGCACCTGAGGATAATCGAGAGGCCATAGCGCAGCTGCTCAGGGATCATGGAACCTGGGTGCTGGAAAACGACAGTTACAGCGAACTGGGTGACGACTGTGAACGTCGACCTCTGCGGGATTTGCTGGATCCGGATCGTCTCCTGGTGTTTTCCACCTTCGAAAAGGTGATCGGTGTAGAAGCGCCTTACGGCTTCGTGCTTGCTCGCCAGTGGCGCACCGACTTGCAACGGCACTTTTTGCTGCGCTCGTTTCGACTGTCGCCGATTCGCCAGAAGGCCATTGCCCGACTGTATGCCAGTGGTCGGGTCGATCAGCATCTCCCGGTGTTGAAGCGCCTGCTCAAGGAGCGTCGTACCCGGTTGATCGAGTTGCTGCGCGAAGGGCTGGGTGACGCGCTGCACATCGATGAGCCGCAGGGCGGCGCGACGGTCTGGGTGTGCTCGTCGCGCCGAGTGGTGATGGGCGCCGTGTTTCAACGCCTGCTCAAACAGCACGTGTTGATCGCACCGGGCGAACTGTTCAGCGCGCAAGGCATGCATGGGCAATACATGCGCCTGAGTGCGACGACAAGCAACGGGCCTGAACTGGAAGGCGTCGTCGGTTTGATCGGCGATGCGTTGCGACTGGCGCCCGATGGCTGAGCTGTTAAAAAACATCGGGGACGCACTGGATAGATCCCATCGCACTACGGTCAAACTGCCAGTAAACTCCGCTGTAATTTCCTGAACCACTCTATTTCAGAGGTTTTGCATGACACTCAGTCCTTTTGCGGGCAAACCGGCACCGGCAGAGTTGTTGGTCGACATCCCGCGACTGGTAACGGCGTATTACACCGGTCAACCCGACGCTTCGATTTCCACTCAGCGTGTGGCGTTTGGTACTTCCGGACATCGTGGCAGCTCCTTCGACTTGAGTTTCAACGAGTGGCACGTTCTGGCCATCAGTCAGGCAATCTGCCTGTACCGCGAAGCCCAGGGCATCACCGGCCCGCTGTTTGTCGGCATTGATACTCATGCGCTGTCCACACCGGCTGGGGCCAGCGCCCTGGAAGTGCTGGCAGCCAACGGCGTGACCGTAATGATCGCCGAAGGCGACGAATACACCCCGACGCCGGCCGTGTCTCACGCCATTCTTTGCTACAACCGCGGCCGCACCACCGGCCTGGCTGACGGCATCGTCATCACGCCGTCGCACAACCCGCCACAAAGCGGTGGCTACAAATACAACCCAACCAACGGTGGCCCGGCCGACACCCACATCACCAAGTGGATCGAAGCCAAGGCCAACGAACTGCTGGTCAACAAACTGGCCGGCGTTAAACGCATCGGTTACGAGCAGGCGCTTAAAGCTCCGACCACGCACCGCCACGATTACGTCAACACCTACGTTGCCGACCTGATCAACGTCATCGACTTCGATGCCATCCGTGGCGCCAAACTGCGTCTGGGTGTCGATCCATTGGGCGGAGCAGGGGTGCGCTACTGGTCGGCCATCGCCGAGCACTATCGTCTGGACCTCGATGTGGTGAACAAGGAAGTCGATTCGACATTCCGTTTCATGACCGTCGACTGGGATGGCCAGATCCGCATGGACCCGTCGTCCAGCCATGCCATGCAAGGCCTGATCGGCCTCAAGGAGCGCTTCGACGTCGCGTTCGCCTGCGATCCGGATCACGACCGTCACGGCATCGTGACTCCGTCCGGCGGTCTGCTGGCGCCGAACAATTACCTTGCCGTGTCGATCGACTACCTGTTCCAGAATCGCCCGCAATGGCGCGCCGATGCGGCCGTGGGTAAAACCGTGGTCAGCAGCGGTCTGATCGATCGTGTGGCCAAGCGTCTGGGCCGTCGTCTCTACGAAGTGCCGGTCGGCTTCAAGTGGTTTGCCGACGGTCTGTTCGACGGTTCGCTCGGTTTTGGCGGTGAGGAAAGCGCCGGCGCATCGTTCCTGCGCAAGGACGGTGGTGTGTGGAGTACCGACAAGGACGGTCTGATCCCGGCCCTGCTGGCCGCTGAAATGACCGCCCGCACCGGTCGCGACCCAAGCCAGGCCTATCGTGCACTGACCGAAGAGCTGGGCGAGCCGTTCTCGGTACGTGTCGACGCCAAGGCCAACCCTGAGCAGAAAGCCCTGCTGAGCAAGTTGTCGCCGGAGCAGGTAACCTCGACCGAACTGGCGGGCGAGAAGATCCAGAGCATTCTCAGCAAGGCACCGGGCAACGATCAGGCCATCGGCGGTCTGAAAGTGATGACCGAGAACGGCTGGTTCGCCGCGCGTCCTTCGGGCACCGAGGACATCTACAAGATCTACGCTGAAAGCTTCATCGGCGACGACCACCTCAAGCAACTGGTGGCCGAAGCGCAGACCCTGGTCGATGGTGCAATTTCCACCAAGTGATCAGTGCTGAATAAAAAAGGGCGACCATGAGGTCGCCCTTTTTTTGCCTGCAATCCAGCCGATCAGGCCAGATCCACCAACACGATTTCACTGTCTTCAAGGGCCGTGACGGTCAGCACCGGTTCCTGGCTCACCGCGACGCCGTCTCGAGCTTGCGCACGCAAGCCGTTGACTTCAATCACACCGGTGGCCGGTACAAGATAAGCGCGACGTCCGGCATCGAGTCGATACTCGGCGGTTTCCCCGGCCTTGATGGTGGCCGCCACCAAACGTGCGTTGGCGCGAATCCGCAGGCTTTCATCGTCACCGTCCTTGCCGCTGGCGAGCGTCACGAAGCCTTCGCGCTCACCTTTGGGGAACGGTTTGGCGCCCCAGGATGGTGGTGCACCGGTTTCGGTCGGCAGAATCCAGATCTGGAAGATCTTGGTCGAGGTCGCTTCCAGGTTGTATTCGCTGTGGGCGATCCCGGTGCCGGCACTCATCACCTGAACGTCGCCGGCTTCGGTGCGACCCTTGTTACCCAGGTTGTCCTGGTGGGTAATCGCACCTTCACGCACATAGGTGATGATTTCCATGTCCCGATGCGGGTGAGTGGGGAAACCGGTGCCCGGGGCGATGATGTCATCGTTCCACACCCGCAGATTGCCCCAGCTCATGCGCTGCGGATCGTAGTACTCGGCGAACGAAAAATGGTGATGGGCATCCAGCCAGCCGTGATGGGCGCCGCCCAGCGAGCTGAAGGGTCTGAGTTCAAGCATGATCTTCTCCTCAAAAGGTTCGTCATGGGGCGTTTCGGCCGCAGCCACGAAGCGAGACCGGTGATTGATGGCGAGCATCATCTATCAACCAATAATCGAGAAAAAGCGTAAAAAGTGCTGCATTCCCATCGAATTGACTGATGTTATAAATCTCGAAACGCTCTCATGCAGCCTTCAGTTCATCGCCTAACTCAATGACCTGTAAGCATTTCGCTAGAACTCAGCGGCAAATGCAGACACCATAGCCCTCAACAGCCTCAGCCTCTGGAGTCCGTCAGCGTGGCGCAACACACCCCCGATCTTCCTCCCGAACTTCGTCCCCTGGCCGAGATGCCGTGGTTCAAACGCCTGGCGGCGCGTTTTCTCGGGCATGGTCTGACGCAATTGCGCGCCCAGCATCGGGCCTCGTGGCTGCACGGTCAGGCCGATGGCTTTCGCAGCGGGCACACCGCCGGGTTCGACTACGGCTACAAGGAAGGCAAGGCCGAGGGGCTGGAAGAGGGTCGTCAGGTTCTGTTGATCCGCGACAGCCGCAGCACCGAGCATCGTGCACCGGGTATCGACAATCACCTGTTCGATGACTGGCGTCTGCCACTGACCGCCGAGCTGAAGAAGCGCATCAAGGCTGACGTTGCCCGCTTGCTGCCGGCCCACGCCCAGCCGAGCGTGGCGCAATGGAAGATGATCTTCAGTGATACGCCGTCAACGTCGGTGGTCGCCGGGGCTGGCGCCGGGAAATCGACCACGCTGGTGTTGCGCATCCTGCTGCTGACGCACTACCTGGGCTTTGAGCTGGATTCGATGACCGTGGTGACTTTCACCCGGGAGTCGCGCAAAGACTTCATCAGCAAACTGATCGAGCTGTTTGCCCTCTGGGGTCATTCCCTGAGCCAGAAGACCGCCCGGGATCTGGTGCGCACCTTCCATTCGCGGATTCTGCCGATGGTGTGCAGCCTGCCGGGGTTCGAGCGTTTGCAGGCGTTTGAAAACCTCAGTCTGCGGCCACAGGGCGGGGACGATGACGTCGACAGCAATCCGTTCGATCTGCGGATCAACGACGCCCAGCGCCAGCAGCTCAACGCCTGCTATCACCGCCTCTACACCGAGGATGAGCGTTTCCGGCAATTGATCCAGCCATTGTCCCGGCATGCCCTGCAGCTCAAGGAGCTGGAGCGCGATCACCCGGACGTGCAGAAGCGCATGGCGGTGACCGAACTGGCGGCCAGGCGTGACGAAGAACTGTGCGATGTGATCGAGGATCTGTGGTTTCGCGCCGGTGCCTGGCCGATCAAGGGGGTCGAGCCGAACCGTCAGACCTTCGAGATCAACGGCGCGACCTTTCACTGTCATGGCTACATCCCGAGTCTCGATGCCTGGGTCGTTTTGGGCTTCGATCCGAGAGAAAACCCGCAAGTCTGCCGTCCCGATGCCAAGCTGACGGTCCGCGCAGAATGGGCCGTTAAGCGCACCCTGTTTCAAGCTTTCTGCCGTAAGCCATTGATTTGGATAGATAGTTACGAGTCGTCAAGGCGTGTTCTGGCCACGTTGGCCGGTGATGCCAGTGCGGGTCCCGGCTTCGATTACAAGGTCAAGGGAGAGCTCGCATCCGCGCCGTTGCTGGACTGTTTTGTCGCTGCCGCCGGGTTTATCGAGAACCTGGGCCTGGATGTACCGGACGCCGTTGGCCGCATGAGTTTCGCCAAGGATGATCCGGACCGGTTTTTCTTCGAGGCGCTGAGCCTGTTCTGGCGCGCACTGGAAGATCACTTGCTCGATCAGAAGCCGCCGGTCATGACCTACAACCGCATGTTCGCGCTGTTCAGCGAACACTCGCCGGAAAACCTCAAGCTACTGAGCGATGAACTGCTGCGCCCCATGTCGCATCTGATGATCGACGAATTTCAGGACGTTTCACCGCAGATCGTCTCGTGGATTCGCGCCAGTCTTGCAGAGATCCGCAGCCGTGGCCCGGCCATGCACGTCGGACGCGGCGCGCAACGCTCATCCTTGCTGTGCGTGGGCGATGACTGGCAGTCGATCTACGGCTGGCGCGGCAGTTCGCCGAGCTACTTCATGGAGTTCAACAAGGAGTTTTCCTCGCCGAGCACCACGCGGGTGATGCTCAGCGACAACTATCGCAGCCATCAGCACATCATCGACGCAGCCGAGCACATCGTCCGTGCCGCACCGGCGATTCCCGGCAAAAAAGCCAAGGCCAGCGGCGAGGAGAAGCCGTTGCAACCGGTCAATGTGCTGGAGCGCGACGACCAGGCACTGGGTCAACGCCTGGCGGAGCACTACAGAAACGGCGACTCGATCCTGATGCTCTATCGAAAAAGTATCGATAAGTCATTGATAGAGCAGCATATTCAGTCAGTAGTTAATGTTGATTCGAGCTTGCCGTACGAGTCCCGGCGCTTGAAGCAGCTGACCTATCACAGCGCCAAAGGCTTGCAGGCCGATGCAGTGTTTCTGCTGGGTGACTGCCAGCACCTCACCAGTTCGCCCTACAAGAATCAGGTCTACCGCATGGCCGGGCTGGGCAAGGCCGGTGACAACGAGCCTTACGACACAGCGCAGAAGGACGAAATCCTGCGTCTGGCCTATGTCGGCATTACCCGGGCAGTGAGTCATTGCTATTGGTTCGTCGAGCCGCAGGATGCCCAGGCCGTGAATATGCCGCGTGCGTCGGACCGGGTCGCCAAGGGCAAGCCGTTCTTCGTCGATCACCGCCTGGAAAAGAAAACCGCCTGAACCGATCGCCCATAAAAAAGCCCGCGTGCAGCGGGCTTTTTATTTTAAATCAATGACTTAGGCGTAACTTCTAAGAGACTCCGGAGGAACAAAGGCTTCCAGTTCGTCCTCGACGGCTTCGATTATTCGTTCGACATCCGCTGCATTCATCACCGTTGCGCAAGGAATGCCGGCAATGGCAATCAGCGTTTCGCCGCTGGCCCGATCGAACAGGCGGGCGATCATGCTGCCCGGTGCGTCCATCGTGGCTTCGAAACCCATGGGATGAAAATGCCAGCGCATCAGCTGGCAGGCGTTGGGGAATGTGACCTTGCTTGACCCTTTGTTCATGTGTTGCCCGCCTTCTTCATCGAGCGCTTCCGTTTGCTCATGGTAGGTGGGAAGAGCCTTCATTGGCTCAACCGGTGACTGTCCTTAAAAGTAGCATCTGGATGTGAAAAGCCTGTGAGAATTTTCAGGCCGTTTGGCGATTGCAGGGATTTTTTTGATGTAAGTCACGGCTGATGAAATTGTCGCCAAAGTGCCACTATGCACCGCTTGGTTGATGAGGCGCCCGAAGTTGGGCAAGCTCGGTTCTTTTGCCAAGAGTCCCTTATGCACGCCGACGATGACGGCCCGCAGCAGACCCCGGCCACGGCCGAAACGGTCATGCGCTATCACCTGTGCTGGAAACACCGGGACCTGGATGGCGTCATGGCGCTGTACCATCCGGACATTCAGTACAACGATTTTTTCCAGAACCGCGTGCTCGGTCTCGACGAACTGCGCGAGTACGTTCGCGTCAGCATGCCCCGTGAATCCGACGAAGCGCTGGAGCATTGCGACCGGATCCGCATCGACGGCAACACGGCGTTCATCCAATACGAAGTGACCCTGCGGGGCGGTAATGGCCTGGTGTCGTTCCGCTCCAGCGAAGCGATTACCGTCAAGGATGCGAAAATCTGGCGGGTAAACGAATACGCGTCGCTGGTGCGCGAGCAGGGCTCCAGTAGCTCGACGCCGAGTCAGCGTCCGGCGGCGAGCCGGCTGGGCCTGTCACCACGTCAGTTAAGTTTCATGGCCGAAGACCTGCAGCAGTATTTCCAGCGTCAGCAGCCGTACCTCGATCCCGAACTGGATCTGCAACGTGTGGCGAAGGAGTGCGGTTACAGCCGCAACCAGATTTCCTATCTGCTGAACCAGGTGCTGGGGCAGAGCTTCTACCGCTACGTCAATCAGGCGCGGCTCCAGCATTTGCTGCAATCGCTGGACAACGCTACGCCGCCGCTGCGCATCGATGAACTGGCGTTCGCCGCCGGGTTCAACTCGATTTCGGCGTTTTATAGCTGTTTCCGCCAGCACACCGGCCAGTCGCCCAAGGCTTATGCCAAACAAATTTCTTTGCGTACACGCGCGCAAGACAGTTCTTGAGGTCAGCCACTAGGATCGACGCCATCGAAATCTGGATTGGCGGAGTCTTGCATGCCGGCGTGGCGCACTATCAGTTTGTGGATGGACCAACTCGACGAGCCGCTCACTGCGCGCCCGGCGCTGGAGCAGGACCTTGACGTCGACGTGGCAATCATCGGCGCCGGTTACACCGGGTTATGGACCGCGTATTACCTGAAGAAACACGCGCCAGGCCTGGATATCGCCATCATCGAGGCACAAACCGCCGGTTTCGGCGCATCCGGCCGCAATGGTGGCTGGCTGATGGGCAATCTGCTGGGCGAGGATCGCCTGCTGGCGGGCCTGTCGCCAGAACAACGCCGCGCCTCATTCGATCTGCTGCACAGCATTCCCGATGAGGTGGAAGTCGTCCTCGAGCGCGAAGGCATCGACTGCGATTACCGCAAGGGCGGGGTGCTTTACTGCGCCGCGCGCTATCCCGAGCAGGAAGCCAGCCTGCGCGAGTATCTGAACAAGCTGCACGCCCAAGGCCTGACCGACGACGATTATCGCTGGCTCAATCCTGAGCAACTGGCGCAGCAGATTCGCGTCGCCAAACCTTACGGCGGAATCTTCGCCCCGCACGTGGCAACCATTCAACCGGCAAAACTGGTGCGCGGCCTGGCCCGGATCGTTCAGGGCATGGGCGTGAAGATCTACGAAAACAGCCCCGTGACCCATTGGCAGTCGGGCAGTCTGCGTACCGACAAGGCCAGCGTGCGCAGTCGCTGGATCGTCCCGGCCATCGAAGGTTATTCGGTGACGCTACCGCCGCTGGGTCGCTATCAATTGCCGGTACAGAGTCTGATTGTCGCCACCGAACCGTTGTCGGCGGCGACCTGGGATGAAATCGGCCTCAGCCGCGGCCAGGCTTTCAGTGAGTTCAGCCGTCAAGTCACCTACGGCCAGCGCAGCGCCGATAACCGGCTGATCTTCGGCGCCCGTGGCGGATATCAGTTCGCCGGCCAGTTGCGGCACAACTTCGATCTGACCCGGGATGAAGTGGAGCTGCGGCGTTATCTGTTCGGCGAGCTGTTCCCGCAACTGAAAAACACCACGATCACCCACGCCTGGGGCGGCAATCTCGGCATGTCCCGGCATTTCAAGCCGCACATGCTTTGCGACCGGGCCAACGGCATCGCGCTGTCCGGCGGTTATGGCGGGGAGGGTGTCGGGGCTTCCAACCTGGGCGGCCGCACCCTGGCCGATCTGATTCTCGAGCGCGATACCGAACTGGTGCATCAGCCCTGGGTGCTGCCGGACGGCGGGATCCATGCGCTGCGGGCCTGGGAGCCGGAACCGTGCCGCTGGCTCGGTTACAACGCGATCATCAAAAGCTTCGTCCACGAAGACCAGACCCTGGCCAACCCGGCGACCGCGCCCTGGCGGCGCAAGCTTGCCAGTCGGGTGGCCGGGTTCATGGAAGGTTTCATGCACTAAACGTCGTTCAACTCCAGACAGCCTTCAAGACAGGAAGCGCCATGAGCATCACCCAATTCAAAAACACCTCCACGCTGCAACTGGACGAGTCCAACCCGGTTGCCGTGCCGCTCGGCACGCCGGTCGCCATTGCCTCGACCACCAGCGTCGAACGCGACGACGGCGTCGAAACCGGCGTCTGGGAATGCACCCCCGGTCGCTGGCGGCGGCAGATCACCGCCCAGGAGTTCTGCCACTTCATTTCCGGTCGCTGCACGTTCACCCCGGACGATGGCGGCGAAACCCTGCACATACAAGGTGGCGACGCACTGATGTTGCCGGCCAACACGCTCGGCATCTGGGACATCCAGGAAACCGTGCGCAAGACCTACGTCCTGATTTTCTGACGCTTTGATCCTTTTGATTGCCTGCCAACAACAATAGCCAATACAGGAATCGATCCATGATCCGAAAGACCCTCGCTCTCGCCCCCTTGATGCTCGCCGCTTCCCTTGCTCAGGCAGCGGAAACGGTCAAGGTCTACAACTGGTCCGACTACATTGCGCCGGACACCGCGAAAAACTTCGAAAAGGCGACCGGTCTAGGTGTGACCTATGACGTCTACGACAGCAACGAAACCCTCGACGGCAAATTGATGACCGGCAAATCCGGTTACGACGTGGTATTTCCGTCCAACCATTTCATGGCGCGGCAGATTCAGGGCGGGGCGCTGATGAAGCTCGACAAGAGCCAGTTGCCGAACTGGAAGAACCTCAATCCGGTATTGCTCAAGGCCTTGCAGACCAACGATCCGGGCAACGAGCACGGTTTTCCGTACCTGTGGGGCAGCACCGGCATCGGTTACAACGTCGCCAAGGTCAAGGCGGTGCTGGGCGATAACGCGCCAGTGGATTCCTGGGACCTGATCTTCAAGCCCGAATACATGGAAAAACTGCAGAAGTGCGGTGTGGCGATCCTCGACAACGGCCCGGAATTGCTGCCGGCAGCGCTGAACTACCTGGGTCTGCCGCATCACAGCAAGAACCCCGAGGACTACAAGAAGGCCGAAGCGCTGCTGATGAAAGTGCGGCCGTATGTCAGCTACTTCCATTCCTCGAAGTACACCAGCGACCTGGCCAACGGCGATATCTGCGTAGCGGTCGGTTTCTCCGGTGACATCCTGCAGGCGGAGAATCGCGCCAAAGAAGCGAAGAACGGTGTCGATATCGGCTATGCGATTCCCAAGGAAGGCGCCGCGATCTGGTTTGACATGGTGGCCATGCCCGCCGACGCCCCGGATGCCAAGGCCGGTTACGCCTTCATGAACTACCTGCTGCAGCCCGACGTCATGGCCGGCATCAGCAACTACGTGCATTACGCCAACGGCAACGAACAGGCCGACAGCCTGATCGACCCGGCCATCAAGAACGACACCAAGGTGTATCCGAGCCCGGAAATGATGGGCAAATTGTTCGCGCTGGAGGCCATGCCGCTGAACATCGACCGGATCCGCACGCGCGTCTGGAACAAGATTCGTACCGGTAGCTGAAAATACTGACGGAGCGGGTTTTTCCCCGCTCCGTCAAAGGCATATGACGCCTGCTGCATATGTTTACTTGTTTGATGTCACTTCGCTGGCACCGCACTAATAAAGTGCAGAAAAGTGAGACGCGGCTAACAAAAAGTAACTTACCGATATTTAATATTTAAATAAGAAATCGTCAGACAATTAGGCAAACTCACCACACTTACAACATTCTTTCAGCGGCACGCGCTTTGTTTACGGGACTTTCCCGGAATAGTTCAATTTGATCTCGAAAAATCGCTAGACGACAGATTTCAAATTGTGTCAGGTTTCTTACGCCTTCATTGGGCGAGTGATAGGACAATCTCGCCAGAGGTTGTCGCTATCGGACAAAAACTGTTCCATTGCTAAACAAGGAAGTGTGTTTATGTCGAAAGTAAAAGCTAATGCTATTGATACCGCCGAACAGGCTTTCCAGCTGAGCGCGGCGCCACAACCACTGGCAGCGACCAGTTCGGCGTTCAACCAGATCAATAGCTTCAGCCATCAGTACGATCGTGGCGGCAACCTCACGGTCAATGGCAAACCCTCCTTCTCGGTGGATCAAGCCGCGACTCAACTGCTGCGCGACGGTGCCTCCTGGCACGATCTCGACGGCAGCGGCAAGATCGAACTGACCTACACCTTTCTGACCTCCAAGACGGCCAACTTCGGCGGCCTGGGCGTCACCGGTTTCAGTCAGTTCAGCTCCCTGCAAAAAGCCCAGGCGGTGCTCGCCATGCAATCCTGGGCCGATGTCGCCAACGTGACCTTTACCGAAGCAGCCAAGGGTGGCGACGGCCACATGACCTTCGGTAACTACAGCGGCGGTCAGGAAGGCGCGGCGGCATTCGCGTTCCTGCCAGGCACCGAGCCAGGCTATGACGGTCAGTCCTGGTACCTGACCGGCAGTGGATACGATGTCAACAAAAACCCGGGCGTGAACAATTACGGGCGTCAGACGCTGACCCACGAAATCGGCCACACCCTGGGCCTGTCTCACCCTGGCGACTACAACGCCGGCACTGGCAACCCGACCTACAATGACGCTTCCTACGGGCAAGACACCCGCGGCTACAGCCTCATGAGTTACTGGAGTGAAAGCAACACCAGCCAGAACTTCAGCAAGGGCGGCGTCGAAGCCTATGCTTCGGGCCCGTTGATGGACGATATCGCAGCGATCCAGAAGCTCTACGGCGCGAACATGTCCACACGTACCGGTGACACCACCTACGGCTTCAACTCCAACGCCGGTCGTGACTTCCTCAGCGCGACTTCATCGTCGGACAAGCTGGTGTTCTCGGTGTGGGATGCGGGCGGCAAGGATACCTTCGACTTCTCGGGTTTCACCCAGAACCAGAAGATCAACCTCAATGAAGCCTCGTTCTCCGACGTTGGCGGCCTGGTGGGCAACGTGTCCATCGCCAAGGGCGTCACCATCGAGAACGCCATTGGTGGTTCGGGCAACGACCTGATCATCGGCAACAGCGCAGCCAACGAACTCAAGGGCGGTGCCGGCAACGACATCATCTGGGGCGGCGGCGGTGCCGACAAGCTGTGGGGCGGTTCGGGTTCGGACACCTTCGTGTTCGCGGCCAGCTCCGACTCCAAGCCGGGTGCGATCGATCAGATCCTCGACTTTGCCAGCGGCCTGGACAAAATCGACCTGACCGGTATCACCAAAGGCGCGGGCCTGCACTTCGTCAGCGCTTTCACCGGTGCGGCGGGCGATGCCATCCTGACCACCTCGGGCGGCAACAGCCTGCTGTCGGTGGACTTCTCCGGGCACGGCGTGGCGGACTTCCAGGTCAGCACCGTTGGCCAGGCGGCGATCAGCGACATCGTAGCGTGATGTAAAAAAGGAAGGCGGCGCGTGATGCGCCGCTTTCTTTACTTGCATCGCTTTGATCGGTAAGCAAGGCTACACGCCGGAGTGAAATTTCCTATGATCCAATTCGCTTTTACCCGCAAAGCGGCAGCGTATCTGTTGCCGATGCTGATGATGATTTCTGGAGAAACAACCATGGCAAGCAGCCTCAGACTCGAAGATCCATCGGTATTTGCCGGGCAGTGGCAAGCGACATTGACCGCTCGCAGCGACGCTCCCGAAGCGCAGGCGCTGCAAGACAAACCGTCGAACATCTGCCTGATCGATCTGCAATCCAACCAGACGCTGGGCAAGGGCGCCGACTGCTTGAGCGCGTGGCTGCAGGACAGCGCCATCGGCTGGTTTCCCGACCCGGACGGTCTTTCGATCACTGGCAAGGAAGGCTCAAGAATCCAGTTTTTCAGCCGACAACGTGATGGGCTTTATCTGAGCACTTTGAAGTCAGGCCTGGTGATTACACTCGAACGAGCTGCCAAACAGCCCTGATCACCGGAACCGACTCACAGTTTAAATATAAGGCACCCCGTTATAGTTATAAGCGAGCCTGCAATAACGCTGACGCCGGAGTTGATCGCGAAAGTTGTTGTTGAGGTGTAAGCGAGTACTGACGGCGTATATCCCGTTTTCTGCGCGGGCAATTAATTGAAGTCTCGCCAAGTACGGCGGGGAATATCATTTCAGGAATAATCAATGAAGATGGCGAAGGCCCCGGCCACCGCTCCCTTATTCAAGGCGTTGGGTGACTATAAAAGTATTCTGATCAGCGTCGGATGCTTTACCGCACTGATTAACGTGCTGATGCTGGTGCCCTCCATTTATATGCTCCAGGTCTATGACCGAGTGCTGTCTTCGCAAAACGAAACCACGCTGGCGATGCTGTCGTTGATGGTCGTGGGGTTCTTCGCGTTCATCGGCCTGCTGGAGGTGGTGCGCAGCTTCATCGTGATCCGCATCGGCAGCCAGTTGGAGCGCCGTTTCAACCTGCGGGTCTATCAAGCCGCGTTCGAGCGCAACCTGTTCAAGGGCGAGGGCAACGCCGGCCAGTCTCTGGGCGACCTGACCCACATCCGTCAGTTCGTCACCGGGCCTGCGCTGTTCGCGTTCTTCGATGCGCCGTGGTTCCCGGTCTATCTGTTTGTGATTTACCTGTTCAACGTCTGGCTCGGCGTTCTCGCCACGGCCGGCGCGCTGCTGCTGATCGCTCTGGCGTGCCTCAACGAATACATGACCAAGAAACCATTGGGCGAAGCCGCCGGTTTCTCGCAGAAGTCCAGCCAGTTGGCCACCAGCCACCTGCACAACGCCGAAACCATTCAGGCGATGGGCATGCTCGGCTCGCTGCGCAAGCGCTGGTTCCAGGTGCATTCACGCTTCCTCGGCTTGCAGAACCAGGCCAGTGACACTGGCGCGGTCATCAGCTCCCTGAGCAAGACCTTGCGCCTGTGCCTGCAATCACTGGTGCTGGGCCTGGGCGCCTTGCTGGTGATCAAGGGCGACATGACTGCCGGGATGATGATCGCCGGTTCGATCCTGATGGGCCGCGTGCTCAGCCCGATCGATCAGCTGATTGCCGTGTGGAAACAGTGGAGCGGGGCGAAGCTGGCTTACCGCCGTCTCGATTCCCTGCTGCAGTCGTTCCCGCCAAGCGACGACGCCATGGCGCTGCCGGCGCCGAAAGGCCAGATCACGTTCGAACAGGTCAGCGCCGGCCCGCCCGGGCAACGTGCCGCGACCTTGCACATGGTCAATTTCAATCTGGCTGCCGGTGAAGTGCTGGGCGTGCTCGGTGCCTCCGGCTCCGGCAAGTCGACCCTGGCGCGGGTGCTGGTAGGCGTGTGGCCGACCCTTGGTGGCACGGTGCGTCTGGACGGTGCCGACATCCATCGCTGGAACCGCGATCAGCTCGGTCCGTACATCGGCTACCTGCCGCAGGATATCGAACTGTTCAGCGGCACCATCGCCGAGAACATCGCGCGCTTCAGCGAGACCGATCCGCAGAAAGTCGTGGCTGCCGCACAACAGGCCGGGGTTCATGAAATGATCCTGCGCATGCCGCAAGGCTACGACACGCAACTGGGCGAGGACGGCAGCGGTCTGTCCGGCGGCCAGAAACAGCGTGTGGCCCTGGCGCGTGCGATTTACGGCACGCCAAGCCTGGTGGTGCTGGATGAACCGAACTCCAACCTCGACACCGTCGGCGAAGCGGCGCTGTCCAGCGCCATCGTGCAACTCAAGGCGCAAGGCACCACCGTGGTGCTGGTGACGCATCGTTCTTCGGTGCTGGCCCAGGCCGACAAGCTGCTGGTACTCAACGACGGTCGACTGCAAGCCTTCGGTCCGAGCCATGACGTGCTCAAGGCGCTGTCCGGCAACCCGCAGCAACAACCGCAACAACAAACTGAAAAAACCGCGCAGGCACCGGGCGGGCTCAGCATGAGCCGGCAGTACCAGCCCACGACAAGGAATTCGGGTGTATGAGCAGCGCGAGCATGAACACAGAAAACGAAGCCACGATGGAACACGCGTATATCACCGAACGCCCGGAGCGCGACGCGAAATTCTTCGCCCGCATGGGCTGGATTCTGGCACTGGCCGGCGCCGGCAGTTTCTTTGCCTGGGCGGCACTGGCACCGCTGGATCAAGGGATTCCGGTGCAAGGCACCGTGGTGGTTTCCGGCAAACGCAAGGCCGTGCAGTCGATGAGCAGCGGTGTGGTCAGCCGGATTCTGGTGCGCGAAGGCGAGATCGTGAAGCAGGGCCAGCCCTTGTTCCGCCTCGACCAGACCCAGGTCGCCGCCGACGTGCAATCGCTGCAGGCCCAGTACCGCATGGCCTGGGCCAGCGTGGCGCGCTGGCAGGCCGAGCGTGACAACCTCAAGCAGGTGACGTTTCCTCCAGAGCTGAGCGACAACGCCGATCCGCGTCTGGCGCTGGTACTGGAAGGCCAGCGGCAACTGTTCAGCAGCCGTCGTGAAGCGTTCTCCCGCGAGCAGGCTGCACTGCGTGCCAGCATCGAAGGCGCCACCGCGCAACTGGCCGGCATGCGCCGCGCTCGCACCGATCTCAACGCCCAGGCCGATTCCCTGCAACAGCAGTTGAGCAATCTGCAACCGCTGGCGGACAACGGCTACATTCCGCGCAACCGTTTGATGGAATACCAGCGTCAGCTGTCGCAAGTGCAGCAGCAACTGGCCGAGAACACCGGCGAAAGTGGCCGGGTGGAGCAGGGCATTCTCGAATCGCGCCTGAAACTGCAACAGCACGGTGAGGAATACCAGAAAGAAGTCCGCAGCCAACTGGCCGACGCCCAACTGAAAAGCGTCACCCTGTCCGAGCAACTGACCTCCGCCGGTTTCGACCTGCAACACAGCGAGATTCTCGCGACCTCGGACGGCATCGCCGTCAATCTCGGCGTGCACACCGAAGGCGCCGTGGTGCGTCAGGGCGAAACCCTGCTGGAGATCGTCCCGCAAGGCACGCGCCTGGAAGTGGAAGGGCACCTGCCGATCAACCTGATCGACAAGGTCGGCACGCACCTGCCGGTGGACATCCTCTTCACCGCGTTCAACCAGAGCAAGACCCCGCGCGTTCCCGGCGAAGTCAGCCTGATTTCTGCCGACCAGATGGTCGATGAAAAAACCGGTGCGCCGTATTACGTGTTGCGCAGCAGCGTCAGCGATCAGGCCATGGAGAAGCTCAACGGCCTGGTGATCAAGCCGGGCATGCCGGCGGAAATGTTCGTGCGCACGGGCGAACGTTCACTCCTCAACTACCTGTTCAAACCGCTGCTCGACCGGGCCGGCTCCGCATTGACTGAAGAATAAGGATGTTCGGCTGTATGAATAAGCTTTCCATGCTGGCGGCAGCGTTCGCGCTGCTCGCGGGCAACAGTGCGGTGGCGGCCATGGGGCCGTTTGAAATCTACGAACAGGCATTACGTAACGACCCGGTATTCCTCGGCGCGATCAAGGAACGCGATGCAGGCCTTGAAAACCGGGCCATCGGCCGCGCCGGGTTGTTGCCGAAACTGGGTTACAACTACAACAAGGGCCATAACACGTCGAAGGCCACGTCCCTCGACTCCCGGGCAAGGAACAACACTGAAGAGCGTAACTACAACAGTTACGGCTCGACCCTGACCCTGCAACAACCGCTGCTCGACTACGAAGCCTACGCGGCCTATCGCAAGGGCGTGGCGCAGTCGCTGTTTGCCGACGAAAACTTCCGCGGCAAGAGTCAGGAGCTGCTGGTACGGGTCCTGGACAATTACACCAAGGCCTTGTTCGCTCAGGATCAGATCGACATCGCCCAAGCCAAGAAAAAGGCCTACGAGCAGCAGTTCCAGCAGAACGAACACATGTTCAAGCAGGGCGAAGGCACGCGGACCGACATTCTCGAAGCCGAATCGCGCTACGAACTGGCGACGGCCGAGGAAATCGAAGCCCGCAACGAGCAGGATGCCGCGTTGCGTGAATTGGGAGCACTGATCGGTGAGCAAGCGGTGAACATCACCGATCTGGCACCGCTGGATCAGAACTTCCAGACTTTCGCCCTGACGCCGGCCAACTACGACACCTGGCACGAACTGGCGATCAGCAACAACCCGAACCTGGCTTCCCAGCGTCAGGCCGTGGAAGTGGCGCGCTATGAAGTCGAACGCAATCGTGCGGGGCATCTGCCGAAAGTCAGTGCCTACGCGGCAATGCGCAAGAATGAATCGGAAAGCGGCAACACTTACAACCAGCGCTACGAGACCAATACCATCGGCTTCGAAGTCAACGTGCCGTTGTACGCCGGTGGCGGGGTATCGGCATCGACCCGTCAGGCCAGCCGCAACATGGAGCAGGCGGAATACGAACTGGACGGCAAGACCCGCGAGACTCTGATCGAGCTGCGGCGGCAGTTCAGTGCGTGCCTGTCCGGGGTCAACAAACTGCGCGCCTACCAGAAAGCCCTGACCTCGGCCGAGGCGCTGGTGGTCTCGACCAAGCAAAGCATTCTCGGCGGTGAACGGACCAATCTGGATGCGCTGAACGCCGAACAACAACTGTTTACCACCCGCCGCGATCTGGCCCAGGCACGCTATGACTACCTCATGGCCTGGACCAAGTTGCATTACTACGCGGGCACCTTGAGCGAGCAGGATCTGGCTCGGGTGGACGAAGCATTCGGGCAAGGCCCACGGACGCAATAACACCGTAGTTTTTACACCAAACAACAAAAACGAGTGGTGAACATGGACGTACGCTTCAAGCCGGCATCGGTCGGCGCCCTGTTGCTCGCAATTTCTGTCAGCCAGGCCCAGGCGCAATACCTGGAGTCTGGCAAACCTGGCGACGCCGCCAGTTGGCGTTCCGCCGAATTCCTGCGGGACTGGGGACTGGACCGGATGCAGGCCGATCAGGCCTACGCCGCCGGCATCACCGGCAAGGGCGTGAAGATCGGCGCGCTGGATTCCGGTTTCGACGCCGCCCATCCCGAGTTTGCCAGCGACCGTTATCATCCGGTGTTGAGCAGCGGCAGCTATGTCGATGGTGCGCTCTTCAGCGTCAACGGCACGCTCAATCCGAACAACGATTCTCACGGCACTCACGTGGTCGGAACCATGGGCGCTTCCCGCGACGGCACCGGCATGCACGGTGTGGCGTTCAATGCGCAGATCTACGTCGGCAACACCAACAAGAACGACAGTTTCCTGTTCGGTCCCAATCCCGACCCGCGCTACTTCAAAGCGGTCTACGACGCACTTGCCGATGCCGGCGTACGGGCGATCAACAACAGTTGGGGCAGCCAGCCGCCGGATGTCAGTTATCGAACCCTGAACGATCTGCACGCCGCTTACGCACAGCACTGGAACAAGGGCACCTGGCTCGATGCCGCCGCCGATGTTTCGCGCCGCGGCGTGATCAACGTGTTCAGCGCCGGCAACAGTGGTTACCCCAACGCCAGCGTGCGCTCGGCGCTGCCGTACTTTCAGCCGGATCTGGAAGGCCACTGGCTGGCCGTGTCGGGACTGGATCAAAGCAATCAGCAGAAATACAACCAGTGCGGTATCGCCAAATACTGGTGCATCACCACGCCGGGCGCGAAGATCGACAGCACCATTCCCGACGGCGGCTACGGGATCAAGTCCGGCACCTCGATGGCCGCGCCCCATGCTACCGGCGCTCTGGCCCTGGTGATGGAGCGTTACCCGTACATGAACAACCAGCAGGCGCTGGAGGTGCTGTTGACCACCGCTACTCAGCTCGACGGCTCGGTGACCGACGCACCTAACGAGCGGGTCGGCTGGGGCGTGGCCAACCTGAAACGGGCGATGGGTGGGCCGGGGCAGTTGCTCGGCGCGTTCGACGCAAATCTGGCCACCGGGCAACGCGATGTGTGGAGCAACGACATCTCCGACAAGGCACTGATCCAGCGCCAGAGCGAAGACCTCGCCGAACACAGCGCCTGGCAGCAGACCCTGCAAGACAAGGGCTGGCAGAACGGCGTTCCGGTCGGCGCCAGCCAACAGGACCAGACGGATTACGCCGTCGGCACGGCCCGTGAGGCAGCGGCTGCCAATCGGGTGTATCAGGGCAGCCTGATCAAGTCCGGCGCCGGGCATTTGATCCTGACCGGCGACAGCACTTATCGCGGCCCGACCACGGTCAATGGCGGCCTGCTGAGCGTCAACGGCTCGCTGACGTCGGCGGTCACGGTCAATGACGGTGGCACCCTCGGAGGTTCCGGGCGGATCGGCGCACTGACCGCCAACAGCGGCGGTCGTGTGGCACCGGGCAACTCCATCGGCACCTTGACCGTCGCCGGTGACGTGACCTTCGCACCGGGCTCGACCTACGCGGTGGAGCTGTCACCGACGGCCAGCGACCGCATCGTCGCCGGAGGCACCGCGACCATCAGCGGTGCCACCGTCAGCCTGTCACTGGAAAACAGCCCGACCTTGCTCAGCACCGCCGAAGCGAAAAGCCTGCTCGGTCATCAGTACGACATTCTGCAAGCGGCGGGCGGCATCCAGGGTCAGTTCGGCGCAGTGGTGCCCGACTACCTGTTCATCGGTGGCAGCCTCGCGTCCACCGGCAACGGGATCACGCTGAGTGTCGAGCGTAACGCGACGTCTTTTGCCAGCGTCGGCCAGACGCCGAACCAGCGGGCCGTGGCCAGCGCCGTAGAAGGCATGGGCGCCGGCAATTCCGTGTACGAAAGCCTGCTGCTGTCCGCCACTGCCAGTGATGCACAGCAAGCCTTCCAGCAACTGAGCGGGGAAATCTACCCGGCCCTCGGTTCGGTGCTGATCAACGACAGCCGTCAGTTGCGCGACGCCATCGGCGAACGCCTGCACGATGCGAACAGCGCGCAAGGCAACGGCTGGGTCAAGGCCCTCGGCGCCTGGGGCACGACCGACTCGCGACACGACACCGCCGGCTACAGCACCTCGATTGGCGGCCTGCTGGCCGGTGTCGACGGTGCGCTGGACGAGCAGACCCGCATCGGTCTGGTCACCGGTTACAGCGACAGCTCTTTGAGCATGGGTTCCGGCACGCACGCTTCGGCCAAGGTCTACAGCTATCACCTCGGTGCCTATGCCGGGCATGACATCGGTGCCTGGCGTTTGAGCACCGGCGCCGCCTACAGCTGGCATCGCGCCGACGTGAAACGGGACCTGCAATACGGCGACGTCAGCGCCAAACAGAAAGCCAAGGTCGATGCCGCCACCACTCAGGTATTCGGCGAGGCAGCCTACCGGCTGAACGTGCAACCGCTGGCTCTGGAGCCGTTCGCCAATCTGGCTTACGTGCATCTGGACAGCGACGGTTTCACCGAGAAGGGCGATGCTGCCGCGCTGAAAAGCAATGGCGACGAGCGTGACGCGGTGCTTAGCACCCTCGGCGTCAGGGCGATCAAGACGATCAACCTGTCGGGCTCGCAGAAACTCGATGTCAGTGGCCGTCTCGGGTGGCAGCACAGCCTCACCGACATCGAATCCGAACAGCATTTGCGCTTCGCCAGCGGCAGCGCGCCGTACAGCGTCGAAAGTTCGCCGCTGGTGCGCGACGCCGCGCTGGTGGGGGTACAGGCCAGCCTGGCCCTGAGCCGCGACGTACGGGTAAACCTTGATTACAACGGACAACTGGCCAGCCGCGAGAAGAGTCACGGCGTCGGCCTGAGCTTGAACTGGCAGTTCTGACTGATCGTTCCCACGCTCTGCGTGGGAATGCTTCAAGGGACGCGGAGCGTCACGGGCTGCATTCCACGCGGGAGCGTCGGAACGATCAATTCAAAAGACGGATTTTGTGCAACATCACTAAGGAAGGTCGCTGGATGAAAAACAACAACACCCCCGCGCAATCGGGTGGATGCTTTCGCCTGAAAACCCTCAACTGCGCCTTGCTCTGCGCCATGGCCACCTGGGGTAGCGCACACGCCGCGCCCTACGTCGAAAACGGCCGGGCAGGGGACCCGGCCAGTTGGCGAAGTGCCGAGTTCAAGGCGGACTGGGGCCTGGGCGCGATCGGCGCAGACTACGCCTACGCCGCCGGTTACACCGGTAAAGGCGTGAAACTGGGGATCTTCGACCAGCCGGTCTATGCCGCGCACCCGGAGTTTTCCGGGCCGAACAAAGTGATCACATTGGTCACCAGCGGTATCCGCGAATACACCGACCCGTACATCCCGGTCAAAGCCGGAGACGCCTTCCGCTATGACGGTTCACCGTCGGTGGGTTCCAACGGCAAGCTCGGCGCTCACGGTACCCACGTCGGTGGTATCGCGGCGGGCAGCCGTGATGGCGGGCCAATGCACGGTGTGGCGTTCGGTGCACAGATCATCAGTGCCGACAACGGCGACCCGGGCCCGGAAGACGGCATCGTCCGTGGCAACGACGGCGCGGTGTACAAGGCCGGCTGGGATGCCCTGATCGCCAGTGGCGCGAGAATCATCAACAACAGCTGGGGCATCGGCATCACCGATCGTTTCGACCTCGGCGGTCGTAACCCGGCGTACCCGCACTTCACCGTCAACGACGCGCAATTGCAGTTCAACGAAATCCGTACGCTGCTCGGCACCAAACCCGGCGGCGCCTATGACGGTGCAATCGCGGCCGCGCGCAGCGGGATCGTGACCATTTTTGCCGCCGGCAACGACTACAACCTGAACAACCCCGACGCCATCGCCGGCCTCGGTTACTTCGTGCCGGAAATCGCGCCGAACTGGATGACCGTCTCCGCGCTGCAGAAGAACCCGGATCAGACCAGCGCCAACCCGTACATCATGAGTACCTTTTCCTCGCGCTGCGGTTACACCGCGAGCTTCTGCGTTTCTGCGCCGGGTACGCAGATCTACAGTTCGATCATCGGCGGCACCAACGCCAGCGATCTGACCACCGGTTATGCCAACTACAACGGCACCTCGATGGCCGCGCCGCACGCGGCCGGCGCCGTGGCAGTGCTGATGGAGCGTTTCCCGTACATGACCGGTGCCCAGGTCGCCAGTGTGTTGCGCACCACCGCCACCGACCTTGGCGCTCCGGGCATCGACGCCCTGTACGGATGGGGCATGATCAACCTGCGCAAGGGCATCGACGGCCCGGCGATGTTCGTCACCGAGCAGGACATCCCGGCCGAGTTCCGCATCGAAGGCGCCTACGGCTCCAGCCAGTTCGTGGCGGATCTACCGGGGATCGGCGCGATCATCGACGCCGGCAAACCCACCCAGCGCGTGTGCACCGACATCACCTGCGGGCTCGACACCTGGCGCAACGACATTTCCGGCCACGGCGGTCTGACCAAACAGGGGATCGGCACCCTGGTGATGACCGGCGCCAACACCTACACCGGTCCGACGCTGGTGAATGGTGGCCGACTGGCAATCAACGGCTCGTTGCAATCGGCAGTTACGGTCAATGACGGCGGTATTTTGGGCGGTAACGGGCGCATCGCCGCACTGACCGCGAAAAGCGGCGGTATCGTGGCGCCGGGCAACTCCATCGGCACCTTGAACGTGGCCGGTGACGTGACCTTCGAACCGGGCTCGACCTATGCCGTGGAAGTTTCGCCCACCAGCAGCGACCGCGTGGTCGCTGGCGGCACCGCAATCATTGATGGCGCAACGGTCGCCCTGACCCTGGAAAACAGCCCGACGCTGTTGACCACGACTGAAGTGAAATCGCTGCTGGGCAGCCAGTTCAACATTCTGCAGGCGGCGGGCGGCATTCAGGGGCGCTTTGGTCAGGTCTTGCCCAACTACGCGTTCCTCGGCGGCACCCTCGATTACTCCTCGGGCGGTGTTCAACTGAATGTCGGGCGCAACGGTGCTTCGTTCGCCAGCGTCGGCCTGACGCCGAACCAGCGCGCCGTCGGTGCGGCCGCCGAACGTCTGGGCGCAGGCAATGCGTTGTTCGAAACCCTGCTGCTGTCGCCGACCGCCGCCGTTGCACAGGACGCGTTCCAGCAACTGTCCGGCGAGATCCACCCGGCCATCGGCACGCTGCTGATCAACGACAGCCGTTACCTGCGTGATGCGGTGGGCGAGCGTCTGCGCGAACGGGATCTGTTCGATGCCGGTGCGCCGACCGATGACCGCAGCAATGCCTGGTTCAAAGTGCTCGGTGCCTGGGGCAAGACCGATGGCGGCCATGAAAATGCCAATTCCAACAGCTCCATTGGCGGTCTGTTGCTCGGTGTCGATGGTTTGATTACTGAAGATACTCGCCTGGGTTTCGTTACCGGTTATAGCGACAGTTCTTTGAACATGGGCAGCGGCACGCACTCGTCGGCGTCGATTGACAGCTATCACCTGGGTACATACCTGGGGCATCAGATCGATGCCCTGCGTCTGACCGCCGGCGCGGCTTACAGCTGGCATCGCATCGACGTCAAACGTGACCTGCAATTCGCCGGTGTCAGCGGCAAGCAGAAAACCAAACGCGACGCGACCACCGCACAACTGTTCACAGAAGCTGCCTACGATCTCGGTCTGCAGCCGATGAACCTGGAGCCGTTCGCCAATCTGGCTTACGTGCACCTGAACAGCGACAGCTTCACCGAGAAGGGTGATGCCGCCGCACTGAAGGGCGGTGAAGACAACCGCGACGCCGTGCTGTCGACCCTCGGCGTTCGCGCCAAGCGTACGTTTGCCCTGTCGGACAAACATCAGCTGGAGCTGGGCGCGACACTGGGCTGGCAGCACAACCTGAGCAGCGTGGATTCCGACAGCCACTTGGCCTTCGTCAATGGCAACAGCGCGTTCACGGTGCAAAGTGTGTCGATGGATCGAGATGCAGCGGTGGTCGGCGTGCGTGCCGGTCTGGCGTTGAATCGCGATGTCCGGGTCAACCTGGACTACAACGGACTGATCGGTTCGAACGAAAAGGACCACGGTGTGGGCCTGACGCTGGACTGGCAGTTCTAAGGTGTAGCGGCAGTTCTGCAGAGAACTGCCGTTTTTGAAAGGAAGAGAGAGCACGACATGGGATTGTTCGATTACAAAAATGCCGACGGCAAAGCGTTGTACAGCGATGCGATTGCGCTGACGCTGTATTCCTACACGCCGACCGGGCAGGCTTTGCCCGGCACCGGTTGGTCGCCACTGGGCGCCTCGGCCCTGGGTTATCAAGGCAAGACCGACGCCAAAGGGACGTTCTTCGGCGAGAAGGACGGCTTCACCAGCGCCGAGGCGGAAGTGCTGGGCAAATACGACGCCGCCGGCAAGCTGATCGGTATCGGCGTGGCCTTTCGCGGCACGGGCGGGCTGAGTTACAGCGACACCTTCGGCGACATGAAGAACAACCTGCTGGCCGCCATCGGGCCAGTGGATTACGCCAAGAACTATGCGAAGAACGCCTTCGACAACCTGCTCAAATCCGTGGCCGCGTTTGCTTCGGCCCATGGCATCGCTGCCAAGGACGTGCTGATCAGCGGCCACAGCCTCGGCGGTCTCGGGGTCAACAGCGTGGCGGAACTGAGTGCCAGCGACTGGGGCGGCTTCTTCAAGGACGCCAACTACATTTCCTTCGCCTCGCCGACCCAGAGCAGCACCGGCACCAACGTGCTGAACATCGGCTACGAGAACGACCCGGTATTCCGTGTGCTCGACGGCACCACGTTCAGCACGGCGTCGATGGGCAAACACGACAAGCCGCACGACTCGACCACCGACAACATCGTCAACTTCAACGACAACTACGCGTCCACCGCGCAGAACCTGGTGCCGTTCAGCATCGTCAACCCGCTGAACTGGTCGGCTCACAGCTCGCTGGGCTATGCCGATGGCCTGAACCGGGTGATCGATTCGAAGTTCTACAACCTCACCAGCCAGGACTCGACCATCATCGTGTCCAATCTGGAAGCCTCGTCCCGGGGCAAGACCTGGGTCGAGGATCTGGGCCGCAGCGGCGAGCCGCACACCGGCAGTACCTTCATCATCGGCACCGACAGCAACGACTGGCTCAAGGGCGGGGCGGGCAACGACTTCCTTGAAGGTCGTGCCGGCGATGACCTGTTCCGCGATGACGGGGGCTTCAACATTCTGTTGGGTGGTCAGGGCCACAACACCTTCGACCTGCAAAAACCGTTGCAGAACTTCAGCTTCGCCAACGACGGCGACGGCACGCTGTACGTGCGCGACGCCTACGGCGGCATCAGCATGACCCGTGACATCGGCGCAATCGTGAGCAAAGAGTCCGGTTCGATGTGGAGCAGCAAGGAAATCACCTGGACCGTCACCGGCAAAGGCCTGGCCAACGGCGCCGAACTGACCCAGTACAACCATTCGCTCAACGGCGGCGCGCTCGGCGACACGCTGAAAGCCACCGCTGACGGCGACTGGCTGTTCGGCCTGGGTGGCGACGATCACCTGTTCAGCGACAAGGCCCATGTGACTTTCGTCGGCGGCGCCGGCAACGACGTGATGAGTGCGGTGGGTGGCAACAACACCTTCCTGTTCAGCGGCGCGTTCGGCTTCGACTCGATCCATGGCTACCAGGGCAGCGACAAACTGGTGTTCATGGGCGTGAAGGGTGCGGGGCAAGGCTACGACTACAAGCAACATGCTTCGCAGTCCGGCGCCGATACCGTGCTGAAGATTGGCGACTATGCCGTGACCCTGATCGGGGTGGGTGTGGCTAACCTGTCGGACTCGAGTTTCGTGTTCGCTTGATTCCCCACGGGAACCACCGCGGCTTGCGGCGGTTCCCACTGGAGTTGCATGACAGAAGTGTTGTAAGGAAATGCTCCGGGGCGCCCCGAGAGGGGCGTTCTGGTTGTGAGCTATCTCTGAATAATTCCAACAAAGAGAGAGGCAACAGCAATGGGTGTGTATGACTACAAGAACTTCAGCACAGCGGATTCCAAAGCGTTGTTCAGCGACGCCATGGCCATCACGCTGTACTCCTATCACAACCTCGACAACGGTTTCGCGGTCGGCTATCAGCACAACGGCTTCGGCCTCGGCCTGCCGGCCACGCTGATCAGCGCGCTGATCGGCGGCACCGATTCGCAAGGGGTGATTCCCGGACTCCCGTGGAACCCCGATTCGGAAAAACTCGCCCTCGACGCCGTAAAGAAGGCCGGCTGGACGCCCATCACCGCGTCGCAACTGGGCTATGACGGCAAGACCGACGTGCGCGGAACTTTCTTCGGCGAAAAGCCCGGCTACACCAGCGCGCAAGTGGAAATCCTCGGCAAGTACGACGCCCAGGGTCACCTCACTGAAATCGGCATCGCCTTTCGCGGCACCAGCGGCCCACGGGAAATCCTCATCGGCGACTCCATCGCCGACGCCATCAATGACCTGCTCGCTGCATTCGGTCCCAAGGATTACGCCAAGAACTACGTCGGTGAAGCCTTCGGCAACCTGATGAACAACGTGGTGGCGTTCGCCAAGGCCAACGGTCTCAGCGGCAAGGACATACTGGTCAGCGGCCACAGCCTCGGCGGGCTGGCGGTCAACAGCATGGCGGACCTGAGCAGCAGCAAGTGGGGCGGATTCTTCCAGGACTCCAACTACATCGCCTACGCCTCGCCGACCCAGAGCAGCACCGACAAGGTGCTCAACGTCGGCTACGAGAACGACCCGGTATTCCGCGCCCTCGACGGCTCGACCTTCACCGCTGCATCGGTTGGCGTACACGACGCATCGAAAGTGTCGGCAACCGACAACATCGTCAGCTTCAACGACCACTACGCCTCGAACGTGTGGAACGTGCTGCCGTATTCGATCGTCAACATCCCGACCTGGATCTCGCACCTGCCGACGGCTTACGGCGACGGCATGAACCGGGTCATCGAGTCGAAGTTCTACGACCTCACCAGCCGTGACTCGACGATCATCGTCGCCAACCTGTCGGATCCGGCGCGGGCCAACACCTGGGTGCAAGACCTCAACCGCAACGCCGAGCCCCACAAGGGCAGCACCTTCATCATCGGCAGCGACGGCAACGACCTGATCCAGGGCGGCAGCGGCAACGATTATCTGGAGGGCCGTGCCGGCAACGACACCTTCCGTGACAGCGGCGGCTACAACATCATCCTCGGCGGTTCAGGCAACAACACCCTCGAATTGCAGCAATCGGTGAACAAGTTCGACTTCGCCAACGACGGCGCCGGCAACCTGTACATCCGCGATGCCAACGGCGGGATCAGCATCACCCGCGACATCGGCAGCATCGTTACCAAGGAGCCGGGCTTCCTCTGGGGCCTGTTCAAGGACGACGTGACCCACAGCGTGACCGCCGATGGCCTGAAGGTCGGCAACAACGTCACCCAGTACGAGTCGAGCGTGAAGGGCACCAGTGGCGCCGACACCCTCAAGGCCCATGCCGGTGGCGACTGGTTGTTCGGCCTGGACGGCAACGATCACCTGATCGGTGGCGCGGGCAACGACGTGTTCGTCGGCGGCGCCGGCAATGACCTGATGGAGTCGGGCGGCGGGGCGGACACGTTCCTGTTCAGCGGCGCATTCGGCCAGGACCGGGTGGTGGGCTTCAACGGCAACGACAAACTGGTGTTCCTCGGCGTACAGGGTGTGTTGCCCGGCGATGACTTCCGCGCCCATGCCTCGTCGGTGGGGCAGGATACGGTGCTGAAGTTTGGCGCTGATTCGGTGACGCTGGTCGGGGTTTCGCTGAACAGTCTCAGTGCTGATGGAATCGTGATCGCCTGAGGATGACAGGGAGAGGGAATTTTTTCCCTCTCCCTGTCAAAAGTGACTAATTGGCCACTACCTGACTCAAACCCCTGCACCAACAGGAAATGCGGACTAAAGCCATTGCATGCGCACTCGTCATGTATGGGCAAGCCGCCATTGAGTACAGGAGATTCAAACGTGAAAGGTTTCAAGGGGTATATCGGTATCGTCGGGTTGACGCTGCTGTCGGCCAACGTCTGGGCCGATCTGCCTCACAGCTCGATTCTGAGCCGCTACGGTGTCAGCTCCGAAGAACTGCCGAAACCGGCACCCACCGAGAACAGCGAGCCGGTCGAAGAGAAAAGCCGCTTTCATATCCAGCCCGAACAACCGTTCGTGACCGTTCGCATCGGCGAGAACAATGAGCCCGAAATGACCGGCAACCTGAGCATCGACCGCATGGCGCAACAGGAGCGCCAACGTTGCCAGCGCCTGCAGGAAGAAATGGTCCGGCGCGGTGAGCGCCCGTTGAACTGCGACGGCTCCCTGCCGGGCATGGCGTTACCCCGCTGAAAAATGCAAAAAAGGCTGCGCTCCTACAGGATTGCAGCCTTTTTTGGCGGGGTAATCGTCAGTCTTCCTTGCGCACCGTGGCGACTTCATCGGCCTTCACGCGGATCTTGGCACCGGAAATGTCCCGGAACTCATAGAAACCATCCTCGGACTTGGTTTTCGGCATGTCCTTGGTCAGATACTGCGTGCCATTCTGCAAGGTGACCACGGTCGGGGTGGAGCAACCGGCCAGTGCCATCAGCGCTACGACGGTCATCGGCATAAACAACGTCTTGAAATTCATACCCGGTATTTCCTCATTCAATTCGACCGGCGTCGGTCCTCTAACGCGGTTGGTGCCAAATCGTCCGTAAAAGTTCGATGGACTGGCGAAAAAACCTCAATCGCGGATGCCACTGATCCTTTTCCGTTTGCGCCCGTCGGGGCAGAACTGGTATCTGTACGCATAACCAGTATTCGCTTGCCATGGCCCGTTATCACCGTGACTTCCAGCCCCCTCGACGATCCGTTCTATTACCTCAACAACTTCCGGCAAGTGCTTGACTGGCTTGAGCTCCGTTATGCCGACGTGATGAGCGAAACGGAGCATGCCTTCATCCGCGACTTCAAGTCACTGCCTCGCGGCTCCCAGGGTTTGCTGGTGCGGATGGTGATGCGCAAGGGTGTGCATTTTCGGGTGGGCAAACTCAACTATCCGGAGATTGGCGACATTGCATCAGCTGCTCAGCCGCTGCTCGATCATGGCTGGCTCGATGAACAGGCTCTGCTGTCGATGCCAGAGCTGTTCGATCTGCTGCTGAAGGCTGAAGTCGTGCAAGCCTTCGGCCCGGCTATCGATGATCCAAAGGGCCGCAAGGTCGACTGGTTGCCGATCCTGCATGAGCAGTTTCCCGAATCACGCTGTTGGCATGAGTGGTGCCCGGTGATTGCAGACCGATTGTTCAGCCTGACGCTGATGGAACTGTGCGACCGGTTTCGCCTGATGTTCTTCGGCAACCTCTACCAGGACTGGTCGGAGTTCGTCCTCGCCGACCTTGGAATCTACACCTACGAAAAAGTCGAACTCAGTGCCGATTCCCGAGGCCTGCGCAGCCGTGCCGACGTCGATGCCTGCCTGTTCCTGCACGATTGCCAGCAGCGTTTCGAGGCGGGCGAGGCGCTGGAGCCGATTGCCGAAGAACTGAGCGTTTTGCAGTTCGATAACCCGTGGTTGCAGCGTCGGCTCGGCAAGCTGCTGTTCCAGATCGGTCAGCATTGCGAACGCATCGCCGAATTTGCCCTGGCTCTGAGCCTTTATCGCGGCTGTGCCTACCCCGGCGCGCGGTTGCGGATGATCCGGGTGCTGGAACGCTGCGGCGAATATGCCCTGGCGCTGGAGCTGGGCACACTGGCCGAACAGGCGCCGGAAAGCGCCGCCGAACAACAGGGCCTGCAACGGGCACTGCCACGGCTTCGGCGCAAACTTGGCGGGCCGGCGCTCAAACGCGTGGCGCCAAGACCTGTGGAGCGTCTGGATCTGCACCTGCCTCGGCTCGATCCGGCGCTGTCGGTGGAGTATCACGTGCAGGCGCATCTGCATGAGGACACCGGCCCGGTGCATTACGTCGAAAACAGTCTGATCAACTCGCTGTTCGGCCTGCTGTGCTGGCCGGCGATTTTCGCGCCGCTGCCGGGCGCGTTTTTCAACCCGTTCCAGCGCGGGCCGGCGGATTTGCTCCACGAGGATTTTCAGGGACGGCGGGCCGTTCTGTTCGAGGCCTGTCTAACGGAACTCGATGACGGCCGTTATGCCGACACCATCCGCAACCGGTTTGCCGCCAAATGGGGCATTCAGTCGCCGTTCGTGTTCTGGGGCGCGCTGAATGAAGAACTGCTGGAACAAGCGCTGACCTGCCTGCCGGCCGAGCATCTTAAACACTGGTTCAATCGCCTGTTGCTGGACATCAAGGCCAACCGCGCCGGCATGCCGGACCTGATCCAGTTCTGGCCGCAGCACAAGACTTATCGAATGATTGAAGTCAAAGGCCCCGGCGACCGCTTGCAGGACAATCAACTGCGCTGGCTGGAGTTCTGCCACACGCACCAGATGCCGGTGGCGGTGTGTTACGTGCAATGGGCGGAGCAGGGCGCTTGAGCTACAGCATCGCGGTGCGGGCGCTGTGCGAGTTCACCGCCAAGAGCGGCGACCTCGACTTGCGCTTCACCCCGTCGCCCACGGCGCTGGAGGGCATCGCCGGCCACCGCACCGTCGCCTCGCGGCGTAATGACGCCTATCAGAGCGAGGTGGCGCTGGAAGGCGAGTTCCGCACCTTGAAGGTCAAGGGCCGTGCGGACGGCTACGACCCGACGCAGAACTGCCTGGAGGAAGTCAAAACCTACCGTGGCGACCTGAGCAAACAACCGGTCAATCACCGTGCGCTGCACTGGGCGCAGGCGAAGATCTACGGCTGGCTGATGTGCTGCCGGTTGCAGCTGGAACAGATCAACCTGGCGCTGGTGTACTTCGACATCGTCAGCGAAAAGGAAACCTGCCTGGTCGAAGCCTTCAGCGCTGAAGCATTGCGCGAGTTTTTCGAACAACAGTGCGGCTTGTTCCTGGCATGGGCCGAGCAGGAAATGACCCACCGTGAAGCGCGCAATCAGGCGGCGCAGCAACTGGGCTTTCCCCACACCGAATTTCGCCCCGGCCAGCGACACCTTGCCGAATCGGTATTCAAAGCCGTCAGCACCGGCCGCTGTCTGATGGCCCAGGCCCCCACCGGCATCGGCAAGACCCTCGGCACGCTGTTCCCGATGCTCAAGGCGTTGGCGCCGCAGCAGCTGGACAAGGTGTATTTCCTCACCGCCAAGACACCGGGGCGCAAACTGGCGCTGGATTCGGCGCAAGTGCTGTTCGATCACCATGCAACCCTGCCGCTGCGGGTGCTGGAAATGGTCGCGCGGGACAAGGCTTGCGAGCATCCCGACAAGGCCTGTCACGGCGAGTCCTGCCCGTTGGCTCAAGGCTTTTATGACCGGTTGCCGGCAGCCCGTGAAGCCGCCAGTCAATTGCGGTTGCAGGATCAGGCGGCCATCCGTGAAGTCGCCGCGCAACATTCGGTGTGCCCGTATTACCTGAGTCAGGAGATGGCGCGCTGGGCTGATGTGGTGGTCGCGGACTACAACTATTACTTCGATTTCACCGCGCTGCTGTTCGGCCTGGCCCAGCTCAATCAATGGAAGGTCGCGGTGCTGGTGGACGAAGCGCATAACCTGGTCGAGCGCGGGCGGCAGATGTACAGCGCCACCCTCGACCAGGGAATCTTCAACAGCGTGCGCAAAACCGCACCCGAAGCCTTGAAAAAGCCCCTGCAACGGGTCAACCGTGAATGGAATGCCTTGCACAACGCACAACTGGCGCCGTATCAGGCCTACGACAAGGCACCGGAAAAACTGCTGCAGGCGATCACGTCGTGCAGCGCGAGCATTGGCGATTACCTCAATGATCACCCGCAAGGGCTCGACAGCGGCTTGCAGAATGCCTGGTTCGAGATGCTGCAATTCGGCCGGGTCGCGGAGTTGTTCGACGCGAACTATCTGTTCGACATCAGCAAACGTGACCTCGACCGCAAACGTCCGTTGTCGCAACTGTGCCTGCGCAACGTGGTGCCGGCGGCGCTGCTCGGCCCGCGCCTGAAAGCAGCCCGCAGCTGCGTGCTGTTTTCCGCGACCCTGAGCCCTCGTCATTATTACGCCGACCTGCTCGGCACTCCGGCGGACACCGTTTGGATCGACGTTGAGTCGCCGTTCAGCGCCGAACAGTTGCAGGTGCGGATCGTCAGCCAGATTTCCACCCGGTTCACCCATCGTCAGGCCTCACTGGAGCCGATTGTCGAACTGATCGCCCGCCAGTTCGGCGAGCGTCCAGGCAACTATCTGGCGTTCTTCAGCAGCTTCGATTATTTGCAACAGGTCGCGCAGTTGCTCGCTGAACGGTATCCGCAGATCACGCTCTGGCAGCAATCGCGGGGCATGGCCGAAGGGCAGCGGCAGGCGTTTCTCGATCAGTTCACGGCGCACAGCCAGGGCGTCGGGTTCGCTGTCCTCGGCGGTGCATTCGGCGAAGGCGTCGATTTGCCCGGTGCCCGGTTGATCGGCGCCTTTGTCGCCACGCTGGGGCTGGCACAGTTGAACCCGGTCAACGAACAGATGAAACGGCGCATGGCAGCGATCTTCGGCGCCGGTTACGACTACACCTACCTGTTTCCCGGCATGCAGAAAGTGGTGCAGGCCGCCGGACGGGTGATCCGCACCCAGCAGGATCGCGGCGTGGTCATGCTGATCGATGACCGCTTCGCCGAGAGCCGCATCCAGCAGCTGTTGCCGCGCTGGTGGCAACTCGATCATGCAGATGCAGCTTTTCAATCCGCCGGTTTGACGCATACTCCTGTTATTGAAAATCTGCTTTGAGCCAAGCCTGATGAGCGAGAACAAGAAGTCCGCTGCGATCGAAGAAATGCGCTTTCGCCTGTTGATCGATGCCGTGGTCGATTATGCGATCTACATGATCGACCCCGGCGGCATCATCACCAGCTGGAACTCCGGGGCCAAACGCTTCAAGGGTTATGAGGAAGCCGAGATTCTCGGCGAACACTTTTCGCGGTTCTACACCGATGAAGACCGCGCCGTCGGCATGCCGCAACGGGCACTGGATACGGCGATCCGTGAGGGCCGCTTTGAAGGCGAAGGCTGGCGGGTGCGCAAGGACGGTACGCACTTCTGGTGCCATGTTGTGATCGACCCGATCTACAGCCCGGACGGGCAACTGCTAGGTTTTGCGAAAATCACCCGTGACCTCACCGACCGCAAGATGGCCGAAGAAACCCTCAAGCAAAGCGAACAGCAGTTCCGCCTGCTGGTGCAGGGCGTCACCGACTACGCGATCTACATGCTCAGCCCGGAAGGCCGTGTGACCAACTGGAACCCCGGCGCGCAACGGATCAAGGGCTACGCGCCCAACGAAGTCATCGGCAAGCATTTCTCGATGTTCTACACCCCGGAGGACCGCGAGATCGGGGAGCCGCAACGGGCGCTGGAAACCGCCGTGCGGGAGGGCCGCTTCGAGAACAAGAGCTGGCGTCTGCGCAAGGACGGCACGCGGTTCCTGGCCCATGTGGTGGTCGATGCGATTCGCGGCGAAACCGGCGCGTTGCTCGGCTTTGCCAAAATCACCCGGGACGTGACCGAAGCCCACCAGGCGCAACTGGCACTGGAGCAAACCCGCGAAGCGCTGTTCCAGGCGCAGAAGATGCAGGCCATCGGTCAGCTCAGCGGTGGTATCGCCCATGACTTCAACAATCTGCTGACCGTGATCCTCGGCAATCTGGAAATCGTGCGTAAACGCGTCGGCGACGACCCGAAGGTCAGCCGTCTGCTGGAAAATGCCACCCAGGGTGCCCTGCGTGGCGTGTCACTGACCCAGCGCATGCTCGCCTTCGCCCGGCGCCAGGAACTCAAGACCGAACCGGTGGACATCCCGAAACTGGTGCAAGGCATCACCGGTCTGTTGCGCAGTTCACTGGGGCCGGGGATTCGCATCGAAACGCAGTTTCCCGACGATCTTGAAGCGGTGCTGGCCGACACCAACCAGCTCGAACTGGCGGTCCTTAACCTGGCCACCAACGCCCGTGATGCGATGCCCGAGGGTGGTAGCGTGGTCATCGGCGCCGAGCCGCGAGTGGTTTTGCAGGAGAGTCAGGCAAGCCTTGCGGCGGGACGCTATGTCTGCCTGAGCGTGACTGATACCGGTGAAGGCATGGACGACGCGACGCTGGCCTCGGCGACCGATCCGTTCTTCACCACCAAAGGCCTGGGCAAGGGCACCGGGCTGGGGTTGTCGATGGTGCATGGATTCATCGAGCAGTTGGGCGGCCGTTTCATACTCAAAAGCGTGAAGGGACAGGGTACTTGCGCCGAGCTCTGGCTGCCGGTCGCCGTCGACGGGATGGCGGCCAAGCCCCTGAGCCCGAGGCCGTCCATGGCGTCGGTGCCGCGACTCAGCGTGCTGGTGGTGGACGACGACAGTCTGGTGCGCACCAGCACCAGCCTGTTGCTGGAGGATCTGGGGCATCGGGTCATCGGCGCGGCCTCCGGTGCGCAGGCACTGGAGTTGTTTGATCAAGGGGAAGTGATCGATCTGATGATCACCGACATGGCCATGCCGAAAATGAATGGCGCGCAACTGGCCCATGCCGTGCGCGTGCTCAAGCCGGATTTGCCGATCATCCTGGCCACTGGTTATGCCGAACGCCTTGAGGGCTTTGCGGCCGAGTTGCCACGGCTGTCGAAACCGTTCAATCAGATGCAACTGGTGGAGATCATCGCCCAGTCGATGAAGTGAGGTCAGGCATCAGGTTGTTTGTGCTGTTCGTAACGGGCTAGGAGCGGCTGGGTGCTGATGCCGTGCAGCAAAATGCTCAGGGCCACGACTGAAAGGGTGAGATCGGTACACTGCGCGGCCATTGTGGCGCCCAAACCATGGTTCAAGGCGTAGAACAGATAGAACAGGCTGCCGATGCCACGAATGCCAAACCAGCCGATCAACATCCGCTGACGCCACACCAGCAACGATCCCCATGGCATCAACGCCACACAGACCGGGCGGATGACACAGAACAGCACCGCGCCGACCCACAGCGCCCGCCAGTCCCAATGGGTGACCAGCACCACGCCGAGCAGGGTCACCAGAAACACTTCCATGGCCCGCTCCACCAGACCACCGAAAGCGAGCATGTCACCCATCATGATCCCGGCGGCCACCTGACTGCCTTCCAGGCCTTCTGTGTCGCCATGCACGGCATGTTGCGGTTCGACGTTCTGATGGCCGACCACCGGCTGAACCAGATGCTCGGCCGGCGGCTGATGGGCGCCGGTGGACTTCACTTCCTCCTGACGCAGGCCCAGTCCGGCGGCGAACACCGACAGAAAGCCGTAGCCGCCCAAGGACTCGGCCACCACAAAAGCCAGTGCAATCAAGGCCAGTGCCAGATAGTCGTTCGGGCTGACAGTGCTGTCTTCATTGCGCGTCTGTAACGCGAGCGTGGCCCGGCCAAGGCCTCGGCCCATCCAATAACCCGTCAGCAAACCGACAGGGACCGCCCAGAACAGATCGCGCAATACCCAGTGGCTCCACTCGGCGGCCAGCCCCTCGCCTTGCAGCAGTAACAGCCCGAGGATCACAAAGGGGAAGGCCACGCCGTCGTTCAGCCCGGCCTCGCCGGACAGTCCGAAGCGCACGCTGTCGACATCCCGTGCATCGTTGACCTGCACCAGCGCCGCCAGCACCGGATCGGTAGGGGCCAGAATCGCAGCGATCAGCAACGACGGCCCCCACGACAGTTTCAGACCGTAATGCAGCAGCAGACTGGCGCCGATAATCGTCAGCACCATCACCGGGCCTGCCAGGCCGAAGGCTATTCGCCAGCGCTTGTCGCGCAATGGCAAACGTAACTTCAAACCGCAGACGAACAGCGAAAACAGCACCGCGACTTCAGTCAGGTGCTCCATCCACGAGGCGGCATGTTCCAGCGGCAGTTTCAGCAGATCGAGGCCGCTCGGGCCGATACCGATGCCGAGCAACAGGCACACGGCCGACGTCGTGACCGGCATCCAGCGCAGGTACGACGAGGTCAACGCCAGCATCAGCAGGACGGCGCCCAGCACCGTTACCCAGATAATGAATGTCATGGTTCGCGGCCCGCCCTGACCATCGCGACCCGACAGGGCCATGAAGTATGGAGAGGCGCTCGCGGCGACGGTTCAGTTTTTCTCGGGGAAGAGGCGGCGGGCGCTGGTTTGCACGGCGCCCGCCGTGATTGACGCGATGATTCAGGCCTGGCGATTGACCAGCGCACGCTCCATCCGCGCAATGCCTTCTTCCAGCAATGAACGCGGGCAACCGAAGTTCAGACGCACGAATTGCTGGCTCTGGTCACCAAAATCGATGCCCGGGCTGAGTCCGACGCGGGCGTGTTCGAGGAAGAACTGCTGGGGATTGTCCAAGCCTAGGGCCGAGCAATCGAGCCACGCCAGATAAGTGCCCTGTGGCACGTTGATCGTCACACCCGGCAGGCGGCTGCGAACCGCGTCCACCAGCCAGTCACGGTTGGCTTGCAGGTACTGTTTCAGTTCTTTCAGCCACGGCCCGGCCTCGCTGTAGGCCACACGGGTGGCTTCCATGCCCAGCGGATTGACGCTGTCGACCATGCCGCAACGGGCGTGGTTGACGCGCTCGCGCAGGGCGCTGTCTTGAATGATCATGAACGAGGTCTTGAGGCCGGCAATGTTGTAGGCCTTGCTCGCCGACATCAGGGTGATGGTGCGTTGGGCGATTTCCGGGCTCAGGGACGCGGTCGGAATGTGCACGCGACCGTCGTAGCACAGCTCGGCGTGGATTTCGTCGGAGATGATCCACGCATCCTGCGCCATGCAGATGTCGGCCACCGCTTGCAGTTCTTCACGGTCGAAGACCTTGCCGATCGGGTTGTGCGGGTTGCTCAGCAGCAGGGCGCCGCCACCGGTCAGGGATTCCCGCAAGGCATCCAGCGGCGTGGCGTAGGTGCCGTCGGCCCGGGCGTTGAACTCCAGCTCGACCTTGTTCAGGCCCCAATGGCCCGGTGCATGGCGCAGCGGCGGGTAGTTCGGGGTTTGCACCACGACATTCTGTTGCGGTTGCACCAGCGCCTTGAGCGCCATGTTGAAGCCTGATTCGACGCCCGGCAGGAAGATCAGCTCCTGCGGTTTGACCCGCCAGGCGAATTTGTTCCAGAGGTCGGCGACGATGGCCTCGCGCAGGTTGTCCTGGGCGACGCTGTAGCCGACCAACGGGTGCAGCAGACGCTGTTGCAGCGCCTCGATGACCACTGGCGGTGCCGCGAAATCCATGTCAGCGACCCACATCGGCAACACATCGGCCGCATAGCGGCTCCACTTGGTGCTGCCGGTGTCGTGGCGGTCGAATACCTGATCAAAATCGAAAGTCATGCGCGGTCTCTGAGGGCGGAGATGGGTCGTGCCGGCGATGATAAACCTCCATCCCCTGCGGGCGCGAACTTGTGACCGACGAATGGCCGACGGTCGGTTTTCACACAGACCACGGCGACGTTGTCTACAGTGAAAAAGTCGGCACTCGCTTGCCGCCACCGTGATTGTCCAGAAAAAACCCGGCTCAAGTACCGGGTTCCACCTGATCAGGAGTGCACGATGGATCTCAGCCGTCGTCAGTTCTTCAAGGTCGCCGGTATCGGCCTTGCAGGCTCTAGCCTGGGCGCGTTGGGCATGGCCCCGACGCTGGCCTTCGCCGAGCAGGTGCGCCACTTCAAGCTTGCCCACACCCATGAAACCCGCAACACCTGCCCGTATTGCTCGGTCGGTTGCGGCTTGATCATGTACAGCCAGGGCGATGCCGCGAAGAACGTTGCGCAAAACATCATCCATATCGAGGGCGACGCCGACCACCCGGTCAACCGCGGCACCCTGTGCCCGAAAGGCGCCGGCCTTCTGGACTTCATTCACAGCCCGGGCCGTTTGCAGTACCCGCAGGTGCGCAAGCCCGGCAGCAGCGAATGGACCCGGATCACCTGGGACGAAGCCCTCGACCGCGTCGCCGACCTGATGAAGGCCGACCGCGACGCCAATTTCGTCGAGAAGAACGCCCAGGGGCAGACGGTGAACCGCTGGCTGACCACCGGGTTCCTCGCAGCGTCGGCGGCGTCCAACGAAGCGGGTTACATCACCCATAAGGTGGTGCGCAGTCTCGGCATGCTGGGGTTCGATAACCAGGCGCGTGTCTGACACGGCCCGACGGTGGCAAGTCTTGCCCCGACGTACGGCCGTGGAGCCATGACCAACACCTGGACTGATATCGCCAACGCGAATCTGATCCTGGTGATGGGCGGCAACTCCGCTGAAGCGCATCCATGCGGCTTCAAATGGGTGACCGAAGCCAAGGCGCACAACGCGGCGCGGCTGATTGTGGTCGACCCAAGGTTTACCCGGACCGCCTCCGTGGCCGATTACTACGCGCCGATCCGCACCGGCAGCGACATCGCGTTCATGGGCGGGCTGATCAACTACCTGCTGACCGAGGACAAGATCCAGCACGAGTACGTGCGCAACTACACCGACGTGTCGTTCATCGTCAAAGCCGGGTTCGGCTTCGAGGACGGGCTGTTCACCGGTTACGACGCGGCCAAACGCAGCTACACCGACAAATCCAGCTGGGGTTACGAGCTGGGCGAGGACGGCTTTGCCAAAGTCGACCCGACCCTGCAGGACCCGCGCTGCGTCTATCAGCTGATGAAGCAGCATTACAGCCGCTACAACATCGACCTGGCGAGCCAGATCTGCGGCATGCCGGTCGATGCGATGAAGAAAATCTGGGAGGAAATCGCCACTTGCTCGACGCCGGGCAAGACCATGACCATTCTCTACGCGCTGGGCTGGACCCAGCACTCGATCGGCTCGCAGATCATCCGCAGCGCGGCGATGGTGCAACTATTGCTGGGCAACGTCGGCATGCCCGGCGGTGGGGTCAACGCCTTGCGCGGGCACTCGAACATTCAGGGTCTCACCGACCTCGGGTTGCTGTCGAACTCGTTGCCGGGTTACCTGACTCTGCCCACCGACGCTGAGCAGGACTACAACGGCTACATCAAGAAACGCACGCAATTGCCGTTGCGGCCGGGGCAACTGTCCTACTGGCAGAACTACAGCAAGTTCCACGTCAGCCTGATGAAAGCCTGGTACGGCGCCAACGCGACTGCCGAAAACCAGTGGGCCTACGACTATCTGCCGAAACTCGACATCCCCAACTACGACATCCTCAAGGTGTTCGACCTGATGGGACAGGGCAAGGTCAACGGCTACATGTGTCAGGGCTTCAACCCGATTGCCGCACTGCCGGACAAGAACCGGGTGATGGCGGCGCTGGCCAAACTGAAATGGTTGGTGGTGATGGACCCGCTGGCCACTGAAACCTCGCAGTTCTGGGAAAACGTCGGGCCGTACAACGATGTGAAAAGCGCCGACATCCAGACCGAAGTCATTCGTCTGCCCACCACCTGCTTTGCCGAAGAGGACGGCTCGCTGGTCAACAGCAGTCGCTGGCTGCAATGGCACTGGAAAGGCGCCGACGGCCCGGGCGAGTCCCGCACCGACGTGCGGATCATGACCGAGCTGTTCATGCGTCTGCGTCAGCGTTACCAGACCGAGGGCGGGGCTTATCCCGATCCGATCCTCAAACTCTCCTGGCCATACAAGGTTCCCGAAGAGCCGTCTCCGGAAGAAATCGCCAAGGAGGTCAACGGCTACGCCACTACCGACTTCACCGACGCCACGGGCGCGGCGGTCAAGGGCAATTCACAACTGGCCGCTTTCGCCCAGCTCAAGGATGACGGCAGCACCGCGTCCGGTTGCTGGATCTTCTGCGGCAGCTGGACCGAGGCCGGCAACCAGATGGCCCGGCGCGACAACGCCGACCCTTACGGCATGCATCAGCATCAGGGTTGGGCGTGGGCCTGGCCGGCCAACCGGCGGATTCTCTACAACCGTGCCTCGGCGGACATGCAGGGCAAACCCTGGGACCCGAAAAAACGTCTGGTGTGGTGGAACGGCAAGGCCTGGGGTGGCACCGACGTACCGGACTACAAGGCCGACGTGCCGCCGGAAGCCGGGATGAACCCGTTCATCATGAACCCCGAAGGCGTGGCGCGGTTCTTCGCCGTCGACAAAATGAACGAAGGGCCATTCCCCGAGCACTACGAGCCGTTCGAAACGCCGATCGGCATCAACCCGCTGCACCCCGAAAACAAGAAAGCCACCAGCAACCCGGCGGCGCGGATCTTCGATTCGGTGTGGGACAGCCTCGGCGTGGCCAAGGATTACCCGTACGCCGCCACCAGTTACCGGCTCACCGAGCATTTCCACTTCTGGAGCAAGCATTGCCGGTTGAATGCGATTGCCCAACCGGAGCAATTCGTGGAGATCGGCGAAGTGCTGGCGAAAGAGAAGGGCATCGCTGCCGGTGACCGGGTGCGGGTCAGCTGCAAGCGCGGGTTCATCGAAGCGGTGGCGGTGGTGACCAAAAGGATCCGGCCGTTGCAGGTCAACGGTCAGGTCGTGCATCAGATCGGCATCCCGCTGCACTGGGGCTTCACCGGCCTGACGCGTCACGGCTATCTGACCAACACCCTGGTGCCGTTCCTCGGCGATGGCAATACACAGACCCCGGAATCCAAGTCATTCCTGGTCAACGTGGAGAAGCTCTGATATGGCCAGCCAAGACATCATTGCCCGCTCGGCCACCACCACGCCGGCACCCTCGGTGCGCAATCAGGAAGAAGTCGCCAAGCTGATCGACACCACCAAATGCATCGGCTGCAAGGCGTGCCAGGTCGCGTGCTCAGAATGGAACGAGCTGCGCGACGAGGTCGGCCACAACCATGGCACCTACGATAACCCGCAGGATCTGAGCGCGGAGTCGTGGACACTGATGCGCTTCACCGAGCACGAAACCGACGCCGGCAACCTCGAATGGCTGATCCGCAAGGACGGCTGCATGCACTGCGCCGAGCCCGGTTGTCTGGCGGCGTGCCCGAGCCCGGGGGCGATCATCAAACACGCCAACGGCATCGTCGATTTCGATCAGGACCACTGCATCGGTTGCGGTTATTGCATCACCGGTTGCCCGTTCAACATTCCGCGCATCTCGCAGAAGGACCACAAGGCCTACAAATGCACCTTGTGTTCGGATCGGGTGGCAGTAGGGCTGGAGCCGGCCTGCGTGAAAACCTGCCCGACCGGGGCGATTGTCTTTGGCAGCAAAGAGGACATGAAAACCCACGCCGCCGAACGCATTGTTGACCTCAAGAGCCGTGGCTTCGACAACGCTGGTCTCTACGATCCCGAAGGCGTCGGCGGCACTCACGTCATGTACGTGCTGCATCATGCCGACACGCCGAAGATCTACGCCGGCCTGCCGGAAAATCCGGCAATCAGCCCGCTGGTGGGCCTGTGGAAAGGCATCAGCAAACCGCTGGGCCTGCTGGCCATGGGCGCGGCGGTGCTGGCCGGGTTCTTCCACTATGTGCGGATCGGCCCGAACCGCACCGAAGAGGATGACCATCCGGAACCGCCCGACACCTCGGTCCACGTGGTCGACCCGGCGGTGCACACCTTCGATCCACGCGGGGAGGACCGGCCATGAGCAACAAGACGATCCTGCGCTACACCGCCAACCAGCGCACCAACCACTGGCTGGTGGCGATTCTGTTCTTCATGGCCGGGCTTTCGGGACTGGCGCTGTTTCATCCGTCGATGTTCTGGCTGACCAATCTGTTCGGCGGCGGGCCGTGGACGCGGATCCTGCACCCGTTCATGGGCGTGCTGATGTTCGTGTTTTTCCTCGGCCTGGTGTTCCGTTTCTGGCGTTCGAACTTCTTCATCGACAACGACTGGAAGTGGCTGCGGCGCATCGACCGGGTGCTGGTCAACGACGAAGAGACCGTACCGCCGGTGGGCAAATACAACGCCGGGCAAAAGATGCTGTTCTGGACTTTACTGCTGTGCATGCTTGGGCTGTTGTTCACGGGGCTGGTGATCTGGCGCGCGTACTTCAGTCATTACTTCGGCATCACCACGATTCGCTGGGCGATGCTGCTGCACGCATTGGCCGGGTTTGTACTGATCCTGAGCATCATCGTGCACATCTACGCCGGCATCTGGATCAAGGGCTCGGTGGACGCGATGCTGCACGGTTGGGTCAGCCGCGCCTGGGCGAAAAAACATCACGCACTCTGGTATCGCGAAGTGGAATCCCAGGATCCGCCAGAGCGACCGGTCACCAAAAAGGGCTGACATTTGCCGACCATTCTTGAACCCGGGGAAATCGAAGCGGCGGCCAGTGCGCCGCCGTTTCTGTATTTGCCGCCGCACAATCTTTTCCAGCTGCGCGCCGAACGTCTGGAACGTTTGGCGGCGGGCCATCCGCTGGCCGACTACCTGCGCCTGATCGCCGGACTGTGCCGCACGCAGCAGCAGATCCTCGACGACCCGCCCTCGACCGGGCCGATCGATGAGCAACGGCTTGAGGTCTGCCGGCAACACGGCATGCCGCCGTTCGCCGCCGATGCCTTGATCCGCGAGGACGGCTGGCAGGCGTATCTGGATGCCTTGCTGCAACGTTACGGTTTACCGGAACAACCCGCCGTTGCCGATGCGGTGACGACTTTGCGGGTTGCCAGCGCCGGCCAGTTGCGGGCCTGGGCGGTGGCGCTGGTCAGCGGCCAGTATTCGCTGGTGCCGGCGGCGTTGGTGCCGTTTCTTGGCGCGGCACTGCAAACGGCCTGGAGCCACTGGCTGCTCAGTGCACCGCACCTGCAACTGGCGCCCGGCAACAGCCTCGGCCAGTGCCCGGCCTGTGGTTCGCCGGCGATGGCCGGGGTGATCCGCCATCGTGGCAAGCACAACGGCTTGCGGTATCTGGTGTGCTCGCTGTGCGCCTGTGAATGGCATGTGGTGCGGGTCAAATGCGTGTACTGCGAGCAGAGCAAGGGGCTGGAATACCTGAGTCTTGAGGATGATCGCCACGCCGCCAATCAGGCGCCGTTGCGGGCCGAGGTCTGCCCAAGTTGTAACAGCTACCTGAAACTGCTGTATCTGGAAAACGATGCGGACGCCGAAGCGCTGTCGGCAGACTTGAGCAGTCTGCTGCTGGACATGCGCCTGGCCCAGGACGGCTATCAGCGGCTGGCACCGAATCTGTTGCTGGCACCCGGAGACGAATAAGCAGAGCGTCTACACTCTGGCGCAACGGCTTTTTATCCGGAGCGTCTGATGCCTGCCAGTGTTGCCCAGCGTTTGCCTTCCATCGACAGTTTGTTGCGTCATATCGCCTTCCAGCCATTGGTCGAACGCCACGGGCGTGAGGCGCTGCTGGCGGCGTTACGCCAGTTGCTGGACGATTTGCGCGAAACGGTGGTGGCGGGGCAGTTGTCCGCCATTGAAATCAGCCCGGAAGCACTGGCCGGCCGGGTCGCCGAACGTCTTTCGATACAGCAGCGCAGTCAGGTGCGGCGGGTGTTCAACCTGACCGGAACGGTTTTGCACACCAACCTTGGTCGTGCACTGTTGCCGGAAGAAGCCATCGAAGCGGTGCAACTGGCGGCCCGTTATCCGTTGAATCTGGAGTTCGATCTGGACAGCGGCAAACGCGGCGACCGCGACGACCTGATCGAAGGCCTGATCCGCGAATTGACCGGCGCTGAAGCCGTCACCGTGGTCAACAACAATGCTGCGGCGGTGCTGCTGACGCTCAACAGCCTCGGCGCGCGCAAGGAAGGCATCATATCCCGTGGCGAACTGATCGAAATCGGCGGCGCATTCCGCATCCCCGACATCATGGCCCGCGCCGGTGTGCGCCTGCATGAGGTCGGCACCACCAATCGCACCCACGCCCGGGATTACGAAGCGGCGATCAGCCCGCGCAGCGGTTTGATCATGCGCGTGCATGCGAGCAACTACAGCATCGAAGGGTTTACCGCCCGGGTGCCAACAGTCGAATTGGCCGACTTGGCCCATCGGCATGGCTTGCCGCTGCTTGAAGACCTCGGCAGCGGCAGCCTGCTGGACCTGACCCGCTGGGGCCTGCCGGCGGAGCCGACGGTGCGTCAGGCCTTGCTCGATGGCGCGGACATCGTCACCTTCAGCGGCGACAAACTGCTCGGCGGACCGCAGGCCGGGGTGATCGTCGGGCGCAAGGATCTGATCGCGAAGATCAAGAAAAACCCGCTGAAACGCGCCTTGCGGGTCGACAAGATGACGCTGGCCGCGCTGGAAGCGGTGCTCGGGCTCTATCGCGATCCGGATCGGCTGGCCGAGCGGTTACCGACCTTGCGTCTGCTGACCCGCCCACAAGATGACATCCTTGCCCAGGCCGATCGTCTGCAACCGGCACTGGCCAAGGTGCTCGGCGTATCCTGGACTGTGACGGCGGAGAAAACCCTGGGCATGATCGGCAGCGGCAGCCAACCGGTGGCGCGGCTGCCGAGCGCAGCATTGTGCGCCCGCCCTCAAGTGTCGAAACGCCTGCGCGGGCGCTCGCTGTTGAATCTGCAGACCGCACTGCGCGAATTGCCGATTCCGGTGCTCGGACGCCTCGACGATGACGCGCTGTGGCTGGATCTGCGGCAACTCGACGACGAGCCGGCGTGGCTCGCGCAACTCGGGCCGTTGCAGACATGATCGTCGGCACCGCCGGGCACATCGACCACGGCAAGACCTCGCTGCTTCAGGCCCTGACCGGGCAATCCGGCGACCGCCGCCCGCAGGAGCGCGAGCGGGGCATGACCATCGATCTCGGTTATCTCTATGCCGAACTGGCCCCCGGAGCGGGGCTGAGCGGGTTCATCGACGTGCCGGGCCACGAGAAATTCACCCACAACATGCTCGCCGGCGCCCAGGGCATCGATCTGGTGTTGCTGGTGGTGGCAGCGGATGACGGCGTGATGCCGCAGACTCGCGAACATCTGGCGATTGTCGAGTTGCTGGGCATTCCCCGGGCGCTGGTGGCGATCACCAAGGCTGATCGGGTCGAGGCGGGCAGGTTGGTGGAGGTTCGCCGGCAAATCGAACATCTGTTGGCGCCCGGTCCGTTTGCAGGCGCGCCGATGCTCGCGGTTTCAAGCTTGACGGGTGAGGGTGTCGAGGCCCTGCGGCAAGCGTTGCTGCAGGCGCAAGGTGAAGTGTTGAAGCGGGGGCGCGAGGGTGGGTTTCGTCTGGCCATCGACCGGGCATTCAGCGTCGCCGGTGCCGGGATTGTGGTGACGGGCACGGCGCTGTCGGGAATGGTTGCGGTGGGCGACAGACTGATCCTCGGACCGTCGGGCAAAACAGTGCGGGTGAGGGGGCTGCACGCGCAGAATCAACCCGCAGAGCTGGCGTTTGCCGGCCAGCGTGTAGCTCTGAACATCAGCGCTGATCGCCTGGAACTCGGGCACATTCATCGCGGGCAATGGCTGCTCGCCGAGACACTGTTCGCGCCGACTCAACGTCTGGACATCGACTTCCAGCTGCTGCCCGATGAGACGCGCACCTTCGAACACTTTCAGCCCGTGCATCTGCACCTCGGCACACAGGACGTGATCGCCCGTGTGGCGCTGCTCGAAGGACCACGACTGCTTCCGGGCGAGCGCATGCTCGCGCAACTGCTGACCAACACCCCGGTGCACGGCGTGAAGGGCGATCGACTGATCCTGCGTGACCCAAGCGCCCAGCGCACGCTCGGCGGCGGTCAGTTACTCGACCCATTCGCCCCGGCCCGGCAACGGCGAAGCCCCGGACGTCTGGCGCAATTGCGCGCGCTGGCGATCAGCAGTGATCTTGAACACGCGTTGCCGACGTTGCTGGAATACAGCGAAAGCGGCCTTGATCCGCAGCGCCTGGAGCGTCAGTTCAACCGTCCGCGTGAAAGCTGGTCGCTACCGGACAACGTCCGTCTGATCGAAACCCGTCAGGGCCAGGTGCTGTTCAACGCCCAGCGCTGGGGCATTCTCAAGTTCACCTTGCTGGAGCAACTGGCGCGCTTCCATGAACTGGAGCCCGACCAGATGGGCCCGGACCGTGATCGTCTGCGGCGCTTCAGCGGCCTGAACATCGAGCATTCGACCTTCATTAGTCTTCTGGAAGAACTGCGCAGCGCCGGTTCGCTCACCGCCAGCGGCCCTTGGCTTCACCTGCCGGACCATCAGGTGCGCCTGAATGCCGACGACGAAACCCTGTGGCAGGCGTTGCAGCCGCTGTTCGAACAGGCCGGTTTCGACCCACCGTGGGTACGCGACGTGGCCAAAACCGTGGGCCAGGAGGACGCCACTGTCCGGCTGTTGCTGCGCAAACTGGCGCGGCTCGGCGTGATGCATCAGGTGGTGCGGGATTTGTTCTTTACTGACATCACCTTGCGGCAAATGGCGGCGGTGCTACTGCGTCAGGGTGAAGAAAATCCGCCGATTCAAGTCACGGCGTTCCGTGATGCGCTAGGCTTGGGACGCAAACGCAGTATCCAGATCCTCGAATACTTCGACCGCCTCGGCCTGACCCGGCGTCTCGGCGAGGGTCGGCAGATCCGCTTCGACAACGCGCTGGCCAACCCCGGCGCCGAGTGAGTTCAAGGAAGGCAATCGCGCCCGGTGGCGCGGCCGGGCTTCAAACCCGGTTGGGGACGGCATCCGTTCCCGGGCAGGTTCGACTCCGGCTGCCTTCCGCCACTTTTCTGCATTCAGAACCCCAACGGGTACTGAATCACCACATAAATCCGGTCAATGTCATCGCCCGCCTGAGCGCTGTTGGCCCGATGCGAGACGTGGGACAGTTGCACGGAAAGATCCTTGGCCGCGCCGGACTGGACGATGTAGCGCAGGTCGATGTCGCGCTCCCAATGTTTGCCGCCGTCCCCTTGTTGTGGCTGGTACTGGCCGCTGTCCGGGTCGAACGGGTTGTAGGCGCCACCCTTGGGCGCGTGGGTGCCGTCGATGTGGCTGCCGGAGACGTAGCGGGTCATGAAATTCAGACCGGGAATGCCGAACGCGCCGAGATCGAGGTCGTAACGGGCTTGCCACGAGCGCTCGTGGGCGCCGTTGAAGTCGGCGTATTTGATCGAGTTGGCCAGATAGATCGAATCGCCGCCGACGAAATCGAACGGTGTGTCACCGTTGATGCGTTGCCAGCCGAGCATCACCGCGTGTGGGCCGAAGGCGTATTTGCCCGAGAGACTGAACGCGGTGTTGTCGATTTCCCCGGCCAGTGCCTGTCCGGTATCACGAGTGTGGTAGACGTTGGCGTCGAGCAGCACGCCGGACTGTTTGAAATGCAGGTTGGCGTAGTACTGGTGCCAGGTTTCGCTGAGGTCGGACGCGTACAGCGCGCCGCCGACCGGGCTGTCGCTGAACAGATCCGCGCCGATGAAGCTGATTCCGCCGGCCTTGGTGTTGGCGCCGTAGCCCTGGAAATCGCCTTGGCCGGATGAGCTGTCCTGATTCTTGAACGCGGTGAAATGCCCGGCCACCAGATTGACGTTGTCGATTTCACGGCTGTTGAGCAGGAATCCGGTGGCGTATTCTGGTTGCAGGCGTTTGTCCGAGGTGTCGAACACCGGGGTCTCGACGGTCATTTCGCCGAAGGCGAGGGTGGTGCGCGAGGCTTTCAATTTCAGGGCGCCGCCGGCGCTGGAATAGTCGCTTTCGCTGCGACCGTCACTGTCTACCGGCAACAGACCGGTGCCTGAATGTCCCCGGCCGCCGTCCAGTTTCAGACCATAAAAAGCGTGGGCGTCGAGGCCAAAACCTAGTGCTCCTTCGGTGAAACCGGATGAGAAGGTGCCGATAAACCCCTGAGCCCATTCCTGTTTGTAGTTCTTGCCGCTGGGCGAGGGCGAGCGATAGTCGTTGCTCAGGAAGAAATTGCGGCTGAGCACTACGCCCTTGGCGTCGTCCAGAAAACCGCTGGCCAATGCTGTGTTGGCGACGCCGCCCAACAGCAAGGCCAGCGTGATACCCGAGGGCGAGAAACCTTTCATGTGTCAGTGACCGGCGTAAATGGAATGTCGCCGGATTGTCGTGCGGACCACCTCTGAATGATTGAGCGGATGTGCTGAGTCAGTCGACCACCGGCAACTCGACCCTCGCCACCAGTCCCGAGCCGTTGCGATTGCTCAAGGTCAGTTCGCCGCCCTGTTCACGCACGATCGCCCGGGCCGCCGAGAGGCCGAGCCCGACGCCGCCGGTTTCGCGGTTGCGCGAGGTTTCGAGGCGGAAGAACGGGTCGAACACCCGTTGTAGAGCCTCTTCGGGAATGCCCGGGCCTTCGTCGCAGATTTCGATGCAGATCGAGTGCGCGTTGCGGCTGAGTGCGATGCGCGGGCGTTCGCCGTATTTCACGGCGTTTTCCAGCAGGTTGACGATCACCCGCTTCAGGCTCAGCGGCCGGCCGTCGTAGACCAGGTGGGCCGGGCCGTTGAAGTCGATGAGGATGTGCTGGTCGCGGTAGTCGTCGAGGATGGTTTGCAGCAGTTCCGACAGATCGAACGCCGTGGGTTGCTCGAGCTGTGTACCTTCGCGGAAAAACGCCAGGGCGGCGTTGATCATCGATTGCATCTCTTCGATGTCGCGAATCAGTTTCTGCTGATGGTCCAGGTCTTCCATGAATTCGCTGCGCAGGCGCATCCGGGTCAACGGCGCGCGTAAATCATGGGAGATGGAAGCCAGCATATGCGTGCGCTCGCCGATGAAATGCTGGATCTGCGCCTGCATCGCGTTGAAGGCGATGATAGCCTGGCGGATTTCGTGGGGCCCTTCAATCTCGATGGGCGGTGCATTCAGGTCGACGCCAAAACGCCTGGCGGCCCCGGCAAAGCGTTGCAGCGGATTGGCCAGTTGGCGGGTGGCGATCCAGGCAACCAGCAAGGTGGCGATCAGGCCCAGGGAGGCAATCACCGCGATCCGGGCGTTCAGGGTCAGGCCCCAGCTGCGTTCCGGCGGCGTGAAGGACAGCCAGCTGCCATCGGTCAAAGGGATGAGGGCGACATAGTGCGCCTGGGCACTGCCTGGCGGCCAGTCATCGGGGTTGAACACTTCGATTTCCCGGTGGCTGCCCAGCAATTGCTCCAGCGCCGGAATTTTCGAGCTCTCGACCGCTGCGCCGTCGCCAGGCAGTTTGAATTCGCTGCGTTGCGCGTTCCACACCACTTCAAGCGACGGGCTGCTGGCGGCATTCGCCAGTTGCGGGCGCAATTGGGCGGGGGCGGCCTCGATCAGGCGGGCACTCGCAGCAATCCGTTCGAGCAATCCGGTGCGTTCGATGGGCGGGCGGGCCCAGATGCCCGCCACCTGCACGAACAGGGCATTGAAAGCCAGCGAGGCGAGCATGGCCGCGACAATCGTCAGGGCGATCCGGCGACTGAGGGTGTCGCGCGGCAGGATTCGACCGATCATGAGCGGCTGACCTTGGCCGTGAACATGTAGCCGCCATTGCGCACGGTGCGGATCAGGTCCGGGCGTTTACTGTCCGGTTCGATCTTGCGCCGCAAGCGGCTGACCTGCACGTCGATGCTGCGATCAAAGGCGTCGTGACCCTGGCCGTGGGTCAGGTCGATCAGTTGTTCACGGGTCAGGATCCGTTGCGGATGCTCGAGAAAGACCAGCAGCAGATCGAATTCACCGCCGGACATCGGGATCATCACGCCCTCGGGTGAGCGCAACTCGCGACAGGTAATGTCCAGGTGCCAACCGGCGAAGGTCATGACCGGGCGTGCGGGCTCGCTGGTGCGGTGGCCGTGTTCGCCGGCGCGGCGTTGCAGCGCACGCACCCGGGCCAGCAATTCCTGGGGCGCGAAGGGTTTGGTCAGGTAATCGTCGGCCCCCAGTTCCAGACCGACAATCCGGTCACTCAGCTCGGCCATGGCCGTCAGCATGATGATCGGGATCCCCATCTGCGCGCGGATTTTCTGGCACAGGCTCAAACCGCCTTCACCCGGCAGCATCAGGTCGAGAATGATCGTGTCCGGCCGCGCCCGGTCAATGGCCGCCCACATGGCCTGGCCATCCGTTACCACTTCGACTTCGTAGGCGTGCTGAACGAAGAACTTCTTCAGCAGGGACAGAATTTCCACGTCGTCGTCGACGATCAGCAGTCTGCTCACGTTTGCAGGATCCATGAATCAAAAGAGGGCATCTAAAACCATTTCGATCGCGGGGTCATTTATTTCAATCCTGCAACATTCCTTCCGGACGGACATCAGCCGGACATCCTCGGGCAAAAAACCTCGGGCACTCTGCCGGCATTCCATCCAAGGGGGTTCATATGAAGGATATGAAAAGCGCTTATTCCACTCAGGGGCACGGCGCCGTGCGGCCGTTGATCCTGACCCAGCGCACGACTAGTAGCGTTCTCAACGCGCCAATCTTTTTCCAGGAAACCTGCCTGGGAATCGTTCCGGACCAAAGCCAACTGGTCATGCGCCGCTACTTCGAGCGCTTCAGCCCGGCCGACAGTCATTGGGTGGAATACATCCACTCCATCCCCACGACCGAATTCATCCACTGGATCATGACCCACGGCCAGTTGCGCATCGAGTGTTCTGAAAATACCCCGTTCGGCCAGATTCAGACCGCTGGGGAAGTGCATTGATGAGAAACCGTCATTCGCTGGTGCTGTTGTTGGCCGCCACATTGAGCCTGTCGGCCTGCAGCAGCAAAAAAGTCGAACCGGAAATGTATTCCGGGTTTCTCAACGACTACAGCATGTTGAAAGAGCAGCAGACGCCGTCGGGGCAGACGGTTCTGAGCTGGGTCAGCCCGGCGTTGGCGACCGGCCGTTACACCCGGGTGTATCTGGCGCCGAGCCAGTTTTATCCGCAGGTTCAGCCCACGGGGCGAATTCCGCAGAGCACGTTGTCCGGCGTGACCCGCTACTACGACGCAGCCCTCCGGCAGGAACTGGGCAAAACGCTGCCGCTGGCATCCGGGCCCGGCCCGAACACGCTGGTTGTGCGACCCGCCATCACGCAAGTCGCCACCAGCACCCAGGGCCTGCGGTACTACGAATGGCTGCCGATCACGCTGGTTGCGGCCGGCGTGAGCACCGCTGCCGGCATTCGTGATCAGGACAGTGAGATCGCCACGGAAGTGTCGATCGAGGACGGATCGACCGGCGAGGTGGTGGCGAAAGTCGTGCGCAAGGGCACGGGCGTGCCATTGGAAAACGATAAACAGGTGATGACCGCCGAGAACGTCAAAGGCGTGCTCGACGGTTGGGCCAGCGATTTGAGCCAGACTTGTGTCGCCGCGCGCAAGGTGACCGCGCGGTGACAGCCTCTACGTCACAGCGCCGCTTTTACCTGTAGGCCCACCACCAGCGCATTGTCGATGTCCTGGCCGGAGAACGCGCCCGGCTCGATGATGTACTGCAGGTTCGGGCGCAGGGTCAGCCACGGAGTGGCCTGGTAACCGTAACCGAGTTCGATCAGTTGTTCGGCGCCGTCGAGGTTGGAAAGTGGCGTGCCGTTGGCCAGTGCGGCGTCTTGTTGCACGTCGCGGCTGCGCGGGTTCTGCACGGCGCGGCCGTAACCCAGGGCGACGGTGTCACGCGGGCGGCCTTCGAACGGTTTGTACAGCACCACGCCGGCGCCATACCACTTGCTGAACGGCGAAGCCGCTTCGCTGGCTGCCGAGTATTGACCGAAGGCGTGCAGGCTGCGGCCTTCGGAGGTTGGCGAACGCCACACGGCCTGATCGATCAGCAGGTAATGGCCGCCGCGACCGGACACTTCCTTGTCGCTGCCGATGCGTTTCACGTCGGAGCTGTCGTAGTAATAACCGAGCTTGTATTCACCAGGCAGGGTGCCCGCATGTTTGTAGACCAGTTCGACAGGCACCACGGTGCCGGTGGTATGTTTCGGTCCCAGGTGCCAGGCGCGGCTGGAGTTGCCGTTGCTTTCGGGGTCGACGTTGAACGCGGCCACGCGAAGTTGCCATTCCGGCGACAGGTCGTATTTCACCCGCACACCCAGGTGCGCGTTGGGGTAGTTGGTCCAGCCGCTGCCGCCGGACATGTTCAACGGGTGACCGCAGAAACCGGCGTTCATGAAGTTGCAGAGAATGCCGCTGTCGAGGCCGCCGAGGTCGTTGCCCATGGCCATGTAGCCGAGTTTGACGTTCAGCGCCGGCGTGAACAGCGTGCGCTCGTAACTCAGTTCGGTGAGGCGGGTGTAGAGCCCGCCGTAGTTTTCCTGGATCGGCAGACGGTTGCCGACCAGATCTTCCGAGGCGCTGTTGCCGCGCCGGTCGTTGATGGTCAGCTGGACCTTGCCGGCGTTGTCCACGCCATAGATTTTGCTCAGATCAAATTGCGCGCCGAGCTTGATGTTTTGTGAGTACCGGGCGGAGCGATGCAGGCCACCGTCGGCGTTGTAGGCGGTTTCGCCGGTGTAGTCGCCGGTGAACTTGACGCCGTCTTCGTCGAGCTGGTGACGCAGGCCGCCCCAGTCACCGGTCAGGGTATTGCGGGTGAACACATTCGAATCGGTGTCAGCGAAAGCGGGCAGGGCGGTGCTGCAGGCAAGTGCGAGCAGTACGCCAGTGGGGGAAAAACGAACAACGAATGACATTGCTGAAATCCAGAGCCAGGAACATGAAACGGCGCGACACCCGAAGGTGCCGCGCGCAGTGAAATGAAGGAGGGCGCAGCGGTTTACGGCAGGGCGTAAGCCATGACGTAGTCGCCACGATCGGTCGACTGACGGGCACCACCGGCGGTGATGACCACGTACTGCTTGCCGGTTTTCGGCGACACGTACGTCATCGGGCCACCCTGGCTGCCGACCGGCAGACGGGCTTTCCAGATTTCTTCACCGTTGCCGCTGTTGTAGGCGCGCAGGTAAAAGTCCTGGGTGCCGGCGATGAAGATCAGGCCACCTTGAGTCGACAGGGTGCCGCCGAGGGTCGGCAGACCGATCTTGATCGGCAGGTGCATGCGGATGCCCAGTGGACCGGTGTCTTCGACAGTGCCGACCGGAACCTGCCAGGCGACCTTCTGCGTCTTCATGTCGATCGCGGTCAGGGTGCCGAACGGCGGTGCCTGGCACGGAATGCCGGCCACCGACAGGAAGCGGTTCTTGTTCACCGCGTATGGCGTGCCTTTCAGCGGAACGGCGCCCATGCCGGTGTTCAGCGCTTCGCCACCGGAGGTTGCCTGACCTTTGTTCTGCGACGGGATCATCTGAATCCACAGCCCCAGACGCATGTCGTTGACGAAGATGAAACCGTGCACCGGGTCAGTGGAGATGCTGCCCCAGTTCATGCCGCCCAGCGAACCCGGGAAACTCAGGGACTTGTCGGTGCCCGGCGCGGTGTACAGGCCTTCGTAGCGCATCGACTTGAAATCGATCCGGCACAGCAGCTGGTCATACGGGGTGGCGCCCCACATGTCCGATTCGGTCAGGTGCTGGGCACCGATCTGCGGCATGCCCACGGATTTCGGCTGGGTTGGCGAGTACGGTTCGTTCGGGATGTTCGAAGCCTTGACCGGTACTTCTTTGACTTCGGTCAGTGGCTTGCCGGTGGCGCGATCCAGCACGTAGATCTGCCCGGCCTTGGTGCCGATCACCAGCGCAGGTACGGTTTTGCCGTCCTTGGTGAAGTCGATCAGGCTCGGCTGCATCGGCAGGTCGAAGTCCCAGAGGTCGTTGTGCACGGTCTGGTAGACCCACTTTTCTTCGCCGCTGTTGGCGTCCAGCGCCAGGATCGAAGCGCCGTAGGTGTGATCGAGTTTGTTGCGCTCTACACCGTAGATGTCGGTGGACGAGCTGCCCATCGGCAGGAAGACCGTGTTGGTTGCCGGGTCGTAAGACATCGGCGCCCAGCTGTTCGGCGTGCTGCGAACATAGGTTTTGCCATCGGCCGGGGCCTTTTTATCCTGCGGGTTGCCCGGGTCGAATGCCCAGCGCATCGCACCGGTCATCACGTCGAAACCACGGATCACGCCGCCCGGCATGTCGGTCTGCACGTTATCTGCCACGCGACCGCCAACGACCACGGTGGTGCCGGCCATCAGTGGCGCGGACGACAGTTGATAGTAGCTGTCCGGGACATCACCCAGACCGGCCTTCAGATCAACCTGGCCGTTGTTGCCGAAACCCTGGCAGAACTCGCCGGTGTCGGCATCGACTGCGATCAGGCGGGCGTCGATGGTGTTGGTCAGCAGACGGCGGGTGCAGTTGGCGGCAGGAGCGGCCGGGGTTTCGGTGACTGGCGAGCTGGCCGGTTTGGCGACGGCTGCGCTGGCATCGAAATAGGCCATGCCTCGGCAACGCTGCCAGACTTTGGACTTGGCGTTGATCGCGTTTTTCCAGAGTTCCTTGCCGGTGTCGGCATCCAGCGCAATCAGGTTGTTATGCGGGGTGCAGATGAACACCTTGTTGCCGATCTGCAGCGGGGTCAGCTGGTCTTCAGCGCCGTTGCCGTCACTCTCGGCGATGTCGCCGGTGTGGTAGGTCCACGCGACTTTCAACTTGTCGACGTTGCTGCGGTTGATCTGGTCCAGCGCAGCGAAGCGGCTGCCGCCTTCGGTGTTGCCGTAGTGTGCCCAGTCTTTTTGCGCCTTTTCCGGCTCGACCGGGGTGAGGCCCGGGCCAGTGCCGGTAGGGGCGACGGTCGGGTGCGCCACGAACATGTTGCCGGCAGCGACTGCCAGGCCAACTGCCAGAACAGCGGCAACGCCGTAAGCACCGCGACCCGCAACGCCGCCATTGGCGCGTTTCAGCATCGGGTAGACCAGCGCAACCGCCAGACCTACGGCGCTGAACATGAACAGGCGCGAGAACACCGGCCAGAACACCAGGCCCGCGTCGCTCACTGCCCAGATCGCAGTCCCGACCAGAAACGCTGCGAACAGCCAGGCGCCGGCAGGCTTGCGGCGAGCGATCAGCAGACCGGACAGGGCCATGACCAGACCACCCACCAGGAAGTACCAGGAGCCTCCCAGACTGACCAATTTCACACCGCCAGCCGCCAGTGCCAGGCCGAGCAGGGCGATGATCACCCCAAGCCCGACCAGAATGAATGTTGATATGCCCGAGAGGCGTTGACTCTGCTTCACGTTGAATGTCCCGTTGAAATGAGGCGGGCATTATATAGTTAGGTAACTACCTAGTTAAATCACTAATTCAGAATGAAAGGGGTTTTTGCGCTCAATGGTGCGACGAATCGACGCTGGCCTTGTCCTCGCGGGCCCTCAGGGACTATTGAAACGGTGGGAAAGTCTTTTAATTGCCAGCAGATATGGAATTTATGACAGGTTGTTCGCGGCTTGATGGTTCCCGCCGAACAGGATCGGCGGGAACACTATTGGCTACGGGCGTGAAGTGGACTTAGTGAGCTATCACCTCATCCAGTGCCTGCTCAAGCGTGCTGACCGTACGCTCGATGTTGTGTAATTTTTCCAGCCCGAACAGACCGATACGGAAGGTCTGAAAGTCAGCCGGTTCGTCGCATTGCAGCGGCACCCCGGCAGCGATCTGCAGGCCATGGCTGGCAAATTTCTTGCCGTTTTTGATATCGGCATCATCGGTGTAGCTCACTACCACGCCTGGGGCCTGAAACCCGGCTGCGGCCACGCTTTTGAAGCCCTTGCCGGTCAACATGGCGCGCACCCGGTCACCCAGAACCTGTTGTTCGCCGCGGACCTTTTCGAAACCGTAGGCTTGGGTCTCGCTCATTACGTCGTTGAACCGCGCGAGGGAATCACTGGGCATGGTCGCATGGTAGGCATGTCCGCCCTGTTCGTAGGCCTGCATGATCTGCAGCCACTTCTTCAAGTCGCAGGCGAAGCTGCTGCTTTGCGTGTGCTCGATGCGCTCGAGGGCCAGGGAACTAAACATCACCAGGGCGCAGCAAGGCGAGGCACTCCAGCCTTTCTGCGGTGCGCTGATCAGCAGGTCGACGGCGCATTTGTGCATATCAACCCAAAGCGTGCCGGAAGCGATGCAATCCAGCACGAACAGCCCGCCCACCGCATGCACGGCGTCGCCGACGGCCCGCAGGTACTCGTCGGGCAGGATAATCCCTGATGAGGTTTCAACGTGGGGGGCGAAGACAATCTGCGGCTTGTGCGTGCGAATGGCTGCCAGGACTTCGTCCAGAGGCGGCGGGGCATAAGCCGCCTGGTGACCGGTTTCGACCGGGCGGGCTTTCAGCACCGTAGTCGCCGCCGGGATGTTGCCCGTCTCAAGGATCTGGCTCCAGCGATAACTGAACCAGCCATTGCGTATCACCAGGCATTGCTGGCCGGTGGCGAACTGTCGCGCCACCGCTTCCATGCCGAATGTGCCGCTGCCCGGAACCACCGCAACGGCCTCGGCGTTGTAGACCTGTTTCAGGGTCCTGGAAATGTTCTTCATCACCGCCTGAAATGACTGCGACATGTGGTTGAGCGAGCGGTCGGTGTAGACCACGGAGTACTCGACCAACCCTTCAGGATCGATACTCGGGTATAGCTTTGACATGGGGTGACTCCTTATGTGATTCCCTGGCAGTCAAAAGGTCTGGCGAACATCATCGGGAAGCAAGTTTAGGCAAAGGGCAGGGATGAGCTGAGTGAATTGCAGAAATGAGGATAGAGTGGTCATCAATGCCTCAATTGTTGTGTGAAAAATGAATCGTTCGCTGTTTGTTTCTCTGGATGGGCCAAAAGGAACCGGCAAAACCACATTACTGGAAGCGGTGACGGCAGTACTGAGGGCCGACAACAAGAAAGTCATCCGGCTTTGCGAGCGAAAAAGCGATCCGGACCGGGGTGCCACCATGGCCCTCGTCAACGAACTTGCCAGAAATCACTCCCGGGATCTGGAGTGGGCGGTGTGTCAGCGCTTTGCTGATAGCCGTCGCTGGATCTCCCGGCACGTGCTGACTGAACAACCGCCGGGCAGCATTATCTTGATCGATCGCTGGTATCCGTCGGACGCCGCGTTTCGCCATACCGTCCCGTTTGCAGAGATTCTCCGGTTGAATATCGAGCGAAACGTGCAGGTGCCAGACCTGCATGTCGGCGTCGTCACCGCGCCGGATATTTCATGGACCAGGGCAAAGGCACGGTCCAGAGGACTGGGCGGTACGGTGATTCAGAAGCACGCGGAGCATGTCGCGTGTACGGAGATGTTCGAGCAAGCGGCTGCCGATCACGGCTGGGTCTTGTGCCGTAATGAAGGCACGATCGAAGACGCAACAATGCAGGTGGTTTCCGAGATCCGTAAATTGTTTGGCTGATCAAGAAAGGCGCCGAGCAGCCAGCACCCCATTCAAAAACATCCGCTCAAGCGTCCGTGCCGAATCGGCATGGGCCGCACGCCCGCGCAGCTCGGCATCCACCAGCCCGTAGACCAACGATACGAACAACTCGGTGAAGATTGCCGCAGTGATGTCGATGCGAAACAGCCCCGCCTGCTGGCCTCGCAAAAAGAACCCGTCCAGCGCCTCCAGGTAAAACAGCCAGCGCCTGCCACCCTGTTCCAGGTCGAGGAAGTCAGGGCGGTATTGCGCCATCAGAAAGGCCAGCAGCTCGCGGTGGGCGAGGTGTTCCCGGATCAATCGGCGTAACGCCTCAAGTGGTTCCAGGTGCTGCAGGCCGGCGTTTTCGATAATCAGCTTCAACGTGCCCTCGGCGTGCTCCTCCAGTTTGGCTGTCAGGTTTTCCCGTGTTCCGCAGTAGCGGTGCAGGGTGGCCTTGCTCACGCCTGCCTGTTGCGCCAGTTCCTTCATCGTCGCCCGCGGCCGGTTGGCCACGGCCAGCGTCAGCGACTTGAGCAGCTGTTCATCATGGGAAATCGAGTTCATCAGAGGCCTTGAGCGGTGTTCATATAAGATTCACAAAATACTCACATGAGACATTATTGACTCATTAGGATTTGAAACGTAGCATTCGCGCCAAATTCGATCAAGCCTTGGGTGAGTTATGGGCAATTTGCGTGCGGTAGGAATGGCGGGTTCGCTGGCAGTCGCCATTGCGTTGGCCGGGTGTGGGCCGGCAAGTGAACAGGCGGCGGTGGCGGAAGTGGCACGCCCGGTAGAAGTGGTGGCGGTGAAGACCGAGCCTTTGGCGCTGACGTCGGAGCTGCCGGGTAGGGTGGAGCCAATGCGCGTCGCGGAAGTGCGTGCTCGTGTGCCGGGCATCGTGATGCAGAAGCGTTTTGAAGAGGGCGCCGATGTGAAAGCCGGGGATCTGTTGTTCCAGATCGATCCGGCACCGCTCAAAGCCGCGTTGTCCCGGGCCGAAGGTGAACTGGCCCGCGCCCAGTCCGTTGCGCTTGAGGCTCAGGCCCGGGTCAAGCGTTATGAACCCTTGGTGAAGATCGAGGCAGTCAGCCAACAGGATTTCGACAGCGCCATGGCTGACCTGCGCAGCGCTCAGGCAGCCACGCGTTCGGCCCAGGCCGATCTGCAAAGCGCCCGGCTGAACCTTGGTTATGCCTCGGTGACGGCACCGATTTCCGGCCGCGTCGGCCGTGCGTTGGTTACCGAAGGGGCGTTGGTCGGGCAGGGGGACGCGACGTTGATGGCGCGGATTCAGCAACTGGATCCGGTCTATGTCGACTTCACCCAATCGGCTGCCGACGCGCTGCGTCTGCGCGAATCGCTCAAGGACGGAAAACTCTCCGCCGACGACAACAAGGCACTGTCGATTCGTGTCGACGGCACTAATTACGAGCGTCAGGGCGCGCTGATGTTTACCGATGTCGCCGTGGATCGCGGCACCGGGCAGGTGTCGTTGCGCGGCAAGTTTGCCAATACCGATGGCGTGCTGTTGCCGGGCATGTACGTCCGCGTGCGCACGCCACAGGGCACCGACAGCCAGGCCATTCTCGTGCCGCAACGTTCGGTGCAACGGGGCAGCGATGGCACTGCTCAGGTGATGGTGGTCGGCGCAGACGAGCGGGTCGAAGCGCGCAGTGTGGTCACCGGCGCCATGCAGGGTTCGCGCTGGCAGATCAGTGAAGGCTTGAAGGCGGGCGATCAAGTGATCGTCGGTGGTCTTGCCGGACTGCAACCGGGGGCCAAGGTCGTGCCGGGTCAGTCTCAGGCCGTGGCTCAGTCGTCCGAGTCGAAACAATAAGGGCGCCGTCGCCGCGAGGATTTCCCGATGTCCAAGTTTTTCATCAAGCGCCCGAACTTTGCCTGGGTGGTGGCGCTCTTCATCTCTCTGGCCGGCCTGCTGGTCATTCCGATGCTGCCGGTGGCGCAGTATCCCGACGTTGCGCCGCCGCAGATCAAAGTCACGGCCACCTATCCCGGTGCCTCGGCGAAAGTGCTGGTGGACTCTGTCACCAGCGTGATCGAAGAGTCGCTCAACGGCGCCAAGAACCTGCTGTATTTCGAGTCGACCAACAACTCCAACGGCATCGCCGAAATTGCGGTGACGTTTCAGCCGGGCACTGATCCGCAGCTCGCTCAGGTCGACGTGCAAAACCGCCTGAAAAAGGCTGAATCGCGCATGCCGCAAGCCGTGCTCACCCAAGGTCTGGAGGTAGAGCAGGCCAGCGCCGGTTTCCTGCTGATCTATGCGCTCAACTATAAGGAGGGCACTCAACACACCGACACGACCGCGCTGGGCGACTACGCCGCGCGCAACATCAATAACGAACTGCGTCGGGTGCCGGGCGTCGGCAAGCTGCAATTCTTCTCTTCCGAAGCCGCGATGCGCATCTGGCTCGACCCGCAGAAACTGGTGGGTTACGGGCTGTCCATCGACGACGTGAGCACCGCGATTCGCGGGCAAAACGTGCAGGTGCCGGCCGGCAGTTTCGGCAGCACGCCGAGCAGCAGCCAGCAGGAACTGACCGCGACCCTGGCGGTGAAAGGCACGCTGGATAATCCGCAAGAGTTCGCACGTATCGTTCTGCGGGCCAACGAGGACGGCTCGACGGTCAAACTGGGCGACGTGGCCCGCGTGGAAATCGGCCAGGAAAGCTACAACTTCAACTCGCGCCTGAACGGCAAACCGGCCGTGGCCGCCGCGATCCAGTTGTCTCCCGGCGCCAACGCAATCCAGACCGCGACCGCCGTCAAGGAACGCCTGGCCGAACTGTCGGCGTACTTCCCGGACGACGTGGAGTATTCCGTTCCCTACGACACCTCGCGTTTCGTCGACGTCGCCATCGAGAAGGTGATTCACACCCTGATCGAGGCGATGGTGCTGGTATTCCTGGTGATGTTCCTGTTCCTGCAGAACATCCGCTACACGCTGATTCCGTCGATTGTGGTGCCGGTGTGCCTGCTCGGCACGCTGGTGATGATGTACCTGCTGGGCTTCTCGGTGAACATGATGACCATGTTCGGCATGGTGCTCGCCATCGGCATTCTGGTGGACGACGCCATCGTGGTGGTGGAGAACGTCGAGCGGATCATGGCCGAAGAAGGGCTGTCACCGGTCGACGCCACGATCAAAGCCATGGGGCAAGTATCCGGTGCGATCATCGGCATTACCCTGGTGTTGTCGGCGGTGTTCATGCCGCTGGCGTTCATGTCCGGTTCGGTGGGTGTGATTTACCAGCAGTTCTCCGTGTCGCTGGCAGTGTCGATCCTGTTCTCGGGTTTCCTCGCGCTGACATTCACGCCGGCGCTGTGCGCCACGCTGCTCAAGCCGATTCCTCAAGGGCACCATGAAAAACGCGGCTTCTTCGGCGCCTTCAACCGTGGTTTTGCGCGGCTCACCGAGCGTTACTCGATCCTCAACAACGGACTGGTCGCCCGTGCCGGGCGGATGATGCTGGTGTATGTGGGCATTATCGCGATGCTCGGTTACTTCTACCTGCGCTTGCCGGAGTCGTTCGTGCCGGTGGAGGACCAGGGCTACATGATCGTTGACATCCAGTTGCCGCCGGGTGCGACCCGTACCCGCACCGAAGCGACCGGCGAACAACTGGAACGCTATCTCGCTTCCCGTGACGCGGTGCAGTCGATGTTCCTGGTCTCGGGCTTCAGCTTCTCCGGGATGGGCGACAACGCGGCGCTGGCATTCCCGGTATTCAAGGACTGGTCGCTGCGTGGCGAAGATCAATCGGCAATGGCCGAGGTCATGGCGCTGAACGAACAATTTGCCGTGACCAACGACGGTGCCGTGATGGCGGTGCCGCCGCCGCCGATTGACGGTTTGGGCAACTCCGGTGGTTTTGCGCTGCGTCTGCAGGATCGCGGCGGACTGGGCCGTGAAGCCTTGCTCGCCGCCCGTGACCAGGTGCTCGGTCAGGCCAACGGTAACCCGAAAATCCTCTACGCCATGATGGAAGGCCTGGCCGAATCGCCGCAGCTGCGCGTAGTGATCGACCGTGACAAGGCGCGCACCCTGGGTGTGAGTTTCGAGTCGATCAGCAGTGCGTTGTCCGCCGCATTCGGTTCCGAAGTGATCAACGACTTCACCAACTCCGGTCGTCAGCAACGTGTGGTGGTACAGGCCGAGCAGGGCGACCGGATGACCCCGGAAAGCGTGCTCAAACTGTACGTGCACAACAGCGCCGGCAATCTGGTGCCGCTGAGCGCCTTCGTCACCACGCACTGGGAAGAAGGCCCGGTGCAACTGGTGCGCTACAACGGTTATCCGTCGATCCGCATTGTCGGTGACGCCGGGCCGGGCTACAGCACCGGTGAGGCCATGGCGGAAATGGAGCGAATCGCCGCGCAGTTGCCGGCGGGTTTCAGCTACGAATGGACGGGGCTGTCGTATCAGGAAAAGGTCTCCAGCGGTCAGGCGACCCAACTGTTCGCGCTGGCGATCCTGGTGGTGTTCCTGTTGTTGGTGGCGCTCTACGAGAGCTGGGCGATTCCGTTGACGGTGATGCTGATCGTGCCGATTGGTGCCATCGGTGCGGTACTCGCGGTGATGGTCGCCGGCATGCCCAACGACGTGTACTTCAAGGTGGGTCTGATCACCATCATCGGTCTGGCGGCGAAGAACGCGATCCTTATCGTCGAGTTCGCCAAGGAACTGTGGGAGAAGGGCTACAGCCTGCGTGACGCCGCTATCGAGGCCGCACGGCTGCGCTTCCGTCCGATCGTCATGACTTCCATGGCGTTCATCCTCGGTGTGGTGCCACTGGCATTGGCCACCGGGGCAGGGGCGGCGAGTCAGCGTGCAATCGGTACCGGCGTGATCGGCGGGATGCTCAGCGCGACGCTGCTGGGTGTGCTGTTCGTCCCGATCTGCTTTGTCTGGGTGCTGTCGCGGTTGCGCCGTAAACCCGCGCCTGTCGAACAACCCGCTTTGGCTCAGGAGTGATTCCATGCGTATTTCAGCATTCTCTACGCTGGTGATCGCCCTGCTGCTGGGCGGTTGCTCGCTGGCACCGACTTATGAACGTCCAGTTGCGCCGGTTGCCGAGCACTGGGCGGGAGAGACGACGAAGCAGGGCAGTCCGATCAATCAACTGGCGTGGCAGACGTTTATTGTCGATCCCGAGCTGCGCCGCTTGGTGATGATCGCCCTGGACAACAACCGCTCACTACGCCAAACGCTTCTGGACATCGAGCAGGCCCGGGCGCAGTACCGCATTCAGCGGGCCGACCGGGTTCCGGGCCTGAATGCCGGCGCATCCGGCAATCGTCAGCGCTTGCCGGCGGATCTGGCCAGCAACGGCCAGGCAGGCGTTGCCAGCAGTTATCAGGTCGGCGTGTCGCTGCCGGAATACGAGCTGGATCTGTTCGGCCGGGTGAAGAGCCTCACTGACTCTGCATTGCAGGAGTATCTGGCGACTGAAGAAGCGGCCCGCGCCGCGCAAATCGCCCTGATTGCCGAAGTCAGCCAGGCTTATCTGATTCACGATGGCGCCCAGCGTCGCCTGGATCTGACCCAACAAACCCTGATCAGCCGCGAATATTCTTTCGCGCTGATCAGTCAGCGCCGCTCAAACGGCACGGCCACAGCGCTGGATTATCAGGAAGCACTGGGGCTGGTCGAGCAATCGCGCGCCGAACAGGAAAGCAATCTGCGGCAGAAACAGCAGGCCTTCAACGCGCTGGTGTTGTTGCTCGGCACCAAGGATGCGGCGAAGGCGATCCCTGAACGGCTGTCGACGGAGCCGATGCTGGTTCAGGACATTGCGCCTGACACCACCTCGACCTTGATCGAGCGCCGCCCGGACATCCTCGCCGCCGAGCATCGATTGCAGGCGCGCAATGCCGACATCGGCGCTGCTCGGGCGGCGTTCTTTCCGCGTATCAGCCTGACCGGCAGCTTCGGCACGTCCAGCGCGCAAATGTCCGGTTTGTTCGACGGAGGCTCGCGGTCCTGGAGTTTTGTGCCGAACCTGACGCTGCCGTTGTTCGATGCCGGGCGCAACAGTGCCGGCCTGAGCCTGGCGGAAGCGCGCAAGGACTCGGCGGTGGCGGCCTACGAAGGCACGATTCAGACGGCGTTTCGCGAGGTCGCTGATGCACTGGCCGCCACCGACACTTTGCGCCGGGAAGAAGCGGCGCGACGCGCATTGGCTAATACCAGCAGCGAAACCCTGAAACTGGCCAAGGCGCGTTATGAAGGTGGTATCGACAGTCACCTGCGCTACCTCGATGCCCAGCGCACCAGTTTCGTCAACGAAACGGCATTTATCGAAGTCAGCACCCAGCGGCAGATTGCCCTGGTCGATCTGTTCCGCTCGCTGGGCGGAGGCTGGTCGCCGGACAAGTCCTGACAACAGCTCCTTTGGGTTGGCACGTCCAGCCATTCAGCCCCGTGAACCGAGAGGTCACGGGGCTTTTTTTTGCCTGGCGGAACGTTATTGAGGACGGACGGGATTGGCAGCGCCATGCAGGAACATCTGTTCCACGACGTTGGCCGAGTTGGCACTGGCGGCACGCCCACGGCGTTCGGCATCGACCATGGCGAAGATCATGGTCAGGAACAGCTCGGTGAAGACCGCCGCCGTGATATCGATACGGAACGCGCCCAATTGCTGACCGCGCAGAAAGAATGCATCGAGGGCATCGAGGTAGAACTGCCAGCGCTTGCCTTCTTCGGTGTCGGTGAACGTGTCGGGGCGATACTGAAAGAGCAGGAACACCAGCATTTCACGATGTGCCAGATGCTCATTCACCAGACCGCGCAGGGCTTGCACCGGATCGCCATTCAACAGGTCGGTCGTGGTGGTGATCTGGTTCAGAACGGTCTCACCATGGCTTTCCATGATCTGCACCAGATTGTCACGGGTGCCGCAGAAACGGTGCAGCGTCGCCTTGCTGACGCCGGCGGCTTCAGCCAGTTCCTTGAGCGTCGCGCGTGGACGATCAACGATGGCCAGGGCCAGTGCCTTGATGAGTCGTTCGTCTTGGGGAGTCAGGGACATCAGTGGGTCTCGGAGCGAATTTCAATGCGAGGGATTGTGCAGGAAAAGCCCCGTACCCGACCAGTTGAAATTCCCCCGGAACCCCGGCCTGCCTGAGTTTTCGTAGAGTTCTCGCTATTTCGGCGCAGGCTTTGTCATGTCCGCCAGGGTGCGCCTTCGGCAAATGCTCTCTCGATCCAGTCCTTGAACGCTGTCGTTGTCGCCGTGTTGAACCGCGCCGACGGCCGAACCAGATAGACCCCCGCGTCGGTATCCAGCTGCCATTCGGGTAGCACCCGCACCAGACGTCCCTCGCGCAGGTCTTTGGTCATCAGCCAGTCACCACCGGCCAGAATCCCCACCCCCATGCGAGCGGCGCACAGCTGTGCTTCATTATCGTTGCTCACCAGACGGCTCCGCACCCGAATGGCGATTTTTTCCCCGGCACGTGTCAGTTTCCACTCGGGATACGAATGCAAACCGGTGAATCCCAGACAATGATGGGCAGCGAGATCTGCCGGTGTTTTCGGTTTGCCGTGCTGTTGAAGGTAAGAGGGAGCGGCACACAGGATTCGGCGGTGATCGCAAAGTTTTTTCGCCACCAGTCGATTGTCTGCCAACTCGCCGATACGGATCGCTGCGTCGAATCCCTCGGCGACGATATCGACGAAGCGCTCGGCGTATTCAACTTCAAGCGCCACATTTGAATGTGCCTGGGCGAAGGCTGAAACGATGTCGCCCAACCACAGCCGTCCCATGGCAGCCGGCAAGGCAATGCGCAAACGCCCGCGAATTTCGGCAGCGCCCTCGCGGGCATCCTGCTCCGCATCGGCGATCAGACTGATCGCATGCCCGAACCGGGCCACCAGACGTTGCCCTTCATCAGTGAAGCGCAATTGCCGGGTAGTACGCTCGACCAGCCGTACCCCCAGCCGCGACTCCAGAGCGCCAAGGCGTTTCGAAAGCACCGAGGGATGGCGCTGCAACATTCGACCCGCTTCTGCAAACGAGCCGTGCTCGGACAGGGCCAGCAGGGTGGCGACCTCATCAGCCTGACGGCTATCGAACAGATCCATGCAGCGGCAACCCTCGTGAATGACGCGGTAAAAAAAACTCAAGGCACCAGCACAACTGCACCCGATAGACCGCCCCGGTGCAAGTCGGCGTGGGCCTGGGCGGCCTCCGACAGCGGATAACGACGCCCGACGTTGGGCCGGATGATACCGGCGTCAATGGCTTGCAACACGTCTTTTGCGCGCTGCTGGTATTCCTCCGGCGTAGCGGTGTGGGCAGCGAGGGAGGGTCGGGTCAGGAACAGCGAACCCTTGGCATTCAGAGTGCTGATCTCCACCGGCATCGGCGCGCCCGACGACATGCCGAACGACACCAGCAACCCGCGTGGGCGCAGGCAGTTCAACGACGCCTCGAAAGACACCCGGCCAATCGGGTCGTACACCACATCCACTTTCCCGCCTATCGTGATGTCGATCACCGACTGGGCCAGCGTCGCTGCATCGAACACCAACACCTCATCACACCCCGCCAACCTGGCCCGCTCGACACTCTCGGCGCTGGACACCACACCGATCACAAATGCCCCCAAATGCCTGGCCCACGGCACCATGATCTGACCCAATGCACCGGCCGCGCCGTAGATCAACACCGTCGAACCCGGCCCGACGGGGTAAGTGGACTTGAGCAGATACTGCGCGGTGATGCCCTTGAACAGCACGGCGGCGTCCTCGAAACTCAGGCTGTCGGGGATCTTCACCAGCCGATCGGCCGGATAGAGGCGGGCGCTGGCATAAGCCCCGATGGGGCCAGTGGCATAGGCGACCCGGTCGCCGACCAGCACATTCGTCACATCCGCCCCTGTTGCCACGACGCGCCCGGCACCTTCAAGCCCCAAACCGGAAGGCAGCGCCAACGGCACAGCACCGGAACGTTGGCTCAAATCGAGCGGATTGACACCAATGGCGAACTGCTCCAACCAGACCTCGCCGGGACCGGGCGCCTGCACCTTGGCGTGCTCAAACTGAATGATTTGAGGCTCACCGGTTCGGTTTATGACAGCAGTGGTGACCATGTTTAACGCTCCCTTGAGTTGATTGTGGGGAGAGTTTAAGCGCGTGCATGGGAAGCACTAGTGGGGATGGTTGCAGTTCATACGTGCATGCTGTGCAGCAACTGGCAAAGATTTCGCATACCCAACACCTCGACTCAATCCACCGACCACCATTGATTGAATACATCCAATGCTCGCGAGGTCTGCAATAATGACCACCATTGCGGCGCGAGGGCATGTCGAGTGCTCGTGTCGGTATCCGGCATTTTGATTTGGAGGATTCCATGCGTGACATCATTGATGGCTTTCTGCGTTTCCAGCGCGAGGTCTATCCGCAACGTGTCGAGCTTTTCAAGCAGCTCGCGACAGAACAGAACCCGAAGGCGTTGTTCGTCACCTGCTCGGACAGTCGTGTAGTACCTGAACTCCTCACACAGCGCGAACCGGGCGAGCTGTTCGTGATCCGCAACGCCGGCAACATCGTGCCGTCGTACGGCCCTGAACCGGGCGGTGTTTCGGCCACCGTCGAATACGCGGTTGCCGTGCTCGGCGTAAAGGACATCGTGATCTGCGGCCACTCGGACTGCGGGGCGATGGGCGCGATTTCACGCTGCACGTGCCTGGATCATCTTCCGGCCGTTGCCAATTGGCTTCGCCACTCGGACGCCGCGAAAGCGATCAATGCCGCGCATGAATTCGATACGCCGCGTGACAAGCTCGATGGCCTCGTGCGTGAAAACGTGATCGCACAACTGGCGAATCTGCGCACGCATCCCTCGGTGGCGCTCGCGCTTGAGCAGGGGCGCTTGAATCTGCATGGCTGGGTGTATGACATCGAGGCGGGCTGCATCGATGCGCTGGATGGTGCGACTCGACGCTTCGTCAAACTTTCCGAATCACCGACCACCGTTGCCGTTGCTGCGCGCAACGTTGATCAGGTGTAGCGGCGACGGATCGGCACTCTTCGATCATCTGGCCGAGCAGCTCGGGTTGACGGGTTTGCGTGGGCCGTCGATCCGGGTTTACGGCTTTGGTGTCCTGGCTGGCCACCGCCTCGCCATTTTTGCGGGCGGAGGCCTCACGGGCTTGTATCAGGAGCGCTTGTTGTCGTGCTGATACGCGATCACCGCCATCCTGTGCAAAGGTTTGGTTGGTCGCAATCAGAAGAGCGGGCAGCAGAGCAGGTGTGCCGAATTTCATCGTTAAGTCAAAATTCGACTTTATAGTTCAATTTGAGTATCAGATCCGGAACGCCCCCAATTGTTTTCAATAAACCCATCGCGCCATCAGCCACTTTGCGGCAATCCAAAGGCATGCAGACGGTCGTAACGGGTTGATGCATTAGTTTGTTGCGTACACGATCTCGGAGGTCGTCCAGGAGGGCGAACAAATCTGGACTGATCGTACCGCTGCTGCTTAAGTTGTTGAGCATGTCGCCTACAGTCGGTTTTTTTGAGTTGTGAACCGTTTTGTGTAAGTCCCATAACTGCTTGAGAGAGGACTCGACAACAAACCAGATCATCGTGAACGATCCTCTGAAGTCGTGGTTGCTGAATGCGAACTTTGCTTTGGCGATCAAAGCGAGTCGCTTGATTAGTTCCGGGCTTTCGATGGCTTGTTCAAAATGCTGCAATGCGCTTTTGATCGTAGCAGCCTTCACCTTTGTGAAACTTGACCATGTCCCAATGTCGTAGGAGGGTGTCGAATAGGTGCTTATGAATGATGTGCATCTTGCAGCCATCAAAGATAATTTGTTCGTGTGATTTTTCCGCACAGGGTTTTGTCCGATAAAGCCGACACGGCAGGTATCCTCCATCGATACCGCACAGAACGAAATTTCTCCGGAATCAGCGCAGGCGATGGATTCAGACTCAATGTAAAGCTGCATTACATTGGCATAATCCATATGTTCGTCCCACCATTGAACGGCTTCTGCAATCTGGTCAGGGTCGCTCATGGACGGACGGGTCTTCGCTAATTCACTCATATGAAGCAGCATCAGCCCGTCGACGCAGATGACCGCTGAAAATTTCGGTGTGAGGTGCCAAATCACCGGGTCGGGAATAATGCCATTCAGCTTGCGGCGATCAGTCGGATCGTCGACATCCAACCAGTCCTCAACCCAGAACCCTTTTTCATCATAAAATCCGATGTAATCTTCGATGTCGTCGTTGCTTGAAATGGTGTACAAAATTTTCACTCGATATTTAACTTGAGGGCGATGTCAGATGTTCATATGTCAGTCCGCAGTATAATCAAGTCACACTGACGTTGATTGGCCGAGCTCATTCACCACGGCCACGCCTCATTGTCTGACACTTGCCGAAGATGCGGAGATGCGCTCGGCAGCCATCGGCCATGGGCGGCCACTCGAATACATCACCTTGATCAGCTGTTTTGCAGGTCGAAGCGGTCACCGATGTTCCGCTCCCAACATTGACCTGAACTGAGAAATGCTATCTGAAGATAGCCCGGCACCTTCGAACACTGCGCAGGTGAAGCTGACGGGTGCAGGGCCTGGAGCAGTTATGATGCGGTCTGCAACCACAGCCACCGGACTGTTTCGATAAAGCTCGCGCCCTTCATAACCTACGGCATTCTGTTCTAAGAAGTCAGCGCTGTTCGAGGTATGAGGAACCGTGTCGAGAAGCCCGGCCCTGGCAAGTGCCAGCGTTCCCCCACAGATACCGGCAATTGTTGTTCCATTTGAACGACTGGCATGAAGAAAGCCTCGAATATCCGGTGCTTCTGCACTTTCCCAAACCACTCCTCCAATGACGACAACAACGTCCGGTTTCCAGTCCAGACATTGTTGCAAACTGCTATCGACAGTTACAGCCAATCCACCTTGCGAGCGGAACTGACCCGTAGCAGAAGCGAAAAACCTGACGTCGATCCCGTAAAACGGGGACGCAGTTCCAGCAATGAAAGCATATTCCCAGTCCGCGAAACCGGGTGTAAGTATCAATCCCACACGTGCCATCAGTCAGAATCCTCCATGAATGCCAATAACATTTGGCGACGAAAAATATACATCAAGGGCAGCTTCGGGTTGATTGCAGTCTGCCACGAATGGCAATAGTCGACCCAAAGCAGCAGTGAAGCTGAGCCGGGCACTGGTACGTACCTGGACGCAAGCGTATTGTTCGACGCGCTTCACCTCTCGTGGAGTTTTAAAAAAAGGATGACGAACATGGATGTTGAACTTGCTCATAAGATTGAGGCCGCAGAAAGCGAATATCTACGTTCACGCGTTGAGAGCTTGGCAGAGATAAGCGGAAATCCTTATGGCGCGCGTGTTTTTTTCAACGCGGACTTTCCGTGCTTTCAGGTGAACGCATCGCCAAGCCCAATGTTCAACCGCATTTATGGTGACATCACCAGCGATCCCCAAGCAGTGTTGAATTTGCTCAATGAGTCAGCGGCACGATCGACTGTAATTCCTCTTATCGGGAAATCTTCGGCGCTGGAGCAATACGTTGTTGTGGGCGGAACACGCCTTGAGCGTTTGAGGGGCTGGACTCATCTGCAATTAGCTTGTGCTATTGAAAAGGTGATTTTGAGTCGTCACTCATTCGAAATTGAAGAGGTCACATCGAAGACTCTGGCTCTATTCGCAGAAGTACATGCGAGTGGCTTTCATACCAAGCCGGAGCATCGTCTTCTGAATCAGGCTTCCTTTGCAGGCCTGGTGCCTGACGGACGTCTGAAAATCTACGTATTGAAAGCGGGAGGGATGGTGGTAGCAGGGGCTTCGATGTACCTGGCCAGCAACGGCATTGCCTACCTTGGAACGGCGGCGACAGGAAAGGATGCCCGGGGCCACGGCTACCACCGAGCACTGATCTTTCACCGAATAGAGCAAGCAAAGAAGCATGGCTGTCATTGGGTCGCCGCGACCGCGCTGGCCAGCTCCCAGAGCCGCCGAAATCTGGAACGTGCCGGGTTAACGGTATCCCATGCCCAAGCACTGTACCGCCTGATAGACAGCTGAGATATACGGCTGAGAATGACCGTCCGCTACTGGCTGGTTGTTGCCCGTCGTCACCGGCGGCACTGGGTCGCTTTCTGCCTCACGCCACGGCAGCAATCGGCCAGTTGCTGTCTGTCTCCACGGAGGGTGAGGGCTGGAAAGTGGCGATCGGCAGAGTGGTGCGTGGCGTTGCGGGTTACTACAACGAGCATCCGGCGGCGGCCGCTTTGCTCATGCGCGGCAACTTCACCCCGACCGACTGCAAGGCCCACGAGGAGAAAGGCGCCATGATCGGCAACCTCCTGCGTCATTTCTTGCAGGCTCAGGGAGTGCTTCACGACTTGCCACGGCAACCGGATGCCGCGACGCTGGCGGTCGATATCGCGTTTGCCTGCATGCGTTATGGATACCTCACAGAAGGCTGCATCAGTGAAGCAATCTCTGTCGAGGCAACGGAAGCGACGATCGCTTATCTGTCTCGCTGGGAAGGGTTGGTGGGCTGATACGCGATGACTGCACGCGCATCGGCCGGACAATGACGGTGCCGATGCGCGAAGGCGCAGCCGTGAATCAGGTTCAGCGTTATGATTTGTCCCCATGTATGGCGGCAATCGCGTAAGGAACCACCGATGACTCACCTTCAACCCGACGATCTGATCGAGGCGGACCTGACGGGCCTGGCATCCTTGATTGCGCGACAGGCCACCCATGCCGGGGATTTTCCCACCCGGTTACCGGCGTTGAGTCTGCACCGTCGCACGTCCCCGACAGATCCCATGCCGTGCATCTACGGCCTGGGTCTTGGCGTGGTGGCCCAGGGCAGCAAACAGGTATTGCAGCAGGAAGCCGTGCTGCATTTCCGTGCGGGGCAGGGGATGTTGACCAGCATCGACCAACCGGTGGTGTCCCATGTTGCCCAGGCGTCGGTGGCGAAGCCTTTTCTCGGGATGATGCTGACGCTGGATGTCAGCCAGATCATGCGCATCGCCTCCGAACTGCAACTGCCGCCTCCGTCGAGGGCCGGTACCCATCACGCCATCGTCATTGCCGAACTGGACCCCGGACTGGTCCGGGCCCTCGAGCGTCTGCTGGGTCTGCTGGAGGAGCCGGAACTCGTCGATCATCTGGCGCCTCTTGTCCAGCAAGAGATCATCGTCCGGTTGTTGGTGGGTCAATATGGCATGGCGTTGCGTCATCTGATTGCCACGGGTTCGCCGATGCAACAGATCGCCAGGGTTGTCGCATGGCTGAAGCAGAACCTGGCCGAGCCTATGCGCATCGACCATCTGGCCGAGCGGGTGCACATGAGTCCTTCCACTTTTCGTCAGCACTTTCGCACGCTCACGGGTGTGAGCCCGCTGCAGTTCCACAAGCAATTACGGTTGCAGGAGGCCAGGCAGTTGATGATCAACCAGCATCTGGACGCGGGGCAGGCAGCGGGGAGGGTGGGGTACGAAAGCGCCTCGCAGTTCAGTCGCGAGTACAGCCGGGCCTTCGGCGCGCCGCCGCAACGGGACATCCGGCGTATGCGCCAGCCAGGCTGACCTGTCTGCGTAACAGGCAATCGAGCAAGGAGCCAATTTCCCCGCCGGCAGCAGGCCTGTGGTCTTGCGCGCCCGTAAACACAAGGCTCTCGCGAGTTTTCGGGAGAGTGTGATGAATCCGCATTCTCCTTGAAACGTGCAATTAAGGAGTCGGAATAGGCAAAAACACCCGCAGAGCCCTTCTTATACTGGACTCCAACGAAGGGCAGGCAACCTGCACGACTCAGTCGAAGCGAAAACACCTCGCCCTCCGCAACCCGGCAATCGCGCCAACTGGCGCTGCGCGCTGCTCTATCGGAGGCAACACCATGCAAAACGTTCAGTTCAAGAACCGCAACATCGAGATGGCTGGTCACCTCTACTTGCCCGCTGCATTCGTTGAAGGCCAACAATACCCGGCGATCATTACCGTTCATCCAGGGGGCGGTGTGAAAGAGCAGACGGCCGGCACTTACGCCCGGCTGTTGGCCGAGCAGGGTTTCGTCACCCTGGCGTTCGATGCGTCCTATCAAGGTGCCAGTGGCGGCGAGCCGCACTTTCTCGATGAGCCCATGAATCGCGTGGCCGACGTGTACAGCGCCGTCGACTACCTGACCACCCTCGGTTTTGTCGATGCTCAGCGCATCGGCGTGCTGGGCATCTGCGCCGGTGGCGGCTTCGCGGCCAAGGCGGCGTCGGTCGACCGCCGGATCAAGGCCCTGGCCACCGCCAGTGCGGTCAACGTAGGGACTGCCACTCGTAAAGGCTGGGAAGGCAAGGGTTCCATCAACGATTTGCTGCCGGTCCTGGATGCCCTGGCTGGACAGCGCTCGGCAGAAGCGGCGGGCGCCGAGCCCGTGTATGCCCCTTACGTACCGCAACTGGGTGATACCAGTGCGCCCCGTGATCTTCAGGAGGCGGCCGACTACTACCTCACGCCTCGTGCCCAGCACCCGAACGCACAGAACAAGATGCTGATGAATGGTCTCGGCGCCTGGGTCGCGTTTGATGCGTTCGACCTGATCGACCAGTTGCTGGCCCAGCCGACACTGATCATCGCCGGCAGCGAGGCCGGTTCGCTGTGGCACAGCCAGGAGCTGCATGCCAAGGCGCTGGGGCAAAAGGAACTGGTGGTGCTCGACGGTCTGGCTCACATGGATCTGTACGACGGTCCCGGGGTCAACACGGCCATGGAACACCTGGCGCCGTTCTTCCGCACCAGCCTCTGAGTACGTCGGGCGGCGCGGGTCTTGCGCCGCTCTCCCTCCTTTCCGATTTACGCCTGGAGAATCACATGAGCACTGTCACTATCAAGCACGTTCGCTATCAGAATCTGGGCTGGGAAACCGCAGCGGATTTATATCTACCACCCGATTTCGATGCCTCCAGAAAATACCCGGCGATTGTCAGCACCCACCCGGTCGGCAGTTGCAAGGAACAGACCTCAGGCAACGTCTACGGCGCAGGTCTGGCCAAAGAAGGGTTTGTGGTAATTGCCTTCGATGCCAGTTTCCAGGGTGAGAGCGGTGGTGAGCCACGCTTCATCGAAGACCCGTCGATCCGCGTTTCGGACATCCGCTTCGCCATCGATTATCTGGTCACGCTGACCTACGTCGATCCGGCGCGCATCGGCGCCATCGGTATCTGTGGTGGGGGCGCGTACACCGTACACGCTGCCAGCACCGACCACAGGATCAAAGCGCTGGTCTCGATCACCGGGGTCAATTTCGGGCGACTGATCCGTGAAGGCTTCAGCAACTTCGATCCGGTCACGGCGCTGCAAGCCATGGCTGCCCAGCGCACCGCAGAAGCCCAGGGCGGCGCCCGACATGTCATCAACTATCTGCCGGCATCGGTGGAAGAGGGACGCAACGCGGGCATCACCGATATCGACGTGCTCGAAGCGACCGAGTACTACAAGACGTCGCGCGGACAGCAGCCCAACGGCGCTACCAGCGGCCTGTTTTCGTTCAACAGCGCAGCCTTTGGCTGGGATGCGTTTCTGCATGCCGAAGTGCTGTTGACGCAGCCGCTGCTGGTGGTAATCGGTGACAAGCCCGGCGGTTTCGGAGCATACCGCGATGGCTGGGAAATCTACGGCCGGGCCGCCTCGGCCGACAAACAGATTTACGTGGCAGAAGGCTGGTCGCATTACGACCTTTACGACAAGCCCGAGCCTGTCGCACTGGCCATGGCCCAGGCTGTGCCGTTCCTGCGCAAGCATCTGCAGTGAAGCCTGATTCCGAATCGTCGCGGCTGTCCTTCAACGACAGCCGCGACCTGGCCATTGCCATTGCCCGCATCGCTCCGTCGGACGGTGACTACGAGACGGCCATTCCCGGTCTGACTCTGCATCGCCGTCGGGCTGTGACCCAGCCGATGCACTGCATCTACGGTCTGGGACTGGGGATCACTGCACAAGGCCGGAAGCAGGTCGTGCTGGGTGATCAGATCCTGAATTTCGGTCCGGGTCAGTCGTCGCTGACCGCTGTCGATCTGCCCGTGGTCTCCACAGTGATGGAGGGAAGTCACACCGAGCCGTTCCTGGGCCTGATGTTGCAGCTGGCACCTCAGGACATCTTGCAACTGGCCACTGAAATGCGCCTGCCGGCGCCGGCCCGCGATTGTGATTTCTGTTCGATCGCCGTTGAGTCTTTGACCGAGGGGTTGCTGGATGCCGTGCTGCGTCTCGTGCAGTTGCTGGCCGATCCGGTGCTGTTGCCTTGTCTTGCGCCGCTGCTGAAGCGAGAGATCGCTTACCGGTTACTCGCCGGCCCCCACGGTGCACAGTTGTGCCATCTGATCAATCAGGGAGCACCCAGCCAACAGATCGCCGGCGCCATCAACTGGCTCAAGCGCCATTTCGCCGAGCCGCTGAAGATCGAACAGCTGGCTGCCGGCTGTCATATGAGTCCTTCCACGTTCCGCCAGCACTTTCGCTCGATCACCGGCTTGAGCCCCCTGCAGTACCAAAAGCAACTGCGTCTGCAGGAGGCCCGTCAGTTGATGCTGACGCGGAACCTGGATGCAAGCGTGACGGCGTCTCGGGTCGGCTATGAAAGCGCCTCGCAGTTCAGCCGTGAATACGCCCGGCTGTTTGGTCAGCCACCTCAACGCGACATCCGCCGCTTGCGCCTGAACTGAATCACATCCATTGCCATCGGCTGACCACATGGGTCGGCTTTGTCTGGAAAGCATCATGAAACCGAATTACCCCGAAATTTTTCGTCCTCTGCGTTTCGCCAACGGCCTGACGATCGACAACCGGCTGGCCATGGCACCGATGACCACCTGGTCTGCCAATCCCGACGCCAGCATTTCCGAGCAGGAACTCGCGTACTACCGTCGCCGTGTGGAAGGCATCGGACTGGTCATCACCGGCTGCTCCCATGTCAGTCCTGAAGGCATCGGTTTCGATGCCGAGTTCGCTGCCTGGGACGATCGTTTTCTGCCGAGCCTGCGGCGTCTTGCCCAGGCCGCAAAAAGTGGCGGGGCGCCCGCCGTACTGCAGATTTTTCATGCGGGCAGCAAAGCCATCGTGGAGCAAACACCCTCTGGCGAGATTGTCAGTGCCAGCGCCGTCAGGGCTCCTGCCGGTCCGTTCAACAGCGGTATTCCAACGCCCCGCGCACTGTCTGAAGTGCAGATACTCGAAACGATTGAGGCATTCGCCAAAGCCACCCGACGAGCCATCGAGGCGGGTTTCGACGGCGTGGAGCTGCACGGTGCTCATGGTTTTCTGATCCAGAACTTTTTGTCCCCGGCCTCCAACCAGCGCAACGACCAGTGGGGTGGTTCGCTGGAGAACCGCATGCGCTTCCCTCTGGCACTGGTGCAGGCGGTGCAGCAGGTGGTCCGTGAGCATGCACCGCGCCCGTTTCTCATCGGATATCGAATTTCGCTTGAGGAAGCTCAGGAGGGCGGCTTGCGCATCGACGATGCGTTGGCACTGGTGGAGCGTCTGGCACAGGCGGATATCGACTACTTGCATGTGTCCCTTTACGACCTGCTCAACGCCACACCGGCCAGCCAGGAAAACGAGGCGCAGGAAATGCCTTCGGCGCTGACGATCGTACGTGCCCTGGAACAGATCGGAGGGCGATTGCCCATGATTGCGGCCGGTCAGATCACTACGCCGGCGCAGGCCGAGCGCGCTCTGGCGTTGGGCCTGTCGATGGTTGCGCTTGGCCGGGGGCTGGTGATCAACCCTGACTGGGTCACCCTGGCCCGTGAAGGCAAGGCCGAGCGGATCGCTCAGCAACTGGATGTGCGAGCAGTCCCAGACAGTGCGATACCCGATGGCCTGTGGCGTGCAATCAGCGCCACGCCAGGCTGGTTCCCGCTGTGCACTGCAGAGGCACTGAGCGACTGACCAGAGACGGTAGATTTTCAAGATTTCGAACGGGCGTGTTGTTGCGCTAGCCATGAAGGTGCCTCGAACAAAACTTGAGTAGAGGCGCCATTCCTTATCGACGGTGAATCACTGCGAACTGTGAGTGGGCAAGGCTTGAGAAGGACGAGTGACAGGCCATAAAGCAGGTTCCGTAAAGTTCCGTCCTGACACGTCATTTAACATAATATACATTACACGTAACTAAGTGTTACGAGATCAGCCCGGTTGCGCACACGATTTCAATCTCCAACATCTCTCTCCAAGGCAACCATGCGCTTGATGCCAGGTGATCACACGATCCATTCCAAATGTCCGGCTCTCATTCCTCGCCACGCGTCAGCTTTTCAATCAGCGCTCGATGCTGTGGATACTGCGCTGTGAGTTTCTGCCGATTCCCCATTTCCATATCCGCAAAATCAAACCCTGGCGAAACCGCTTCGCTGATCAAGCCGAATCCGTTCTCGCCATTGAGCAGTCTGGAGGCTTTCCAGATTCCGCCTGGTACGTGCAGTTGCAGATGTTGTCCTGCCAGAATGTCGCTGCCCATCACTAGCGTCTGCAACGAACCGTCAGCGTGAATCAGGCTGTACTCGATTGCATCGCCCAGATGGAAATAATGCAGGATGTCCGACTGGTTGAAATGGAACTGGCCGACCGGTGAGTCTTCGGTCAACAGGTAATAAATGGACGTCATCAAATAACGTGGACCGCCCGTTGTTTCGAGCATATTCCGGTGGTCGGCCTGATAGGTTCTGCGAAAGAATCCGCCTTCGACGTGAGGTTCAAGGTCCAGTGATGCGATCAGGTTTGACGCAGTAATCGAGTGTGGATTCATGACCTGCTCCAACGATTTCCAATACAGCCTGTAATAACTCGACTAAACGGTCATTTAGTGTAGTTAACCTATAATGGCTTCACATTCGAAGACGTTCGCTGCACTTCTACTCTTGGCTTCACCAAGCTGCAATATGCGAATCCGCCCTCGGCTCAGTCCCGCCACACAGCACACCACTGACCGGATCACGAAGAATGATCTGCCCTCGGCCGTAATCCGTCAGGTCACAGGCAATCTGCACCTCATGTCCCCTTCGCGCCAGCGCATTGGCCAAATCCCTCGAAGCCCCCTGCTCGATCCCCACCTTCATCCCCCCCAGCCATTGCCAGCGCGGAGCGTCCAGCGCAGATTGCGGATTCAGCCCGAAATCCACCAGGTTCATGACCATCTGCACATGCCCCTGAGGCTGCATGTACCCGCCCATCACACCAAACGGCCCAAGTGCCTTGCCATCCTTGGTCAGGAACCCCGGAATAATCGTATGAAACGTCTTCTTGCCCGGCGCCAGGCAGTTGGCATGTTCTGGGTCAAGGCTGAATTCCTGCCCCCGGTTCTGCAGCGCAATACCGCTGTCAGGCAGCACCACACCCGAACCAAAGCCGTGGTAATTGCTCTGGATGAACGACACCATGTTGCCTTGCCCATCGGCCGTGGCCAGATAAACCGTACCGCTCGCGTGAGGATCGCCGGGCTTGGGTGGCTGAGCTTTATCGCCAATCTGCCCACGACGCCGGGCGCTGTAGTCATCACTCAACAGATCAGTCACCGCCACGCGCATGTGCAGTGGATCGGTGATGTAGTGCAAACCATCGCTGTAAGCCAGCTTCATGGCCTCCAGCTGACGATGCCAGGTCTGTTGGCTGTCACGATGATCAAAGTCGAAACCCTCGAGGATCTTCAGCGCCATCAACGCAACCAGACCCTGGCCGCTTGGCGGGATTTCCCAGACATCCACACCGCGATAGTTGACGTGGATCGGCTCCACCCACTGCGCACGGTAATGTTCCAGATCCGTGGCTCGCAGATACCCGCCAGTCGCCCGCGAGTGAGCATCCAGCCGTTGGGCCAATGCGCCGCGATACAAACTCTCGCAGCGGCTCAGTGCCAACTCTTCAAGCGTCCGCGCTTGTGCCGGATTGCGAAACAGCTCCCCTGCCCTTGGCGCCCTGCCCTCAATCAGAAAAGTATCGAACCAGGCGTCCAGCACTGCGTCGCGATGGGGACCGAACTCGTCCAGAGCAATCTGCCACTGATGGGCAACCACTGGCGACAGCGGAAAACCATCCCGCGCCAGGCTGATCGCTGGTTGCAGCAAGTCAGCAAACGGCAGTACCCCGAAGCGTTGAGAAAGCTCGGCCCAGGCCGATGGACAACCGGGCACTGTCACCGGCGTCCAGCCATACAGAGGCATTTGTTCGTGGCCGGCCGCCTTGACCGCTTCGATGCTTAAAGCCGCAGGCGCATGGCCGTTGGCATTGAGCCCATGCAACTGATCCTTGAACCAGACCAGAGCAAAAGCATCACCGCCAAGGCCACAACCCGTAGGCTCGACCACGGTCAGCGCTGCCGCAGTGGCGATGGCGGCGTCGATCGCATTGCCACCCTTTTGCATCATCTCGATACCGGCCTGAGCGGCCAGCGGCTGGGACGCCGCCACCATGCCTCGACGGGCAAACACGCTTTGGCGTTGCGACGGATACGGATACTCGTGAGCAGAAAAATTCAGCATGGCAAAGACTCTTCAAAACAAGGATTCATTGGCCGGACTTGATCCGGTTCCATTCGCGGGTCATCAGGCGCTGGATGTTTTCCGGCAGATCAGCAGAGACAAAGGTGTGACTGATCACCTCATCGCCCGGGTAAATCCCCGAGTTGCCGCTGACCTTGGGGTCCATCAACGGCGTGGCGTCCTTGTTCGGATTCGCATAACCGACGTAGTCACTGACCGACGCAATCACCTCGGGTCGCAGCAGATAGTTGATCACCGCATGGGCGTTGGCCACGTTGCCGGCATCCTTGGGAATCGCCAGCATGTCGAACCACAGGTTCACGCCTTCCTTGGGAATGACGTAGCGGATATCGATGTTTTTCCCGGCCTCGCGGGCCCGGGTCTGGGCCTGCATCACGTCGCCGGAGTAACCGATCGCCACACAGATGTCGCCATTGGCCAGGTCGGCGGTGTACTTCGATGAGTTGAAGTAAGTCACCGATGGCCGCAAGGTCATCAGCAATTTCGACGCCTGCTTGTAGTCGTCCGGCTTGACGCTGTTGGGGTCTAGCCCGAGATAAAGCATGGCTTGAGGAATGATTTTCACCGGCGCATCGAGAAAGGCCACGCCGCAGCTTTTGAGCCTGGAAAGGTTCTGCGGATCGAACACCATGGCCCAGGAATCCAACGGTACGTCCTTGCCCAGCACCGCGCGGACTTTCTCCTCGTTGTAGCCGATGCCCACGGTGCCCCACATATAAGGCACGGCATAACGATTGCCCGGATCAGCCGCTTCCAGACGCTGCATCAAACGCGGGTCGAGGTGCTTCCAGTTATCCAGCAATTCACGCTGCAGCGGCTGATAGGCGCCGGCCCGGATCTGTTTCGACAGAAACTGGCTGGAAGGCACCACCACGTCATACCCCGAGTGCCCGGAAAGCAGCTTGGCCTCGAGCATTTCGTTGGTGTCGAAGATGTCGTACTGCACTTTGATGGCGCTGTCTTTCTCGAAGTTCTTCAGGGTGTCGGGGCCGATGTAGTCGGACCAGTTGTAGACCTTCACCACCGGGTCGGCAGCCTGAGTAAAGGGCACCACGGCAGCGCAGCACAGGGCTGCAAACACGCTCGATAAACGCATCGTCAATATCCTTGTGAGTCTCACAGCACGCGGCTGAGAAAGGCTTGGGTACGGGGATGGGTGGGGTGACTGAAAATCTGTTCCGGTGGGCCCTGTTCGATCAGTTCACCTTGATCGAGTACCACCACACGGTCGGCGACCTCTCGGGCAAAACCCATTTCATGGGTGACCACCACCATCGTCATGCCCTCCTCCGCCAATTCCTTCATCACCTGCAGGACCTCACCGACGGTTTCCGGGTCCAGCGCACTGGTGGGTTCGTCGAACAGCATCGCCTGAGGTTTCATGGCCAACGCCCGGGCAATCGCCACCCGCTGCTGCTGGCCACCGGAAAGCATCGACGGGTAATGGTTGGCCTTCTCAGCCAATCCGACACGCTTGAGCAACGCCCGCGCCTGTTCCTCCGCCGCTTTGCGCGGCACACCCAACACCTGAATCGGTGCTTCGATGATGTTTTCCAGCGCGGTCATGTGCGGGAACAGATTGAAGCGCTGGAACACCATGCCGATGTCCCGACGCTGTCGGGCGATGTTGCGTTCCGAATCCCGCACCAGGCTGCCATCGGCCTTGGTGCGATAGCCCATGGACTGACCGTTGACCCGGATCAGCCCGGACTGAATGTCTTCCAGCAAATTGATGCAGCGGATAAACGTGGTTTTGCCCGACCCCGAGGCGCCGATCAGCACCACCACTTCACCGCGCCGGACTTGCAGGGAAATCCCTTTGAGAATCTCGAGGTTGCCGAACGACTTGTGAATGTTCAGCGCCTCGATGATCAGTTCGTCACTTTGATGCGCCATGGTTAACGCCCCCTCAGCAGTTTCAGCGTGCTGCGACCGAACATCCGGCTGGATGCCGGCGGCGGCGACGAAGGTCGGTCCGACTGGCCGAAACGTGTTTCCAGCCAGCGCTGGAAGAAGCCCCACAGCGTCGTGAGCAACAGGAAATAGATCGCCACCACGAGGTACAACTCGAACACCCGGAAGGTCGCCGAAGTGACCATCTGCGTGCTGAGCAGCAGCTCCTGTACACCGATCACACTGACCAGCGTGGTGTTTTTAAGCATTACGTTGAATTCGTTACCCAGCGGCGGCACGATGACCCGGAACGCCTGTGGCAAAACAATCCGCCGCATCAACTTGGCGAAGGTCATGCCCAGGGAACGCCCGGCCTCGTATTGCCCCTTGTCGACGGCGCCGATACCGGCGCGAATGATCTCGGCCATGTACGCGCCTTCGTTCAGGCCCAGCGCGATGATTGCAGCCTGAATATTGCCGGGGACCACCAGACCGAACAGCTCGATGTCTTCGAAGCGGAAAATCCCGCCCGCCGCCAGCGCGGTGTAAAGGAAGACGATCTGCACCAGCAAGGGCGTCCCGCGCATCAGCCACACATAAAAGCGCACCGGCAGATGCAGCAAAGGGTTCTTCGATAACCGCAGCAACGCCGCCGCCAATCCCAAAACGCAACCCAATAACATGGCCAGCACACTGATCAGGCACGTCAGCCAGAGCCCGGTGAGGTAGACCCCGCTGGGCTGCAACAGGTACTGCCAGAACACATCCCAATTGAAATTCATCAACGTCTACCTCAATCAAGCGTGTCGCTGGAGATGTGCCATTTACTCAGGAGCTGGTTGTAGCTGCCGTCGCTGCGCATGTCGGTGATCACCTGCTGCACAGCGGCGCTCAGTTGCGGATCGTCCTTGCGAATGCCCAGTCCGGTGAGAATCCGGCTGAAGGCTGGAACGCCTTCCTCGAAAAGGTCCGGGGCCATGGCGGCGTAATAACCGGCGGTTTCGACGGTTGTGCCGTAAGCATCGACCTGATTGATCCGCAGGGCCTGGAATGCATCGGTGTCGGTGTTGTAGACCACCAGTTTCATCGGTGGCTTGCCGGCCTTGGTCAGGTTTTCATTCTCGGTGTCGAGCAAGGTCTTGATGGTCGAACCGTTCAGCACCGCAATCTTGTGCCCGCTGAGATCGGGCAGCGTCTTGAGCCCTTTCGGATTGCCCTTGGGCACTACCACCGCCTGGCTGGAATACATGTAGTTGACGATGTCGATCACCTCGCGGCGCTCGGGCTTGTCGAACAACTGGTCGACGATCATGTCGCACTGCTTGGCCAGCAACGCCGGCAGCAATCCGGAAAACGGGATCACCCGCCACTCGACTTTCTTGTCCCCCAGACGTTTGGCGACTTCCAGGCCCAGATCGACGGTCAGGCCCTTTGGCTTTTGCGCTTCATCGAAGGAAACCAGAGGCGGCGAATCCATGCCCGAGCAATAGGTGAGTTTGTCGACCTTGAGCAAACGCTCCGGCACCGTGGGTGCGGCAACCGCCCACTGCGTACAGAGCCCCAGGGAAATTGCAGCCAACAACAGGCGAGACGTATGCATGACCAGACACTCCAGTTCGGTTAGTAACGGGGCAGTACTCAAAGTCAAAACATCGGCGGGTTCGTTGCCCGCTCTGTGGTTATCGTTCCGATTGCAGAAACTTGATCAGCTCGGGGACCGTGCCTTCGATGTGTTCGCGCACCACCGCTTCGGCCTTGACGGCATCACCGGCACGAATCGCGTCGAGGATCACCACGTGTTCCTGGCGCGCGCTCAATGGCTTTTCCACGTGTTGCAGCCAAAGACGCATCGGGGCCTCGATCAGCGCGTAGAGCGCGCTGATCTGTTTCACCAGACGCGGTCGTCCGCTGAGGCTGCACAGGTATTCATGGAACTTGCGGTGACGACTGACCCACTCCGCGCTCTCGTCGCGGTAGTCATCCATTTCATCGAGCAGTCGCTCCAGGGCCGTCAACTGACGCTCACCGATCTTCGGCACGGCGACTCGAATCGCCAGCCCTTCCAGCGCGCTGCGCATCTCGAAGACTTCGTGCATTTCCTCGACATCCAGACCGCTGACAATCGCACCGCGATTGGGCCTGAGCGTCACCAGGCCCTGAGCATCGAGACGCCGGAAGGCTTCACGCACGGGCATCCGGCTCATGCCGATTTCACCGGCGATGTCCTCGGCGATCAGCCGGTCACCCTTGCGGTAACGGCCGCCGCAGATGCCTTCCAGAAGAAAGTTGTAGGCCTCCTCCTCGGCGGTCATCGGTTGGCGCTGGTCGTAGGCGGGAGCGAATTGCATGGCGGCACCTTTTGTATTTTTGTATCCAATTATCCACGGATACATAAAAGCAGAATGCGTGCCAGAACCTGCAGCAACGCGCCAAGCGTTTGATTTGAATGAATTAAGGAGAAACTGCGACGTACACATCCATCAGGTTTACCGGCACGAGGATCGGAATCTGCTACCTGATTGCGCATGGCGAGCCCCGGAAAGGTGCAGAACGGTAACGCGCTACGGCACAGGTTTTAACGAAATGCCTTTCATCCGGATCTTTCTTTCAAGATGAACTTGCAAGTTCAAAAGCCAACTAACCGAGTAATTCACTCAACTATCAAGAACACTTATAGCCAGCCGCAATAACTCAAATAACAAAAAATAATGCCACTTGGCCACTACCTAAGTAGCTTGCTAACAAACTCAGTTGAAATTATTTCTCATCTGGCGATTTAAACAGCATTTAAAGCACTTCAACAAAAGCGCTCATCTTGTTGAATAAGTTGAGAATACCTACGGACCATTCCCGGCACCTTTCGACACTCTCACACCCACTAAACACCCTCTGAAAAACGCCATCACCCAATCGACTTGCAAATCCACAACAACCGTCTAGGTTCATGAATATCTTCGCAAGCGCTATCAATCGAATAATAAAAACAGCCCTCCCGGCGGGAGCGTTCATTCTTCTGAAACAAACAAGACGCTGCTTTAGTTGCTGAACGGAACTCAGTCATCACAATCAAGAGGGATGCTTGATGAAGCACAGCCGTTGGTATCGTGCGCTCTCGAAAAATGCGTCGGCCGGACACTTCTGGCTGTCACTGTTTTGCTTTGCAGGTCTTGTGATCGTCAGTTTTCTGTTGTTCGAACAGCAGATCCAGGACTTCCTCAATCATCTCGATCTGTACCAGCCCTCTTCCCCCACCCAACAGCTCAACCTGGCGCTTTTGCTGATCGCCCTGTTGACGCTGGACGTTGTGTTGCCCGTGCCTTCCAGCGTGGTCGCGCTACTGGCTGTGGCCATGCTCGGCAGCGTCGGCGGTTATCTGGTGATCTTCATTGGCCTGTGTCTGGGCGCCGGGTTGGGTTACGCACTGGGTGCCGGTTATTTCCGGATGCTGTCCAGTCGTCTTGGCCTGCATCAACGCAAGCCAGGGCAAATGGCCTATCGACTGGGCACGCTGTCGTTGGTCTGCCTGCGAGGGGTACCGGTACTGGCGGAAACCTCGGTGGTAGCGGCGGGCATGCAGCGTTATCCGCTGCGCTCATTCCTGCTGGTGACGACCCTGGCCAACGCCGGGCTGGCACTGGCCTACAGCGCCATCGGCACATTCCTCGTCGAGGAGAACGCGTTGCTGGTGACGATTCTTGCCAGCATGGTGCTGCCGGGGCTGTTCATCGCCGGCTACAGCCTGTTCAAGGCCTTGCGCAAATACAGCGCCGGCCAAGTGCTGCACGGGCGGTTCGAGGTCAGTTACGACTATCCGGTGGTGTTCACCGATCACCTCTTCGATTCTTCCAATCCCTGCCTGCATCAACAGCTCACCGCCCGGCAAAACGGCCGGGTGACGGTGATGGTGTTCGCCGATGAGCAACTGCTGAAAAGCGCGCCGCACCTGCTGGCACAGATCGATGGCTACTTTGCCGCCCATGCAGCGGACCTGCATTTGCAGGCGCCGCCGATTGCCGTTCCGGCAGGAGAGCTGAGCAAGGATTCACAGGTGTTGGAGCAGCTCTACGCCGACATGCTGAAACACGGGCTGGACCGGCATTGTTATGTGTTGGTTCTGGGCGGCGGCGCGGTGCTGGATTCCGTGGGCTACGCCTGCGCCACCTTCCATCGCGGCATCCGCCTGATTCGTGTGCCAAGCACCGTGCTGGCGCAGAACGACGCCGGCATCGGCGTGAAAAACGGCATCAATGCCTTCGGCCAGAAAAACCTGCTCGGCGCCTTCTACCCCGCCACCGCCGTGATCAATGACTTCCAGTTGCTGACCAGCCTCACCCGCCGCGACCAGATCGCCGGGCTGGCCGAAGCGGTGAAAGTCGCGCTGATCAAGGACCGGACATTCTTCGAATGGATGGAACAACAGGCCGACGCCCTCGCCCGCTTCGATCACCCGGCCAGTCGTTACGCGATCCGCCGTTGCGCTGAGCTGCACCTGGCGCACATCACCGGCGCCGGCGATCCCTTCGAACGCGGCAACGGACGGCCGCTGGATTACGGGCACTGGGCCGCACATAAACTGGAAAATCTCAGTCACCACCGCTTGCGCCATGGCGAAGCCGTTGCGGTGGGCATGGCCCTCGACGGGCTCTACGCCAATGCCCTCGGGCTGCTGAGCGATGTCGACAGTGAACGGGTCATGAGCCTGTTGACCCGGCTCGGTTTCAACCTGTGCCCGCCGGAGCTGACCCTCAAAGATGCGCAAGGTCGCTCACCGGTGTTGCTCGGGCTGGAAGAGTTCCGCCAGCACCTCGGCGGACAACTCTCGATCCCTATGCTCAGCGGAATCGGCCAGTCGGTGGACCTGCATGAGATCGACGACGCGCGGATGGAGCGGGCGCTGCAGAAACTGTCCGCCCGCAGCATCCCGGTGCTCGACCTGAGCGAGGGCTTCGCGAAATGAGCCAGACCCCGCAAAGCCTCAAGACCTGGCTGACCCTTGGCCGTGTCTCCAACCTGCCCACGGTGTGGACCAACACCCTGGCCGCCGCGCTGCTAGCCAGCAGCGCCGGTGCACTGGCGCCGCCCTCGTGGCTGGTGTGGATTCTGCTGCTGTTTACCCTGTCGCTGCTATATCTGGCCGGCATGTTGCTGAACGATCTGCTGGATGCCGACTGGGACCAGCAACACCACAATCCTCGGCCCATCACGCTGGGGTTGGTGAGCCGCCAGCAAGTGCGCCTCGCCACGGTGTTGTTGCTGACACTGGCGGCCGCTTCGGTGCTGGGCCTGAGCCAGTTGATCGACCAGCCGCACTGGCTGCTGGCCAGTGTCACGTTGTTGGTGGGCTGCATCATCGGCTACAACGTGCTGCACAAAAAATACGCCCACAGCGTCTGGTTGATGGGCGCCTGTCGCTCGGCGCTGTACCTCACGGCAGCCGCCAGCCTGGCGGTGCCGCCGGAGCCGATCTGGCTCTGCGCGATTTTGTTGGGTGTCTATATCAGCGGGCTGACTTACCTGGCGCGCAATGAGCACAACAACCAGTTGCTCAGCCGCCTGCCCCTGCTCTTGATGCTGAGCCCGTTGGCCCTGGCGATCTACGCCGACAACCTGTGGTTCTGGCCGGTGTTGCTGCTCTGGCTCGGTTGGCTGGGCTGGCATTACCGGCAGCACCTTGCCGACCCGCAGCAGCGCAAGGTCCGCGCCTTTATCGGGGCCGGCCTCGCGGCGCTGCCACTGTTCGATGCGCTGGTGATGGCCGTGGCCAATCAACCATTGGGCAGCCTGCTGTGTGTTCTGGTGTTTTTCCTGCTCCCACACTTTCAACGCTGGATCAAACCGACATGAACATGGACGTCACCGCGCCGCCGACGGCGGCCCTCGGCATGCGCCGCGATTGCCTTGCCGAACACCATCAGGCCCTGAGCCGGCAACTCGATGACAGCGAATTGCACTGGTGGCGTCAGGCACAGGAACAACTGGCCCGGCAACCGGACGCCAATACCGCATCGCTCCTGAGCGGTCAGTGCAAACGTCATTTGCGTGACCGGGTACTGCCCGACAGCCACTGGAATCTGATCCAGCTGGCACGTGCGTTATTGCTGGCACAGGTCCTTGAACAGTCCTCCGAGGGCGGACAATTGTCCTTGCTGCGCCAGCTTTTTCTATGGGGAGACGATCAGGAAAAGATCGCCACTCTCAAAGCCTTCGATTGGCTCGACAGCCATGGGCAATGCGTGGAGCTGGCGCTGCAGGCCGGGCGCACCAGCAACAGCCAGGTGTTTGCCGCCCTCGCCCTCGATACGCCCTACCCGTCCCGTCATTACCCGGAACGGGCCTTCCACCAACTGGTGCTGAAAGCGCTGGGCATGGGGCTCGATGTGCGACGCCTGACCGGCCTGAGCCAGCGGCACAGCCTCACCCTCAATCAACTGGCCCTCGATCTGCTGGAAGAGCAACTCGCGGCTGTCCGGGCGGTGTCCGCCGGGTTGCCCCTGGCGATTGCCTTCGACCTGCTCAGCCCGGAGCAACGCCAGCGACTGGTCGAGCTGAACCAGCAGCAACGTTTGCCGCCGGAATGGCGCGCTCACCTGAACTGACACCCAACGTCTCCTTTCCCTTGACGAGGATTCACCATGCCCAAGTATTTCGATCCGCATATTCACATGGTCAGCCGCACCACCGACGACTACCAGAACATGGCCGCCGCCGGCATTACCGGGGTGATCGAACCGGCGTTCTGGCAGGGTCAGGCCCGCACCAGCGTCGGCAGTTTCATTGATTACTTCGACACCCTGCTGGGCTGGGAGCGCTTTCGCGCCAGCATGTTCGGCATCCATCACTTCTGCACCATCGGCCTCAATCCCAAGGAGGCCAATGATTTGTCGGTGGCCAACGAAGTGCTGGAGATCCTGCCGCGTTATCTGGTGAAGGACGGCGTGGTGGCGGTCGGTGAAATCGGCTACGACGACATTACGCCCGAGGAAGACCGTTTTCTCGCCGCACAGCTGGAACTGGCCAGACAATTCAATCTGCCGGTGCTGGTGCACACGCCGCACCGCGACAAGATCGGCGGCACCAAGCGCACGCTGGCGGTGATTCGCGAGGTGGGAATCAACGAAAATCTGGTGATCATCGATCACCTCAACGAACTGACGTTGCCGCTGGTACTGGACAGCGACTGCTGGCGCGGTCACTCGATCTACCCCAACACCAAAATGTCGGAACAGCGCATGGTCGCCCTGCTCCAGGAGTACGGCACCGAGAAGATGGTGGTCAACAGCGCCGCCGACTGGGGCATCAGCGATCCGCTCAAAGTGCCGAAAACCGGTCAGGCGATGTTGGCGGCGGGTTTCAGCGAGGCCCAGGTCGAACAAGTGCTGTTCCACAACCCGGTGGATTTTTTCGCCCAGAGCGGCCAGTTGGACAAAACCCTGATCAGCACGCCGCTGCCCATCGATCAGCGCCGGCAATGGCAGGATAACTCTGCCCTGCGCGGGCAGGAGCCGGTGATCAAATGAGTGCCGGCATGGGTTGGGCTGCCGCGCAGGTCGGGTATTGCAGCAACGTGCACCCGACCCATGACCTGGCCAGGCTGAAGGCCTCCATCGAACAGCACTTTCAGGGCGTGCGCGCACAACGCGGGTTGAAACAACAGGACAGTGGACTGTGGATCAGCGCCCTCGCCGCCACCGGGTTACAGCAGAAATCCGCGCGTGCGGAGTTCCTCGGCCTGCTGCAACGCAGTGGACTGCGACTGACCTCGCTCAACGGTTTTCCCTACGGACAGTTTCATGAGGGGGCTGTGAAAGCCGCCGTGTACCTGCCCAGCTGGGCCGAGCCAAAGCGCCTGGCGTACAGCCTCGAACTGGCGCAGATCCTCGCTCAGGCGTTGCCGGCGGACTGTCATCAAGGGGTGATTTCCACCGTGCCGCTGGGATACGCCGCCACCTGGAGCCCGACACTGCAACAACGTGCCGAGTTTCAATTGCGCGAACTCACGACTGCACTCGCCAGGCTGCATCGGGAGACCGGCAAGAAAATCGTGTTCTGTCTGGAGATGGAACCGGACTGCGTGCTGGAAAACACCGATCAGGCCATCGCCTTCTTCCGCCGCTGGCAAACCACCGATCCGCACCATGAGTATCTGGCGCTGTGTTTTGACGTCTGCCACCAGGCCGTGATGTTCGAAGACTGCTATCGCTCGCTGGTCAGGCTGCGTCAGGCGCGGGTACCCATCGGCAAGATCCAGCTGTCCAATGCCCTGGTCTGTCGCCTGCCCTCTGCGGACGACAGCCGCCGCGAACGGGTCCTCAAGACCTTGCGCGACTTTTGCGAAACCACCTACCTGCATCAGGTGAAGGCGCTGGACGCGCAGGACCGCTTGGTGGCCTGGGCGGACCTGCCCGCCGCCCTCGACGATTGCGCGAAGCACCCGGATCGCCATGCCGAGTTGCGTATTCATTTCCATATCCCGCTGTTCAGCGAACAGCTGGTGTTGCCCGAGCTGAGCGGCAGTCAGATCGCCCTGGCGCAGACCTTCGACTATCTCGCCGACCATCGGGAGTTTCGCCCCGTGCTGGAGGTGGAAACCTACAGCTGGGGCGTCCTTCCCGCCCAACTGCGCCCGACCACCGAACACGCCCAGCTGCAGGGCATCGCGGCGGAACTGAAATGGGTCGAGGAGCAGTTGCGCCAACGGCAACTGTTGCAGCCACAAGCGCAGGAGACCTACGCCGATGCCCTCTGAACAACCACGCCAACCGCTGCTGCTGATCAACGTGGTCGGGCTGACGCCGGCGTTGCTGGGCGACGCGACCCCGAACATCAATGCCCTGCTCAAAACCGCAAAAATGGCCAGCCTGCAACCGGTGTATCCGGCCGTCACCTCGTCGGTACAGGCCTCGATCCTCACCGGACGGCCGCCGTCCGAACACGGCATCGTCGGCAACGGCTGGTATTTTCGCGATCAGGCCGAAGTGAAGTTCTGGCTACAGCCCAATGCGTTGATCCAGGGGGAAAAGGTCTGGGAAACACTCAAGCGTGAGATCCCGGGGTTTCGCTGCAGCCAGTTGTTCTGGTGGTACAACATGTACGCCGACGTGGACGCCGCCATCACCCCGCGTCCGCACTACCCCGCCGATGGCCGCAAATTGTTCGGCCTGTATTCGTCGCCCGCTTCGTTGCACGAAACCATCGAACGGCAGATTGGCGAGTTTCCCTTTCCGGGGTTCTGGGGTCCGGCGGCGGGCATTGCGTCGAGCCGCTGGATCGTCAATTGCGCCATCGCCGAATTCCAGCTCAATCGGCCCGACCTGCAATTGATCTACCTGCCGCACCTCGACTACAGCTTGCAGCGCGTGGGGCCCGATCATCCGTCGATTGCCGATGAGGTGCGGGCCATCGATAAGGAAGTCGGGCGTCTGCTGGCGTTCGCCGATCAACAAGGCGCGGCGGTGATGTTGCTGTCGGAATACGGGATCGAAGCGGTCAACCAATCAGTGTCCATCAACCGCGTGCTGCGCTCGGAAGGTTTGCTGGAAGTACGCCAGTCGCTGACCTGGGAACTGCTCGACCCCGGCGCCAGTGCTGCGTTTGCCGTGGCCGATCACCAGATCGCCCATGTCTACGTGAAGAACGCTCGGGACATTCCCCGCGTCAAAGCGTTGCTGCAGCGCCAACCCGGTATCGAGCAGGTGCTGGACAAGGCCGAGCAACGGGCCTTTGCACTGGATCACCCGCGCAGCGGCGAACTGGTGGCCGTGGCCGCCGCGGGTTACTGGTTCGATTACTACTACTGGTTCGACGATCGCAAGGCCCCGGACTTTGCCCGCACCGTGGACATCCACCGCAAGCCCGGCTACGACCCGCTGGAGCTGTTCATCGACCCGGCCATTCGCTTCCCGAAACTGCGAGTCGCGCGCCGCCTGCTGCAGAAAAAACTCGGTTTCCGTTACTACATGGACCTGATTCCACTGGACACCGGACTGGTCCGGGGCAGTCACGGCCGCCTGCCCGAGCGCGAGGAAACCGGCCCGCTGCTCATCACCAATTGCGATCTGCCGCTGCCGCAAACCCTGGCGGCCACGGCAGTGAAACAACTGCTCCTTCAGCATTTTCTGGGGCACCTCTACCACCACTCGGCCAATGCCAAGGAGCTTCCATGCGGCGAGCCATTTCTTTAACCGTTCTCAGTGCACTGGCCGGTTTGGCTCAGGCACAGGACACCAACAGTTTCGATTGCAACCAATTCCTCAAGTTTGGAACCGACATTGCCAAGACCCGGGCCGCGTTCCAGCAGAGTCCCGAAACCATGGCCTGGAACTGGTTCGTCTGTCTGAACCAGTTCAGCCCCACCCAGGCCAGCAACCGGGTGTGGGAAACCATGAAGCCTTCGGACCAGGTCTACCTGCCCGATGGCGCTGCGCCCGGCGCCTACGCCAGCCCCGTGCCGCCTCCGACCGAGGTACTGACACAGGCCCGAACGCTGGGGATGGACCTGAACCGGACCTTCCACAACATCAATGCCACGCAACAGGTCGATGGCCTGGCGCTGCACATGGGCGGCGCTGTGCCTGCTTCTCAGAAAGGCAACCCGGTGCGTTTTCAACTGCTGATGGGTCAGGACACCTTCGATTACATCGTGCAGCGTCAGGTCTACAACATGAACGGTCAGGCCGCGCTGCCGGACAACCTGGACTTCCCGGCCACCGCGTGGGAGTTGAAGGCCGCGTGGCTGTGGATCGGCTCGGACACCACCTACCGGCAAACCCTGGCCAACGACGGTTACTACATTGGTCAGGCTTATTACGAGCAGGATGACGGCACCTATCAGGTCGGCTATGCAGCGTTGAGCGGGCTGCATGTGGTCAACAAGCTGGACGCCAACTGGGTCTGGACCACCTTCGAAAACGTCAACAACAGCAAGTACACGGTGACCAACGCCCCCACACCGACGCCGATGACCAACACCACCGGGCCGACTCCGACCGCCAAACCGGTGAACGTCAGCTTCCAGGCCAGCAACCCGACGCTATCGAAATACGAACTGATCGGAGTCGAGTTCCAGCCCGTCACCCAGGTGCTGGCCAACTCGCAGCTGGAGTCGGCGTTCCAGAACACCTCGTCCTGTCTGGCCTGCCACGGCACCGCGGCCTACTCGAACGACAAGGGCTACTACAACTTCGCCATGAAACAGGATGGCGGCATCGTCTACCCGACCACTCCGCTGCCGGCCTCCGACTTCGAAGGCTACAAAAAACTGGACTTTGTCTGGTCGCTGAAGCGCGCCCAGTGGCAACGCTAAGGAGCACGACATGAGCGTATTGAATTTCCCCCGGATCTACCTCAACGGCCATATGTTCTGGAACCCGCCGACGGCCAACAACAACGACGTGCTGCCGCTGTATGACGCGGTGAAGATGGATATCAACTGGCCGTTTACCCGCTACTACGACATCACCCAGGAGAACGCTCCCACCACCCTGATGCCCTGGATCATTTCACCCTTGGAGCAGAATAATCTGCCGCCCTATGTACAGCAGGTTCCGGGCAACGGAGGCCCGAACACCTTCCCGTTCATACCCGCCGAATGGGACCTGTTTGGCGACAACGCCTGCGGGACAGTGAGTTACCAGAGTACCCGCTCGACCATTATTGGCGGCGAGTTGCAGGCCAACACCTACATTGCTCAGGACGCGCTGGTCGGCAGGGACTTCCAGTTGCTCGGCAATCCCTTTGGCAGCAATACCCCGACCGCCGCCCGCTTCGTCGATATCAGCCCGTGGCAGAACACCTTCACGGCGCTGTACTTCGACAAGTTGCAGCTGGGAGATGCCACCTGTGGCCTGACGTTGAACCGGCAATACCGGATGCTCGACCGCTTCCTGACGTTCAATTGGGCCGGCGACTTCCGTGGGCTGGTGCATGTCACCACCACCTGGCAGACCTGCTTTCCCCGGGACAATCTGGAATGGGTCATTGGCGATTCCGTCCTGCTGAGCAATCTCCAGCATCAGATGGAGGCTCAAAATGCTCAGGGCCTGATGTTCAGGTTCGCCACGTACCTCACCTGTTACGACAGGAACGGTGTGTTCAACGACTTCCCGTACGTCGACACCCGCGACAATGTCCCATCGGCGCAGGCCCGTTTGAAGGCGATGTATCAGAAGGGGCTGGACAACGTTTCCGATATTTTCTTCAACCCCGCCTACAACCGTACCGTCGCGACCCTGGGTCTGTGGTTCGACCACGAATACCCGACGGCGCCCGCCGGCCCGCGTCTGGTCAGCGCCCAGAAGATCATGGTCACAAGCCCCGACATGCCTGAGCCGACAAGCACCAATCTGGGTGTGACCTCGGCGCAGATCACCAACAACACCCTGTCGCTGGATCTAGCCAACACGTTCCCGTTCTATCCGCTGGACAAGACCGCCGATGTCCTGACGGCCGAGAAGTTCCAGGCCGGCGACTTCAAGCTGGGCGTATCGCAGAACGGGAATTTCGTGCCGGTGGTCGACATTGGTTTCGAGCAGTACCGACAGTCGGCCTTCGATAAGCGTTCGGGCCTGCTGGATATCCCCCTCAGCGCCACGCAAGCGACCACCCTGCAATCCGGCCCGCTGGAGCTGCAGCAAAAGACTTCATCAGGCCCCGTGAAAGCCGCCGTTCAGCAAGTCTGGACCGCCGAGGTGGTAGAAAGCGGCACCTTCGTCGACGTGAACGATCACAAGACGCTGAACATCATGGTGCAGAAAAATGGTCAACCGGCCGCCAACACCACACTCTGGGTGGTGGAATACGGCAACCCCTACAACGTGACCACCAGCGACTACTACCTGACGTTCCTGAATAACCCCGACTTCACGCTGTTCTACGACAACGCAGACCGCAACAAAAACACCGCCAACCTGCCACAGTTCAAGGGCACGGCGCCTGTAGCGAACTACCTTGCCACCGGCAGCGGTCGTCGACTGGTCAATCTGGAAACCAAAGACAAACCGGTGGGCGTTGAGGTCAGTTATCAGTCATTCATGAATGGCTCAAGTAAACCGATCACGGTCCCCCTGACCCCTTGCCTGCAATTCGACGCCGGCGTCTACACCAGCGGAACGCTGGATAACGATCAGACGGTGGATTACTCCTACGTCGCCACCACCACCGACGCCAACGGCATCGCCCAGGTGAGTTTCAAGGCTGTGGCCCCGGGTTTCCCTACGCTGCGTTTCATCGTCAAGGAGGACACCAGCGACCCGGACATCCCTTTCAGTTTCGCGCTCACGGACGCCCAGACCGACTTCCTCGCCCCGCTGCGCGTCCTGCCTCTGGACATGCAGCTGCAGCAGGACTTCGTCAACTTCTGGAACGAGATCTACAAGAACAAGGATGCGCCCGAAGCGATCTGGGATGAGTTCATCTACCCAAGGGTGCTCAAGACCTTCTACTACCTGTACCCGATCATGAACAAGTTCATGCCGCTCAACTCCCGCACGCGGGTGGAAGGCGCTGTCGATCAGTTGATCCGGCTGATCAGCAAGGAGTACCAGGAAGAAAGCACCCTCGCGATGCCCATCACCCGCGACTTGTCGCAGAGCCGTCGCGCCGTGCTGGAGTTGTGGGCGCAGAAACTGGTCAAGCGCAACTTCCCGCCCATGCAACTCAAGATGAGCGATTACGACGACCTCTGATCCATCAGGAAAGGTGAGCCACTGCGGGCCTCGCGCCCGCAGTGCGCCTTGCCAGGGAGTGACCCATGAACGTCAGCCTCTTGAACCGTCTGTTGCTGTTGATCCTGTTGTTTTGCCCGTCTGCATTCGCCCAGGACAGCGGCGCCGTCTACTTCACCAATGGCGTACACAACACGCTGGGGTGCAATGAACAGAACGGCAATTGCATCGCCAAACGCAATCCGGGTGAGCCTTCCGACCCGTTCTTCCCGGCGTTCTGGATCAGTAACTGGACCATGTACCGGGTGATGCACAACTACGAAAACAACCCGCCGCCCTACAGCAACCCGCCAACGACCCTGAAGCCTGCGGACTACACCGTCTCCCGGGGGACGAGCTATTACGACACCACCTACATCCCGCCGGACGGCGACGGCTTCGGCGCGATGATGGAGCACTACGAGAAATACTGCCTGCCGATCTTCCCGATCAAGAACAACAACTACACCTGCACGTTCGTGTCCCTGGGCAACAAGGCGTATTTCCTGACCTATCCGCAGGATCGCCCGAAAGACATGCCGGCCTGCTGCATGTTTTCGCCGATGAATCATCCGCCTCGGCAGGACTTCATCGAACACCTGCCCTACAGCGCCGCGCGCAGCAAGAATCTCGATGGCAGCGTGCAGGCCTACGCCCTGGATCTCGACTCGCCACAAGGCCCGATCCTGTTCGGCTACGCCTTCTACAAAAAGATGTCGGGGCAACCGCCCTACCGGCCGCCGCAGTCGTTCTTCTTTTCCGGCGATACCAGCGTCGCCAACGCACCGATCGTGAGCCAGAACTACACCGACTTCCGCATCGCCAAACCCGACCCGAAACAGACCTGGGCGCAGGTCGCCGCCATGTGCCCGTCGAACCCGCCACCCTGCCAGTTGTTCGAACCGCCGGCTTCGCAGAGCAACGGCCAGAAGGCGCAGTGGAACAAGCTCATGCAGCGTAAACCGTGATCAACGACGAAGGATCGCCATGAAAACCACACTCTGTTTTTCCGTGATGTTGCTGGGTCTGGCCAGCCTCCCGGCGCTGGCCAGGGAACAAGCCATGCCATCGATGCAGGCCAGCCAGTTGAACTGCCAGCCGCCGAGCACCGCACCGGCCGCCACGGCCGGTCAGGATCAGTTCGATCAATACAGCTGGCAGATGTTCATCGCCCTGAGCTGGCCGGCAAAGAGCGGGCAGCGCGGCAATCCCGACTGCACCAAACAGCCCGGTGCGGCCGGCTACACCGTCTGGCAGACCTACAAGACCGTGGGGGAAATCTTTCTGCCGAACGCCGCCAATCCGGGGCCGTGGAATTCCCCGCAACTCGCAAAAAGCTTCAACATCATCAACATCGCCTCTTTGAAAAACAGCGCTCAGGTGAACGCCGTCGATCAGGCGGTCGGCGGCTGGCTGATCGATCAGGCGAAAAACCCGACCTACTACGATATTTCGGCCAACGAGACTTCATACAACTACATCGTGGGCAACAACTTCTATAACGCCGACGTCGTCTCCAAAGCCAACAACATCACGTTTCCGTGGGGTGTCATCGAGATCAAGTCGAGCTGGCGCATCCTCACTCCCCATGACAACGCCAGCCGTTACCTGACCATGCTCGCCCGGGTGGCGACCTTCGATGAGCAGGGCCAGAAAAACGGTGTCACCGAGGCGTTTCTGGGGCTGGTCGGCCTGCACATCATCACCAAGGCCAACGGTTATCCGCAGTGGATCTGGTCGACGTTCGAACAGGTCGACAACGTTCCGCCCAAGGCACTGGTGAACGGCCAATGGGTCGATCAGCCGGTCGCGGGCACAGCCTATTCCTACTTCAACGCCGCTGCGCCTGCCGCATCCCTCAACCAGTCGCCGTGCGACTGGCAGACTCAGGGCCCGCATCAGGTCTGTGTGCCCAAACCCGGCACCACGTTCCAGACCCCGAACCCGCTGAACCGGGTCACGCCGATCGCCGACATCACCAACCAGATCAACGCCAGTTACCAGGCCGATCCGGGGCTGCAAAACAGCGTGTTGAAGTACTACCAGCTCATCACCACCCAGCGCCCGCTGATGCCTGACAACCCGAGCAACCCGCTGGGCCAGCCGACGCCGGCACTCTCGGCCAACGTGACCATGGAAAGCTACATCCAGCCCAACAGCAGCTGCATGAACTGCCATTCCATGGCGACCCCGGTCAAGAGCCCGTACAAGTCCGATTACTCCTACCTGTTCAAATTCGCCAACTCGCCGCTCGGCAAAACCATCAAGGACGGGAAATAAATCATGAGCATCCTCAACGGCCCGCGACTGAATTTCTGGGGCGGCATCCGCACGGATGTCAGCCTGCCGAACAACTCACCGACCATTCCTTATGACGGCGATGACAACTGGCCGATCTTTGACCTGACCACTTCGACCCTGGCATCGGGGGCCCGGTCCTATACCGACGATCAGTTGAACAGCATGATCAATGCGCCTACGGGCGACTACTACACCGCCGGTGGCTGGAATCATTACGGGCAACATGTCGTCGACATGCAGAATGCGCTGATCAGTTCTCAGGGCAGCCCGGGCAGCGTCAGTACCACCGGGGATCTGGTGGGCCAGCCGGTCTATCTGCTGGGTTCCGTGGACCCGGTGACCGGACAGAAGCCGGTTTCAGGCCCGATGATGGTCGACCTCGACCCCACCTCGACCACCACCACCCAGATATTTGTCGGTGGCCTGCAAATCGGTGGCAGCAGCAACATCCAGTTGCTGATTCACGACAATGCAGTCTGCAGCAGCCTGGATCTCGGCAAGCGGGTGCTGCAGCCAACGCCGAAGGAGCTGGATGCACCCGGTTCCTGCCGTATCAGTGGCACCTTCCAGTTGACCTTCCCGCTGAGCAGCATTGTCAGCTGGAACCAGAACAGCGCCGGCTTGCGATCAATCATCCAGGCTCCGGGTGCCACCGGTATCGTCCTGCGCTTCGTGATGTTCGAAATGTGCCCGACGATGACCACACCCCAGTTGCAAGCCGATTATGCCGCCGGCAGGGACACCCCGAACCCGAGCATCGGCCGGGTCATCGGCACATTGGCGCCGGCGTTCGCCAATGAGCCGCTGGACTGTCAGGCGGGCCGTCAGATCGTCAATCAGGGCACGGGCGGCACGGGTTACGCCGACCTGAGCAACCCGGCCATGCTGAGCGTCGACATGGTCAACATCATTCCGAAACAGACGTTCAGGGCCGTCCGGGATGACATCACCAGCCCTATTGGACCTAATGGCAATTACGGCACTGTCACCGTGGCAGCCGGCGAGACCACCCTGGGCACACTCGATCCGACCAGCAGTCCCCTGTTCGACTATTACGTGTATGGCGGCATTGTCGATCTGCCGCTCAATACAGCCCAACAGTCGGCGGTCAGATCCTCGCCGCTGGCCATCAGCGCCCCCGACTCGGTCGCCGGGACTACGTTGCAGGCCACGGAGTCTGTCTATCGGATCTACGCGGATCAACGCAGTGTCTATACCGAGGACTACCCGCAAGGTCTGTCGATTACGCTGCAGGTCCGGTATCTGGGGGCTGCGGTGACCAGTACAACCGAAATCGATCTCACCGCCGGGCCCTCGGGGCCGTATTACACGCAACAGCGTTACTGCGACTTCCTTTATTTTCCCCCTGCGCTGACGGTGAGCCCCGGTCAGTTGTCCGTCACGTTCTCCGTCAACGTAAAACCCGCCGCAGCGCCCCTCGCCGGATTCGTCGCCCTGACCTACACCGTCAACGGTCAGGACAGCGGCACCTATTTCACCAACTTCCGCAAATACGCCCAGACCGACTTCGGCATCCCCAGAGGCACCACCATCACCTGGGAACAGATGTACCCGAACGTCCTGCGTTTTCACTATCTGGCCTTCCCGGCCATGTCCCGCTACATCCCGCTGAACCAGCCCGACGCGATCATGGGCGCAAAGAACCCGATCCTCGCCCGAACCTCGGATGCCTACAAAGGCACGACGCTGTTCATGCCCGTGGTGAGGTCGATGTCGCCTTGTCAGCGGGCGTTGTTGCGGGCCTATCTCACGGGCGAACCGTGGCAACCACCGCAATAATCGCGCCCCTCGGCCCATGGAGAAAAACCTATGACTGTTCATATTCCTGCGCGCCCCCGCGAGACGCTGCGCCCGAGCACCATCATCGCCGAAGGCTTGCTGAACCCGCGTGGCGCCTGCCTGCAAGCCGATGGCAGCCTGCTGTTGGTCGAGGCTGGTTCGGGCCTGCCGGACCAGAAGTTCAGCGGCCGCATCAGCCGATTGCAACCTGACCCGCTCCACCCCGGCGCCTGGCTCGCTCGCGAAACCGTGGCTCAGGGTTTTCGTTCGATGAACATGCAGGCCCGCATGCTGCGCGACGAAATCATGGGTCTGTCGGACATCGCCTGCGGTGACGGTCGCTGCCTGGTCAGCCAGACCGACTATGTCGCGGGTTCGAAACTGCTGGATCTGCAATACACCCCGCCGGAGCCTGTGTTTCACAGTCGGGGCAATCTGAATGCGCTGTGTTATCACCCGACCCGCCGCAGCTGGCTGGCGGTCAAACCCGATACCAACCAACTGGTGGAATTCAGCCGCGGCGAGGATGAACAGGTATTGGTGCAGTTGCCGGATCTGGACATGGGCCAGGAAGCCGTCCCCGTCACGCTGGTGTACGAACCGACGACAGACGCGGTGCTGATCAGCCTGTTTTCCGGTGAGCTGCAAAGCGACCCGGCCCGCAAAGGCATCGACTTTGACAATCAGGCCGGCCAGGTGATCCGGGTCTGGCCCGACACCGGCCGGATCGAAGTGCTGATTCGCGGCCTGCAACTGCCCACCGGACTGGCGCTGTGTCCGCAAGGAAATGTGTTGGTGCTGGAGCTTTGCAGCCGTCTGCAACAACCGCTGCCGCCTGACTGGAATGGCGAAACCCTGCATGGCGGATTTACCCGGTTCAGCGGGCGACTGTTGAGCTGCAATCTGCAAACCAGCGAAGTGACCGTACTCGCCCGGGACCTGGATACCCCGTCCAACCTGTGCCTGGTGCAGGACGCGGTGCTGGTGAGCGAAGGCATGGGGTTGACGGGGCGACCGTTGCCCACGCCGGATAACAAGGTGGTTGCATTGAACGGCAGGCTGCGTCGGGTTCAGCTCTGAAAACAGATGGAAAAAGGCGCGGCCCTGTGAGAGCCGCGCCCTCTGTTTACTGAGTCACCACAATTTTGCCGATCATCTGCGGATGCAGTACGCAGAAATACTCGAACTCGCCCGGCGTATTGAACACCCAGGAAAAACTGTCATTGGTGTCCAGCGCCCCCGAGCGGAACACCTTGTGGGTTTCGGCCACCGTGTGCGGGATCTGGTCGTCATTGACCCACGTCACCTTGGTGCCGACGGCCACGGTCAGGTCCTTGGGGCCGAACATGAACGCCTTGATGTCGACTTTCACCTCCTGCGCCCATACCGGCATCGACAAAAACAGGCACAGCACTGCCAACAGTCGCGCTTTCATTGAGCCGCCCTCCCCTAGACCAGTGTCGAATCGATCAGCGCCAACGGATGATCGCCCTGTGTCGCCCGCACTTCGGTGATCCCCAGATAGTTGCGCAACTGATCGGCCGCCACCGTCATCGGCCCCGGTGACGGAGCCGCGCCCGGTGCCGGTTGCGGATAGGCCGTGCCACGGGCGGTGTGGAAGGTGATGTTGCCTTCGACTTTCTGGATCACCTGATGGATATGCCCGTTCAACACCGTCACCGAGCCATACTTGCGCAGCATCGCGATCGCCTGATCGCCATCCTCGGTGCCCCATCCCCAGGGCTGATAGATCGTCCACAGCGGAATGTGGGTGAACACCACGATCGGCGTACTGGTCGATACCGCGCGCAAATCATCGGCCAGCCACGCCAGTTGATCGGCGCCGAGGTTGGCTTCGTGTCCGGCCTGGAAGTTGAAGACATTGACCAGCGCGATGAAATGCACGCCATGGTCATCGAAGCTGTACCAGCCGTTGCCTTTGGTGCCCTTGCCGTAACGTTCGAGATAGAGCTTGCCGCCGCCCTCGTCGAGGGTGTCGTGTTCGCCGGGGATGTAATGCACGGTGGACGGCAGGCCTTTGAGCACTTGCGCCGCGGTGTCGAATTCTTCGGCCTTGGACAGGTGGGTGATGTCGCCGGTGTGCAGGATCAGCGACGGCCGTTTCGGCAGCGCGATGACCTTGTCGATCGCCACTTGCAGGGTCTTCACCGGCTCCGGATTGGCTTCCTTGTTGAAGCCGATGTGCGAATCGCTGATCTGCACGAAATGAAAAGTGCTGGCCAACGCCTTGGGATCGCTGACGTTGCCCGCCTCATCCATCGCAAAGGCTCTGGGAATGCCGCCACTCAGGGCCCAGAGGACCCCGGCCCCGGCCCACGCCGAGCATTTGAGCAGCGTTCGCCGGTCCGGGTTGCTCAGAAAGCCGTCGGTGCGCAGTGGATGTTTTGTTTGATTGTCCATCGGTAGGTCCTCGCTGGCGGACTACAGTGATGTAGCTGACACCAGAGAGAACTTTGCGGTCCGGGCGTTTATTCCACGCCGCAAAACAAATTCTTTTCAGGGAATAAAACACGACGCATCACGGTTATAGGGGTGTGACGGTGCGGAAGCCACTATGAATCGATTCGAGGAACTGATTGCGCCGCACCTGGACGCGGCTTACAACCTCGCGCGCTGGATCACGGGCAACGACGCCGCTGCACGGGATGTCGTGCAGGAAAGCGCCTTGCGCGCCTTCCGGTTTTTGCAGCGATTTGCCGATGGCAACGCCAAGGCCTGGTTCCTGACCATCGTGCGTAACGAAAGCTACACCTGGCTCAAGGCTTCGGCCGGGCGCCACTGGGTCGCCATCGATGACGAAACCGGTGATATCGACGGCGCGCTGAGTCACGGCCAGAGCCCGGAACTGTTGGCCATTCACACGGAAAACGCGGCGTTGCTCCAGCAAGCCTTGAGTGCCTTGCCGCCGGCGTTTCGCGAGGTCATTGTGCTCAAGGAACTCGAAGACTTGCCCTACAAGGACATCGCGCTGGTGGTCGACATTCCCATCGGCACCGTCATGTCGAGGCTGGCCCGGGCCCGCGCCATGCTCAAGCTCGAACTACTGAAGTTGCACGATCATGAATGAACTCCACTGCACGGTTTGCCAGACACAACTGCAGGGCTATCTGGACCAGGAGCTTGATCCGGCGATGGCGGCGGATGTCGCTGCGCATCTGGCCACCTGCGCTGACTGCGCGCGGCTGCATGATGAGGCAAAACTGTTGAAGGTCAGTGTGAAGCGCCATGCGCAGTATTACTCCGCGCCGGCATCACTGACGGCCAGCGTGCTTGCCGCCGTTGCGCCGGCTTCGTCGAGCCCGTTCGAACGCTGGCGAAAATGGTTCGCCCCGGCAATTTCAGCAGCGGCCCTGGCCCTGGCGATGGTGCTTTACGTGGCAACACCGGGCAGCGAACAGCCGTTGATGGACGAAGCCGTCTCCAGCCACGTGCGCTCATTGATGGGCGCTCACTTGAACGATGTGGTGTCGTCCGACCGCCACACCGTAAAACCCTGGTTCACCGGCAAACTCGACTTCTCGCCCCCCGTCGTTGACTACTCGGCACAGGGTTTTCCATTGCTCGGCGGGCGGCTCGATTACCTGCAACACCAGGCCACCGCCGCCCTGAGTTACGGCCGGGCCAAACACATCATCAATGTGTTCATCCTGCCGACGACGGACACCGACAAACCCTCGCAGAGCCAGACGATTCGCGGTTTCAACGTGGTTTCCTGGCAGGCTGGCCACATGCGCTTCGTGCTGGTTTCCGATGTGGAGAAGGGTGAGCTGGAGGCGCTCGGCCAGTTGCTCAGGAACGGCGTTTGAAAGGATGTATCCCGTCCGTTAGCGGCACGATCGCTTCAATGTCTCACTCGGCAACTCATTGAACAGCGCCCGATAGCTATTGGAAAACCGCCCCAGATGCCAGAACGACCAGTTCATCGCCACTTCGGCCACCGTGGTGCCTGAAGCGGCTCCCTTGAGCAGTTCCCGGCGGGCACTGTTGAGCCGGCGCAAACGCAACCACTGAGTCGGTGACATCCCGGTGTAGGCCTTGAACGTCTGCTGCAACTGTCGCAACGACACCCCGGCCACCTGGGCCAGTTCCAGCAGATTGAGGGTTTCTTCCGGCGAATCCGCCGCCCATTCCCCCACGCGCTTCATGGTTTGCCGCTCTTCGGCGCGGCGCTGCAAACCGCTGCTGTCCAGACACACCCGGGCGTTATCGAGGATGAACAGGCAGTCCTCCAGCAACTGTTGGGTCAGTGCTTCTTTGCTTGGCTGATCAAGGGTTTGCGACAACTTCGTGAGAGTCGAGCTCAACCAGCGGCTGAACAGCGCGTTCTGCGCGCCGTTGAGCGGCGCCATGAACAGGCCCTCCAGCCGGGCCACGTCCAGACCGTTGCGGCGGACGAACTCGGGGCCGAACACCACGGCGATTTCCTGGTAGTTCTCCGGGGTGATCCAGATGTTGCGGCTCTCTTCGTTCAGCAGATAGAGCGCGTTGTCACTGCGATCGAAACAGAACGCCAGAGACCCCGAGGGCGCACTGAAATTCTGCTCCACACGGGTGTTCATCTGTTCTTCGTAGACCTCCACGCCTTCCAGGTCCAGATAGCGGATTTGCCCGGCGAAATGCCCCGGCGACATCTGCTGGTAATGCTGGACCCAGCCCGGTGTGGCGCGAATCTGTTCGGCGACATCGGCGGTGTTGAAAGCTTGAACCTGTAGCGGATTACACGTTGTCATGGGAGACCTTGCGCACTCTTTTGGTGCGCTTTGGTGCTGCTGAAAGTGGATAGATGGAACGGCAAGGCCCGCCCAAGATAGTCGTCAACGCGCCACAGGGGAAGCCTGCGAAAGATGAAATCGCATTTCCCCCGCGTCAATAAAACCAACGACGAGGTCTTTATGAATGCCCCTTTCGATCAGCTGTTCACATGGCTGAAAGATCACAAGATTACCGAAGTGGAATGTGTGGTCAGCGACCTGACCGGCATCGCCCGCGGCAAAATTGCACCGACCAACAAGTTCCTGCATGAGCGAGGCATGCGCCTGCCGGAAAGTGTGCTGCTGCAAACGGTAACCGGGGATTTTGTCGACGACGACATCTACTACGACCTGCTCGACCCGGCCGACATCGACATGGTCTGCAAACCGGTGAGCGATGCGGTGTACGTGGTGCCATGGGCCATCGAACCGACGGCCATCGTGATCCACGACACCTTCGACAAGTTCGGCAACCCGATCGAACTGTCGCCGCGCAACGTGCTGAAGAAAGTCTTGCAGCTGTACACCGACAAGGGCTGGAAGCCGATAGTGGCGCCGGAGATGGAGTTCTACCTGACCCAGCGTTGCGAAGATCCGGACTTGCCTTTGAAGGCACCGCTGGGTCGTTCCGGCCGTGCTGAAAGCGGTCGTCAATCGTTCTCCATCGACGCGGCCAACGAATTCGATCCGCTGTTCGAAGACGTCTACGACTGGTGCGAACTGCAAGGCCTGGATCTCGACACGCTGATCCACGAAGACGGCCCGGCGCAGATGGAAATCAACTTCCGCCACGGCGACGCGCTGGATCTGGCCGACCAGATCACCGTGTTCAAGCGCACCCTGCGTGAAGCTGCACTCAAGCACAACGTCACCGCGACCTTCATGGCCAAGCCGATTGGCGATGAACCCGGCAGCGCCATGCACCTGCACCAGAGCGTGGTGGAAATCGCCACCGGCAAACCGATTTTCGCCAACGCCGACGGCAGCATGAGCGACCTGTTCCGTCATCACATCGGTGGTCTGCAGAAACTCATTCCAAAAGTGCTGCCGATGTTTGCGCCCAACGTGAACTCGTTCCGCCGCTTCCTGCCGGACACTTCGGCACCGGTCAACGTCGAGTGGGGTGAAGAAAACCGCACTGTGGGCCTGCGGGTTCCGACTTCCGGGCCTGAGGCGATGCGCGTGGAAAACCGTCTGCCCGGCGCTGATGCCAACCCGTATCTGGCGATTGCCGCAAGCCTGCTGTGCGGCTACATCGGCATGGTCGAGGGCATCGAGCCAAGCGCTGCCGTCGAAGGCCGCGCCTATGAACGCCGCAATCTGCGCCTGCCGATCACCATCGAAGAGGCCCTGACCCAGATGGAAGAGTGCGACACCGTCGCCGAATACCTGGGCAGCAAGTTTGTGCGTGGCTACGTGGCGGTGAAACGTGCCGAGCATGAAAACTTCAAGCGCGTGATCAGCTCCTGGGAGCGTGAGTTCCTGTTGCTGAGCGTCTGAGACCTTCATTGACTGATCCATCGCTATCGCGAGCAGGCTCGCTCCCACATTTGAAATGCATTCCCCCGTGGGAGTGAGCCTGCTCGCGATGGCACACCAGAGAATCACCTGAAAAATCCAATAATTCGAAGAGGTGTCGATATGCGTCTGTTGAAATCCCTGATTCCCGCCGCTCTGGCCCTGGCTTGCAGTGCCGGTGCGCAAGCCCAACCCCAGGTCAGCGTCTACAACTGGACCGATTACATCGGTCCGACCACCCTCGCCGACTTTCAGGCCGGCAGTGGCATCAAGGTGATCTACGACGTTTTCGACTCCAATGAAACCCTCGAAGGCAAACTGCTCGCCGGTCGCACCGGTTATGACGTGGTGGTTCCCTCCAACCACTTCCTGGCCCGCCAGGTGAAGGCCGGCGCGTTCCTCAAACTGGACCGTTCGCAACTTCCGAACTGGAAGAACCTCGACCCGAAACTGCTGGCCCTTCTTGAAAAGAATGATCCGGGCAACGAACACTCGGTGCCGTACCTGTGGGGCACCAACGGCATCGGCTACAACGTCGACAAGGTCAAACAGGTGCTGGGCGTCGACCACATCGATTCCTGGGCTGTGCTGTTCGAGCCGGAGAACCTGAAGAAACTCACCCAGTGCGGCGTGTCGATGATGGACTCGGCGGACGAAGTGTTCCCGGCCGTCCTCAACTACATGGGCATGGACCCGCGCAGCGAGAACCCGGAAGACTTCAAGAAAGCCGAAGCCAAGCTGCTGAGCATCCGCCCGTACATCACCTACTTCCACTCGTCGAAATATGTGTCGGACCTGGCCAACGGCGACATCTGTGTGGCGTTCGGTTATTCCGGTGACGTGTTCCAGGCGGCCAACCGCGCCAAAGAAGCGAAGAACGGTGTGAACATCGCCTATGCGATTCCAAAGGAAGGCGCGAACCTGTGGTTCGACCTGCTGGCGATTCCCGCCGATGCCGGCAACACCAAGGAAGCCCACGCCTTCATCAATTACCTGCTCGATCCGCAGGTGATCGCCAAGGTCAGCGCCTCGGTCGGCTACGCCAACCCGAACCCGCCGGCCAAGCAATACATGGACGTGGCACTGGTCAGCAATCCTGAGGTTTATCCGCCTCAGGAAGTGCTCGACAAACTCTATATTTCCACCACCCCGCCCCAGTCGATCATGCGTCTGATGACCCGTTCCTGGAGCAAAGTGAAGTCGAACAAATGAATCAGTACACCCAGGAACACGCTCGCTCCTACTACGCCGCTTCGGCTCGGGCGAGCACGCAATACCCTGCACTTGAAGCTGACCTGATCGCCGATGTCTGCGTGATCGGCGGCGGCTTCACCGGCGTCAATACCGCCATCGAGCTGGCCCAGCGTGGCCTCTCGGTGGTGCTGCTCGAAGGCCGGCGCATCGGTTGGGGCGCCAGCGGGCGCAACGGCGGCCAGTTGATCCGTGGCATCGGCCATGAAGTCGAGGGCTTCGCCCGTCATGTCGGCGCCGAAGGCGTGCGCTACCTGCAACAGGCCGGCGTCGACTCGGTGGAGCTGGTGCGCCGACGCATCGAAGACAACGTCATCGAGTGCGACCTGCGCTGGGGCTTCTGTGAACTGGCCAACACCCCGGCGCAGTTCGAGGCGTTCAAGGCTGAACAGGACAGTCTCGCGGCTTCGGGTTATGCCCATGCAACGCGACTGGTCGGCCCTGAAGACATGCGTCGGCAAGTCGTCAATTCGGGTGTCTATAAAGGAGGCCTGATCGACATGGGGTCGGGCCATCTGCACCCGCTCGACCTGGTGCAGGGCGAAGCACGTCTGGCAGCGTCGCTCGGGGTGCGGATTTTCGAGCAGAGCCCGGTGCTGGAGATCGTCCATGGCACGACGGTGCAAGTGCGCTGCGCTTCAGGCACGGTGCGCGCCGGCAGTCTGGTGCTCGGTTGCAACGCGCATCTGGATGAGCTTGAGCAACAGCTCAGCGGTAAAGTCCTGCCCGCCGGCAGCTACATCATCGCCACCGAGCCCTTGTCCAGGGAACGCGCCGCCGAGCTGATCCCGCAGAACCTCGCGCTCTGCGACCAGAAAGTCGGCCTCGACTATTACCGGCTCTCGGCGGACCGGCGCCTGCTGTTCGGCGGTGCCTGCCACTATTCCGGCCGGGATCCGGCGGACATCGCCGCCTACATGCGACCGAAGATGCTCAAGGTATTCCCGCAACTGGCGGACGTGGGCATCGAGTTTCAGTGGGGCGGCAAGATCGGCATCACCGCCAATCGTTTCCCGCAGGTCGGACGGCTCAAACAGCATCCGAACGTGTTCTACGCCCAGGGCTATTCCGGCCATGGCCTGAACGTCACCCACTGGTGCGCCAAGTTGCTGGGCGAAGCGATTCATGCCGGCCACAGCCAGGGCATGGACGTGTTCAGCGGCGTACCGCACATGACCTTCCCCGGCGGCCCGGCGTTGCGCTCGCCGCTGCTGGCACTGGGCATGTTCTGGTATCGCCTGCGGGAAATGCTGGGCTGAGGCTCGCCGATTTGCTCTATCGCAAAGCACTTCTATATTGATGAAGTGCTTTTGCGTTCCTGACGCTCAGTGCCCAACACACTCTGGAGGTCATGGATGGAGTCGTCAGCCGCCGATCAACCGCGAGCACCCGGCCAGGCACCGGTCAAGACCCGGCGCTTCAGCATTTCGCTGGTGTGGATCGTGCCGATCGTCGCGGTACTGGTGGGCATTTCGCTGGTGGTGCACAACCTGATGCAGGAAGGCCCGACCATCGTCGTCACCTTCAAGACCGGCAGCGGTCTGACCGCCAACAAGACCGAAGTCAAATACCGCAACGTGGTGGTCGGCCAGGTCTCGGACGTCGAGCTGGCCGACGACCAGAAGAGTGTCAACGCCACGATCAAACTGGCCAAGCAGGCCGAAACCTTTACCCGCGAAGACTCCAAATTCTGGGTGGTACGCCCACGTATCGGTGCTGGCGGTGTATCGGGTATCGATACGCTGCTTTCGGGTGACTACATCGGTGCCGACATCGGCCAGTCCGATTCGCGCGGCAAATACTTCAAGGGCCTGGAAAACCCGCCGCCGATCACCTATGGCGAACCGGGCAGACGCTTCAACCTGCACTCCTCGGATCTGGGCTCGCTGGACATCGGCTCTCCGGTCTATTACCGCAAGATTCCGGTCGGTCAGGTCGTGGCCTACGCACTCGATCCCGATGGCAAAGGGGTGAATATCGAAGTGTTCATTCACGCGCCGAACGATGCCTTCGTTACCGAGAACACCCGGTTCTGGAACGCCAGCGGTATAGACGTGAACGTCGGCGCCAATGGTTTTGCGGTGAAGACCGAATCGCTTTCCACCTTGCTGGTTGGTGGCATTGCCTTCCGCGCGCCGGATTACAGCCCCAACGATGTGGCGGCAGCGGATGAAAAATCCTTCGATCTGTTCGACGACCAGCAGACCGCCCTCGCCCCGCCCGCCGGCAAGCCGCAGTACCTGAGCCTGCGTTTCGATCAGGCCATGCGCGGTCTCAAGGTTGATGCGCCGGTCGAATTCCTCGGCATGGAAATCGGCCGCGTGGTGAGCATCAACCTGGACTACGACGAGAAGAAACGCAGTTTCCCGGTCAACGTCGGCATCGTGATCTACCCACAACGCCTCGGACGGGCCCACGAAAAGATGCTCAAGGTGCTCCACCACAACCCGGAAGACGAAGCCGCCGCCGTGCGCCTGATCGGCACCTTCGTCGACAACGGTCTGCGCGCCCAGGCCCGCAGCGGCAACCTGCTGACCGGTCAGCTGTACATCGCCCTGGATTTTTTCCCGAAAGCCGAAAAAGTCGCGTTTGACCCGACGGCGCGTCCGATCGTCATTCCGACCATTCCCGGCAGCCTCGAACAGTTGCAGGAAAAACTCGAGGCGATGGTCGACAAGCTCAACAAACTGCCGGTGGAACGCATTGCCGGCAATCTCGACGGCAACCTCGTCGAACTGCGCAAAAGCCTGAGCCAGTTCAACACCAAGACGCTGCCCAGTGTGCAGAACACCCTGGCAGACGTGAGCAAGACCCTGCAATCGGCCAACTCGACCCTGGCCGAAGATTCGCCGCAGCGAGAGAAACTCACCCAGACCCTCGACGAACTCGGGCGCATGTCGCGTTCGCTGCGTGAACTGTCGGATTACCTCGGACGCCATCCGGAATCGCTGATTCGCGGTCGCCCCGACAACGCCGCGCCGCTGGATCTCAAGGGACCGCCGCGCAATTGAGCACAGGAGCTTTGCCATGGCTTTACCGCTGAAGTTCACCGTGCTCGCCGCGTGCCTGCTGCTGGGTGCCTGTCGCAGCGACCCGATCAGTTTCCACACCCTGACCTCGGCACAGCCGATGCCTGGCCGATCCGGACAGGACATCGCGATTGAAAGCATCAGCGTGCCGCCCCAGGTCGACCGGCCGCAAATCGTCATCCGCCAGGGCAACAGCGGCCTGGCGATTCTGGAAACCCAATGGTGGGGCGCGAGCCTCGGCGATGAGCTGCGCAGTGCGTTGGTGGATCAATTGAGCAACGCTGGAGTCTCGCGCAAAACGTCAGTGCGCATCGATGTGCAGCGTTTCGATTCGATTCCCGGGCAATACGGATTGATGGACGTGAAATGGCGCCTGCGTCCGGCCGACGCGGGCGATAGCGGTCTGCTCACCTGCCGCTCGATTCTGCAGACGCCGTCCGGATCGAGCATCGACGATCTGGTGAACGCTCAGCAGAACAACGTCAAACGCCTTGCCGAGCTGATCCGTCAGGCCGCGGGCAATGCGCGCGGCTGCCCGCCGTCCTGAGCCGCCGGCTTCAATTCCACGCTGAAGCGGCTGCCGCTGGACTGGCCGCTGCTCAACTGCACCCGCCAGTGCTGGCGCTTGCAGATCCGCTGCACCAGCGACAACCCCAGGCCAAGGCCCTCGCCGCGGCCCTCGTCACCACGCACGAACGGCTGGAACACTGCCTGACGCTGTTCCTCCGGGATGCCGATGCCGCTGTCTTCCACCACAAAACCGTTGCCGGTCAGGGTCAACCGGACGAACCCGTGATCAGTGTAGTGCCAGGCATTGCGCAACAGGTTGCCCATGACCGATTGCAGGAACGTCAGGTTGAAGCGTTCCATGCACGGCTGCTCCACCTCGTAGAAAAACTCCAGGCCCTTTTCACGAATCAGTCGGCCCCAGATCTCGCTCTGGGCATCCGCGACGTCCTTGAGCGTGACGCAGATATCGCTGCCGGTATCGTCCTCGGCGCGAGCCAGCATCAGGAAGGTATCCACCAGTTGGCGCATCTCGTGGCTGGCCCGGGCGATGCGATTGACCTGCGCCGTTGAACGGGCATCGAGCGACGGATTGGCGAGCAACAGCTCGCAAGAACCGCAAAGCACCATCAACGGCGTGCGCAGTTCATGGCTGACATCGCTGGTGAACAGTTTTTCGCGGCTCAGGGTTTCACGCAGGCGGCCCAAGGTCTGGTCGAACGACAGCGCCAGCTCGCCCACTTCGTCTGCGGCATAGTCCGGGTGCAGCGGAGGCGCCAGCACCAGCAACTGATCGCGATGGCGCACCTGACGCGCCAGACGTATGACCGGCGCCATCACCCGTCGAGCCAGTAACCGGCCAAGTACGAGCGCCAGCAGAACACTCAGGACAAAACCGACCGTAACCACGATGAACAGCAATCGCTCGCGCTGTTCGAGGCTTTCCTGATCGCGCAACAACACATATTTGCGTCCACCGACCACCTCGACCATGGCAAAGAAATCATCGCCATCGAAGCTGATTTCCTGAAAACCGGGTGCCAGTGACGCCAGCGAGGGAATAAGAGCCATAGCGCCGGGGCCGCCTTCGAAGAAAAACAACTCGCTCTTTTCCGGCTGATGGCTCCAGCGATTGATGTCTTCCATGGCCAGCAGGCGGTGCAGGCCGCCGCTCAAGGTGCTGGTGGCCAGCCGGTGCTCGACGACGTGCACGGCGGCGACAATGCCCAGCGCAAACACCCCGGCGACGAGAGCGCTCATCAAAGCGAACACGATGACGATCCGTTTCGTCAGGCTTTGCTTGAGATCCATTCGGGTCGATGACTCCACTGCTGAATTCAGACTTCACGGTCAAAGACAGCGACATTGACCGAACCTGCGCAGCTTCACCGCAAACATAAACATTTGTTAAGACTGGCCGGTAAAAAAAGGGTATTTGAGTCTGGTTATCAAACACCGGATTAGTTGGGTTTTATCGACTCTCGCGAAATTTTCACATGTTCTTCACCGCCCCCCGACGTGCACAAACGTAATGTTCAGCCATTATTCAAGTTCACAACTATAAAAATTGGTTAAATCGCCGGCCAATATCGCCTGCGACGTCAAGGGGCATGCCGTGGAGCGACAGATGCAATTAACAGCGACATATAAACAACGCCGCACGCTTCGACTTGGAAAACTGTTGACCGGCATCGGTGTAGTGGTCGCCATCGGACTGGTCAGCGGCTTCGTCTGGGTAACCCGCTCGCCCGTGGATCTGGGCAACGCCGGCAAGGCTGCCCGGGCTGACTGGACCCAGGCCTGGCAGGCTGGCGAAGTCGTGGCACTGGTGCGTCATGCCGAACGTTGCGACCGTTCCGACAACCTCTGCCTGGGCCCGGCCGACGGCATCACCCAGGCCGGCAACGACTCTGCAGCGCTTGTAGGCAAAGGCTTCGTGGGGCTGGGCATGCAGCAGGCGCAGGTGTTCACCAGCCCGTTGACCCGTACCGTGCAGACCGCGCGCGCCATGTTCGGTCAGGACGCCACGACCCAGATCTGGCTCGAGTCCTGCGGTTCTTCTCTGCGCAACGACGTGGTGGCGCACAAGGTTGCCAAGCGCAATCTGGTGCTGGTCACCCACAGCGGATGCATCAGTGACTTCGAAAAACAGACCGGTTTTCCTCACGCCGTCGCCGCCGAATACGGCAGTACCCTGTTTGCACGCATCGATGACAAAGGCCAACTTAAAGTTTTAGGCATCATGAATGCCGATGCCTGGTCTCAACTCAATAGTCATTAATGCTTTAGTTGGGGCGGACCGACAAGGTTGCACTTTTTTCAACTAGTCAGGAATGGACTTCATTAATTTGTAATGAAAGATGTATCTGCCCCCGATTTACTGGACAACGGTTTTTTTTAAGCTTGGCTATAGTGCGAGAACTCCGGCCTGGAGGTTCGGCAGTTCTCTGGATACAGGAAACGCCCGTCCCCCGATCGCACACCTGCATTCATTCAACGCGATGACCCGCCCGCTCAGGAACGCGCCGGGCAGGCCATCGACACAAGAACTTCGTTTGGCACCAAGGCTTTGTCATGACGTCTGAAAACAACCCGCTGCGACACGCTGCCCGTCATTTCTCCCCCACCACGACTTTCGAGCGTTGGGCCATTCCCGGCCTGATTCTGGCTTTCGTGGTGTTTTATCTGTTGCCGCTGATGACCCACGGCCTGTGGATCCCCGATGAAACCCGCTACGGCCAGATCAGCCAGGAAATGCTGCTCAGCGGCAACTGGGTCGCGCCGCATTTCATGGGCATCCGCTATTTCGAAAAACCGATTGCCGGTTACTGGATGATCGCGATCGGCCAGGCGATCTTCGGTGAAAACCTGTTCGGCGTGCGTATCGCTTCGGCCCTGAGTACCGGCGTCAGTGTCTGGCTGACGTACCTGATAGCCCGCCGGCTGTGGAACAACCCGCGCATCAGCGTCGCCAGCGCCCTCCTTTATATGAGCTTCGGGCTGATTGCCGGCCAGGCCGGTTACGCCAACCTCGATCCGCAGTTCACCTTGTGGGTCAACCTGAGCATGGTCGCCGTGTGGTTTGCCATCGACAGCCAGACCCCTCGCGCCCGCCTGGGCGGTTGGGCGCTGCTCGGTGTCGCCTGCGGCATGGGCCTGATGACCAAAGGGTTCCTGGCGTTATTGCTGCCGGTGCTGATCGCCCTGCCCTACATGATCTGGCAACGCCGCTTCGGCGAACTGGTGCGTTACGGGCTGGTGGCCGTGGTGGTTTGCGTGCTGATCAGCCTGCCGTGGGTATTGGCCGTTCATTACCGGGAACCTGATTTCTGGCGCTTCTTCTTCTGGCACGAACACATCCGTCGCTTTGCCGCCGGCGATGCCGCGCAGCACGCCCGTCCGTGGTGGTTCTACCTGCCGCTGCTGTTTGCCTCCACCCTGCCGTGGGCCGTTCTGCTGCCTTCGACACTCCTGCGCACCTGGCGCGAAAAGCGTGACCCGAAAACCGCCTACCTTGCGTTGTGGTTCCTGCTGCCACTGGCCTTTTTCAGCCTGAGCAGCGGCAAGCTGCCGACCTACATCATGCCGTGCCTGCTGCCGATCGCCCTGTTGATGGGGCAGACCGTGGTCAACTGGCTGGATCAGAACAGTGGCCGCGTCCTGCGCCTGAACGGCGTGATCAACACCGTCATCGCCAGTGCGGCGCTGGTGGCACTGCTTTATCTGCAGGCAACCAAGGAAATCTACGAAAACACCGAGATGTTCAGCCTGTCGCTGGCCTATATCGTGCTGGTGGGCTGGATCATCGCCAACGCCTTGCAAGTGCTGCGTCCGCTGACGCTGTGGGCCATGCCGGCGCTGGGTATCGGCTTGCTGGTGGCGTTGTTGCCGGCGGCCATGCCGGGGCAGATCGTCAATAGCAAGATGCCCGACCAGTTCATTGCCGAACACCAACAGGAACTGAGTGAAACCGCGTCCCTGCTCAGCAACGATCTGGGCGCAGCCTCGGCACTGGCGTGGCGTCTGAAACGTCCGCAGGTGGATCTGTTCAACACCATCGGTGAACTGAAGTACGGCCTCGAAGACCCGGCCATGGAAGCACGTAAAGTCACTATGGACGGCGTCGGCCAGTGGATGACCGAAGCGCGGAAGAAAGGCGCGGTCGGTGTGGTCTTGCGCGTCAACAGTACGCAGGAAGAGCAGGAAGTCGGATTGCTGCCGGTAGACGGCAAGCATTACCGTCGCGGCAATCTGCAGATCTTCATCTTCCCGCAGCGCCAGCCATGACCTTGCGCAATAACGACCGGGGCGCCCTGCTGCTCCTGCTGGCCGCCAGCGCCCTGATGTTGCTGCTCGGTCTGGGCAGCCGCGAATTGTGGGGCGCGGAAACCCGCTGGGCGAACATCGCGTTGCAGATGATGCAAAGCGGCGATTACTTCGACCCGTACCTCAAGGGTGATCCCTACTACGACAAGCCGCTTTTGTCGTACTGGCTGATCACCGCGACCGCCTGGCTGACCGGCAGCCTGGATCACTGGTCGCTGCGCCTGTCTTCGGTGGTGTCCGCGTGGCTCAGCGTCTGGCTGGTGTATCTGCTGGGCGAGCAACTGTTTCGCAAAGGCACGGGACTGATCGCCGGCTGGATGCTGGCGACCACCTTCTATTTCGTGTTCTGGGCTCGGGTCGCCACCGCTGACATCCTGACGGTCTGCGGTGTACTGGCGGCGGTCTGGTGGTACTGGCGCGGGCCGGACGATACGCGGTTTTCGCGCTATCTGGTGTTCTGCGTTCTGCTGTCCCTGACTTCGTTGTTCAAAGGCCTGATCGGTTTCATCCTGCCGGGGCTGGTATTGCTGCCGCACCTGCTGAGTGAAGGCCGCTGGAAGCGCCATCTGAACCTGCGTCTGCTCGCGGCGCTGGTGATTGCCGGGGCGTTCTACATGACGCCGTTCCTGCTGTCGCACCTCTATGGCGCGCCGAACTACGGGGAAAGCGGCCTGGGGCTGGTCTTGCGGGAAAACGTCGTGCGGTTTTTCCAGCCGTTCGACAACATCGGCCCGATCTACACCTATTTGCTGTACCTGCCGATCTACACCCTGCCCTGGGCGCCGTGCTGGATCATTGCCCTGTGGGTCGCGGCGAAGAACTGGAAACACATCGAACCGGATACCCGCTGGCTGATTCAGGGCCTCGGGTTGTTGATGCTGTTCTTCACCGCCAGCGGCAGCCGACGCAGTTACTACGTGCTGCCACTGGTACCGTTCGCGCAACTGCTCGGGGCCTGGTGGATCACCCGGCGCATGGCCGCGCGCAACGCCGAGAGCCCGTTTGGCGGGCGCGGCCTGAAAATCGGTTTTGCGGTGACCACGGTGTTGCTGCTGGGGATTCTCGGCGTGCTCTACCCCTGGACCAACAGCGGTGGCGGCGCGATCCAGTTCGGCGAGACCGTGCGACTGCAAGCCAGCCAGCGTGCGCCGTTGAGCCAATGGCACTTCGTCATGGTCGAGGTGGACAACAAGGTTCCGATGTACCTGCAGACCGGCGGCGAGCCGTTCTACTACGTGCCGGAAACCCGTGATTTCCCTCGCGATGGCGATGCTGCCGCGATGTTCGAATGGCTGGAACGCACCAGCGGCAAGCACTGGGATCCGAAGCGTACGATCTTCGTCGCCCAATACCGCACCGGCGAACCCGTGCCGCTCTCCAGGCTCGGTCAAGACCATCAAGTCATCACGACCACCCCGACCCGCGGCGAACAAGTGCTCCATGGCCGCGAGGATCAAAGCGTCGCCTACCTGCCCCAAGGCTCCTGAAAGACAACGCCGGGTTCGCCCGGCGTCCCCACCCAGTGACTGCTAACCTGAATGGCAATGACATGTATTAACGGTTTGTTTGACGTTTTTTTCTCATTTGCCTCTCTACATTGCCAGCCAGCCAACATATGCAAATCATTCGCATTGAAGTTTTCCGGCGAATGCTTGCCCATAACGTCTAAAAAACAGGAGCTGCTCCGTCATGAGTCCATCCCTTCCGTCCTTTCTCAAGCACGCTACTCTGGCAACCGCGCTGCTCGTTGCCGGTCAGGTGTTTGCCGCCGATTCCGTCGGCATCGTGGTCTACAACGCCCAGCATGAAACCCTGACCAAGGCCTGGGTCGCCGGCTTCACCGAGGAAACCGGGATCCCGGTCACGATTCGCAATGGCGACGACACGGAAATGGGCAACCAGCTCGTGCAGGAAGGCGCGGCCTCCCCGGCGGACGTGTTTCTGACGGAAAACTCCCCGGCCATGGTGCTGGTGGACAATGCCAAACTGTTCGCCCCTGTAGCTCCGGCCACCCTTGAACAAGTGGGCTCGGCCTATCGTCCGGCCCATGGCCAGTGGGTCGGCATCGCCGCTCGCTCGACAGTCTTTGTCTACAACCCGGCCAAACTGCCGGAAAAAGACCTGCCAAAATCCCTGATGGATCTGGCGACCCCGGCATGGAAAGGTCGCTGGGCTGCATCCCCTGCCGGTGCCGACTTCCAGGCCATCGTCGCCGCCGTGCTGGAACAGAAAGGCGAAGCCGCCACCCTGGAATGGCTCAAGGGCATGAAAGCCAACTTCACTGCCTACCGTGGCAACAGCTCGGTGCTCAAAGCGGTGAATGCCGGCCAGGTGGACAGCGGCGTGATCTATCACTATTACGCTTTCGTCGATCAGTCCAAGACCGGTGAAAACAGCAAGAACACCGCCCTGCACTACTTCAAGCATCAGGATCCGGGCGCGTTCGTGAGCATCTCCGGTGGTGGCGTGCTGAAGTCCAGCAAACACCAGGAAGAAGCACAGAAATTCCTCCAGTACATCACCGGCAAGCAAGGCCAGGAGGTACTGCGCACCGGCAACTCCTTCGAGTACGCCGTGGGCAAGGACTCGGCTTCCAACCCGAAACTGGTGCCGTTGAAGGATCTGGACGCACCGAAAGTCGACGCATCGAAGCTCGACAGCAAGAAAGCCGTCGAACTGATGACTCAGGCGGGACTGCTTTAATTGATGCCTGAAACTCTGCCGGCGGGGGTCGCTGCGGCGCCCTCCGCCAACCTTTCACGCAGGTCCCGCGCCCTCAACGGGCGCGGGAGCCCCTGGGTGGTCGTACTGGCGATCGGTGTTTCATTGCTGTCGTTACTGCCGATCGGCTTTGTGGTCGGCGTGTCGTGGTACACCGGCTGGGCGACCATCGAAGCCTTGATCTTCCGCCCTCGGGTGGCCGAATTGCTGATCAACACCGTGCTGCTGGTGTTGATCACCCTGCCGATCTGCATTGTGCTGGGCATCACTCTGGCCTGGCTGACCGAACGCACCAATCTGCCCGGTCGGCGATTGTGGTCAGTGCTGGCGGTTGCGCCGCTGGCCGTGCCGGCGTTCGTGCACAGCTATGCCTGGGTCAGTCTGGTTCCGTCGATCAATGGGCTGCCGGCCGGTGTGCTGGTGTCTGTGATCGCTTACTTTCCGTTCCTTTATTTGCCGATTGCGGCGACGTTGCGTCGTCTCGACCCGGCGATTGAAGACGTGGCCGAATCCCTCGGCCTGAAACCGTGGGCCGTGTTCTTCCGGGTAGTACTGCCGCAATTGCGCCTGGCGATCTGTGGCGGTGCGCTGTTGGTGGGGCTGCACTTGCTGGCCGAATATGGCCTGTACGCGATGATCCGCTTCGACACCTTCACCACGGCCATTTTCGATCAGTTCAAATCCACTTTTAACGGCCCGGCCGCCAACATGCTCGCCAGTGTTCTGGCGTTGTGTTGCCTGGCGATGCTGACCGTGGAATCCGCCGCACGTGGCCATGCACGTTATGCCCGGGTCGGTTCCGGCAGCGCCCGGGAACAGCGGACCGTGCGTCTCAAACCCGGCATCGCAGCTCTGGGCCTGTGCCTGCAAACCCTGACCTGCCTACTCGCTCTCGGCGTTCCCATGCTCACGCTTGGCAGATGGCTGATCGCTGGCGGCGCTGAAGTCTGGCAAGGCGAAGAATTGTTGCCGGCCTTGCTCCAGACCCTGTCGTTCGGCGTGGCCGGTGCGGTGTTGACCAGCCTTGCAGCGATCCCGATTGCCTGGCTGTCGATCCGCGCGCCCGGCAAACTGCAACGTGTGCTGGAAGGCTGCAACTACATCACCAGTTCCCTGCCGGGAATTGTTGTGGCGCTGGCACTGGTCACCGTGACGATCCACTTCGCCCGGCCGATCTATCAGACCACCATCACAGTGCTGTTGGCGTACCTGCTGATGTTCCTGCCGCGGGCGCTGGTCAGCCTGCGTGCCGGTTTCGCCCAGGCGCCGGTGGAGCTGGAAAACATCGCGCAAAGCCTCGGCCGCTCGCCGCTGCGCGCCTTGTGGCTGATCACCCTGCGCCTGGCCGCGCCCGGTGCGGCGGCGGGTGCAGCGCTGGTGTTCCTCGCGATCACCAATGAATTGACCGCAACCCTGTTGCTCGCGCCCAACGGCACGCGCACCCTGGCCACCGGTTTCTGGGCCATGACCAGCGAAATCGACTACGCCGCCGCAGCACCTTACGCGCTGCTGATGGTGGTGCTTTCGCTGCCCCTCACGGCCATCCTCTATCACCAATCCAGGCGCAGTGCCGGCCGATGAACGCTCTCGACATCATCAATCTCAGTAAATCCTTCGGCGCGCAAACCGCGCTGGACACCATCAACCTGTCCGTCCCGACCGGCAGTCGCACCGTGATCGTCGGTCCGTCAGGCTCCGGCAAGACCACGCTGCTGCGGATGATCGCCGGGTTCGAGTTCCCCGATGCCGGCAGCCTGACGCTCAACGGCCAGACGCTGGTCGACAGCACCCACGCCGTGCCTGCCTACCAGCGCCAGATTGGCTATGTTCCCCAGGATGGTGCGCTGTTTCCGCACATGACCGTGGCCGACAACATCGGTTTCGGTCTGAGTGAAACCGGCAGCGCCAGAACCGAGCGCATCCAGGCGTTGATGGACAGCGTGGCCCTGAACGCCAACATGGCCACACGCTGGCCCCATGAGTTGTCCGGCGGCCAGCAGCAACGGGTGTCGCTCGCCCGGGCACTGGCCCAGCAACCGCGACTGATGCTGCTGGATGAACCCTTTTCCGCCCTCGACACCGGCCTGCGCGGCGCCATGCGCAAAATGGTCGCGCGCCTGCTCGAAGAGAGCGGCGTAACGACGATTCTGGTCACCCACGACCAGGGCGAAGCCTTGTCGTTTGCCGATCAGTTGGCCGTCATGCGTGACGGGCGACTGGTGCAGTCGGGGCATCCGATGGACCTCTACCGCTACCCGGACGACGAGCAGACCGCACGGTTTCTCGGCGAAGCGGTGGTCATGCCGGCGCAAATCGAAGCCGGTTGGGCCCATTGCGATCTTGGGCGGATCGCGGTGAACAGCAACGGTTTCTCCGGTCCCGCACAGATCATGCTGCGCCCGGAACAGCTTCAGCTGTCCGACCTTCCCGCCGATTCAGACGGCTGCAACGCCGTGGTCACCGAACGCGATTTCGGCGGCAACACGTGCACCCTGACGGTCGAGTTGCGGGCCGCAGCCAATGAAGAACCCGGTCGTTCGCTGCTGGTTCGCAGCACCGGAATGCACGCGCCGCCGGCCGGCAGCGCGGTGCAATTGTCGATTCTAGGGGCGGCCCACGTCTTCGACGCGTCGTAACACTCGACTACAGATCGAAACGATCCACGGCGCGACGCCGTTCATTGTCGTCGCGCACGTCGTAGTTGGCGGTCGTCTGGATATTGCTGTGGTGCGCGAGTTTCTGGGCGATCGACAGATCGTGCTCTTCGATCACCCGGGTGATGAACGAACGCCGGAAATCGTGGGGCATGATCTTCACCCCGACCTGAGTGCCACGCTGGCGGGCGATGTAATAGATCGCGTGCTTGGTGATGCGCTCCCGGGTGATGTGGCTGCCACGGCGGATGCGGTTGAACAGAAACGTATCGTCGCTCTCGCCTTCCTTGAGCTCTGAACGGCGAAACTCCAGCCAGGCATTGAGCTTGGCGAAGGCCCAGGCCGGTGCGTATTTGATCAGTTGTTTATTGCCCTTGGCGGTGACACACAGGCTGCGTTCCGTGAAGTCCACCTGGTTCAGGTCCAGATCCACCGACTCGGATTTACGCATGCCGGTGCCGTACAGCAGCGCAATCACTGCCGCATCACGCAGCCCCTGCGGACGCGGATCGGCCGCGCAGACTTCCATCAATTCATGAATCAGCGTGCGCTTCAGGTTGCGCCCCTGAGACAGCCGCGTACCGGCAATGCCCTTGACCGAGCGCATCTTCAACAGGTGATCCTGGCTGATCAGGCTCATGCGCCAGGCTTCGTTCATGACGCCACGAATGGCGTTTACATAGAGTGAAGAGGTGTTGGGGGCGTAGTTATCGGCGCGCAATGCCGCGACTAACGCGACAACATCCTCGGGTTGCAGGGCGTGCCAGGGAATGTCCTCGACATTCATGTCTTCAAAGCCGAGGCGATCGGCGGCATCTTGTAAAACGTACCGCATGGTGAGTTGGCTGGAAGGTGCCAAACGCGCCAAATACAAGGACAAAGGGTTGCTTGCGATAGACTCTGAAGAGGTAACGGATAAGCTGCTCAAACGAAAGACCTTGAGTAAAAAACAGTCCAGCACAACAACTAACTACTGCAATGAACTTGATGTAAGGAAGAGTCTTGTAGTAGGACTTTTCCGATAAAGCCGCGGAAATCTGAACAGCGGCTGTATGAATTTGAGATAAACGATTCACCGACCGGTTTTTCATATTCCTTTCACAAAATCGGGAATAACCTTAGCTAGATAGGTCCTCAGTCGGTACCGCCCAACCTGCCGGGCAACGCCTGAAAAGTCAACCAACCCCCGACGTCATGCTTTCCAAGCAACTCGTTGATGCAAAACCTGTTTTTTGCGTCTACGCTGGGATTGGATCCGATGAACAGATGGATCTGTCCATTTTTTTCGCAATGAGGTGTCCATGAGTCAGGCGTTTCTCCCCTTCTCTCGCCCGAGTATCGGCGATGAAGAAATTGCGGCCGTCGAGCAGGTTCTGCGCTCGGGCTGGATCACCACCGGGCCGAAAAACCAGGCACTTGAAGAACAGTTCGCGCAGTACGTGGGTTGCAAGCACGCCGTTGCTCTCTCCTCCGCCACCGGCGGCATGCACATCACCCTGCTGGCCCTGGGCATCGGTCCCGGCGATGAAGTCATCACGCCGTCGCAGACCTGGGTCTCCACCGCCAACATGATTTCCCTGCTGGGCGCCACGCCGGTGTTCGTCGATGTCGACCGCGACACCCTGATGACCGACGCCGCCCGCATCGAAGCCGCCATCACGCCACGCACCAAAGCCATCATTCCGGTGCATTACGCCGGTGCCGCGTTCGATCTGGATCCGCTGTACGCACTGGCGGACAAGCACGGCATCGCCGTCATCGAAGACGCTGCCCACGCAGCCGGCACCCGCTACAAGGGCCGCCACGTCGGCTCCCACGGCACGGCGATCTTCTCGTTCCACGCGATCAAGAACATGACCTGCGCCGAAGGCGCGATGTTCGTCACCGACGACGAAGCCCTGGCCAGCCGCGTGCGCATGCTCAAGTTCCACGGTCTGGGCGTCGATGCCTACGACCGTCTGACCGGTGGCCGCAAGCCGCAGGCCCAGGTCATGGAGCCGGGCTTCAAGTACAACCTGGCCGACATCAACGCTGCCATTGCCCTGGTGCAACTGGAGCGTCTGGACGCCATCAATGCCCGCCGCACCGAGCTGGCCGGTCAATACCTGCAAAAGCTCGAAGGCCTGCCGGTGCAGCCGCTGGCCGTGCCGCAGCAATACGCCCAGCAACACGCCTGGCACCTGTTCATCCTGCGCATCGACAGCGAGCGCTGCGGGATGGATCGCGAAGCCTTCATGAAAGGTTTGCAGGAGCAAGGCATCGGCACCGGCATCCATTTCATCGCCACCCACCTGCACACCTGGTACCGCCAGCGTGACCCTGACCTGTATCTGCCCAACACCGAATGGAACTCGGCGCGGCTGTGCTCGATTCCGCTGTTCCCCGACATGACCGACCAGGATCTGGATCGTGTTGTCGGCGCCATCGCCACTCTTATGGACAAACGCTCGTGAGACCTTACCCGATTAAATGCGTGTCGATCGTCATCCCGGTCTACAACGAACAGGACAGTCTGCCTGAGCTGCTTCGGCGCACAGAGGCGGCCTGCGCCCAACTCAAACATGACTACGAAATCGTGCTGGTCGACGACGGCAGCCGCGACGAGTCGGCCAACATGCTGGAAGAAGCGGCCGGACGCGAAAACAGCCCGTTCGTAGCGGTCATCCTCAACCGCAACTATGGCCAGCACGCCGCGATCATGGCCGGTTTCGAGCAGTGCAAGGGCGACGTGGTGATCACCATCGACGCTGACCTGCAGAACCCGCCGGAAGAAATTCCGCGCCTGGTGGCCGAAGCCGAAAAGGGTTACGACGTCGTCGGCACCGTGCGTGGCAACCGTCAGGACTCGGCCCTGCGCCGCTACCCGTCGAAACTGATCAACCTCGCCGTGCAACGCTCCACCGGCGTGGCCATGAGCGACTACGGCTGCATGCTGCGCGCCTACCGCCGCACCATCATTGACGCCATGCTCGCCTGCCGCGAACGCAGCACGTTCATTCCGATCCTGGCCAACAGCTTCGCCCGCCACACCACCGAAATCGTCGTGGCCCACGCCGAACGTGAACACGGCGACTCGAAATACAGCCCGATGCGCCTGATCAACCTGATGTTCGATCTGGTCACCTGCATGACCACCACGCCGCTGCGTCTGCTGAGCATCGTCGGCTTCGCGATGGCAGGTCTGGGCGCACTGTTCGCCGTTGCGCTGATCGTCCTGCGCCTGGCGTTCGGTGCAGGCTGGGCCGGTGACGGCACGTTCGTACTGTTTGCGGTGTTGTTCGTGTTCACCGGTGGCCAGTTCATCGGCATGGGTCTGCTGGGTGAATACCTGGGACGCATGTACAGCGACGTGCGCGCCCGTCCGCGCTTCTTCATTGAAAAGGTGTTGCGCAGCCAGCCGGCCTCCCCGGCACCTGCGGTCACCGTTGACGGCCTAACTTCCAATTCCACTTCCGATCAGGTTCTCTCATGAGTGCAAAAACTGTTGTCTTCGCTTACCACGATATTGGCTGCGCCGGCATTGAAGCCCTGCTTAACAGCGGCTACGACATTGCAGCAGTGTTCACTCACGCCGACGATCCGAAAGAAAACGCCTTCTACGCCTCGGTTGCACAGCTGTGCGCCAGCAAAGGCATCCCGGTCCACGCGCCGGAAGACGCCAACCACCCACTGTGGATCGAGCGCATCGCCAAGCTCGACCCTGAGTACATTTTCTCGTTCTACTACCGCAACCTGCTGAGCGAGCCGCTGCTGGCGCTGGCCAAAAAAGGCGCGTTCAACCTGCACGGCTCGCTGCTGCCACGCTACCGTGGTCGCGCACCGGCCAACTGGGTGCTGGTCAACGGCGAAACCGAAACCGGCGTCACCCTGCACCGCATGGTCAAGCGCGCTGATGCCGGCGCCATCGTTGCCCAGCAACGCGTTGCCATCGAGCGCAGCGACACCGGTCTGACCCTGCACGCCAAACTGCGCACTGCCGCCAGCGACCTGCTGCGCGACACCCTGCCGAACATGCTGCAAGGCAAGATCACCGAAACCCCGCAAGACGAATCCAAGGCCACCGTTTTCGGTCGTCGTACTCCGGCGGACGGCAAACTGGTCTGGGCCAAACCGGCCGAGCAACTGTTCAACCTGGTTCGCGCCGTGACCCGTCCATACCCGGGCGCCTTCTGCGCCGTGGGCGAGCACAAGCTGATCGTCTGGAGCGCCGAAGTCGTCAAGGGCAACGAAGGTCAGGCTCCTGGCCGTGTGATCAGCGTCGATCCGCTGCGCATTGCCTGCGGTGAAGACTCGCTGGTGATCAACGCCGGTCAGCGCAACGACAACGGTCTGTACCTGAGCGGCCCGCAACTGGCCAACGAACTGGGTCTGGTCGACGGCTCGCTGCTGCGCGGTGCCGAATCCGGCCGTGCGCCACGTCGCACCCGCGTGCTGATCCTGGGCGTCAACGGCTTCATCGGTAACCACCTGTCCGAGCGTCTGCTGCGTGACGACCGCTACGAAATCTATGGCCTGGACATCGGTTCCGACGCCATCGACCGTCTGCGCGACCACCCACGCTTCCACTTCGTCGAAGGCGACATCAGCATTCACTCCGAGTGGATCGAGTACCACATCAAGAAGTGCGACGTAGTCCTGCCGCTGGTGGCCATCGCCACCCCGATCGAATACACCCGCAACCCGCTGCGCGTATTCGAACTGGACTTCGAAGAGAACCTGAAACTGGTTCGCTACTGCGTCAAGTACAACAAGCGCGTGATCTTCCCGTCGACCTCGGAAGTCTATGGCATGTGCCAGGACAAGAACTTCGACGAAGACAGCTCCAACCTGATCGTCGGCCCGATCAACAAGCAGCGCTGGATCTACTCGGTTTCCAAGCAACTGCTGGACCGCGTGATCTGGGCTTACGGCGCCAAGGGCCTGAACTTCACCCTGTTCCGTCCGTTCAACTGGATGGGCCCGCGTCTGGACCGTCTGGACTCGGCCCGTATCGGCAGCTCCCGCGCCATCACCCAGCTGATCCTGAACCTGGTGGAAGGCACTCCGATCCGTCTGTTCGACGGCGGCGAGCAGAAGCGCTGCTTCACCGACATCGCCGACGGCGTCGAGGCGCTGGCCCGCATCATCGACAACGACAACGATGTCTGCAACGGCCAGATCATCAACATCGGCAACCCGGAAAACGAAGCCAGCATCCGTCAGCTGGGCGAAGAACTGCTGCGTCAGTTCGAAGCTCACCCGCTGCGCAGCAACTTCCCTCCGTTCGCCGGTTTCCGCGACGTGGAAAGCAAGGCGTTCTACGGTGCCGGTTACCAGGACGTGGAACACCGCAAGCCAAGCATCGCCAACGCCAAGCGCCTGCTGAACTGGGAGCCGACCGTGGAAATGCGCGAGACCATCGGCAACACCCTGGACTTCTTCCTGCGTGAAGCCATGCTCGAAATCGCGGACAAGCGTTAATGCAGGCAGGTCTTCGTATCGATGTCGACACCTACCGAGGCACCCGTGAAGGGGTGCCCCGGTTGCTGGAAATCCTCGACGAAGCGCAGGTCAAGGCAACGTTTTTCTTCAGTGTCGGCCCGGACAATATGGGCCGACATCTGTGGCGCCTGATCCGCCCGCAATTCCTCTGGAAAATGCTGCGTTCCAACGCCGCCGGCCTTTACGGCTGGGACATTCTGCTGGCCGGGACCGCCTGGCCGGGCAAACCGATCGGTCGCGACCTTGGGCACCTGATGCGTCAGGCCCGGGACGCCGGCCATGAAGTCGGCCTGCACGCCTGGGATCACCACGGCTGGCAGGCCAATGCCGGCACCTGGAGCGACGCGCAACTGATCGAGCAGATCCGTCGCGGCGTCGACACCCTGAGCGACATCATCGGCGAAAAGATCCAGTGCTCCGCCGCCGCCGGTTGGCGCGCGGACGAGCGCGTGGTCGAAGCCAAAGAGACCTTCGGTTTTCGCTACAACAGCGATTGCCGCGGGAATCGGCTGTTTCGACCACTGCTGGCCGATGGTTCAGTGGGTGCGCCGCAGATTCCGGTGGACATGCCGACCTTCGACGAGGTGGTCGGCCCGACCGTGGCGGCGAAGGACTTCAACGCCTTCATCCTTGACCGGTTCCGCCCGGACAACCTCAACAACTACACCATTCATGCCGAAGTAGAAGGGATTCTGATGGCCGACGATTTTCGCCGTTTGCTGGCCGATGCACGCCAGCGAGAAATCGAGTTCAAGCCTTTGGGCGATCTGTTGCCCGAGTTTCTCAACACATTGCCTGTCGGCCGTGTGCAGCGTGGCGTCCTCGAAGGCCGTGAAGGCTGGCTGGGAGTGCAAGGGGCATGAGCAAACGCTGGGCACTGCCGCTGCTGATCGGACTGTTTCTGCTGGCCTACCTGCTGCCGCTCGGCACCCATGGTCTGTGGATTCCCGATGAAACCCGTTACGCCCAGATCAGCCAGGACATGCTGCTGAGCGGCAACTGGGTGTCCCCGCATTTCATGGGCCTGCGTTATTTCGAGAAACCGATTGCCGGTTACTGGATGATCGCGCTGGGTCAGGAACTGTTCGGGCAGAATCTGTTCGGCGTGCGTTTCGCCTCGGCCCTCAGCACCGGTTTGAGTGTGCTGTTGTGCTTCCTGGTTGCCCGTCGCCTGTGGAACGAGCCGAGCAAAAGCTTCATCTGCGCCCTGCTCTACATGAGCTTCACGGTGGTTGCCGGTCAGGCGGGTTATGCCAACCTCGATCCGCAATTCACCTTCTGGGTAAACCTGAGCCTCGTCGCCCTGTGGTTTGCCGTCGACAGTCGTAGCACCCGGCAACGCGTAATCAGCTGGGCTGTGTTGGGGCTGGCCTGCGGGATGGGGTTCATGACCAAGGGTTTTCTCGCCTGGCTGCTGCCGGTGCTGATCGCCCTGCCCTGGATGCTCTGGCAGAAACGCTGGCGTGAACTGCTGATCTACGGTCCGGTGGCGGTTGCCGTGGCGATCGTCGTCAGCCTGCCGTGGGTGCTGGCCGTGCACAGTCAGGAACCGGATTACTGGCGGTTCTTCTTCTGGCACGAACACATCCGCCGCTTTGCCGGTGACGATGCCCAACACGACGCACCATGGTGGTTCTACCTGCCATTGCTGGTTGCCTTCAGCCTGCCGTGGGTCGGCATGCTGGTGCCGGCGTTCAAGCAAGCCTGGCAGACCCGTACCCAACCGGGCATTGCCTTCCTGCTGCTGTGGCTGGTGATGCCGCTGGCATTTTTCAGCACCGCCAACGGCAAGCTGCCGACCTACATCCTGCCGTGCCTGCTGCCGCTGGCGCTGTTGCTGGGTCATGCCCTGGCCGACCGTCTGCGTCTGGAACAGGGCCGGGCCTTGAGCATCAACGGTTTGCTTAACCTGGTGCTGGGCGTCGTCACGCTGATCGCACTGGTTTACCTGCAACTGAAAAAACCGGTGTACGACCATGAGCTGCACAGCATGGTGCTGGTGTTCATTGCCCTGATCGGCTGGATCATCGCCAACCTTGCGCAGGCGTTTCTGCCGCTGCAGTGCTGGGCCGCTCCGGCGCTCGGCAGTCTGCTGCTGATCGGTGTCCTGCCGGCCGCGTTGCCGAAGTCGGTGGTGGCCAACAAGACGCCGGACCAGTTCATCCTGCATCACCTCGACGAACTGTCCGGCACCACGCACCTGCTGAGCAACGATCTCGGTGCCGCTTCGGCACTGGCCTGGCGCCTGAAGCAACCCAAGGTGGCGTTGTACAACACCGTGGGCGAGCTGAAGTACGGCCTGAGCTATCCCGAAGGCGCGGAACAGCGGATCACCACCGATGAAGTCCAGCAGTGGGTACGCGATGCCCGCCGCACCGGCTCGGTCGGCGTGGTCATGCGGGTCAAGGGCGACGACGAGCTGCATGAAGTCGACCTGCTGCCCAAGGACGGCAACCGTTATGAGCAAGGCAACCTGGTGATCATTGTCCTGCCCAAGGATCCGTCATGAGCTGGTTGCTGTTGCTGACGGCGTGTCTGCTGACGTGCCTGGGCCAGGTTGCACAGAAGTACGCGGTGGAGAGCTGGCGCGGGGTCGATTCGTCCTGGGCTGACAAACTGCGCTCGCCGTGGCTGTGGCTGGCGCTGTTCGCACTGGGTTCGGGCCTGCTGGTCTGGCTGCTGGTATTGCAACGCCTTGAGGTGGGCATCGCTTATCCGATGCTCAGCCTCAACTTTGTGCTGATCACCCTGATCGCGCGTTTCGTGTTTCGCGAACCGATCGATCGCCAGCACTGGATCGGCGTGGCGCTGGTGATCGGCGGCGTGGCGCTGCTGGGGCAACAGTCATGAGTCAGGGACGCGGAATCGGCTTTGCGCTGGGCAGCGTGTTGCTGGTCAGCGGCGCCCAACTGGGCATGCGCTGGAGCATGACGCGCCTGCCGCAGCCGGAACAATGGTTATCCGCATTGACCACCGGCAACGTCGACCTGACGGCGCTGGCAGTGGTGTTCATGGCCATTCTCGCCTACGCACTGTCGATGCTCTGCTGGCTCGCCGCCCTGCGCGACCTGCCGCTGGGCCGGGCCTATTCGCTGCTGAGCATCAGCTATGCGCTGGTGTATCTGTTGGCGGCCAGTCTGCCGCTGTTCAACGAATCTTTCAGTTTCACCAAATCACTGGGCGTGGCACTGGTCATGCTCGGTGTCATCACTATCAACACTCGTCCGGCACAAGCGCCCGATTTGAGGAGTGCTCCATGAAAATCACAGTATTTGGAAGCGGTTACGTCGGCCTGGTGCAAGCCGCGGTTCTGGCCGAGGTCGGCCATGATGTCGTGTGCATGGATATCGATCAGAAGAAGGTCGAACTGCTCAGCCAGGGTCACGTCAGCATCTTCGAGCCGGGCCTGTCGAGCCTGGTCCGTGAAGGCCTGGATTCCGGTCGTCTGCACTTCACTTCCGATGAGAAAACCGCCGTGCTTCACGGTCGCGTCGCCTTCATTGCCGTGGGCACACCGTCCAGCGAGGATGGCTCGGCCGACCTGAAATACGTGCTGTCGGTGGGCGATGCCGTTGCCCGCCATCGCGAGCAACCGCTGATCCTGGTGGAAAAATCCACCGTACCGGTCGGCACCGGCGACACCCTGCGCGCCCATATCCAGGCCGCGCTGGACAAGGCCGGTCGCGCGCTGCAGTTCGATATCGTCTCCAACCCGGAATTCCTCAAGGAAGGTTCGGCGGTCTCCGACTGCCGTCGTCCGGACCGCATCGTCATCGGCTGCGAAGGTGATGAAGTGCGCGACGTGATGCGCGACCTGTACTCGCCGTTCAACCGCAACCATGACCGCATCATGTTCATGGACCTGCGCAGCGCCGAGCTGACCAAGTACGCCGCCAACTGCATGCTGGCGACCAAGATCAGCTTCATCAACCAGATCGCCGAACTGGCCGAACACCTGGGCGCCGACATCGAGTCGGTCCGCCAGGGCATCGGCGCCGACACGCGCATCGGTTACCACTTCATCTATCCGGGCTGCGGCTACGGCGGCTCGTGCTTCCCCAAAGACATGCGCGCGCTGATCCACAGTGCCGAACAGGCCCATTGCTCCAGCGACCTGCTGCAAGCGGTCGAAGCGATCAACGAACGTCAGAAGCACAAGCTGTTCGACCGCATCAATGCGTTCTACAAGGGTGATCTGCGCGGTAAGACCTTCGCCCTGTGGGGCCTGGCGTTCAAGCCGAACACCGACGACATGCGCGACGCGCCAAGCCGCGTGCTGCTCGATTCGCTGTTCGCCGCCGGCGCCAGCGTTCGCGCGTTCGACCCGGAAGCGATGCAGGAAACCCAGCATCTGTACCCGAACGAAGAAAAACTGATGCTGATGGGCACCCCTGAATCGGTGCTTGCCGGTTCCGACGCGCTGATCATCTGCACCGAATGGCAACAGTTCAAGGCGCCGGATTTCGATCTGATCCAGCAACGCCTCAAGGATCCAGTGATCTTCGACGGCCGTAACCTGTACGACGCCGATCGTCTGGCGCGCAATGGCTTCAAGTACTTCCCGATCGGCCGTGGGGATTCGCGCAAGTTGCCGATCCCGCTGCAACAATGGCCCAACACTGCGGACGTCGCTTGATTACGTTGTCGCCTGCCATCCGCCGGCAGTCCCTGATCGCAGGGCTGCTGGCACTGTTGTTGTTTATCGCCGGGGTTTATGGACAGGCACCCATTGGCTTTGATTCACGCTTTGTACTGTTTGCCCAGGAGATGCTGCGACACGGGCCGACGGTATTCCCGACCACCTACGGCGAGCCTTACGCAGACTATTCGGCGTTGTCGACGTTGTTCATCTGGCTGTTGGCGTTGCCTTTCGGGGCTATCAATACCCTGACCGCGTGGTTGCCCAGCGCCATCGCGGGCGGGGTGATCGTGATGTTGATGTACCGCTTGCTGGCGGTGCATTCGCAGCGCTGGGCATTGATCAGCATTGCGCTGCTGATGCTCACCAGCACCTTCATCACGGAAGTCCGCGCGGTGTCGCAAGACCTGATGCTGGCTGCCGTCGCGCTGTCGGTGTTCTATCTGGGTTACGCTCATGACCATTTCGGCTCCGGCCGACGCTGGCCGCTGATTTTCGTCCTGTTGTTGCTGGGTTTCGGCATTCGCGGGCCGATCGGGCTAGTGGTGCCGACCGGCATGCTCTGCAGCTATTACCTGCTCAACCGTCAGTGGACACGGCTGTTCGTGTTCGGTGTGCTGGCGTCGATCCTGCTCGCGGCGTGTGTCGGCCTGTTGTTGTGGCTGGCCAACCTCAGCGGTGGCGAGGCTTTCCTGCAAGACGTGATCCGCATGCAGTTCATGGGGCGCATGGATGGCAGTGAAGGTGTCAGCGGCTCGCTGTACTACTTCACCAGTTCGCTGGGCAACTACGCGCTGGCTTACCCGCTGGCCATTGTGGTGCTGGCGGCGGCGTGGCTGAGCAAACCGCATCAACGCGGACCGGCCTTGCGGCTGGTGCAATATTGCGCGGCGGCCGGATTGATCGTCATGGTCGGTCTGTCGATTCCACAGGCGAAGAAGGCGCGTTACCTGCTGCCGATGTTGCCGATGGCCGCGATCATCGCCGCGTATCCGTTCCAGGTGGCTCACGGTCGGGTATTCGCCTGGTTGCGCGGGATCATTCAGGCCTTGTGGCTGCTGACGCCGCTGTTGCTGATCGTTGCCCTGCTGGTTGCACGACGCAAGTTCCCGGAGCTATTGACCGGTGTCATGCCGGTGCTGATCGTGCTGGGCCTGCTGCAACTGCTGGCGTTGTCGCGACTGTGGAAGCCGCGCTGGCGTGCCGAGGTGTTGGCCCTGAGCGCCGTACTGGCGTTGTGGACGGTCTATGCCGCCGTGTTCGAGCCGGTGGAACGCGCGCTCTATGACACCCGTTCTTTCAGTCGTGCGGCGTTCGCCCAGGTTCAACAGAACCCGGCCCCGCTGGTGCTGCACGGCATGGGCAAGGACGCCAAGGCGATCAAGTTCATGGTCAACGTCGAACAGGACCTGCAACCGCAGTTCACCGAAACCGTCCAGCAACTGGAAGCCCTCCAGGGTCCGGCCTGGCTGATCATGGACAGCAAGGATATGCAGTCACTGCAAGGCACGCCGCTGGCCAGCCTGCAACCGGTACTGAGCGGTCGCTTCGACAAGAACGATTACGTGCTGTTGTACCTGAAACCCTTGTAGACCTCGCTGAAGGCTGCGATCTTGCGGAGCTTCCCAGGATCGCAGCCATCGGCAGTTCCCGCATGACATTCCTTATACGCCCCGCCCGGCCCACAGACGCGGCCACCCTCCCCGCCATCGAACGTTCGGCCGCTGAACTGTTTCGTCTGGATCCTGCACTGGCCTGGCTGGCCGACAGCGATGTACCCGACGCCGCGCAGCATTTGCAGGCCATCGAACAGACCACTGTGTGGGTGGCAGAAAATATCGACGGACAACTTGCAGGCTTTCTAAGGGCCGTTGAAATCGACAGGCAACTGCATGTCGAGGAACTCTCCGTCAGCCAACACTTTCAAGGCCAGGGTATCGGTCGCAAGTTACTGTTGGCCACGATCGAACAGGCCCGCCAACAGCAACTGGATGCCGTCACGCTGACCACTTTCCGCGACCTGCCGTGGAATGCGCCGTTTTATCAGCGAATGGGGTTTGTCGTGCTGAACGACGAGAATATCGGCGCGCATCTGGCCCTGGCCTTGAACGATGAAATTGCCCACGGCCTTCCCGGTGAACGTCGCTGCGCCATGCGCCTGTCGCTTGCCTGATATCACGACCGCCTCGCGCGTGCTTGACCGGTAACCGGCACGCGGTGAGGATGGCAACGCCGCTCGTATCCGAACCTGAAATAAGGACATTGATCTTTTCGTGGCCACTTACTCGCGCCTTATTCGCCGGCTGATGATCACCTCGTTGACCATCGTCATCAGCCGCGCCCTGATCAGCCCTCTGTTGACCCTGTTCCTGAGCAACAAGCTGGGCCTCGACCCTCAGGATGTAGGGCTGTTGCTGGGCATCGCGGTGTTCAGTGCCACGCTGCTGTCACTTTATGGTGGCTACATCATCGACCGCCTCGACAAACGTCGGTTGCTGATCCTGACCATGCTGTCGAGCGGCGTTGGCCTGATTCTGCTGACGTTCGCGCAGAACCTGTATCTGGTCACCCTGGTGCTGATCATCAGCGAAACCGCTTCGGCGCTGTTCCTGATTGGCTCCAAGGCGATCCTCAGTGAAAACCTGCCCGTCGGCCAACGGGTCAAAGCGTTCTCGCTGAACTACACCCTGACCAACATCGGCTACGCCATCGGCCCGATGATCGGCGTGGTGATTGCCGGCATCCAGCCCACTGCGCCGTTTATCGTTGCTGGCGCGATTGCCTGCGGCAGCATGTTTCTGCTGCTCGGCGTCTCGCGGGAAGCCGATCCGCAGTCGTCGGGAAAACAGCCGCAGAGTTTCCTGGACACGCTGAGAATCCTGAAGAACGACCGCACGATGGTCCTGTTCACTTTGGGCTGCCTGCTCAGCACACTGGTTCACGGGCGGTTCACCCTGTACCTGTCGCAGTATCTGTTGGTCACCCACACCCAACAGCAGACGCTCGACACCATGGCCGCTTTGCTCGCCTGCAATGCGATTACCGTCATCCTGCTGCAATACCAGATCGGTCGCCTGCTCAAGCGTGAACATCTGCGGCGCTGGATCGCCGGCGGCACAGCGTTGTTCATCGGCGGGCTGATCGGTTTCAGCATGGCCGACAGCCTCATTGGCTGGTGCGTAGCGATGTTCATCTTCACCCTCGGCGAGATGATCATCTATCCGGCGGACTTCCTGTTCGTCGACACCCTCGCCCCGGAAGCCCTGCGCGGCAGCTACTACGGCGCGCAGAACCTCGCCGCACTGGGCGGGGCTTTGAGCCCGATGATGTGTGGATTTCTGTTGATGCACACCCCGGCACCGAGCATGTTCTATGCGTTGAGTGCACTGGCTGCGCTGGGTGGATACTTGTGCGTGGTCAGTGGCCGTCGAATTAAAACAGTTCAAAAATAATGCACTGAAGCTGCATTTATATGAATTTGTCAGCATCGAGATTGCTTGGCACACTGTGCGCGTTCCTCCCCCAATAGTTGGAACGCTTCGAAGGACTTTCCGGATTGACGGACAAGTCCTTTTTTTTGCCTTCGGTTTTCTTCAAAGGATCGCTTCTTCATGCTCGCTCGCTGGTTGCCCGCTGCCATCAACACCCGCCCCACCGAATGGAGCCGCGCCGCCATCGGCATGGCACTCGGCACGCTGTTCAGCGTGTGGGCATGCAGCCAGGTGTTCGGCATCGAAGTGGCCTACCACCTGATCGGCCCGCTGGGTGCGTCGGCGGTGTTGCTGTTCGCCGTATCCTCCGGCGCCCTCGCCCAGCCGTGGTCGATCATCGGCGGTTATCTGTGTGCGGGCGTCGTCGCATTGCTGGTGGCCCATGTTCTCGGCCGAACCCTCGGCAGTGCCTGTCTGGCGGCGGGCATGGCGCTGATCCTGATGTGCTGGCTGCGTTGCCTGCACCCGCCGGCCGGCGCGGTGGCCTTGACCATGGTGCTGGCGGATCCGACGACCATCGCCATGGACTGGAAAGCCCTGGAACCGGTGATGCTCAGCGCCGCGTGCATGCTGCTGGCCGCACTGGCCTACAACAACCTGACCCGCATCCGCTACCCGAAACGCCCCGCCGAACCTGCGCCGGCCGTGACGCCGGTCGATTCTCAAGCCATCACGGCCGAGGATCTGAAATTGGCGCTGGCCGATATGGAGGCGTTTATCGATGTGACGCCAGAAGACCTGGAACAGTTGATTCATGCCAGTGAGTTGCATGCCAGACGGCGGAGCATTGGTGAAGTTCTCAGTGGACGGGTTTGAGCCACTTCCGACCAAAGGTTGTTCCGAGGTATTGCCAAGTAGAGATCAGCAACTAGATTTCAAATCTGTACCGCACAGAGTTGTCTGCCTTTCACTTGGAAGTCTGGCCCGCAGTTATGTCCAGTAGCGATGACACCGGTAGTCTGGCTATGGAGAAACGCTCAACGTCGTTGAGAAGCGAGCTGGCTTTACGCTTTGATTGAAACGTTCCTTTCAGAAAACACCGTCTTTTTTGCGTAACCTGTTGTCCGCCAAAATGCCCTGTCTGCAGCAGACGGGCGTGTGTGTTTTTCGCCAGCTCCGCGAATCTGGTGGTTTTCGAATCCAGTGTTTCGAATTCTGCGAGAGGAACGTTTCATGAGCGATCCACTACTGCAACTACTGCAAACACCCCTTTTCGCCCCCGGAAAGCGTCATCGTCTGTCACTGCGCGAATACATGGATCTGAATATCGATCGTATGCGCGCAATCATCGGCAAGGGGCTCATGACCAATGACATGTGGCTGGGCCAGCGCGATCAGTCCGCTTTCAGGTTGATGCTTGAGCGAGCAGCGTTTATCGGCGCCTGGGACTATTCATTGCTTGCCTGCATTGTCGACCACTTCATTGCCGGCGATGCATTGTTTGCCCACGGCAGTCAGCTCCAGATCACGCAATATCATCAGGAAATTTGCAAGCTGGACGCGGTTTACGCTTTTGGCTGCACAGAGATCGCCAGCGGCTCCGATGTCGGCAACCTGCAAACCACGATCACCTATGACCCGCACAACCATTGCCTGATTCTGAACTCTCCCACACCGCAGTCCTGCAAGTTCTGGATCGGCAACGCATTGCACGCAGCAGGGGTGGTCATGGTGCTGGGACGTCTTATCGTCAATGACGTGGACGAGGGGTTGCACTGGTTCCGGGTACGAATTCGCGAGAAAGAGAACGGTCCGCTCCTGCCTGGTGTCAGCGTTACCTCCTGCGACCCCAAGGGAGGCATCCACGCCAATCAAGTTGCCGGCATCCGTTTTTCTGAAATGAGGCTTCCACCGGGCGCGATGATGCAACGCTATGCCAGGTTATCTCCCGAAGGCGTTTTCACCAGTGAGGTTCCACGAAAGGAGCGCCTGACATGCGCGATGCAGACCTTCATTCAGGAGCGCCTTTTCCTTATCGCTGGCGCGCGTGGTGCCGCCAGTATGTGTGTTTATCTGACGTACCGTTTCGCTTGCCATCGTTTGGTCAGGACTGACGACAACAACCAACCTCTCCTGACCAGACCGCTGTTTCGACAGCGACTTTATGTCGAGCAACTCAAAGTCTTGGCCTTGAGGCTGCTGGAGCAAGCAGTAGTGTCGCGATTCGAAGCGTGCTGGCATCAGCCGTCCCGCAAAACAGAACTGCATATTCTCGCGGCCATCGTCAAAAGCATCGGCACATGGCTGGGACTTGAGGTCATGAGGGCATGCAGAGAACTATGTGGTTCGCAGGGATTTCATCACGACAATCAAATCATCACCTTGTGCATGGATCACGAGATCAGCACGACCTTCGCAGGCGATAACAACGTCCTGTGCTGTCAGGTTGCACGGGACGCCATAAACCGACCGCGGTTTGCCAGCGAAAACATCGCCCAACGAATTGAATCGCTGATTGTCGATCAGTGCCGCAGTGCAGGTGAGTTCACTCATCGCCAGGCGGTTGCACTCACCTACGCCCGCGCGCTGGATCTGATAATCGAAGAAGGCAAACGCCATTCGCTTGTGCCAGCCGAGACACTTCAGGACATCGTCGGTGTCTTTTCCCCGAAACTTCATGACCGGGGGCTCGTCGCAGGCACCGAGCTGGAGCGACACGCCACCAAAGCTCAATTGCGCGTGATCAACAAGCTGTTAAAACCACCGTCAGAGCTGGTCAGTGCCCCCATCGACAAAAAGGAATACGTAAAGCGCTTCACAAAACCGCTGTACGACAATGAGCCGAATTTCTCGAACCGCAATACGATTCGCAATCCTTACAAGGCCTACGCCTGGCTGCGAGAAAATCGGCCAGTCTATTGGTGCGAACATTTGCAGGCCTGGTTTCTGACCCGCTATAGCGATGTCTTTGCCGCACAGGCCGATTCCCGACGATTCTCTTCAAATCGAATGCAACAACTGATCGATGCTCGGGTGCCTGGAAACAAACGCACGCAAATAACCGAATTCATCAAGCTGGCGTCCGGATGGATGTACTCCCAGGATGGCGAGTTTCACAAAGCCAGCCGTCAGTTACTGGGTAATGCCTTCACACCGCGCTCCATCGGATCCTTGCGGACGGTCATTCATGACATCACTGATCGAGAACTGTCCGGTCTGCACGGGCAGACCGATTTGAAAACCGGGCTGTTTGACCGGATTCCGGCACTGATTCTGGCCAGGCTGTATGGCATGGAAGATGACGAGGCGTTGAATCTTCGGCGTTGGACACGAGACATCGTGATGTTCCTTGGCGGCAGCCAGGACGCGGATCAAGGGCCGGAGCAGGCCCTGGAAGGCATCAAAGAGATGTACGCCTGGTTCGCTGTTCTCATTGAACAGCGGCGCAGGCAGCCCAGGGATGATCTTGTGAGCCGGGTACTGGAGAGTGGCCAGAACAGCGCCGCCAGTTTCGATGAGGTGCTGGCACAGATCGTGTTCATTCTGGTGGCGGGTTATACCACCAGCGCAGACCAGTTGAGCCTCGGCCTGTTGCATTTGCTGAAGCATCCCGGACAACTCAAGACTCTGTTGGCAGATCCGACATTGATTGGCTCATTCATTGAAGAAATGCTGCGCTTCGATCCTGCCGGTTCTCTGAGCCATAGGGTGCTCATGGAGGACGTCACCATTGGCGACGTCACGATGAAAAAGGGACAGCTGGTTTATCTGGTCCGGGCCGCCGCCAATCGTGACCCGACAAAATTCCCCGATCCCGACAACTTCGATATACGTCGGCCAAAGAACGAACACCTGACGTTCGGGAGAGGCGAACATTTCTGCATGGGCACGGCGCTGTTCAGACTTGAGGCCGAGATCGTGTTCACCTCGCTGTTAAAACGCTTCCCTGACTTGCATCTCATCGCGCGCCGGCCTGTCACGTGGCGCAACAACAACCTGCAATTCCGGGGTTTGAAGACGCTTCCGGTCGATCTGGGACAGGAGTCTGAAGCATGAAATTCAAACGTGTTTATTCTGGAGCACCTTGGGAACGCCTCGCTGGTTACTGCAGAGCCGTGAAGGCCGGCAAGACGATTCTGGTCGGCGGTACGGTGGCATTTCGAAAGAACGGCAAGCCCTTCAAACCCGGTGATGCCTATGCCCAGACACGGCGATGCCTGAAAATCATCGAACAGGCGCTGAAACAACTGGGTGAAGATCGTACCCGCATCATTGCCACGCGCATGTACACCACCAACATGGCGCTCTTGCCAGATATCGCGCGGGCGCACAAAGCGTTTTTCGAAGGACATCCTCCGACAACAATGCTGGTGGAAGTCTCTCGACTGGTTAGCTCTGAATACGTTATCGAGATCGAGGCAGAGGCCCGTTCAGGCAAGGGCTGCGGCCATGGATGAGGCCTCGTTGACGGTGGAGGACGCCAGAACAGCGTTGCGTCAGGCGCAAGTGACCTGCGTTCATGATCTGGCGATTGAAAGCCAGGGCCGGTCACTGCCGCTGCGCCTTTACACGCCACCCGGCAAGGGGCCGTTTCCCGTGCTGGTTTTCTTCCACGGCGGTGGCTGGGTGACGGGAGACCTGGACACCCATGACGGGTTCTGTCGGTTGATGTGTGAGTGGGCCGGTTGCAAAGTGGTTGCCGTTGATTACGCCCGTCCTCCGGAACACGTGTTTCCGGCAGCTCTGGAAGACTGTTGGACTGCTTTCAAGTGGGTGACACGGCAAGACGCCGGTTCCGGGCTGGACACTTCAGCAATTGCAGTCGCAGGAGGTGGTTCAGGAGGCGGGATGGCCGCCGTTATCAGCCAGCGCGACGCTGAATGTGACACACCACGTATCTGCTTTCAGTTGCTGCTTTATCCTTTGCTCGACTGCCACATACGCCGACGCTCCCACACAAAGTTCGCGCAAGGGCATGGACTGACCACAGATATGCTTGAATGGTACCTCGGTCACTATCTACCGCCCGGAACATCGCGAGCCGATACCCGGTTGTCGCCGCTGCTGGGCGACTCGCTGTACCGACTGCCCCGGACATTGATCATCACCTGCGAACATGACGTTCTGCGTGATGAAGGCCGTGCCTACGCCGCACAACTGCGCAAAGCAGGTGTCACAGTCAAACACAAAGAGTTTTCGGGCATGCGCCACGGCTTCATGAACTACCCCGCCGCCCATGAAGAAGCCAGACGCGCCCTGCTGTTTTGCGCCCGGACCCTACAGGCACAGTTCTGCGACAAATGACGGCCGGGACTGGAATCAACGTCCGCAAGCGGCTTTCCGGGCCAAGCAAAAATGCAGACACCCCATGCACATATCCCCGTTGTACACGGCAAATTTGCACTGTTACGATCCGCTAACGCCCGCGCGCGGGCTTCTCGAATAAAGACAATAAAAGCAGGGAGTTAGTGATGACTGCTCAGGCTTCATCCCCGCGGACTTCGTCCATGGATGCCACGCAAAACGAAGTGCTGGCCGAGGTTCGCAATCACATCGGTCACCTGACCCTCAACCGCCCCGCCGGCCTCAATGCGCTGACCCTCGACATGGTGCGCCAGCTCCAGTTGCAACTGGATGCCTGGGCCTCCGACGCCCATATTCACGCCGTGGTACTGCGCGGTGCGGGCGAGAAGGCCTTCTGTGCCGGTGGCGACATTCGCTCCCTGTACGACAGCCATAAAAGCGGCGACACGCTGCATGAAGATTTCTTCGTCGAGGAATACGCCCTCGACCTGACGATCCACCACTACCGCAAACCGGTGCTGGCGCTGATGGACGGTTTCGTCCTCGGTGGCGGCATGGGTCTGGTGCAAGGTGCTGACCTGCGGGTGGTCACCGAAAAGAGCCGTCTGGCAATGCCGGAAGTGGCCATCGGTTATTTCCCGGATGTCGGCGGCAGTTATTTCCTGCCGCGCATTCCCGGCGAGCTGGGGATTTACCTGGGCGTCAGCGGCGTGCAGATTCGGGCGGCGGATGCGCTGTATTGCGGCCTCGCCGACTGGTATCTGGACAGCAGCAAACTCGGCACCCTCGACGAGCAGCTCGATCACCTGGAGTGGCACGACACGCCGCTCAAAGACCTGCAAAACCTGCTGGCCCGCCACGCCGTGCAAACCCTGCCGGATGCACCGCTGGAAGCCTTGCGCCCTGTCATCGACCATTTCTTCGCACTGCCAGACGTGCCGAGCATCGTCGAGCAACTGCGCGCCGTCACCGTTGCCGACAGCCACGAATGGGCGACCACCACCGCCGACCTGCTGGAAACCCGCTCGCCGCTGGCCATGGGCGTGACCCTGGAGATGCTGCGTCGCGGTCGGCACCTGAGCCTGGAACACTGCTTCGCCCTGGAACTGCATCTGGATCGCCAGTGGTTCGAGCGCGGCGACCTGATCGAAGGCGTGCGCGCCTTGCTGATCGACAAAGACAAATCACCACGCTGGAACCCGCCGACCCTTGCCGCGTTGCACGCCGAGCACGTCGCGAGTTTCTTCCACGGTTTCGAAGAGAGCGGGAGCTGAGCCATGCACGATCTCGAATTGACTGAAGACCAGGTAATGATCCGCGACATGGCCCGGGATTTTGCCCGTGGAGAAATCGCGCCCCACGCCCAAGCGTGGGAAAAGGCCGGCTGGATCGATGACGGTCTGGTGGCGAAGATGGGCGAACTGGGCCTGCTGGGCATGGTGGTGCCGGAAGAATGGGGCGGCACCTATGTCGACTACGTGGCTTATGCGCTGGCGGTGGAAGAGATTTCCGCCGGTGACGGCGCTACCGGTGCGTTCATGAGCATTCACAACTCAGTGGGCTGCGGGCCGGTGCTCAACTACGGCAGCGAAGAACAGAAACAGACCTGGCTGGCAGACCTGGCCAGCGGCGCAATGATCGGCTGCTTCTGCCTGACCGAACCCCAGGCTGGCTCCGAAGCGCACAACCTGCGCACCCGCGCTGAACTGCGCGACGGGCAATGGGTGATCAACGGCGCCAAGCAATTCGTCAGCAACGGCAAAAGGGCGAAACTGGCGATCGTGTTTGCCGTCACCGATCCCGATCTGGGCAAGCGCGGGATCTCGGCATTCCTCGTGCCGACCGACACACCGGGTTTCATCGTCGACCGCACCGAACACAAGATGGGCATCCGCGCTTCCGACACCTGCGCGGTGACGTTGAACGATTGCCGTATTCCCGAGGCCAATCTGTTGGGTGAACGCGGTAAAGGCCTGGCCATTGCCCTGTCCAACCTTGAGGGCGGACGCATCGGCATTGCCGCGCAAGCACTGGGCATCGCCCGTGCGGCGTTTGAAGCGGCGCTGGGTTATGCCCGTGATCGGGTGCAGTTCGGCAAGGCCATCGTCGAGCACCAGAGCATCGCCAACCTGTTGGCGGACATGCAGATGCAGATCAACGGGGCGCGCTTGATGATCCTGCATGCGGCGCGGCTGCGTACAGCGGGCAAACCGTGTCTGTCGGAGGCTTCGCAGGCCAAACTGTTTGCTTCGGAAATGGCTGAAAAGGTGTGCTCTTCAGCGATTCAGATTCATGGCGGGTACGGGTATCTGGAGGATTACCCGGTGGAGAAGTATTACCGGGATGCGCGGATTACCCAGATTTACGAGGGGTCCAGCGAGATACAGCGGATGGTGATTGCGCGGGAGTTGAAGAACTATCAGTTGTAACCGTGTCGGCCCTCTTTCCCCTCACCCTAACCCTCTCCCAAAGGGAGAGGGGACTGACCGTGGGATATTCACGAGTTGCACCGACTTGAACGATCGCTTGTGAATCCATAATCGACTCGGCCTCTCAGGTCGATGTCAGACCTGAGGCATCTCGGTCGGCTCCCTCTCCCTCTGGGAGAGGGCTGGGGTGAGGGCATTTTGTAATTGCGCAGCGTTATTTGCCCTGGAACTCCGGCGCACGCTTGGCCACAAACGCCGCCATCCCCTCCTTCTGATCCTGCGTCGCAAACGCCGCGTGGAACACCCGGCGCTCGAAACGCACGCCTTCGGTCAGGTTCACTTCGAACGCGCGGTTGACGCTTTCCTTGACCATCATCGCAATCGGCAACGACTTGCTGGCGATCACCGCCGCAACTTTCAGCGCCTCATCCAGCAACTCATCGCTCGGCACGATCCGCGCAACGATGCCGCAACGCTCGGCTTCCACCGCGTCGATCAAACGCCCGCTCAGACACATTTCCATGGCCTTGGCCTTGCCCACGGCGCGGGTCAGGCGCTGGGTGCCGCCCATGCCCGGCAGTACGCCGAGGTTGATTTCCGGCTGGCCGAATTTGGCGTTGTCGCCGGCCAGGATGAAGTCGCACATCAGCGCCAGTTCACAGCCGCCACCAAGGGCAAAGCCGTTGACCGCCGCGATGATCGGCTTGCGGCGGTTGGCCACACGGTCGCTGTCGCTGAACAGGTCGTCCATGTAGATCTGCGGGTAGGTCAGCTCGGCCATTTCCTTGATGTCGGCGCCGGCAGCGAAGGCTTTCTTCGAACCGGTGATGACGATGCAGCCAATGTTCGCATCGGCTTCCAGGCCATCGAGGGCACGGTTCACTTCGCTGACCAACTGCGCGTTCAGGGCATTCAGCGCCTGCGGGCGGTTCAGGGTGATGACGCCGACGCGGCCATGGGTTTCCAGCAAAATCGTTTCGTAACTCATGTGCAGATTCCTTCTCAAAGATTGCGCGAAATGACCATGCGCTGAATGTCGCTGGTACCTTCGTAGATCTGGCAGACCCGCACGTCGCGGTAGATGCGCTCCAGCGGGAAGTCGTTGAGGTAACCGTAACCGCCGAGGGTTTGCAAGGCCATGGAGCAGACCTTCTCGGCCATTTCCGAGGCGAACAGTTTGGCCATCGACGCCTCGACCAGCGCGGGCTGACCGCTGTCGCGCAGAGCGGCGGCGTAATGCACCATCTGCCGCGCCACGGCGATCTGAGTCGCCATGTCCGCCAGACGGAACGCCACGGCCTGGTGCTCGATGATTGGCTTGCCGAAAGTGTCACGCTCGCGGGCGTAATCACGGGCCGCTTCGAACGCGGCGCGGGCCATGCCCACCGATTGCGAAGCGATGCCGACACGGCCGCCTTCAAGGTTGGCCAGGGCGATCTTGTAGCCCTCGCCCTCCTCGCCCAGACGGTTGGCCACCGGCACTTTGACGTCTTCGAACAAAATCTGGCAGGTGTCCGAGGCGTGCTGGCCGAGTTTGTCTTCGACGCGAGCGACTTTGTAGCCCGACGAGTCGGTCGGCACGATGAACGCCGAGATCCCACGCTTGCCGGCACTCGGGTCGGTGACGGCAAACACGATCACGATCCCGGCGTTCTGCCCGGAGGTGATGAACTGTTTGCAGCCGTTGAGCACGTAGTGATCGCCTTCCAGCCGTGCGCGGGTTTTCAGGCTGCTGGCGTCGGAGCCGGCCTGGGGTTCGGTCAACGCGAAAGCACCGAGCATCGCGCCGCTGGCCAACGGTTTGAGGAAGCGTTCGCGCTGGTCGTCGTTGCCGAACTTGAGGATCGGCACGCAGCCCACCGAGTTGTGCACGCTCATGATCGTCGAACAGGCGCCGTCGCCGGCGGCGATTTCTTCCAGGGCCATGGCGTATGCCAGATAACCGGTGTCGCAACCGCCCCACTGCTCCGGCACCAGCATGCCGAAGAAACCCAGCTCGGCCATTTCGCCGATGGCTTCCTTCGGGAAGCGGTGCTCGCGATCCCATTCGGCGGCGAACGGTTTCAGCCGTTCCTCGGCAAACTGCCGGGCCATGTCGCGGATTTGTTGCTGGTCGTCATTGGGAATCATGGCAAATCCTTAACTCGGGTTCAGACGCACTCGACCGCCATCGCCGTGGCTTCGCCGCCGCCGATGCAGATCGCCGCGACGCCGCGTTTCAGGCCTTTCTGGCGCAGGGCCGAGAGCAAGGTCACCAGAATCCGCGCACCGGAGGCACCGATCGGATGGCCCAGGGCGCAGGCGCCGCCGTGGATGTTGAGTTTGTCGTGAGGGATTTCCAGGTGGGTCATCGCCGCCATGCCGACCACGGCAAAGGCTTCATTGACCTCGAACAGATCGACCTGATCCAGCGACCAGCCGGTTTTCTTCATCAGCTTCTTGATCGCGCCAATCGGTGCCACCGGAAACAGGCCCGGGGTGTCGGCAAACGCGGCGTGACCGTGGATCACCGCCAGCGGTTTCAGCCCCTGTTTCTGCGCTTGCGACTGACGCATCAGCACCAGTGCGGCGGCGCCGTCGGAGATCGAGCTGGAGTTGGCTGCGGTCACGGTGCCGCCCTCGCGGAATGCCGGTTTCAGCGAAGCGATCTTGTCCAGTTTGGCTTTTGGCGGCTGCTCGTCGTTGCTGATCACCACTTGTTCCTTGCCGATGGTCACGGTCAGCGGAACGATTTCGTCCTTGAAGCTGCCGTCCTTGATCGCCTGCTGGGCACGGGTAGTCGAGGCGATGGCGAAAGCGTCCTGAGCCTCGCGGCTGAAGTCGTTGGTTTCAGCGCAGTCTTCGGCGAAGGTGCCCATCAGGCGACCTTTGTCGTAGGCGTCTTCGAGGCCGTCGAGGAACATCGAATCCAGCACCCGGCCGTGGCCCATGCGGTAACCGGCGCGGGCGCGGTCCAGCAGGTACGGCGCGTTGGACATGCTTTCCATGCCGCCGGCGATCACTACGTCGGCGCTGCCGGCCAGCAGCATGTCGTGGGCCAGAATCGTAGTTTCCATACCCGAGCCGCACATCTTGTTGACGGTGGTGCAGCGGGTGGATTTATCCAGCCCGGCGCCCAGTGCAGCCTGACGCGCAGGCGCCTGGCCGAGACCGGCCGGCAGTACGCAGCCGAACAGCACTTCATCGACTGCATCGGCGGAAACACCGGCGCGTTCAACGGCAGCCTTGATCGCCGCCGCGCCGAGTTGCGGCGCGGTCAGGCTTTTCAGTTCGCCCTGAAAACCGCCCATCGGGGTGCGGACGGCGCTGACGATGACAATCGGATCGTTGGAGATGGTCATGGGAAATCCTCCTTACTTGGCGGCCATGCGCAAGGCGCCGTCGAGACGGATCACCTCGCCGTTGAGCATGCTGTTTTCAATGATATGCCGCACCAGCGCAGCGTACTCGGCAGGTTTGCCCAGACGCGGCGGAAACGGTACGCCGGCGGCCAGCGACTCGCGCACTTCCGGGGTCATGCCGGCCATCATCGGGGTTTCGAAAATACCCGGGGCGATGGTCATCACGCGGATGCCGAAGCGCGCCAGTTCGCGGGCGGCAGGCAGGGTCAGGCTGGCGATGGCACCTTTGGACGCGGAGTATGCGGCCTGGCCAATCTGGCCGTCGAACGCAGCGACCGATGCAGTGTTGATGATCACGCCGCGTTCGCCGTCGGCGTTGGCTTCGCTTTCGGCAATCGCCGCCGCTGCCAGACGCAGCATGTTGAAGCTGCCGATCAGGTTGACGTTGATCACCTGGGCGAAGCTGGCCAGCGCGTGCGGGCCGTTCTTGCCGAGGATCTTCTCGCCGCGAACGATGCCGGCGCAGTTCACCAGACCATTCAGGCTACCGAAAGCTTTTACCGTCGCCTGCACGGCGGCTTCGGCGGCGGCTTCGTTGCTGATGTCGGCGACCACGCTCTGCGCACCAAGGCGCTGGGCCTGGGCGGCAACGGCGTCGGCATTCATGTCCACCAGCATCACTTTGGCGCCGGCGTTCACCAGCAACTCAGCGGTGGCGGCTCCCAGGCCGGATGCGCCGCCGGTGACGATAAAAACCTTGTTCTCGATCTGCATGACTGTTTCCTTGGATTCAAGCTGAAACGTTGTGCGCCGCGGCCTCTTGAGCCTTGGCGATTTCTTGGTTGCGCAAGATAAAGCGCTGCAATTTGCCGCTCGGGGTTTTCGGCAACTCGCTGACAAATTCGATTTCACGGGGGTACGAATGCGCGGCCAGACGCTTGCGCACGTGTTGCCGAAGTTCTTCGGCCAGCGCAGGTTCCGCGCGATATTGCGGGTTGAGCACGACGAAGGCTTTGACCAGTTCGGTACGCTCGGGATCGGGCTTGCCGACCACGGCGGCTTCGACCACCGCCGGGTGCTCGATCAGGGCGCTTTCCACGTCGAACGGGCCGACCCGGTAGCCGGAAGTGGTGATCACGTCATCACTGCGGCCGACGAAGCTGATGCTGCCGTCCGGGTTCCATTCCACGGTGTCGCCGCTCAGGTAGTAATCGCCGACGAAGGCCTTGGTCGGCGCGCCTTCGTAACCGGCGAACCAGCACATCGGCGACTGTGTGCGGTCGATGGCGAGGATGCCGGGCTGGCCGACGCCAAGTTCGTTGTATTGGTCGTCGAGCACCACGATGCGATGGCCCGGCGAAGCAAACCCGGCGGCGCCGAGGTGGATCGGATGTTCGAGGCCGTGGTGGTTGCACAGCACCATGCCCAGTTCGGTCTGGCCGTAGTGATCGTGAATGACCACGCCGAGATTGTCGGCGAACCAGCGGATCACTTCCGGGTTCAACGGTTCGCCGGCGCTGCTGACGATGCGCAGTTTGCCCTTGATCGATTTGGCGAACTCGTCACCGCCGGCAATCAGCAGGCGATAGGCCGTGGGCGAACCGGTGAGATTGGTGATCCCGTATTTGTTGATCACCCGGCAGGTGCTTTCGAGGGTGAACGGGCCATCGTAGAAAGTGATCGGATGGCCCATCGACAACGGGCCAGTCACGCCGAAATAAATGCCATAGGCCCAGCCCGGATCGGCAACGTTCCAGAACGCATCTTCCGGGCGCAGATCCACGGCATCGCGGGTGTAGCTCTGGAACGCGACGACAGCCTTGAGCGGCACCGACAGCGCCTTCGACGGGCCGGTGGTGCCCGAGGTGAACATCAGCAGGAACGGGTCTTCGCCGGTCAGCATGACCGGTTCGCAGACACTGGAATGGTTGGGCAACTCGGCCCAGAAACTGAAATCGCCACGAACGATACCCTGGCCTTTCGGGCCGCCGACGGTGACCAGCGTCGGGCAATCGGCGACTTCGCTGAGTTTCGGCCGGTTGACGGCGTCGGTTACCACGACTTTGGCGCCGGAGCTGCTCAGGCGATGTTCGAGGGCTTTCGGGCCGAATGCGGTGAACAGCGGTTGATACACCGCGCCGATGCGCCAGGTGGCGAACACGGTGATGAGCAATTCGATATTGCGCGGCAACAGGCCGGCGACCTTGTCACCCTTCTGCACGCCCTGGGCGAGCAGGAAATTGGCGAAACGCGCGGCTTTGTCCTGCAGATCGCTGAAGGTGTAGGTCGCACTGGCGCCGTCGCGACCTTCCCAGAACAGCGCGATGCGCCCCGGCAAGGCGTGACGGTCACAACATTCGACGCAGGCGTTGAGCGCCTCGAGCGAGCCGCTGAGTGCGGCGTCCACGGTGTGCTGATAATTGAACTGTTCGGTGGCAGACAAGTAATCGCGCATTGCCAGAATCCCTCTGTGTTTTTATTAGGTCGGGGAACCGTAAACATCAGAGGAATACTCGCGCCGCACGCCGGCTGCGGCAATGGCCAAAGCCTTCAAAGTGGATGACTGGTTTGGCCAAGGTTTGCGTCGATTCGAGGATCAGACCGCTTCGTTGAGAATCAGGCTGCGATAGTGCCCCGGATTGGTCCCGGACCACTTTCGAAACGCCTTGTAGAACGAGCTCGCATCGGCAAATCCCAGGCGTGTGGCGATGTCGACAAAACTGATCGAAGGCTCCGCCAGCCAGGTGATCGCCAGTTCCTTGCGCACGCTGTCCTTGAGGCCTTGATAGGTCTGCCCTTCTTCCGCCAGACGCCGGCGCAGGGTCGAGGCCGACATGCACAACTGTTGGGCCAGGGCTTCGGTTTCCGGCCACTGTTCGGCGGGTAATTGCCGCAGATCCTGCTTGATCCGGCTGGCGAGGCTTTCCGGGTCGCGGTACTTCACCAGAATGTTGGCCGGCGCATGGGCCAGAAAGCGTTTCAACTCCTCGGCGCTGCGCTTGATCGGCAGATCCAGCACGTCGGCGGCGAAAATCATCCGCGTGCGCGGCCGGTCGAAGCGCAGGTTTTCCGAGAACATCACCCGATAGTCATCACAGAAATCCGGCGCCGGGCAGCGCAGTTCGATAGCGAGGATCGGAATTCGCCGCCCCGCCAGCCAGCACGCCACGCCATGGACAATCATCCAGTAAGTGAAATAGGTGAAGGCGCGGCGCGGCTCGGGGTCGTCCTCCAGCAAGACGATCTCCGCCAGACTTTGCTGGTGCACCAGTTGTGCCGGCATGTGTTCAAGCATCAGCGACAGGAAATTCAACCCGGTATTCAAGCCGGCAGTCAGATTCGGCTGGGCCATCGCGCTGCGGCAGAGGAATTCCAGGCTGCCGGATTTCAGCTTGCGCGGGTCCATGCCAAAGAACTCGTCATCGCCGCGCCGCGCCAGCAATCGCCATAACCGCGCGTACTGGCTGGCCGGCACGCGGGCATCGTCGGTGGCCAACAGCGCCGGATCGATGCCGACCTTGTTCAAGACTTCTTCCGTGGCCACGCCCGGGGCACAACTTTGCTGCAGTGCTTCACGCACCAGTTGAATGGCGATGGTGTCTTTTTCCGACATGGATCGAGGCGAATCCTGTGGTTGTTCGAGTGGCTGGCATCTTAACGCAGCAGCCCGGACACGGCTCGCTTCATCCGCAATGGCCGTGACGCATTTGAGAATGGTTGATCTTCAAGCCTGTTCAGCTACCGTTCAGGTAAATGTCAATGAGTGACATGTGAGAATGACTTTCATTATGTTACAACTTGTAACCTCATTTCGTTACACAGTGGATGCCGAATGCTCGTTCCCTTTCTGATCATGCTGCGTGAAGGCATTGAAGCCGCGCTGATCGTTGGCATTATCGCCAGCTACCTGCAACAGACCGGCCGTGGCCAATGGATGCCGGCGGTGTGGATCGGCGTGTTTCTCGCCGCTGCGCTGGCCTTGCTGGTGGGCGGTGGCCTGGAGCTGGTCAGTGCCGAATTCCCGCAAAAACAGCAGGAACTGTTCGAAGGTGTGGTCGGCCTCGTCGCCGTGGGTATTCTCAGCTCCATGGTGTTCTGGATGCGCAAGGTGGCGCGTTCGATCAAGCATTCGCTGCAGGCCTCTCTCGATCATGCGCTGACGGCATCGAAGCATCAGGTCATCGCCCTGATCGCCATGGTGTTTTTCGCTGTTGCCCGGGAAGGCCTGGAAACGGTGTTCTTCCTGCTCGCCGTGTTCCAGCAGAGCGAAGGCCCGGGCGCGCCGATTGGCGCCCTGCTCGGCCTGATCCTGGCCATCGTCGTCGGTTTCCTGATTTACAGCGGCAGCATGCGCCTGAATCTCTCGGCGTTCTTCCGCTGGACCGGGCTGTTCATCCTCGTGGTCGCCGCCGGCATCCTCTCCAACTCGGTGCAGGCACTGCATGAAGCCGGCGTCTGGAATCACCTGCAAACCGTGCTCTTCGACTTCAGCGCAACGCTGCCGATGGACGGCCCGTTGGGCTCGGTGCTGGCCGGCATGTTCGGTTATCAGGATGCGCCGACCGTCAGCACCCTCGGCGCGTATCTGATCTATCTGGTGGTGGCGCTGGTGATGTTCTTCTATCCGGCTCCCGCCCCGGCGCCCAAAACCGCCGCCTCGAATTCCGCTTCCAGCCAATAAGGGCCTCCATGTCAAAGCCTAATACTCCCCAGGCATCCCCTCCCCGCGCCTTACGCTGGGCGGTGGCCGGTTCGGTGGTCGTGATGATCGCCGCCGGTGGCCTGTTCTACTACGCCTCGAAAATGGCTGCGGCCAAGCGTCAGCACAACCACGACGAAGTGGTGGTCAACATCCACCCTGGCAATTGCGAGCCGAACGAGCTGAGTGTACCCGCCGGTCGCGCCAGCTTCCGCATCGTCAACCGCTCCGACCGGGCGGTGGAATGGGAAATCCTCGACGGCGTGCTGGTGATCGAAGAGCGCGAGAACATCGCCCCGGGTTTGAGCCAGGTGATCAACGCCAACCTGCAACCCGGCGACTACGCCATCACCTGTGGCCTGCTAAGCAATCCGCGCGGCGTGCTGCATGTAACGCCGACCGCAGCCTCCGATGCCGCCGCCAAGGCCAAGCCGTCGATGGTCGCGTTTGTCGGGCCGCTGTCTGAGTTCCGGGTGTATCTGGCCACTCAGGGCAGTGCGTTGATCAGAACCGTCACGGCGCTCAATCAGGCGATCACCAGCGGTGATCTGGCCCAGGCGCAAGCGGCGTATTTGCCGGCCCGCGCGGCGTATCAACGTCTGGCCCCGGCCGCACAACGCCTGGCCGAGCTGGACAACAGCATCAACGCTCGCGCCGATTACTTCGAGAAACGCGAGCAGGATCCGGCCTTCGTCGGCTTCCATCGCATCGAGTACGCGCTGTTCCAGCAACGCAACCTCGACGGCTTGTCGCCGATTGCCGAGCGCCTGCTGGGCGACGTCACCACGCTGAAACAACAGTTGCTGGCTCAATCGCTGCCGCCGGAGCAACTGGTGGAAATCCTCGTGCGCAACCTCAACACCCTGGCCGACGTGCGCGCCGCCAGCGGCGAAGAGGAACGCTACAGCCACGGCGACCTCAACGGCTTCGCAGCGAATCTGGAAACGGCGCACAAAGTCGTCGAACTGCTGCGCCCCCTGCTGACGAAATCCGCCGCCGACCTGCTGCCGAAAATCGACAGCGCGCTGACTGACTTCGACAACACCCTGAACGGTTTCAAGGTCAAGGACGGCTACGCAAGTTACGACACCGTCAGCGGTGAACAACGCAAACAGATCGCCGACAAGGCCAAGACCCTGGCCGACACTCTCGACGGCATCGATCCCGCCCTCGGCCTCTCCGGCCTGTAAGTAGAAGACGAATACCGATGAACGATTCCGAACACTTCAACCTGCAACGTCGCCGCGTACTGATGGGCATGGGCGCTGCCGGCGTCGCACTGGCCGGTACCGCCCTGAGCTGCCCGGCAATGGCCGCAGCGCCTGCGCAAGTCACTGAAGCGCCGAGCAGCGACAAGACCCAGGATCACCACGATTTTCACGGCGTGCACCAGACCGGCATCGTCACCCCGCGCCCGGCATCCGGCATGCTGGTGTCGTTCGATGTGCTGGCCAGCGACCGTGAAGACCTCGAACGTCTGTTCCGCACCCTCAACGAGCGCATCGCGTTTCTGATGAAGGGCGGCCCGGTGGCGCAGATCGATCCGAAATTGCCGCCGCCGGACTCCGGTATCCTTGGCCCGGTGGTCACCCCGGACAACCTGACCATCACCGTCTCGGTGGGCGAATCGCTGTTCGACGAGCGTTTCGGCCTCGCCGCCGCCAAACCCAAACGTCTGGTGCGCATGGTCGGCTTCCCCAACGATGCGCTGGAAGCCGATTGCTGCCACGGCGACTTGAGCCTGCAGTTCTGCTCCAACACCGCCGACACCAACATCCACGCCCTGCGCGACATCGTGAAAAACCTGCCGGACCTGCTGCTGGTGCGCTGGAAGCAGGAAGGCAGCGTGCCGCCGCAAGCCCCGGCCAAACCCGGCGTACCGGCACAATCGGCGCGTAACTTCCTGGGTTTCCGCGACGGTTCGGCCAACCCTGACTCCAACGACGGCAAAGCCATGGACCGCATCGTCTGGGTACAACCGGGCAGCGACGAACCGGCCTGGGCGGCCCACGGCAGTTATCAGGCGGTGCGGATCATCCGTAACTTCGTCGAACGCTGGGACCGCACGCCGCTGCAGGAGCAGGAAAGCATCATCGGCCGCGTGAAAACCACCGGTGCGCCGATGGGCGCCAGCCATGAGACCGAAGTCCCGGACTACAGCAAGGACCCGGAAGGCAAGCTGACCAAGCTCGACGCGCACATCCGTCTGGCCAACCCGCGCACCGCCGCGAGCCAGGCCAATTTGATCCTGCGCCGGCCGTTCAACTATTCCAATGGCGTGAACAAGAACGGCCAGCTCGACATGGGCCTGCTGTTCATCTGCTACCAGGCCGACCTGGAAAAAGGCTTCATCACCGTACAGACCCGCCTCAACGGCGAACCGCTGGAGGAATACCTCAAGCCGGTCGGCGGCGGTTACTTCTTCACCCTGCCGGGTGTTACGGGCGACAAGGATTTCATCGGTCGCTCGCTGCTCAACGCTACCCAACCAAAAACAACTGCATAGCATTCAACAGGAGCCGCCCCCATGAAAAAGACGCCCATCGCGTTATTGCTGACCCTTGGTCTACTCAACACTCCGCTGTCGGCGTTCGCGGCGACTGCACCGCTGGATCTGGTCGGGCCGGTTTCGGACTACAAGATCTACGTCACCGAGCAACTGGATCAGTTGGGCACCCACACCAAACAATTCACCGATGCGGTGAAAAAGGGTGACCTGGCCACCGCGCAGAAGCTCTACGCACCGACCCGCGTCTACTACGAGTCGATCGAGCCGATTGCCGAGCTGTTCAGTGACCTCGATGCGTCCATCGACTCCCGCGTCGACGACCACGAAAAAGGCGTTAAGGCCGAAGACTTCACCGGTTTCCACCGCCTCGAGTACTCGCTGTTCTCGGAGAAGAGCACCCAGGGCCTGAACGATCTGGCCGACAAGCTGGATAAAGACGTGCAGGACCTGCAGACCCGCGTCGCCGGCCTGACCTTCCCGCCCGAGAAAGTCGTCGGTGGTGCTGCCGCACTGCTGGAAGAAGTCGCCGCCACCAAGATCTCCGGTGAGGAAGACCGCTACAGCCACACCGACCTCTATGACTTCCAGGGCAACATCGACGGCGCAAAGAAAATCGTCGACCTGTTCCGTCCGCAGATCGAGAAGCAGGACAAGGCCTTCGTGGCCAAAGTCGACAAGAACTTCGCCACCGTGGACAAGATCCTGGCCAAGTACAAGACCAAGGATGGTGGCTTCGAGACTTATGACAAAGTGAAAGATAACGACCGCAAGGCGCTGGTGGGCCCGGTTAATACCCTGGCAGAAGACCTGTCGACCTTGCGTGGCAAGCTCGGTCTGAACTGAGTTCCGCGCATAAAAAATCCCCCGGACGCGTTCTGCATTCGGGGGATTTTTGTTTTCCGGTCTTACAGAATCCGGTACAGCAACCGTTCGACCCGCACCCGGCTCACGCGCTTGAGGAACTTGGCCACCCCGGCCGGGTAGTCCGGCAAGGCTTCCAGATCCTGGAAACGCTCGATCCGCGTGGTGTGTTCGAAGATGTTTTCCAGCTCCAGACGGCGCGGCTCCAGCCACTCGCCTTTCGGGTCGTCGATCAGCAGCGCATTTTCCAGATCGAGACGGAAAGCCCGCGGGTTGAGGTTGTTGCCGGTCAGCAGCGTGTAGCGCTGGTCGATCCACATGCCCTTGAGGTGATAGCTGTTGTCGCCCTCACGCCACAGATGCAGGTTCAACTGGCCGCTATCGATGTTGCGCTGATGCCGCTTGGCGAAACGGCGCAGGCTGATCTCGTACAAGTACGGCAACGCGGCAATCACCTTGAACGGCTCGGTCGGCGGAATGTAGAAGTCGTTGGCCGTCTTGTCACCGACCACGATGTCGATCTTCACGCCACGGGCCAGCGCCCGGTTGATCTCGCGGATCACCCCCAACGGCAGGTTGAAGTACGGCGTGCAGATGGTCAGTTGCTTCTGGGCGCTGGCGATCAATTCCAGAATCACCCGGTTCAGCGGGTTGTTCTTGCCCACGCCGAGCAACGGGCTGACCGACAGGCCGGTATGCGCCGTGCTGCCGGCGCTGGTGTCGTACGCCGCATATTTGAGACGACTGCGCAGATCGCCGATGTCATTGCGCAGGCTGCGGGTGGTCGGCAAGTGCGGCAGGTCGAGGCGATGCACCGCTTTCGATTCGATCAGGCCGTGCTTGACCAGGTGGTGCATCGAGTCCGCCAGTTCACGGCTCTGCAACACGTGATAACGGTCGAAGCGGTACTTGTCGAACTTGTGCAGATAAACGTTGTTCAGGCTTGCACCGCTGTAGACCACGCAATCGTCGATCACGAAGCCTTTCAGGTGCAGCACGCCGAACAGCTCGCGGGTCTGCACCGGCACGCCGTAGACCGGCACCACGCTCTGGTGGGTACGGGTCATTTCCTGATACCAGACGGCGTTGCCCGGCTGCTTGCCGGCACCGATCAAGCCACGCTGGGCGCGCAGCCAATCGACGACCACAACGATCTCAAGCTCCGGGCGCTTGAGCTTGGCGGCGTGCAAGGCATCGAGGATTTCCTGACCGGCTTCGTCGTTTTGCAGATAGAGCGCGACGAGGTAGATGCGCTGGGTCGCCTGGGCGATTTTCTCCAGCAGGCAACGACGGAACTCGGCGGCGCCGGACAGAATGGTCACGGCCTCGGCGGTCAGCGGAAAGCTGCGCAACTTGGGCAGCAGAGAGCGTTTGAAAAGCAACGGCATAGGGCTCGCAATGGGTCGAATCCGAAGAACCCGAGAGCTTACACCATCAACTCCTTCGGGTCTTGTGAGTGTCTGTAATGACTTCATCTCCAGCCGCCGGGTTCCCTCGGCTGAAATGCATTTCTCTGTGGGAGCCAGCCTGCTGGCGATCGCTATTTTCCAGGTGAAAGAAATATCCGCTTGACCAAGGAGAACGATCGTTCTACTGTTCGCCACATGAACGAAAACACAAGCAACGACACGACCCGAGACATCATTCTGGATGTCACCGAAAAGTTGATCTACAAAAGTGGCATCGCTGCCACCGGCATGGATCTCCTGGTGAAAACCGCCGGCGTTTCCAGAAAGAGTATCTACCGCTACTTCGCCAACAAGGAGGAGCTGACCGTCGCCGCCCTGCAACGCCGCGACGTGCGCTGGATGCACTGGTACAGAAGCGCCGTCGATCAGGCCGAAACCCCGGCCGATCGCCTGCTCAACCTGTTTACCGTGCTCAAGGGCTGGTTCGCCTCGGAAGGCTTTCGGGGCTGCGCCTTCATCAATACCAGCGGCGAGACCGGCGATCCGCAGGATCCGGTGCGCCTGGTCGCCAAAGACCACAAACAGAAGCTGCTCGACTACGTGTGCGAGCTGTGTACCGAACATGGTGCCGAGGACCCGCAATTGCTGGCCAGACAATTGCTGATCCTGATTGACGGTGCCATTACCGTAGCGCTTGTGATGGGTGATCACAGTGCCGCCGATAATGCGCAATGCATGGCGCGAAAGTTATTGGACCTGTAAAGCCTCAATAAGCGACAAGTTGTTAAATCGTTAATTTGATCGGGAGACAAACATGTCTACTGCAGCCGAAGTGCGTCCGCCATTGCCACCCTTCAACCGTGAATCGGCCATTGAAAAAGTTCGTCTGGCCGAGGATGGCTGGAACTCCCGCGACCCTCAGCGGGTTTCGCTGGCCTATACCCTGGACACCAAATGGCGCAACCGCGCCGAATTCGCCAACAACCGCGAGGAAGCCAAGGCCTTCCTGACCCGCAAATGGGCCAAGGAACTGGATTACCGCCTGATCAAGGAACTCTGGGCTTACTCCGACACCCGCATCGCCGTGCGCTACGCCTACGAATGGCGCGACGACTCGGGTAACTGGTTCCGCTCCTACGGCAACGAGAACTGGGAGTTCGACGAGCATGGCCTGATGTTCCAGCGCTATGCCTGCATCAACGACATGCCGATCAAGGAAAGCGAACGCAAGTTCCACTGGCCACTGGGCCGGCGCCCGGATGATCATCCGGGGTTGTCCGAACTCGGTCTGTAATTCAGCCGATCCCTCCTGCACAAAATGCAGGAGGGATTCTCAGGCAACTTCGGCAGTCGGGACCGATTGCGCTTTGGCTTCCAGCTCCCGCACCAACGGCAACACTCGCTTGCCGAAATACTCCACCTCTTCCTGAAAGTGCAGGAACCCCGCCAATACCAGGTCCACACCCACCGCTTTCAACGCGACGATGCGCTCGGCAATCTGCTGCGGCGTGCCGATCAGATTGGTCTTGAAGCCATCGTTGTACTGCACCAGATCTTCAAACGTCGATTTCGCCCAGTTGCCCTCGCCCTCCGGCGATGCCCTGCCCGCCTGTTTCGCCGCATCACCGAAGGCATTCACCGCTTCCGGGTCAGCCTGATCGATGATCTGCGCCAACACCGCTTTGGCTTCCTCCTCGGTATCACGGGCAATGACAAACGCATTCACCCCGACCTTCACCGAATGATTGTTTGCTGCAGCCTTGGCGCGAATGTCGTCGACCTGCGCCTTGATCCCCTCGACGCTGTTGCCGTTGGTGAAATACCAGTCCGACACCCGTGCCGCCATGTCCCGCGCGGCACGCGAGCTGCCGCCCTGAAAGATTTCCGGCCGGCCCAGCGGTTTCGGCTTGAGGCTGTAGTTGTCGAAGCGATAGAAATCGCCACGGAAGGTGAAGTTGTCCTGACTCCAGATCCCTCGCAATGAACGGATGAACTCTTCCGAGCGACGATAGCGCTCGTCATGTTCCAGCCAATGCTCGCCGATGGCCTGGAACTCGCCCTTGAACCAGCCGCTGACGATGTTCACTGCAATCCGGCCATTGGTGAGTTGATCGATGGTTGCCAGTTGCTTGGCCGCCAGCGCCGGTTGCCACGGGCCGGGCAGAATGGCCGCGATGACTTTGAGTTTGCTGGTGGCGGCGAGCAGCGCGTGGCTGAAGGCAACCGACTCATGCTGGAACTCGGCACCGTAGCCGGCGGTGAAGCGGATCTGGGTCAGGGCGTATTCAAAACCCGCCGCCTCGGCCAGTTGTGCCAGTTTGCGGTTGTAATCAATGCCCCAGTCGGTGCGTTGTTCGATCTTGCTGACCACCAGCCCACCGCTGACGTTCGGCACCCAGTAGGCAAATTTCACGGCTTGCTGACTCATTGGCGTGTCCTCGGGACAGTTGATGACGGTGAGAGAGCCAGAGCAGCAAGCGTGCCAGCCTCGACAGCCCGGTTTTATTGGGGCTTGAGGTGATCGGGATGCATGGCGTGAGGGTGATTTGTTGTGTGCGTGTTGGCTGGGCAACAGTTGAGCAGTCGGTGGCCGGGCCTTATGGGTCGCCGCAACACCTGGAAATGAGTAACATGACGACCCTCCCCGCAGCCCAGCTCTGCAACCTGCCGAATAAGCCGATTCCATGCCTTTCGAACTCAGCGTTGACCTCACTACCCTGGCCGTTCTGGCCCTTGTCGCTTTCATTGCCGGATTCATCGACGCCATCGCCGGCGGTGGCGGTCTGTTGACCACGCCTGCGCTGCTCACCGCCGGTCTGCCGCCGCATCTGGTGCTGGGCACCAACAAACTGAGTTCGACCTTCGGCTCGGCCACCGCCAGTTTCACCTTCTACCGGCGCAAGCTGTTCCACCCACGGCAGTGGATGCACGCGATCATCGGCACGCTGGTCGGCGCACTGACCGGCGCCATCGTCGCCCACTATCTGCCGGCGGAATGGCTGAACAAAATGCTGCCGGTGATCGTCTTCGCCTGCGGTCTGTACCTGTTGTTTGGCGGCACGCCTAAGGCGCCGCTGGACAGCGATGCACCGATCAAGAAGAAGTGGCAATCGACCCAGGGCTTCAGCCTCGGCTTTTACGACGGCGTGGCCGGCCCCGGCACTGGCGCGTTCTGGACAGTCAGCAGCCTGCTGCTGTACCCGATCGATCTGGTCAAGGCCAGCGGCGTGGCGCGCAGCATGAACTTCGTCAGCAACATTGCGGCGCTGTCGGTGTTCGTGTTTTCCGGGCAGGTGGACTGGATCATCGGCCTGAGCATGGGCCTGTCGGTGATGGTCGGCGCGTTCTTCGGGGCGCGCACCGCGATCAGCGGCGGCGCTAAGTTCATTCGTCCGGTGTTCATCACCGTGGTGCTGGGGTTGACCGTGCGTCTAGCCTGGCAGCACTGGTTCAGCGTGGCCTAAACGCCGCGCCACGTAGACGTCGATCAGGTAACGTGCAATCGATTTGGACGCCGGCAACGGCGGCAGATCGTGCACGTTGAACCACTGGGCGTCTTCGATCTCGTCTTCCTGACAGACAATCTCGCCGCCGGCGTATTCGGCATGGAAACCCAGCATCATCGAGTGCGGGAACGGCCAGCACTGGCTGCCCATGTACTGGATGTTCTTCACTTCGATACTGACTTCTTCGCGCACTTCGCGAATCAGACAGTCTTCAGCCGACTCACCCGGTTCGGCAAACCCGGCCAGCGTGCTGTAGACCCCGGTGACGAAACGCGGCGAACGCGCCAGCAGCACTTCATCGCCCCGGGTCACCAGCACGATCATGCTCGGCGAAATACGCGGATAACTGCGCAGATCGCACGGTTGGCAATACATCGCCCGCTCCCGTGGCACTTGAGTCATGGCCTGACCGCAGTTGCCGCAGAAACGGTGTTCACGGGCCCACGTCCCGATCTGCGCCGCGTAACCCAACACTTTGTAGATCGTGTGATCGCCGTCGAGCATGAACGCCCGCAAGCCTTTCCAGTTACAACCCGGCACCTCGCTGGTGCTGCGTAGTTCAAGCAGGTACACCGGCTCGCCATCGAGGTGGCCGATGCCATGCTCGGCAAGGATCGACAAGTCCTGGCGCTTGAGCCATTCCCGGGGGAACAGCGCGCCATTGTCATCGAACAGAAAGCCCTCGGGGCTGCGCGCGACGGCCCAGCCGCCCGGTTGATCGGTGTCCAGTACTGCGGTGGTCCAGCGAGGTGTCATGGTTTCTCAATCCAGAAATTCGGGTTTCTGTTTGCTCATGTGGGCGGCCATGGCCACGCGCAAGTCGGTGGATTGCAACATGGCGGCGTTCCAGGTGGCAACGTACTCCAGACCATCGTCGATACGGTGGTCGCGCATGTAGCTGATCATTTCCTTGGTGCCGGTGACCGCGATCGGTGACTTGCCGGCGATGTCCCGGGCAATGTCCATCACGCCTTCGATCAGGCTGTCCTTGTCGCTGTAGACGCGATTGACCAGTCCGATGCTGCGGGCCTCTTCGGCGCCAAAGGTACGACCGGTGTAAGCCAGCTCACGCAGCATGCCGTCACCGATGATCCGTGGCAACCGTTGCAAAGTGCCAACGTCGGCTGCCATGCCGATATCGATTTCTTTAATGGAGAATTGCGCATCCTCGGCAGCGTAACGCATGTCGCAGGCTGCGATCAGGTCGATGGCACCGCCCAGGCAATAACCCTGAATTGCGGCGAGCACCGGCTTGCGGCAATTGTCGACGGCATTGAACGAGGCTTGCAGGGTCAGGATCTTCTTGCGTAGCAGGCGCGCGTTGCGTCCGACGTCCTTGCCCAGTTCATTGGCCACGCCGGCCAGCATCATCAGGTCGATGCCCGAGGAAAAGTGTTTGCCGGCACCGCTGAGCACCACCACCCGCACTTCGTCGGTGTCGTCGATCCACTGGAACACCTCGGCGATTTCGCTCCAGAACGCAGCGTTCATCGAGTTGATCTTTTCCGGCCGGTTGATCTGCACATGGGCGATGTTGTCGGCCAGTTCGACGCTGAAGGCGGTGTATTGAGTCATGGCAGAAATCCTTTACCGGTCTGAAAATGAGGCCTGAACTATATCAAGGCCTCAGAACGGCGGTTCGGCCAAATGCAGGACTCTAACCGCCCTTCACCGCCACGAACGCGGCAGTCTCGTAGGGCACGGTCATCACATCCCTGCCCCGCAGCTCGGGATCGGACGCAACCAACGCCCGCAGCTGCTCATCGATCCGGGCCCGCTCTGCATCCGGCAGCGCCGCGATGAAACTGGTGGAACGCACCCGGTTGAAAATCACATCTTCCGGCGAGCCGGTATGGCCGTGATGAAAATGCTCGGCCTGCAACGGCCCGAACGCCGGGTGCGGAAACACCTTGCGCCAGGCACCGGTGTAATAGCGCGGCGTGTCGCCTTCCAGGGCGTTGACGATTGCGTCGAGCTTGGGCACCCAGCCGACCTTGGTATCGCGCAGATTCCAGATCAGCCCGAGCTTGCCGCCGGGCTTGAGTACCCGGGCGATTTCGTCCAGCGCCTCGGTGCTGGCGAACCAGTGAAAGGCCTGGGCGCAGACCACGGCATCCACCGAGGCGTCGGGCAATGGCAAATCGGTCGCCATGGCGCTGACGGCCAACACGTCGGGCCAGTTGGCAGACAGTTTTGCCAGCATCTGCGCCACCGGCTCCACGGCAATCACCTGGGCACCGGTCGCCACCAGTCGTCCGGTGAACTTGCCGGTGCCGGCGCCAAGGTCGATAACCGTCTTGTGGCCATCCAGGTCCAGAGTTGCCGTCAGCCATTCAGTAACCGCCGGCGGATAGTCCGGCCGGCCTTTGACGTAGGTTTCGGCGGCAGTCTTGTAACCGGCGGCGGCCGAGTGGTGAACCTGATCTTTCATGGCGCGACTCCCAATGTGGAACGGCGGATCGACGACAGACGACACGAGCATAGCCCGCGACTTTGAGCTTTCCTTGAATGAAACCTGACAAAGCAATGAATAAAACTTCACCTTGCGGTGTTCAACGTGAAACATGACCCACTATGGAGCCTTGCCCATGACTTTCCGTTCCGTTATGTTCGCCGCCCCGTTGCTGATGGCCGCGATGCTGTCCAGCCCTTTGGCCCTGGCCCACGGTGATGAAGACGAGCCGGTGCAGAAACCCAACTGCCCGAAAGGCCAGGTGTACGACAGCAAAACGCAGAAATGCGTGACGCAGACCAGCAGCCTGGTACCGGACGCCGACCGCACCGATTACGCCTATCGCCTGGCCAAGGACGGTCGCTATGAAGAAGCTCTCGCCTTGCTCGACACCCTGAAACAGCCGAACACCGCCAAGGCCCTCAACTATCGCGGTTACGCCACGCGCAAGCTGGGGCGCACCGACGAAGGCATCGGTTATTACCTGCAATCGGTGAAACTGGATCCGCAGTACGCCCAAGTGCGTGAGTATTTGGGCGAGGCCTACGTCATCAAGGGCCGCATCGACCTGGCGCAGGAGCAGTTGCAGCATATCCAGAAGATCTGCGGCACGGGCTGCGAGGAATACCGGGACCTTGCCGAAGCCATCAACGATTCATCGAAAACCTGACACGACACGCGGAGGCGAACATTTTCAGCGATCAGGCCTTCAGAGCCGAACTCGGACAACACCTGGCGCGCCTGTGGCGCTACGGTTTGCTGCTGTCGCGCAACCGGCACGTGGCCGAGGATCTGGTGCAAGCCACCTGCGTACGGGCGCTTGAACGTTCGGGCCAGTACGTGGCCGGCACGCGCATGGACCGCTGGCTGCTGAGCATCCTGCATTCGATCTGGCTCAACGAAGTGCGCGCCCGCCGGGTGCGCCAGGGCCAGGGCGTGGTGGACGCCGACAGCCAGCTCACCTTCGACGGCGAATACGCCGCGCAGACCCACGTGATGGCGACGCAGGTGATTCGCCGCGTCGACGCGCTGCCGGAGACCCAGCGCGAAACGGTCTATCTCGCCTACGTCGAAGGTCTGTCCTATCGCGAAGTCGCCGAGATCCTGCAAGTGCCGATCGGCACCGTCATGAGTCGCCTCGCCACCGCCCGCCCGAAACTGGCCGAATACCCACCGCTGCAAGCAGTACCGAACACCCCCGCAGGAGACCGGCAATGAATACGCCTTCCGACGAGCAACTGGTGGCGTATCTGGACGATGAACTGGACCGCGAACAACGCAGCCTCCTCGACAGCCTCATCGCCGACGATCCGCTGCTCAACCTGCGCGTGCAGTGGTTGAGCCGCAGCAACCTGCCCTATCGCGATGCCTACGACGAATTGGCCCGACAGGCACCGCTCGATCGTTTGCAAGCCCGACTGGATGCCGCGCCCTCCCCGCAGCAGCCCGGATTCAGCCGGCGCTGGTTCATCGGCGCGGCAGCAGCGGGCATGGTACTCGCGGGTGCCGCGGCCGACCGTTTGTTCCTCGGCTGGCAAGCGCAGCAATCGCACAACTGGCGCGAGCGGGTGGGCGATTACATGGCTCTGTATGTACCGCAGACCCTTGAATATCTGGCCACCGACGAAGCCTCGCAACTGGCGCAACTGCGCACGGTTGACGCTCGACTGGGCCTGAGTTTGTCGCCCGCGAAGTTGAAACTGCCTGGTGCGCAGTTCAAACGTGCGCAACTGCTCGAATATGACGGCGTGTCGATTGCGCAGATGACCTGGCTCGACGCCGCCCACGGCCCGCTGGCGCTGTGCGTCACGCGTTCCAACAGCGGCAGCCAGCCGCTGGCCCATGAACGCCGGCACGGGATGAACGTGGTGTACTGGACCGAACGTGAACACGCGTGGATGCTGATCGGGCATAACCCGGCCACCGAGCTGGAAGGTCTGGCAAAAATGTTTAAAGAGCGGCTGAGCACATGAGCCAGCCTGTCACTATGCTTGGCCAGTGATTATCCAGGGAGGAACCCTTACATGCCGATTTCACCGCGTACTGCATTGCTGGTCATCGATGTACAGAACGACTTCACTCCCGGCGGCCAGCTGGCTGTGCCCGAGGGCGACCTGATCGTTCCGTTGATCAACCGCCTTGCCGAACAGTTCAAGCAAGTGGTCATTGCCCAGGACTGGCATCCGGCGGGCCACGCTTCGTTTGCCTCCAGCCATCCCGGCCGCCAGCCCTACGAGGTGATTCAACTGCCGTACGGCGAACAGACCCTCTGGCCGGATCACTGCATTCAGGGCTCACGCGGCGCCGATTTTCATTCGGGACTCAATCTGCCCCACGCTCAACTGATCATCCGCAAGGGCTGCAATCCGGACATCGACAGCTATTCGGCGTTTCTGGAAGCGGACCGCATCACAACCACAGGTCTGGCGGGTTATCTGAAGGAGCGCGGCATCGACACGGTGTACATGGTCGGCCTGGCGCTGGATTTCTGCGTGATGTTCTCCGCGCTGGATGCGCGGGCGGCGGGGTTCAATACCTTTGTGGTGCTGGACGCCTGTCGGGCGATCGATATGAATGGATCACTGGCCTCGGCGATCGAACGGATGCAAGTGGCCGGGGTCGGGCTGATTCAATCCACTGAATTGCTCTGATCACCGATCGCTCCCGCGCCATGCGCGGGAGCGATTGAATCAAGCCGGGGTCGGCAACCAAAGCCTGAACCGCGCCCCACCCAACGGCGAACTTTCCACCGTCAACGTCCCGCCCTGCGCTTCCAGCGCCCTCCGACTGATCGCCAGTCCCAGACCAAACCCGCCGGTCGCTCGATCACGGCTGCGATCCAGTCGATAGAACGGCTCGAAAATCCGCTCCCGCTCGTCTTCCGGAATGCCGATGCCATCGTCATCCACCCAGATTTCACAGCCCTTCGGGCAGACCTGCACGCCGATCTGAATGCGCTTCTCGCAATAGCGCATGGCGTTGCGCAGCAGGTTCTGAATCGCGCGAGCCGTCAGGCGTGGATCTAGGGAAAAACGCTCCAGCTGATTGTGCAGCAACACATCGATGACAATTTCCGGAGACTCCAGTTCTTCGTCGACGCTGCCCAGAATGCTGTCGATGAACTCGTCCAGCGACACTTCGACCTGCTCCGGCAAGCGAGCCGGGTTTTGCAGGCGACTGTAGGACAGCAACTCCAGCACCAGCTCATCCAGTTCACGAATGTGCGCGACCAGACCTTGCAGGCGTTCACGACTGGTTTGCGGCAAATCATCGGACAACGCCAGCGCCAGGCCGAAATCCAGTCGGGTCAGTGGTGTACGCAGTTCGTGAGACACAGCGTTGAGCAGATCACGCTGCTGATTGAGCAGGTTTTCAATGTCGCCGGCCATGGTGTCGAACACATTGGCCAGACTGCCGATGTTCGAACTCGAGCCGATTTGCGTACGTTCGCTCAAATGGCCTTTGCCGAAGCGCTCGGCGGTGCCCTTCAGGCGCTCAAGATCACGCCAGTGCGGCCGCAGCCAGAGCAGCAGGCACGCCAGCAAACTCGCACCGATCAGAACGTTGATGCTCCAGTACAGCAAGTTCACGTCCATCGGATCCGGCGGCACCACCATTTGCACGGCGACCTGGTCGTTCAGCGGCGTCACCGCCAGGGTGCGCCAGCCCCAGTCACCGATACGCACGACGTTTTCGCCACGACGCAGGCGCTCTTGTTCAATCGGGGTGAAGTCGGCGTTATCGATGCGGGCGAGGACGATGTGCAGCGGCTGGAAATCCTTGTCCATCGACGCGGCAACCGCCGGCCACTGATCCTGCGGCACCGCGCGAAACTGCTTGGTGATCAGCGATTGCAGGCCTCGGGAATAGTCGAGGTTGTAAGTCACGAAGCGATCCCTGAACGCCATCACCACCAGATCCGGCACCAGATAGATTGCCGCGCTGTAGGAAACGATCGTCACCAGATAAAGGCGAAACAGGATTCTGAACATCGACTCAGCATTCCCACTCGGAACGGCTGAACAGATAACCCTTGCCCCACACGGTCTTGATCTTGCGCGCCTCGCCGGCGTGATCATCGAACTTGCGTCGCAGCTTGGAGATCGCCACGTCCACCGAGCGGTCGGTGCCGTTGAACTCGATGCCGCGCAGGCGTTGCAGGATCTGGTCGCGACTCAGCACTTCACCGGCATGACGGGCCAGCACCACCAGCAGGTTGTACTCGCCACTGGACAGCTCGACCGGTTGCTCGCGCCAGGTCACGGTGCGTTCGGACAGATCGATACACAGATTGCCCATCAGGATGCGGTCGTTGGCAGTCATCGGCTCGCCCAGGCTGCTGCGGCGCAGCAAGGTGCGCACCCGCGCCAGCAGGACTCGTGGCTCGCAGGGTTTGGTGACGTAATCGTCGGCGCCCATTTCCAGGCCCAGCACCTGATCGTGACTGTCGTCGCGGGCAGTGAGCATCAAGATCGGCAGCGTCGCCGAGTCTGCGCGCAACAGGCGACAGACCTGCAAGCCATCGAGGCCTGGCAGCATCAGGTCGAGAATCACCAGATCCGGCGGATTGAGCCGCGCCCGTTCGCGCACATGGTCGCCCCGGCCGATCACACTGACGGAGTAACCGTTGCGCTCCAGGTAGCTGGAAATCAGTTCGGCGAGGGCGGTGTCGTCTTCGACCAGGAGGATGTTGGGCATTGATGATCCAGAAAGTGCTGTGGCGACTCATCATCCGCTATCGCGAGCAGGCTCGCTCCCACAAGGGACTGTATTCCAAATGTGGGAGCGAGCCTGCTCTCGATGCTTTATCTGTCGCAATAAATTTCAAGGCGTAAAGGATATACGCCCTCACTCGTCCCTGAGCAAAACCCTTACACAATTTCACACAGCGCCTACAAAGCTTCACCGCTACCCTCGGCGACTGTCCGTAGGATGCGCAGATCAATATTGGGGGTTGTACATGTCGAAGAATCTGCTGGCCGGGCTCGGCCTGATCGCATTGGCGCTGACGCTGAGTGCCTGTGGTAAATCCTCAAGCACCGAGGAACAGGCACCGCCGGCCACCGTGCGGGTCGAAACCCTTGAGGCACGCCCCCTGTCGATCAGCAGCGAACTGAGCGGGCGCATTGCCGCGCCACGCATCGCCGAAGTCCGCGCCCGGGTCGCCGGTGTGGTGCTGCAACGCACCTATCGCGAAGGCAGCGACGTGAAAAAGGGCGACGTCCTGTTCCGCATTGACCCGGCACCGTTCAAGGCCGACCTGGACAGCGCCGAAGCCGCCCTGCGCAAGGCCGAAGCCAACGCGTTCCAGGCAAAACTGCAGGAACAGCGCTATGCCCAGTTGATCGACGACAAGGCCATCAGCGCTCAGGACTACGACAACGCCCGCGCCAACGCCCGGCAGACCGCCGCCGACGTCGCCGCCAACAAGGCTGCCGTCGAACGAGCGAAGCTGAACCTCGGTTACGCCACCGTCACCGCGCCGATCTCCGGCCGTGTCGGTCGCGCACTGGTAACCGAAGGTGCATTGGTCGGCCAGAATGAAACCACGCCCATGGCGCTGATCCAGCAACTGAACCCGATCCACGCCGACCTCACCCAGTCGACCCGTGAATTGAATGAGCTGCGCCGCGCCTTCCGTTCCGGCCAGTTGCAGCAGGTCGGTCAGGATCAGGTCAAGGCCACGCTGATCCAGGACGACGGCAGCCTCTATCCGCTACCGGGCAAGTTGCTGTTCAGCGACATCACGGTCGATCCGGGCACCGGTCAGATCGTTCTGCGCAGCGAATTCCCCAACCCGGACCTTGATCTGCTGCCCGGCAGCTACGTTCGCGTGCGTCTGGAACAAGGCGTGATCCAGCATGGCCTGACCGTGCCGCAACGTGCGGTGCAACGCGACAGCGCCGGTGTGGCGCAAGTGCTGACCGTTGACGATCAGATGCGCGTCGCCCAGCAACCGGTGCAGCTTGGCGCAGTACAGAACGACCGCTGGATCGTTACCGGTGGCCTGAAGGCCGGCGACCGCATTGTCATCGAAGGCCTGCAACACGCCCGTCCGGGCGAAGTGGTGCAGATCGACGACACCCCTCTTCCACTTGCCCAGACCTCTGGTCAGTAAGCAGGACGCTCTTCTATGCCGCAGTTCTTTATCGACCGCCCGGTGTTCGCCTGGGTCGTCGCGTTGTTCATCCTGTTGGCCGGTGCGCTGGCCATCCCGCAATTGCCGGTGGCGCAATACCCCGACGTTGCGCCGCCGCAGATCGAAATCTACGCCGTGTACCCGGGCGCCTCGGCGCAGACCGTCGACGAAAGCGTGGTCAGCCTGATCGAGGAAGAGCTCAACGGCGCCGATCACCTGCTGTATTTCGAATCGCAGAGCAGCCTCGGCAGCGCCACGATCAAGGCGACGTTCCAGCCGGGCACCAACCCGGAACTGGCGCAGGTCGATGTGCAGAACCGCCTCAAGGTGGTCGAGTCGCGCCTGCCGCAAGCGGTCAACCAGCAAGGCTTGCAGGTGGAGAAAGTCTCCGCCGGTTTCCTGCTGCTGATCACCCTGACCTCCAGCGACGGCAAGCTCGATGACGTGGCGCTCAGCGATTATCTGGCGCGCAACGTGATGAACGAGATCAAGCGCATCGACGGCGTCGGCAAGGCTCAGCTGTACGGCGCCGAGCGGGCGATGCGGATCTGGGTCGATCCGCAGAAGCTGATCGGTTTCAATCTGACGCCGGCTGACGTCAACGCCGCCATCGTCGCGCAGAACGCACAGGTCTCGGCGGGGAGCATCGGCGATCTGCCGAACCCGGGCACTCAGGAAATTACCGCGACGATTCTGGTCAAGGGACAACTGTCGACGCCGGAAGAGTTCGCCGACATCGTGCTCAAGGCCAACCCCGACGGCTCCACCGTGCGCATCAAGGATGTGGCACGGGTCGAGATCGGCAGTCAGGAATACCAGTTCGGCACCCGCCTGAACGGCAAGCCGTCCACCGCCGTCGGCGTACAACTGTCGCCGGGCGCCAACGCCCTCAGCACCGCGACGCTGATCCGGGCGAAGATGGACGAGCTGTCGCGCTACTTCCCGACCGGCGTGGAATACAAGATCCCCTATGACACTTCGCCGTTCGTGAAGGTCTCGATCACCAAAGTGGTCTATACCCTCGGCGAAGCCATGCTGCTGGTGTTCGCGGTGATGTTCCTGTTCCTGCAGAACATCCGCTATACGCTGATCCCGACACTGGTGGTGCCGGTGGCGTTGATGGGCACCTTCGCGACCATGCTCGCGCTGGGCTTCTCGATCAACGTGCTGACCATGTTCGGCATGGTATTGGCCATCGGCATTCTGGTGGACGACGCCATCGTGGTGGTGGAGAACGTCGAGCGGATCATGGCCACCGAAGGCCTGTCGCCCAAAGAGGCGACGCGCAAGGCGATGCGGCAGATTACCGGCGCAATCATCGGCATCACGCTGGTGTTGGTGGCGGTGTTCATTCCGATGGCGTTCATGCAAGGTTCGGTGGGCGTCATCTACCGGCAATTCTCGCTGTCGATGGCTACCTCGATTCTGTTCTCGGCCTTCCTTGCCCTGACCTTGACCCCGGCACTCTGCGCGACATTGCTCAAGCCGATCGCCAAGGGTGAGCATCACGAGAAGACCGGGTTCTTCGGCTGGTTCAACCGCCGCTTCGAACAACTGACCGATCGCTATCAGGGCTGGGTCGGCTACGCGCTGAAACGCACCGGGCGTTATCTGCTGATTTACGTTGTGCTGCTGGTGGGTCTGGGCCTGTGCTTCGCACGCCTGCCCTCCTCGTTCCTGCCGGTCGAGGATCAGGGTTACACCATCACCGACATTCAGCTGCCGCCAGGCGCGACCAAGAATCGTACCGTGCAGGTTGCCGAGCAGCTCGAAGCGCACAACAGTGGCGAACCGGGCATCAGTGACAGCGTGGTGATTCTGGGTTTCAGTTTCTCCGGCAGCGGGCAGAACGCCGCACTGGCGTTCACCACGCTCAAGGACTGGTCGCATCGCGGCAGCGACGACTCGGCCAGCTCCATTGCCGAGCGCGCCAACATCGCCCTGAGTCAGATCAAGGACGCAATGGCATTTTCGGTACTGCCGCCGCCGGTTGACGGTCTCGGCACCTCCAGCGGTTTCGAATTCCGCTTGCAGGATCGCGGCGGGCTCGGCCATGCAACCCTGATGGAGGCGCGCACCCAACTGCTGGAAGCCGCCGAGAAAAGCCCGATCCTGATGAATGTGCGTGAAAGTGCCCTGGCCGAAGCGCCGCAAGTGCAGCTGGAAGTGGACCGCAAGCAGGCCAACGCGCTGGGCATTTCCTTCGCCGACGTCGGTAACGTGCTGTCCACCGCCATCGGTTCTTCGTACGTCAACGACTTCCCCAACCAGGGGCGGATGCAACGGGTGGTGGTGCAGGCCGAAGGCGACCGTCGCAGTCAGGTCGACGACCTGCTGAAGATGCACGTACGCAACGACGCCGGGAAAATGGTGCCGCTGTCGGCATTTGTCCGAGCAACATGGACCCAAGGCCCGGCCCAGCTGACCCGCTACAACGGCTACCCGGCTATCTCGATTTCCGGCGAGCCGAAACCCGGCCACAGCACCGGTGAAGCGATGGCGGAAATCGAACGGCTGGTGGCCCAAGGGCCGAAAGGCATGGGGCAGGAATGGACCGGTCTGTCGCTGCAGGAACGTTTGTCCGGCAGTCAGGCACCGATCCTGCTCGGGTTGTCGCTGCTGATCGTGTTCCTGTGTCTGGCGGCGTTGTACGAGAGCTGGTCGATTCCGACTTCCGTGCTGCTGGTGGTGCCGCTCGGTGTGCTCGGTGCAGTGCTGGCGGTGACCTTGCGCGGGATGCCCAACGATGTGTTCTTCAAGGTCGGTCTGATCACCATCATCGGCCTGTCGGCGAAGAACGCGATCCTGATCATCGAGTTCGCCAAGAGCCTGTATGACGAAGGTCACGATCTGATTGACGCCACGTTGCAAGCGGCACGCCTGCGGTTGCGGCCGATTGTCATGACCTCGCTGGCGTTCATTCTGGGCGTGGTGCCGTTGGCGATTGCCACGGGCGCGAGTTCGGCGAGTCAGCAGGCGATTGGCACCGGGGTGATTGGCGGGATGATTACAGCGACTCTGGCGGTGATCTTCGTGCCGGTGTTCTTCGTTGTCGTGATCAAGCTTGTGCGCCGGTTCACCAAACCTGATTGATTGAGCGCTCCCGGCGCGGTGGCCACAGGTCGCCGCGCTGGGCTAAGGTGTCTGAACCACCCTGGCCCGTCGAGTCCCCATGCGCTTTCTCGCCCGCACCCACCCTCGCCTCTCCGCTGCTGCGTTGCTCGGCCTTGCCGCAGGTCTTTTGGCCCCGGCGGAATCTGTCATCAGCAAAATCCTCATTGGCTGGAACGCCGGGGTCTGGACTTACCTGATCCTGATGCTTTGGCTGACCATCCGCGCCAAAGCGCCGGACGTCAAACGCATTGCCGAAGTCGAGGATGAAAATGCCGGGCTGGTGCTGTTTGTCGTCTGCATTGCGGCGTTGGCGAGCCTGGCGACCATTACCGTCGAGCTGGCTGGCAGCAAGGATCTGGAAAACACCCGCAAACTCTTGCACTACGGTTTTACCGCGTTGACCGTGATCGGTTCGTGGCTGCTGATCGGGGTGATTTTCTGCGTGCATTACGCCCGGCTGTTTTACACCTGGGACGGCAAGGAGCCGGCGCTGCGCTTTGCCGAAGGCCTGACGACGCCCAATTACTGGGACTTTCTGTACTTCTCGTTCACCATCGGCGTGGCGGTTCAGACGGCGGATGTCGGCGTGGCTACGCGGGAGATCCGCAAGATCGTGCTGGCGCAGTCGTTGATCGGGTTTGTGTTCAATACGGCGATTCTGGGGTTTTCGATCAATATTGCGGCGGGGTTGTTTGGCTAAAAGCTGTTTTTTACCCATCATTGGTCAACAGGTAGCCCTCATTAAACATTCACACAAAAAGCGTGCTGTACACCTGTCAACTCTGACAGTTTACAGAGCTGTCTACTTGGCATCTGATGGGCTATCCCGCCTGCTGTTTCAAATGGCGAGATATCACTTGTCATGACAGCGGAGACTGTATCAATGAACGCATTAGCGAAAGTGGCACAACAAACTGTGATGGTGGGAACATGTAAAGGAACAATCAACGGTTCAGAGACTTTTGATGCGGGCCTGGTGGTGCTTTCAAAAGCAACTTATCCCCTGCCGCACGGCGAAGCACACGTCATGCAGGCCACCGAGCGAGGGCCGGCACCGGATTTCAAGACAAAGGAACTGAAAGTGTCTTTTTCGGTGGACAAGCCGGATGGCTCTTATGGATTGTTCCCAGATGCCAACTCTGTCCGAGTGGTATACGTGGATAGTTCGGATAAGGACAAACCGGTTGCTTATACACAGCGTCAAGGTATCGCGAACGTTGCTTTCGACTCACAGCAATCGAATTTCAGCGGCGACGTCGCCATCACACTTGAAAACCTGGACGATGACACCCCAAAGACCGTCAATCTGAAATTCAATTTTGAGGCAATTCCTAACCCACCACAGAGACGAATTCCTCGCCGTCCTGCGTCCCTTAAAGGTCCTTGCTAATCGAGTAGCAGCCATCGGCACGTTAAAACGAAAGGGAGGCCAACGCGCCTCCCTTTCATATCGGCTGACACGGCTGTCAAAACGCGTATCGCAGGCCAAGTGTCAATCCTGCTGGCTGACGGAAGTTCTTGCCGTCGCTGTATTCATAGTCCGCATGCATCTGCAGCTTGTCCGTCACTGAAGCGGCGACCCCTGCCCCGAACATTCCGCGCGCGCCGGAGAGATCGTTCTTGAACACGTTGTCATTGACTTTCACTTCATTGTTTTTGGCGAACTCATATGCACCGCCCACCCGAACGTAAGGCTGAACCTCAACGTTATTGTTCAGCTTGAAATTGCGACCCGCAGTCACACCTGCTTCACCCAACAAAGAGCGTGCGCGTCCGCCATCGGCCTGCAGGTCGTTGTCCAGCGAAAAGCTTTTGCCCTGAATGACCACCGCCGACCATTTGGTGAACGGTTCAACGAAGTAACCCTCTTCAAGCTTGATGTGTCGACCGAACTCCACCGACCCGCCTACGCCCGTGTTGCCGTAGTCGCCTTTGGCGCGGCCACCATCGCTCAAACCAACCTTGGCTTCGTTGCTGAACCGGTTGACTTTCAGGACGGCATCCACGTAGTAACCACTTTTCGGCGCCATCCAGGTCGCGTAGGCACCGCCGTAGACACTCTTGACGGTGCCAGACGTGCCAGCATCCAGATTGAGATCGGAATCACTTTGTCCGCCCATAATCCCGACTACCCAGTCTTCTGCCACCGCAGCATCGGCACCGAGGGTGAATCCGCGCTGAGTTTGCTCATAGCCCACACCTGAGCCGTCGGCAACTTGAAACTTGTTGCCATAGGTAATTCCCCATGCTCCGGACCGGCCAGGGTTGTAGCGCAACTCGCCCATCCGGGTGCGCAGCGACTTCAGCTCACCATACCAGGTGGGTAACGGAGTATTGAACAATGCCAACACCGACCGAGCTCCCGGGCTGACAATGCGTGTGCTCGGATCAAGAATCCAGTCATTGCCACTCTTGGCCAACGCATAGGAGTAAGCCCCTTGGTCGGTCACATTGCCCGACAACGAAAACTCTGCGGATCCACCATTGGTTTTGACTACGGTGACTGGCTGACCAGCAGCCGGCTCAGTGCCACTGCTGGAGATGAGCAGTTGGTGAGTACCGCTGGCCGTCCCTGTGACGTTCAACACATCGGTCTGACCGGTCGCCAGATTGGTCGCCATAATGAACCGGCCATTGCCCGACAGATCGGTAACGTTCAACTGATAGAAGGCATCATCTGCTCCGAACTTCACCGAACCGCCATTGAGCTCGAGCTTTCCGACCTGGCTGTTATCCACCAGCACCCACTGCGAGGTGTCGTTGATCGTTGCGCTGGCAACATTTTCGAGACGGCCGGTCAAGATGGAGTTGTTTTGCAACGTCAGTCCGGTCGTGCTGCCGGCTTCTGTCACGATGTTGCCCTTCAACGTGCTGCTGTTGACGGTCATCGAGACATCCGCCCCCCCCTTGACCTCAAGCAACGTGTCATTGCTTGCGAGCAATCTGGAATGGGTCAGGGTCAAGGTGGCGGTCGATGTACCGGCGTTGTCGAAATCCACCACGATGGCGGAACCGTTTTTGCCCTGTACGGTGGTGTTGTCCAGATTCAAGGTTGCCGGTGCAACGCCGGTCAGATCCAGATCAATGAAGACACCGTTTTGACCGCCGGTAATCGTGCTGTTTTTTGCGACGCCATTGGCGCTTTGCAGCCAGAGGCCATATCCCGTGGCGGCGGTGCCTTCCAGTGTCGAGTCGGTGATATTGACCAGGCTGTGGGAGGTTGCGAAGGCTCCGGCATCAACGCCTTTGATATCGCTGTTGCTCGTGACATTGACTGTAGAACCATCTTGCGTGCCAAAGAAACGCAAGACCGACAAGCCGAAGACATCCCCGTTGACCGTGCTGTTGTTGACGTTGCCCAGACTCGAAACTAGCTGCAACCCCGACTGTCCCGCCGTGCCAGTGACAGTGGCGCCGTTCAGGCTCACCGTCGAGTTGTTCGAGACGCTTATTCCCTGGGTGCTGCTTCCGGAATTGACATTCACCGCCGAGTTATCGGCACTGATCGTCAGTGTCTGGGCATTATTGACATTCAAAGTAGCGTTCTGGCTGAGAAACCAGCTTTCAATGGCATCCCCCGTGTTGACCGTCGCGGTTCCCCCCACCACAGGTGCAGCGCTGGCAAAAGGAGAAATCACCAACAAGGGCAAGCACAGGTTTCTGATCGGGAAGTGATGGAGTGAACGAAAGTGCATACGGGCCACCTGCTTCGAAAAAGAATGATCGAGTACTACGAGATGCCGTCATCTCGTTTTTGAAGGGGCGCAAGACTACCGAGCAACTACGTTTTTTTATGTAGGACTTATCCTTTTCTCGCTGGCGATAAATCGCCCGGTATGGACGATCAGACTTCGTTGCGCATTCAAACACTCAGGGGGCATGAAATCGAATTCATACCCCCCGAGAGCGTGAAGACACGATCAAGGAAGCGGATTGGCGACTTCGCAATAGTCGCCATTGTTATCCTCCAGGAATACAAAGTGGACGGCAGGCTCGGACTCTGGTGTAACAGTCGAAATCGTGTAAAACAGTTTTCCGTATCCGTCCGACACAGGCTTCAGCTCCTTCAAGTAATCACCGATGAAGAACTCCATACCGGTTGCAGGTGCAGGATTTGGAACTGGGAGTGTGACCGATACTTTTGTTCCCGCAATCGGGTTACTCGTGTTCTGATCAGTGAAGCCTTCCCAGGTCAATTCCACGTCGCGCCCGGTCACCATTGAAGGACTGAAAGGAACCAAAACTTTCAGATTTCGTCGACTTGTACCATCTCCAGGCGGTACGAAGTTCAGTGTCGGACAAGAGATATTGTCAAAGATGAGACCGTCGACCACGGGTTTCGGCAAGTCGATCTTGGTGATATCGACATCAACGTCTTCATCCAATGAAGAAACCGGGTTGGGGCCCTGCACTTCGAAGAGCGTCCATTTTATCGGAATGGTCCCGTTTGGCTTCAGTTCAATGAGGGACCATGGAACTTCGGCCATCTTGATATCCTTGCCTTCATCTCCCGGCGACAAATAATAATCAGGCGTGAGCGCTACACCGTCATAAAAACACCTGATGAATTGACCGGATGCCGCCGGGGGTGTGGCTAACAGCTCAACGAAGATATCCGCATTGTTGCCGTGGTCGTTATCGTCCAGCTTATTGTCGACACCTTGAGAAGACACCAATCGAGGCTTTTTAAAGTTCGGATTGACGTCACTGGGTTCGTCGGGATTCGGGCCGCCAGGCTGGTAGATATTGACCTTGAAAGACGTACTGTGTGTTGCAATGGGCGCGAGGACTCCTTGTCGAAACATTTCATATCTTGCGGTTGTTGGGACATCGACATCCGTCACGCCGTATTCAGCCTTGATGACTGAGTAATCCACGTCAAAAACCAATAACGTGTTGTTACCAACAGGTTTCTCAGGAACAAGCAGGGTATTCCCCCAATAACACCTGATGGAATCAGTCGGTGTGCTGGGCAGTGGCACTGTAACTTCGACGGTCACCCCGGTTACACAGTCCGCAACGTCAATCAGGTCGTCCCCTCCTGTTCCATCTGCCAGCGGAACAACAGGTTCCAGGGGAACAGGCGGGGCCAAACGTTCGACGGTACGCTGCTCGGGTTTGGAGCGAAGACTGATGTTGCCTGCCAAGTCCTTGTATATGACGGTTATTGTATTCAATCCTTCATTCAGGCCCTGAAGGATGGCGAGCGGGATGTTGATGATACCGGTCGCAGGTATCGCTACGTTGGTCATGACTGGTGTGGCATACGCCGGATCAGACGGATTGCCAAAGTAGATATCACAAACGTCTGTTGGGTCATAGTTGGCAGCCAGAGTGATTGTGATGTCGATACCGTTTGGGTGTAGACCCAGATAGGTATCGTCAATTTTTTGCGAAGGTGGCAGGTCTGTGGGAAATGAGATCGCAGACGGCGAAAGATTGGACGGTGGGTTTTTGACTCGGTAGGGGGCTGTCCTGTCGATGCGGTATTCAGTGCTGGCGGGCGGACTCGGGTTGGCACCATTGGCAATAAACTCGTAAATCAATTCGTAAACAGTGGGCGCCTCCGGAGTTGGCAATTCCTTGAGTTCAGCTACCGGAATAAAAAACTCCTTGGACCAATCGCGGTCCGCAATGGGTCCCAGCGGGTGTCCCGTCATAAGCGGAATTTTAGTCGGATTACCTTGTACCACTATGTAAACGGTCAGCAGATCCCGGGGAAACTCCTGGGGTGGCTGAGGAATTGTATAGCCCAAAGGTGCGTTAAGTTTCGAAACCAGAATACGTCCATCACCGGGAATCTGCCCATCAATCGTCGCGCCATCCAGTAAAACAATGCCGCCACCCTGCAGCGAAACTTGTTGGGCCATTGCTGTATTTGTCACTTTTGTGTTCATGCCATGATCTCCATCTCTCTTACATAAAAGCACCTCGCCCACTCGCCGTGAAAGTCGGTGCATAGGGGTAAACCTGGTTCCAACACAATCAAGGACCGCACGGTTGAGTTGAACCCGCCGGATATCGATCAATCTTTACTACCCCATCCAGAGAAGAGCCAAGCAACTTCGGACCACGATAGATTGAGTACTTGGCCTTGGCCGAAGCGTTTTTCTCCATAGGTTTAATGTGAGGCACATACGGTTGTACCGTGACAGTGAACCCGAGGGCGATTTCCTGGTTGGTCAATATTGGCTTGTCGATTTTTTTATAGGTCCCCGGAATAACCGCTCCGCTGGCATTCGGACTTAAATAACCAAACCACTCGACAGTGCAAGTATCCCCAATCCTGCAAAACGTTGGCAGTGGTGGAACTTCAACTTCCACTCCAAACCAGATCGCGGGCTGAGTATCACAGTGGAACTGTCCCCAAATGTCTGCCTTGGGAAAACCTGGCCGCATGAGATCTACGGGAACCGGCGTATGGTCAATGGTCAAGGACCGAACTATAGACGGATGTGGGTTACCTACATAGTTAAGCGTCTCGTAGGAAAGCTGTACGTCACCGTCATTGACCAAATACTGAGGCCCGATGTGAATAATGATCTCGGGCAAGGTAATCGGTGTTGTGTATTGAGTTGTAGATTTGAATTCTTCGATGCCATTTCGAGTAAGCCGGACGATAAGCGTGTCCTGATTACCGGCAGGTGACTGTTGTGGCCAAACTGGAATAACGACATTCATGCCGTTCTTCAAGAGATCAGACGGGATCAAAACATCGTTATCGGACATTCCTTGTATTTTGGGAGCGTCGTAAACCAGAATGTTGTTGGACATGGTCATTTCCCATCGATTGCCAAGCCTGCGCTGGAATCAATTAGGCGCCAGTTCTCGGTATCGGCCTACTGTCAGATCTGACAGGTAAAACTACCGTCTGTCAGATTTCTTCTGACCACTCGCTGAATATCCCGGTTGACGTAGCGCGGCTGATGAGGTTTCCTGAAACCGGTTTCATGACATAAAAACAAGGCCCACCTACATGAACGATTTCTCCGCCGCCCAGCGCAGCCGCGTGACCATGCTCGACGTCGCCGAGCACGCTGGCGTGTCCAAGGCCAGCGTTTCGCGCTTTATCGGCGATGACCGTGCCCTGCTCTCCGATGCCATTGCGCAGCGCATCGAGCAGTCCATTGCCGAACTTGGCTATCGCCCCAATCAGATGGCCCGAGGCTTGAAGCGTGGTCGCACCCGCCTGATCGGCATGCTGGTGGCCGATATCCGCAACCCTTATTCGATTGCCGTGATGCACGGGGTGGAAACCGCCTGCCGCCAGCACGGCTATAGCCTGGTGGTGTGCAACACCGACCGCGATGACGAGCAGGAACGCCAGCACCTGGCGCTGTTGCGCTCGTACAACATCGAAGGGCTGATCGTGAACACCCTGGGCCATCACCGGGATGAACTGGATGAGTTGAAGCGGGAAATGCCGCTGGTGCTGGTGGATCGCAAGGTCGACGGGCTCGACAGCGACATGGTCGGGCTGAACAACCCGCAAGCCATTGAGATGGCTCTGGAACATCTTCAGCAGCGTGGCTATCGCGATGTACTACTGGTGACTGAACCTTACGACGGCACCAGTTCACGGATCGAGCGGGTCAGCAGTTTTCAGCAGCAGATTGGCCAGCGCAAAGACATGCGTGGCGCGGTGCTGGAAACCGGTCCAAGCCTTGCGAACGACCTTCAAACCTTTTTGAACACACCAGATTCGGGCCCGAAAGCCCTGTTCTGCGCCAATGGCGTGGCAGCGCTGGCTTGCACCTTGGCCTTGCGCGAGATTGGCTGCCGGCTGTTCGAGGATGTCGGGCTGATCGCGCTGGATGATCTGGATTGGTATCCGTTAGTGGGTAGCGGGATTACTGCCCTCGCCCAGCCAACCGCCGAGATTGGGGCACAGGCATTTGAATGCTTGCTCAAGCGTTTACGTGGGAATGATGAAGCGGCGCGAACCGTGGATTTTGCTCCGGTGCTGGTCGAGCGTGGTTCGACGTGCAGTAAGGCGGAATAAGGCCCTACGGGGCCACCCAAATTTTTTTGAACAAAAATGAAACCGGTTTCAGAGGTAGATAACAATGAATAAACCTGCCATTTCCATCAGCCTGTCCAGCTACGGCGCCGACCTGGTTCGTCGTCGTGGCCAAGGCTCGTTCATCGAGGTGCTGGCCACTGCCGGCGCCAATCGCATCGAATGGCGCGAAGAGCTGCTGACCAACGAAGTCCCCGGACAACTCGCCGTTGCCACACAAGCTCAAGGCCTGCAAAGCATCTACTCCTCGCCCACCGAGCTGTGGCTGGCCGGTCAGTCGCGGCCCAATCCCGAACTCATCACTGCACTGCAAAACGCCGAAGCGTTCGGTTCGAAGTGGCTGAAGGTTTCCCTTGGTTTCTTCACCGACAACAACGATCTGCAGACGCTGGCGCAAATCCTTGCGCAAAGCCCGGTGCAACTGCTGGTGGAGAACGACCAGACCCTGCACGGTGGTCGCATCGAACCGTTCCAGTGTTTCTTCGCCGCCGTCGAGCAGCACAACCTGCCAATCAAGATGACCTTCGATATCGGCAACTGGCAGTGGCAAGACCAGTCCGCCGCCAGCGCCGCACGACTGCTGGGCCGGCATGTCGGGTACGTGCATTGCAAAGCCGTGGCACGCCGCGCCGACGGCAAATTGATAGCCGTACCGCCCGCCGCCACTGACCTGCATCTGTGGGAACAACTGCTGCGGCACATGGCCCAAGGGGTCATGCGCGCCGCCGAATACCCGTTGCAGGGCGATGACCTGGTGCAACTCACTACCGAACACGTCGCCGCCCTCGCCCGCCTCGGCCAATCCTGCCTGGAGCCTGCTCATGTCTGAGATCGATATTCTGTCGTTCGGCGAAACCATGGCGATGTTTGTCGCCGAACAATGCGGTGATCTGGCATTTGTCGACCAGTTCCACAGGCGGATTGCCGGGGCGGACAGCAATGTCGCCATCGGATTGTCGCGCCTGGGCTTCAACGTTGCGTGGTTGAGCCGGGTTGGCGCTGACTCGCTGGGTCGTTTCGTGGTCGAAACGCTGCATCGGGAAGGTCTGGATTGCAGCCATGTCGAAGTTGACCCGGCGCACCCGACCGGTTTCCAGCTCAAATCCCGCAACGATGACGGCAGCGATCCGACGGTCGAATATTTCCGTCGTGGCTCGGCAGCCAGTCACCTGTCGCCGCAGTCGATCACCCCGACACTGCTCGGCGCCCGACATCTGCACGCCACCGGCATTCCCCCGGCGCTGTCCGCCTCGGCCCGGGAAATGTCCCGTGAACTGATGACCCGCATGCGCAACGCCGGGCGCAGCGTGTCATTCGACCCGAACCTGCGCCCGAGCCTGTGGGCCAGCGAACGGGAGATGATCACCGAGATCAACCGCCTCGCCGCCCTCGCCCACTGGGTGCTGCCGGGGTTGAGCGAAGGCCGGTTGCTGACCGGGTTTGAAGATCCGGCGGATATTGCTGCGTTCTATCTCGATCAGGGTGCCGAAGCCGTGGCAATCAAGCTCGGGCCGCAGGGCGCGTATTACCGCACGCATCTGGATCAGGGGTTTGTCGCCGGGGTGCCGGTCGAGACTGTGGTCGATACGGTCGGCGCCGGGGACGGATTTGCGGTGGGGATGATCAGTGCCCTGCTGGAGCACCTGAGTTTTCCCGAAGCCGTCAGACGCGCCAACTGGATTGGCAGCCGGGCGGTGCAGAGCCGTGGCGACATGGAAGGACTGCCGACCCGATCCGAACTCACCGCTGAATTCGAGGCCGCCATCGCTGGCAAGCCAGCTCCCACAAGTCTTGTGTACGCCACGGACACTGTGGGAGCGAGCTTGCTCGCGAAGGGCGCGTAACAGACGCAACAATTTTTGAACCTGCTGCGACAAAAACAACAAGCTCAGGAGCAAGACCATGAAAACCGCAACCCTCGCCACCCGCCGCTGGTGGTACATCATGCCGATCGTGTTCATCACCTACAGCCTGGCGTACCTCGACCGTGCCAACTACGGCTTCGCCGCCGCCTCCGGAATGGCCGCAGACCTGATGATCACCCCGGGCCTGTCCTCGCTGCTTGGCGCGCTGTTCTTCCTCGGGTACTTTTTCTTCCAGGTGCCCGGCGCGATCTACGCGCAAAAGCACAGCGTCAAGAAGCTGATCTTCGTCAGCCTGATCCTCTGGGGCGGGCTTGCCACGTTGACCGGCGTCGTCTCCAACGCCTATTGGCTGATCGTCATCCGCTTCATGCTCGGCGTGGTCGAAGCCGCGGTGATGCCGGCAATGCTGGTGTACCTGTGCCACTGGTTCACCCGCGCCGAACGCTCGAGGGCCAACACCTTCCTGATCCTCGGCAACCCGGTGACCATGTTGTGGATGTCGGTGGTTTCGGGCTATCTCGTGCAGCATTTCAGCTGGCGCTGGATGTTCATCATCGAAGGGCTGCCGGCGGTTCTCTGGGCGTTTATCTGGTGGAAGCTCGCCGATGATCGTCCGGCCCAGGCCAAGTGGCTCAGCGACCGGGAAAAGCACGATCTTGAGAGCGCCCTCGCCGCCGAACAGGTCGGCATCAAAGCGGTGAAGAACTACGCCGAAGCCTTCCGTTCGCCGAAGGTGATCATTCTGGCGCTGCAATTCTTCTGCTGGAGCATCGGCGTCTACGGCTTCGTGCTGTGGTTGCCGTCAATCCTCAAGGCCGGCGCGCAAATGGACATGATCGAGGCCGGCTGGCTGTCGGCGTTGCCTTATCTCGCGGCAGTGATCGGCATGCTGCTGGTGTCCTGGGGCTCGGACAAACTGCAAAAACGCAAACGCTTCGTCTGGCCGCCACTTCTGATTGCCTCGGTGGCGTTCTACGGCTCCTACGCCTTGGGCGCCGAGCATTTCTGGTGGTCGTACACGCTGCTGGTGATCGCCGGCGCCTGCATGTACGCACCTTACGGCCCGTTCTTCGCCATCGTCCCGGAGATCCTGCCGGCCAACGTTGCCGGTGGCGCCATGGCGCTGATCAACAGCATGGGCGCCCTCGGTTCGTTTGGCGGCTCGTATCTGGTCGGTTACCTGAACAGCGCCACCGGTTCGCCCGGCGCTTCGTACCTGTTGATGAGTGGCGCGTTGCTGCTCTCCGTGGTGCTGACGATTTTTCTCAAGCCCGGCGCCAGCGACCGGGTGACGGCCAAGCGCGTCGCACCGCGTCCGCTGCCGGCCCATTCCTGAATTGATAGAGAGATGACTGCAATGAAAAAGCAGGTTGTGCTGTACAAGAAACTGTCGCCGGCGTTGATGGCGCGCCTTGAGGAACAGGTCGATGTGACGCTGATCGACAGCCTCGACGCCACCGGCCTGATGAAACTGCGCGACGCCCTGCCCGGCGCCCACGGGTTGCTCGGTGCCAGCCTGAAACTGGATGCGGCGCTGCTCGATCTGGCGCCGAAGCTTGAAGCGATTTCCAGCGTCTCGGTGGGCGTCGACAACTACGACATCGACTACCTGACCCGGCGCCGGATTCTGCTGACCAACACCCCGGACGTGCTCACCGAAACCACCGCCGACACCGGTTTCGCCCTGATCCTGGCCACCGCCCGGCGCGTGGTTGAACTGGCGAACATGGTGCGCGGCGGCCACTGGCACCGCAGCATCGGCCCGGCGCATTTCGGCACCGACGTGCACGGCAAGACGCTGGGCATCATCGGCATGGGTCGGATCGGCGAGGCGTTGGCGCAGCGCGGGCATTTCGGATTTGGCATGCCGGTGATCTATCACAGTCAGTCGCGCAAACCGGCAGTCGAAGCGCGTTTCGATGCGCAGTACCGCAGTCTGGAGGAACTGCTGCGGCAGGCGGATTTCATTTGCCTCACGTTGCCACTGACCGCACAGACCGAGGGTTTGATTGGCGCCGAGCAGTTTGCACTAATGCGCCCGGAAAGCATCTTCATCAACATCTCCAGAGGCAAGGTAGTGGATGAGGCAGCGATGATCGACACCTTGCGCCATAACCGGATTCGCGCGGCGGGGCTGGATGTGTTCGAGCGTGAACCGTTGAATCACGACTCGCCGTTGTTGCAGTTGAACAACGTGGTGGCGACACCGCACATGGGGTCGGCGACCCATGAAACGCGCGAGGCCATGGCGCGGTGTGCGGTGGAGAATCTGTTGGCGGCGCTGGGTGGGGAGAGGCCGATGAATCTGGTGAATTCATCAGCTTGGCAAGGCTGAAATCTTCAGCGCCTGTCAGGTCGTCTTCGCGGGCAAGTCGAATCGTCGCACCGCCGCTCCCACAGGTTTTCTGGCGTGCACAGATTTTGTGGACGACACGGCCACTGTGGGAGCTGGCTTGCCAGCGATGGGGCCGGTCAAGGTAATACACATTTTTCAGGCGCTGCGCACTTGCAGAAGCTGCGCAGCGCACAAGGCAATCCGCGAACACGCATCCGCCAGCTTCACCCGATCCACCACCAGCCCGATGCGAATATGCCCCGCCGCACTGGGCCCGAACGCTTCACCGGCCAGCACCGAAACCCCATACCCTTCCAGCAGCCGTTCGGCAAAACCCTGCGCGCCGATCCCGGTCTGGCGCACATCGACCATCACGAACATCCCGCCATCCGGCCTGATCGGGTACAAACCCGGACAGCCGCGCAACCGCTCGCACACCAGATCCCGGCGCAACCGGTATTCCTCGCGCATCTGCGTCACCTCCGGCAAATCCTTCTCCAGCGCGATCTGTGCGGCTTTCTGCACAAAGTCCGGGAGACCGAACAGCATGCTCAACGACAGATTCACCAGATGCTCGGCCAACGGCTTGGGCCCGATCATCCAGCCGATGCGCCACCCGGTCATGGCGTGGGATTTGGACAAGCTGTTGATGGTCGCCGTGCGCTCGGCCATGCCCGGCAGGCTCGCCGGGCTGACGTGCTCGCCTTCGTATAACAATTCGCTGTAGACCTCATCGCTGATCAGCCACAGGTCATGACGGATGCACAGCGCTGCCAGCTCCTGCCAGATCAGCAACGACAGACTGGCGCCGGAAGGATTGTTGGGACTGTTGAGCAGCATGGCCCGAGTCTTCGGGGTGATGCGCGCCGCGACATCCACCGGATCGACACGAAAGCCGTTTTCCGGACGAACCGGCACTGGCACCACGGTCGCGCCGCAAGCGCCAAACACGCCTTCGTAGGTAACGTACATGGGCTCGGCGACGATGACTTCATCGCCCGGATCGAGCAGACATTGCGCCACCGAATACACCGCGCATTGCGCGCCCGGCAGCACAATCACATGGTCAGCGTCCACGTCCTGGCCGCTTTTTCGCCGATGGCGCTCGGCGATCCGCTTGCGCAGCTCCAGGCGGCCGCGCACTTCGGAATAATGGGTATCGCCCGCCAACAGGCTGTCGATGGCGCCGTGGATGATCGGCAACGGCGTATCGAAATCCGGATCACCCACCGACAGCAGCAATACATCGACCCCTTCGGCGCGCAGCTCCAGCGCTCGGTCGTGAATCCGCCAGGCCGCTGCTCCCTCCCCGGCGATTCGTTGGGTCAAGGCTGAATAGCGCATGTACGTCTCCTGATTGCGCGGTCTCCAGCCTTCACCCTATCTCAAATCAAGAAACGCGCCACTTTCCGGCGCTGCTACCTGTCAGGTTTGACAGTATCGAGGAATCTCGCGCAGCAGTTTAATTGCCCCTGAGTCTGTGATGCCCAGAAACCACAGGCCGCACTTTCCGGAGATAAGGATATGGCTACGATTCAGGCGTTGAAAATCACTCACGCACTTCCCAGTTCGGGTCCGTCGAACGCCCCGGTCTATCCACAGATCAATCTGCTGCCAAACTGGGCCAGACTGTTTGACCTATGGCTGGAAGTACCTCGTCCGTGGCCGGGCTCCGCAGTGGGTGGGCAGACGGACGTGGTTCAACTGTGGTTCAAGCCACCTGGCGGAATCTGGCAGGTGGTCGGACAGTGGCAGTTCCCTGGCCTGATCACATTCCCTCTGAAACTGACAATGCCGCAGCAGTACCTGACAGTTGGCGTCAGCGAAGTTCGAATCACAGTGATCACAGACGACGGGACGCAGCACGAGTCAGAACCGACAATAATCACCATTGAAGATCGCGTACCGCTTGATGGCGCAACGCCGGACGAACCGATAGTGCCGGAAGAAACGACTATCGGCGCCGGGGTCACCACCGAATATCTCAACAAACACTGCAACGTCGTTCAGATCGGGATTCCGGGGCATTCCGGATATATACACGGTGACACTGTCAGAATCTTTTTCGGCCCGCCCAATGCACCCGTAGTGATGGAAGTGCTGATCAACCACCTCGAAGGAGAGACAATCGTGCCATTACCGGGCTGGATCTTCGTGAATATCGGTAATGGCGTTTACCTGTTGCATTATCGGATCGTGAGCCGTGCTGGCGTCTCGTCGCAGGAGTCGATGGCGAAATTTATCAGGGTTGATATCAATTGACCTGAACCGCCATTCAAATCACAAACCGCGCCACCATCGCATTCAAATCCACCGCCAGGCGCGACAGTTCGTGGGTCGCGGCGCTGGTCTGGTTGGCCCCGGCCGCCGATTGCGTGGCCAGATCACGGATATTCACCAGGTTGCGGTCAACCTCGCGGGACACCTGCGCCTGCTCTTCGGACGCGCTGGCGATCACCAGATTGCGCTCGTTGATCTGGTGAATCGATTGGGTGATCTGCTCCAGCGCGACGCCGGCGGCACGTGCCATTTCCAGGGTTGTCTGGGTACGCTGGTTGCTTTGCTGCATCGAATCGACCGCTTCACCGGTGCCGTTCTGGATGCCGGCGACCATTTTTTCGATTTCCTGGGTCGATTGCGCGGTGCGATGAGCCAGGGCACGCACCTCGTCCGCCACCACGGCAAAACCACGCCCGGCTTCACCGGCACGGGCCGCTTCAATGGCGGCGTTGAGCGCCAGCAAGTTGGTCTGTTCGGCGATGGCGCGGATTACGTCCAGCACCTTGCCGATGTCGCGGCCCTGTGCGGCGAGGCCTTCGATCATCTGTGCGGTGTTTTGCACGTCCTGGGTCATGGTCTGGATCGCGTCGACGGTTTTCACAACCTGATCGCGACCTTCACGGGCAGCGTGAGTCGATTGGTTGGAGGCTTCGGAGGTCGAAACTGCATTGCGCGCAACCTCTTCCACCGCCGCGGTCATTTCGTTGACGGCGGTGGCGGCTTGTTCGATTTCATCGTTCTGTTGTTGCAGGCCACGGGAGGCTTCTTCGGTCACGGCGCTGAGCTCTTCGGCAGCGGCGCCCAGTTGCGTGGCGGAACCGGCAATCTGCTCGATGGTCTTGCGCAGGTTGGTCTGCATCACTGCCAAGGCTTCGAGCAGACGCGCCGGTTCGTCCTTGCCGTCGACTTCGATGGTTTTGGTCAGGTTGCCGCCCGCAATGGTTTGTGCGGCGGCCACGGCACGGTTCAACGGGGTGACGATGCTGCGGGTCAGCATCAAGGCCAGCAGCACGGTAGCCACAGCGGCGATGACGGCCACAATGACCACACCGGTGATGGCGCTGTCGTAATGCTCACCGGCCTGGATCGAGGCGTCTTTGGCACCGGCGGCGTTGATCGCAATCAGCTTGTTGAGCTGCTCGCCCATCTGGTCGGTGCCGTCCTTGATCTTGGTGTTGATCAGGGTGCGCATGTCCTCGACCTTGTCCTGACGGGACAACTCCATCATCTGGTTTTGCGCTTGCAGATAGTTGTCCAGCGTCGTCGCGAAGGCCTGGTACTGTGCGCGCTCTTCACTCTCCGCCGGCAATGCGGCGTAGGCGGCCTGGGCACTGCGCACCTTGTCGACAAGTACGCCGATGCGGGTCTGTGCCTCCTGCAGGCCGGCGGCGTCACGGTTGACCAGAATGCGGAACGACAGAATGCGCAGGCGCAAGACGTTTTCCGTCACCACGCCAAGGTAAGCGACGCTGGGCAACTGATTGGTCTGCATCTCGACGGACGCTTGGCGGATGACCGACATGCGGTTGACGGCGAACACGCCGAGCACGATCACCAAGAAGGCAATAAAGGCAAAACCGAGGAAGGCACGGGGCGCGATATTCAGATTACGCAAGGACATAGGAAGGCTCTCGGAAAGTCGAAGCTAAGAGCATCCATGCCGTAATCACTGGCCCGCGAGGGCGGGCTTCAGTCCGGCGTCACTGTTTGTGGAAGTCTTGTGCGCGCCTGATCTTTATATCGGCCAGGCTTGAGGAATTTTGCAGGTAAAGCGCAAATATTTTTCAAATTATTGCGAGTGTTTCGCGATTGAAACACCCGGCGTTTTAGATGATGGGTGACAGGTCAGCCCGCAGTCGCCATGCGCCAGACGCGGGCAATGTCCGTGGCACGTTCGCGCAACAGACGCGGCGCTTCGGCGCAGGCTTGTTCCAGCGTCATCGGGCCGCTGGTGACGGCGAAAGCGGCGTCGATGCCGTGCTCGTAGAGCGCTTGATAGCCCTCGCCCAAGGTGCCGGCGATGACGATCACGGGGACGCCGTGTTGCTTGGCGATCCGCGCGACGCCGAACGGGGTTTTGCCGCGCAAGGTCTGCGCGTCGAAGCGCCCTTCGCCGGTGATCACCAGATCTGCGCCTTTCACTGCATCGGCCAGCCCGACCAATTCGGCGACCACTTCAACCCCGGCCTGGAACCGTGCGCCGAGAAATGCTTTGGCGGCAAAACCCAGTCCGCCCGCTGCACCGCTGCCCGGCTCGTCCCGAACATCCTTGCCCAGCGCTTGTGCGCAGAGTTCGGCAAAGTGACCGAGGGCTTGATCCAGTTGCTGCACTTGCGCAGGGGATGCGCCTTTCTGCGGGCCGAAGATTGCCGAGGCGCCGTGGGGGCCACACAGCGGATTGTTGACGTCGGCGGCGATGTCGAAACGCACTTGTGCCAGACGCGGGTCGAGTTCGCTGAGATCAAGTTTGGCGAGTTGCGCCAGCGCCAGACCACCCGGCACCAGTGATTGTCCTTGAGCGTCCAGCAGTTTCACGCCCAGCGCCTGCATCGCCCCGGCGCCGCCGTCATTGGTGGCACTGCCGCCGATGGCCAGAATCACCCGTTGTGCACCAGCGTCCAGCGCTGCACGGATCAACTCACCGGTGCCAAACGTGCTGCTGATGCACGCATCCCGCTGCCCCGGCGGCACCAGTTGCAGGCCGCTGGCCTCGGCCATTTCGATGATCGCAGTGTGGTTGTGCGGCAGCCAGCCCCACGCGGCTTCGACCGCCGCGCCCAACGGGCCGCGCACGCGAGTGCGGCGCAACTCGCCTTCACAGGCGTCGAGAATCGACTCCACCGTGCCTTCGCCACCGTCGGCCATCGGGCATTTGACCAGCGTCGCATGCGGCCAGACCTGCGCCAGGCCCAGCGCGATGGCTTCTGCAACGCCTTGGGCACTCAGGCTGTCCTTGAACGAATCGGGGGCGATGACGATTTTCATGCGAATTCTCCAGTTCCAATGCCCCTCATGCTGCCAGTCGCTTCAAACGTTGACGCCTGTCCGCTGCACAAGTTGGGTAGGCGTTTATTGTTCATTTCGACAAATCGTCAGTCTGCGGCAGCAATTGCACCCCGAGATACAACGCCAGCATCCCGTCGAGCTTCAGCGGATCGACCCCGCTCAACTCGGCAATCCGCTCCATCCGGTAGCGCAGGCTGTTGCGGTGAATTCCCAAGGCATCGGCGCAGGCCTGGCTCTGGCCGTCGTGATCGCACCAGCTGCGCAGGGTCGCGAGCAACTGGCCGTTGCTGTCCTTGGCGATCACTTTGCGCAGCGGTTTGAGCAGTTCATCCAGCGCATCATCGTTGCGATGGCGCCAGAGCATCACCGGCAAGCGATAGCGATTGAGGGTCAGCAGGCGTGAACGTGGCAGCACTTCGCGGCCATAGGCGAGCAAGTCGCCGACCCGGCGATAACAACGGCGCAACCCGGCCAGCCCATCGGCCTGCCCGCCGACCGCAATGCGCAGGATGTTCCAGCCCAGGCCATCGAGCTTTTCCAGCAGCCGATCATGCTCGACGCTCTGGCTCGCCGGCCGGCACCACAGCAGTGACGACTTGGCCGAACTCACGCACCAACTGTCCGGATAGCGCGACATCAGCCAGGCACTCAGCGCCTCGACGGTTTGCCCCGGCCCGTGTTCCAGGCCCAGTTCGAACAGATATGGCACCCGCGTCAGTTGCGGTTTCAACCCGAGCTGCTGGGCCTCGTCGACCAGCCTTGGCGAATCCCCCGCTTCGCTCAACAGCAGCGCCAGCAAGTCATCGCAGCGTTGCCGCCGCCACTGCTGCTCGGATTGCTGATTGCGCTGGCCAACGAGCATTTCAGCCGTCATGCGCACCAGTTCGGCGTAAGTGCGCAGTTGCTCCGGCTCGCCGGTAATGCCAAGTACGCCGATCAAACGCTGATCGAGCAGCAACGGCAGATTGATCCCCGGCTGCACGCCTTTCAAATGCACGGCGGTCTGCGCATCGATCTCCACCACCCGCCCGTTGGCCAGCACCAGTTGCGCGCCTTCGTGGCGGGTGTTGATCCGCTCCGGTTCGCCGCTGCCGAGGATCAGCCCCTGGCTGTCCATGACGTTGACGTTGTAGGGCAAAATGGCCATGGCCCGGTCGACGATGTCCTGGGCGAGGTCGTGATCGAGTTCGAACATAAGGGGAAAATCCTTGAAAACAGGCGCGGACGGTTGTTCACCCGCACAGGGTCTGCCGGCAAACCCTGTGCTCAGGCACAAAGACAATCCGGCCAAAGGTGACCGAGACTCTCAGGGCGATCAACGTTACCCTTTGCATCGCAAAAAATCATAATAAAGAGAGAGCCGCCATGTCGCAGAGCGCCGCTGCCGCCCAGACCATCGCTGACGATAAAAATGCCGTCTACAAACGCATCACCCTGCGTTTGATCCCCTTCATCTTCATCTGCTACCTGTTCAACTACCTCGACCGGGTCAACGTTGGATTCGCCAAACTGCAGATGCTCGACGCGCTGAAATTCAGCGAAACCGTGTACGGCCTCGGTGCCGGTATCTTCTTCATCGGCTACGTGCTGTGCGGCGTACCGAGCAACCTGGCGCTGACCAGATTCGGTCCACGGCGCTGGATCGCGCTGATGATGATCACCTGGGGCACGTTGTCGACCTGCCTGCTGTTCGTCACCACACCGACCCAGTTCTACACTCTGCGCCTGTTCACCGGTGCGGCTGAAGCCGGGTTCTTTCCGGGCGTTGTGCTGTATCTCTCGCAGTGGTTCCCGACCTTCCGCCGTGGGCGGATCATGGCGCTGTTCATGTCGGCGATCCCGGTGTCCGGCCTGCTCGGCAGCCCGTTTTCCGGCTGGATCCTCAATCACTTCGCCGCAGGTCAAGGCGGCCTCGCTGGCTGGCAGTGGATGTTCCTGCTGCAAGGCATTCCGACTGTAATCCTCGGCGCACTCGCCTACTTCCTGTTGAGCGACAACTTCGCCGCTGCCAAATGGCTGACCCCGCACGAGCGTTCGGTGCTGGAAGCGGATCAGGCCGAAGACCTGGCCAATAAACCGAAAACCACTTCCGATTCGCTGATCGCCGTATTCAAGAACCCGGCGATCTGGGCCTTCGGCCTGATCTACTTCTGCATCCAGAGCGGCGTGTACGCGATCAACTTCTGGCTGCCGTCGATCATCAAGAACCTCGGTTTCAGCGATAACCTGGTGATTGGCTGGTTGAGTGCGATTCCGTATCTGTTGGCCGCCGTGTTCATGCTGGTGGTCGGTCGTTCGGCGGATTTGCGTAAAGAACGCCGCTGGCATTTGGTGGTGCCGATGTTGATGGGCGCTGTCGGCCTGTTGATCGCGGTGAACTTCGCGGCGAATCCGGCGATTGCGATTCTCGGTTTGACTATCGCGACCATGGGCGCGCTGACCGGTTTGCCGATGTTCTGGCCAGTGCCGACGGCGATGTTGAGCGCGGGTGCTGCGGCGGGTGGTCTGGCGTTGATCAACTCCATGGGGCAGATGGCGGGGTTCTTGAGCCCTTACCTTGTGGGTTGGGTCAAGGACAGCACCGGTTCGACCGATGCGGCGCTGTATCTGCTGGCGGGGGTGATTGTTGGCGGGAGTCTGCTGGCGTTGCGGATGACGCGGACGTTGCGGGCCTGATTATCCGCAGACACACAAAAACGGCCCACTTCGGGCCGTTTTCGATTTCGGGTGTTCTGTTCCGCGCTCTTGGGGGAATACAGTCAAGAACTCCCCGGATCCCCGCGGCCCTAGAATGTGAAATTATCTACAACAATGGCGTTGTTGCGCGGAGTAACAATGTCACATCGGGATATATCTCTAGCATTAAAAACCATTGGATGTGCTATTGGGGAGTCATACGGCCCTGTCACTTGAAGAGGTAGTGTTTGAATCATATTTTGCAAACGGTCATAGAAGACGACCGATCCGCCTGAAAACAAAACTCGCGAGTAATAGAAGGCGATTGTGTTCGTCGGGACTGATAAATCACATCTGAAAACGCCCGTTGCGCCTCCGTTTGTCAGTAACACAGCCGCCCTCCCATCGATCTTGCCTGGAAGCAAAGGAACTTCATTGGCAGGCGTGGAATATACCCCCACGCCATGTGCCCCGGAAGTTACAGCTATCTTGAGTCCAGGCGTCGTAAGCAACTGTGGATAGATGGCGATGGGTACATTGTTAAAATCTTCACTTCTTGCAGGTACGACGGACTCCACAGTCAGAGTCCAGACGTCTGTCGCCGGCAAACTGGCATTTCCCCGTAGTTCAAAGCGATGAGGCCCTTGAGACAGGTTTACCAACTGCTGGACGAACGCACTGCTTTGATTGAACACACCACTGGCCACTACCGAACCGTTATCCGTGATCACAAATGGAACACCCGCCGGCCCACTTCCGCCGAACTCGACTCCAGTGGAGGGGGTTTTGGTGCCCGACGGGATCGGGGATCCGCCGGGATAAGTCGTGCAGTAAGTAAAGAACGGATTTTGGAATGAAACTCCCACCGCTCCGCTTCCGCTGATTTCGATTTCAGTGGTGGGGGGAATGACGCCAGGTGGGATCGGAAGTCCGTCGGAATACGGCGTGGAACCCGTAGAAAACGGTTTTTGGGTACTCAAGGGACGCTCCTTCGTTGATCGGGCCAATGCCGCGTGGGCTATGCCATCAAACGTCAATTGCCGAGCGCCCCACTACTGTCAACTTTGACAGTAGCGACAAGCGGTCATGATTGATTCACCCTTTTTTCTACATAGAAAAACGGCCCGCAGGCCGTTTCTTTTTCAACGCATCAGACAGCCGAACCCGCCGCCACCTCCAGATTATCCAGCACCCGATTTACCGCCAGTTCCGCCAGCATGATCAGTTGCCCGATGCCCAGCAGTACATGCCGCTGCGGCGCATCGATCATCCCGGCGAAATCGCTGGCCATGGTTTTGGCGGAGGTCAGGGTTTCGCAGGCGTCGGCCAGCAGCTCTTCGCTCGGGATGCCGGGGGCGATGAGGTAGCGGGTGTTGGGTTTGAGCAGCGGTTTTCTGGGGAGCAGCGGATTGAGGTAGTGATCGAGGGCGCGTTCGGCGGCTTCGTGGAATTTCTTGGAGTCGAGGGTTTCGTAGGGGGACGTTGAATCGGCTTCGGGTGGGTTGGGTGTTGGTTTGATCATGGTGAAACTCCTAAGGCACTTATATGGAGCCACCACTCTCGCTACCAAACGATGGTGGTGGCCAGACGCAGGTTGGTAGACCGGGCCTTAGGAGAAACGGCGCACCCGGAGGTGCCCTGCGAATGACCACCATAAAACAGAGACAAAAGACTCCACAAAATGGAGCACTCTGCATTTAAAGACCCGGGCTACCAAACCCGATCGCTGTTCTTTTCAGCGACGAGATAACGATAAAACCCGGCCTGTAAGCGCACAAGCCGGCGGATTCTGGCGCAGTCGTAGGCAACGGCGCAAGGTTGTGTAGCCTGGGGTGCGTGTCTGGAAGTGTCCTTTAAACGCATGGCTTAAACACTGCGGCGTCGATGAGAACCTACCCCCTCACCCCAACCCTCTCCCCCAGGGGGGCGAGGGGGAAAGGGAGCCGATCTCGGTGCTTTTCAAAATCGAAGTTCGACTCGATATTTCAGGTCGAAGTACTTCGTGAGAACACCTCGGTCAGTCCCCTCTCCCTCCGGGAGAGGGTTAGGGTGAGGGCGCTCTTGATTTTAAGTGCCCGATTTCGCATCCAGCTCCAAAACCAATCCCCCCGGCATCTGCACAAAAATCTGCCAGATCCCGTCCTCCGGCACCTGCGCCACCTGATGCGGCAACCCACTGCCCTGCACCCGCTTCAAAATCACCGCTGCATCTTCATCGGTACGAAACGCAATATGACTCAACGCCGACTCATCCAGCGCGGGCTGCTCAATCACATGCACAAGCGCCTGCCCATCCTGATACAACCACCGCCCGGGAAACGGAAACGGCGGACGACGTCCCGGTTTCAGTCCCAATAACGCATCGAAAGTGTCTTGCAGCGTCTGCCCGTCAGCGGTGTTGAAGGCCAGATGATCAAATGTCCACGTCATGTCTGTCTCCTGCGGTTATTCAGGATTTCAGTATCCGCGCTTGCCAATCCCGGAAAAATCCCGCAAAACGCCAAGGATCTTTAAAGGATTTTTACCAATGAGCTCGATTCTGGATCTTGAGATCTTCGTCCGCACCGCCGACTCCGGCAGCATCTCCGCCGCCGCCCGGGCGCTAGAGCTGACGCCGGCCGCCGCCAGCATCGCGTTGAAACGCCTGGAAACCCGCCTCGGCATCCGCCTCTTCGCCCGCTCGACCCGCAGCATGCGTCTGACCGAAGAAGGCCGGCGATATCTGGAAAGTGTGCGTCTGGCGTTGGCCACCCTGGCCGAGGGCGAACAAGCGCTGAAGCAGCAGACCGAAGGCCTGAGCGGCGTGCTGCAACTGGCGGCGCCGTCGGACTTCGGGCGCAATGTGTTGCTGCCGTGGCTGGACGACTTCAAGCGCGAGCACCCGAACATTCAGCTGCAATTGTTGCTGAACGACCGACATGCGGATCTGTTTCGCGAGACGGTGGACGTGGCGTTGCGCTTTGGCGTGCCGAGTGATTCGACGCTGGTGGCGTTGCCGATTCTGCCTGAGCATCGTCGCGTGGCCTGCGCCAGCCCTGCGTATCTGGAGCGTCACGGCACACCGCAAAACCCCGCCGATTTGAGCGAGCACAGCGCCCTGCTCTACCTGCGCAATGGCCGGCCTTACAACACCTGGCGCTTCCATCGCGAAGACGAAACGGTCGAGGTCGAAGTACGCGGCGATTACCTCAGCGACGACGGCGAAGTCGCCCGCCGCTGGGCGCTGGCCGGGCACGGTATCGCCTATAAAGCCTGGCTCGACGTGGCTGAAGACGTGCGCGCCGGGCGGCTGGTGACGCTGTTCGATGACTGGCACGGCGAGAGCGTGCCGTTCAACCTGCTGTGCCCGCACCGGGTGCAGGTGTCGGAACGGGTCAAGGTGTTGCAGGCGTTTTTGCGCGAGCGCTGCGAGGCATTGCGCCGATAAATTCACTTTGCCGCGCCGGATGCTTCTGGTATTTGATGGAAGCTTTCCCACCGACAAAAGGATTTCGGCATGAGCTATCGCACACTGGGTCACTCGGGGTTGCAGGTGTCCACCCTCACCCTCGGCACGATGATGTTCGGCGAGCAGACCAGCGCGGAAGATTCGCTGCGCATCATCGACAAGGCCTGGGATCAGGGCATCAACTTCATCGATACCGCCGACGTCTACACCAATGGCCGTTCGGAAGAGATCGTCGGCGAAGCCATCGCCCGTCATCGCCATGAGTGGGTGCTGGCAACCAAGGTCGGATTCGGCCCGGTGGATGGCGTGCCGAACCGCAGCGGTCTGAGTCGCAAGCATGTCTTCAACGGTCTGGAGGCCAGCCTGACCCGGCTCGGCACCGACTACCTCGACATCTATTACCTGCACCGCGAAGACCACAACACCCCGCTGGAAGTGACGATCTCGGCGATTGGCGATCTGATTCGCCAGGGCAAGATCCGTTATTGGGGCCTGTCGAACTATCGCGGCTGGCGGATTGCCGAGGTGATTCGCGTGGCGGACAAACTCGGGGTTGATCGCCCGGTGATCAGCCAGCCGCTGTACAACATCGTCAACCGTCAGGCCGAGACCGAACAGATCACCGCCGCCCAGACTTACGGCCTCGGCGTGGTGCCTTACAGCCCGCTGGCCCGTGGCGTGCTCAGCGGCAAGTACGCACCGGACGTGACCCCGGACGCCAACAGCCGTGCAGGGCGTCAGGACAAACGGATTCTGGAGACTGAATGGCGGGTGGAGTCGTTGCGCATTGCCCAGCAGATTCAGCAATACACCAAGGAGCGTGGAGTCGGGATTGTCGAGTTTGCGATTGCCTGGGTGCTGAACAACGGCGCGGTGACGTCGGCGATTGTCGGGCCGCGTACGGAAGAACAGTGGGACGCGTACACCAAGGCGCAGGCGGTGAAGATTACGGCGGAGGATGAGGCGTTTATCGACTCGCTGGTGACGCCGGGGCATGCGTCTACGCCGGGGTTTAATGATGTGAGCCATTTTGTGTCGGGTCGGAAACTGCGCCAGGCGTGAGATCGCCCCCTCACGCTAGCCCTCTCCCGGAGGGAGAGGGAACCGATTGGGGAATATTGAAGCTAAGCTTTTGCCTGAAGGTTTCGTGGTGAATCCATAATCGACTGGCCTTTTCAGGTCGACGGATTTCTTGAGACACCTCGGTCGGCTCCCTCTCCCTCCGGGAGAGGGCTGGGGTGAGGGAGCTTTTGATTGTTGGAAATATTGATCACTCGGCCAATATTCAGCACAAAAACCACGTATCCTGCGCGCCCCGTTTGACCATCACCCCCGCGAGGACAGTTTGTCTAAAGGTATCGCTCTCTCGGTAACAGCCTCGACGCTGTTTGCCGTCATGTATTACTACACCTCGTTGCTCACCCCGTTGAGCGGCGTGGAAATCTACGGTTGGCGAATGCTGCTGACCGTGCCCTGCATGACCGTGTTCATGTTGTTGTCCGGCGAATGGCGGCGGGTGCTGGAGCTGCTGCGCCGGATCCCTGCGCTGCCGAAGCTGATCGGTGGCCTGATCCTCTCGTCAGCGCTACTCGGCGTGCAGTTGTGGCTGTTCATGTGGGCGCCGCTCAATGGCTACAGCCTCGATGTATCGCTGGGTTACTTCCTGTTGCCGCTGGCCATGGTGCTGACAGGGCGTATTGCTTATGGCGAAAGTCTGTCGTACCTGCAGAAAATCGCGGTGTTCTTTGCCAGCCTCGGCGTGTTGAACGAGTTGTATCAGGTCGGCGGGTTTTCCTGGGCGACGCTGGTGGTGGTCGTCGGTTACCCGTTGTATTTCGTGCTGCGCAAATACCTCAAGACCGACAACCTCGGCGGCTTGTGGGTCGACATGACGCTGATGCTGCCGGTGGCGTACTGGTTTGTGCGCGGCGGTGAACAGGGTTTCGGTGTGTTCGATCAGTATCCGGCGCTGGCGTGGCTGATTCCGCTGCTCGGTCTGATCAGTGCGTCGGCGCTGGTGGTGTACATCATCGCCAGCCGCTTGCTGCCGTTCAGCCTGTTTGGTTTGTTGAGTTACGTAGAGCCAGTGTTGCTGCTGGGTGTGGCGCTGCTGCTGGGCGAGAGCATCAAGCCTGGCGAATGGCTGACCTACATCCCGATCTGGCTCGCGGTGGTGGTGCTGGTGTTTGAAGGGTTCAAGCATCTGATGCGCCAGCGGCGCCCGTAAGACGCGCAATAAAAAAGCCCGGCCTGCACAATTAATTGCAGGCCGGGCTTTTTTACATCTGATGCGGATTACTCGGTGGCGAGTACGCCACGACGCACCTGGTCACGCTCGATCGATTCGAACAGTGCCTTGAAGTTGCCCTCGCCGAAACCATCGTCGCCTTTACGCTGGATGAATTCGAAGAACACCGGGCCCATCAGGGTTTCCGAGAAGATCTGCAGCAGCAGACGCTTGTCGTCTTTGTCCGATGCGCCATCAAGCAGGATGCCGCGCGATTGCAGTTGATCCACCGGCTCGCCGTGGTTCGGCAGGCGGCCTTCGAGCATTTCGTAGTAGGTGTCCGGCGGCGCGGTCATGAAGCGCATGCCGATCGTCTTCAACTGATCCCAGGTCTTGATCAGGTCGTCAGTCAGGAAGGCAACGTGCTGGATGCCTTCGCCGTTGAACTGCATCAGGAACTCTTCGATCTGCCCGGCGCCCTTCGACGATTCTTCGTTGAGCGGGATGCGGATCATGCCGTCCGGCGCGGTCATCGCTTTCGAGGTCAGGCCGGTATATTCGCCCTTGATGTCGAAGTAGCGGATCTCGCGGAAGTTGAACAGCGTTTCGTAGAACTTGGCCCAGTAGGCCATGCGGCCGCGATACACGTTGTGGGTCAGGTGATCGATGATCTTCAGGCCGGCACCGACCGGGTTACGGTCAACGCCTTCGATGAACACGAAGTCGATGTCATAGATCGAGCTGCCTTCGCCGAAACGGTCGATCAGGTACAGCGGCGCGCCGCCGATGCCTTTGATCGCCGGCAGGTTCAGTTCCATCGGGCCGGTTTCGATGTGGATCGGCTGGGCGCCGAGTTCCAGCGCACGGTTGTAGGCCTTCTGCGAATCCTTGACCCGGAACGCCATGCCGCACACCGACGGGCCGTGTTCAGCCGCGAAGTACGAAGCAACGCTGTGGGGTTCGTTGTTGAGGATCAGGTTGATCGCGCCCTGACGATACAGGTGCACGTTCTTGGAACGGTGGGTCGCGACCTTGGTGAAGCCCATGATCTCGAAGATCGGCTCCAGGGTGCCAGGTGTCGGCGATGCGAACTCGATGAACTCGAAGCCCATCAGGCCCATTGGGTTTTCGTATAAATCTGCCATGGTTGGCGCCTCATCATTCTTATCAATTAACCAGAGTTATTTGTCAGTAATGCTGAGACCGGTGGGTGGCGCACAGGAGATGCCACGCACACTGCGGGCGAGAAAGTCACCGTAGATCAGTTGAAACCCGAATATCTTCATTGTCGACCCAAGGCTCTTGCGGGCGAGGCTTCTGCTGCCAGAAGACGATTATTATTGTATGCGTAACCCGATTCTACACAGCGTAAATAGGGTTGTCTGCCCTCTCTATAAAATCCGCTTTTTTCGGCCCGGTGCAAGGGGTTTGTTACACAGCCAGATGCCCACCAGAATCAGCACGCCACCCAGGCACATGGGCAGCGTCAGTTGCTCGCCCAGCAGGATGGCCCCGGCCAGCACGGCGGTCAGCGGGTTAAGCGCAATGAACACGCCGGAGCGGGTCGCGCCGATCTTGCGGATGCCGTCGTAGTAACCGATATAGGCCAGCGCCGAGCCCAACACCCCGAGGTAGGTCAGACTCAGCCATTGCGTCATCCCGAGATTGGCCACCGCCGCCCCGCTCACTTCGCCGCGAACGGCGGCCAGCGCCCAAAGCATCAGCGTGCCGAGCAGTATCGAAAAGGTCACCGTCTGCAACGGGCCGATGCTCTGGTTGAGGCGGCGGGAAAACAACGAATACACACCCCAGCTCAACACGCAGCCGAAAATCAGCAGATCGCCGATCCAGGCATCTGGTGTCGCAGCCAGCAGTTGCGGATTACGGCTGACGATCACCACACCGGCGCCGCCGATGCAGATCAGGATTCCGATGACTTTCAATCGACTCAGACGCTCCTTGAACAGCAGCCAGGATGCCAGGCCGATCACCGCCGGATTCAACGCAACAATCAGAGAAGCCCTCGACGCATTGATGTATTGCAAGCCGTAAAAGAAGCACAGGTTGTAAAAGAAAATCCCGAAGAACCCCAGCAATGCCAGTTGCAGCCATTGCCCCGCATTCGGCCTTGCGAGGGGAATTCGCGCCAGCCACAGAAAACCGAGCAACGCGACGCTGGCCAGCAAGAACCGGAGGCTGGCGGCGAGGATCGGACTCAGGCTGCCGGCGAGAAATCGCCCGGCCACCCAGGTCCCGCCCCAGATCATGCTGACCATGGCGAGGTTCACATAGACGGGCATGTCCGAGGCCACCGGACGGATTGATACATGACTATTCATAACGCGCTCGACGACGAAACTGACGGATGCCGTATCATTCGAATAATTGTCGATCATCGTAAAATGAGCTTTTACTCATGACTTTGACCCAGCTCGAAATCTTCTCTCTGGTGGCCGAACTGCGCGGCTTCACCCTCGCCGCCCATCGTCTGGGGATTTCCCAGTCAGCGGTGTCCCATGCCTTGAAGTCACTGGAGCAGGAACTGGGTGTCGAATTGTTTCGCCGAAATCAGTCGCAAGTGGAACTCAGCGACATTGGCGGGCAATTGCTGCTGCGCGCACGGGCGATGCTCGGGCTGGCCAACACATTGCGCCAGGAAGCCGCCGACGCGCGCGGGTTGAAAAGCGGCACCTTGCGTATCGGCTCGTTCGGCCCGACTTCATCGATCAGGTTGCTGCCGCGGATCCTCCAGCATTTCCGCCAGGCGCACCCGGGCATCGAGGTTCACATCGACGAAGGGCCGGACCGGCAGGTGCTCCAGTGGCTTGATGAGCGGCGGATCGACATCGGTTTCGTGGTATTGCCCGAAGAACGCTTCGATACGTTCGCCCTGATGGAAGACCAGATGGTCGCCCTGCTCCCGCTCGACCATCCTCTGGCCTCGCAGGTGGAACTGAGCCTGAAAGACCTGTGCAGCGACCCGTTTGTACTCACCGAAGCCGGCTCTTCGGAGCTGGTATCGCGACTGTTCAACGCGGCAAGGCTGAGCCCGAATACCCGCTACCGCTGCTCGCAACTGCTGAGCACCCTCGACACCGTGAGCCGGGGCGACGCCATCACCCTCGTTGCCGAAGGTTCGCTGCCCGACGAGCCAAACCCGCAATACGTGAAGCGGCCACTGTCGCCCGCCGTGGTGCGCCACATCGGCCTGGCCGTGCTGGATCAGCGCCAGGCATCACCCGCCACTCTGGCTTTCATCAAACTGGCGACTGCACTGGATTACCGCTGAGCGGCGCAAGCGCCAACGGCCATCTATCATGGGCACAGACCCAACGCTTTCCAGAAGGTGCATCCTTGCCCCGCCTGCCGTCGAGAGCCCCACACCACCGCAACAGGATGCGCCCATGCCTCTGACCGCCAGGCCCCGCCGCAAACGCAGCACCCGAATCATCGTGACGCTGCTGTGCGGTTTGCTGCCGATCATCATCGGCACGGTCATTCTGCATATGCAGGCCGAGCGCACGCTGGAGCAGAGCTCCCGGCAAACCGCCGAGGAAGCCTTGCGCCAGTTCGACCTGATGCTCGACAACACCGCGCAGTCCGCCCGGGAATTGCTGCCGCTGGCGGGCCAGACCTGCGAGGACGTCAAACTGGCCCTGCGCGAACAAGTCACCCGCCGCCCGTTCGTGCGTTCGACCAATCTGGTGTGGGACAACAACCTCTATTGCAGTTCGTTGTTCGGCGACTTCAAGGAAGCCGTCAATCCGGGGGACTACACCCAAGGCAAGTTATGGCTCATGAACGGCAACCCGGTTACGCCTGATACGGCGCTGCTGGTGTATCGACTGAGCGAGGGCCGGGGCGGTGCGCTGACGACGCTGGACGGCTACCACCTGAGCAATATCCTGCGCCTGATCGGCCGGCAGACATTGTTATTGCTGCAGGTCGGCAATAACTGGCTTTCGGCCGACGGCAAAGTGCATCAAGGCCCCCTCCCCGAGTTGCCGGTAGCCCAGAGCACGTTGAACTCTCCGCACTATGCCTACACGGTGAGCGCCGGTTTCCCTGAAGATGAAACCTGGAACTACATGAGCGACGAATACCCGCCGCTGTTCAGCCTGTTGATTTTCTTTGGGGCGGTGTCGGGGGCAATCGGTTATATCGTGCAGAACCGCGCAACATCCCCCAGTCACGAAATGCTGCGCGCGCTGGAAGCCGGAGAGTTCATTCCCTACTTCCAACCGGTGGTCTACGGCGACAGCAAACGCTGGTCGGGCTGCGAGGTGCTGATGCGCTGGAATCATCCCAAGGAAGGCCTGGTGCGCCCGGACCTGTTCATACCGTTCGCAGAACATTCCGGGCTGATCGTACCGATGACCCGTTCATTGATGCAGCAGACCGCCGTGGTGCTCGGGCCGCTGTCGGCTTCCTTCGAGGCCCCCTTCCACATCGGTATCAACATTACGGCCAGTCACTGCCACGATCTCGAGTTGCTGGAAGACTGCCGCGAGTTTCTGGCGGCATTCGCTCCCGGCAGCATCAGCCTGGTCCTGGAGTTGACGGAGCGCGAGTTGATCGAGCCCACCGACATCACCCATCAGCTGTTTGCACAACTGCGCGCCATGGGTGTGAAGATCGCCATCGACGACTTCGGCACCGGTCATTCGAGCCTGGGCTATTTGAGAACATTCAATGTCGACTTCCTGAAGATCGACCAGACATTCGTCGCCATGATTGATAAGGACGCCCTGTCCCGACACATTCTGGACAGCATCATCGAACTCTCCGCCAAACTGGATCTGGGCATTGTGGCCGAAGGCGTGGAAACACAGGCCCAGGCCGATTATCTGGCCGCCCATCACGTCAACTTTCTGCAAGGCTATCTGTTTGGCAAACCGATGCCGGCCCCAGACTTCATCGATGCATTAACTCACCATTAACTAAACGCGATAAAACCGAGGGGCTCAGACCGTTCGCACCAAATTGATACAAGACATCGCTGTTTTTACATAAAGAAAACGTCAGGATTTACTCTTGACGCATTAACTACTACAATTTTTCTTACCTGTTGCTAGATTGGCAGGTGAGCCACTATCACCGAGTCGCTTCAAGGCTCTTGGCTTATAGCTTTGTTTGCGGTTGGTATCAGCCAAACACACTATTGGAGTAAAGATATTGTCCAGACTCGCTGAATTTCGTGCAGCTGAAAAGGCCCTTCAGGAACAGCTCAAGCAGCTGGAATCGCTGAAGAACGATGCCGGGCTCAAGAAAGAAATCGAATTCGAAGAAAAGCTCCAGGGGCTGATGAAAACCTACGGCAAAGGCCTGAAAGACATCATCGCCATCCTCGATCCGAACCCGGCCAAATCCGGTCTGCAACTGACCGCAGCACCTAAGACCCGCCGCGCCCGCGTGGTCAAGGTCTATCAGAACCCGCACACCGGCGAGCTGATCGAGACCAAGGGTGGCAACCATCGCGGCCTGAAGGCCTGGAAGGAACAATACGGTGCAGCCACCGTTGATTCCTGGTTGCGCGGTTAATCCTCCGCAAACATAAAAGCCCTGCAGATGCAGGGCTTTTTTTTGGACAATATCTAACAAATGCAACAATTTCCCGTCTCGAAAGTTCACAGCCAAACAGCCTCTTGCACTGGAACTATGCTTCCGGATGTTGCGTCTTCGCAGGGCGAGCAACTTTGTATTTAATCACTTCAGGTATCTAACGGGCTGCGGATCACCGAACAGCTGACTAAAATTTCAAGCTGTTTCTTGCCGCCACTATTTCATCGGCGCTGGCCTTGTAAACCTCGGCTTGCCCGGCATACGAAAGTACATAGGCCTTGTCTGCCTCAACTGCAGCAACCAATGTTTGTGACAGCACATGACGACCGTTTTCGGTGACGGTACAAGTGGTCTCGAGCGCCGCGAGTGAGCCAAGTGTGCTCGAATGAACCTTGTTACAGACACTCTGATAACCGCCCTGGAAAAAGTCCTTCTGCACCGACTTGCGCATCTCCAGCAACACGCCTTGCAGATTGACCTGATGACCCGTTTCCACACGCGTCATCGTCAACTCCATCACCATCACCTGATTGCCATCGGCATCGGTCTTCACCGCCCGCTGACGGGAAACTTCCGGCGTGGTTTCGGGCAGCGCTTCGACTTGCCAACCCGCAGGCCAGGTAATGCTCGGCGCATCAGCGCAGGCCGAAGCGGCGATGAGGGACAAGCCGAAGAAAACGAACAGCGATTTGAACGGTCGGATCATTACCAGAGGCACTCGCGGATTGAACCGTAAAGTCTGAGGCTCGCCCGCTTGCAGGGCAAGCCCGCGCTTTCGGTTTGGCGATGCCGCAAGGCATGCGTATCATTGCGCCCATTCACTCGCCCCAATTTGTTACGGAGGGCCCATGAGCCTGCAAGAACTGAACACCTTCCCTGGCGTCACCGCCACCCCGGACAGCGCAACCCGCAACTTCGTGTTCAACCACACCATGCTGCGCGTCAAAGACATCACCAAGTCGCTGGACTTCTACACCCGCGTGCTGGGTTTCTCGCTGGTTGAAAAACGCGATTTCCCGGAAGCGGAATTCAGCCTGTACTTCCTCGCCCTGGTCGACAAGTCGCAGATCCCGGCCGATGCCGCTGCGCGCACCGAGTGGATGAAGTCGATTCCCGGCATCCTTGAACTGACCCACAACCACGGCACCGAAAACGACGCCGATTTCGCCTACCACAACGGTAACACCGACCCGCGCGGTTTCGGCCACATCTGCATTTCGGTTCCTGACATCGTCGCGGCTTGCGCACGCTTTGAAGAACTGGGCTGCGACTTCCAGAAACGCCTGACCGATGGCCGCATGAAAAGCCTGGCTTTCATCAAGGACCCGGATGGCTACTGGGTCGAGATCATTCAGCCGGCGCCGCTGTAAACGCTGAAAAGAAAAAAACCCCATCATCGCTGATGGGGTTTTTCTTTTTTCGGTCCGGGATTTACGCCGGAGCCGAAGTACGGATCAGGTGATCGAAAGCGCTGAGGGAAGCCTTGGCGCCCTCGCCCACCGCAATCACGATCTGCTTGTACGGCACAGTAGTCACGTCACCGGCAGCGAAGATACCCGGGATCGAAGTTTCACCACGGTTGTCGACAATGATCTCGCCGCGCGGCGACAGCTCGATGGTGCCTTTGAGCCAATCGGTGTTGGGTAGCAGACCGATCTGCACGAAGATCCCTTCCAGCTCGACCGTGCGCAGCTCGTCAGTGTTGCGATCCTTGTAACGCAGGCCGTTGACCTTCTGCCCGTCGCCGGTGACTTCAGTGGTCAACGCACTGGTGATCACGGTTACGTTCGGCAGGCTGTGCAGCTTGCGTTGCAATACGGCGTCGGCACGCAGCTGCACATCAAATTCCAGCAGCGTTACGTGGGACACGATACCCGCCAGGTCGATGGCCGCTTCGACGCCGGAGTTGCCGCCGCCAATCACCGCCACACGCTTGCCTTTGAACAGCGGACCGTCGCAGTGCGGGCAGTAAGCCACGCCCTTGTTGCGGTATTCCTGTTCGCCCGGCACGTTCATTTCTCGCCACCGTGCGCCGGTCGCCAGAATCACGCTCTTGGCCTTGAGGGTCGCGCCGCTGGCGAAGTGGACTTCATGCAACTCGCCGTTTTTGCCCGGGATCAGCTTGTCGGCGCGTTGCAGGTTCATGATGTCGACGTCGTACTGTTTGACGTGTTCTTCCAGCGCGGTTGCCAGCTTCGGGCCTTCGGTTTCCTGCACGGAAATGAAGTTCTCGATAGCCATGGTGTCCAGCACCTGACCGCCGAAACGCTCAGCCGCAACGCCAGTGCGAATGCCTTTACGTGCTGCATAAATAGCTGCCGAACCACCGGCCGGGCCACCGCCGACCACCAGTACATCGAAAGACTCTTTGGCGCTGATTTTCTCGGCCTGACGCTCGATGGCACCGGTGTCGAGCTTGGCGAGGATTTCTTCCAGGCCCATGCGGCCCTGACCGAAGTTTTCTCCGTTCAGGTAAATGCTCGGCACGGCCATGATCTTGCGATCGTTGACTTCGTCCTGGAACAGCGCGCCGTCGATGGCGACGTGGCGGATGTTCGGGTTCAGCACGGCCATCAGGTTCAGCGCCTGAACCACGTCAGGGCAGTTCTGGCAGGACAGCGAGAAGTAAGTCTCGAAGTTGAACTCGCCCTTGAGCGAGCGGATCTGTTCGATCACTTCGACACTGGCCTTCGAAGGGTGGCCACCGACTTGCAGCAGGGCCAGCACCAGCGAAGTGAATTCATGGCCCATCGGGATGCCGGCGAAACGCAGGCTGATGTCGGCACCCGGGCGGTTGATCGAGAACGACGGTTTGCGCGCATCGTCGCCGCTGTCGATCAAAGTAATCTGGTGCGAAAGACTGGCAACGTCTTTCAGCAAGTCGAGCATTTCACGGGATTTCGCACCGTCGTCGAGTGAGGCAACGATCTCGATCGGCTGGGTGACCCGTTCTAGGTACGATTTCAACTGGGCTTTAAGATTGGCGTCCAACATACGGGCGATCTCCTGACTTTATTTGAGGCGAAAAAAAGCCCGAGCGAATCTCGCCCGGGCTTTTCTAGTGGGCGGTGCAGCTTACTGAGGTAGGTGCGGAGTCCCGCCCTGTGTTGCGTGTCTCACAGACTCAGATCTTGCCGACCAGGTCCAGGGACGGAGCCAGAGTGGCCTCGCCTTCTTTCCACTTGGCCGGGCAAACTTCGCCTGGGTGAGCAGCAACGTACTGAGCAGCCTTGATTTTGCGCAGCAGCTCGGAAGCGTCACGGCCAACGCCGCCATCGTTCAGTTCAACGATTTTGATCTGGCCTTCAGGGTTGATCACGAAGGTGCCACGGTCTGCCAGGCCAGCTTCTTCGATCAGCACGTCGAAGTTGCGGGAGATGACGTGGGTCGGGTCGCCAATCATGGTGTATTCGATTTTGCCGATGGCTGGCGAAGTGTTGTGCCAGGCAGCGTGGGCAAAGTGGGTGTCAGTCGAAACGCTGTAGATCTCTACGCCCAGTTTCTGGAAGGCAGCATAGTTGTCGGCCAGGTCTTCCAGCTCGGTTGGGCAAACGAAGGTGAAGTCGGCCGGGTAGAAGAACACTACGGACCATTTGCCTTTCAGGTCAGCGTCCGAGACTTGTACGAAGTCGCCGTTTTTGAACGCGGTAGCTTTGAACGGTTTTACTTGGCTGTTGATGATAGGCATTGATGACTCTCCGTCAGGGTTGTGAATTCGATGGGTGAATCCTACCCACTCACTCGACGGATGGCTCATTGGCAAACCTGATGCTGCTGATTTGTTTTCGCTATTAGCTGACTGTATTAATAGAAGAAAACGATATCTACGACGACAACGGCTTATCCGTAATCCGGGCCATCCCGTGAAAGGGGCTCGCTTCAACATAGCGCATCGCGGACTTCATATCCTTCCAGCCCACGTAACTCATCAGCGACTTGAGATCCCAGCCGCTTTGATGGGCCCAGGTGGCAAAGCCACGCCGCAACGAATGGCTTGTGTAGCGCTCGGCGGCTATCCCGCCGCGCTCCAGGGCCTGACGCAGCAACGGAATCACACTGTTGGCGTGCAACCCCTCCTCGCTCAGATTGCCCCAGCGGTCGACAGCACGAAACACCGGGCCGCGTACGAGCGCAGCTTCAGTGATCCAGTCGATGTAGGCCTGCACCGGGCAGAGTTTCAGCAACGCCGGGGCCTGATAGGTCTGACCGAGGTTCTCCCGGTCACCCTTGCTGCGCGGCAGGTACAGGGTGATGCCACTGCCGGCGTGGGCCTGGACATGCTCGATCTGCACCCGGCACAACTCGTCACTGCGAAAGCCGCGCCAGAACCCGAGAAGAATCAGCGCCCGGTCACGACAGGCTCTGAGCAGCAACGGCCGGTCCTGTTTTTCCCGGGCAACTTTCATTTCCTGCTCAAGCCAGGCAACGGCCTGTTCAAGGTCCTGCAACTGTAACGGCTCGGCCTGTTTTTCCTGCGCGGGGTGCAGCGCACGGATGCCCTTGAACACTTTGCGCACCACCGGCGTCTTGGTCGGGTCGGCGAACCCTTGACTGTTATGCCACTGCGCCAGTGCCGACAGGCGCAGCTTCAGCGTATTGACCGACAGCACGCCCGCGTGAGCCACCAGATACCGCGCAACGCTGTCCGCCGTCGCGGGCAGAAACCCGCCCCATACCGTTTCGAAATGCTCGACGGCCGCGCGGTAACTGCGGCGGGTGTTGTCACGGGTGGCGGCTTGCAGATAGCGATCCAGATCGCTCATGGGCTGTTTTCTCGCAGATGTACTGATTTGAAGATTGAAAAGCGGATTCTGGCGCTTCACATTGGGTAATACCAGTATATCCCGCCCGTTTATCTTGAAACATTTAACTTTATTTTCAGCGTGGTACACTGCGTACCTTGGTGGCATGTACCACAGTACGTAATCGTAGGAGCACATATGGCCCGTGGCGGCGTTAACAAAGCAGTAGTCCAGATCGCGCGCTCAGCGATCCTCGCCCGTGGCGAACACCCAAGCATCGACGCAGTACGCATCGAGCTAGGGAATACCGGATCAAAAACCACGATTCATCGCTATCTGAAGGAGCTGGATGACGGCAGCGCACCGGCGGATCCTTCGGCCGAACCCATCGATGACGAGCTCCTGGCACTCGTCACGCGCCTCGCACAACGCCTGAAAGAACAGGCACAGGAGCCGATCGATCAGGCGCGCGAACAGTACGAGCAACAACGCCAAGCGCTGGAAACGGAGCTGAATCAGCTTCGTCAGGACCATGCGCAGCTGGAGAAGAAGCACGACATCCAGAGCGCAGCGCTAGCGAAAGAATCCGAAGCCTTGAGCGACACCCGCTCGATGCTGCAAACCGAACAGACACGCAATGCCGGCCTGAATCAGGCGCTGGCAGATTTCGAATTGCGCTTGCAAGACAAGGACGAGCAGATCCGCTCGCTGGAAGAAAAACACCTGCATGCCCGAGACGCGCTTGAGCACTACCGTAATGCCGTCAAGGAACAGCGCGAACAGGAACAGAGCCGTCACGAAAGTCAGGTTCAACAATTGCAGATGGAGTTGCGTCAGGCGCAGCAAAGTGCGCTGGTTCGTCAGGACGAAATCACTCAATTGCACCGTGACAACGAACGCCTGCTGACCGAAAACCGTGGCACGCTGCGTGAACTTAGCCTGCTGCAGGATCAGCTCAAGCACAGCAATCAGCGTCAGGATCAATTGCTGGAGCAAGCAACGCGCGTCGACAGCGAGCGCACCCTCCTCCAGGAACGCTTGCGCGTGGCGCTGCTGGAAAGTCAGACACTCAAGCAGAACGTCGACGAGCAGTCGCAGCTCAATCAGTCATTGGAGAAGGAATTGACCAAGGCGCAAGACAGCCTGCGCCTGGCCACCACCGTTGCGGCAGCGCCAGACGCAGCAGAACCGAAAAAGACTTAATCTCCGACCGGCGTACGCATGGTGACAAACTCTTCGGCCGCCGTCGGGTGCACCCCGATGGTGTCGTCGAAGTCACGCTTGGTGGCGCCAGCCTTCAGCGCGATGGCCAGGCCCTGTACGATCTCGCCGGCATCCGGCCCGACCATGTGGCAGCCCAGCACCTTGTCGGTTTTGCCATCAACCACCAGCTTCATCAGCGTGCGCTCCTGGCATTCGGTCAGGGTCAGCTTCATCGGACGGAAGCGGCTTTCGAAGATCACCACATCGTGACCCGCTTCACGCGCTTCTTCTTCGGTCAATCCGACGGTGCCGATGTTCGGCAGACTGAACACAGCCGTCGGGATCATCTTGTAATCCACCGGTCGGTATTGCTCCGGCTTGAACAGGCGTCGCGCCACCGCCATGCCTTCAGCCAGCGCCACCGGCGTCAGTTGAACGCGGCCAATGACATCGCCCAGCGCGAGAATTGACGGCGCGGTGGTCTGGTATTGCTCATCAACCTTGATGAAACCTTTGTCGTCGAGCTGCACGTCGGTATTTTCCAGCCCGAGATTGTCCAGCATCGGGCGCCGGCCAGTGGCGTAGAACACGCAATCCGCTTCCAGTACGCGACCATCCTTGAGGGTTGCCTTCAGACTGCCATCGGCTTGCTTTTCGATCCGCTCGATATCGGCATTGAACTGCAGATCCATGCCGCGCTTGGTCAGCTCTTCCTGCAGGTGTTTGCGCACCGAGCCGTCGAAGCCGCGCAGGAACAGATCACCGCGATACAGCAACGTGGTATCCGCACCCAGGCCATGGAAGATGCCGGCAAATTCGACGGCGATGTAACCGCCGCCGACGACCAGGACACGCTTCGGCAGTTCCTTGAGGAAGAACGCCTGATTGGAGCTGATGGCATGCTCATGCCCCGGAATTTCCGGAATCTGCGGCCAGCCGCCCGTGGCGATCAGAATGTTTTTTGCAGTGAAACGCTCACCGTTGACCTCGACTTCATGCGGGCCAACGATTTTCGCGTGCGCTTCGTGCAGGGTCACGCCACTGTTGACCAGCAGATTGCGATAAATGCCGTTAAGGCGATTGATCTCGCGATCCTTGTTGGCGATCAGGGTCGCCCAATCAAAGTCCGCTTCGCCCAGGCTCCAGCCGAAACCGGACGACTGTTCAAAGTCTTCGGCAAAATGCGCACCGTACACCAGCAGCTTCTTCGGCACGCAGCCGACATTGACGCAGGTGCCACCCAGATATCGGCTCTCGGCCACCGCCACTTTCGCACCGAAACCGGCAGCAAAACGCGCAGCCCGTACACCGCCGGAACCGGCACCAATCACATAAAGGTCAAAATCGTAGGCCATTTCTTTCTCCTCGGCAGGCGATCAGCATACCCGCCGTCGTCCTTTGGGCAAGCACTCCTGCCGATATAGGGGCGGAAAATGAAAAAGCCACCCGAAGGTGGCTTTTTCGTACAGGCAGAACAGGCGCTATCAGTAGGCCTTGCCGGTCTTGTAGAAGTTTTCGAAGCAGAAGTTGGTTGCCTCGATGTAACCCTCGGCACCACCGCAGTCGAAACGCTTGCCCTTGAACTTGTAGGCCATCACGCAGCCGTTCTGGGCCTGCTTCATCAGGGCGTCGGTGATCTGGATTTCACCACCCTTGCCTGGCTCGGTCTGTTCGATCAGGTCGAAGATGTCCGGGGTCAGGATGTAACGACCGATGATCGCCAGGTTCGACGGCGCGTCTTCCGGCTTTGGCTTCTCGACCATGCTGTGTACGCGGTAGATGTCGTCACGGATCATCTCGCCGGCGATAACGCCGTACTTGCTGGTCTCTGCCGGATCGACTTCCTGAATGGCAATGATCGAGCAGCGGAACTGCTTGTACAGCTTGACCATCTGGGTCAGTACGCCGTCGCCTTCGAGGTTGACGCACAGGTCGTCCGCCAGCACTACCGCGAACGGCTCATCGCCGATCAGCGGACGACCGGTCAGGATCGCGTGACCCAGGCCTTTCATTTCAGTCTGGCGAGTGTAGGAGAACGAGCACTCGTCCAACAGCTTGCGGATACCAACCAGGTATTTTTCCTTGTCGGTGCCCTTGATCTGGTTTTCCAGCTCGTAGCTGATGTCGAAGTGGTCTTCCAGGGCGCGCTTGCCACGGCCGGTCACGATGGAGATTTCGTTCAGGCCAGCATCCAGAGCTTCTTCGACGCCGTACTGGATCAGTGGCTTGTTTACCACCGGCAGCATTTCTTTGGGCATGGCCTTAGTCGCTGGGAGGAAGCGAGTACCGTAACCGGCTGCTGGGAACAAGCATTTCTTGATCATATAAGTCCTTGAAAGGGCTGTGTGTACGAGTTTCGGCGCAGTCTAATCAGGCGGCGTGCACCTTACAATGCCCCGCACTGGCTAACCGATGTCAACATAGAGAAATATTCTGGCGGATAGTTCAATCCGCACGCAGAAGCTGCGCATTCAGCGTAGCCCAAAGATTCAGGAACACCGCATCGACCCGCGCCTGCTCGCCCGTTTCCCGTTATCATGATGCCTTTGAACCAGCCAACGAGGCCGCTAGATGTCCGCAGCAAAAATCATCAACGGGTACACCGTCGCCAAGGCAAAAGATGGCCAGTGGCATATCACCGCCGCCAACGGCGAAGATGTGTCCGGCCCATTGCCCACTGAAGCGATGGCGATTGAAGTAGCCGCGGTGCTTGATTACACGCCTCCTGCACCGAAGCGTCGCGGCAAGGATCAGGACTGATCGACGACCACAAATCCCGGCCCTGCCACTGCGCAGGGCTTTTTTTGGCCCGCACACAAAGATGTGGCCAATCGCTATAACCTTTTCGCACCGGCGCTGTCATAGCGTCTAGCCCTCTCCTTCCGAAGACGACATCGCCATGAACACCCGTACCCTGCACCGCATGCTGCCACTGATTGCGCTTCTGGCCCTGGCCGGCTGCGCCACTTCCGAAACGACTTATCTGAACAATGGCGAACAAGGCCTGAGCATTGACTGCTCCGGCGAGGCCAACTCCTGGGCCAGTTGCTATGAAAAGGCCGATGCCTCCTGCGCCGGAACCGGCTATCGCATAGTTGGAACGGAAGGGACGCCTGCGCCGAAGGAAAGCGACAAGACTCTGGGTGTCGACGTCGGTAATTACAAGACTCGCAGCGTCGTAGTGGTCTGCAAGTAGGTTCTACATATGGATTTCGGCGAACTTGATCCCCAGCCCGCGAACGACCTCAATCAGGTCATCCAGACGGCCAAACGATTCGACTTCGTCGTTTTCATCCACCAGAAAATAACTGCGCCCGGCGCTTTTCTTGAAAAAAACGATCCACTCACCCGGATTCGCCGGGTTCTGAATCACATGCGTGGCCGCAATCAGCCCTTCTTTATGGCGCTCGCGCACCTGCTCCCGCTTCATGCACATCTCCAGAAATGACAATGCCGCCCAGGCGTGACCTGGACGGCATCAATACCGATGACTGACAGTTTATCAGCCGGAAATGCACACCGTGGCAGCATTGCGAACATCCCGAGGACGTATCGGCACATTGGACATGCGTTCATGCAACTTGATACTGCTGCCGCCGGAGCGATCCTCGATGTCAAACACCGCCGCCGGGCCGGATGACAATTTCCCCGGCACGATCACCCGAACCCCGTCCTTGTGCGGCTCCATTTGCAGGGCCCCGCGGCTTTGCGCCAGCTTGTCAGCCAGGCACTGCGCATATTCGTGGGGCTTCTTGCCGGAAATGACGTTCATGGTCGGCAACGTTTCATTAATCTCCGAAACGCTTGCGCAACCACCCATCGCCAATGCCAACGGCACAATGACCACACCCCACTTCATACAGAATCTCCTATAAAGACCGTCGGACAGCACGAATGCCAATTTTCTCCGAGGCTCATTGCATTTAACGCACATGGAATCGCGAATAACTGTTTTTAATTGTCAAAGCAGCGCCCGACGGCCGGATAATAACCTGTCCGGACTGATAAACTGCCGCCAATCGACCTTGCTATCGTTTTGATTTTGTAGAAAAAGCCCTTCTGGAGGCGCCCATGAAATTTATTCACCAGCGCGAGCACCTCAACGAAGACGACATTGTCGTCATCCAATGCTCGCAAACCTGCAACATCCGCCTGATGAACGACGCCAACTTCCGCAGCTTCAAGAACGGCGGCCGTCACACCTACCACGGCGGCGCGTTCGACACCTTCCCGGCCCGCATCACGGCGCCGAGCACCGGTTTCTGGAACATCACCATCGACACCGTCAGCCGCCGCGCAATCAGCGTGACCCGCAAGCCGACCCTGACGCACTCGATCAAGATCATCCGTCGTTCCAGCTCGAAACTCAGCTGATCGCCCCCCCTCAATACAATCAGGTAAGCATGACCGTGGCTCAAACGACCAAATACGTCATCAAGTACAAACTCAACGGCGAGCGCCGCTTCGAATTCGCCCAGCTGGAAAACGGCACGCCGGAAGAGGCCAAGGCTGCACTGGATGCCCTGCACGGCCAGAACGGCGACGTGATCAGCGATATCAGCGTCAGCAAGGCCTTGTAAGACACGGGTGACAATTCGACCGCAAGCGCCGGAGTGTTCCGGCCTCGCGGGCTGCCTAGACTGATCGCCTGGACAAGCACCAAGGAATCAGCATGCCGATGTCACCCGACTCTCCCCTCGACAGGCTCGACTGGGTCGCGCTGGAACAACAGCTGGATCAGGACGGCTGTACCGTCATCCGCTCGTTGTTGCGCCCGGAAACCTGCGAGCGCCTGAGTGCGCTTTACCCGCAAAGCGAACCGTTCCGCTCGCAAGTCATCATGGCCCGCCACGGTTTCGGGCGCGGCGAGTACAAATATCTGCGCTACCCGCTGCCTCCGGTGGTTGAGCGCCTGCGAAATGCGCTTTATCCGCGACTTGTTCCCCTGGCCAACCGCTGGCACGAACGAATGGGTTTTCCGCAACGGTTTCCACCTCTGCACAGCGAATTTCTCGCGCGCTGTCACGCCGCCGGTCAACTGCGGCCTACCCCGCTCTTGCTGCAATACGGCCCACAGGACTACAACTGTCTGCACCAGGACTTGTACGGCGAACATGTCTTTCCGCTGCAAGTGGCGATTCTTCTGTCAGAGCCTGGCGAAGACTTCAGCGGTGGTGAATTTGTCCTGACCGAACAACGTCCGAGGATGCAGTCTCGCCCGCTGGTGATGGACCTGAGAAAAGGTGATGCCTTGATCTTTGCCGTCAACCAGCGTCCGGTCAAAGGCGTGCGCGGCGATTATCGGGTCACCATGCGCCACGGCGTGAGTCGCCTGCACAGCGGAAAACGGCATACTCTCGGCATCATTTTTCACGACGCAACCTGACCATCATGCACAGTAATTTCGACCTCTTCGCCGACACCGAGCAGCCACACCGCTCCGAGCAGATTGGAGAGCAATCGTGGGTCTTGCGTGGCTTTGCACTGTCCCGTATCGAGCAATTGCTGCCGGCGCTGGAATCGGTCATCGACCGTGCCCCGTTGCGGCACATGATGACGCCCGGCGGCTTCAGCATGTCCGTTGCCACCAGCAGCTGCGGCGCTTTGGGCTGGATCACCGATCGCAGCGGTTACCGCTACTCGGCTGAAGATCCAATCAGCCACCAACCCTGGCCGCATATGCCTGAAGTCTTTCGCGAATTGGCCCAGGCAGCGGCAAAGCAAGGCGGATTTTCCGACTTCATACCGGACTCCTGCCTGATCAACCGCTATGTCCCCGGCGCAAAAATGTCATTGCATCAGGACAAAGACGAACATTCCTACGCCGCACCTATCGTGTCCTTGTCATTGGGTTTGCCCGCCATGTTCCTGTTCGGCGGCTTCGCGCGCAGCGACAAGAGTCAGCGCATTTCGCTGTTGCACGGCGACATGGTGATCTGGGGCGGCGTCGACCGGCTGCGCTACCACGGCATCCTGCCGATCAAGTACGGCCGGCATCCGCAACTGGGCGAACAGCGATTCAACCTGACATTTCGCACCGCTGGATAACCTCACGGAATTTGACCGCAAGGGCCGGAGTGTTACGGTTGGCGGCACTGGTTAACCTGAAATTCAACAGGTCAACGGACTCTCCATCATGAAAACGCTTTCGACCCCTTTGAACACTCAAGACGATCCACGCTGGGCCGCTGTCGTCGCTCGCGACCCACGTGCGGACGGCCAATTTGTCTATGCCGTGAAGACCACCGGCATCTATTGCCGCCCGAGCAGCCTGGCGCGCTTGCCGAGGCCGCAGAATGTGGAGTTCTTCGACACGGCCGAAGAAGCTGAAGCGGCGGGTTATCGCCCCAGCAAACGAGCGAGCAAGGACCAGAGCGACGTGGCCGCGCAACATGCCGCGACCGTAGCCGCGGCCTGCCGGCAGATCGAAAGCGCCGAAACCCTGCCGGCACTCAACGAACTGGCCGAAGCCGCCGGCCTTAGCGCCTTCCATTTTCATCGGGTCTTCAAAGCCGCCACCGGCCTGACACCCAAAGGTTATGCTGCTGCACACCGTTCCCGCAGAGTGCGGGAACGTCTGGCGGATGGCGACTCGGTGACCGATGCGCTGTACGACGCCGGTTTCAACTCGAACAGCCGCTTCTACGAATCCGCAGACCATTTGCTGGGCATGAAACCGGGCGATTTCCGGGCCGCGGGGCAAAACAACGACATTCGTTTTGCGGTGGGCCAATGTTCGCTCGGCGCGATTCTGGTGGCACAGAGTGACCGGGGGATCTGCGCGATTCTGTTGGGGGACGACCCTCATCAATTGGTCTGTGACCTGCAGGACCAATTTCGCCGGGCGAACCTGATCGGGGCTGACGCCGAGTTCGAACAACTGATTGCCCATGTCGTCGGTTTCATCGAAGCACCGGCCATCGGCCTCGATCTGCCACTGGATGTGCGGGGCACCGCGTTTCAGGAGCGGGTCTGGCAGGCACTACGCGAAATTCCGGTTGGCAGCACCGCCAGTTACGCCGACATCGCACAGCGCATCGGCTCGCCAAAAGCGGTTCGGGCGGTAGCCCAGGCTTGCGGTGCCAACAGCCTCGCGGTGGCGATCCCTTGCCACCGTGTGGTGCGCAGCGACGGCAATCTCTCGGGCTACCGCTGGGGTGTGGAGCGCAAGCGTGAGTTGTTGTCCCGGGAAACCCGGTCTTAACGAATACCGATATAGATCGACACCAACTCGGGGCCAAGGTAGGCCTCGAAGTCGGTGGCGTAGCGGCGCTGGATCTGCGGATTGGCTTCGAAGTGATTCCAGATCCGGCCCCAGGTGGCGATGACCGCATCAGGCAAGGCGCCATGCCCCTGAAACACCAGATACTCGCCGCTCTCGATGCGGATTGTTTCGAAACCGCTTTGCGGATCAACGACAGCAACGCCGGCGGTCACATCGAAAGCACCCGAGGCATCCGACTCGTAGGCCGAATACACCCCGTAAATCGGCGACTCGGTCTGCTTGCCGGGAATGACCTGCGCCAGGTTCCTGCCAAAGAACTCGCCCCACATCGGTCCGATTTTCGCGGTCTCGGCCTTGTGTTCTGCGGCGTTGGTGGTTCGAACGCGCAAGCCTGAAACCGTGAACGACTCAACGTGCTGTTGTTGTAAATCCATCGAAGTGCCACTCCCTTTTTTGAAGTGCGGCCCGGCAGGTCCGCGATGGCGCTTAATGTGTCAGCGATTGACGTCCACGACAACCCGTCCACGCAACTGTCCGGCGAGCAATTTCGGTGCAGCTTCGATCGCTTCGCTGAGGCCGATTTCGTGGCCGATCAGGGGCAACAGGGCGAAATCCAGATCCTTGGCCAGACGCGACCAGGCTTCGATTCGGCGGGCCTTGGGCTGAGTCACGCTGTTGATGCCGGCCAGCGTCACGCCACGCAAGATGAACGGGGCCACAGACGCCGGAAAATCCATGCCCTGAGCCAGACCGCATGCCGCAACGGTGCCTTCGGCGCGGGTGCTGGCGCACGCGTTGGCCAATGTGTGGCTGCCCACCGAATCGATGACCGCTGCCCAACGCTCCTTCGCCAAGGGTTTGCCGGGCTCGGACAAGGTTGCACGATCAATGATTTCGCTGGCACCCAGCTGCTGCAGATATTCATGCTCCGACACCCGCCCGGTGGAGGCCACCACGCGATAGCCAAGTTTGTGCAACAAGGCAATGGCAAAGCTGCCGACCCCGCCATTGGCGCCGGTGACCAGCACTTCGCCCTGTTCTGGCGTCACGCCATTGCGCTCCAGCGCCATGATGCACAGCATTGCCGTGTAGCCCGCCGTTCCAATGGCCATGGCTTGCGCTGCGGTGAAAGCTTTTGGCAACGGAATCAGCCAGTCGCCGTTGAGCCGCGCTTTCTGGGCCAGACCGCCCCAGTGGCTTTCACCCACGCCCCAACCGTTGAGCAACACCTGGTCGCCGACCTTATAGTCGGGATGCGAACTGACTTCGACCGCACCCGCCAGATCGATTCCCGGCACCATCGGAAATTTGCGCACCACAGGGCTGCTGCCGGTAATCGCCAGCCCGTCCTTGAAGTTGAGCGTGCTGTACGCGACGCGCACCGTCACATCGCCTTCAGGCAACTGCTGCTCGTCGATTTTCTGCAGGCTGGCGCGATAACCGCTGTCGTCTTTGTCGATCAGAATGCCGTTGAACATGACTGCCTCTCAGGGGAAGGATTCGGGGGATCGTGGCATTCAAATAGCACACTGCAACATTTTGCCCCACTCGACTTTCCGCCAATCGCTGAAACCGGCGGGTGAATCCAGATCGGGCGACTATGCTTTTTCGACTGCTTCCAGTTATCCCCGAGAAGCCTTTGTCGACGGAGCTGACAATGTCCCGCGCCCGCCCTTTTCTTGTCTGGTTGATGCTCTGTCTGTTGGCATTCAACAGCGCGTGGGCGGCGCCTGCGGCCAAGACGGCGGACGCCGCTGCCGTTGAGCCGACATGGCCGCAAGTCATCACCAGCGGCAAGTCAAAACTCACCGTGTACCAGCCCCAGCTCGACAGCTGGGACGGTTACACCTTGCAGGCCCGCGCCGCCGTCGAGGCGACCGATGCTGACGGCAAGGCGACTTACGGGATCGTCCAGTTCAGCGCTCATACGCTGGTCGACAAGGCGACTCGCTGGGTCATGCTCGACCAGTACAAGATCATCAAGGCTGACTTCCCCGCCGACTCCAGCCAGGCCGACACCTGGATTACGACATTGCAAAACGATGCGGCCAAGCGCAAGAAAACCATCTCCCTGGATCAGCTCGAAGCCGCGGTCGGCGTCCTGACCGCCGAACAGAAAGCCGATTCGGCGCCTCTGGAAAACACGCCACCGACCATCATCAGTTCTGACGTGCCGGCCATGCTCGTCTATATCGACGGTGACGCCGCGTATCGCCCGGTGGACGGCACCGGATTGCAACGAGTCATCAACACCCGCCCTCTGCTGCTCAAGGACGGCCAGGGCAAACACTATCTGCACGTGTTCGACGGCTGGATGGTTGCCGATCAATTGACAGGGCCGTACACCCTGCTGTCCTCGCCTCCGACGGATCTGGAGAAAGCCAAGAAAGCCGCAATCGAGAGCCGGCAAGTGGATCTGCTCACCGGGCAAAGTGATCCGAAGGACAAGGTACCGAGTCTGGCCAAGCCGCCACAGCCGAAGATCTTCGTGGCCACGACCCCGACCGAACTGATCGTCACCGACGGTGCGCCGCAGTGGCAGCCGATCCAGGGAACGCAATTGCTGTATGTCAGCAACACCACCGGGCACATCTTCAAGGAAATCGGCGACCAGAACAGTTATGTGCTGATCTCCGGCCGCTGGTTCCGTGCCGCTGACATGAACGGCTCGTGGACATTTACCCCGGCGGACAAGCTGCCGGCAGACTTCGCCAACATCCCTGACGATAGTCCGAAGGAGAACGTCAAAGCCTCGGTGGCCGGAACGCCGCAGGCCAAGGAAGCGGCCATTGCCGCCACGATCCCGCAGACGTCGGCGATCAAGAAAAGCGCGGTCAAAATGACTGCCCCGCAATTCGATGGTGAGCCTCAACTCAAAGCCATCAGCGGAACCCCGCTTCAGTATGTGATCAACAGCGCGACGCCAATAATCCGGGTCGATGAAAACAGTTGGTACGCGGTGGAGAACGGCATCTGGTTCGTCGCGACTGCCGTGTCCGGGCCATGGACCGTCGCCAGTTCGGTGCCAGCGGTGATTTATTCGATTCCGCCGAACTCGCCGATGCATTACCTCACCTACGTCAAAGTCTATGAATCCAGTGGTGACACGGTCGTTGTCGGCTATACCCCAGGTTATCAAGGCTCGACACTGGATCCAGCGACTGGCGTCGTGGTTTACGGCACAGGCTATCCGTACACACCCTGGATCGGCACTGTCTGGTACGGGCCGCCGGTGACTTACGGTTTTGGCGTCGCCATTCGCTATACGCCGTGGACAGGCTGGACCTTCGGTTTCGGCTTCGGCTGGAGCTGGGGTGGCAACACTGCCGCGATGGGTTGGGGCTGGGGCGCCTATCCCTGGTGGGGCAATTACGGCTGGGGCTACGCGTGGGGACCACACCTGTATCCGGCGCCATTGGCCTGGGGAGGCGCGGCCTACGGATATCACGGCGGCGCCGTGGCCTGGGGCCCGGGCGGCTGGGCCGGCACCACCGGCAACATCTATCGGCAATGGGGCGACCGGGCGACGGTCAGCCGCTATGGCGCGGGCTACAACGCCTGGACCGGCAACCGCTGGGCCGGTCAGGTCGGCTCTTCCTATAACTCACGGACCGGGATCGCGACGGCAGGTCAGCGGGGTGCGGTACACAATGTCTACACCGGCAACTATGCGGCCGGCCGCAGTGGTGAAGTGGTCGGGCCTAACGGCGGTGCAATTGCCGGAGGGCGCGTAACGGCCGGCAATGTTCGCAATGGCACGCAGGTTACGGCCAATCGTGGCGCCGTCTACAACCCGAACACCGGCAACACCACGCAGTACGGCGGCATCCATGGGCGCAACAGCGGCGCCGCGCGGGTTGGCGACAATGTTTACGCCGGGCATGACGGCAACGTCTACAAGAAAACCGATGACGGCTGGCAATCGATGGTCAAGGGAGGCACGACACGAGCACCGATCAACAACAATGCTCAGTTGCAGAACCTCAACCGCGATTCGGCGGCGCGTAACGTTGGCAATCAACGGTTGAACAACTTCCACAACTCTTCGCAGTTCATGAACCATTCATTCGGTGGAGGCGGTGGTGGCGGACTTCATCGACGCTGAACCGAATCCCGAGAGGCTGCAAATCTTGGCTGGCCCTGAACCCGGTTTTGCTGGTAAAAAAACCGGCTTCAGCTTCTCTGCCCTGCTTTGTCCTTCGGAGTCTTTTCCATGAACCAATGGCCAGATACGCGCATTCTTGACCTGCTCGGCATCGAACTGCCGATTATCCAGGGCCCTATGGCCGGTGCCACCAACTCGTCGATGGTGATCGCCGTGTGCAATGCGGGCGGTTTGGGTTCGATGCCGGCGGCGATGTTGAGCATCGAGCAATTGCGCGAAGAACTGAAGACTATCCGCCAGGGCACCGACAAACCGTTCAACGTCAATTTCTTCTGTCACCAGCCACCGGCCGCCGATGAACAGCGGGCACGGGACTGGAAGAATCTGCTGGAACCCTACTACCGCGAACTGGGTGCCGATTTCGACGCTCCGACGCCAGTATCCAACCGTGCACCGTTTGATGCAGCCGCTTGCGAAGTGCTTGAAGAGTTTCGCCCGGAAGTGGTGAGTTTCCACTTCGGCCTGCCGGAAAAATCCCTGCTGGACCGGGTCAAGGCCACCGGCGCGAAAATCCTGTCATCGGCCACCAACGTCGATGAAGCCATCTGGCTGGAGCAGCATGGTTGCGACGCAATCATCGCCATGGGCTATGAGGCCGGCGGACACCGGGGCATGTTCCTCAGCGATGACCTGAGCAGCCAGGTCGGGACCTTTGCCCTCGTGCCGCAAATCGTCGATGCAGTCAAAGTGCCGGTGATTGCTGCCGGTGCGATCGCCGATGCACGAGGCGTGGCAGCGGCCTTCATGCTCGGTGCATCGGCCGTGCAGGTCGGCACGGCTTATCTGTTTACTCCAGAAGCCAAAGTCAGCGCCTCTCATCACAAGGCGCTGCGCGCGGCAAAAGACAGTGAAACAGCGATCACCAACCTGTTCACTGGGCGCCCGGCACGGGGAATCCTGAATCGAGTGATGCGCGAAGTGGGACCGATGTCGGCCAAGGCGCCGGCGTTTCCGCTGGCCGGCGGTGCTCTGATGCCCTTGCGCGCCAAGGACGAGGCCGACTTCAGCAACCTGTGGGCCGGTCAGGCGTTCACACTGGGCAAGGAGTTGAGCAGTGCTGAACTGACCCGGCAACTGGCCGAAGGAGCGCTCGCGAAACTGGCTCGGTAAAGGCGCGGCAGACCGAGGCATTTCATGCCCTCACCTGCCCACCTGAAACCAGCACTTTCCGTTTGGAAGCATTTCGCTATATATTCAGCTATATAGCGATTCACCCCCTCGCATCGGCGCAGTCTACCCCTCTAACAACAACTGCCCACTGCACCTGCCAACAACGGAGCTGTTACATGACCATTCGTGCCTCACGTTTTGCCCCTACCTGCCTGGCCTCCCTGCTTGCGGTATTCGCCGTCGGCGCTGTTCAGGCGGATGAAGTGCAAGTTGCCGTCGCGGCCAACTTCACTGCACCGATCCAGGCAATCGCCGCCGATTTCGAAAAAGACACCGGGCACAAACTGGTTGCAGCCTATGGTGCCACCGGGCAGTTCTACACCCAGATCAAGAACGGCGCGCCGTTCGAGGTATTCCTCTCTGCTGACGACACCACGCCTGAAAAACTGGAAAAGGAAGGCGACACCGTCAAAGGCTCGCGCTTCACCTACGCCATCGGCACCCTGGCGCTGTGGTCGGCCAAGGAAGGTTACGTCGATGCCAAAGGCGACGTCCTGAAGAAAAACGAATACCAACACCTGTCCATCGCCAACCCGAAAGCCGCGCCTTATGGCCTGGCGGCCACCCAGGTGCTGGAAAAGCTGAAACTGACTGAAGCGACCAAAGCCAAGATCGTCGAAGGCCAGAACATCACCCAGGCCTACCAGTTCGTTTCCACCGGCAATGCCGAGCTGGGCTTCGTCGCGCTTTCGCAGATCTACAAGGACGGCAAGGTCAGCAGCGGTTCGGCCTGGATCGTTCCGGCGAGCATGCACGACCCGATCAAGCAGGATGCCGTCATCCTGAACAAAGGCAAGGACAACGCCGCCGCCAAGGCACTGGTTGACTACCTCAAAGGCCCGAAAGCCGCTGCGGTCATCAAGTCCTACGGTTATCAGCTGTAAATGTCGCTGACGAGTGCCGATTTCGCGGCGATCTGGCTGACCCTGAAACTGGCGTCCCTGACCACCGCGATCCTGCTGGTCATCGGCACTCCGATTGCCCTATGGTTGTCGCGCAGTCGTTCCTGGCTGCGCGGCCCCATCGGGGCCATCGTCGCCCTGCCCCTGGTGTTGCCGCCGACTGTCATTGGTTTCTATCTGTTGCTGGCGATGGGGCCGAATGGCTTCCTGGGTCATTTCACCCAGTGGCTGGGGCTTGGCACGCTCACCTTCAGTTTCACCGGACTGGTCATCGGTTCGGTGCTCTATTCCATGCCTTTTGTGGTGCAGCCGTTGCAAAACGCCTTCTCCGCCATCGGCACACGCCCACTGGAAGTAGCCGCCACTTTGCGCGCCAATCCCTGGGACACTTTTTTCAGCGTCATCCTGCCGCTCGCGCGCCCCGGTTTCGTTACCGCAGCGATTCTCGGTTTCGCCCATACAGTTGGCGAATTCGGCGTGGTGCTGATGATCGGCGGCAATATTCCCGACAAGACCCGGGTTGTCTCGGTGCAGATCTACGACCATGTCGAAGCCATGGAATATTCACAGGCCCATTGGCTCGCCGGGGCAATGCTGGTGTTTTCGTTCCTGGTGTTGCTGGCGCTCTATTCCAGCCGCAAGTCGCGCGCAGGCTGGAGTTGATCGATGATTGAAGCACGCTTGAAACTCGCTTACTCAGGCTTCGGCCTGGATGTCGACCTGCACCTGCCCGGTCGTGGCGTGACTGCATTGTTCGGACAATCAGGTTCCGGCAAGACCACCTGCCTGCGCTGCATCGCCGGACTTGAACGGGCCTCGCACGCCTTTGTGCAAATCAACGACGAAGTCTGGCAGGACAGCGACAAAGGCATTTTCGTCCCGCCGCACAAGCGTGCGCTCGGCTATGTCTTTCAGGAAGCGAGCCTTTTTCCGCATCTCTCGGTGCTGGCCAACCTGCAATTCGGACTCAAGCGGATTGCCAGGAATCAACGCCGGGTCGACATGGCACAGGCCACCGAACTATTGGGAATCGGCCAATTGCTGGAGCGTCATCCGCAGCATCTGTCCGGCGGTGAGCGTCAGCGCGTCGGTATCGCCCGGGCATTGCTGACCAGCCCGAAGCTGTTGCTGATGGACGAACCGCTGGCCGCACTCGACAGTCAGCGCAAAAGTGAAATCCTGCCTTACCTGCAGCGGCTGCACGACGAACTCGATATCCCGGTTCTATATGTCAGCCACGCTCAGGATGAAGTCGCGCGTCTGGCCGATCATCTGGTGCTGCTCGAGAACGGTAAAGCGCTGGCCAGCGGTCCCATCGGCGAAACCCTGGCGCGCCTCGATCTGCCTCTGGCCATGGGCGATGACGCTGGCGTCGTGATCGAGGGGCAAGTCATTTCCTACGATCACGACTACCAATTGCTCTGCCTGCAATTGCCCGACACGTTGTTGAGCATTCGCGTGACTCACTCCCCCATGGAGATCGGCCAGGCGCTGCGCTGCAAAGTGCAGGCTCGCGATATCAGCCTGACCCTGCATAACACCGAGCACAGCAGCATCCTCAATCGGTTGCCGGTCACGGTTGTCAGCGAAATGCCCGCCGACAATGCCGCTCATGTGCTGATTCGCCTCGATGCTGGCGGCACGCCGCTGCTGGCCCGTATTACCCGCTACTCACGGGATCAGCTTGGTGTACATGCCGGCCAACAATTATGGGCGCAGATCAAGGCTGTCGCGGTTCTGGCATAAATCGGTCGGCACGACTGCCGGGGCCTGCGGTCAATCGCTGTAACAGCCCGATTGCCGCCCAGGAACCCCGCCATGTCCGATACCGCGCTGACCGATGTGTTGCCTTCGGATCTGCATTACGTCGATGACACCCAGCCGGGACTCACCCGCAAGAAGCTGCGCGGCAAGTTCTGCTACTTCGACGCAACCGGCCAGCGCATCCGCGATCCTGACGAAATCAAACGCATCAATGCGCTGGCTGTGCCGCCGGCCTACACCGATGTGTGGATCTGCGCGGCCCCTTGCGGGCATCTGCAAGCCACCGGCCGCGATGCTCGCGGACGCAAACAATACCGCTATCACCCACGCTGGCGCGAAGTCCGCGATGCCGACAAGTACTCGCGACTGCGCGAGTTCGGCATGGCACTGCCGAAGCTGCGCAAACAGCTGGAAGTGCTGCTGGACGCGCCGGGGTTCAGCCGCGACAAAGTCATGGCTACGGTGATCACGCTGCTCGATGCCACGCTGATTCGCGTCGGCAATACGCAATACGCGCGGGCCAATCGATCGTACGGCCTGACCACCTTGCGCAGCCGGCATGTCGAAATCAATGGCAGCGCGATCCTGTTCCAGTTTCGCGGCAAGAGCGGCATCGAGCATCAGATCACCGTGAAAGACCGACGCCTGGCGAGGATCATTAAACGCTGCCTGGAAATCCCGGGGCAAAACCTGTTCCAGTACCTGGATGAACAGGGCGAACGGCACACCGTCAGCTCTTCCGACGTCAACAGCTACCTGCAAACCCTGACCGGCGCGGACTTCACCGCCAAGGATTACCGGACTTGGGCCGGCAGCGCCCTCGCCCTGGCGGTGTTGCGGGAGTTGCAATGGGAATCGGAAGCCGAAGCCAAGCGGCATGTGGTGGAGATGGTCAAAGGTGTGGCGCGACAACTGGGCAACACGCCGGCGGTGTGCCGCAAATGCTATATCCACCCGGCCGTGGTGGAGCATTTCATGCTGGGCGCACTGGCGGAACTGCCAAAGCCGAGGATCCGTAAAGGTCTGCGCAAGGAAGAAGTCGCCCTGGCGCTATTTCTTGAACGCATGTCAGACATAGCTTGAAGCGGTCGAACGCCTCGACTAGGCTATCGAACTTCCCCTCCCAAGGACGACCGCAGAAAGTGAACAACTAAGCCTTCAAAAATGTAATCGCGACACGCCTCTCAGGGCGCTTGTCTGTTTTCACGACATTTTTTGGAGGTGCCGATGACTCACGTCTCGCGTACGCCTGCCCTCGTCTCCCTGAACCAGCTGGGTTTCCAGTTCGCCAATGGCGAGACGATTTTTGATGCACTCGATTTGAAATTCGATCACACGCCGACCGCCATCGTCGGGCGCAACGGTGTCGGCAAAAGCGTACTGGCACGCTTGATCGCCGGACAATGGCAGCCCACCACCGGCAGCGTGACGCGCACAGTGGCCACAACCTACGTAGCGCAAACCTTGGTCGCCGCACCTGGCGAGACGATCGCCGAGACCACCGGCAGCGCCGCCATTCTTCAGGCCCTGGAACGAATGAACCGCGGCTGCGGATCCGTCGAGGATTTCGACCTCATTGGCGAACAATGGGATCTGGCGGAGCGCTTGCGGCGCTTGCTCGATGACGCCGGGCTGGCCGAAGTCGCACTCACTGACTTGACCGAGCAACTCAGTGGCGGCCAGCAAGCACGAGTCGCACTGATCGGCGCGTTTTTGAGTCAGGCTTCGTTGCTGGTTCTTGATGAACCGACTAACCATCTGGATTCATCGGGACGGCAATGGTTGATGAATTCCCTGGAGCGCTGGCACAGCGGACTGATCGTCGTCAGTCATGACCGGCAACTGCTCGATGGCATGCAACGGATTGTCGAATTGAATGGCGTGGAGGCAAATGACTTCCGCGGCAATTATTCGCAGTTCCGTGAGCATCAACGGATTCATCAGGCAGCGGCACAAGCGCGTCTCGATCAAGCCCGAAGCGAGCGCCAGCGTGAGCACGTGCGGTTACGGCGTGAACACGACACCATACAACGCCATGCAGCCAATTCCCGACGCAAAGCCGAAACCGCCAACATTGCCAGTTTCGAATATGTGGCAATCAAAGGCGCCGCCCGGGAAATCATGGGGCACGTCAGGCAGGGCCATCAGGCACGCAAGTCCGAGCTCGATGCCCAGGTACGGGAGGCATACGCCAAAGTACAGCCCACAGACGGTGTGCTGGTCAACCTGCCCGGAAGCACCGTACCGAGCAATCGCCAGGTCTGCACACTGATTGAAGCCGGATTGCCATGGCTGCCCCGCGAAGCAGCAACGAGCCGCCTGAGCCTGGTGATCCGTGGACCGATGCGAATCGCTGTCAGCGGTCCCAACGGGTGCGGCAAATCGACCCTGCTGAAGGTGTTGGCCGGGCATTGGACGCCTGTCGACGGGGTCGCCACGACTCACGTGCCGTTCGCGTTTATTGATCAGCAACTGGCCCAACTGGACGATCAGCGCTCGATCACCGAACAGTTGCTGATGCAGGGGGCGGGCCTGGACGAAGGCACACTGCGCAGCAACCTCGCTCACCTGCAACTGGATGCTCGCCGCGCCACGGCATATTGCGCTTCATTGAGCGGTGGCGAACGCCTGAAAGCCGCGCTAGCGCTGGCATTATGGAGAGCAGATCCCGCGCAATTGCTGTTGCTGGACGAACCGACCAATCATCTTGACCTGCCCTCGGTGGAAGCTTTCGAACGAGCCTTGCAGACATTTCCGGGAGCGATAGTTGCCGTTTCGCACGACCAGGACTTCCTCAAGGCGCTGCAACCGACTCACACTCTGGACTGGCGTCGTTCTGGGTGGTTACTTCAACCGACGAACTGACCTGACTATTTTTTGCACGATTTGTCAGGGCTTCTATAGTTGATCTGATATGAATCAGCTGCGGTGACGCCATGGAAGACATATTCGTCGTGAAGCGTTGCAACAAGATCATCATTCACGGTCGCCGCGCAGGAGAAAGTCTCCACGAACCCGCCGAGGCCACCAGTTGGTATCGCATCAACGACACGCGTACCGGCGGTTTCATCGGGGATGGTTACGATCTGGAAGAGGACGCCCGGCGAGAATGCCAGCGACTGAATGCCGTCAGCTCACGAGTCACGGACTGTGAGTCTTCGGGCTGATAGCTGTCATTTACGGGTCTATACTCAAACCAGCTGAAGGAGCAGCGCCCCAACGGCAGAGAGCTCGCGCTTCGCGGGCTTTTTGCTGCCTCAGAGCGGTTTCCCGAACGGAGGTGTTCCATGTCCGAAAGAGAGTCCATCACCACTCTCCTCACCTTGCTCGAGGCGCGGGAGGCACGCCTTGCCGCGGCCTGCAAAGAGATCGCCGACTGGGTCGATCATCAAGGCGGGCATCCGACCGCCCTGCGCATCCGCGACCGCTTGAACGACATCGAAAAGGATACGCCGCTGATCCGCAGCACCCTCTCGTCGCTCAAGCCTGTCGATCGGCCGCTGCCACGCTTCAGGTGATCCACTGATTCGCACAATGCCCGCAAAAAAAGAACGTCCTTGGTGGTGAAAGGTCAAACCCTTTACACGTCACCAAGGAGGCGTCTCATGGTCATTCACTTCAAAGTCGACGGGCATCTTGCCTGTGGTCACAAGGGCAACAATCTCAGCGCCAGCCCCGAGCTCAATCGCGTCAAGTGCCGCAGCTGCCGCAACACCGACGCTTATAAAAACGCACGCAAAGACCAGCGCAATGCGGCGCGCCGGGCCGCTCGCCATGCCAAGGCAACAAACCACGCATCCAGTTGGCGTTCCGAGTGGATCGAACGTCTGACGGCGATGGCTGGCCTCCAGCGTCTGCCAAGAGGTTTTACCGGGCAAGCCTTCGTCTAGACCGGTAACACAATGGGCCGTCTGTTCGGCCCATTTCTGCTGATGTGTTTATTACTGTGTAGCTCTGCCGATGCTATGGTGAGTCCTGTCGGTTCCAGTTTCGGTAACTCAGCGTGCAAACATCCCTTGATCCTGAAGACAACTTCGGAGCGCCCCCCTCGCCTCGCCGCAATCCGTCGCAAAAACGCAGCCGTGAACGGCAGGAACGAATTCTCGGCGTGGCTACACGGCTGATTGCCAACAAAGGCAGCGATCAGTTGAAGATGAGCGAAATCGCTTCACTCTGCGAGATATCCATCGGTTCTCTCTATCAGTATTTTCCCGACAAAAGCTCGATCATCCTCAGCCTCGCGCAGCGTTACAACGCCGAAAGCCGCCGCTGTATCCAGGTTGCTCTGGAGACAGTCCACGATGCGCAATCCTTGGAAGTCGCTTATTCGGAACTGCTGGATCTGTACTACCAGGTCATCACGGCAGAACCGGTCATGCGCGATATCTGGTCAGGCATGCAGGCTGACAAACAGCTGCTGAATCTGGAGCTGCAGGAAAGTCGCATTGCGGCGCAAATGTTGACCCGCGCGGTACTGCGCGCCTTTCCTGATGCCAATGAACAACAAGTGAGCGATGCGGCTTTTCTGGTCTGGCAACTGGGTGAATCGACGATGCGCCTGGCCATTTCCTGTTCCGAGGCAGAAGGTAAGCGACTGGTCGAAACCTTCAAGCGCATGTCGCTTCGGGAAATACTCCATCCGGCCCTCGCCGACTCTCTCAATTCTTAGATTTAAATCCGTGACGTTCAACAAATGACCTGTCGTCGGCTGAGGGCAGGCGTTTCTTGACGGCATAACGTGAGCATCTATCGTATTTTTTTGTGAGAGATGCTCACGTTAACGAGAGAGATGATCATGACAAGCTCAGAAGCCCAACCCTTTCTGATACTCGGCGCTACCGGAAAAACCGGAAGCCGCATCAGCAAACGACTGATCGAAGAAGGACATCCGGTTCGACCAGGATCGCGCAACGCACCCATTCCATTCGATTGGGACAATCCTTCAACCTGGAGCGCAGCTCTGACGGGCGCGCGCGCAGTCTATATCTCCTATCAGCCCGATCTCGCCATGCCCGGTGCCCTGGAAACCCTGCAGGCGTTCGTTTCGCTTGCCGTCGAGCACCACGTCAAACACTTGGTACTGCTGTCAGGACGCGGTGAAATTGAAGCGCAAGAAGCTGAACGTATTGTGCAGAACAGCGGTATCGACTGGACAATTCTGCGAGCCAGCTGGTTTTTCCAGAATTTCAGCGAAGCGCATTTTCTCGATCCGATCATTGAGGGTCAGCTCGTGCTGCCAGTTGGCAATGTCGCTGAGCCCTTTGTCGATGCGGAAGATATTGCCGAGGTCGCCGTGCAGGTACTCACCAAACCGGGACATGCTGGAAAACTCTTTGAACTGACCGGGCCAAAAGCATTGACCTTCGCTGAGGCAATTCAGGAAATCGGCTCGGCAACAGGGCGCGATATCCAGTTCATACAAGTACCGCCAGAGAGTTACCGCAAGGAGCTTGAAAATGCGCAACTGCCGGCACCCTGGATTGATCTGGTGCTTTATCTCTTCACCACCGTACTGGACGGGCGCAATACCGCTGTTGCCGATGGGGTAAGGCAAGCCTTGGGACGAACAGCCAATAACTTCAGTGCTTATGCCAGACGCACGGCTTCGACCGGGGTCTGGAATGCTCCGGAATGACAAAGGTGCGGGGATTTTTTGCGGAGCAAAGAAAAAGGGCTTGCATGAAGTATGTCATGCAAGCCCTTGATATTCATGGTGCCCGAAGCCGGAATCGAACCGGCACGCCCTTACGAGCGGGGGATTTTAAGTCCCATGCGTCTACCAGTTTCGCCATTCGGGCGGTAGCGCGGTGTTGCGTTGCCCTGATGCCGGTTCACAATCCTGACAGATTGCTGCCCGTGCAGCAGAGGGGGAAATATATACATCACTCCCCGGTGAAGCAAGTTGGCAAAGGCTGATTCCGAGACGAAATCTTTCACTGCGATGCCAGAAAATAAATCCATAAATCATGAATCTATAACGCTTTCTTATAGCTGGCTCTGAGGTTTGCGACTAATCGTTGCAAACTCAAATCTGAATCCACCTATAACTCCAAGAGTTTCAATAGGTTAGCACTATTCCTTTTGTGCAAGCTACTGATTTTTATAGGCCTGTCAGCCATGCTGACTTTGACGGCGACTGTCATTGCCCATGGCAACCGGAAGCACGAGCCAACACTCTCAGAGCGCTCTGCCAGCGCGCATCACCGACTACACCCCAGCCCTCCGCCTCCCACAGGTTTTTTCAGAAACAAAAACCGGTTTTTTAGCGAGTGTTTGATAGTATCCGCCGCAGCCGATGCGAGGTGACAAGTATCGCAATACCCTTTAAGAACAAGGCGTAAACGGCTCCAGTAGAAGAAAAACAATTTCATCTCAATAGGCTTTGACACGGAGAGAAAGCATGAATTTTGAAGATGAGAGCATGACTACTTTCACCTGTAATATTTGCGATACCAGCAACACTATCGAAATCTCCAGACTGACCCGCGAAGAAGCTTCCTGCAGCGGCTGTGGGTCCACCGTGAGAATGCGCTCGATCGTACAAGTCCTGACCACCGAGCTTTTTGGCAACAGCCTCGCCATATCCGAAATAACTCCGCCGCGCCCTGACATTTGCGGCATCGGCATGAGCTGCTGGGATGGTTATGTCAGCCGCCTCGCGCATCGCATTGCCTACAAAAACACCTTCTACCACCAGGAGCCGAGAGTCGATATCACTAACATCGACCCGGCCATGGAGGGGACACTCGACTTTATCGTCTCGAGTGACGTATTCGAGCATGTTGCTTCTCCCGTAAGCCTGGCTTTTGAAAATGCCCGACGCCTACTCAAGCCAGGTGGCGTTTTTGTATTCACCGTTCCGTACTTCCACCCCGGGGAACGCGGCGTAATCACGACCGAGAACTTTCCAGACCTGCACGAATGGACCATAACCGAAAATGAAAACGGTCCGCACTTGAGGAACGTCAAGAAGAACGGTGACATCCAGTACTTTCATGACCTCGTCTATCACGGCGGCCCAGGCACCACCATTGAGATGAGAAGGTTTTCCGAGTGGTCAGTCATTGAAGAACTGAAGAAGGCTGGCTTTGACGAAATAAAGGTCTATCTCGACCCAGAGCCAAATCACGGCATTTACTGGCCGCTGGGACACTCTGCCCCTATCGCAGCAAAAGTCAGCAAAGACACACCGCCTGCCGGAAAGAAGAAGTGGTTTTTCAGGTAAGTGCACGATCAGGCAAAAATTAATACCTGCCGATTTTGACCGCTGAGATTGGAGGCGTTGATGCTTTTTCCTGGAGCGTCAACGAACGGGCCATGGACAGGCCCTTTATGACGATCGGTAGATGAAATCACCAACCAACTTCAGACCAGGTTCTCATCTATCGAAATGGTAGCCTGAAACAACCAAATTCCATTTGATATCTGGATGCGCGACCGAGACATAAACCGTGGGCTTTTCGATAATTAAGCTAAGTTGCCCCTGCCCTCCGGACCCGTGAACAACAACCCCTACAGTTGAAGATGACGATACCGTCATCTTCAATGGAATTCGAGTGTCCGCCACCTGCATCCCATAAGTGAGCTTCACCTCAGTAGCAGTCGGAGGAACCATATTCGATATGTCGAACGCTACAAGGTCGGTCCACTTGTCCGGCGTAACAACTGAGGCCTGCTCCGCCACCTTTTGAGTTTTTCTAATGCTGTTCCAGACACTGTCGCCAGTGATTCCGGATCCCACATACATCAGAATCGCCCCGAGGAGAGATGCCAAAATCCCGGTAAATGTAAAGAAAAACCCAATGAGATTTAGCCTGTCACCGATGCTTGCAGCCATAAGCTCTTCCATATTCATGCACTCCAGAGAGCCCTCACATTACCGTAAAAATTAGAGCGATTCATCGTTCAAACAGCTTCCGTTGCGGAACACCCAACGAAATTTGCGGAACACCCCACTTTCTCGCAGGCAATAAAAAACCCCGTAGATCATTGATCTACGGGGTTTTCAATAGTGGAGGCCGAGGTCGGAATCGAACCGGCGTAGGCGGATTTGCAATCCGCTGCATAACCATTTTGCTACTCGGCCTCAAAACATTTGCTGTCAGTAGCGCAACAACAAACGCTGTACAAACTTGGAGCGGGAAACGAGACTCGAACTCGCGACCCCGACCTTGGCAAGGTCGTGCTCTACCAACTGAGCTATTCCCGCTTGGTGTGGCGCATTCTATAGAAATCAGAAGCGCCGTCAACCCTTTGATTCAAAAAAGTTTTATTTCTTTTCAACATCGGTCTTCAGATGTGGCCAGGCAGCCCGAAGGTATTGAACCATCGACCACAGAGTCAGCCCTGCCGATACCATCAGCAACGCATAACCGATAAAAACCCAGAAGCTGAAAACCTTGGGGTTGGCCAAGAGGATCACCAATGCAAGCATTTGTGCAGCGGTTTTCCATTTGCCCAGATTCGACACCGCCACATGGGCCCGCGCCCCGAGTTCGGCCATCCATTCACGCAGCGCCGAAACGACGATCTCGCGACCGATGATGACGGCTGCCGGCAGTGTTAGCCACAGGTTGCCGTGTTCTTGCACCAGCAACACCAGCGCAACGGCAACCATCAATTTGTCAGCGACGGGATCCAGAAACGCACCAAACGGAGTGCTTTGCTCCAGGCGTCGCGCCAGATAACCATCCAGCCAGTCCGTTGCTGCCGCAAAGGCAAAGACCGAACTTGAGGCCAGATAACTCCATTGGTAAGGCAGATAAAACAGCAAAATGAAGATCGGGATGAGCAGGACACGGAGAACGGTAATCAGATTAGGGATATTCATCGGCACAACTGGCTACGAGGTGAATGGGCATTCTACTCACTATGCAGGTTTGCATAAATCGACTCTGCTAGCTTTTTGCTGATCCCCGGTGCTTTGGCGATCTCTTCGATGCTTGCACGAGACAGCTCCTGCAATCCACCAAAATGTTTCAGCAAGTCCCTGCGACGGGTCGGACCTACGCCCGCCACGCCTTCCAGCGTTGACGTACGACGGGTTTTGCCACGACGCGCGCGGTGCCCGGTGATTGCAAAGCGGTGAGCTTCGTCACGGATCTGTTGAATCAGGTGCAACGCCGGGGAGTCGCCACGCAATGTGAACTCATGCGCAGCATCATTCAGATACAAAGTCTCGAAGCCCGCCTTGCGCGTTGCGCCTTTTGCGACCCCGAGCAGGATCAGATCCGGCACGGCCAGTTCGTTGAGCACATCACGCGCCATCGACAACTGCCCTTTGCCGCCGTCCACCAGCAGAATGTCCGGCAACTTGCCCTCCCCGTCCTTCAGTTTGCTGAAGCGCCGGGTCAGCGCCTGATGCATGGCCGCATAATCATCACCCGCCGTCACGCCTTCGATGTTGTATCGTCGGTAATCCGACTTGATCGCCCCTTCCGGCCCGAAGACCACACAGGACGCAACGGTTGCCTCGCCACTGGAATGACTGATGTCGTAGCACTCCAGCCGTTGTGGCGGCTCATCCAGATTCAGTACCTCGGCCAAGGCCTCGAATCGCGCGGCAACGTGCTGACGGTTGGCCAGTCTCGCGCCCAGCGCCTGTTCGGCGTTGGTCACGGCCAGTTGCTGCCAGCGCGCCCTCGTTCCGCGAACCCGATGACTGATCGTCAGTTCGCGCCCGCGAAGTTCCTGGATCGCCTCGACCAGCGTGGGAAAGTCATCATGAACAACGTTGACGATCAGCTCGCTTGGCAAATCCCGCTCAGGACTGCTGATGAAATACTGGCCAAGAAACGCCGCCATGACTTCGGCAACGTCTTCCTCGATGCCAACCTGCGGAAAGAAGTTCTTGCTCCCCAGAACCCGACCGCCCCGCACACTGATCAAATGCACGCAGGCGCCACCAGGATTGACGAAAGCAGCGATCACATCGATGTCGCCAGTCCCGCCTTCCATGCTCTGTTGATCCTGTACCCGACGCAGCAATGCAATCTGGTCGCGCAGCTCCGCAGCGCGTTCGAACTCGAGATTGATTGCTGCCTCTTCCATCGCAGTCGACAGCTCATTGGTCAACGCATGGCTGCGGCCCTCGAGGAACATCACCGAGTGACGCACATCCTCGGCGTAAACCTCTGGCTCGACCAGCCCGACACAGGGCGCCTTGCAGCGTTTGATCTGGTATTGGAGGCACGGACGGGTCCGGTTTTTGTAATAGCTGTCTTCGCACTGACGGACGAAAAACGTCTTTTGCAGAAGACTGAGACTTTCGCGAATGGCGCCGGCACTCGGATAAGGCCCGAAGTACTTGCCCTTGGCCTTCTTGGCGCCGCGATGGATGCTGAGACGAGGGAATTGCCCGTCAGACAGAAACACATACGGATAGGACTTATCATCACGCAACAGAATGTTGTACGGCGGCCGCCACTCCTTGATCAGCGTTTGCTCAAGCAGCAGGGCTTCGGTTTCGTTGGCGGTGATGGTCGTTTCGACCTGGGCGATTCGCCCGACCAGAGCAGCGGTTTTTGGCGCCAGCCCGGTCTTGCGAAAGTAACTGGCCAGGCGCTTCTTCAGATTCTTGGCCTTGCCGACATACAGCAGACGCGCATCGCTGTCGAACATGCGATAAACGCCAGGACGCCCGCTGACAGTCGACAGGAAGGCGCCGGAATCGAATGTTTCAGTCATGGTCAGAGGCTGGCATCAACCATGCCGTGACGAACTGCCAGAAGCGTCAGCTCGACATCGCTGCTGATCGAAAGCTTCTCGAAAATGCGGTAACGGTAGGTGTTTACGGTTTTTGGCGACAGGCACAATTTGTCGGAAATGATCTGCACCTTCTGACAGCCGACAATCATCAGTGCAATCTGGATTTCCCGTTCGGACAAGGCATCGAACGGAGAATCATTGGTTGGCTGAAAAGACTTGATTGCCAATTGCTGGGCAATTTGCGGGCTGATGTAACGCTGGCCGGCAAAGACCAGGCGGATGGCCTGTACCATTTCCGGCAATCCGGCGCCTTTGGTCAGGTAGCCCGCAGCGCCCGCCTGCAGCAATCGTGTAGGAAACGGATCTTCTTCGCACACGGTGACCGCGACCACCTTGATGTCCGGATGGCTGCGCAACAGTTTGCGAGTGGCCTCCAGGCCGCCGATGCCGGGCATCTTGACGTCCATCAGCACCACGTCGGGCTTCAACTCACGGGCCTTGATAAGGGATTCTTCCCCGGACTCGGCCTGGCCAACCACTTGCAGGCCATCGATATCGGCCAGCATTCGTGTAATGCCTGTACGAACGAGATCATGGTCATCGACCACTAGCACCCTAATCAAGCAGACACCTCGCGATATGGTCTTATTGGGATGCCCGACACCTTAGCAAAAACTGCCAGACAGACCTAGCGGCAAGCAACATATAAAAAGTTTCAATTCATCATTCAGGGCTTGCCGGCCGTGCGTTTCAGAGCACAGGTGTACTGAAATCGAGCTGCATCCTCAGGAAACATTCGTCCTCGCCCTGCACAACCATTCCTTTTCTGCGATACAGGTTTTGCGCTGGATTATTCTTGAACACGGTCAGACGCAATGCCGGTCTACGTTCCTGGCGCGCGATTGCAACAACCTGATCGATCGCCCAGGATCCTGCTCCTTGTCCCTGGAAACCCTCGCAGACCTGCAATTCGCGAATGTACAGCGCGCGAGCATCACGACTGAGGCTGAAATAACCGACGGGCCTGCCATCGCATTCAATCAACCAGTTCTCGCGTCCGGCCCAGGCAAGATCGAATGCTTCGTCCTGCCACAACAGATCGTAGTTGATGTAATAGCGAAGCATGTTCCGACGGGTGATTTCTCGCGCAAACGACAGGTCATCGGGCAATGCCGGTCGCAATTGAAAGCTTGTTTGCACATCCACCACCTGCATGACTTGCCCTCCCTGATGCGACTGCGACGCTACTCGACCCTGAGCAGCTGAAAAGCGATAGTGTGTCACAGGCTCAACCGATAGAGGCCTTCTTGTACCTGCAATAGCAATTTCTGATTGCTGATGCGCATCGGGCTCTAGTAAGCTCGGCGCATTCATCGGAGACAGACCATGTTCAACGTCCTTGCACAGCTTCATGCCACCAGCGCCCAGCGCTCGGTTGCGGCTGCCTGCGTGAACAGCATCTGCGCTCCAGCCAGCTTTTATTTTGGGTATTGGTTTAGCCACTGGCGCGCCTGATACCCACACGGCGCCCATTTAGACGGGTCGCCTACCAGAGAATTCTCAACCCCCGGTCGGCCTCCCGACCGGGGGTTTTGTTTTTTCAGGCCCTGAACTTTCAGCGACACACCAGACACTTGAGGAATAACCACATGAACTACGCCACTTATTACCGCTACGACAGCTTTACCGCCTGGCGATTTAGCAGCCTCCGCTCGGGACAGCCTGCCGCCTCCGATCGGTCACCCACAGGTGGCAAGCCAACACACGTAGCCAATACGGCCAACTGTCGAACACCCCAATAGGGCCGAGTCAGCGGGAAAGACCCGCGACCAGCCCAGGAAGACCGAATATGAACTCGTCCGTTTCTGCTCTGCCACTGTCCACCCTGAACCCGGCCAACGAGGCATTGACCCTGCGTCTGCCCAGTTCGCTGCAACTCAAGCAGCAATTGCCCCTGAGCAATGCCTTGAACCAGCAGGTTGCCGATCACCGTCAGGCGATTCGCGCCATACTCAACGGCGAAGACCATCGTTTGCTGGTCGTCGTCGGCCCTTGCTCCATTCACGACCCTGAATCCGCGCTCGAATACGCAGGCAAACTTGCTCGACTGGCCGATGAAGTCAGCGGCGAAATGCTCCTCGTGATGCGCGCTTACGTCGAAAAACCCCGCACCACCGTCGGCTGGAAAGGCCTGGCCTACGATCCCCATCTCGATGGCAGCGACGACATGGCCGCCGGCCTGACATTGTCACGTGAACTGATGCTGGAAATGATCCGCCTCGGTCTGCCGGTTGCCACCGAACTGCTGCAACCCATGGCTGCGGGCTATTTCGACGACCTGCTCAGTTGGGTCGCCATCGGTGCACGGACAACCGAATCACAGATTCATCGCGAGATGGCCAGCGGGCTGAGCATGCCGGTCGGCTTCAAGAACGGCACCGATGGCGGCGTATCCATTGCCGTCGACGCCATGCGCTCGGCTGCTCATCCACATCGCCATTTTGGCGTAGACAGCCAGGGCCATCCGGCAATCATTCCGACTTCGGGCAACCCGGATACCCACCTGGTCCTGCGCGGTGGCCATCAAGGGCCGAACTACGATCGCGCGAGCGTGTCCCGAATCCATACCGAACTGAGCCGACTGAAGATCCCGAGCCGGATCATGGTCGATTGCAGCCATGCCAACAGCGGCAAGGACCCTCTTCGTCAGCCGGACGTTTTCAACGATGTGCTGGAGCAGCGCCTACAGGGAGACCGTTCACTGGTCGGCATGATGATCGAATCGCATCTGTTCGAAGGGTGCCAGCCATTGAGTGAGTCGTTGCGCTACGGCGTCTCGGTAACGGATGGCTGCCTGGGCTTCGCTGCCACGGAACGTCTGCTGCTCGATGCTGCGCAGCGTCTGCGGAAACCGTCCCTCGCCTGAATATGAAACCGGCCTTCCGGAGCATGCCTGCCCGGAAGGCCGCTTGGTCAAGCCAGCACGCGCAGCAGTGCCACATCGGATACCTGACTGACATCATCCAGCCGCTCAATCGAATAGGACACTCGAACAGCCGTACCGACATGCTCGCGCCAGAAGCGATAGGGAACGATAAACACCAGGGGCTCAATCTCCATTCCACTGGTTATTTCCCGATCATCACGATGAAAGAAGTGCTCGCCATCGCACTTGAGATAAACCAGTTCACCGACCTCCACCTGCGCATTGCTGATCACTATGCTGACGCCATCAATGGTTTCGCGTACGTCCAGCGCCCCTTCCCGTGCTTCAAGCACTTGCGGTGCGGCCAGTACGCCGCGCACCAACGGAGCAATGGTGATGTTCCTGGAGCCCGATTCGCGCAGCGCTCCGTTTTTTTGTTCGATGACATATCGGACAAGCACTTCGCTGCCAGGATGCGGGATGATGAATCGAGAATCGACACCGAACACCAGCGGCGCTCCAACAGCGAAGGACTCGACAATCAAGCTGTCCCGGAATGAAGCGAGCTCTGCAGCCCCCTGCCAGAACAACTCCACTCGATCACCCACCGACATCCCGGCATAAGGCTGGAGAATGACAGTGGTGCCTTCGTTGACGCGTGCCGGATCAAGGTGCCCGCCAACGGCATCGTCAACCGTGGGCGGCAACAGACTGTATAGAACATCCCCCACATTCAGCTGAGTCCTGACGGAGTTGACGGGCAACAACCATTTCATGCTGCTCAGCGTCCAGAACACCTCCAGCGAACCGCCATCCAGCGCAGCGATGTGGGGACTTCTGATGACAAAAACGATATCCCTCCCCAGCTGAGTTTCGCTGATCGATCGCGCGAACTCGTGTCGATACAGCAAACCCTCGATGTCGAGACCATGCCAGCTCAGTACCACTCTGTCACCACATGCCATTTCGGGATATGGCGCGATCCGGATGACAACTCTGCCCAACGAGGGATCAAGGACACCTCCTTCCACCGATTCGAGGGTCACCGCAGGCAATGAACCCGACGGTTCGCGCAGGCATGCGTGCCCTGATGAGCCGATCGTTGTTACGGCTAAAACATTGCCCCGTGTCGCTTCTTGCGCGCTCTGCATATTCATTCGTAGCTCCACTCCCTGGAAACGCCCTGCAGCTCTCTGCTGCGTCGAAGAGCCTCTATTCAATCAGTCAGACAAGAAAAATGATGTCGTCCATCCACACCGCGTTCCGGCGGCAATCGCATCGCAACCGGTAGGCAATTACAGAGCAAATACATTGGACGAGGCAAAAGACGTCCAGATATTCCGATCCGGATTCCAAACTTTGAGGATATTTCCTGCGCACACCGACCCAGTTTCCGCCTCCCGAGACAGACGCTTCATACATCGAGAGCTCCGAGACTGATTTAGAGTGGCACCCGGCAAATATCGATGAACTTCTGCGATCAAGGATGAAAAATGCAACAAGACACCACCACCCGTTACCCCATCCTCCTGGTGCACGGTTTGTTCGGATTCGAGCGTATCGGCCCATTTGAGCTGTTCCACGACGTCAGGCAGGCGTTGAAGGCCATCGGCGTGCAGGTTTTCGTACCTCACTTGTCAGCCATTCACGACAACGAAGTACGCGGCAGACAACTGCTTTGCCAGATCGACTCCGTGCTCAAGGGCACGGGTGCGGCGAAAGTCAACCTGATCGGCCATAGCCAGGGTGCACTCGCTGCTCGGTACGCGGCAGCGTTTGCCCCACACAAGGTTGCATCCGTGACATCGGTCAGCGGGCCGAATCACGGTTCGGAACTGGCGGACTTCCTGCGCAAGGCACTGGTCCCCGGAAAGCTGCCGGAAATCGTGGCGCAGAACGTCGCCACACTGTTTTCTGACTTTCTGTGCCTGCTCAGCGGGACCACGGCGCTGCCGCAACATGCATTGGCCGCATTGAATGCCCTGACGACCGAAGGCGTCGGCGACTTCAATGACAAGTATCCGCAAGGCCTGCCGCAGAGCTGGGGCGGGCAAGGTGCCGAACAGGTCAATGAGGTGCGCTACTACTCCTGGAGTGGTGTCGTGCCGTCAATAAATATGCAGAAACCCGACCCGATGCGAGACATCTGCCGGGCCCTGTCGCAGTACTTCATGACCGAACCCTTGCAAAACGATGGCTTCGTCGGGCGCTACAGTTCTCATCTGGGCACCGTGATCCGTTCCGACTATCCAGTTGATCATCTGCGCAGCCTGGGTCGAACCGCTGACAAGCACGCCGGAGCAGTCGATTCGATCCAGTTGTACGTCGAGCACGCCTTGCGCCTGCAGGCCGCCAACCTCTGAGCGCCTGCGTCAGACAACCGAACGGAACTTTGCCGAGAAATCGGCCACTGAATCCGGTAGGCTCCACCCTTTACTGATTTGATTGGAGATTTCCCCATGGCCAAAGCCACTGCCCGCCACATCCTGGTTTCCAGCGAAGACAAGTGCAACGAACTCAAGGCCCAGATCGAAGCCGGCGCCGATTTCGCTGAAGTCGCCAAAGCCAACTCCACCTGCCCGTCCAGCCGTCAGGGCGGCGACCTGGGCTCGTTCGGCCCGGGCCAGATGGTCAAGGAATTCGATACCGTAGTGTTCAGCGCACCGATCAACGTCGTGCAAGGCCCGGTCAAGACTCAGTTCGGCTATCACCTGCTGGAAGTCACCAGCCGTCAGGACTGATCCTTAGTCCCTTGCGCTGTGTAACGGCCCGCCAGATGGCGGGCCGTTGTGTTTTGGTTACACCACGCGGCTGGCGAACAGTGTCGGGCTCGCGTACAAATTGCGCTTATCGATCATCCGGCTCTAAGGCTGACAATGCGACTGGCTTTTTCCACTTTGATGTTCACTGCCGTGGCTCTGCTGATGGGCGCCGCCGGTGTGAGCGCTGCACCGCAACATGCATTGACCGTTTACGGCGAACCGGCGAAGTATCCGGCCAATTTCAGTCACTTCGACTACACCAATCCGCAAGCGCCCAAGGGCGGAACGATGCGCCGCTCGGCGATCGAGATCGGTCACTTCGACCATGTCCTGCCCTACATCGACAAGGGCATCGGCGTCACCCAGATCGACGGCCTGCTGTACTCCCCGCTGGCCCAGCGTTCTATGGACGAGCCTTACACCGTCTACGGGCTGGTGGCACAGAAGATGGAGCGCTCCGAAGACGGTCTGTCCCTGCGTTTTTTCATCAACCCCAAGGCACGTTTCGCCGACGGCAAACCGATCACCGCCGAAGACGTGCGCTACACCTACGACTTGTTGATGACCCAAGGCAGCCTGCGCTATCGCACCCAGTTCGCCGACGTCAAAGGCGTTGAGGTGGAGGCGCCACTGACCGTGCGTTTCGATTTCAAGAGCAATGAAAACCGCACGCTGCCACTGGACATCGCGACCCTCCCAGTGTTTCCCGAGCATTGGTGGAAGACCCGTGACTTCGCCGGCGGTGGCGGCTATGAACCACCGCTGGGCAGCGGCCCTTACCGGGTAGGCAAGGTCGATTCCGGGCGCAGTATCACCTTCGAGCGCAACCCCGACTGGTGGGGCAAGGACTTGCCGGTCAGCCGCGGGCTCTACAACTTCGACCATTTCAGCATCGAGTACTTCGGCGACACCGATGTCGCCCGTCAGGTATTGCGTGGCGGCGCCTACGATTACAACCGTGAATTCTCCGCCACTGGCTACTCGATCGGCTACGACAGCCCGGCCCTGAGCGACGGGCGCCTGCAGAAGGCTCACTTGGCCACCGAAGCACCGCAATCAGCGCAAGGCTTCGTGTTCAATCTGCAAAAACCGATGTTTCAGGATCGCCGCGTACGTCAGGCCCTGGCCATGCTCTGGGACTTCGAATGGAGCAACCGGCAGATGATGCGCAACATGTACATCCGCCAGCAGAGTTACTTTTCCAACAGTGCCCTCGCCGCCCGGGAACTGCCGGACGCTGCCGAACTGAAGATTCTTGAACCGTTGCGCGGGCAGATTCCCGACGAGGTATTTACGAAGGTCTTCGAGGCACCAAAAACCGATGGCAGCGGCCTGATCCGCGACAAGCAGCTTCAGGCACTGGAACTGCTGGAACAGGCCGGCTGGAAACCGGACGGAGACCAATTGGTCAACGCACAGGGCGAACCGTTGAGCTTCACCTTCCTGGTCAGCCAGAACGGCATGGACCGCCTGCTGTTGCCCTACAAGCGCACGCTGAAACAGATCGGTATCAACCTCGATATCCGCCGCATCGACTCTTCGCAGTACGTCAATCGCCTGATGAGCCGCGACTACGACATGATTGTCACCGGTTACCCGGTCACCACGTCGCCCGGCGGTGAGCTGCTCAACTACTTCGGTTCCGCGTCGGCCAACGATCCCGGCGCCAACAACTACATGGTGCTGAAGAACCCGGCGGTCGACATCCTGATCAACGGCCTGATCCGCGCCTCGACCCAGGCCGACATGCTGCATTACGCCCATGCGCTGGATCGGGTGCTGCAATGGAATTACTACTGGATTCCCAACTATTACCCGCCGGGCACTTCGACCGTGTGGTGGAACCGTTTCGGCATTCCCAGCGTGCAGGCGAGCAATGACGAGGCGATCGAAAGCTGGTGGGAAATCAGCAGCACGCCGCTGACCAACCAGCAGATGACGGCCGAGAAAATCAGCCGTGGCAGACCCGGAGGGCCGCACTGATGTGGGCTTACATATTGCGGCGTCTGCTGCTGATCATCCCGACGCTGGTGATCATTCTGCTGGTCAATTTCGTGATCATTCAGGCAGCGCCGGGTGGTCCGGTGGAACAGGCCATTGCCCACTTGCAAGGAATCGGCGGCGCCAGTGTCGGTGGCGGCGCAAGCGAGACCATGAGCGGCACCTCCCGCGCCAGTCGCGGCCTCGACCCGCAACTGATCAAGGACATCGAAAAACAGTACGGTTTCGACAAACCGGCCCATGAACGCCTGTGGCTGATGCTCAAGAACTACGCGCAACTGGATTTCGGCAAGAGCTTCTTCCGGGGTGCCACGGTCACCGACCTGATCCTGCAAAAGATGCCGGTGACCATCTCCCTCGGGCTCTGGGCCACGCTGATCACCTATCTGGTGTCGATCCCGCTGGGCATTCGCAAAGCCGTGCATCACGGCAGTCATTTCGATATCTGGAGCAGTACGGCGATCATCATCGGTTACGCGATGCCGGCGTTCCTGTTCGCGATGTTCCTGATCGTGGTGTTTGCCGGCGGCACGTCACTGAACTGGTTTCCGGTGCGCGGGCTGGTCTCGGACAACTTCGAATCGCTGTCGACCCTGGGCAAGATCGCCGACTACTTCTGGCACCTTGTTCTGCCGGTGACTGCGCTGGTGATCGGCGGCTTTGCGACCTTGACCATCCTCACCAAGAACTCGTTTCTCAATGAAATCACCCGTCAATACGTGGTCACCGCTCGCGCCAAAGGCCTGAGCGAACGCCGGGTGCTGTATGGCCATGTGTTTCGCAACGCAATGCTACTGGTGGTCTCGGGCATTCCCCAGGCGTTCATCAGCGTGTTCTTCGCCGGCTCGCTGCTGATCGAGGTGATCTTCTCCCTCGACGGCCTCGGGCGCATGAGCTACGAAGCAGCCGTGTCCCGGGACTACCCGGTGGTATTCGGCTCGCTGTTCATCTTCACCCTGTTCGGTCTCCTGATAAAACTGATCGGCGACCTGTGCTACACGCTGGTCGACCCGCGTATCGACTTCGCCGCGAGGAACGCCTGATGTTCAAGCTCTCGCCTCTGGGCCGCCGCCGCTTCGAACGCTTCAAGAAGAACCGCCGGGGCTGGTGGTCGTTATGGCTGTTCATTGGTCTGTTCGTGATCAGCCTCGGTGGCGAACTGATCGCCAACGACAAACCCTTGGTCGTCAGCTATCAGGGCCAGTGGTACTTCCCGGTATTCAAGCGCCACACCGAACAGGAGTTCGGCGGCCAACTGCCGTTTCAGGCCGATTACCGCAGCGACTACGTACAAAACCTGATTCGCAAGGACGGTGGCTGGCTGCTGTTTCCACCGATCCCGTTCAGCGACGACACACCGAACTACGACCTCAACAAACCGGCGCCGAGCCCGCCGACTTCAGTCAACTGGCTGGGCACCGACGATCAGGCGCGGGACGTGCTGGCCCGGGTGATTTTCGGTGCGCGGGTGTCGATCCTGTTCGCCTTGATGCTGACTTTCGTCAGCGCACTGATCGGCATCGCCGCCGGCGCCCTGCAGGGCTACTACGGTGGCTGGATCGACTTGATGGGTCAGCGTCTGCTCGAAGTCTGGTCGGGGCTTCCGGTGCTGTATCTGCTGATCATTCTGTCGGGGTTCGTCGAGCCGAACTTCTGGTGGCTGCTGGGGATCATGGCGCTGTTTTCCTGGCTGGCGCTGGTGGACGTGGTACGGGCCGAGTTCCTGCGCGGGCGCAACCTGGAATACGTCAAGGCTGCGCGGGCCCTGGGCCTGACCGACCGCAAGGTGATCTTCCGACATATCCTGCCCAACGCGATGAATGCCACATTGAGTTACCTGCCGTTCATTCTGACCGGGGCGATATCTACGCTCACTGCGCTGGACTTCCTGGGTTTCGGCATGCCGGCGGGCAGCGCTTCCCTGGGCGAGTTGATCGGCCAGGGCAAGCAGAACCTGCAAGCACCGTGGCTGGGATTGACGGCGTTTTTCACCCTCGCGCTGATTCTGTCCCTGTTGGTATTCATTGGCGAAGCATTGCGCGATGCCTTTGACCCGCGCTCATGAACGGATCCTTGAAATGACTGACAACCTGATCGAAATCCGTGACCTCAGCGTTGCTTTCCATGGCCAGACCGTGGTGCGCAATCTGTGCCTGGACATCCGCCCCGGCGAGTGCCTGGCGCTGGTAGGCGAATCGGGCTCGGGCAAATCGGTGACGGCCCACTCGATCCTGCAACTGCTCCCGGATAGCGAAGCCCAAACCACCGGCAATATTCTCTATCGAGGCCAGGAGCTGGTTGGTGCCGATCCCAAGACCTTGCGCGACCTGCGGGGCAACCGCATTGCCATGATCTTCCAGGAGCCAATGACTTCGCTCAATCCGCTGCACACCATTGAGAAACAGATCGGCGAAACCCTCCTCCTGCACCGTGGCATGGGCGGCAAAGAAGCTCAGAAACGCATTCTCGAACTGCTTGAACTGGTGGGCATCCAGAAGCCTAAAGAACGGTTGAAGGCTTACCCCCACCAATTGTCCGGCGGCCAGCGCCAGCGGGTCATGATCGCCATGGCCCTGGCCTGCGAACCGGAACTGTTGATCGCCGATGAACCGACCACAGCCCTCGATGTCACCGTGCAGCGCAAGATCCTGGTGCTGCTCAAATCCCTGCAACAACGTCTCGGCATGTCGCTGCTGCTGATCAGCCATGACCTCAATCTGGTGCGCAGCATTGCCCAACGGGTGTGCGTGATGAAGGCCGGGGAAATTGTCGAGCAGGCGCCGTGCGAAACCCTGTTCACCGAACCGAAACACCCTTACAGCTGCGTGTTGCTCAATGCCGAACCGGAAGGCGAAGCATTGCCCCGGGACGAGCGTGAAAACGTGCTGGAAGTCGAAGACCTGCGGGTGGATTTCGTCGTTGGCGGCGGATTGTTCCAGCGCAAGCAATATTTGCGCGCCGTGGACGGTATCAGCCTGAACATCCAGCGCGGCAAGACCCTGGGCATCGTCGGCGAGTCCGGCTCGGGCAAGTCGACACTGGGTCAGGCGATCCTGCGATTGCTCGACTCCGAAGGCAGCATCCGCTTTCAGGGCGAGTCCCTCGACGGCCTCAACCAGAAACAGCTGCGGCCGTGGCGTCGGCAGATGCAGGTGGTGTTTCAGGACCCGTTCGGCAGCCTCAGCCCGCGCATGTCGGTGGCGCAGATCATCAGTGAGGGGCTGGAGGTGCATTGCCAGTCCACGACTGACGAGTGCGACGACCAGGTGATCCGGGTACTCAAGGAGGTCGGCCTCGACCCCGAAAGCCGTCACCGATACCCCCACGAATTTTCCGGCGGCCAACGCCAACGCATCGCCATTGCCCGGGCACTGGTACTGAAACCGGCACTGATCCTGCTCGACGAGCCGACTTCGGCGCTGGACCGCACCGTGCAGAAGCAGGTCGTCGCCCTGCTCCGCCAACTCCAGGAAAAACATGGCCTGACGTATCTGTTCATCAGCCACGACCTTGCGGTGGTACGGGCACTGGCCCACGACATGATCGTGATCAAGGACGGCAAAGTGGTCGAAAGCGGCGCCAGTCATGACGTGTTCGACTCGCCGCAGCACCCCTATACCAAAGAGCTGTTGGCCGCGGCGCACCCGGGATAGGCATAATCGCGCCACCTGACTTCCGCCAATGGACGCCGCCATGAACACCACCGAAAGCCTCAAGGATTACCAGCGGGTTCGCACCCTGGCGATCCGTTCGTTGTTCGAGATCATCGAGCAATCCAGTGAAGGCACGGTGATTGTCGACCGCGACGCGAACATCGTCTGGATGAACGAGCGCTACGCCCGGCGTTTCGGGCTCGACTCCGCCGCCGGGGCCATCGGCAAGCCCTGCGAAAGCGTGATTCCGGGCAGTCTGCTGCGGGAAGTGGTACGCACCGGGCGGCCGATTCTGCTGGACATGCAGGACACGCCGAAAGAACCGCTGGTAGTGATGCGCCTGCCGATCCACGACGACGCCGGATCGGTAATCGGCGCCATCGGTTTTGCCCTGTTCGACGAATTGCGCACGCTGTCGCCGATGCTCAAGCGCTACCTGAGCATGCAGGAGGAACTGGCCTCGACCCGTTCGCTGCTGCGCGCCCGGCAGACCAAATACAACTTCGCCCATTTCATCGGCACCAGTGCTGCGAGCCTGGAGGTCAAACGCCGTGCCCGGCGCAGCGCCAGTGCCGAGTCACCAGTCCTGCTGCTGGGCGAAACCGGCAGCGGCAAGGAGTTGCTGGCGCAGGCGATCCACGGCGCTTCACCTCGGGCGCACAAGGCCTTCGTCAGCATCAACAGCGCGGCAATTCCCGAGGCGCTGCTCGAAGCCGAGTTCTTCGGTACAGCCCCCGGCGCCTTTACCGGCGCCGACCGCAAGGGCCGCACCGGCAAGTTGCAGATTGCTCAGGGCGGGACGCTGTTTCTCGATGAGATTGGCGACATGCCGTTGCCACTGCAAAGCAAATTGCTGCGGGTACTTCAGGAGAAAGAATTCGAACCCGTAGGCTCCAACGAGGTGATCCAGAGTGATGTGCGGGTGATTGCCGCGACATCGACGGATCTGGAGGCGGCGATAAAGCGTGGTGAGTTCCGTGCGGATTTGTACTATCGCCTCAATGTGCTGCCGATTCAGGTACCGCCACTACGTGAACGGCTGGACGATCTGCCGGCGCTCAGTGAGGCGATTCTTGAAGAGTTGCGCAGTCAGCATGAACTCAATCGCGAAGCGCTGGAATTGCTGGGTCAGCATGCCTGGCCGGGAAACATTCGCGAGTTGCGCAATGTACTGGAGCGCGCCGCGTTGCTCAGTGATGACTTGATGCTGACGGCGAACGACATTCGTTCTGCAATCGGCACGTTTACACCGGTTGAACGTGTATCGACGCCTCTGTCAGAGCCTCTAACCAGTGAGACCTTCAGTCAGGCCCGCGAGCGGTTTGACCGGCAGCTGATTCAATCCACTCTCGCGCAATGCGGGGGCAGAGTCATCGAAGCAGCCGAACGATTGGGACTTGGGCGCTCGACGCTGTACAAGAAGATGATTGCGCTGGGGATTGCGGAGTCTCAATAAAGAGACACAAGTCTCCATTAAGGGAAAAGATCAAAAGCATCGCGGGCAAGCCCGCTCCCACAGGGGTACGCGTTCGACTGTGGGAGCGGGCTTGCCCGCGAAGGCGCCCGCTCAGGCACAGAAAATCTCTGAAACGAGACAAACCTCTTCCGCACGTTGCACAGCAAAACTTTATTTCCTTATATTTCAATAACTTAGACGCATGGCACAGATCTCGCTATAGCTCCTTCCCACACCCGTTCCACCCACAAAAATAACAATCGAAGGAGCACACCATGAGTGCGATCATCGCCTTGGCAGCCCTCGCGCTGCTGATGCTCGCGGCCTACCGTGGCTACAGCGTCATCCTTTTTGCCCCGATCGCCGCCCTCGGCGCCGTCCTGCTCACCGATCCTTCCGCCGTCGCCCCCGCGTTCACCGGGGTGTTCATGGAGAAGATGGTCGGTTTCATCAAACTCTACTTTCCCGTGTTCCTGCTCGGCGCCGTGTTCGGCAAGCTGATCGAGCTGTCGGGGTTCTCCCGCTCGATCGTCGCGGCAGCGATTCGCTTGCTCGGCACCCGTCAGGCAATGCTGGTGATCGTGCTGGTCTGCGCCCTGCTCACCTACGGCGGCGTTTCGCTGTTCGTCGTGGTGTTCGCGGTCTACCCGTTCGCGGCGGAAATGTTCCGCCAGAGCAACATCCCCAAGCGCCTGATCCCGGCGACCATTGCCCTCGGCGCGTTCTCGTTCACCATGGACGCCCTGCCCGGCACGCCACAGATCCAGAACATCATCCCAAGCACCTTCTTCAACACCACCGCGTGGGCGGCGCCCTGGCTGGGCCTGATCGGCACGATTTTCGTGTTCTGCGCCGGCATGCTGTTCCTGCAGCGCCAGCGCAACAAGGCTCAACGCGCCGGTGAAGGCTACGGCACCGAACTGCGCAACGAACCGGAAACCGCCGAGGATCTGAAGCTGCCCAACCCGTGGATCGCCCTGTCGCCGCTGCTGGCGGTGGGCATCATGAACCTGCTGTTCACCCAGTGGATTCCGCAGTGGTACGGCAAGACCCACAGCCTCGCGCTGCCGGGTATGGCCGCGCCGGTCACCACCGAAATCGCCAAGCTCACCGCGATCTGGGCGGTGCAAGCGGCTTTGCTGGTGGGCATCCTGATGGTGCTGGCATTCGGTTTTAAAGCGATCAAAAGCAAGCTCGCCGAGGGCAGCAAAAGCGCCGTCAGCGGCGCGCTGCTGGCAGCGATGAACACCGCGTCGGAATACGGTTTCGGTGCGGTGATCGCCTCGTTGCCGGGTTTTCTGGTGCTGGCCGACTGGCTCAAGAGCATTCCCAATCCGCTGGTCAACGAAGCGATCACCGTGACCCTGCTGGCCGGCATCACCGGCTCCGCCTCGGGTGGTATGAGCATCGCCCTGGCGGCGATGTCCGAACAGTTCATCAGCGCCGCCCACGCCGCCAACATCCCGCTGGAAGTGCTGCACCGGGTGGCCGCGATGGCCAGCGGCGGCATGGACACCCTGCCGCACAACGGCGCGGTCATCACGTTGCTGGCGGTCACCGGCCTGACTCACCGTGAGGCCTACAAGGACATTTTCTGTATTACGCTGATCAAGACCCTGGCGGTTTTCGTGGTAATCGGCACTTTCTACGCCACTGGCATTGTGTGAGGTATTCATGACGACTCTTACTGGCAAGACCGCACTGGTCACCGGCTCCACCAGCGGCATCGGGTTGGGCATCGCGCTCACGCTGGCCAAGGCCGGCGCCAACCTGATCCTCAACGGCTTTGGCGATGCCTCGAAGGTAATCGCCGAAGTCGAACAGTTCGGCGGCAAGGTCGGCCATCACCCGGCGGACGTCAGCAGCCCTGAGCAGATCGCCGACATGATCGCCTACGCCGAGCGCGAGTTCGGCGGCGTGGACATTCTGGTCAACAACGCCGGTATCCAGCATGTCGCGGCAGTTGAGGAATTTCCGGTGGAGCGCTGGGATTCGATCATCGCCATCAACCTGTCGTCAGTGTTTCACAGCACCCGCCTGAGCCTGCCGGGCATGCGCGCCAAGGGCTGGGGGCGGATCGTCAACATCGCCTCGGTGCACGGCCTGGTCGGCTCCACCGGCAAAGCCGCCTATGTCGCGGCCAAGCATGGTGTGATCGGCCTGACCAAAGTGGTCGGCCTGGAAACCGCCGCCAGCAACGTCACCTGCAATGCGATTTGTCCGGGCTGGGTGCTGACGCCGCTGGTGCAGAAGCAGATCGACGATCGCGCGGCCAAGGGTGTCGACCCGCAACAGGCGCAACACGACTTGCTGGCCGAAAAACAGCCGTCGCTGGAGTTCGTCACCCCTGCGCACCTCGGTGAACTGGTGTTGTTTCTGTGCAGCGAGGCCGGCAGTCAGGTGCGCGGTGCCGCATGGAATATCGATGGCGGGTGGCTGGCGCAGTAAGCTCTGTCCTTGTGGGAGCCAGCCCGCTGGCGATAGCGGATCATCATTTGGCTGATTGACCTCAATCGCCAGCAGGTTGGCTCCCACAGGTCATGTGAACAACAAAAACAAGAGGCAAACCATGTCCGACATTCTCTGGCAGCCCGATGCCAAACGCATTGCCCGGTCCCGCATGGACGGCTTTCGGCGCTTCATCATTCAGCGTCACCACGTGCACCTCGACGACTACCCTGCCCTGCATCAATGGTCCATCGACCAGCGCGAAGCGTTCTGGCAGGCGATCGTGGATTTCTTTGGTATCAGTTTTCACACCCAGCCCGACGCGGTTCTGCGCGAAGGCTTGAAGATGCCCGGTGCCGAATGGTTTCCCGGCGCTACGTTGAACTTCGCCGAACACCTGCTGAGTCGACGGGACGATGCCGTTGCCGTAATCGCCATCGCGGAAAACGGCCAGCGTGAACTGCTGACCTGGGCAGAGCTGGCCCAGCAAGTCGCCGGATTCCAGGCCAGTCTGCAAGCAGCCGGCGTCGTGGTCGGCGACCGGGTCGCAGCGTGCATGCCCAACACCTGGCAAACCCTGGTCGCGATGCTGGCAACCACCAGCCTCGGCGCAATCTGGTCGTGCTCCTCGCCGGACTTCGGCACTCACGGCGTAATCGACCGCTTCGGCCAGATCGAACCCAAAGTGCTGATCACCTGCGCCGGTTACCGCTACGCCGGCAAAGAGATCGACCAGACCGTCAAGATCAACGAAATCCTCGAACAGCTGCCGACCTTGCAACAGCTGATCATCATGCCCTACGCGCGTCCTCACGCCCATGCGACGGATTACCGGACACCCGCCAACGTCACGCTGTGGGACGACTTCTATGTACCGGGCGATGAACCGCAATTCGTCCAGGTACCGTTCGATCATCCGCTGTACGTGCTGTATTCCAGCGGCACCACCGGCGTGCCGAAGTGCATCGTTCACAGCACCGGCGGCGTGTTGCTGCAACACGTCAAGGAGCACGGTTTGCATGTGGATCTGGGCCCCGGTGATCGACTGTTCTACTACACCACCTGCGGCTGGATGATGTGGAACTGGCTGGTGTCGGCGCTGGCGGTCGGCAGCGCGGTGGTGCTGTATGACGGTTCACCGTTTTATCCGGACAACCAGCGATTGCTGGAGCTGCTCGACGACGAGCAGGTCAGCGTGTTCGGCACCAGCCCTAAATTCCTCGCGACCCTGGAAAGCAGCGGCATCAAGCCCCGTGAAAGCCATGACCTGAGCCACCTGAAAACCTTGCTCTGCACGGGTTCTGCGTTGTCGCCGCAGAGTTACGATTTTGTCTATCGTGATTTCAAACCAGACGTCTGTCTGTCCTCGATGTCCGGCGGTACGGACATCGTGTCCTGCTTCGTCAACGGCAATCCGATGTCAGCCGTACGCCGGGGCGAAATCATGGGCAAGAGCCTGGCCATGGCGGTCGAAGTGTGGAACGACGCCGGGCAACCGGTGATCGGTGAGAAAGGTGAACTGGTGTGTACCCGGCCATTTCCGGCGATGCCGATTGGACTGTGGAATGATCCGGACGGCGAGAAACTGCGCAAATCCTATTTCAGCCAGTTCCCCGGCGTCTGGGCCCAGGGCGACTACGCCGAAGAGTTGCCCCACGGCGGGATGCTGATTCACGGCCGCTCCGACGCAGTGCTCAACCCCGGTGGCGTGCGCATCGGTACGGCGGAAATCTACCGTCAGGTGGAAAAAGTCCCCGAGGTGCTGGACAGCGTCGCCATCGGCCAGCAATGGCAGGACGACGTGCGCGTCGTACTGTTCGTGCGCCTCAAGGAAGGCGTAACGCTGGATGACACGCTGCAACAGCAGATCCGTCAGGTGATCCGTGCGAACACCACACCGCGCCATGTGCCGGCGAAGATCGTCGCGGTCACCGATATTCCACGCACTATCAGCGGCAAGGTGGTGGAGCTGGCCGTGCGTAATGTAGTGCACGGCCAGCCAGTCAAAAACACTGATGCATTGGCCAATCCCGAAGCGCTGGAACAGTTTCGGGATCGACCAGAGCTGAAGATTGACTCACCCTGACTGATGTCTGGTCAGAGAACACCTTTCCTATCGGTCAAACTCCAGCAGGACCTCACCGGTAATCCTCTCGCCGTTGCTGGCGGTCACGGCTTCCTGCATGGTTTGCACATTGCGACGGAATCGCCAACTCTGATCCCCCGAAGCCTGATCCAGCAGCAAGGACATCACCGCATAGGTATCAGCGTTTTCAATAGCCCGTGCCTTGTCGTAGAGACCGGACTGCACTTCACTGGCGGAGGACTTGAAACTGTCTCCGTTCCATACCGCAAAGGGCTTACCCTCGACGTTCGTCATTGACGCAACGGGTAACTTGCCCTGCGCCAGATTCAACAGCGGTGTCACGTTCAACTGATAGAGTTCACCGAAACGATCCTTGGGTCTGGATGCGAGGGCCATACTCCTCGTAGTCGGCGCGACCTGAGACAGCTGCTGTATCAGATCTCCGGCGATGACGCTGGTGCTGGATTTTTCGTTGTGAAAATGCTCCTGCATGTTCTCCACATAAACTTTCAGGAACCGATGAGTACTGGATTGCTGCCCTGTCGTTTCCTTCCACCTCACATAGGTCGTAGAGTCTATAACCATCGTATGTCGATCATTTTGTACGGCCTCCAGCAGGCAATTGCCGAACGAGAATCCATGGAAATCCGTTTTGATCAATTTGAGGAACGTCAGCATATTGTCTCGCCCCTTTTCGGTGCTTCCAAACAATAGACCGTTGGCAAGCTGGGTGTTCAGTTGATCGACAGACTTGACCAAGGCCCCCAAAGCGCTATCGATTTTTGCGCCAGCTTGAGGCAAAGCCTGCCGGATGATATGACCGGTGTAGACATCCGGTAGCATCTTTCTGGATTTGAATGGCCGTAATGCGTGACTGAACGCGAAATTTTCCAGGCTCGGTCCCCAGGGACGGCCAAAACGGTTAGTAGCGAACCACTTGGTTCCTTGCTGAGTCGCGCACACATTCAACCGCTGGGCAGAACCCAAGGGTTGCCACGTTCCTTGGCAGAGTCGCGCATAATCATTGGCTTTCAGCAGATCGACGGACCGGGCTCTCCCTATTACCCGGCGCAGCTGGAATCTTGCCGACGTTAACGCGTGCACTCCACTGCGCCCCAGTTGAGCGCCTCCGCGACCGAGCAATTTCCCACCGGTTTTTGCCATTGCGTAAAAACCGTCCAGTGGATTGAACAAAGAGATGGTCGTCGTCAGGGCAAACCTCGCAAGTGTCGCGACTTTCGCCGTGGTCGATACCGATTTGGTCATCACACCCATGATTTTGCTGGCAACACCCACTGCAGTTCCGAGCAACCCAATGGCGTCCATGACACAGCCAAACACACCACTGCCAACACGGTCTCTGTCACCGGATGCAAGGTCGGCAATACAACTTCGGAAGGGCACAACCAGATTGAGAATGTACTCATTGAGTTTTTCGGTTTTTTGCCGCATTTCCTCCAGGGACGTGGGTTTCAACGCCACAGCCTCGACATCCTTGTAAGTCGCCGGAGGGTGATGATCAATGACGAAATTCACCAGTGCCTTCATCTGTATGTCATTAAAACCTTGATACGCAGTGCCGTCGAACTCGGAAACCCGGGTTATTTTGCGCACGACTCCCAGTTTTTCGATCACACCTTTGCTGGAGGCATTTTCGGAATATTGTCGTCCCTCCGTATAACACCGCAAGTCTGTCGGTAAAGTCACAACTGCCGCTGCCGCTATCTTTTCTTGCGGGTCGCCATCGAATTCGATTCGTGAGCTTCTATTCATCGCAAACGAAGCAAAACCTGCGAGCCGATCATTTCTACGGCACTCCCCCCGTAGAGTGAGCAGTTCGTAACACAGTAACTCTTGATTTTGGCGAGGGGCACATATCACCACCCCGTAACGTCCCGTCGACTCATCTATCGTTGCCTGCGTTTCAATCAGTCGTGTTTTCAAAACCGAAGAGACGCCCGTCAAACCGCCACTGGTAGACGTCGTTCCAGTGAAGCTGACGGCAACCGAGGGACGCAGGGTAAATACGCTGATGTCGCCATTCAGAAACACCCGTCGATCAGTAGGAGGCATCCGCGAGACCGCCAGCCTGAGCGTGATTGCCAGCGCGCCCTTGAGCCTGGCGTACCATTGCGTGGTTTGTGTGATCACCCATGGCTCGATCGATGGCAGCGCATACAACGGGGCACCGAATTGTTTGAATATGCCTGGACCTCCCCTCAGATCCCAGCGCGTGGGCTGCAGCTCTCCGGACGCATACACCTCAGCCATCGACCTGGCGCTAGAATGGGGATCTTCCCTCAGACCATCTGGCGTAAAGTCCAGCGTAGAACCCAGGAAGTTGACTGCGTTTTTTTCATATAGAACTCTCTCTTCAAGAAAGTCACAGTTGGGGAGAACCTTTTCCAACGTTTTCAATGCAATGTTCTGCTTGTCGGGTAAAGGCCTGCCGAGATCGTTGGCTGCCACGGACAACAGATTCGTATGTGCCTCGTATTGGGCAAGTAACAACTCTGAAGTCTCCTTGGCATTCGCAGCCAGTGTTTCATGGGTAACAATGCCGTTGACCAGCCCCCAGTCCAGTATCGGGTCAACAAGTGCAACAGACTGCAACTCACGCAAGCCCTGACTGCAGGGCTCGAGCCCGGACAGAGTCTGAATTGCGCCGGCATCCATCACACGAGCAGTCCCCTGTGCTTTCAACTCAAGGGTCGCCACCGTGGCGCAAAAGTTAATCCATGCGACCGAGCCAATTGTCATCTCTTCGCCGATATTCTTTACAAGAAATTCCGGGGCCTGCTCCGCAAGCATGATGTATGCCGCCATAGCAGCTGTTTCACTCGCGACCGAGCGAGTGGACACTAAGTGATTTTCGAAGTAGTTCAGGATGACATCCGGATGAAGATCGGCATTCGCTACCTGATACAAGTCATACCCACAAACAACATTACGCCGTTGGTTCGCGTCAGGGACGTCCAGATCGAGAATTACAGCGGTCATCATCAGCTGACTCAGATCCTGAGAAGTGACTGACTTATCCTCCCCCGCACGATACCAGCCCAACTGTTGATTTAGACTGGATGCCAGACTTTGAACTTTTTCATGAGCCAGTATCGATCTGATCGTTCGAGCAATATTGGCCTTGCCACTTACCAGGGGCCTGCCCGCCTCAATGTAGATTTTATCCAGCAATCGCGCACTGCCGGGCATCAAAGTGGCAGCAACGGCCTTGACTCGAATTTTTTCTTCGGTGGTGAGTACCAGAGACAGTTCATCTTCAGCGTATATTTGCCCCCAATAATTCCCAAGCGGATCAGCAGTGGGTATCACTATGTTTAAATACTCAATAAGCCTTTTACATCCCCCCACAGTTGTAGGTACATCGAATTCATAAAATTTCAGCCATTGGGCCAGGCAACCCTCGTGACTGTCCCAGACAAATCCTCCGGTCCGATTGGCGCACTGGGTCAAAAGAGCAATCTGCTTCTGCTCGTCCGGTTGCTGACTGTCGAGACGCAATGCAGGCAGTAGGTCACCTTCACTAACGACCAATAACCTTGAATCTTCCGTTACTGCGCAGGCTGTATACGATTCAATACCGAGCGATTCAATTCTGGCCATAACAAATGACTGTACCTGGAAGTCTTCGACCAGTTTTACCAAGGGGCTGTGCAAGCTGTAAAGCGACGACCCCTCGACCATGTCGAAGTACTCATTGACGAGATCGACTCGCACCGAATCGACATTGCCATACTTCTCGACAATTCGAGTCAGGCACCATACGACGCTGCTTTTTTCTATCTCATCGGCGGCGCGTTGTTTCATATCAGTTTCTGCAGTTCTCACAGAAAACTTGTCCAGCTCACTTCTCATTTCAAATGACTCTCAAGAAAAACAACTAACGGTATGATTAAACAACCCACACAGACTCAGGCACGAAGCGTTTAATATCCACCACCAAGATGTCAGTTAATCTTTCCGACTCATTCAAAACCGCTAAAAAAACCGATCCAGACACTTAAATAAAACTCGAAAGCTCTTGAATAACAAGAACCTTTGAAAGATTAAAAAGCTTCACTTACGCTATTTCAATCCATTAAACCCCAAGTTCCTGGTGCGCTTTTATCTTCGGCTATTCCTCCCCCTCCCAACTTCAATGCCAGACGCAAATTGTTGATGGAGTCAGCATATTTCAGAGCCTCCTCTTCAGCGATGGCACCTTCGACCACCAGTTGATACAGAGCCTTGTCGAAGGTCTGCATCCCCTGATCCTCGGACTTATCCATGATGCCTTTCAACTCTCCGAGCTCGTTGCGCCTGATCAAATCGGCGATGGTCGGAGATCCCAGCATCACTTCCACTGCCGCCCTGCGCTGGCCGTCGATTGCTCGAACCAGACGCTGCGACACGAAAGCCTTGAGGTTATTGCCGAGCGCATGCAGTAGTTGCGGCCGGCGCTCTTCAGGAAAGAAATTGATGATTCGGTCCAGTGCCTGATTGGCGTTATTGGCGTGCAGCGTCGACAACACCAGATGCCCGGTTTCCGCAAATGCCAGCGCATGCTCCATGGTCTCGTGGTCGCGGATTTCGCCGATCAACACCACATCCGGCGCCTGACGCAGGGTATTTTTCAACGCAGCATGAAAGCTGCGGGTGTCGACCCCGACTTCTCGCTGGTTGATGATCGATTTCTTGTGGCGATGGATATACTCCACCGGATCCTCGATGGTGATGATGTGCCCGCAGCTATGGCGATTGCGATGGTCGATCAGCGCCGCCAATGAAGTGGACTTACCCGAATCGGTAGCGCCGACGAACAGGATCAGCCCCTGCTTGAGCATGACCGTTTCCAGCAACACGGGGGGTAACTTGAGATCCTCGAAGCGCGGGATGTCGAGCTTGACGTTACGGATCACGATCGACACGTCATTACGCTGTTTGAAGATATTGACCCGGAAGCGGCCGATCCCTGTTCGGGAAATCGCCAGGTTCATTTCCAGATCCCGGTCGAACTCCCGGCGCTGCTCGGCGTCCATCAGGGACGCGGCGACAGTCGCCACCTCACCGGGCTTGAACGGTTGTTCGCCCAGAGGCGTCAGCACCCCGTCAAACCGCGCACTCGGCGGTGCGCCCGTGGACAGGAACAGATCCGAGCCGTGTCGGCTCGCCAGTTGTTTGAGCAGTGCGTCGATTTCCATGGCCAGTAACACCCGCGAAGCTTTCAATGAATACAAGACCGTGCGTCGTGACGCGACGGGCCTTTCAGCGTCTACCGCACTAGGATAGTAGACGCCGCCTCACCGACCGACGCTCAGGACTGATGTGATGAACGCTGTACCGAACACCAACGACGCCCAGGCATTGATCGCCCGCACCGACTGGAGCCGCAGCCCGCTCGGCAGCGCCGGCACCTGGCCGCAGAGCCTGCGCACCGCGGTGGACATCGTGATTCACTCGCCGATGCCGATGCTGCTGTTGTGGGGTCCACAGCTCACCCAGATCTACAACAACGGCTTCGCGGTACTGGCCGGCAACAAGCATCCACACGCTTTCGGACAGCCGGCGCACCAGATATGGCCTGAACTTCGAGACTTTACCGACCCGATTTACAGCGCCGTCCTACAGGGCCAGGTGCGAACCTACAGTGAACGACGCTTCACCCTGCAACGGGACGGCAAGGAGTCCGACTTCTGGCTGGACCTGACTTACAGCCCGATCCGCGACGAAAGCGCGCAAGTGGCCGGCATTCTGGTCACTGCCATCGAAACCAATGAACGCCGACGCATCGCCCTGGAACTCAAGCAGCGTTCCGAAGAAAGTCTCAAGGCGCAAAAACAGACCGAGGAGCGCCTGCAACTGGCGCTGGCGGCCACCGACGCGGTTGGCACCTGGGACTGGGACATCGGTCAGGACCGCTTCATCGCCGATGCGCACTTCGCCCAGTTGCACGGGGTCGACCCGGCGTTGGCCAGCCAGTTGCCGATCAGTGAATACCTGCACGGCGTGCACCCGGAAGACCGCGCGCTGATCGCCCGCAGCATCAAGCATTGCATCACCCATGGCACCGAATACGCCGAGGAATACCGTCTGTTGCAGGCCAATGGCGACGTGCGCTGGGTCTTCGCTCGCGGGCGTTGCTACAAGGATCATCACGGGCGGCCAATGCGGTTTCTCGGCGCGGCACTGGACCTGACCGAACGCAAGCACACCGAGCAGGCTCTGCGCCAAAGCCAGACCGAGCTGCAACTGATCATCAACGCGATGCCGATCCTGATCAGTTACGTTGACCGCGAAGAGCGTTTTCGCCTGAACAATGCCGCGTACCTGGACTGGTACGGGCTGACCCCGCAGGAGCTGTACGGTCGCACTATTCGCGAAGTGATCGGCGAAGAGTCCTACTTTCTGCGCGCCCCGTACATCGCCGAGGCCCTCGCCGGCCGGCCCTGTTCATTCAGCCTTTACACGCCCCATCGCGATGGTACTCAACGCCATGCCCTGATGAACTACCTGCCACGCCACGGCCCGGACGGCGCGGTGAACGGTTTCTACATCTTCGTGATCGACGAGACCGAACGCAAAAAGACCGAAGAAGCCCTGCGCAACCTCAATGAAACCCTTGAGGAGCGCGTCAGCGCGCGTACCGAGCAACTGGCCCAGGCCAACCAGCGCCTGCAAAACGAAATGTTCGAACGCGAACGCGCCGAAGACGCGTTGCGCCATGCGCAGAAAATGGAAGCGGTCGGTCAGCTCACCGGCGGTATCGCCCATGACTTCAACAACATGCTGACCGGGATCATCGGCAGCCTCGACCTCATGCAGCGCTACATCGCCAGCGGTCGCGCCGACGAGATTGGCCGGTTCACCGATGCCGCGGTGTCATCGGCCAATCGCGCCGCGGCGTTGACCCACCGCTTGCTGGCGTTCTCCCGGCGCCAGTCGCTGGATCGCAAGACCCTCAACGTCAATGAACTGATCCATTCGCTGGAGGACCTGATCCGCCGCACCAAAGGCGATCCGATCGAACTGACCTTGCGCCTGGCCGACAACGTCTGGCCCGTCAGCACCGATGTCAGCCAATTGGAAAACGCCCTGCTCAACCTGGTGATCAACGCCCGCGACGCCATGCCGGATGGCGGCGAGCTGCTGATCGAAACGGCCAACGTTTATCTCGATGGCAACGACATCACCACCCTCGAACCGGTCAAGGCCGGTGATTACCTGATGCTCGCGGTGAGCGACAACGGCACCGGCATGACGCCCTCGGTGCGCTCCAAGGCCTTCGATCCGTTCTTCACCACCAAACCGATCGGCCAGGGCACCGGGCTCGGGTTGTCGATGATTTATGGCTTTGCCCAGCAATCCGGCGGGCACGTCAGCCTCGACAGCCTGCCGGGCCAGGGCACCTGTGTGCGCCTGTACTTGCCTCGCCTGCATTCTCTGGTGGCGGAGCCGGCGGTGACTGAAACGGTGACGCAGACACCCGCCGTTGCGACCGGCGAAACCGTGGTGGTGGTCGAAGACGATCCGGCGGTGCGCATGCTGGTCATGGACCTGCTCAAGGAGCTGGGTTATCGCGCCCATGAAGCCGAAGACGCCAAGGGTGCCCTGCCGTTGCTGGAGTCCGACCTGCGTGTCGACCTGCTGGTGACCGATGTCGGCCTGCCGGGCATGAACGGCCGACAACTGGCGGAGATCGCCCGCCAGCATCGCCCGGGGCTCAAAGTGTTGTTCATGACCGGCTATGCGCAGAAAGCTGCCGAGCGTCAGGGCTTTCTGGAGGACGGCATGGATATGGTGGCCAAGCCGTTCTCCATTGATCTTCTGGCTGGCAAGATCCGTACGATGATCAGCCAAAACCCGTGACTTGAGGCATAATCCGCGCCCCGCCGTCACCCCGCTACAGGTATTGCACGATGAAAGCCCAAGCCCGCCATATTCTGGTCAAGACTGCCGATGAGGCTGAAAAACTCAAACAACGCATCGCCAACGGTGAAGCGTTCGATGTGCTGGCGAAGAAGTTTTCGACCTGCCCGTCCGGCAAGCGCGGAGGCGATCTGGGTGAAGTGCGGCCGGGACAGATGGTCGGTGCGATTGATGCGGTGATCTTCAAGAAACCGCTGCGCACCGTGCACGGGCCGATCAAGAGCAAATTCGGCTATCACCTGGTGCAGGTGTTTTTCCGCGATTGATGCAGCGCCCCGAAGGCGCAGCTTCGGCAGCGCCTTCAGGGATCGGATTCACGCCCTGGGGATCAGTGCTCCAGGCACTTGGATCACCCGACTTGCCAACCGATGCCCCGCCTCTGCCGCCTGCGCAGGGCTTGCCCCAGACAAGCGACTGGCCAGATACGCCGCACTGAACGAATCCCCCGCCGCCGTGGTGTCCACTACCTTCTCGACCTTCTGTGCCGGCACTTCGAACGCTTCCCCGTCGCAACGGATCAGACAGGCTTCGGCACCGCGCTTGAGCACCACTTCCGGCGTGCCGATCTGCGCGTACGCTTCAAACACCGCGTCACAGTCTTCGAAATGGAACAGCGCCTGCTCGTCGTCCACCGTCAGCAACGCCAGATCGACATGGGGCAACACGCTGCGATACGCCGCCCGCGCCTCTTCTACCGAGACCCACAGCCGTGGCCGGTAATTGTTGTCGAAGACTATTCGCGCATCGCGCTGGCGGGCCTCGATCAAGGTCTGAATCAGCTTTTCCCGGCCCTGCGCACCGAGCACTGCCAGCGTAATACCGCTGAAATACAGCACGTCGTAGTCCGGCAACGCCGCGAGAATCGGCGCGGCGGCCGGCGTGGTGAAGCAGTCGCGAACGGCGGCTTCGTTGCGCCAGTACAGAAAGCGCCGCTCCCCGGCAGCATCGGTCTGGATGCAATACAGGCCCGGCAAACGACCGGGCAGGCGCTGGACCAGGCCCAGGCCAATGTTTTCAGCGGCCCAACTGCGGCACATGGCGTCGCTGAAACTGTCGTCGCCCAGCGCAGTAACGTAGTCCACCTGCGCCTTGTCACCCATGGCGCGTGACAGATAGACCGCCGTGTTCAGCGTGTCGCCGCCGAAACTCTGTTGCAGGCTGCCGTCGGCACGCTGCTGAAGTTCGATCATGCATTCCCCGATCAGGGCGATGCGCGGGGTGTTCGGCCCCAATGGACTGAGCGTGTTCATCAGAAACAGGTTTCCATGGTTTCGATCACCGACAGCTGCTCGTCCACCAGCAGCCCCACGCGCCACTTGTCGAAGGTCAGGCATGGGTGCGACGTACCGAATGAAATGATGTCACCCACGCGTAATTCCACACCCGGTGCCACGGTCATGAACGCGTGCTGGTCCATCACCGCCGTCACCTTGCAGGCGCCGACATCGTCGCCCACCGCTGGCAGAACGCCGGCCTTGTAACGCAGCAACGGCACCGGCATGCCCGCATCGAACGCCACGTCACGCTTGCCGAGGGCAATCACGGCAAACCCCGGCTCCGGCATTGACTGCACGTGAGCCCAGACCTCCAACGCCGGGCGCAGGCCTTCGTGCAGATCGCTGCGACGGTCGAGCACGCAGCACTGGGCCTCTTTGTAGATGCCATGGTCGTGAGCCACGTAGCTGCCGGGACGCAACACGCTGAGGAAACGCCCGCCAGCGTTCTGCGCTTCGAACGATTCGGCGATCAAGTCGTACCAGGCCGAACCCGATGCAGTGATGATCGGTTTGGCGATGGCAAACGCGCCGCTGTCCTGCAACTGCACCGCCAGACGCACCAGCGAGGCGGCGAATTCACGGATGCCGCTGACGGCGTGATCGCCATGGATCACGCCTTCGTAACCCTCGATACCGGTCAGCGCCAGTGCCGGTTGCGCACCGATGGCCTTGGCCAGTTCGATGACTTCCTGCTCGCTGCGGCAACCGCAACGGCCGCCAACGACGCCGTATTCGATCATCACGTTCAGGCGCACACCGCGCGACGCGAAGTAAGCGCCCAGATCGGCGACGTTGTCCGGGTGATCGACCATGCAATAGAAATCGAAGCCCGAATCGGCCGCCAGCAGGTCGGCAATCAACGCCATGTTCGGCGTGCCGACCAGTTGGTTGGCCATCAACACCCGGCGCACGCCGTGGGCGTAAGCGGCACGGGTCTGGGTGGCACTGGCCAGGGTGATGCCCCAGGCGCCGGCGTCGAGCTGACGACGAAACAGCGCCGGGGTCATGCTGGTCTTGCCGTGGGGCGCGAGTTCGGCACCACTGTCGCTGACGAATTTCTGCATCCAGAGGATGTTGTGCTCCAGCGCTTCGCGATGCAGCACCAGCGCCGGCAGGCTGATGTCACGCACCAATTGCGCGCCAATGGCGGCATCACCCTTTTCCACGGCAGCAGTGTTGTTGGCAGTCGTCATGGTCGAACTCCTCACAGTCGCGTCCGCTGGCGGGCGCAGTTATTCGTTGATACGCCGGGCGAGGCTGTTGGCGCTCTCGATCAGAACCCGGCGATAGTCGTTGTAGTTGGTCTTGGCATCGGCGCGCGGTGCGACGATGCACAGGGTGCAGATGGCCACGCCGCTCGGGTCTTTGACCGGGGCGGCGAAGCAATGGGTAAAGGTGTCGGCGACACTGTCGAACGAGAAGAAACCATCGATGCCGGCCTGACGGATTTCCTTGAGAAACGTCTCCATCGGCAGGCGTTCGCCATCCGGCAGGATGAAATCGTCGGGATCGATCAGGTCGCTGATCTGCTGGTCGCTCAAATGCGCCAGCAGCAAACGTCCGGACGCGGTCCACGGAATCGGCGCGTTCTCACCGATATCGGAGGAAATGCGGAAATGCCGCTCGCCCTCCTTCATCAGCGCCACCGTGTATTTGCGCCCGTTGAGCAGGCACATCTGCGCGGTTTCCCGGGTCTGGCTGACGATCTCCTGTAACGCATGATCGGCCTCGCGACTGAGGTCGAAATGCCGCAAATGCGCCTGACCGAGAAAGTACAACTGACGACCGAGATAGACGTGACCGTCCTTGCCCACCGGCTCCAGAATCCGCCGTTCGAGCAAGGATGCCACCAGTTCGTAGACCGTGGATTTCGGGCTGCCGATGCCGTTGGCGATGTCGTTAGGGCGCAGTGGCTGGCCGATCTCCTTGAGGAAATCGAGGATATCGAACGCCCGGTCCAGACCGCGTGCCCGGCGCTTGATGGTGTCTTCGGTCATTTCAGTGGTTCCCATTCAAAGTGCCGGGAGTTTATCGCGAAAGATCGCTCCCACGCTCTGCGCGGGAGCGGTCAATGCTCAGGCCTTCTTCTTGTACGCGATGCAGTCGATCTCGACCTTGCAGTCAACCATCATGCTCGCCTGCACACAGGCCCGGGCCGGTGCGTGTTCAGGCTTGAAGTACTCGCCGAAGACCTTGTTGAAACTGCTGAAATCCCGCGGATCGTCCAGCCACACCCCGGCACGGACCACGTCTTCCAGGCCATAACCGGCCTCTTCGAGAATCGCGATCAGGTTCTTCATGGTCTGGTGCGTCTGCTCGACGATGCCACCGACAATGATCTCGCCATCCACCGCCGGCACCTGGCCGGAAACGTGCAGCCAGCCATCGGCCTCGACCGCGCGGGCGAATGGACGTGGCTGGCCGCCAGCGGCGGTGCTACCGGTGCCGTAACGCGTAATGCTCATGGATGTGTCTCCTGATTGAAAAAGTGAAAAGTCAGAACCGCGTGCTTTTGAGAAATTCCGCCAGCCGCGGCGATTGCGGACGCTCGAACAGCTCCTTGGGAGGCCCCTGCTCTTCGATACGCCCCTGATTCATGAAAACGATCTTGTCCGAGACCTCGAAGGCAAAGCGCATTTCGTGGGTCACCAGCAACATGGTCATGCCGTCCTCGGCCAGGCCCTTGATCACGTTCAGCACTTCACCGACCAGTTCCGGGTCGAGGGCCGAGGTGACTTCGTCGAACAGCATCAGGCTCGGGTTCATCGCAATCGCCCGGGCAATCGCCACGCGCTGTTGCTGACCGCCGGACAACTGGCCGGGAAAGTGATTGCGCCGCTCCAGCAGGCCGACCCGTTCCAGCCATTTCTCGGCCAGAACCACGGCTTCGTCCTTGTGCATCTTTTTGACTTTGAGCAAGCCGAGGGTGACGTTCTGCAACGCGGTGAGGTGCGGGAACAGATTGAATTGCTGGAACGCCATGCCGGTCATCGCACGATGACGGGCGATGACTTTTTCCGGGTGGCGCACGCGTTTGCCGTTGAGTTCGTCATAACCGATGGATTCCCCGTCGAGCAGGATCTGCCCGCCCTGGAATTCCTCCAGCATGTTCACGCAACGCAGCAGCGTGGTCTTGCCCGAGCCGCTGGAGCCGATCAGTGTCACCACGTTGCCGCGCTGCATGCTCAGATCGACGCCCTTGAGCACTTCGACCGCGCCGTACTGTTTGTGCAGGCCACGGATGTCCAGCAGGGGCTGAGCGTTCTGGACGTTGGAAACTTGAGCTTGAGTCATGGCAGGGCCACCCGCTTTTCAATGTGCCGGCCGAGTAATTCGATGCCGTAGTTGATGACGAAGAACAGAAAACCGGCGAACAGATAAAACTCCAGGGTCATGAACGTCCGGGCGATGATCTGCTGGGTGCTGAGCAACAGCTCGGCCACGCCGATCACCGACAGCAAGGTCGAAGCCTTGACGATTTCCGTGGACGAGTTGACCCAGGTCGGCAGGATCTGCCGCAGCGCCTGAGGCAACAGCACGTAGCCGAGGGACTGATAGAACGTCAGGCCGATGGCCTTGCTGGCTTCCATCTGCCCGCGTGGCAAGGCCTGTAACGCGCCGCGCACGATCTCGGCGACGTGGGAGCCGCAAAACAGCGTCAGACCCAAGGCACCCGCCTGAAACGCGCTGATCTGCCAACCGAGCGCCGGTGCCATGTAGAAGCAGGCCAGCACCAGCACGAACACCGGGGTGCCGCGAATCAAGTCGACATAAAAGCGGAACGGCGCGCGCATCCAGAACCTGCCGTAGGTCAGAATCAGCCCGGCAAACACGCCGATAACCGTGCCGAACAGAATCGCCAGCGCCGACACCTGCACACTGGTCAGAAAGCCTTGCCACAAGGCTTCGCGGGCAATCCACAATTCATGCAACCAACTGGGGGATTCGTACATCGCAGCCTCCTATCGGCGGATCGCCAGACGCTGCTCCAGGTAACGCAGCAGCATGGCAATGAGGTAACAGGCCGCGACATACAACGCCGTGGTCACCAGCCAGGTTTCGATCACCCGGTAGCTCTCGACGTTGATCTTGCGCGCGTAATAGGTCAGCTCCGGCACCGCGATCGCGGCGGCCAGCGAGGTGTCCTTGAACAGCGAAATGAAGTTGTTCGAAAGCGCCGGCAGCACATTGCGCAACATCACCGGCACGGTGACGTAGGCCTTCACCTGCCACTCGCCCAGACCGATGGCCAGCCCAGCTTCGCGCTGGCCCTTGGGGATGCTCAACAAACCACCCCGGAACACTTCGGTCAGATACGCCCCGGCATACAGTGACAGGGTGATGATGAACGACGGGATCTTGTCCAGCCGGATCCCCAGGCTCGGCAACGCAAAGTAGATCAACAGAATCAACACCAGGATCGGCGTGTTACGGATCACCGTCACATACACCGATGCCAGCACCCGCAAGGCGCGATGCCTGGACAGCAAGGCAAACGCCATCAGCAGGCCGATCACGCAGCCGATGGCGATCGACACCAGCGCCAGTTCGAGGCCCAGACCGAGCCCCGCCAGCAAGGTGTCGAAATCGCGCCACACGGCGGCAAAGTTCAACTGATAGTTCATGGTTGGCAGTACCTTGAGCGGGGCGCGTCAGGGCGCCCCACTCTCACGGGATCATTTGAATTCGACAGGGAAACCGATGGCGGGCGATGGCAGATCCACGCCGAACCATTGCTTGAACGATGCGGCGTAAGTCGGGAACTCAACGCCGGTCATGGCTTCATGCAGGGCGGTGTTGACGAAGTTCAGCCAGTCCTGATCGCCGCGTTTGACGGCGCAGGCGTAGGTCTGGGGGCTCCAGGCGTAGGTCGGGCTGCGATAGCGGCCGGGGTTCTGCACCATCAGGTATTTGACCGAAGACTGGTCGGTGGCGGCGGCATCGGCGCGGCCGGAGTTCACGGCTTGGTACATCAGATCGACGCTGTCGTACTGATCGACCTTGGCCTTGGGCAGTGCCTGGTGCACCAGCTCTTCGGCGTACACGTTTTGCAGCACGGCCACGGTCACGCTGTCGCCGGCGGCCTGCAGGTCTTCGATTTCCTTGTACTTGCTGTTGTTCGGCAGCAGCAGGCCGACGCCTTCGCGGTAGTACGGCAGGGTGAACGCCACTTGCTGCGCGCGGCTGGCGGTGACAGTAATGAACTGGCAACTCATGTCGACCTTGTCGGTCAGCAGATTGGGAATCCGCGCATCGGACGACTGCACCACGAACTCGACCTTGCTCGGGTCATTGAACAGACCTTTGGCCACCATCCTGGCGATGTCGATATCAAAGCCCTGCAACTTGCCGTCCGCGCCCTGGAAGTGCCACGGCGCGTTGGTGCTGCCGGTGCCCACGATCAGTTTTCCACGGGCCAGGACGCTGTCGAGCTTGCTGTCGGCCGCCTGGGCCATGCCCATGACAGCGGACGAAGCCGCGAGAACAAAAACACACGCTTTGAACAAGGATGGTCGGCGATGCATGGCAAGCACTCCAGAGATTGTTTATTCCGCTATACCGGAATTCGGTTTGTTACTACGGAATAGACAGCAGAAAGTGTGCCACGGGATTCGAGGGGAATCAGCAATGGATCTAAATTTGTTTTGAATCAAAGGGATAAAAAGAATGGTGAAGCCTGTGTTACGCGAGGTGTCATAACACCGCGCTACCGTTGGCTACACACGACGAGTATTCGGGCCACATATCGGTGCGCGGTCACAAAAATGTGCTCGGCACCTGTCAACTATGACAGTTGCGACAGCGACCGCAGCCCCTTTAACGTCGTGACGTCTTGTGCATCGAATAAAGGAGGCTCCAATGACGAAGCCGACTCGATATTCAGCGTTGCCCCCGACGTACCGGAAGGTCTTGAAAGCCAGACGCCTCGTCGTCCTGTACTTCTTCAACGAGCATTGCGGTGCCTGTGTGTTCTCCGGCCCCGTTTTTCTCGAAGTCGCCAAGCCCTTCCGGCCCTGGATGGATATCTTCATGCTCGATACCGCGCAGTCGTGTCGACATCCGGATGTCACGGGTACACCAACAGTGTTGTTCTACAAGGAAGGCGTACTGGTCAAAAAACTGAAAGGCATCGGTACGGATGAATCCCTGCTGCAAGACTTCACCCAATTCCTCGGCAAAACCCGATATCCCGCCCCGCCACGCAAACCAGCCCATGACCTGAGCTGGCTTCGCCACACCCTGCGTACCCTCTGCACCATCCCCCGCGCAAAACGATGGAACTTTTCCTGAAAGTGCCACCTAAGAGCCATCAGGTAATGGCACTTTCGTTCCAATTGATCTGTAACAACTAGCCTCGAGGCCGGATTGGACAAGCTCCCATCCGGCTGCTTTTCTTTATTTCTCAGAAAGAGATAGGTGCTGCCGGCTTTCGAGTGGTAGCTCTGCACGTCCCAGGAGGGGTTCATGTCCTTTAACGTCATGATGGTTTTCGGTACTCGTCCGGGGGTTGTTGAAAAAGACCCGTTGGCCCGGGTTCTGCGTCAATGGCCCGCTGTCCGGTTCAACACCTGTCACCCCGTTCTCCACGCCCGGTCGAGCGCACGCTCGGCGGCGGGTAACGGCGTATGAGTCTGGGTTGGGTCGACTTCTTTGCGTATGTACTGTTTGGTCTGAAGTATGTGGCGATCATCCTCGCCCTGCTGATGTTCATCCTCGGCCTCGATGACCTGTTCATCGACCTCGTGTACTGGAGCCGCAAGTTCATCCGGCGCTGGCGGATCTACGAGAAATTCAAACGTGCCGACGAGGAACGCCTGTATTCGATTCCCGAGAAGCCGCTGGCGATCATGGTGCCGGCGTGGAACGAAGTCGGCGTGGTCGGCGAGATGGCGCGTCTGGCCGCCTCGACCATCGACTATGAGAACTATCAGATTTTCGTCGGCACCTACCCCAACGATGCCGAAACCCAGGCCGACGTCGATGCGGTCTGCCAGCACTACCCCAATGTGCACAAAGTGGTCTGCGCCCGACCGGGCCCTACCAGCAAGGCCGACTGCCTGAACAACATCATCGACGCGATCCTGCGATTCGAGAGCGAGGCGAAAATCCAGTTCGCCGGGTTCATCCTGCACGATGCCGAAGACGTGATTTCGCCGATGGAATTGCGCCTCTACAACTACCTGCTGCCGAACAAGGACCTGATCCAGATCCCGGTCTATCCCTACGCACCGGAATGGAAAGGCTTCACCGCCGGGCACTACGTCGATGAATTCGCCGAAAACCACGGCAAGGACGTCATCGTCCGCGAAGCCCTCACCGGCCAGGTGCCCAGTGCCGGCGTTGGCACCTGCTTCAGCCGTAAAGCCATCAGCGCCCTGCTGGAAGACGGCGACGGCATTGCCTTCGATGTGCAGAGTCTCACCGAAGACTACGACATCGGTTTCCGCCTCAAGCAGAAAGGCATGAAATGCATCTTCGCCCGCTACTCGGTCAGTGATCCGAAACTGGCGCTGGAACAACCTTGGGTGTTCGGGATGAATCGCGAGTTCTCCCAGGTGATCTGTGTGCGGGAACATTTCCCACGGGACCTGCAGCACGCGATCCGGCAGAAGTCGCGATGGATCGTCGGCATCGTGTTCCAGGGCACCAAGAACCTCGGCTGGAGCCGCAAGGGTCTGCTCAATTACTTCCTGTGGCGTGACCGTCGCGGCTTGATCGCCTACCTGTTGAGCTTTCTGGTGAACCTGCTGTTCCTGGTGCTGCTGGCGATGTGGGTGGTCACGGTAATTTCCCCTGACTCGTGGCGCTATCCGTCGATCCTCGCCGACAGCTCGTTGCTCTCGGTGCTGTTGTGGCTCAACGGGCTGATGTTGTTCAACCGTCTGTTCCAGCGTGGCTGGTTTGTCACTCGTTACTACGGATTGGTGGAAGGTCTGTTGTCGGCACCACGCATGATGTGGAGCAACTTCGTCAACTTCTTCGCCAACCTGCGCGCCCTGCGGCAGGTGATGGAGATGGGCGACTCGCGGCGCGTGGCCTGGGACAAGACCACCCACGAATTCCCGGCACTGACCAAGGCGCAACGTACTCCGCTCGGCCATCGACTGGTGGAAAAAGGCTTGCTGACCGAAGAGCAACTGGAAGCAGCGATCACCAGCCCGGTACGCCGTCGCCTGGGGCGCGAACTGCTGCTGCGCGAATACATCGACAGCACACAACTTGTGCAAACCCTTGCCGAACAGCTTGAAATGGAATGGGCACCGCTCAATCCGTTCAAGCTCGACAAGCGCCTGATCGATGCCGTGCCACGCCGGGTCGCATCGCACTACGGTGTACTGCCGGTGGCCGAAGACGGCGACACCCTGATTCTGGCCTCCGAAGGCCCGGTCAGCCAGGTCTCGCTCGGCGCCATCAGCCGTCAATTGAAACGCCCGGTGCGTAGCCGTCTGGCACCCCAGGGCCGCGTCACATTGGGGATTCGCTACTGGTACGCCAGTCCCCGCCAGAATGAGGAAGTGCGTCATATGCTCGAAGTGCTTGAGCGCCATCAGGACGATGAAGCCTTGCTGGAGCGGGTCAGCCGCCATCAGGTGCTGCTGGGCAATCTGTTGCAGGTACGCGGTATGGTGCCGCCGACTCTTTTCAATCAGGCGCTGATCGACTTTGACGCCGAACAGATGTCGCTCGGCGAACACCTGATTTCCCGGGGCATGATTACCCAGGAAGTCCTGGAACAGGCCCTGGCCGATCAGGCCAGTGAACAACAAGCCGCCTACCGCATTGTCCGGGAGGTCGCATGAAGCCTGTGCATCGTCACACCCTGCTGATGGGCAGCCTTCTGCTGGGCCTGAGCACTGCGTATCCGCTACAGGCTGCACCGCTGAGCGACTTTGAACAGTTCCGCAGCTATCCCTACATGGACCGCAGTTACCGCGAAGCGAAAAAGGGCAACTGGAAAGAAGTCGAGCGTCTGATGCGCCACTTGCTGGAAAAGGTCCCGAAAAACGACGAAGCCCGGGCACTGTTGGTTGAGTCGCTGGCCAAACAACGCCGTTACAAAGATGCGATGCAAGCATTGCCGGCCAACAGCGACGCCCTTCTCGATCTGCGCCTGACCTGGATCGAACAGGATCCCCCCACCAGTACTCAGGTTGAAAGCTGGATGGCCACCAGCAGCCTGAATGACCGCGTACGCCTGTGGCAGGCTTATAGTCTGAGCCTGGCCAAGTTCGGCGGCGCGGCCAAGGCTCACGACTGGCTGGCACAACTGTCGCCCAAGGGCGATGACAATATCCTGCGTCTGGCGCGGGCCAACTGGTCGGAGCAACTGCGCGACTGGAGCGGCACCATCGACCAGCTCGCACCGCTCGCCGCCCGCAAACAGCTGGATGCCGAAGGCTGGCAACGTCTGACCAATGCTTACGTGCAGCGCCTCGACGAGAAACCGCTGCAACAACTGCTGCAGCAGGCACCAAGTCCAGAGGCCGCACGCAAAGTCCGCCTGGCAATGGTCGACCGCGCCATCGCCATGGGTCACGAACAACAGGCACAACACTGGATTCAGTCGTTGCCGGACTCCGATCTGGCCGACCCGGCACAACGCCAGCGCCTGTGGGAACTGGCGCGCAAGACCGAAGACGTGCCGACCGTGCAGCGCTTGAGCAACGATCTGCAACGCCCTTGCCTGGAGACCGCCGAATGGTTGTCGCGCCAGGATCCGGAAGCAGCGCTCAAGCAATTTCGCGGCTGCACGCCTGACGACGACCCGCAAACCTGGCTGATACTCGCCCAGCGCCTGCAAGCCACCGACCTGTTGCAAACCACCCGACTGTCGCAGCCGTGGGACAGTCGCCGTCAGGAGCAAATGTTGAATGTCTGGCAGGATCAGGGGCGCAGCGACAAGGTTGATGCGTGGCTGGCCGGCCAGACGCAAACGCCTGAAATCGTCAAACGTCGGGCAGAACTTTCGCAACGCATGGGCCGCATGACCGAAGCGCAGACCTTGTGGGAGCTTCACTACCGGCAGACCGGCAATCCGGCCTCGCTGAATCAGGCCACTTATCTGGCAGTCAACAACGGTGATCGCGACCACGCGCAGCAATTGCTGGAAACCGCTTTCGACCGACATCAAGGACGCTTGCCGGCCACTGCACTCCAACGTCTGGCCGGGCTTTATGCAGCTTCGAAAACCACAACACCGGAACAACAACGGCGAATGGCTTCGTTGCTCACCCATGTGGATGGCGCCACCCGTGGTCAGCTGCTCGCGCAGCTCGCAGAAAACGGCCAGTGCGATGCCGTTCAGCAAGCCATAGGCAACCACCCTCAGGTCGCCGGCGATTATCGAGCCCTGGGTCGGTGTGCAATGCCGGATCGACCGGGCGAAGCGGTCGTGTATTACCAGCAAGCGGAAAAACTCGGTGACCGCAACGGTCGGCTGCCCTTGGCCTACGCTCTCGAAGCTGCTGGTGATTCCGCTGGTGCGCTGGCCATCTGGCGCAGCATTCCCGCAACAGAACTGAGCGACAACGCCCGCCTCACCGCCAGCCGCAGTGCCCTGAATGCAGGTGATAGCCAGGCTGCTGAAGACTACTGGCAGCAAAGTACGACGCGTGGCGCCAATGAATGGGCCCTCGGTGCGGCCATCGCCGACGCCCGTGGCGATCATGTCCAGGCACTCGAACGACAGCGTAAAGCCTTGCAACAAGCACCGGACGCCGGGCACTTCTACGCAGCGTCGGTCACCGCACAAAAGGCTGGTGACTTGCCGCAAAGCACCGCGTGGCTGGCCGAAGCGGTACGCCGCGACCCGAGCAACCCGCGTTACCGCGCCGATTACGGCATGCGCTTGTCCGGTGCAGAAACCCGCGAGGAACGCGCCACCGCAATCCCCTATCTGCAACAGGCCACCCGTGACTTTCCCGAAGATTACCGACTCGGTGAAACCCTGGCCTGGCGTTATGACGAAGTGGAAGACAGCGCCTCGGCCCGCAAGGAACTGCGCCGGGTGATCGATCTGGAACAGAACCCGGTGGCCGCCGACGACGAGGATGGCAGCATGGAAGCGCGCCGCTACCGTCAGCGCCGTGCCCATGAAACCCTTTCCCGCCGTGACAGCCGGACGATTGCCAGCACCTGGTCGCCGGCCGGAGTGTCGACCAATGACTTCGTGCGACCGGACGAGAGCAAAGGCTCGCGCCGCCACGCCGATTCGCAAAACGTGCAGTTGGCGATGTGGGATCACGCCCTCGGCGATGAACCGAGCCGCGCCGGCAGTACGCTGTCGGTGTACGGTCGCGTACTGCTGGGTGGACAAGGTCGCTCCAGTTACGCCGAATCCCTCGCCGCCGGTGTCGGTCTGCGCTACAAGCCGTGGGGCACGCAGAACATCAACTTCTACGGCGAAATCTACAAACAGAGCCAGTTCAACGATGACGACAATCACAGCCTGAGCCTCGGCCAGATGCTGGTGCCGGAAAAGTTGCTGGATCAGGTCAATGATCATCGCCAGGACGGTCACACCAGCACCGACTACCTGCTGCGCGCCACCGCTTCGTTCCTCGATCAGGGCAAGTACCGCAACGACTGGCGCGTCGACGAAAACGACTGGGACGAGCGCTTTCTCTATCTCGATGCCGCGTGGTGGACCAAGGCCGGCGATCACCAGTGGCTGTCGCGGTTCCAGCAGGGGCATGCCTGGAAGCTGCCGAACAGCGGTGCCCAGACGATCATGCCTTATGGCTTCCTCGAATTCGCCAGCCAGGATCCGAGCAACGACTGGCGCCAGGATCTGCGCACTGGTGTCGGTCTGCGTTGGCAATGGTGGTACGACGAAGACCGCTACAACGCCTACCGCTCGAAACTGACGGTACGCACCGAATATCAACAGTCGTTGGGCGGCAATCTGTATGAAGGCGGCAACGGTGTGCTGCTGGGCGTGGAGTGGAATTTCTGATGGCTCGATGGATATTGTTTTTCTGCCTGCTGCTGGGCGCCACTCTCGCACGGGCCGATGAGCGGGTGTTCTATCAGCCGCTGAATGTCGATGCCGGCCTGACCCAGGCGCAATGGCAGAAAGTCTGGCAGGACGCGGCCCGGCAAGGCACGCGAACCGTGATTGTGCAATGGACTTCGTACGGTGACTCGGACTTTGGCGGTGCCAATGGCTGGCTCGCCAACAGCCTGAAACTCGCCCGACAGCAAGGCCTGCAACTGGTGCTCGGGCTGTCGATGGACCCGGCGTATTACAAGCGCATCGATGAACTGGACAGCGCCGGCCTCGGCGCCTACTGGCAGGCGCAACTGGGACAATCGCTGGCGCAGCAACAGAAGCTGAGCCAAGAGTGGAAGCTGCCGGTCAGCGGCTGGTATCTGCCGCTGGAGCTGGATGATCTGCACTTTCTGGCAGCCGACCGTCGGGCAACGCTCCAGCGTCAGTTGAAGGATTTCGTAGCAAAACTGGACGCACCGCTGCATGTCAGCGCCTTCAGCGCCGGCAAGTTGGCCCCGACAGTCAACGCCCAATGGCTGGGAGATCTGACGGCCGCCGGCGCGCAGGTCTGGTGGCAGGACGGCGCCGGCACCGGGCGCCTGCCAGTGCTGGTGCGCAACGGCTATGCCAGCGCACTGCCCTGCTCCGTCGGCATCGTGCGTGAAGCGTTCCGCCAGGTCAGCCGTGAAGGCGAGGCTTTTCGCGCCGAACCGGCAACCCCGGATGCCACTTCCACCGGCTGTCATCAAAGTGCAGTGTTTTCCCTGCGATACCGGCCGTGGGGACAGGTGATTCTCGACAACCAGCGCAAGCATCCGGGCAGCAATGTACAAAACCATTGAAGATGAAGTCCTGAAGCGAACCGCACCCGCCGAGCTGTGGGACGAGTTCATCCAGCATGAGTTCGAACGGCTGCATTCATTCTGTCTGCTGATCTATCTGGCCAGCATGGGCATCTGGCTGGCCTTCGACCTGATCGTCAGTTTCCTCGGCGATCAGGGCTTCACCTGGCGCTCGATGGTGTTCATCGCAGCGTTCGCCGTGCTCGCCGTGGTATTGATGTTCACGCGCAAGGCCCGTCACTTCGACTGGCTGAACCTGACGTTCGTTTTCCTCATCACCTTGGGCATACGGCTGGTGATCGACGGCCTGCCGCCGACGTTTCACGGCATCTGGCTGGTGCTCGCTGCCGCCACCACGCTTTACAGCGCCTCCGTGCTGCCACTCAGTCGCTGGTCGTTCTTCGGCGCGCAAGTCGTCACCTGGCTGATGCTCAACCCCTTCATGGGGACCGGTATCGGCCTGCTGGAACTCAAAGGCGTCATGACCATCGCCTACAGCGTGTTTCTCTGTGCTTTAACGATCTATACGTTTTTGAAACTGCGCGAGACCAAGCTCTACAACTACATCATGTCCAAGCTGTTGCTGGATCAGGCCTACAACGACACGCTGACTGAAATCCCCAACCGCCGCTCGTTCATGACCCGCGCCGAAAAGAGCCTGCAAGCAGCGCCTCGCGAGCACGACCATTACCTGGCGATGATCGACATCGACAACTTCAAGAAAGTGAATGATGTGTACGGCCACGACATCGGCGATGAAGTGCTCAAGCGGATCGCGGCCGACATCAAAGCGGTAATGGCACCGTTCGAGTACGCGCGACTGGGTGGCGAGGAATTTGCGATTTATCTGGCGGGCGTTCGCCGCGAGGACGTCGAGGCCTTGGCCGGTGAGTTATGCCGGGTGGTGCGTGAGCAAACCACCCGGCATCCGGTGACCATCAGCATCGGTGTGGCCCGGGTTGAGGATGGCGACACCCTCAACCAGGCGCTGATCAAGGCCGATGAAGCGTTGTATGAGTCAAAGCACACCGGAAAAGACCGGTATACCTTTCATCAGTGAGGCCGTCAGGCCTCACGCTTGAGCAACACTCGCGTTACCCGTCGCTCCTCGACCGCCATCACGGTCATGCCCCAACCGGCATGCTCCAGGCGATCGCCCTTCATCGGCAAGCGATCCAGCAAGCTCATGACCAGTCCGGCGAGGGTCTGGTAATCCTCGGTCGGCTCCGCCACGAAACCGGTGCGCTGGCGGATCTGCGTCAGATTCAGTGCACCATTCACCACAAACCCACCCTGCTCTTCGACCACATCCGGGCCAGCGATTTCGCTGGCGTCCGGCAACTCACCGGCGATCGACTCGAGGATGTCGGTCATGGTCAACACGCCGACAAAATCACCGAATTCGTTTACAACAAACGCGATGTGGGTCGACGCCGCACGCATCTGCTCGAGAGCATTGAGGATCGAATAGCTGTCGAGCAGGTTCAGCGTCTTGCGCGCCAGGTGCTCAAGGTTTGGCTCGTTGCCGGCCAGATATTCCTTGAGCAACTCCTTCTTGTGAACGAAGCCCAACGGTTCATCCACCGCGCCGTTGCGAATCAGTGGCAGGCGCGAGTAGGAGGAATGCATCAGTCGCGTACGAATCGCCGCTGCATCGTCCGCCAGATCAATGTGATCGACATCCGCGCGCACGGTCATCAGTGTACGGATCGGGCGTTCTGCCAGTTGCAGCACGCCGCTGATCATCACCCGTTCGCGACGATCGAACAGCTCCGCGCTTGGTGCTTCGCCATCATCCAGCAAGTCGGAAATCTCTTCGCCGACCTCTTCCACCGCCAATTTACGGCCACCCAACAGGCGCATCACTGCATGGGCCGTACGCTCACGCATCGGGCGCAAGCCCTGCATCGAACGCTTGCGACGAGCACGGGCGATCTGGTTGAACACCTCGATCAGGATCGAGAAACCAATCGCGGCATACAGATAGCCTTTCGGGATGTGGAAGCCCAGGCCTTCGGCGGTCAGGGCAAAACCGATCATCATCAGGAAACCCAGACACAGCATGATCACCGTCGGGTGCGCGTTGACGAAACGGGTCAGCGGCTTGCTGGCAACGATCATGACGCCAATGGACACGACCACCGCGATCATCATCACCGCCAGTTCATCGACCATGCCCACAGCCGTAATCACCGCATCGAGGGAGAACACGGCGTCGAGCACGACGATCTGCGCCACGATCGGCCAGAACAACGCATAAGCGGTGTTGGTCGAGCGCTCGCCGACGTGGCCCTCAAGCCGTTCGTGCAACTCCATGGTCGCCTTGAACAACAGGAACACACCACCGAACAGCATGATCAGGTCACGGCCGGAGAAGCTCTTGCCGAAGACTTCGAACAACGGAGCGGTAAGGGTGACCAGCCAGGAAATACTCGCCAGCAGGCCAAGACGCATGATCAGCGCCAGGCTCAAGCCGATGATTCGTGCGCGGTCGCGCTGATGCGGCGGCAGTTTGTCCGCCAGGATCGCGATAAACACCAGGTTGTCGATACCCAGTACCAGTTCCAGCACGATCAGTGTCAACAAGCCCAGCCATGCCGTGGGATCCGCTAACCATTCCATATTCTGTCTCTATCTCTCTTCAGTGATTTCAGGCTGCCGGGCACGGCAAAGTGCGGCGCGAAAGCTCGAAGGCTGCGCCATCTACGATAGTCGGGAGTCGGAAAACCGGATGCTGCGAGTGCGTCAAGACCGCGCCATGGCGCGAAGGGAACGTGGTTCTTTGAGTCGAACTGGGAGGCTCCGAGAGGGTGTTCATGCAAATCCTGAATGAAAAAAGGCCTTGAAGCGTACAGGCTCAGATGACTTTTCCTACAGCTGGAAATCATTTCAAAATCTGTACGCCTTCGCCGCTGCGTCAGGATTCCGGGTAAATCGAGGCCAGGACCCGTTCGGCATTCGCGCCGCAACTCATACCTTCGGGCTTGGATTGAATGCTGTCGATCACCTCCAGCAACCGCGCCTTGCTCTGGGCCAGATGCTGCTGCATGACTTCGATCTGCTCGACCTTGCGCGTCAGGCCTTCCACCAGCTCCTCGTGCTTGAATTCACCGGTTCCGGCGGCTGGCAGCAACTGTTTGAGTTCTTCCAGGGAAAACCCGGCCTGCTGGGCACTGCGGATGATGTTCAGGGTTTGCAGCACTTGCGGCGGGTAGCGCCGGTAGCCATTACCCAAGCGTTCCACTTTGGGAATCAGGCCCTGAGCCTCGTAGAAGCGAATGCTCGAAGCGCTCAGCCCGCTCTGTTGCGCCAGTTCACCAATTTTCATTTCAGCCTCGAATTGCCTGCTTGACATTAAAGTTAACTTTAAGCTTAGCCTCTCTCCATCACTGATGAGGAGTCAAGCAATGTCGCCCTTCCAGATTTTGAAACTGCCCAACGGTCAGACCGTCGGCAACCGTATCGCCAAAGCCGCCATGGAAGAAAACCTCGCGGACCGTAACCAGGCACCGTCCCGCGAATTGTTCCGTTTGTATCAGGCCTGGGCCGACGGCGGCGCCGGGTTGCTGCTGACCGGTAACGTCATGATCGACCGCCGGGCCATGACCGGCCCTGGTGGCGTGGTGCTGGAAGACGAGCGGCATCTGGACCGTTTCCGCCAATGGGCCGAAATCGCCCGCAGCGGCGGCGCCCAGGTCTGGGTGCAGCTCAACCATCCCGGCCGCCAGACCTTCGCCAACATGGGCCAGCAAGCGCTGGCGCCGTCGGCAGTAGCGCTGGAAATGGGTTCGTTCTCGAAACTGTTCGCCGAGCCCAAACCGATGACCGAGGACGACATCGAAGATGTCATTCAACGTTTCGCCAGGAGTGCCGCGCTTGCCGAGAAAGCCGGATTCACCGGCATCCAGATCCACGCGGCTCACGGCTATCTGCTCAGCCAGTTTCTGTCGCCGCTGACCAATCGCCGTACCGACCGCTGGGGCGGTTCGCTGGAAAACCGTGCACGCCTGCTGCTGTCGGTGATCGAGGCTGTTCGTCAGGCCGTTTCACCACAGTTCTGCGTGGCAGTGAAGCTCAATTCCGCGGACTTCCAGCGCGGCGGTTTCGACACGGACGACGCTCGTCAAGTGATCGAATGGCTCAACGAGCCACCAATCGACTTGCTGGAACTGTCCGGCGGCAGCTACGAAGCCCCTGCCATGCAGGGCGAAGCCCGCGACGGACGCACCCTGGCCCGTGAGGCATTTTTTCTGGAAATGGCCAGCGAACTGGCCAGCGTGGCCCGCATGCCGGTGATGGTCACCGGTGGCATCCGCCGCCTGCCCGTGGTTGAGCAGGTGCTCGACAGCGGCCTCGCCATGGCCGGCATCGCCACGGCGATGGCCATTGAGCCGAGCCTGGTCAAACACTGGCGCGAAGGCCGCCACAGTCAGCCGCAACTACCGCCGATCCGCTGGAAACGCAAACCGCTGGCCGCGCTGGCGAACATGGCGGTCGTGCGCTTCCAGATGGTGCGCCTGAGCCGGGGTCGCAAGCCGCATCCCGAAGTGTCGGCACTCTGGGCGCTGATCCGCGACCGCTTGTACCTCAGTCGCCGGACCCGTCAATACCGCCAGGCGATCGCTAATGGCTGACACACTATGTGTCAGCCATCAAACGAGTAACGTTGGATAATTGCTGTGTAATTTTTTACCCGGTGGCTTGCTCCGCCCTGCTGCTTCGAGACCAAGCCATCATAAATCTTCAATATTTCGTCAAGCCGGCTGTACTCGACCATATTCTTTTCGTCTTGACTGGTCGCGATCAGTGTTTTGATCGCTGTCATCTCAAAGCTGTCTGACATCGCATTAACGGAGCGCAGCAAGTTCGAAAAACATATTGGGGTCGCCATTGCAACCGCCAAAAGTGTGAGCAGTGCACTGTACTCCCTATCCTCCAAAACCTTTAGATCATCGGGCTTGAGGCTGACTTTAATCAAGCGATAGACATTCAGGAATCGCAGCGCGCGTCGAGGCGATGCCCCCATGAACCGCGCCAGTTTTTGCAGCGCTTGCGTCTCGCCGTAGGTGAGACGCATAAGTTCAGGCGTAACACCTTCAACGTTGACGAGCTTGACCGTGAGATCGTCAACCGGTGCGGGGAGAGGGCCATCCACCAAGTCGGCACCTTTTATTCTTTCCAACTGACTCTGCAAAAACTGCTCACTTGATGCACTGTCCATTGGCCGCATCCAATAGGGTATCTGGAAGATTTTCTCCAGATAATCAGACACCGAGGCTGTCTGAGATTGCCCTTCATTTCCCGTCATCAGATTCGGGTAATGCTCAAGCAATGCCTTGCGCACCCAACGCACATCCACCGCAACCATCACCACAAACAACGGAAACGTCAGCAGCAAATGCACGGCCTGCAATACTTCGACGACCTTATCCGGTGGGCAACGATCCAGATCGTCGATGTACAGTGCAATACGTTTGAATGATCGAACGTCAGCAGGTGGTTGTGTTGCTGCGGCGCGCAACCTCTCAATGTCACCGTCCTCCAGCAGCCCGCTGTTGGCTTCCAGAAAAGCCTCCATCTTCGCCACGAATGCCTCTCGCTCTGCCTCGACAGACTCACGAAGACTGCCCGCTTCGGCCACATTGAAGGCCAGCTCTTCGAAGTCCTTGCGTACTGTGGCAATCAATCCAAGGTGTTGCGCATAGTCACCGTCAGTCGCACGAGCACGAACAAATTTCTTCAAGCGCCCGGCACCAGTCCCCTGAGAAAAATCGTGTGTCGCATGCGCCAATTGTTCGCTGGTGACTTGCACCAAAGCCTTGGCTTCATCGACGGATGCATTCATCCTGGCCAGCTCTTGGCTTGCCACCTCAACTATCTCTAACTCCTTGTCAAGGCGACGGTCGATGACCTCATCCAGTACCCTCTTTCCCGACTCCAGCTTTTTCAATGCGTCGCGAACCTTGCCCCAGACGAAACGCAGGCGCGCAGTGACAGCCGTCACTGCGACACTCAACAGAATCAAATCTTCATGCAGGTTACCCAGCGCAGGAACATGGTTTTTTAGCGAAGTCAGTCCTGTTGCGATCCATGGCAATGCAAACACGAACCCGACGAAGGCCCCCACGCTCCACCAACTCAGCAATTGAGACTTGTAACCGCTGGCGAGTAATTTTGCCTTTTCGGTTTCGTTACGCAGGGCATTGGATACTTCTTGAAAGTCTTTTACGTTCACGGCCAATGTGTCGATCCCAAGTACCCTGGCGGCGTTCTTCATATCGGCTTTTGCAGTTTCAATTTTCTCATCTGTACTCTCGCCACTCAGTATTTTGCTCAAAGTTGCAAGGTAGACCGAGGGCGAAGAAACAGTTTTTGCGTGAGCATCCTCCAGTTCTTTACGAGCCTTGAGCAGTTGCTCGGCTGCAGCACGCTGGTCACGGCGGCGACGAACCAGCTCCTTGGCAGCATCCAGCGTCAACATCCGGGAAGTTGATAAATGCTCGAGCAAAGGATCGCGCACTTCAGGATTGTACTTCGTGTACCAGCGATCCAGCTCAATGAACAAATGGCTGACCAGACTCGCCCATAGATTGGTTTCTGCGTAGTGCCACGCATTGAATCGAATCTGCACGACATCCGTATGGAAAGCCTTGGAACCGGCTTCGGGAGCTTGAGGGCTCGGCTCTCCCTTGATCAGACGCTCGATGTGCTGATAGATGAGCCGCATGAAAAACGACTTGCCACTACCCCAATTGCCAAACAGTCCGACTGCCAGAGGCGGTGTGAAATCCTTGGCGACGGCCAGGCGTGCAAAGGCCTTTGCCTCATCGTTTGCCCCAAGACGATCATCCAGATCAGATGCCCACGGATCGTCGTTCTGAGCGATCGCAATGGAGGTCGTCGCCGTGGGTTTGGGTCCGTCTCCCTCACCCGGTTTCACGACTGGCATCACCTCCGGTGAATCCAGAGGGACCTGAAGTGGATCCGGTCGGTGACTCTCAAATGGTTCGTTGGTTTTACTTGCCCCTCTCTCAGACTCTTTATGCACCTTTTGCTTGGCTTCTTGAGGACGAACTATGCTTTCAGGTCGGACGCCGTGCCTCGCATATTGCCCCGCCAAATAGTCCATTTCGCTCTTGAAACGCGGGTGTCCTGCCGAATTCTCGTCAGGCCTCTTCGAGTTCTCTTCACGCTTTGCTGCGTCTTCGTTCGACCTCGTCGAATTCTTGCTCTGGTCATCCATTTTCGACCTCCGCCCGTACCTGCTAGCTGAAAACACCTTCTAGAAATGTATAAGTCCCGCTCGAGCTCTCTATCGCCCGGCAAACCGCAGACGAGACAGCTGGCGCAAATCCCCTTCGACGTAATAGTCGTTGGTCCAGCTGTCATCCGCCGCCAGCGGCTGCACCTGCTTCAGCGCCAGTTTTTTCGCGAAATAGCGGAAGCGGTAATGCTCGTAGAACCGCAACAGTTCCAGGCCATAACGGTCCGCCAGTTCGGTGTCGCCGCGGATGATCAGGAAGTTCTCGTCGTTGCCGTTGCTGGCCGCGGCGCTGAGGTTATGGCTGCCGCTGATAATCGTCGGGCTGTCACTGGTGAAGTCGGTGACGATGGCTTTGGTGTGCACCAGCAGGTTGCCCTTCTGGCCTTTCATGTTCTCTTTCAGCCAGCCTTCCAACCCGGTGTTGAGCAGCGCAGTGGCAGCGAATTCGGCCGTGCGATCGGCATGGAATCCGGTGATGCGACTGGCGGTGTTTTGCAGGCCGTAACGCAGGATGTCGTCGTGGGGCTGACCGAGCAACGCGTTGAGAATCGCATCAGGCAAGGTGAACGCGGTGACGAACAGCACGTCCTTCTTCGCCGCATTGATGATGTCGACGAACTCGCGCAGATCGGCACCACCACTGCGCGGCGAGAACCCGGCAAACAGCGGTTGCGTCGGGTTCATCGGGTTGTGCTGGGTGATCCAGTCGCGGGTGGCGCCGACATCCGCCGGCGTCGCCCAGACCTGCTCGAACGTCTGCAGATAGCTGGCTGCGACGGCGGTGTCGTCCAGAACGTGCACGACGTTGGCCTGACGATACACACCGTTGGCGGTGAAATTGGTACTGCCGCACAGCACGGCCTGGGGCTGCCGCTCACCGCCAGCGATACGGCTGAGGACGATGAACTTGTCATGGAAAATATCGTGGGTCACACGCCCGAGCTTGTTGGCTTCCGGCAACCTGGCGAGGCTGGCCTCGTTCATCGTGGTGTCTTCGTCACCGGGTTTGGCGTGATACAGCACCCGTACCTGCACGCCGCGATCGAAGGCCGCGTTCACCGTGTCGACGATGGCTTGCAACTGATACTCGTAGATCGCGATGTCCAGCGCCCATTCGCCATCGGGCGCACATTCGATGAACCCCTGCAGGCGTCCGAGCAGGCCGTTCTCCAGCCATTGCCGTGCAGCGTCGGGCCAGGCTTCGATGGGCATGTTCTTGTTGGCGCTGATCTGCGCGTCGAGATCCGGAAACTTGCGCTGGAACGCCTGACTGGCGGCCACGGCGCGGTTGAAGATCACGCTTTGATTGGCCGGCTGACCATCGTCTGAAGTAATGCTCAATTCCAGCGACTCCCCCAGCGCCGGCGCATCGGCCGTGCCATAGACCAGGTGCACGCGGTAATGCATGGTCGTCCCGGGATAGACGGCGTAATCGGCCCAGCGAAATTTCTGCAGGGGCGCGATATCGCTCGGCGTGGCGTGAAACTGCGGGAAGGTGTGAGCCTTGCCGGGAAAGGTCAGGCTGTTGAACAAGAACTGCCACGGCTTTTCGCCCTGCTGTTTCTCGATGGCAAACCCCAGCAGGCCTTTGCGACGGGGTTCGGCGAGGTCCATCGCCAGCAGCACGCCGTTGGTGCCGGCGTATGCCTTTACGCGAAAATCGTCCTGAGGATTGGCAACCAGTACGCGCATGATTCACTCCTTGTGATGTGGGCTGGATGCAGCATAGTCCTCAGACAGACAGCAGGTCGTCGATATGCCGGTAATCCGCGTCCAGTGCGGTCGCCAACTGTCTGGCCCGGCCCAACCGGATCGGCCCGCGTTCGATATCGATCAACAGGCCCGGACAGGCCAGCACCGGCAATCCCGAGCATTCTTTCAAACGACCATCGGTGAGCACCAGCAGGCGCTGTTGTTCGGCGGGGAATCGTTTGCGACGCACCGTCAGCCAGTGTTCGGCCTCGTTCAACGCCGCCAGCAATGGCGTGCCGCCTCCCGCGCCCAACTCATCGAGCCAGGCTCGCAATCCGCTGGAAGCTTTCAATCCCTGCACCTGCCATTTCGGCGCTGAGCCACTGGCGGTCAGCAAGGCGAGCCGCGCCCGTTGCCGGTAAGCGTTGTCGAACAATTGCGCGAGTACGCCCTTGGCATCGCTCAACGCTTGATGACGACGGGTCGAGGCCGAAGCGTCGACAATCACCAGCCACAGTTCATGGGGGGTGCGGGTACGCAGTTGAAACAGCAGGTCCGCGCGTACTTTCGGGCGGCCATTGAGCAAGGTGCCCGGCCAGTTCACCGAACCGCTGCGAGCCGCATGGCGTTTGCCTTGTCGGCCATTGTCCAGGCGTCCGGCGCGGGGTCTGGCATTCGCCCCCGCGTCGGATCGGGGGCGAATGCCTAGGGCTTTTTTTGTAGGTGTGGCGGCCAGACCGGCACTTCGCGGCGCGCGCCGGTGGCGAGGGCCGGCGCCGGCATTTCACCCCATTGCCCCTGCCCTTCACTCGGCTCGGTCTGAGAGCCGGATGGCGATTGCGCTGGAGACTGCGCATGGGATGAGGACTGTTCGCGTCGACGATGACGCAGTGCAAATTCAGCCACGGCATCGATGTCCTGCTCGGCAATGGTTTCGGCACCACGCCAAGCCGCATGAGCCCGCGCAGCACGCAGCCAGACCAGATCGGCACGCAGGCCATCGACACCGGCAGCAAAGCAACGCTCGGTAATCTGTGCCAACGCTTCATCGTCGAGAGGAATATTCGCCAAGGCATTGCGGGCGTTTTCACAACGCTCACGCAGGGCTTGCTGCTCGGTTTCCCACTGTCCGCAGAAGGTCTGCGGATCACTGTCGAAATCCAGTCGACGGCGAATGATCTGCCCGCGCTCGACCGGCGCCGTGTGACCGCTCAAGGCGACGTTCAGGCCAAAGCGATCGAGCAATTGCGGACGCAACTCGCCCTCTTCCGGGTTCATCGTGCCGATCAGCACGAACTTCGCCGAATGCCGATGGGAAATGCCGTCGCGCTCGATCAGGTTGGTGCCGCTGGCGGCCACATCGAGCAGCAAGTCCACCAGATGATCCGGCAGCAGATTCACTTCATCGACATACAGCACGCCGCCGTCAGCCTTGGCCAGTACACCGGGAGAAAATTGTGCGCGGCCGTCGCTCAATGCCGCATCCAGATCCAGTGTCCCTACCAACCGCTCTTCAGTCGCGCCCAACGGCAACGTGACGAACTGACCGCTTGCCAGCAGATCCGCAAGCCCTCGGGCCAGCGTTGACTTGGCCATGCCACGCGGGCCTTCGATCAGCACGCCGCCGATCTTCGGGTCGATAGCGGTCAGATACAGCGCCAGTTTCAGATCATCGGCGCCGACCACCGCAGAGAGCGGGAAATGTGGGGTATCGGTCATGTTCAGCTCTCTTCTTCTATATCCAGCAGCAGGTTCTCGAGTGTTTCTTTGTAAGCACCCGGTTCCTGCCACATCCCGCGCTGCTGCGCTTCGAGCATGCGCTCGGTCATGTCGCGCAAGGCGTGGGGATTATGCTCGTGCACGAACTCGCGGGTCGCCGGGTCCAGCAGATAGGCGTCGGCCAGCAACGCGTACTGGTGATCGTCGATCAGTTGGGTGGTGGCGTCGAAGGCAAACAGGTTGTCGATGGTCGCCGCCAGTTCGAACGCGCCTTTATAGCCGTGGCGTTTGACGCCGTCGATCCATTTCGGATTCGCCGCCCGGGAACGAATCACCCGGTTCAGCTCTTCCTTCAGGGTGCGGATCTTCGGCAAATCCGGCTGGCTGTGATCGCCGTGATAACTGGCCGCCGCTTCGCCACGCAGGCTTTCCACGGCGGCGAGCATGCCACCCTGGAATTGGTAGTAATCATTGGAATCGAGCAAATCATGCTCGCGGTTGTCCTGGTTTTGCAGCACGGCCTGTACCTGGCTCAGGCGCTGGACGAATTGCTCGCGGGCGGCGGTGCCTTCGTCGGAACCACCGTAAGCGTAGGCGCCCCAGTTCAGGTAGACCTCGGCCAGATCCTCGCGGCTTTGCCACAGGCGACCGTCGATGGCGCCCTGCACGCCCGCGCCATAAGCGCCGGGTTTGGCACCGAAGATCCGCCAGCCGGCCTGACGCCGCGCCGCTTCTTCATCCAGCCCCGATTGCCGCAGCGCCTCACGTTCGGCACGTACTTTGGCGGCCAGCGGGTTGAGATCGTCCGGCTCGTCCAGTTCCGCCACGGCTTGCACGGCGGCGTCGAACAGGCGAATCAGGTTGGCGAATGCATCGCGGAAAAAACCGGAGACCCTCAACGTGACATCAACCCGAGGCCGGTCGAGCAGGCTCAGCGGCAGAATCTCGAAATCATCGACGCGCTGACTGCCCGTCGCCCAAACCGGACGCACACCCATCAACGCCATGGCTTGAGCGATGTCGTCACCGCCAGTGCGCATGGTCGCGGTGCCCCAGACCGACAGACCGAGCTGGCGCAGGTGATCGCCGTGGTCCTGCAGGTGTCGCTCCAGAATCAACGTGGCCGACTGGAAGCCAATCCGCCAGGCCGTGGTGGTCGGCAGGTTGCGCACATCGACCGAATAGAAATTGCGCCCGGTAGGCAACACGTCGAGGCGACCGCGACTCGGTGCCCCGCTCGGGCCGGCCGGGACAAAACGACCGCTCAGGGCGTCGAGCAGGCCGCGCATTTCGGCCGGGCCGCAGGCGTCGAGGCGCGGGGCGATCACTTCGCGCAGATGAGCAAGAATGGCACTCACCTCAGACCAGTGAGGACCCTGTGGGAGCGGGCTTGCTCGCGAAGGCGTCGTGTCAGTCGATATTTTGGACACTGACATACCGCATTCGCGAGCAAGCTCGCTCCCACAGGAATCGCTCACGGCTTGCGAGATCGATTGAGCCGCGAACAGTTCCAGACGTTCACGGGTATCCCCCGCCGTGCGCCAGACCTCGTCGCTGACCGAAAGCAGTTCCGATGGGCACGGGCCGATCCAAGGATCAGCAAGCGCACAATCCAGTGGATCGAACCCCAACTGAAACGCCTTGGCCAGCGCCCGCAACAGACTCGATTGCGCACCCTTGCCATCGCCACGAGGAATCCGCAGCAGCGCCAGCAGAGTGTCGATACGTAGCCGTCCGCTCGGCGACTCACCGAAGATGTGCAGGCCATCGCGGATCTGCGATTCCTTCAGATCGCACAAGTAAGTATCCAGCCGCGGCAACCAGATTGCCGCATCGGCATCGCTGTCGAGGGCTTCGTCGAGTTGCAGTTCGCGATCGATCTGCGTATCCCGCACCAGTTGCAGAATGTCGCGCTGCAATTCACGGGCGCGACGCGGGTCGAGCAATTGCGCTTCGTAATACTCGTCGGCGAGCAGTTCGAGATTGCGCAATGGGCCGTAGGTTTCGGCACGGGTCAGCGGCGGCATCAAGTGGTCGATGATCACCGCCTGGGTGCGACGCTTGGCCTGGGCGCCCTCGCCCGGGTCGTTGACGATAAACGGATAGACGTTCGGCAGCGGCCCGAGCAATGCATCCGGCCAGCAATTCTCCGACAGGCCCACGCCTTTGCCCGGCAGCCATTCGAGGTTGCCGTGCTTGCCGACGTGGATCACACCGTGGGCGCCGTAGGTCTGGCGCAGCCAGAAATAGAACGCGAGGTAAGCGTGCGGCGGCACCAGATCCGGGTCGTGATACACCGCGCTTGGATCGACCTGATAACCCCGCGCCGGCTGAATGCCGACGAAGGTCAGGCCAAACCGCAGGCCGGCGATCATCATGCGCCCGCCACGGCACATCGGATCGTTGTGCGGCGAACCCCAACGCTCCAGCACCGCCGTGCGATTGGCTTCAGGCAGCGCGTTGAACATCGTCAGGTAATCGTCCATCGCCAGGCTTTGCTGGCACGGACGCTGATCGAGGGTGTCGAGGTCGTTGCTGACGCCGCCGAGCAATTGGCGGATCAGTTCGGTGCCGCTATCAGGCAGTTCGGCCGGCAGCGGATAACCCTCGGTCTGCAACGCCCGCAGGATATTCAGCGCGGCGGCTGGCGTGTCGAGGCCGACGCCATTGCCGATGCGTCCGTCCCGGGTCGGGTAGTTGGCAAGGATCAGCGCGATACGTTTTTCAGCGTTCGGCACCCGCGCCAGATCGACCCAGCGCCGCGCCAGTTCGGCCACAAAATCCATACGCTCCGGCTGCGCCCGATAGCAGACCACATCGGACTGACTGCGCTCGCTGCGCCAGGCCAGGTCCTTGAAGCTGATCGGCCGACTGATGATCCGGCCGTCGAGTTCCGGCAAGGCAATGTGCATCGCCAGATCCCGAGGGCCGAGGCCCTGCTCGCTGTCGCGCCAGCCGGGCTCGTTGTCCTGGGCGCAGATCGCCTGGATCACCGGAATGTTGCGACGGAACGGCCGCAGATGCGGCGCTTCCGGGCTGGATTGAGCAAAACCGGTGGTGTTCAGGATCACCGAGGCTTCGACCTCATCCAGCCAGTCCTCGACCACCGACAGGCAGCCGGGCTCTTTCAGACTGGCCACGGCCATCGGCAGCGGATTGAGTCCGGCAGCCTGCAACCGTTGACAGAACACGTCGATAAACGCCGTATTCGCCGCTTGCAAATGCGAGCGATAAAACAACACCGCCGCCACCGGTTGACCGGGCAGCCAATCGGCTTGCCAGTCGCTCAGTGCAGCGGTGTTCTTGTTCGGGTGGTAAATCGCCGTGCGCGGCAGCGTTTGCGGCTCGCCCCACACGTAGTCCCGCGCCAGCCAGCGGTTGGCCAGACAGCGGAAGAAATCCAGCGCATTGCCCATGCCACCCTGACGCAGGAACTGCCAGAGCCGGTCGCGATCCTCGGCGCCTACGGTACTCAAGTCGCTGAGCTCCGGGTCGGGACGATCATCGCCCGGCACCAGAATCACCTGCACGCCACGCTCGGACAACTCGACCAGCCGCTCGACGCCATAACGCCAATAAGCGATGCCGCCGTGCAGCGAAATCAGAATGACCTTGGCGTAACGCAGCACTTCGTCGACGTACAGGTCGACCGACGCATGGTTCTGCACCTGCATCGGGTTGGCCAGGCGCACGCTCGGGTAATCGTCGGGCAGTTGCTGCGCTGCTTCGGCGAGCAGCGCCAGGCTGGAGTCGCCGCTGCACAGAATCACCAGCTCGGCGGGGGTTTGTCCAAGGTCGGCAATGTTGTCATCCGACACGAAACCGCCGGGCTGGGTCCTGAGCAGGTGCATGGCTTAAACGCTGAGCGCGGCGCGCAGTTGCGCTTCGAGCTGGGCAGCGTCCAGCTCCTGACCGATCAATACCAGACGGGTGATACGCGCTTCATCCGCGCCCCACTGACGGTCGAAGTGCTTGTCGAAACGCGTGCCCACGCCTTGAATCAGCAGACGCATCGGCTTGTTCGGGATCGCCGCGAAGCCTTTGACCCGCAGGATGCCGTGCTGGACCACCAGTTGCGTCAGCGCATCGAGCAGCAGGCTTTCGTCGGCTTGCGGCAGTTCGATGGAGATCGAGTCGAAAGCGTCGTGATCGTGGTCATCGTGATCGTCATCGCCTTCACCGTGGTGGTGATCATGATGGCTGTGGCGGCTGTCGATGTGTTCTTCGGAACCGGCACCGAGGCCGATCAACACGTCCAGCGGCAGGCGACCGTTGCTGGCTTCGATGATTTTCACCGCTGGTGGCAGCTCTTCGGCGACTTCCAGGCGTACGCGAGCGAGGTCTTCAGGGCTGGTCTGGTCGGCCTTGTTGAGGATCACCAGGTCGGCGCTGGCCAGTTGGTCGGCGAACAGTTCGTGCAGCGGCGATTCGTGGTCCAGGTTCGGGTCGAGTTTACGCTGGGCATCGACCTGATCCGGGAACGCGGCGAAAGTGCCGGCGGCCACGGCCGGGCTGTCGACCACGGTGATCACCGCGTCCACGGTGCAGGCGCTGCGGATTTCCGGCCACTGGAAGGCTTGCACCAGTGGTTTCGGCAGGGCCAGGCCCGAGGTTTCGATCAGGATGTGGTCGAGGTCGCCGCGACGGGCCACCAGTTCGCGCATCACCGGGAAGAACTCTTCCTGAACGGTGCAGCACAGGCAGCCGTTGGCCAGTTCGTAGACGCGACCGGTGGCTTCTTCTTCGGTGCAGCCGATGGTGCACTGCTTGAGGATTTCACCGTCGATGCCCAGCTCGCCAAACTCGTTGACGATCACTGCGATGCGGCGGCCCTGAGCGTTGTCGAGCATGTGCCGCAGCAAGGTGGTTTTGCCCGAGCCGAGGAAGCCGGTGACGATAGTGACGGGGAGTTTGGCCAGTGTTTTCATCGGATGCCCTTTGGCAAGGTGGCGGGCATACGGGACGAGACCGGCAACGCGGGTGCGTGCCTGGAGAGTTCGCCACCGGATCACCCCGCCCGGTTGAAAGTGAGAATCTGTGACGAGGCAGGTCTCCTGGCTGACGGTGTTCGGGCCTTGGCCCGGTATTCGTTGCGCCTTCCCGCTGGCTCTGGATTGAGCTGGCAGTGGCGTGGCAGCGAACAGCACCGTTCACAGTTGCGGGGGCAGCCGCGGCTTGGACCGCGTTCCCTTCTTAGCTTCGGCGTGGGCCGAAGAACCTCGAAAGCGCAAGGCTACGCATGGGTTCGTGATGGGTCAATGGGAGGTTGGTTTTGTGGGCATATCCGTTGCTGCGGTTATGGCCACTTAGGGCTCCGCCCTTACGGCGGGTCACTTTTTCCAAACGCCGAAAAAGTAACCAAAAAGGCTTCCCCCGGCGTACGGCACTTCGCTGAGGCTCAGTGTTCCCTCGCTACGGTGTCCATCAGGGGGCATCGCCTACGGTTTGCTTCGCTGCACCTCCTCTCGATGTGTTTGGCTTCGCCAAACGGTCGCTGCGCTCCCACCCCGGATCAATCCCTCCACTCAGCCTGCCGACGGGCCTCGCGATCAAAAGCGGTACTCGAGCTAACGCTCATCGTGTTGAGTGGGGAGGAGCGGGGCGTGTTCGGCTTTGGTTTTGTGGTGGGTTTACCCACCCCAACCCTCTCCCAGAGGGAGATGGAGCCGATTGGTGTTCTTTTCAAAACCTGAGTTCAACGCGGTATCGCACGTCGGCGTATCTCTCCCAAACAACTCGGTCAGTCCCCTCTCCCTCCGGGAGAGGGCTAGGGTGAGGGGCTCTTGATCTTGCTTTTGCTCTCCAGCCCCTTCGGCAGGCCGAGCGGAGGTGTCCATCAGGGGGTAGGCGCGCAGCGCTGTGCGGCGAAGCCGCATACATCGAGAGGAGGTGCAGCGAAGCAAACCGTAGGCGATGCCCCCGGATCAATCCCGGAACGAAGGAACACCGAGCCAAAGCGAGGTGCCGAACGTCAGGGCACAGACCTTTTGGTTACTTTTGGGGCGTTTGCCAAAAGTGACTCGCTGTAAGAGCGAAACCGCCAGCGGCAGCACCCGAAGCAACGGATATGCCCCCCCTATCCAAACACACCTCACCCCATTCAATTGACTAAAAACCCCAGCCCATGGTCTCCTACACAACTTGTTACGGGTGCCCTGCAAAGGGTGAAACGGGAAACCGGTGAATCATGTGCTTTACTCTAAAGCCATGTCAGTCCGGTGCTGCCCCCGCAACGGTAAGCGAGAGAGCGTCAGATCCACTGTGCCCACGGGCATGGGAAGGTGACGCTTGCAGGTCGGCCTGACGCCAACCCCTCGTGAGCCCGGAGACCGGCCCGCAACACACAGTGCGCATCCTGCGTCACTGAACATAACAAACCCGCGGTGGGCGGGCGCTGTTCGAACCTCTGCGTGCCCGCTCGCAGGGGTTTTCATGCGCTCCATTCACCCGCTGACACTCCAGAGGGAAGCGCCATGTCGATCATCAGCAGCACCGGCAGCAACACGGACAAAATCTCCAGCACCACCACCCTGAGCCAACGCCTGACCGCTGCGATCTTCGCGTCGATCCTGGGTGCCAGCCTGGTCTACTTCGCCGGTTTCTCGCACATCGAAGCGGTGCACAACGCCGCGCACGATACCCGCCACAGCGCCGCGTTCCCGTGCCACTGAGACCTGACGACATGATCAAGCGTATTGCGCAGACCGCAGGTTTCACCGGCCTTCTGGCCGCCCTGTTGTTGACCTTGCTGCAAAGCTTCTGGGTTTCACCGCTGATTCTTCAGGCTGAAACCTACGAGAAATCCGAACCGGTGGCCGAAGTTCACGAGCACGCCGCCGGCACCGCCGCCCACACCCATGATGCCGAAGCCTGGGAACCGGAAAACGGCTGGCAGCGCGTGGTCTCCACCACGGGCGGCAACCTGGTGGTAGCCGTGGGTTTCGCCCTGATGCTGGCGGGCCTGTATACCCTGCGTGCGCCGACCAAGACTTCGCAAGGCCTGCTCTGGGGACTGGCGGGTTACGCGACGTTCGTACTCGCTCCAACACTGGGCCTGCCACCTGAACTGCCGGGCACCGCTGCCGCAGACCTGGCATCGCGCCAGATGTGGTGGATCGGCACTGCCGCATCGACCGCTGTCGGCCTGGCGCTGATCGCGTTTGGCGGCAACTGGCTGCTGAAGATCCTCGGCGTGGCGATCCTCGCTGTGCCGCATGTAATCGGCGCACCGCAACCGGAAGTGCACTCGATGCTCGCCCCGGAAGCGCTGGAAGCTCAGTTCAAAATCGCTTCGCAGCTGACCAACGTGGCGTTCTGGCTGGCCCTGGGCCTGATCAGCGCCTGGTTGTTCCGCCGCAAAAGCGATGGTCAATACCACGCATGACCGATGACAGCGCAGCGCCGACCTTCGTGGTCGGCCTGGGCTGCCAGCGCGGCTGCCCGGCCAGTACGCTGCGCGCCTTGCTCGACCAGGCCTTGCAAGCCCACCGTATCGAACTCGAAGCGGTCAAGGCTTTGGCCAGCATCGACCTGAAACGCGACGAACCCGGCCTGCAGGAACTGGCGGCACAACTGGCGCTGCCCTTGCTGTACTTCAGCAGCGAAGAACTTGCCAGTTATCAGCAACGACTGAGTCATCATTCGCAGATCGCTTTCGAACGCACCGGTTGCTACGGCGTGGCGGAAAGCGCTGCACTGGCGCTTGCCGAACAGTTGATTCAGGCCCCGGCAAAACTGCTGATTTCCCGGCAAAAGTACGCCCAGGCAACCCTGGCATTGGCCGGCGCAGCGTAAATTCCCGATAATCCCCGCTTTCGATCATGAGCATTGTTCATCTGAAGTGCTCTTGAAGCCTCGATCCGCCCTACTCTCACAGGATCCAACGATGACCGTTTACTTCATCGGCGCCGGCCCCGGCGACCCGGAATTGATCACTGTCAAAGGCCAGCGACTGATCCGCAGCTGCCCGGTGATCATTTATGCAGGTTCGCTGGTGCCGGCGGCGGTACTGGAAGGTCATTCGGCAGAAACCGTGGTCAATAGCGCCGAATTGCATCTGGAACAGATCATCGACCTGATCAAGACCGCCCACGCCAAGGGCCAGGATGTGGCGCGGGTGCATTCGGGCGATCCGAGCCTGTATGGCGCCATCGGCGAGCAGATTCGTTATCTGCGCGAGCTGCAAATCCCGTTCGAAATCATCCCCGGTGTCACCGCCACCGCTGCCTGCGCGGCGTTATTGGGTGCCGAACTCACGCTGCCGGACATCTCGCAGAGCGTGATCCTGACCCGTTACGCGGACAAGACTGCGATGCCCGCAGGAGAGGAACTGGGCGACCTGGCGCAGCACGGGGCGACCATGGCGATTCATCTGGGGGTCAATCATCTGGAGAAGATCCTCGCCGAGCTGCTGCCGCATTACGGCGCGGATTGCCCGATTGCGGTGATCCACCGGGCGACGTGGCCGGATCAGGACTGGGTGACGGGGACGCTGGAGGATATTGCCGCGAAGGTGATCGCCAAGGGGTTTCGGCGTACAGCGTTGATTCTGGTCGGGCGGGTGTTGGGCAGCGATCATTTCAGTGAATCGTCGCTGTATCGCGCGGGGCATGCGCATATTTACCGCCCATGACGGCCGTTTCGCGAGCAAGCCCGCTCCCACATTTGGAATGCGATCCAGTGTGGGAGCGGGCTTGCCCGCGAAGGCGTCATTGAATCTCACGCATAAAAAAACGGCGCTCACGGGGCGCCGTTTTTCATGCCGCAGCGAACGCCTTAGTAGTAGGCGTTTTCTTTCTGCGTGTGGTCGGTCACGTCGCGAACGCCCTTGAGCTCGGGAATGCGCTCGAGCAAGGTGCGCTCGATACCTTCCTTCAGGGTCACGTCCGCCTGGCCGCAGCCCTGGCAGCCGCCGCCGAACTGCAACACGGCGATGCCGTCTTCAACCACATCGATCAGGCTGACCTGACCGCCGTGGCTGGCCAGCCCCGGGTTGATTTCGGTTTGCAGGTAATAGTTGATGCGCTCGTTGATCGGGCTGTCGGCGTTGACCATCGGAACCTTGGCGTTTGGTGCCTTGATGGTCAGCTGGCCGCCCATGCGGTCGGTGGCGTAGTCGACGACAGCATCGTCGAGAAACGCTTCGCTGAACGAGTCGATATAGGCAGTGAAGCTTTTCAGCCCCAGCGCGGTATCTTCAGGTTTCTCTTCGCCCGGCTTGCAGTAGGCAATGCAGGTTTCGGCGTACTGGGTGCCAGGCTGGGTGATGAAGACGCGGATGCCGATGCCCGGGGTGTTCTGCTTGGACAGCAGATCGGCCAGGTAATCATGGGCGGCGTCGGTAATGGTAATAGCGGTCATGGAAACTCCTCGCAGGCTTGGGCGGAGTTTACGCCAATCGGCGCGCGGCACAAAGTCCTAGTATTTACGTAGGAATAGTTCGCAAATCGGCTAAGCGCCAGGTTCGCCGTCAATCCGTGCTTTAAGCCACTGATAGCTGCGTTTTTCTATCCATTCGTAACTCAGCCACGAACCGAGACCGATGGCCAAGGCACAGACAAAAAACATCAAATACGGATTGATCCCAAAGCGCCGGGCCAGATAATCGCCTGCTGACAGCACCAGCACGTGCATCAAATACACCGAGTACGAACAATCGCCCAGCAACTTGAGCAGCCTGTTGCGTTCGACATAACGCTCCAGCGCCATGCATCCCATGACCAGCACCGCGCCGGGCACGCCCCAGTTCAGCAATCGGGGTTGCGGCGGCAGGTGATAGATCGCCAGCAGCGCCGCACCGATCCCCAGCAACGGCAGCCAGAGCGCTGGCCCGATCCAGCCGCGACGATAGAGCATGCCGATGCCGATCCCCAACAGGAACTCATAAACGATGTCCGAGCGATAAAACTCGCTGACCCAGCCAAACCCGGTCCAGGCCTGACACACCGCAAACAACAGCGCCGCGACCACCAGCAAGCGCACTTGCAGCCGAAACAGCAGCGCCCAGGCGAACAACACGTAGAACAGCATTTCGTAATTCAGCGTCCAGCCGACATTCAGGGTCGGATAGATCCCGTAGCCACCGGGGTTTTCGGTCGGGATGAACAGCAACGACAGCACCAAATGACGCCAGTCCACCGTCTGATCCGGCAGCAGCGGCCGGGCAAACACCACCAGCAACGCCATCAGCACGGTGTAGAGCCAATACGCCGGGACAATACGGAATAGTCGATACAGCAGAAACCGCGCCGGCGGCAGCGCCTTGCCTTCAGTGGAGAGGAAAATCACCAGTCCACTGATCACGAAAAAGATATCGACGCCCACCGCACCTTTGTCGATGAACAGCTGCCCTATGGGCCCGCGCGCCTCGAAGTCGAAGAAAATCTGCATGAAGTGATGGCAGACCACCGTCCACGCGGCGAGCGCTCGCAGGGCCTGCACTGAAATCAACATCGATGGCGCTCCCGATCCCGTACTCCACAGGATTGGGACAGCGGCCATCGTTCAAACGATCAAAGATTCTCGTACCGGTTCATGTCCAGCACGCCCTCTTCCACCGGGTCGGTTTCGTGGATGTACTGGCTCAGGTCATGGAAATAGAACCAGAACTGCGGATGACTTCGGCGGATGCCCCAGCGTTCGACGATCTTCTCGAACTGCGGCGCATCCTTGGCGCTTTCCATGGCATCGACAAACGCCGGCACCTGATCCGCCGGGATGTTGAACATGAAGTTCGGATAACTGCTGAGCACGCCCGGATAAATGGTCAGGGTGTCGAGCCCCGGCTGGTAGCGCAGCGATTCGCCGAGCAGGAACGCCACGTTGCTGTGGGCGCGGTTGCGCAGCAGGCTGTAGACCTCACGTTTGCCGCTGCGGGTTTCGATGCGCAGCATGGTCGCTTCCGGCAATTGGTCGATCACCTTCAGACCGGCTGCAGGACGCGCGGTCAGGCGGCTCAGGGCCTGTTCGGCGTTTTGCAGCGCCGGGTCGATGTTCGGCCGCGAGCAATAGGCGTCCACGCAGCGGTTGATCGGATCGGGCCGCGCGTTGAGGTCGCCGTAGCGAGCGAGCAACTGCATGGCGAAGTCGTGTTTCGGGTCCTTTTCGTCGAGTTTCAGCGCGGTCGGCTTGTCGTCATCGATGGACTCGTAATCCAGCCACATCTTGAACTGGCCGCTGCTCTGATACCAATCGTCGAGGTAATCCTCGCGGGAATCGGCCGGCATCAGGCGCAGGAAGTTCTGTTCGGCGCCATTGCGGATCAAGTCGAAGTACAGCCGGGTCTGCGCCTGATGGGAGACGTTGCCGAACACGTCGAAATTGACCGCCAACTGGTAATAGGTGCGTTCCAGCAACGGATAGTCGAACAGCCACATGGTCTGCGGCACTTCACCGATCAGGCCTTTGGTCACCGAGGCGCTGTCGAAGTGGCGGAAGATGCTCAGCAGCGCATTGTCGTTGCCCGCCCACAGGGTCGACCAGCTCGGCGCCGGTTGATCGGCGTAGCTGTCCCGACGCAGGGCTTCGTACTTGTTGCGCTTGTTGCGGTAGTCGTGCCACAGGCTCAGGACGCTGCCGACATCGTCGTTTTGCCCCGGCATGGCCAGCAACGGCGTGGCCTGGCCGCGATAGTTCGGGTCGGTGATGTACAGGTCGTGTTCCGGCGCCTGGAACAGCGCCCAGAAGTTGTCGCGGATCACGTCGGTCGCGATCTGCCCACGGCACACCGGGCCGCGAATGAAGGTACGCACGAAGTATTCGGCGTTATCGAGCATGAACTGATACCGCGCCTGCGCCGGAATCGCCTCGAAGGTGGCGAACGGATTGGCCCGGCTCTGCGGCCCGTAGCCCGGCAGCGCATGCACCTGCCAGTTGCCGTTGTAGAACAGGCTCTTGACCCGCGCCATCTTCGCCGCGCTCAGCGGATAGGTGATGTGAGTCTTGTGCACGATCACGCCCTGCACCGGCCACAGGCGGTAATACACCTGAGTGCCCGGGTCGTCATTGGGACGGCGGGTCGCGATCAGATCGATCGGCTGACCGGTCGGCGTGCGCGAACGCACCCACTGGAAGAAATGCCCCGATTCGCCGTCCTTGAAGTAGATGTGCGCCAGGAACCAGTGCTCGAACAGCCAGCGCCCGACCAGACTTTCCCGCGCACCCGGCTGGTTGAGCAGGTTTTCCCACTGCACGATCTGCAGCGCTTCCTTGGCACTCGGCGCCAGGCCTTGCTCATCGATCGGCGCGCCGGACGCCAGCCAGCGCTGCAATGTCTGGTATTGCTGATCGGTCAGGCCGGTCACCGCCAGCGGCATGCCCTCTTTCGGGTGAGCGCCGGCATAGCCGTCGAACTCGGCGGGCATCGCACACATGTTTTCCCGTTGCAGGCCGAGGACGATGTCTTCCGGCAGTTTGGCGTTGGGTGTCAGCGGCGTTTTGTGCCCCAGCTCCAGCATGCGCGCCATCAGCGCCGCCTGACTGCCCTGGGCGTCGAGCACCGAATAGAAGTCTTTCTGCTGCCAGGCACGTTTGCCAAAAGCGTCGTAGAACAGCCGCGTGGTCGGCGCTGCCTGGGTGCGCTCGCCATCGTAGACCGGCATCTTGCTCGCGCCACGGGCCGCGCCTTCACCGCTGCCCAGGTTCAATTGGCAGGCAGAGTCGTAGCACGCATGGCAGGCCACGCACTTCTCGGTGAAGATCGGCTGGATGTCGCGGGTGTAAGAAATGGCAGGCGAGATCGCAGGACTTTGCGCCGCCGCGCCAAAGCTCAAAAACAGCAACACCATGCTGACGACGCGGTACGACATATCCCTGATCCTGATCCTGAATAAAAACGCCGCGATTCTACCGTTATGACGCCCGTGCCAACATGAGCGATATTCATGCAAAAGCGCCACATGCTCTAAATCCGCACAGGTTTGTTATGATCCCGCTCCTTCGTCATGGTCTTTTTCGAGTAGTCCCAATGTCCGATCGCAGCGTCCGCCTTCAAGCTCTCAAGCAAGCCCTCAAAGAGCGCATCCTGATACTCGATGGCGGCATGGGCACGATGATCCAGAGCTACAAGCTCGAAGAGCAGGATTATCGCGGCAAGCGCTTCGCCGACTGGCCGAGCGACGTCAAGGGCAACAACGACCTGCTGGTCATTACCCGTCCCGACGTGATCGGCGGCATCGAGAAAGCCTATCTGGACGCCGGCGCCGACATCCTGGAAACCAACACCTTCAACGCCACCCGCATTTCCATGGCCGACTACGGCATGGAAGAGCTGGCCTACGAACTCAACGTAGAAGGCGCACGACTGGCGCGCAAGGTGGCCGACGCCAAGACCGCCGAGAACCCGGACAAGCCGCGTTTCGTCGCCGGCGTCCTCGGCCCGACCAGCCGTACCTGCTCGCTGTCGCCGGACGTCAACAACCCGGGCTACCGCAACGTCACCTTCGATGAACTGGTGGAAAACTACACCGAGGCCACCAAAGGCCTGATCGAGGGCGGCGCCGACCTGATCCTGATCGAAACCATCTTCGACACCCTCAACGCCAAGGCAGCGATCTTCGCTGTGCAAGGCGTATTCGAAGAGCTGCACATCGAACTGCCGATCATGATTTCCGGCACTATCACCGACGCCTCCGGCCGTACCCTGTCGGGCCAGACCACCGAAGCGTTCTGGAACTCCGTGGCCCACGCCAAGCCGATTTCGGTCGGTCTGAACTGCGCCCTCGGTGCCCGTGAACTGCGTCCGTACCTGGAAGAGCTGTCGGACAAGGCCAGCACCCACGTCTCGGCGCACCCGAACGCCGGCCTGCCGAACGAGTTCGGCGAGTACGACGAGCTGCCGGTGGACACTGCCAAAGTCATCGAAGAATTCGCCCAGAGTGGTTTCCTCAACATCGTCGGCGGCTGCTGCGGTACCACCCCTGGCCACATCGAAGCCATCGCCAAAGCCGTCGCCGGTTACGCGCCACGGCAGATTCCGGACATTCCCAAGGCTTGCCGCCTGTCGGGTCTGGAGCCGTTCACCATTGATCGCAGCTCGCTGTTCGTCAACGTCGGCGAGCGGACCAACATCACCGGTTCCGCGAAATTCGCCCGTCTGATCCGCGAAGACAACTACACCGAAGCCCTGGAAGTCGCTCTGCAGCAGGTCGAGGCCGGCGCCCAGGTGATCGACATCAACATGGACGAAGGGATGCTCGATTCGAAGAAGGCCATGGTGACCTTCCTCAATCTGATTGCCGGTGAACCGGACATCTCCCGCGTACCGATCATGATCGACTCCTCGAAATGGGACGTGATCGAAGCCGGCCTGAAGTGCATTCAGGGCAAGGGCATCGTCAACTCGATCAGCATGAAAGAAGGCGTCGAGCAGTTCATCCACCACGCCAAACTGTGCAAACGCTACGGCGCTGCCGTGGTGGTGATGGCGTTCGACGAGGCCGGCCAGGCCGACACCGAAGCGCGCAAGAAAGAGATCTGCAAACGCTCTTACGACATTCTGGTCAACGAAGTCGGCTTCCCGCCGGAAGACATCATCTTCGACCCGAACATCTTCGCCGTGGCCACCGGTATCGAAGAACACAACAACTACGCTGTGGACTTCATCAACGCCTGCGCCTACATCCGCGACGAACTGCCGTATGCCCTGAGCTCCGGCGGCGTGTCCAACGTGTCGTTCTCGTTCCGCGGCAACAACCCGGTGCGTGAGGCGATCCACTCGGTGTTCCTGCTGTACGCGATCCGCGCCGGCCTCACCATGGGTATCGTCAACGCCGGTCAGCTGGAGATCTACGACCAGATCCCGCAGGAACTGCGCGACGCCGTTGAAGACGTGATCCTCAACCGCACCCCGGAAGGCACCGACGCTCTCCTCGCCATCGCCGACAAGTACAAGGGCGACGGCAGCGTCAAGGAAGCCGAGACCGAAGAATGGCGCAGCTGGGACGTCAACAAGCGTCTGGAGCACGCACTGGTCAAAGGCATCACCACCCACATCGTCGAGGACACCGAAGAGTCCCGTCAGTCCTTCGCTCGTCCGATCGAAGTGATCGAAGGCCCGCTGATGTCCGGCATGAACATCGTCGGTGACCTGTTCGGCGCCGGCAAAATGTTCCTGCCGCAGGTGGTGAAATCCGCCCGCGTGATGAAACAGGCCGTGGCCCACCTGATCCCGTTCATCGAACTGGAAAAAGGCGACAAACCGGAAGCCAAGGGCAAGATCCTGATGGCCACCGTTAAAGGCGACGTGCACGACATCGGCAAGAACATCGTCGGCGTGGTGCTGGGTTGCAACGGCTATGACATCGTCGACCTCGGCGTGATGGTGCCGGCGGAGAAGATCCTGCAGGTGGCCCGCGAAGAGAAATGCGACATCATCGGCCTGTCCGGTCTGATCACTCCGTCGCTGGACGAGATGGTCCACGTGGCCCGCGAAATGCAGCGCCAGGACTTCCACTTGCCGCTGATGATCGGCGGCGCGACCACCTCCAAGGCACACACGGCGGTGAAGATCGAGCCGAAGTACAGCAACGACGCGGTGGTCTACGTCACCGACGCTTCCCGCGCCGTGGGCGTGGCGACGCAGTTGCTGTCCAAGGAGCTCAAGGCCGGTTTCGTCGAGAAGACCCGCGAAGAGTACATCGACGTCCGCGAGCGCACGTCCAATCGCAGCGCCCGCACAGAACGCCTGAGCTACGCCGCCTCGATTGCGAAAAAACCGCAGTTCGACTGGGCTTCCTACACTCCGGTCAAACCGACCTTCACCGGCACCCGCGTGCTGGACAACATCGACCTCAACGTTCTGGCCGAATACATCGACTGGACGCCGTTCTTCATCTCCTGGGACCTGGCCGGCAAGTTCCCGCGCATCCTTGAAGACGAAGTGGTCGGTGAAGCGGCGACCTCGCTGTACAAGGACGCCCGCGAGATGCTGACCAAATTGATCGACGAGAAGCTGATCAGCGCCCGTGCGGTGTTCGGTTTCTGGCCGGCCAATCAGGTGCACGACGACGATATCGAGCTGTACGGCGATGACGGCAAGCCAATGGCGCGCCTGCATCACCTGCGCCAGCAGATCATCAAGACCGACGGCAAGCCGAACTTCTCCCTGGCCGACTTCGTAGCGCCGAAGGACAGCGAAGTGACCGACTACGTCGGTGGTTTCATCACCACCGCCGGGATCGGCGCCGAAGAAGTGGCCAAGGCCTATCAGGACGCTGGCGACGACTACAACTCGATCATGGTCAAGGCGTTGGCCGACCGTCTGGCCGAAGCCTGCGCCGAGTGGCTGCACCAGCAAGTGCGTAAAGAGCACTGGGGGTACGCCAAGGATGAAGCCCTCGACAACGAGGCGCTGATCAAAGAGCAGTATTCCGGTATTCGCCCTGCCCCGGGTTACCCGGCGTGCCCTGATCACACCGAGAAGGCCACCCTGTTCGCCCTGCTCGACCCCGAGGCGCAGGAAATGCGCGCCGGCCGCAGCGGCGTGTTCCTCACCGAGCACTACGCGATGTTCCCGGCGGCAGCGGTCAGCGGCTGGTACTTCGCCCATCCGCAGGCGCAATACTTCGCCGTGGGCAAGATAGACAAGGATCAGGTGCAGAGCTACACCTCGCGCAAAGGTCAGGAACTGAGCCTGACAGAACGCTGGCTGGCGCCGAACCTGGGTTACGACAACTAACCCGGAGCCCGAACAAAAGACCGCAGCCTGCCCCGCAGGCTGCGGTCTTTTTTCATGGGTTGGCTATGCTTGTCTGACACACACGGCAGACGAGGGATTTATGGACGATCCAGTCGACAACAAGCCACCGACCTTCTGGCAGATGCTGCACAGCGTCATGGCGGCAGCGTTCGGCGTGCAGAGCGGCAAGAACCGGGCAAGGGACTTCACCCATGGCAAGCCCAGCCATTTCATCTTCCTGGGCATTGCGTTCACAGCGGTGTTCGCCCTGACGCTGTTTGGCATCGTGCAACTGGTGGTGCATCTGGCGGGCGCCTGAACAGCCTCAGTGCATCAGCGTCTGCAGGTTGAACGGATAGCGGTACGAGGCCGGGCGGCCCTTCGCCGACATCTTGTGAAAGTGCACGCCGTAATCCGGCGACGTGCCCATGGCCAGCATTCGGCGGGCATGATCCTTGTCGATCAATTGCAGCAAGGGAATCTGCCGGTCGCGGCCACCGTAGCGGTTCAGGTCGACGCCCTGCGCATGATCGTGCACTTCCACCAGCGCCCAGCCTCCCAGGGTGAAATGACCGCCGAGCAATGCGCTCAAGCGTCCGTCGATCATGGCCTGCAACGCCGCAGGCGAGGTATTGACCGCACTGAACAGCACGTCTTTGCCCGGCACTTTCCCGATCTCGGAAACCGCTCGCATCGCACCGAAGGCCATTTCGTCGTTGGCCGCCCACACCAATGACACCTTGGGGTAACGAACCAGCAACTGCCGGGCCTGCTCGTAAGCGCGCTGCTGTGTCCAGCCGCCGTAGACCAGTTGCCGCAAACGGACTTCAGGATGTTCGGCCAGCGCCCGCTGCATGCCTTGCTCGCGCAACTGCGACGACGGCGTGATCTTCAGGCCGGAGAACGCCAGCAATTCAATGCTGGCGCCGGGGGCCACCGGTGGATGCAGGCGGATCAGCTCCTTCATCAACAGGTAACCGCCCTCTTCGTCATTGGGCACGAGGCTGCCGATGCGGTCGGCCCGGTCCCCGACCAGCGCTTGCTGATTGGGGGTCAGGGCAGCATTGACGATAAACAGCTTCACCCCGCTCTGGTTGGCCATGCGCAGGATCTGCGGCGCGATGTATTGCTCGTTGGCGAACATCAGATAATCGGGGCGATCAGGGCCCTGCAGGGCTACCCGGGCCTGGGCCAGGGTCATCTCGGGCTGGCGCTGGGAATAGAGGATGCGCAGATCGACACCCAGGTCTCGCGCGGCAGCCTGCATGAATTGCGAGTAGCTGACCCAGAAAGCTTCGTCGGTGGCACCCGGATTCAGAAACAGCACAGACTCTGCCCGCGCGCCGGCTCCAAAGGCCAGGCCCAGCACAAGCAGACTGATGTGGAGAAACTTGAACATGAAACATCCGGGCCCGGGGGAAAATGGCCGCGCATTATAGCCATTCAATCGCCGGCCATTAGCGCCTGATCCCGCTTTTTGTCCGACAATCGTCGGAAGCGGGCCCGGAGGGGTCGTTTTACTGATGACTGACCCAGAACACCGCTGTGCCCACGACCAGAATGATCAGGAACAGAATGGCCCACGCATCGACACTGCTATCGCTTTTCCTTGCCTTGGTTGGATTGCTCATTGCATCGCCTCTTGTCGGTTTTATCGGTGATTGCAGAAAGACTCGACCACAGTTAAGACGATGATTGTCCGCACGACAAATGTGGGTTAGTTGACACCCGTTCTCGTTAGGCGATTTGGTTCTTTACATATACTCAAACATCACTTTTGCGCATAACTGCAAACGGGTATATTGCCCCGGCTCCATTAGGGAGTGCGCGGCCGTGCGCGCGTAATTGCCGAGGCACCATCGGACTCCAGCAAGCGAAAACGCAGCGTTTTCCGAGTAGCCCAAAGCCTGAGAACAGGACTTATATGTACGTATACGACGAGTACGATCAGCGGATCATCGAGGACCGCGTCAAGCAGTTCCGTGATCAGACCCGACGCTATCTGGCAGGTGAGCTGAGCGAAGAAGAATTCCGCCCCCTGCGCCTGCAAAATGGCCTGTACATCCAGCGTTTCGCGCCGATGTTGCGGGTGGCGGTGCCTTACGGCCAGCTGACCTCGCGTCAGATGCGCATGATGGCCAAGATTGCCCGCGACTACGACAAGGGCTACGCCCACATCAGTACTCGCCAGAACGTGCAGTTCAACTGGCCGGCGGTCGAAGACATCCCGGACATCCTCGCCGAGCTGGCCACCGTGCAGATGCACGCGATCCAGACCAGCGGCAACTGCCTGCGCAACGTCACCACCGACCAGTTCGCCGGTGTCGCGGCCGACGAGTTGATCGACCCGCGTCCGTGGTGCGAAATCGTCCGTCAATGGACCACGTTCCACCCGGAATTCGCCTACCTGCCGCGCAAGTTCAAGATCGCCGTCAACGGTTCGACCTCCGACCGTGCGGCCATCGAAGTCCACGACATCGGTCTCGAGCCGGTGCACAACGCCGCTGGCGAACTCGGTTTCCGCGTGCTGGTTGGCGGTGGTCTGGGTCGTACTCCGGTTGTTGGTGCATTCATCAACGAGTTCCTGCCATGGCAGGACCTGTTGAGCTACCTCGACGCCATTCTGCGGGTCTACAACCGCTACGGCCGTCGTGACAACAAATACAAGGCGCGGATCAAGATCCTCGTCAAGGCGCTGACTCCGGAAGTCTTCGCCCAGAAAGTCGATGCCGAGATGGAACACCTGCGCGGCGGCCAGACCACCCTGACTGAAGCCGAAGTGCATCGCGTCGCCAAACACTTCGTCGACCCGGACTACAAGGCGCTGGAAAACCAGACCGCCGAACTGGCCGCCCTCGACAAGGAACACCCGGGCTTCGCCCGCTGGCGCACCCGCAACACCCTGGCGCACAAGAAGCCGGGTTATGTGGCCGTCACCCTGTCCCTGAAGCCGACCGGTGTTGCACCGGGCGACATCACCGACAAACAGCTCGACGCCGTCGCCGATCTGGCGGACCGTTACAGCTACGGTCAACTGCGCACGTCCCACGAACAGAACATCATCCTCGCCGACGTCGAGCAGAGCCAGTTGTTCACCCTGTGGGGCGAGTTGCGTGAAGGCGGTTTCGCGACGCCGAACATCGGCCTGCTGACCGACATCATCTGCTGCCCTGGCGGTGATTTCTGCTCTCTGGCCAACGCCAAGTCGATCCCGATCGCCGAATCGATCCAGCGCCGTTTCGACGACCTGGACTACCTGTTCGACATCGGTGAGCTGGACCTGAACATCTCGGGCTGCATGAACGCCTGCGGTCACCACCACGTCGGCCACATCGGCATCCTCGGTGTGGACAAGAAAGGTGAAGAGTTTTACCAGGTCTCCCTCGGCGGCAGCGCCAGCCGTGATGCGAGCCTGGGCAAGATCCTCGGCCCGTCGTTCGCCCAGGACGACATGCCGGATGTGATCTCCAAGCTGATCGACGTGTACGTGGAACAGCGCACCGAAGACGAGCGCTTCATCGACACCTACCAGCGTATTGGCATCGACCTCTTCAAGGAACGCGTCTATGCAGCGAATCATTAAGAACAACGAGGTCGTCGACGAAACCTGGCACCTGCTGCCCAAGGATTTCAACATCGACGAAATCAGCAACTGCGACGACCTGATCGTCCCGTTGCAGCTGTGGCGTGAACACGCCCGCATGCTCAAGGCCCGCGACGGTGGTCTGGGTGTGTGGCTGGACGCTGACGAAGAAGCCGAGGAAATCGGTGACGACGTGGATCAGTTCCAGGTCATCGCCCTGAACTTCCCGGCGTTTACCGATGGCCGCAACTACTCCAACGCCCGCCTGCTGCGTGACCGTTACGGTTTCAAAGGTGAATTGCGGGCGATTGGCGACGTGCTGCGCGATCAGCTGTTCTACATGCGCCGCTGCGGTTTCGATGCCTTCGCCCTGCGCGCGGACAAAGACCCGTACGACGCCCTTGAAAGCCTCAAGGACTTCTCGGTGACCTATCAGGCCGCCACTGACGAACCGCTGCCGCTGTTCCGTCGCCGGTAAATCCTCGAGTCGTACTCAAAAAAAACGCCGGTCATTCGACCGGCGTTTTTTTATGCCCGTTTTACCAGAAACGTTGCTGGGTCAACCGGCTCCACCAGCTCAACAGCAGACGGTCCACCGAACCGCTGGCCGCCATGCCGATACGTTCCTGCAGGCTTTTGCGCTCGGCATAGTGCAGGTGATAGACCTCGGATTTTTTCGCCCGGTCCGCCAGGTATTCGTCACTGGTCTTGAGTTCGTCCACCAGTTGTTTTTCCAGCGCCGCGAGGCCAAGCCAGACTTCACCGGTGGCGACTTCGTCGATCGCCAACTGCGGGCGATAACGGGCGACAAAGTTCTTGAACAACTGATGGGTGATGTCCAGGTCTTCCTGGAATTTCTCCCGGCCCTTCTCGGTGTTTTCGCCGAACACGGTCAGGGTACGTTTGTATTCGCCGGCGGTCAGCACTTCGAAGTCGATATCATGCTTTTTCAGCAGGCGGTTGACGTTCGGCAACTGCGCGACTACGCCGATGGAGCCGAGAATCGCGAATGGCGCGCTGATGATCTTCTCGCCGATGCACGCCATCATGTAGCCGCCGCTGGCCGCCACCTTGTCGATGCACACGGTCAACGGCACGCCGGCCTCACGGATACGCGCCAGTTGCGACGAGGCCAGACCGTAGCTGTGCACCATGCCGCCACCGCTTTCCAGACGGAGGACGACTTCGTCCTTCGGTGTGGCCAGGGTCAGCAAGGCAGTGATTTCATGACGCAGGCTCTCGGTAGCGGACGCCTTGATGTCGCCATCGAAATCCAGCACGAACACCCGGGGTTTGCTTTCGGGATGCTTTTTCTGTTTTTTCTCAGATTTGGCTTCGCCCTTGCGCAGAGCCTTGAGCTGATCCTTGTCGAGAAGGCTTTGCTCCAGGCGCTCACGCAAGCCTTTATAGAAATCGTTGAGCTTGCTGACCTGCAGCTGACCCGCGGCTTTACGCCGGCCCTTGCTGCGCAATGCAGCGAAACTGGCCAGCACCACCAGAATGGCGATGACCAGTGTGACGGTTTTGGCCAGGAAACTGGCGTATTCAGTCAAAAACTCCACAGTGACTCCTTCAAACGATGCGCCATTGCTTGCCAGGCGCGGAATGCTTCCAGCATACCCATGCACCGCCTCGTCGGCCAGCCGTGAAACCTCTGGAAACAGCCCTGTAACGGGCATTTCAAACAAGCGTATGTTTTTTCATTGACAGCTCTCCATCATCCCCATAACCTCGCCACAACCTTCAACGTACCGGGATGACGCGGACGTGGGCAGCATCTACTTGATTCGACATGGCCAGGCCTCCTTCGGTGCAGACGACTATGACGTCCTGTCGCCGACGGGTGTGCGCCAGGCAGAGATCCTCGGCCGCCACCTCGCCGAACTCGGCGTCAGCTTCGACCGTTGCCTGTCAGGTGATCTGCGCCGCCAGCAGCACACGGCCAACAGCGCACTGGAACAGTTCGCCGGTGCCGGTCTGCCGGTTCCTGCTCTGGAAATCGATTCAGCCTTCAACGAATTCGACGCCGACGCCGTGATCCGCGCCCTGCTGCCGGCCATGCTGCCCGAAGAACCCGAAGCACTGGACATCCTGCGTAACGCCGCACAGAACCGTGGCGAGTTCCAGCGCATCTTCGCCCTGATCATCGAACGCTGGCTGGCCGGCACCTACGACACGCCCGGCCTGGAAAGCTGGCTGGGGTTCGTCGAACGGGTCCAGGCCGGTCTGAACCGTATTCTCGATCAGGCCGACAACACCCAGAAAATCGCGGTGTTCACCTCCGGTGGCACCATCACCGCCCTGCTCCACCTGATCACGCAAATGCCTGCCCGACAGGCCTTTGAACTGAACTGGCAAATCGTCAACACCTCGCTCAACCAGCTGAAGTTCCGCGGTCGCGAGGTGGCTCTGGCTTCCTTCAACAGTCATGCACACCTGCAACTGCTGAAGGCCCCGGAACTCATCACTTTTCGCTGAGTCCGGATTACTGTGACCCTGCTGCAATCAACCAAAAAGGATCGAACCATGACCTCCGTAGCTGATGCCGTAAAAGCAATGCAAGCCAAGTTCAACCCAGCCGCTGCTGCCGGCCTGGATCTGGTCTTCGGTTTCAACATCACTGACGAAGACAAGCAATACGCTCTGATCGTCAAAGACGGCACTTGCGACATCCAGGAAGGCGAGAACGCCGACGCCAACTGCACACTGGTGCTGGACAGCGAAACCCTGAAAGGCATCGTCAGCGGCGAAACCGACGGCATGCAGGCCTTCATGGGCGGCAAACTGCGCGTTGAAGGCGACATGATGCTGTCGATGAAACTGTCCGAGCTGTTCCCGGCGTAAGTCGCAGGCAAGCCAAAAAAAATCCCGCCTTGATGGCGGGATTTTTCGTTTCAGCGTCATTGGATGCCAGCGGCGTCCAGCTCCTTGAAGACCTCACGATCGGCGATTTGGGTCTCACTGTCGGGGTACATCAACTGGACGTTGCCCCCGGGGATGATTTCACCTGTTTGCCCATCACGGGCGAAGGTGATGACATACCGCTCCCCCTGATACTTCAAGTAAATATTGTAATAATCCTTCGGTTTATCCGGCGCTGCGAATGCGCTGTAGCGATAACGAACTCGCGGAACCAGCATCGGCCAGGTATTGCCGAGCGAGTCGCCATTGACCGCCGGATCAGCCGCTTCGAGCGCCACAATGGCAGCCGCTACCACTTCATCGTTGTCGCTCGACTTGAAAGGCAATGGGCGGTTACGCAACATGGTTACGGTGCTTGCCTTACCCTCGACAACATCACGACGGTACAGGTCGTTACGAAACCATTTTGTTGCATCAAAACGGTTTTCTTCCGGGCTCCAGTCGCCGTAATACATCATTACTTTCTCGCTCATCGCATCTTCCCTTGTGTGCAGATACAAACCCATTGCACTAAAAACCAGCAAAAAAGCCGCTATCACGCCAACGCGCGTGCGAAAACTAACAGTCATGGTTGTGCCAACTGCCCCTTTTTAAACTTTAGTTGCTGCTTCGGCGGCCCCAAAGGCGTGCTGCCTGAACGAACCTTTCCGACAGCGCCGTAATCGTCCAGCGGAAATTTCATGTTCTTTTCGTTCTTCGCTCGACTGTCCGCATGCAACAACAGCTTTTTATCGTTTTCGCTCGCCTGCTCCGGCGGCTGGACCGGGGCCGACTCGCCCGGGAGTGCCAGGGTATCGTCCTTTTTGGACAATCTGTATTCAGCAAGACGTCGTTCATAACCGCGCTGCCTGATCCTGAATGCCGATTTGGCTTTGGCATCCGACGCCACACGTTCGCGCGCTCCATCCAGGCCGTCGCGATCTTTTTCACTGCCATACGTCTGGTCATAAAGACTGCGGCGTGGGTAGGCATGAATGGTTGCCCCCGTAGCATCGGCAAGTTTCTGCGCAAGGCTGAGTTCGTAATGTTCCTGACCTTCGCTGACCAGCGCCGTCTCATCCACCCCCAATCCGGTTCGGCAAGCATAAGAAAAGATGTTGGCGCCCAGAGCAAAGGCCTCAGGCTTCAGCTGACTGGCCTGGGCTGGCCCAAAGCGATAGGTAGCGTCCTTGCCTTCGATTTCATAACCGAACTCGATATTGAACACCACGCCATGGGCAAAAATGTCGAGCTGTTTGATCTCGCGCTTTTCTTCGACCCGCTTGTTTATAAAGGCAACCAGTGCGTCGGCGGAATCGATCTCCAAGTATTCGGCTTTGTATTTGTTGACGACAAGCTCTTTGAGCGTCGCGCGCATTTTGGGATCGTACTCGGCTGTAAACAACAGAAAGAAGGTTTTGTCCGCAGCGCCCTTTTTAATGCCCAGATAGTCTCTCAACTGCCCGACACCCTGGTTGATGAAGCTCATCTTGTTGCCGTAATTTCCGCGAAACTCGGTCCAGCGACTGATGTGATAGGAGCCTACCACCGTCACATAATCGTATTTGAGCGTTCCCGTGACCTGAGTAGTTCCGTGCTGGTCGCTGGTCTGTCCCTGCTTTTTCTTCGGTGGTGGCACGTTCAACTTTCCTTAGTAATCAATGCCCAGGGCATCCAGGTGAGCGGCGGCTTCCTTGCCCCATTGCACGACAATCGATGTCGGATCGGCTGTGAATACCCGTGCCGCGTTACCGTGATTGTCGGTGTGGCCGACCAGACGCTGACCATCGCCGGTTTCAATGCAATAGAGCATGTCGGGAATGGCTTCGCCGGTCCCTTCGTCCACCAATTGGAATCGTTCACTGTGCTTGGGTACGGTAATGATTGGCGTGAAAGGAGCGGAGCCGACCTGAGTGCCAACGAACACATCGCCGGAACCGGTAATGATCATCCCGCCATGAGCGGTGGCACTGCCGAGAAAGGCGATGGGCTTGCCATTGATCAGGATGTTGCCGATGCCTTCGGTGACCGTATCACCACACGCCGTGGTGTCGCCGACACGCAACACGGGCATGCCGTTGATGTTCACATCAGGTGAGCCACTGGTGCTGGGGTTGGTACCGTGGCCAGTGACCGGACAGGCATTGAGATCGCTCAGGCGCGCGGCAGGCTTTGCCATCGTTTACTTCCGTGTAAGGGCTGGGGACGCGAAATTTACCGGATATGTTCAATTGATGAAAGGCTGCTCTCCGGCACGGCCTGCACCCTCGTGACCGTTGTCACAAACGAAGCGGCCAGCAACTCCCGTGTATAGGGATGCTGCGCCGAACGGAACAATTCGGCCGTTTCCCCACGCTCGACGACCTCACCGTCCTTCATCACAATCAGGTCGTGGGCCAGTGCCCGCACCACCGCCAGGTCATGGCTGATGAACAGATACGTCAGACCGTGTTCCTCCTGTAACCGGCGCAACAGCGCGACGATCTGTTTCTGTACGGTGCGATCCAGTGCCGAAGTGGGCTCGTCCAGCAGGATCAGATCCGGCTTGAGCACCAGCGCCCGGGCGATGGCGATGCGTTGCCGCTGCCCGCCGGAAAACTCGTGGGGATAGCGATGACGTGTCGCCGGGTCGAGGCCCACGTCCCGCAAGACATCGATCACGGCCTGCTCGCGTTCCTGCACATTCAAGTCACTGTGAACCTGCAAACCCTCGGCGATAATCTGCTCCACGCACAAGCGCGGACTGAGACTGCCGAACGGGTCCTGAAACACCACTTGCAGGCGTTTGCGCAATGGTCGCAGTTGTTTGCCGCTCAGATGTTCCAGCGTTTCCCCCTCGAAACGGATACTGCCCTCGGCATCGATCAGGCGCAGGATCGCCTGTCCGAGGGTGGATTTTCCCGAACCGGATTCACCGACGATTCCCAGGGTCCGTCCACGTTGCAGGCTCAGGTCAATGCCATTGACCGCGTGCAGCCAGGACTTGCGGCGCAACCAGCCACCACCGAGCCGGAAGCGCACATTGAGATCGCGCACTTGCAGCAGATCCTCCGCACTGACCCTGTGCAGCGCCACGCCGCCGGGTTCGGCATTGAGCAACTCGATACTGTAGGGATGCTGCGGCGCCCGGAATAACTGCTCGCAAGTCGCTTGCTCGACGATCTCGCCCGCGCGCATCACCGCAACACGCTGGGCAATCGTGCGTACAAGGTTCAAGTCATGACTGATGATCAGCAGCGCCATGCCCAGTCGTTGTTGCAGGTCCTTGAGTAACAGCAGGATCTTGCGTTGCACGGTAACGTCGAGGGCAGTGGTCGGCTCATCAGCGATCAGCAGTTGCGGTTCGCAAGCCAGCGCCATGGCGATCATCACCCGTTGCCGTTGCCCACCGGAAAGCTGATGGGGGTAAGCCTTCAAGCGTTCATGGGGGCGTTGAATGCCCACCAGCTCCAGCAACTCCAGAATCCGTTCCCGCGCCGCAGCCCCGGCCAGGCCTTTATGCAACGCAAGGCTTTCACCCAGTTGCCGCTCGATGCTGTGCAGCGGGTTCAGCGAACTCATCGGCTCCTGAAAGATCATCGCAATCCGGTTGCCGCGCAATTGCCGCAGATAACGCTCATGCACGCCGAGCAACTCTTCACCCCCATAGCGGATGCTGCCTTCGATCTGCGTGATGTTCGGATCGAGCAGTTGCAGGATGCTGTGGGCCGTCACCGACTTGCCGGAACCGGACTCGCCCACCAGCGCCAGGCATTCACCCGGACGGATGTCGAGGTCGATGCCGTGGACCACTTCCTGGCCTTTGAAGGCAACCCGCAGGTCGCGTATTTCGATCAAATGTTCACGCATATCAAGTCCTCGGGTCGAAGGCATCACGGCAGGCTTCGCCGATGAAGACGAGCAATGAAAGAATCAGCGCCAGCGCAAAGAACGCCGTCAGGCCCAGCCACGGCGCTTGCAGATTGGTCTTGCCCTGACCGATCAACTCACCCAGCGAAGCACTGCCCGCCGGCATGCCGAAGCCGAGAAAGTCCAGTGCCGACAAGGTCGCAATCGCCCCGGTAAGAATGAACGGCAGGTACGTCAGCGTCGCGCTCATGGCGTTGGGCAGGATGTGCCGCACGATCACCTGCGCATCGCCGACACCCAGCGCCCGCGCGGCTTTCACGTACTCCAGACCTCGACTGCGCAGGAACTCGGCACGCACCACGTCCACCAGGCTCAGCCAGGAAAACAGCGCCATGATCCCCAGCAGCCACCAGAAATTCGGCTCGACGAATCCGGACAGAATGATCAGCAGATACAGCACCGGCAGCCCCGACCAGACCTCCAATAAACGCTGCCCGACCAGATCGACCCAACCGCCGTAATAACCCTGCAAGGCACCGGCGGCGATTCCGATCAGCGCACTGGTGGCGGTCAATGCCAAGGCAAACAGCAACGACACCCGCGTACCGAAGATCACCCGCGCCAGCACATCCCGCGCCTGATCATCGGTGCCCAGCCAGTTCTCGCCGGAGGGCGGGCTCGGTGCCGGTTCCGTGAGGTCGTAATTGACCGTGTCGAAACTGAACGGGATTGGCGCAAACCATATGCGGCCGCCCTGCCCCTCGATCAGCTCGCGCACCTGGGCACTGCGATAGTCAGGCTGGAACGGCAGCTCGCCGCCGAAATCCTGCTCGGTATAACGCTTGAAGGCCGGGAAATACCATTCGCCCTGATACGTCACCAACAGCGGTTTGTCGTTGGCGACCAGTTCACCTCCAAGGCTCAATCCGAAGAGTGCGAGAAACAGCCACAATGACCACCAGCCGCGTCGGTGAGTCTTGAACCGCGCCCAGCGGCGCTGCCCGATGGGAGAAAGTGTCAGCATCAGGCGGCCCTCGCCGTAAAGTCGATACGCGGATCGACCAGCGTGTAGCACAGGTCGCCCAGCAGTTTTATCAAGAGCCCGAACAGGGTGAAGATGAACAGCGAACCGAACACCACGGGGTAATCCCGCGACACCGCCGCTTCGTAGCTCAGGCGCCCGAGACCATCGAGGGAAAAAATCACCTCGATCAGCAGCGAGCCACCGAAGAACACCGTCACCAGTGCCTGGGGCAACCCGGCGACCACCAGCAGCATCGCGTTGCGAAACACATGCCCATACAACACTTGCCGCTCGCTCAGCCCCTTGGCCCGAGCCGTGACCACATACAGCCGCGAGATCTCGTTGAGAAAACTGTTCTTGGTGAGGATCGTCAGGGTCGCGAAACCGCCGATCACCAACGCGCAGACCGGCAGCGCCAGATGCCAGAAGTAGTCCGCGACTTTGCCCCACGGCGTCAGCTCGGCGAAGTTATCCGAAACCAGACCCCGCACCGGAAACCAGTCCAGCGCCGTACCGCCGGCAAACACCACGATCAACAGCAGCGCAAACAGAAACCCCGGCATCGCATAACCGATGATGATCGCCGCGCTGCTCCAGACATCGAATACCGAACCGTTGTGCACGGCCTTGCGGATGCCCAGCGGGATCGACACCAGATAGGTGATCAACGTCGCCCACAACCCCAGCGACAAGGTCACCGGCAATTTCTGCCAGATCAATTCCGTCACCGTCGCGCCACGAAAGAAACTCTTGCCGAAATCCAGTTGTGCGTAGCTCTTGAGCATCAGCCACAAGCGCTCGCTGGCGGGTTTGTCGAAGCCGTACTGGCGCTCGATATCGGCCACCAGTTTCGGGTCCAGGCCACGGGTCGCACGGGACTCGCCGCCAATGGTTTCGACATGACTTGCGCCCACTGCTCCGCCGACGCCGATCCCCTGCAATCGGGCGATGGCCTGCTCCACCGGTCCACCGGGCGCGGCCTGCACGATCACGAAGTTCACCAGCAGGATCGCCAGCAGGGTCGGCACGATCAGCAGCAGACGCCGCAGGCTATAACCCCACATGGGCGAACTCCTTTTGCTGTTTTTGTACCTGTGTGGCGGTCAACGCCGTGGGGCTGATTTCCCACCAGGTATCCAGGCCTGCGTCGTACAGCGGCGCAATCGCCGGCCGGCCGAAGCGGTTCCACCACACCGTGGAAATACCCGGCGGGTAATAGTTGGGAATCCAGTAGTAGCCCCACTGCAGCACCCGATCCAGCGCCCGGGCATGGTGTAAAAGACTCTCACGGCTGTCGGCCTGCACCACGCCTTCGAGCAACGCATCCACCGCCGGATCACGCAGCACCATGTAGTTGTTGGAGCCCGGATCATCGGCACCGTCGGAGCCGAAGTAGTTGAACATTTCACGACCCGGCGCCTGACTCACCGGATAACCGACGACGATCATGTCGTAGTCGCGACTGCGCACGCGATTGGTGTATTGCGCGGTGTCGACCTGACGGATATCGAAGCCGATGCCGATCTGCGCCAGGTTGCGTTTGAACGGCAGCAGCAGGCGCTCGAAGCCTTTCTGGCCGTTGAGAAAAGTGAATTGCAGCGGCTCGCCGGCAGCGTTGACCAGTTGATCGCCCCGGGGTTTCCAGCCGGCGGCCGCCAGCAGTTTCAACGCCTGCAACTGTTGCGCACGGATGTTGCCGCTGCCGTCGGTGCGGGGCGCTTCGAACACCTGGCTGAACACTTCATCGGGGATCTTGCCGCGCCAGGGTTCGAGGATTTTCAGCTCTTCGGCGTCCGGCAATTCAGTGGCCGACAGTGCGCTATGGGAAAAGTAACTGCGCTGGCGCAGGTACATGCTGCGCATCATCTGCCGGTTGCTCCATTCGAAATCCCAGAGCATGGCAATCGCCTGCCGCACCCGGCGATCCTGAAACATCGGCTTCTGCAGGTTGAACACGAAACCCTGAGCCCCTTGAGCCGCGCCGGGTGCGAGGTGTTCACGCAACAATTTGCCCTGCTCCAGCGCCGCGCCGGCATAACCGATGGTGTAACTAGTGGCGGAGAATTCGCGGTTGTAATCGAAGCCGCCGGCCTTGAGCACTTGTCGCGATACGTCGGTGTCGGCGAAGAACTCCACACTCAACTGATCGAAGTTGTAGAGCCCGCGGGTGACCGGCAAATCCTTGCCCCACCAGTTCTTGACCCGTTGAAATTTCACACTGCGACCAGCATCCACTGCGCTCACCCGATAAGGACCGCTGCCGGGCGGAAGCTCGAAACCGGCGCCTTCGGCAAAGTCCCGGGTGCGCCACCAGTGCTCTGGTAAAACAGGCAGTACCGCCAGGTCCAGCGGCAAGGTACGGCTGTCGTTGTTCTTGAACACGAAGCGCACCTGGGTTGGCGACTCGACCTGGACCTCGGCGACATCGCGAAACTGCTGCCGGTATTTCAGGCTGCCCTTGGTGACGAGCAGTTCAAAGGTGTAGCGCACGTCCTCGGCGGTGATCGGCGTACCGTCTTCAAAACGCGCTTGCGGATTGAGATAGAAACGTACCCAACGCCGATCCGCATCCAGCTCCATCCGCTGCGCCACCAGACCGTAGACGCTGTAAGGCTCGTCCTTGCTGCGATAAGCCAGCGGCGCATAAAGCCAGCCGTCGAGTTCGGCGACGCCGGTGCCCTTATCGATGTAGGGAATCAGGTGATCGAACGGACCGCTTTCCAGCGAAGAACGCCGCAGGCTGCCGCCCTTGGGCGCATCGGGATTGGCGTAGGCCAGGTGTTGGAAATCCGCAGCGTACTTCGGCGCTTCGCCGTAGACCGTGAGGGCATGCTGAGGCTGCGCAAATATCGCAGGGCTCAGCAGAAGACATACGCCCAGCAAAGTGAGTCTGGAAAACATGGGCAGATCCTTTAACCGCGTGCCTGCCTGATTGTGTTGTGCAACAGGCGGGCACTTTTTATAGGGCCGGTTTTAGAACGATGGGTTACTAAAACCGGCCATGTCTGGGCATTCTCAGAACTTGTAGTTGAGCCGCGTGAATAGCGTGCGCCCGAACGGGTCGCCGTATTTCGGGTCGTAGCCGCTCTGAAAGGTGTAGGTCTGGTTACTGAATGGCGGCTCGCGATCGAACAGGTTTTTCACCCCCAGCGTCACCGCCAGAGTCTTGCGCCAGGTGTAAGTGCCGGCCACGTCCCAGACGTTGTAGGAGCCAACGTAGTCGTGGGTCTCCCGGTCCGAGTCGTGATAACCGCTGGTGTAGCGGTTGGTCAGGCTCGCGCCGAACGGGCCGTAATTCCAGCTGCCGGTCAGGCTGTGACGCCAGCGGGCCACCGCGCCGGCCGACGCGAAGTCACCCCCGCGAAAATCTCCGAGTTTGTCGATGAAATCGCCCTTGAGCTGCTGCTGATACTCATAACGGCTGACATAGGTGCCTTGCAGGCCGATGCCGAAATCACCGTAGGACGTGCTCGGCAGGCGATAGTCGAAGCTCACGTCGACGCCGTTGGTCTTGATCTTGCCGAGGTTGGCCAGGCCGGTGACGACGTGATCGATGGAGCCGTCAGGCTTGCGGATCAAGCGTTCCGGATACAGTTCCGGGTTCTCGAACACCGCCGACTCGGGGAACTCGGCGATCTGGTTGGCGATGCTGATCCACCAGAAATCCAGCACGGTGGTCAGGCGATCGAACGGCTGATAAACGAAACCGACGGTCACGTTGCGCGCGGTTTCCGGGCTCAGGTCCGTGTTGCCGCCCGTGGTCCGGTTGAACTGCTGGGCGCAGTCGCGGTTGGCGATCCCGCCGTTGCTCGGATTGCCGCCGGCACACAGGCGCGGGTCGTTGTAGTTGGCGTTGGTGAAGGTGGTGAAATTCGGGTTATAGAGTTCATACAGCGACGGTGCGCGGAAACCTTCGCTGTAAGCGCCGCGAACCACCAGCTCCTTGAACGGCTGGAAACGGAACGAGTATTTCGGGTTGGTCGTGCTGCCGAAATCGCTGTACTTGTCATGCCGCAGGGCAGCGGACAACTCCAGGCTGTCGAGCACCGGCACATTGACCTCGGCATATTGCGCCGAGACGCTGCGATCCCCTGACACGCTGCCGTTGGGGTCCACGCCGAGGCTCTGCACATCACCGGCAAACGCGGCGAAATCCTGATGGAAGTCTTCCTTGCGGTACTCGCCGCCCAGCGCCAATGCCGATGGACCGGCACCGAACCAGTCGCCGATCTCGCGGCTGACACGACCGTCAATCGCCTTCACCCGGCCCACGGCAGTTGCGTAATCACCGTCCACCGCGTTGGCGGCCAGCAATGCCGAACCGGCAACCGTCTGCGGCCCGAACGGGTTGATCACGCCATTGGCGATCCCCTGGCTGACGGCGCGGTCGTTCACGTAACCACTGCGGATCGTGTTGACCACTTTGTTCTGGTTGTACGAAGCACCAAGGTTGTAATCCCACCCAACCAGCGTGCCGTCGAAACTCAGCAGCAGGCGCTGACCGGTGTTGTCGTCTTCGTGGCGGCGGGCGCCGACCGCCGTTTCACGCCAGTTCACGTCCACCGGTTGCGTCGGATCAAGGGCAAAGCCGCTCGGCCCGGGGGTGATGCCGTTGCCCGGATAAAACGCCGTGCCGGGATTGACCTGATTACCCATCAGGGTGCCGGGACCGATCTGGGTGCGGTTTTCATTGCGTGCCCAGAAGTATTCGAGGCTGACGTTATGGTCGTCCGACAGCTTGCCGGTGGCTTTGGCGAAGGCCGAGGTCTTCTCGGTTTCCGGCACCAGATCCAGGTAATTCCAAAGGCTCTGGCGGCAGATGCCATTGCGTGACAGCAGCCCCGGTGCATTGCAACCGGAACCGGCCAACGGGTTGGTAGCGTTGCTGCCCTGGCTCCAGTTGGCCGGTGATGCCGTGCCGGAGGTGTAATCGAGCCCTCGCCCCGGCTGGTAGTTGTAGGTGTAACCACGATCTTCAGCGGCCAGCCGTTGCTGTTTGTCGTAACTCACGACACCGAAGACGTTGAAGCGATCGTCCTGCAAATCACCGAATCCCCAACTGCCACTGAAATTACGACTTTCACCGCCGCCGGAATGAGTCGGCGTGTCGTAGTTGGTGCTGATCTGACCTTCGGTGAGGCTGGTCTTGGTGATGAAGTTGATTACCCCGCCAATGGCATCGGTGCCGTACAGCGCCGAGGCACCATCACGCAGCACCTCCACCCGGTCGATGGCGGCGAACGGAATGGTGTTGAGATCCACACCGGAGCCATTGATGGCGTTGGTCGCGTTGTTGCTCAAGCGGCGCCCGTTGAGCAGCACCAGGGTCTTGTTCGGGCCGATACCGCGCAGGTCGGCATAAGACGCCCCGCCACTGCTCGAACCCACCGAACGCCCTGAACCTACGGACGACTGGTTGGCAGAGATCCGGTTGACCAGCTCTTCTGTGGTCGTCACACCTTGCTTCTGCAATTCTTCCACCCGAAGGATGGTGACCGGTACCGCCGTTTCGGCGTCGACCCGACGGATCGCGGTGCCGGTGACTTCGACCCGTTGCAGTTGAGTGGTCGGTTCTGTAGTACTGCTTTCGGCAGCTATCGCCGGCAGTGTGTTGATCGCCAGCAGCAAGGCCGCGCTCAACGGGGATTTAACGGGTGAAAATCGAATCATGAACAGCCATCCCTGCGTTTTGGTTTATGCAGGGATGTGCGATGGCATGAAGGGATTTATAGGGCGCGGTTTAGACCGTTGGGTGATGAGGTTATGCAAATCGATAAGCCAACTCATTAACTCAAAACCATCTCCTTGAGCAAACGGGTATCAAGCCCGAACCGCTCCTGTGAGACCATCCTGAACTGCCCCTCCGCCAAATCGCAGCTCACCAGCAGGTTCCACGAATGCCGGGTTGCCGCCGAGGGAATCAGTACAAACGGGTGCTCGGCCAGCAACGCGTCGGCAAACAATTGCTGATTGGGTGAAGGCTGTGCAGGGCTCAGCCAGTAAGGGTTCGGCACCTCTTCGGGCTGCACGATTTTTACCTTCGCATTGTTGATGACTTCGAAACACGTCAAAACATAAGGCTCGCGGTCCAGAGCATCGAAACTATGGTTGGCTGCCACCTCGAGAATGGCCGACGACGGATCGACGGATGCATACACGACGCGTCGTCCGGGAATGTTCCATCGACCTCCTCTCATCTTTGACCCCATCCCGCTATCCCACGTTCTTCCATAAACCTCGCGATCAAGCCGCCATGCATACCAATGTTTGTCCCACGGCAAGGGGTTCATGGGTAAACCCCGTAGATCAGCTGCACCAGATACTGCTCCACCATCTGAAAACCCAATGGATGCAGGGTCAATTCCAGCGGCACATGGCCGTGAAAATAGGTAGAGGGTTTCTGCATCCAGTCCTCCGCCCGTGGTTGCCCCCCGAAGGCCCGAATGGCCAGCTCCAGCACCAATGCATATTGGTAGGCGATGACGCTCTGCTGTGGGTCAAGCCGTATCGGTTCATCTTCTTTCAGCAGTCGCCGGATCGTTCTGACCGACTTGCCAGTGATGAGTTTGACCACGTCGCCTTGCTGGTAAAGCCCGGAGGTTGAAAGCATGTCGACGACGTCTTTCAACTCAAAGCCTTCATTCGTAAGGTGAACGATCATCATGGCGTCATCACCGATGTTCCGGCCATGTACGAGCAATTCGACAGGTTTGCCCGCGACCTTCTTCAAACCCGTCAACCGGGGTACCTTTGCACTGGGCAACGCGACGTCCTCCATGGGGCATCTGGCACGATCAGCGCGCCATTGATGGCAGGTGGAATAAGCAGGCGTTTCGTATTCGAGGTGTGCAGTACGCATGATCCATCCATTATCAGAGGCCTGAACGTCCAGGCCGTTTACGACTTCAATGTCACAGCCGATGCTATAGATCACGCTTCCGACGACCAACCTGAAAAAGTCGTCGGAAATATCCCCGTTTTCACGCAAAACCCGCTTGTTTCCGTAGGACGTTCCCGAAGCAGATGCTTAACCTCCGAAGTGATAACTCACATCCAGCCACCACTGCCGCCCATACGGGTCGTAGTTGCCGGTGGGGTAATACGGCCAGCCGGCCGAGTCGTCATGCTTGACCTGATTGAGCACATTGTTCACGGTCAATCCGACACTCGCCCGGTCATTCAAGCGATAGCGCGCACTGGCATTGAACACCGTCCATGGCGACAGGCGCCCGTCACCCGCGCCGTTGGTGACGGAGCCATACCGAATGCCCATCAGGGTCGCCGTGGCCTTCTGATAATCCCAGGTTAGGCTGGCGTTGACCTTGCTGCGCCAGTCGTAGTTGCTGCGCGAAGTGCGCAAGTCCTGGGTCGGGGCTTCGTCCGATTCCTTGTAGAAATGCGAGAGCACCAGGGTGTATCCCAACGCCGAACTGAACGCTCCGTACTGCCCGGCGCCCCAGCGAATGTTGCTCTTGAAGTCCAGACCGCTGACCCGCTCGCTGGCGGCGTTGATCGCATTGACCCGCACTCGCTGCAACTGGTTTGGATCAATGGCGGCATTACCGGGATTACGATCGACGCGTGCCAGGGTGGACTGACAGTTGGCCGAGTTGATGTCCTGAGTGCCGTTGCGGCATTCGTTCTCTTCCTGCAACAGGCGGTTTTCGTCGACGGTGGTCAGCAGGTCGTCGATTTCCACGCGCCAGAAATCGGTGGAGAAATCGAAATTGCGCGACGGCGACCAGACAAACCCGTACGTCCAGGATTTTCCGCGTTCGGATGCCAGATCCGCTGTGCCGCTCTGGGTGTAGTCGACCCGCCCGCGATCACAGGCGCCCTCCACGCCCTGGCTGCAACCGTAGTAGTCGATCTGCGCCGGGTAGTAGCCGTTGCTGTCGGACTGGTAGATGTAGTTCAGGTCCGGCGCACGGAAACTGGTGCCGTAACTGCCGCGCAGCAACAGGCTGGTGATCGGGCGCCATTCCAGGCCGAGGTTGTAGGTTTTCTGCTGCTCGGTGCGGCCGCTGAATTTGTATTGGTCCCAGCGCCCCGCCGCTGTCGCCAGCACGGTGTCGGTGACCGGAATGCTGAACTCACCGCCCGCTGCGTATCGCTTGCGCGAACCGCCAGAGCTTTGCGCCGGGGTCACGCCATAAAAACTGCCATCGTTGAGACTGTCGTCCGGGTCGATGCGGTATTCCTGTTTGCCGGCTTCCAGTACGCCGGCAAATCCGACCGGGCCGGCTGGCAGGTCAAACAGATCGCCATTGACCGAGGCGTTGTAACTGGTGGACACCGACTTGCTGCTCTGGGTCAGGTCACCACGAAACTGCTGCCATTCCTGCGGTGTGAGCGGTCGATCAAGACGTGAAGCATCAGGAGAGAACACCGGGTAACCGCCGCGTGTGCCGAGCTGCGGGCCGAGGTAAAAGTCCTGGATCGACGACAGCGGCGTATAGCGTGTGGTGCGCACGCTTTTATATTCCGAGCGATTGGCCGCCAGATCATAGTGCCAGCCAGTGTCGGCGATCTTGTCCGACAGCCCGAGGGTTCCTGTCCATGACGTATCGCGCCACTTGCTGTTGTTACTGGTGCGCCCGCCGATTTCCTCTTCACCGAAACGCCGATACCAACGCTCCAGATTGCCGCTGTTCTGGTTGATGAAGTCCGGCGACGTGAAGGTCGGGCCACGGGTGTTGTTCTGGATGTGATCGAGGCCGTACATCAAGTCGGCGAACACCTGACCGCTGTCGCTGAAATGCCAGGTGCCACGGGTGTAGCCGTCGTAGTTTTCCTTTTGCGTCTGGATCGTCCAGTAATCGTTGTACATCTGGTCGGTGCGGCAGCGCCCGCCATTGTTGAACAACTTGTTGTCGAACGTGCCTTGATAAGCGCCGCAGCCCGGCCCCAGGTATCGGTTATTGCTCAGGTCGCGACGATAACCGACATCCGCCAGCGGCCCGCTCTGCATGAAGCCTCGGTCATCGGCCCAGATCGGATCGCGATTGGTCAGCTCAAGCCCGAACAGGCCGTCGAAGTCACCCCAACTGCCGCCGCCGCTGATCTGCAACCGCTGATTGTCACCGCCACCGCGCTCGCTGGTGCCACCCTTGAGGTTGACGTCGACGCCATTCATTTTGTCCTTGAGGATGATGTTCACCACCCCGGCAATCGCATCCGAACCGTAGATCGCCGAGGCGCCGCTGCTGAGGATTTCGATGCGGTCGATGATCGCCGAGGGAATGTTCGCCAGGTTGGTGAAGTTGACCTTGCCGTCGTACGGCGTCGGGTAATCGGCGACCCGTCGCCCATTGATCAGCACCAGTGTGTGGTTGGGACCCAGGCCGCGCAGGTTGAGGGCGCTGGCGGCCGGTTGCCAGGTGTTGCCGTAGTCTTCGCCCTGGGTCATGCCGGTGTTCTGGGTTTGCGTGGCGAGGGCGTCGTAGACGTTCTTGTAGCCCCGCGCTTCCATTTCTTCGTGGGTGATGACGTTGACCGGCGTCGCGCCATCGGACTGCGCCCGGGCGATCCGCGAGCCGGTGACAGTGACCTTTTCCATGCGGTAATCGGCGCTGCTGGCGGGCACCACGGCGGCAGCCTTGACCGGTGCGGCGCCTGGCGCGTCGGCCTGGCGAATGCTCAGGCCTTGAGTGCCCTGCTCCACTTGCAGACCGCTGCCGAGCAACGCCTTCTCCACCGCCTGCCGGCCGCCTAACGCACCGTGCACCGCACTGCTGCGCTTGCCCTGAACCAGATTCTGACTGAAGGAAATCGGCACGCCGGTCTGGCGCGAAATATCCAGCAGCACCTCGTCGAGCGCACCCGGGGCGATGTCGAAAGTGAACACCTGAGGGGCGGCGTCTTGCGCCAGAACGGCCGAAGGCACGATGCCCATCGCCAGCGCGGCGGCCAGCGTCAGACGGGTTGATTGTTGTTTGAATGAGAACATCGAGGGGCTTCCCTGTTGAAGGCGTCTGCAGGGAATGAGCAGCGGGCCGGCGCTTTTTATAGGGTGGCGGATAGACCGGGAAGTTATGGTTTTATAACCGCGCTTCGATGCTGACCCAGTACAAGTTGTGCCAGGTCACGCGGATCGGCAGCGAGCGTTCGAGCAGCTGCAATGTTCGGTCGCTGTCGTCTAGCGGATAGAGGCCGCTGAGACGCAGACCGGCAACTTCGGGGCTCAGGTGCAAGATGCCGCGACGGTAACTGCGCAGGCTGTCGATGACCTCGCTCAGAGGACGGTCGCGCACTTCGAGACGTCCCTGAACCCACGCACTTTCCTGTCCCTTGCTGCGTTCCAGAGCGAGGATTTCACGTTCGTTGAACAACAGGCTTTCGCCCGCCTCCACCACTTGCCGCGCGCCGCCGGCAGTGACCACTTCGACTTGCGAATGCAGCATCACCAGCCGCGTCGAATCCTCAGCGCGCTGCACCAGGAATTTCGTACCGAGGGCGCGCATCCGCCCGTGTCCGGTTTCGACCACAAAAGGCCGGGCCGGATTTTTCGCCACATCGACCAGCAGTTCACCGCTGCGCAGGGCCAGCAGACGCTCTGCGCTGTCGAATCGCGGCACCACGCGGCTGCGGGCGTTCAGCATCAGGGTGCTGCCATCTTCCAGCGTGAATTCACGTCGCTCGCCTGTTCCGGTCGACAATTCGCCGTCCTCGGGCAACCAGCCATAACGTCGCCCGAGCAACCCGGCCAGCACCGCAAGGCCGAGCACGCTCAGGCTACCGCTGATGAATCGACGACGGCTGCTGGAGGGCGCATTCAGGCTGTGCAGCACACTCTCGCGGGGCAGCCCGCGCAGGTTCGCATGGCGCAACAGGCTCAGCCCGCCGCCCATTTGCTCGATGATCTGCTGATGCCGTGGATCCGCTGCACGCCAGGCGTCGAAGGCTGCGCGCTCTTGCAGGCTGACATCCCCCGATTGCAACAACGCCATCCATTGCGCTGCCTCATCGATCAGCGTTTCGTCCGGTCTCATGCCTGCATCGCCTGATAGCAACGTTTGAAGGCTTCGACCATGTACTGCTGCACCCGACTGGTGGAGACGCCGAGGCGTTCGCCGATTTCGCTGTAGGTCAGGCCATCGAGCTGATGGTAGAGAAACGCAGCCTTGGCCTTTGCTGACAAGCCATTGAGCAGGCGATCCACCGCCAGCAGCGCTTCAATCACCAGTTCCCTTTCCTCCGGCGACGGATGCACTGGCTCCGGCGCCAACGCCAGGCTTTGCAGATAGGCACGCTCCAGATCCTGTCGGCGCCAGCCCTCGTAGACCAAACGCCGGGCGATCGTGGTCAGCAGTGCGCGAGGTTCGCGAATGGCCAGCGGGTCAGGCAATGCCAGCACCCGCAGAAAGGTTTCCGAGGCAATGTCCTGTGCGCTGTGCGGGCAGCCGAGGGTACGGCTGACTGCGGCGCACAACCATCGGTAGTCCTTTTGGAACATTTGCCCGATGACCTGGTAATGCGGGTTGTGACTCCCCATGCCTTACTCCCTGAAAACGGGCTCCACCCGCTGCGAAAATCCATGGATACGCCGGGATCGTCCGGCGTTGATCAGGGCTGCGACTGTGCAATAGCGTCGCGGACATTTGAAGTAATAAAAAATCAGGATATGCAAACCATTGAGCATAAGACGCTTTGTCGCCACGGCAACATTGGCTGACACAACGTTGATCTCGATCAGTGGCGCCCGCCACGCCACTCTCTAACCTTGCGCCTCCATCGATAGCCACGGACGGCTCACCGGAGCCTGCGGCTGACCTTTCAAGGAAGAGCAATCATGCGATCACTCAACATCATTCTTTTGTCTTCGGCGTTCAACGGTCTGACCCAACGTGCCTGGCTGGAGCTGCGTCAGGCCGGCCATTCGCCGAGCGTGGTGCTGTTCACCGATGAAGCCGCCGTGTGCGAGCAGATCGAAAACAGCGGCGCTGATCTCGTGATCTGTCCGTTCCTCAAGGATCGTGTCCCCCATGCGCTGTGGAGCAATCCGCAACGTCCGGTGGTGATCATTCACCCCGGCATCGTCGGTGATCGCGGCGCCAGCGCGCTGGACTGGGCGATCATGCGCGAGCTGCCAACCTGGGGCGTAACCGCGCTGCAAGCGGTGGAAGAAATGGACGCCGGCCCGGTCTGGGCCACCTGCGAATTCAACCTGCCGGCAGGCCTGCGTAAATCCGAGTTGTACAACGGCCGGGTCAGTGACGCGGCGATTCGCTGCATCCGCGAAGTGGTGGAAAAATTCATCGACGGCTTCGTCCCGACGCCTCTGGATTACACCGATCCCAAGGTTCGCGGCTGCCTGCAACCGAACATGAAACAGGACGACCGCACCTTCAGCTGGCACGACTGCTCGCGCTTCATCAAACGCTGCATCGATGCGGCGGACGGCCAGCCCGGCGTGCTCGCCAGCCTCGCCGGCGGCCAGTATTACGTGTACGACGCGCACCTCGATCAGCGCACCGGCATCCCCGGCGAGATTCTTGCGGTACACGACGATGCGGTGCTGGTGGCGACCGGTGATCACAGCCTGTGGATCGGCTCACTGCGACGCAAACCGCAACCGGGCGAAGAAACCTTCAAGCGTCCGGCGCGGCATGTGCTGGCCGGGCAATTGGCCGATGTACCGGTGCTGGACTGGTCGATCGCCAACGCACCATTCAGCGATGAGGCGTATCAGCCGATCCGCTATCGCGAGTCCGGGCGAGTAGGCGAGCTGACGCTGGAGTTCTACAACGGCGCCATGAGCACCGAGCAGTGCCAACGCATGGTCGAAGCTCTGCGCTGGGCCAAGTCCCGCGACACCCAGGTGTTGCTGGTCAAGGGCGGGCGCGGCAGCTTTTCCAACGGTGTGCATTTGAATGTGATTCAGGCTGCCGAAGATCCGGGCGCCGAAGCCTGGGCCAATATCCAGGCCATCGATGATGTCTGCGCAGAGTTGCTCAGTGCACGGCAACTGGTAGTCAGCGGGGTCACCGGCAATGCCGGCGCCGGTGGTGTGATGCTCGCCCTGGCGGCTGACATCGTGTTCGCCCGCGCCGACATCGTGCTCAACCCGCATTACAAAAGCATGGGCCTGTACGGCTCGGAATACTGGACCTACAGCCTGCCCCGCGCCGTCGGCCCGGCCATGGCCGAACAATTGACCCAGGCCTGCCTGCCGGTCAGCGCTGCCCAGGCGTTGCAACTGGGCATGGTCCAGGAAATCGGTCCGCGTTGCCCGGACGAGTTTGGTTTGTGGTTGCTGCAACGGGCCAATTCGGTACTGACCGATCCGACGTATGCGGCGGTGCGTGAACGCAAGCTGCGGATCGATCATGAGCTGATCCGCCAATGCCGCGAAACCGAGCTGCAAGAGATGCAGGAAGACATGCTCTACAACCGCAATCAGTTTGCCGAGAAGTGCCGCAATTTCGTGTACAAGCGCAAGACTTGCTGCACGCCGGCGCGGTTGGTGGAGGATTGGGCGCGGGTGCGTGAGGCTGAATTAGCTGGTTGATCGGTGGCGTCTGCTTTCCCCTCACCCTAGCCCTCTCCCCGAGGGAGAGGGGACTGACCGAGTTGTTTTGCGCTATACATCGACCTGAAAAATCGTGTCGATTATGGATTCAAAGCCGAACTTTCAGGTCGATGTATCTCGTCAATATCCCCGAATCGGTCCCCTCTCCCCCCGGGAGAGGGCTAGGGTGAGGGCGCTTTTGACTTACAATGCCGGCACCTCAGACACCGGCGCCCCCATGGACATCGACCTAGCCCGCACCTTTCTGGAAATCGTCCGCCACGGCAGCCTCGCGGCGGCGGCGGAAAAGCTGTTCGTCACCCAGACCGCGATCACTGCCCGCGTACAAAAACTCGAAAGCCAGTTGGGCAGCACGCTGTTCGTGCGCAACCGAGCCGGTGCGCGGCTGACTGCCAATGGCGAGGCGTTCGTGGTCTACGCCAATCAGCTGGTGCAGACCTGGGAAGCCGCACGCCGCGACTTGCCGCTGCCCGAGGGCTACGACAACGTGCTGCACATCGGTGGCGAGGTCAGCCTGTGCAATCCGTTGATGCTCAGTTGGGCCGCCGAACTGCGCGAGAAGATCCCCAGCCATGCCCTGCGCATGGACATCCGCGACGGCGAGAACCTGCTGCGTCAACTGGAACTCGGCGTGCTCGACGCCGCGCTGGTCTATCAGCCGGAATACTGGCCGGGCCTGCAGGTCGAGCAAGTGCTGGAAGAGAAACTGATTCTGGTCCGGACACCCAACCGCCCCGCTCCCTACGTATACATCGACTGGGGCACCGACTTCCGCCGTCAGCACGATGCTGCACTGCCGGAAAAAGCCAAGGCCGCCCTGAGCTTCAACCTCGGCCCGCTGGCCCTGCAATACATTCTGGAGAACGGCGGCAGCGGCTACTTCCGCACCCGTGTCGTTCGCACCTACCTGGAAAGCGGCGCCCTGGAAGTCGTGACCAAAGCCCCGGAATTCGGTTATCCGACCTACCTCGTCTATTCCCGCGATCGTGATTCGGCGACCCTGCAGCAGGCGTTCGATCTGCTGCGCGAAGTGATCAAGGCCGATGACGACTGGTCCCAGCGCTGGAACCCGTTGAGCTGACGACCGCTATGCACCGGAGCATGGCAGTTGTGACCTCAAGGTAGACACTGCACAAACGGCGGGATCGGCTAATCTGCCGGGATAACGACAATATCCGCAGGTGACCGCAGTGAGGCAGACCACCGAGGCATTTCGCAGCCGCTATCGCGCGGCGATTCATCCGCTGTACAACCCGTGGCTGCACGGTGTCTTCGTGCTGCTGTTCGGCGTATTGGCCATCGGCGCGTTCTGGAGCAGCGTGCAGCAGGTGCGTCCGCTGGAATGGCTGGCGGTGCCGCTGACCTTGCTGTTCTTCAATTTCGGCGTGTACGTGGTGCACCGCCATCTCGGGCATCACAAAAAAGCCTTCGCTAAAATGTTCTACGCCCGCCATGCCGGCGACCATCACAGCTTCTTCACCCCCGGCCACATGACCTGGGACAGCGCCCGCGACTGGCGGGTGATCCTGTTTCCGGCGTGGCTGATCGTGGTGCACACGCTGGTGATCACCCTGCCCCTGTGGTGGCTGTTCGCACAGGTCAACGCCAATGTCGCCGGGCTGATCGGCGGCTGCATGGTGCTGGGTTATTTGACCTATGAGGTGTTTCACGCCTGCGAACACTTGCCGGAAAAGCATCCGCTGAGCCGTCTGCCGTGGATCCGCCAGATGCGCCGTCTGCACGAATTGCATCATCGGCGTGAACGCATGCAGGAGCGCAATTTCAACATCGTCCTGCCGTTGATGGATTACCTGTTCGGCACCCTCTATTGGGAGCCGGAGCCCGTCCCCCTCACCGATTCGAGAACGCCCATGACCCGCATGCAGCATCCGATCGACATCGCCGGCGAGCCGATTGCCGTACTCGCCTACGCCGCCACCGTCAGCCGCTGGCCCGAGTGGCATCCGTCCTCGCTGAAAATCGACGGCCCTGCCGGCCCGTTGCATGCCGGCGCCCGTTTCGAGGAAGACATTCATGCCGGTGGCCGCGAAGGCCATTTGAGCTGGGAAGTTACCGAATACCTGCCGGGGCGGCGCTGGTGTGCCCGGGCCCAGGGCGATCATGGTCTGTCACTGCTGCTGACCTATGAATGCTCGGCCCATAACGACGGCACGCGTTTTGTGCGCACGCTGGATTACCACTTCGAGAGTCTGGGCATGCGCATCGCCAATCAGCTGTTGCTCAAACGCCGCATCGAACGTGAATCGGCCGCCTCGATGCTGGCCCTGCGCGACAGGGCGACCGGGCATCTCGCACTCGCGGGAGCCCACGTGTGAAGCTGCGCCATCTGATCCTGCTGCTGGTGATTTTGATTCTGGCCTTCCTGTTGCTGATGCCGACCAAAGTCCAGCCCGTGGCGTGGAAGCCACAGGTTGCCCCGTCCTTGACCGAAGGCCCTTACGCGGACAATCAACGCCTCAAAAGTGCGAAGCAGGTCGGTCCGGGCAATATCGAAGGCCCCGAAGCGCTGCTGCTGGAAAACGACTTTCTGATCACCGGCCTGCATGACGGGCGCCTGCTGCGGACCAGCCTCGACGGCCAGCAGCGTCAGGTACTTGCCGATACCGGCGGGCGTCCGCTGGGCCTGGCACGGCACCCCAACGGTTTGCTGGTGATTGCCGACGGGGTCAAGGGCTTGCTGTCACTTGATGCCCAAGGACGGCTGACCGCGCTGACCACTGAAGCCAATGGCCTGAAGTTCGGCTTCACTGATGATGTGGCCATCGACAAGTCCGGGCATTACGCCTACTTCAGCGATGCCAGCAGTCGCTGGGGCTACGGTCATGACGGCGAGGCGATCATCGAGCACGGCGGTGACGGGCGCCTGCTGCGCTATGACTTCCAGACCGGCAAGACCAGCGTCCTGCTCGACAAGCTGGAATTCGCCAACGGCGTGACCCTCGGCCCGGATGACGCCTATGTGCTGGTCAATGAAACCGGCGCCTACCGCATCAGCCGCTACTGGCTGACCGGACCGAAGGCCGGCACCCACGACCTGTTCATCGACAACCTGCCGGGTCTGCCGGACAACCTCGCGTTCAATGGCCGGGACCGTTTCTGGGTGGCGCTGTACACGCCGCGCAATCCGCTGCTCGATGGCACCGCCGGGCATCCGTTCGTGCGCAAGATGATCGTGCGGGCGATGACCGTCGTGCCCAAACCGGTGGAGAAACGCGGTTTTGTGCTGGGACTGGATCTGGACGGCAAGGTCATCGCCAATTTGCAGGATGCGAGCGACGGCAATTATTCGCCGATCACCACCGCTCGCGAGTATGGCGACTGGTTGTATTTCGGCTCGCTGAAGGCCACGCACATGGCGCGGATGCCGCTGGATGCAGCCTTGAAGTGAAGCCCGGGGTTCTGTAGTGAATCGAATGGCCCTCTCGCCAGCAGGCTGGCTCCCACAGTGGACTACATTGCAAATTGGCTCCCACAGTGGGATTGAATTCCAAATGTGGGAGCCAGCCTGCTGGCGATGGCGGACGGTCAGTTGCTTGATCGGTCGAACTTGTCCGGGTCATCATCCTCCGACACCTCGTCGTCCTTCCGTTCTTCTTCCGGATGGCGGACGGTGTGCGCTGGACTGTTGGGCTCGGGATGGGTGGGAACCGGGTCGAATGCGCCCTGCTCTTCACTGGGGAATTTGGGATTCATAAGGCACCTCGCAAAGAGTCGCTATGTGAAGACTCTGTACATTCGAGGTGCCCGTCGTGGCTGTCGTTCCAGTCGTGCCACCCCCGAAGGTCGATGGCGCGACTGACGGTCAGGTTCGAGCCTGCAATTGCTCGACGATCTTGTCTTTGACCTGCAAGCGTTTCTCTTTGAGTTTTTTCAGTGCGTCATCACTGGGCGCATCCGAGGCTGCCGTCTCGGCCTTGACGACCTCGGCGTCCGCCTGGGAATACTTGTTGATCAGTGCGTCCAGATGTGGATCCTCGGTGCGTCGTTGCTGGATCTCTTCCTTCGTAAGCTTCAAGTCCTGATACAGGTCATGGGTCACCGGCATGGAACACCTCCGTCAATTGATCGGCAGCCGACGCGACCGATTGCGTCAGCCATTACCAGAATGGCCTTGGTTGTACCCTTCTGTCGACCACCTGTCAGACCAGCGGTGGCCGTTCGTCGCCCTGAGGCAAATACGATAAAACCTTGTGCCGCAGCCTTCCCTCCATTGAGTAACACCCCCAAAACATCTGCGTGGAGAAACACAAATGGACGGATTCAACCTGCGTCATCTCGCCCTGGCGATCGCCTTGAGCAGCGGCATGGGCAGCGCCTTCGCCGCGACCTCCAACAGTTTTGTCGATAACGCGGCGGCCGGCGGCATCGCCGAAATCGAAGCCAGTCGCCTTGCCCTGGAAAAGAGCCAGTCGGCGGACATCAAGGATTTCGCCAACATGATAATCACCGACCACGGCAAGGCCAACGATGAACTGGCGGCCATTGCCCAGGCCCACGACATCAAAGTCCCGGACTCCACCACCCTGGTGAAACAGGCCAAGGAGAAGATCCTCGACATGCGCGACGAGTCCTTCGACGCCGCCTACGCCAACAATCAGGTGAAGGCCCACGAAGAAGCCATCGAACTGTTCAAGAAAGAAGCCAACACCGTGACCGACGACCAGGTCAAAGGCGCCACCGAACTCAAGGGCTTCGCCCAGAAAATGCTGCCCGGTCTGGAAAAACACTTGGCAGCCGCCAAGGAACTGCAGGCCAAACACCCAAGCAAATAAACGCCAACCGCGCCAAGGGGCCGCATCCAGAGGGTGCGGCCCTTTCATTTCTGCCCCCCCAAAATCCGTCAAAAAACCTCCACCGCCCCCCATGCCGACTAGAGTTACCGGAACGTTCCTTGCGGCAGATCAAAAATATCCACTCGGGAACGAACAACTATTTCATACGGCAAATGTCATTCATTTCGCGCCGGTCGTTTTCTGTCGCACCGGCCCCACTCGCGAAGGAGCAAAACCCACATGGCAGCACTGCAGAACAGCACACTCGATGCGATGAAGAACAAACAGGCTCAGCTGCTGGGTGAATGGATACAAAACATGGAAGACAGCGGTGCCACGCGCCACCTTAAAGAACAGGAAGTGCGGCAACAGGCCACAGAGTTCCTGCAGTTGGTAGTCGATGGCATGGCCAAAAACAGCGGTACCGACATTTCCGCTGCCGGCTGGGAAACCACCCGTCACTTCCTCGAACGGCTGTCCCACAGTCGCGCCCTGCTCGGCCAGGACTCGCAACAGACCGCCACGTTCATCTTTGCCCTCAAGGGCCCGACTTTCTCTTTGCTCCAAAGTCACTACCGGGAACAACCGGCGCTGCTGGCCGAGCAGCTTTGGGAAATCTCCGAACTGCTCGACGCTTTCGGCCTGCACACCATCCGCACCTTCCAGAAATCCCGTGAAGCGGTGATCAAGCGTCAGCAGGAAGAATTGCTGGAGCTGTCCACCCCGGTGGTCAAGCTCTGGGACGGCGTACTGGCGCTGCCGATGATCGGCACCCTCGATTCGCAACGCACTCAGGTGGTGATGGAATCGCTGCTGCAACGCATCGTCGACACCGGTTCGGAAATCGCCATCATCGACATCACCGGCGTGCCAACCGTCGACACCCTCGTCGCCCAGCATTTGCTCAAGACCGTCACCGCGATCCGCCTGATGGGCGCTGACTGCATCATCAGCGGCGTGCGTCCGCAGATTGCCCAGACCATCGTGCACCTGGGCCTCGACCTGCAAGGCGTGGTGACCAAGGCCAATCTGGCCGACGCCTTGAAACTGGCCCTGACCCGCCTGGGCATCACCCTTGCCAAGACGGTTTAAGCGATGGAACGTATCCCGATTCTCCAGATGGGCGACTTCCTGCTGGTGACCATCCAGGTCGACATGCATGACCAGCTCGCCCTCACCCTGCAGGACGATCTGTCCGAGCGCATCAGCAAGACCTCGGCACGCGGGGTGTTGATCGACATATCGGCGCTGGACATGGTCGATTCGTTCATCGGCCGGATGATCGGCACCATCTCCGGCCTGTCGAAAATCATGGACGCCGAAACCATGCTGGTGGGCATGCAGCCGGCGGTGGCGATCACCCTGGTCGAGCTCGGCCTCAACCTACCCGGTGTCAGTACCGCGCTGAATGTCGAGCGCGGCATGAAACTGCTGCAGGAACGAGTACGCCAGCAATGACGGTGCGCAGCAGCGGTACGCAACCGATCAACATCGAGCAGGACGTGGTGCTCGCCCGGCAACTGGCGCGCAAACTGGCCACCGAGTGCGGCATGCGCCTGATCGACCTGACCAAACTGGTGACCGCCGTCAGCGAGCTGGCGCGCAACACCATGGTGTATGGCGGGGGCGGCGACATGGACTGGCAGATCCTCGACGACAACCACAAGGTCGGCCTGCGCCTGACCTTCCGCGACGAAGGCCCGGGCATTCCCGACATCAAACTGGCGATGACCGATGGCTGGACGTCCGGCAGCGGCCTGGGCCTGGGCCTGACCGGCGCCAAGCGGCTGGTGGACGAGTTCGAGCTGGACACCGCGCCCGGTGCGGGCACTCGCGTCACGATTACCCGATGGACATGAACATCAGCGGGAGCCTGACCCGCGTGTTGCCGATCGAAGAGCTCAGTCAGATCGGTCATGCGCGTCGCACGGCACAGCAACTCGCCGGACAGCATGGCTTCGATGAGCGCGATGCCGGGCGTGTCGCGCTGGTCGCCACGGAACTGGCAAGCAATGTGCTCAAGCATGCGACCCACGGTGAATTGCATCTGCGGGTGTTGCAGCGCATTGATGGGTTCGGCATCGAAATGCTCGCGATCGACCGCGCTGGCGGCTTTGATCTCGATGCGTGCATGGCCGACGGTTTCTCCACGGGCGGCACTCAGGGCATCGGGCTCGGCGCGGTATCGCGCCAGACCGAGGTGTTCGATGTCTACGCCGACGCCCGGGGCGCGGTATTGCTGGCACGGCTGTACCCGCGCACCGACCGGCAGCCGGATCTACGGTTCGGCGTCAGTCAGCATTCACTGCACAACGACCCGGCGTGCGGCGATGTCTGGCACCTGGCAATCAACAGTTCGGATATCAGCGCCCTGATCGTCGACGGCCTCGGCCATGGCGAAGACGCCGAGCGTGCCGCCCGGGCCGGAGAAAAAACCTTCGCCCTGAGCCCGTTCGCTCCCCCGGTGTTACTGATGGACGAACTGCACCGGGAAATGATCGGCACCCGAGGCGGCGCAGTAGCATTTGCTCAGTTTCATGGCGAGCGCGACAGCCTGACCTTCGCCGGTATCGGCAACATCGGCGCCAGCCTCGTCACCGCCGACAAATCCCGTGGACTGGCCTCGCACCCGGGCATCGTCGGCGCCCAATTCCGGAAAGCCCAGCCCTTTGACTATGCTCACGTGAATGGACATCTATTGATCATGTACAGCGACGGCTTGCAGTCCCGTTGGAACCTTCAAGACTACCCCGGCCTGGTGCATCGCCATCCCGCCGTGATAGCCACCGTCCTGCACCGCGACTTCAGTCGCGGACGCGACGATGCAACGGTCCTGGTCGTTGCCCTGGAGGCCACCCATGGCTGAGTCCACGACCTTGAGCAGCGCAGAACAGAGCGCGTTGATCGCCCAGTTGCAGAGCGAAACCGCCGCGCTGCGCGAAGAACTCGACGAGACCAATCAGGGCGTCCTCGCCCTGTACGCCGAGCTCGACACCCAGGCCGAACAACTGCGCCAGGCCTCGGACCTGAAAAGCCGCTTCCTGTCGTACATGAGCCACGAATTCCGCACCCCGCTGGGTTCGATCCTGAGCATCAACAGCCTGCTGGCCGATGAACTCGACGGCCCGCTCAGCCCGGAGCAACACAAGCAGGTGGCGTTCGTCAGCAGCGCCGCCCGTGAGCTCAGCGACATGGTCGACGACCTGCTCGATCTGGCGAAGATCGAGGCCGGGCGCATTACCATTTCCCCTGCGTGGTTCGACATGTTCGACCTGTTCGCGGCGTTGCGCGGGATGTTCCGGCCGATTGTCGACGCCACGGCGGTGGACCTGATTTTCGAAGAACCGGTCGGCCTGCCGCGCCTGTACACCGACGACAAGAAGCTCGCGCAGATCCTGCGCAATTTCATTTCCAACTCGCTGAAGTTCACCACTCGCGGCGAAGTCCGGGTCTCGGCACGGCTTGAAGGCCAGGACAAGGTACGTTTCGCCGTCAGCGACACCGGCATCGGCATCGCCGCCGAGCTGCACGGCACCCTGTTCGAAGACTTTTCCCAGGTCGATTCACCGCTGCAAAAACGCCTGCGCGGCACCGGCCTCGGGTTGTCCTTGTGCAAGCGCTTTGCGGCGCTGCTGGGCGGCGAAGTCGGGGTGGAAAGCGCACCGGGAGTCGGCTCGACCTTTTTCGTGATCATCCCGCTGGCGATCGCTCTGGAGAACGTCGATGAAACATGACATCCGCCTGTTGATCGTCGACGACAACGTCGCCACCCGCTACGCCCTGCGCCGGCGCCTGGAGCGCCACGGCTACGAAGTGCTGGAGGCCGGCACCGGAGGCGAAGGTCTGGCTTTGATTGCCAGCGAAGAGCTGGATGCGCTGATTCTCGACGTCAACCTGCCGGACATGAGCGGCTTCGATATTGTCCGTGAACTGCGCGCCGATCCCGGCACCGCCCTGCTCCCGGTGATCCATGTGTCGGCGGCGTCGATCCAGACCGGCGACATCATCACCGGCCTCGACGCCGGGGCCGACGCCTACCTGATTCACCCGGTGGACCCGGACGTGCTGCTGGCAACCCTGCGCACCCTGCTGCGGGTGCGCGACACGGAAAATGCCCTGCGCGAAAGCGAGGCGCGCTTCCGGGAAATCTTCGTCAATGTTTCGGCGCCGATTGCGGTCATCGATGCAACCCTGAAAGTCCACGAGTGCAACCACGCCTTTGCCCAACTGATCCAGGACAACCGCGACTCACAAATTCTCGACGAGTGCTTTGCCGAAGATCAGGGCGCCATCCTCGAGGAACTGCGTCTGCGGCTGGTGGACGGCGAGCGCTGGAAAGGCACGCTGAACATGCGCGTGCAGGGTGAAATCCGCGAAACCCAGTGGCAGATTTCCCCGTACCGCACGCCGGAACTGAGCCTGGTGTTCGTCGAAGACGTCACTGAACACCGTCACCGCGAACGCTCACACCTGGCTCGGCTGGACGACACCACCACGCAACTGGCCAAGGAAGTCGCCGACCGGGTACGCGCCGAAGCGCAATTGCTGCAAGTACAGAAAATGGACGCGCTGGGCAAGCTCACCGGCGGCATCGCCCATGACTTCAACAACCTGCTGACGGGGATCATCACCAGTCTGGAACTGATCCAGAAACGCGTCGCCGATGCCCGTCTCGACAAAGTGCAGTTCTACGCCGACGCCGCGCTGAATTCGGCGATGAGCGCCGCGTCACTCACCCATCGCCTGCTGGCCTTTGCCCGGCAACAGCCGCTGGACACCCGGCCGGTGGACATCAACGATCACGTGCGTTCGCTCGAAGAATTGCTGGTGCGCACCATTGGCGAACGCATCGCCCTCAAGCTTGAGCTGACCACCAAACCGGCCATCGCCCTGGTCGATCCGATTCAACTGGAAAGCGCCGTGCTCAACCTGGTCATCAATGCCCGGGATGCCTTGCCTCAGGGCGGCAATATCTGGGTCAGCACCTATGCGGCCTACTCCCATGGCGACCCGAACCTGACCGATGGTTCCTACGTGGCGCTGTCGGTGCGCGATGACGGCACCGGCATCGAACACAGCCTGATCGACAAGGTGTTCGACCCGTTTTTCACCACCAAGCCATTGGGTCAGGGCACCGGTCTGGGGTTGTCGACGATTTACGGTTTCGCCCGTCAGTCCGGTGGCGATGCGCACATCCGCAGCGTCGCCCGGCGCGGCACCGAAGTGACCATCATGCTGCCGGCCACCAGCGACCCGACCGCCGCCGATCTGGTGCCACCAGCGGTCGATCCGCAAGGTTCCGGCGAGCATGTGCTGATCGTCGAAGACATGCCGTCGGTGCGGCTGTTCGTCACCGAAGTGCTGGAGGATGCCGGTTATCGCTGCACCCAGGCCGGCGATATCGAAACCGCGCTGGAGCGCCTGCAGAACGATCCGTCGATCAACCTGCTGCTGACCGATGTCGGCCTGCCGCGCATGAGCGGCCGCGAACTGGCGGACGTGGCCCGGGGCTGGCGCGACGGGTTGCCGATCCTGTTCATGACCGGTTACGCGGAAACCGCGATCAACCGTCAGGTGTTTCTCGGCGCCGGTATGGAGATGCTGGTCAAACCGTTCCAGATCAGCGAACTGCTGGACAAGGTGCGCCGCACCCTCGACGGTGCCTGATACACCGCCATCGCGGGCAAGCCCGCTCCCACAGTTTTTTGTGCCGTACACAAATTCGTGAACACATCAGACTCTGTGGGAGCGGGCTTGCCCGCGATGAGGCCTGCCCTGACGAGGCAGTTAGCGGCTCAAAGCCCGGGCAAGAAACGGCGCGGTTCGGCTCTTCTTGCTCGCTGCCACTTTCTGCGGCGTGCCGGCCACGACAATTTTGCCACCCTGATCCCCTGCCCCCGGACCGATATCGATCACCCAGTCGCTCTGCGCCACCACACGCATTTCGTGCTCGACCACGATCACCGTGTGCCCTGCGCTCACCAGATTGTCCAGTTGCTCCAGCAAGCGGTCGACGTCTCGCGGGTGCAGCCCGGTAGTGGGCTCGTCCAGCACATACAACGTCGCACCACGCTGGTTGCGCTGCAATTCGGTCGCCAGTTTGATCCGCTGGGCTTCGCCGCCGGACAACTCGGTCGCCGGTTGTCCGAGGCGCAGATAACCGAGGCCGATATCGCGCAGCACTTCCAGTGAGCGGCGGATCGCCGGTTGTTCGGCAAACACCGTCACCGCCTCGTCCACGGTCAATTGCAGCACCTGAGCAATGCTCAACCCCTGCCACTGAATCGCAAGCGTCTCGGGGTTGTAACGTGCGCCATGGCAGGTCGGGCACGGCGCATACACGCTGGGCATAAACAGCAATTCGACACTGACAAAACCCTCGCCCTCGCAAGTCGGGCAACGGCCCTTGGCGACGTTGAAGGAAAACTGCCCGGCGTCGTAGCCCGCCTCTTGCGCCTGAGGGGTGGAGGCGAACAGCTTGCGTACGTTATCGAACAGCCCGGTGTAGGTCGCCAGATTGGAACGCGGCGTGCGGCCGATAGGCTTCTGATCGACCTGCACCAGACGCTTGATCGACTCCAGCCCTGCGCTGACCTGGCCGGTGCTGGCAGTCGGGGTATCGTCTTCCAGATTGAGCTCTTCCGGCTCGGCGTCACTGCTGCGACCGAGCTGCGCCCCGACCAGCTCCAGCAGCGCCTGACTGACCAGACTCGACTTGCCCGAGCCCGAGACCCCGGTCACCGAGGTAAAGCAGCCCAGCGGAAACTCGACGCTGAGGTTGTTCAGGTTGTTGCGGGTGACACCGTCCAGCCTCAACCAGCCCGAAGGTTTGCGCGCAGTTCGCGCTGACCGCTGTTGCTCGGCGAACAGATAGGCCCGGGTCTGGGACTGATCGATGGCCGCCAGCCCGGCAGGCGGGCCGCTATAGAGAATCTGCCCGCCCTTTTCACCCGCCGCCGGGCCGACATCGATCAACCAGTCGGCGCGGCGCATGGTTTCCAGATCGTGCTCGACCACAAACACACTGTTGCCGTCGGCCTTGAGTCGCTGCAAGGCCTCGAACAACGCCTCGCCGTCGGCCGGATGTAAACCGGCGGAGGGTTCGTCGAGGACGTAGATCACACCAAACAATTGCGAGCCCAGTTGCGTGGCCAGGCGCAGGCGCTGCAACTCCCCGGACGAGAGAGTCGGCGTACTGCGTTCCAGCGCCAGATAACCGAGCCCGAGATCGGTCAGGGTACTGACCCGCTCCAGCAGATCCTCGGCAATACGCTGCGCCGCCAGGCGTTTTTCCAGCGACAGGTTGGGCGTATGGCGCACGTCCGGCGCGTTGGCGTGACCGCTGGCGCCATGGGCCACGCGCTGCTGTCGGGCTTCGCGGGTCTGGTTGTGGGACAGGGTTTCGCCGGTTTCATCGGCGTGTTCCAGCCAGCTCGCGTCAGCTACCGGTTTCAAAATCTCGGCGACCTGCAGCAGCGGCATCCGCGACAACTCGCCGATGTCATGCCCGGCAAACGTCACCGACAGAGCCTCGCGCTTGAGGCGCTTGCCATCGCACAACGGGCAGAGGCTCCCGAGCATGAATTGCGATACGCGCTTCTTCATCAGCGCACTTTGCGAATGGGTGAAGGTGTGCAGGATGTAGCGCCGGGCACCGGTGAACGTTCCCTGATAGCTCGGCTCCATCTTGCGTTCGAGGGCGACGCGGGTTTCTTCCGGCGTCAACCCGGCGTACACCGGCACCGTCGGCGTTTCCTCGGTGAAGAGGATCCAGTCGCGCTGCTTTTTCGGCAGCTTGCGCCATGGAATATCGACGTCGATGCCCATTGTCACCAGGATGTCGCGCAGGTTCTGCCCCTGCCAGGCCAGCGGCCAGGACGCCACGGCGCGCTGGCGGATGGTCAGCTCCGGATCGGGCACCATCAAGGCTTCGGTCACTTCATAGACCCGACCGAGCCCGTGACAATCGGGGCAGGCGCCTTGCGGCGTATTCGGTGAAAAATCCTCGGCGTAAAGCATCGGCTGGCCCGGCGGATAGCTGCCGGCGCGGGAATAGAGCATGCGGATCAGGCTCGACAACGTGGTCACGCTGCCCACCGATGAGCGCGTACTCGGTGTGCCGCGTTGCTGTTGCAGCGCCACTGCCGGTGGCAGACCATCGATGGAGTCGACGTCCGGCACGCCGACTTGATCGATCAGCCGTCGCGCGTAAGGTGCTACCGATTCGAAGTAGCGCCGCTGTGCTTCGGCATACAAGGTCGAAAACGCCAGTGATGACTTGCCCGAGCCGGACACGCCGGTGAACACCACCAGCGCATCCCGGGGGATGTCGACATCAACGTTCTTCAGGTTGTGTTCACGGGCGCCGCGCACGCGAACCATGCCGGCGGCGGAATTGGAGCTGCGCTTGGAGGTCATTGGCCAGCCTTGGTCAGGGGATTCGAAGCTCAGGCACTGAGCACGGAGCGGATCATCTGCAACAACGCCTCGGGCCCGTAGGGCTTGCCGAGCAAATGGGTGTCGGGGCTGAGCTGGTGATTGCGCGAGATGATGTCTCGGGTGTGGCCGGAGGTGAACAGCACGGCCACCGGCGGCACTTGCACTTTGGCCCAGGCAGCGAGATCGGAGCTTTTGATCAGCCCGGGCATGACCACGTCGGTGAAGATCAGGTCGACCCCGGCACCCTCCAGCAGCATCTGCATGGCCGCGTCGCCATTGCCGGCGATCAGCACGCGGTAGCCTTCTTCGCGCAACAGTTCCACCGCCGAAGTGCGCACGGCTTCGTTGTCCTCGACCACCAGAATGGTTTCGTTGCCACCGGCCTGCGGACGGCGCACGCCAGCGGTCTCATTGATCAGCGGCCGCAAACTGCGCGGGAAATACAGCTGCACCCGCGTGCCCTCGCCGATCTGGCTGTCGATCTCGACATGCCCGCCGCTCTGTTTGACGAAGCCGAACACCATGCTCAGTCCCAGGCCGGTGCCCTGGCCATCGGCCTTGGTGGTGAAGAACGGTTCGAACACCTGCTCCAGCATATGCGGCGCAATACCCACGCCGCTGTCACTGACCGAGACCCTTACGAAATCCCCCGGCACGATGCCTTTGCCGGCGCAGAACGCCCGATCCAGCGACGTGTTGGCGGCACCGAGCACGATGGTGCCCTCGCCCTTCATGGCATCCCGGGCGTTGATCGCCAGATTGAGAATGGCGTTTTCCAGTTGATTGCGATCGACGTTGATGTGCCACGGTTCTTCGGGCAGTTGCACATCGATCTGAATGGTTTCCCCCAGTGCCCGTTGCAGCAATTCGCCGACGCCTTCGAAGATCTGCCGTGGATCACACACCGCCGGGGACAGCGGCTGGCGCCGGGCAAACGCCAGCAGTTGCGAGGACAGCTTGGCGCCGCGCTCCACCGCCGCCAGCGAGGCGCTGACCCGACGTTGCACGTTGGCATTGTTCGGTTCGTGCCGCGCCAGCAAGTGCAGGTTGCCGGCGATCACTTGCAGCAGGTTGTTGAAATCGTGAGCCACGCCGCCGGTGAGACCGCCGATGGCTTCGAGTTTCTGCGACTGGCGCAATTGCTCTTCGGCGTTGAGGCGTGCTTCCACTTCATCAGCCACGCGCTGCTCAAGGTTGCGGGTGAATTTGAGCAGGGACTCTTCAGCGGTCTTGCGTTCATGGATGTCGATCAGTACGCCGGGGAAACGGTACGGCTGCCCCCGTTCATCGAACTCGCAACAGCCGCTGGCCAGCACCCACAGATGGCTGCCGTCAGCGCGGATCACCCGGTATTCGGCGTTGTAGGGCTCGCCGGTGCGCACCGAGTTTTCGACGCACTCCTGCACCCAGGGGCGATCATCAGGATGAATGTGCGCCTCGGCAATGTGCTGCGGCAGGTTGGTCAGGTCCTGATCCGGGGGGAAGGAAAAGGTCCGGGCGAAGCGCTCGTCCGCCGACAGCACATTGTTTCTCACGTCCCAGACAAACGAACCGAGCAATGCCCCGGCATTCAATGCCAGGCGCACTCGCTCGTTGTCGGCACGATAGGCGTCTTCGGCAGCCTGGCGCAGGCGTTCGGACAACACCAGTTCGGTGGTTTCCACCACCATCGCCATGACGCCTGCCGGAACCCCGGCATCGTTGGCCACCGGGCTGTAATAAAGGTCGAGCCAGACATCTTCGGGGACACCGTCGCGCAACAGCACCAACACCTTGTTGCGGTACTCCAGCGTACCGCCCGCCAGACAGGTATCGACCACATGCCGGTTGAAGTCGGCGACTTCCGGCCAGCCCAGCTCCACCGGTACACCGAGCAGGTACGGATGACGCCCGCCGGCAAAGCGCGAATAGGCATCGTTGTAGATCATGTAACCGGCGTGGCCCCAAAGCATCACCATCGGCAACGGCGAGGCGAGCATCAGTTGTACCGTGTTGCACAGGCTGGCCGGCCAGGTTTCGAGGGGCCCCAGATCCGTGCCGCTCCAGTCGAACGCACGGATTCGCCCGGCCATCTCGCCTTGCCAGCCGTCACACCCATGGCTATCGGATAAAAACTGCATTGGCTGCTTCAACGCCTTGTGGTTGATCCGGTTCAATCGCTGCGCGGTCAAGCGTCGCGCCCGTCTGTTTCGAGCGCACCGGGCGACGATGGTTTCATTAGAGGTATAGCCGATTTCACCCTTGCCCGACGCTCAGACTTCGATCAGGTGTTTGAGCGGGTGGTAGCCGGTCTTGAGCTTCGCTGCGACGTCGAGAATCGCCTTCTGGATGCCATCCAGATGCATGCAGGTCAGTTCGATTGCAGCGCTCTGGTTACCGGCCTCGATGTACTCGATCAACCGCAGGTGCTCGTCGTCGCGGCAGGCTTCGTGACTGTCGTCATCCAGTGCGGCGGCGTACAGCGAAGCGCGGGAAATCAGCTTCTGGAACCAGTCGAGCAGCACCGGGTTGTTCAGGCTGCGGGCCAGTTTGAGGTGGAACTCGCCGAGCAGGTGGATCAGCCGCTCGTGGTCTCCGGCCGCATGGGCTTCATCTTCCAGCAGCAAATGCTCGCGCAGGTCCTGCATCGCGGCAGAGTCCTTGCGCCGGCACAGCTCGGTGACGATGCCGATCTCGACCAGGCGCCGGGTTTCGAACAGCGAACGGATCTCTTCATCGCTGGGCAGCGACACCGACGCACCTTTATTGGGCTCGGTGGTGACCAGTCCGTCGGCTTCCAGCTGCTTGAGCGCCGCGCGAACCGACGTGCGGCTGACGTTGAACAATTCCGCCAGCGACGCCTCACCCAGTTTCATTCCCGGACGCAGCGAACGCTTGCTGATCGCCTCGTAAACCCCTTGGTAGACGCGGTCGACCGTGGTTTCCGTTTTCTTTTCGGTCATCTGAAAACTCCTTCGATGCTGGCAACGCGACCCGGCGAAAGACTCAGCCAGGGAAATGGGGGTTGCACAAGCAGATTAATCCGGGTATTTCTAAATTGCATTCAGATATTGCATACAATAATTAGAGGATTGCACCATTATGGGTCAACCAATAGCAATTGAAGTGCGTAATGTCTCCAAACGGTACTCCGACGATCCCGGCCTCGCGCCAGCCCTCGACAATGTCTCGGTGAACATCGCCGACAATGAGTTCTTCACCCTGCTCGGCCCCTCGGGCTGCGGCAAAACCACCTTGCTGCGCACCATCGCCGGATTCGAACACGTCAGCGACGGCGAAATCCGTCTGGCAGGCGAAACGGTCAATCACCTGCCGCCGTTCAAGCGTCGGGTCAACACCGTGTTCCAGAGTTACGCGCTGTTTCCGCACATGAGTGTCGCGCAGAATATCGCCTTCGGCCTCGAGATGCAGGGTCTTGATCGCAAGACGATCCCCGGACGGGTCGACGAGATGCTCGCGCTGGTGCAAATGGAGCACCTGGCCGGGCGCAAACCGGCGGAATTGTCCGGTGGCCAGCAACAGCGCGTGGCTCTGGCCCGGGCTCTCGCGCCGAAGCCGAAAGTATTGTTGCTGGATGAACCGCTGTCGGCGCTGGATTTGAAGCTGCGCAAGGAAATGCAGGTCGAACTCAAGCGCGTGCAGCAGGAAGCCGGGATCACCTTCATCTTTGTCACCCACGATCAGGAAGAAGCCCTGACCCTGTCCGACCGGATTGCGGTGATGTCCGCCGGCAAGATCCTGCAGATCGGTACCCCGACCGACATCTATGAACGCCCGCAGCACCGGTTCGTCGCCCAGTTCATCGGCGACATCAATTTTCTCCCCGGCCAGCTCAAGCGCGGCGACCACAACCAGAACCTCTTCGTGCCCAACGGCATGCCGGTGGAAATCCCCTGTCCGCCACAAGGCGTCAATGGCAGCAGCGTGCAACTGGCGTTTCGCCCCGAGCGTTCGCAACTGGTCACGGCGGACCAGCCCCATCATCTGCGCGGGGTGATCGAGGCGGTGCTGTATGTCGGCACCGCAACCCTGTACCAGTGCCGTTTGAACAACGACATCAAAGTCATGCTGCGGGAAAACAACGAGGGTCTGAGTGCTTGCCGTGCGGTCGGTGAACCCGTGGCGGTGCACCTGCCGCCCCAGGCCTGCCTGTTGATGGAGGCCTGAGATGAGCGTCAGCAGCACTTCCCCCTCCCTCAACCGTGCGCTGTTGCTCAGCCCGGTGGTGTTGACCCTGCTTGCCCTGATCGCCATTCCGCTGGGGATCATGGGTTACATCAGCCTGCTGCCGCGCAACACCTATGGCGGTGTGGACTGGCAGGCCCAATGGCAACTGCAGAGTTACGTGCAGCTGTTTTTCCAGGAAGGCTTCGACGGCGAGCTGGAGCTGAACTGGGTCTACGCCCAGGCGTTGTTGCGCTCGGTGTTCCAGGCCGGCGGCACCACGCTGTTGTGCTTCCTGTTCGGCTTTCCGGTGGCGTTGTGGATGTCGAGCCTGACCCCGCGCCGGCGCAACCTGATGGTGTTGCTCATCACCATTCCGTTCTGGACCAACCTGCTGATCCGCAACTACGCGTGGCTGATCATCCTGCGCGAACAGGGCTGGGTCGCCCAGAGCCTCAACGCGCTGTTCCCGAGCGCCGGCGGCATCACCCTGCTCTACAACGACTTCGCCGTCAGCGTCGGTCTGGTCTACAGCTTCCTGCCGTTCATGATCCTGCCGATCTACTCGACCCTGGAAAAACTCGACTGGCGTCTGGTGGAAGCTGCCTATGACCTGGGCGCCAACCGCTGGCACGCGCTGCGCCGGATCATCCTGCCGCTGTCGATGCCCGGGGTGATTGCCGGCGCGTTGCTGGTGTTCGTGCCGAGCCTGGGCGCCTTCATTACCCCGGCGATCCTCGGCGGCGGCAAGACCCTGATGATCGGTAACCTGATCCAGCAGCAATTCGGCACCGCACGCAACTGGCCGCTGGGCAGTTCGCTGTCGTTCCTGCTGCTGGGGATTCTGCTGTTGTCGCTGGTGCTCTACGCCCTCTACAGCCGCAGTGCGGCGAAAACCCTGAACCGGGGAGCGAAAGCATGATCTCTCTGCACCTGAAAAAACTCCCGGCCACCCGGGAAGTCAGCCTGCTGATCCTCGCCTACCTGTACGTGCCGATCCTGGTGTTGATCGTCTACAGCTTCAACGCCAACCGCTCGGCGACGGTGTGGACCGAGTTCTCGTTCGCCTGGTACGGGCGGATCCTGGCCAACCCGTCGATCCAGACGGCGGCGCTGAATTCGATCATCGTCGCGACCATCGCCACCGTGTGCGCCACAGCGATTGCGCTGCTGGCGGCGCTGGCGACTTACCGGCCGTTCTACGGGCAGAAAATGGTCGAGGGCGGAATCAACCTGCCGCTGATCCTGCCGGAGATCGTCACCGCCGTGGCCACCCTGCTGCTGTTCATGGCGCTGGGGATCAAGCTCGGCCTGATAACGGTGATCGTCGCGCACATCGGCTTTTGCATTCCGTTCGCCTACCTGCCGATCCGCGCAAGGCTCAACGATCTGGACAAGAGCCTGCTGGAAGCCGCCAACGACCTGTACGCCAACCCGTGGCAAGTGTTCCGTCGCGTGACCTTGCCGCTGTTGTGGCCGGCGGTGTTGTCCGGTTCGGTGCTGGCGTTCGTGGTCAGCCTCGACGATTTCATCATGACCTTCTTCGTCGCCGGCCCCGGTTCGACCACGTTGCCGGTGTACATCTTCTCGGCGATCAAGGCCGGTGTGACACCGGAGATCAACGCGATCTCGACCCTGATGCTGGTGATTTCCATCGTTCTCGTGGTGCTGGCCTTCTGGCTCGGCCAACGCGGCAAACAACAATAAACCTGGAGCGCGCTCATGAAAGTCAAAAACATGCGTCTGGCAGTATCCGGTCTGGCCCTGAGTTGTTTCACCGCGTTCGGCGCCCACGCCGCCGAGCCCAAGGAATTGTTTTTCTACAACTGGACCGATTACTACCCGGTGGACCTGCTGGCCAAGTTCGAAAAGGAGACCGGGATCAAGGTCACCATGGACGGCTACGACAGCAACGAAACCCTGCTCGCCAAATTGCAGGCCGGCGGCGCGGCGTATGACGTGATCGTGCCGTCGCAGTCGATCATGCAGACGCTGATCAAGCAGGACCTGCTGCTGGAAATCGACACCCCGACCCTGAGCAATTTCCAGTACGTCAAAGGCCCGTTCCGCGATCCGAGCTTCGATCCGGGGCGCAAATATTCGGCGCCGTACCTGTGGGGCACCACCGGGTTCTCTTATGACAGCGCCCGGGTGCCGGGGGGCAAGCTCGACGATTCATGGAAAGAGTTCTTCGAGCCACGCAAGGAACTGCAAGGCCAGCTCGCCGCCCTCGACACCTCCAGCAGCGTGATCAATGCCGCGAGCCATTACCTGAACGTCGACGAATGCACGGAAAACCCGCAGGACGCCAAGCGCATTCTTGAGCTGCTGCAAAAGCAGAAACCGTTTTTGAAGATGTACAGCTCCGACAACACCGTCGACCGCATGGCCTCGGGCGAAGTGATCATGATGCAGAACTGGAACGGCTCGACGGCCCGCGCCACCTTGCAGAAGAACACCATCAAGTACGTGTACCCGCGTGAAGGCGTGGCGATGTTCCAGGACAACTTCGCCGTACCGAAAAGCGCGCCGCATCCGGGCAACGCGAAGATCTTCATCGACTGGATGATGAAACCCGAGAACGCTGCGGCCGTGTCCAACGCGATTGCCTATGCCAACGGCATTCAGAGCGATCAGTTGCTGGATGCGAAATGGAAGGTCATGGACGCGATCAACATGCCCGAGGAATACGCCTCGCGGCTGCGGCCGGAGAAGGAATGCAGCAACAAGGCGCGGGAGCTGCAGGATCGGATCTGGTCGAAGCTCAAGGGTTGATCTGAGGTCGCCGGTTTATCTGAACGCCGACCACCCAGACCGACCTGGAGAACCCCCTCACCCTAGCCCTCTCCCCGAGGGAGAGGGGACTGATCGAGGTGTCTGGCGTCATACATCGACCTGATCGTTCAAGTCGATTATGGATTCAGAGCCATTCGTTCAGGTCGGCGTAGCTCATCAATATCCCCCATTCGGTCCCCTCTCCCTCCGGGAGAGGGCTAGGGTGAGGGCAATAAATCCAAAGAACAAACGAGGTTCCAATGACTGCCCCCCGCTGGCTCAGAAACATCCGCCCCTACGGCGCCTCCGCCGAAGACCTGCTGATCGAAAACGGCAAGTTCACCCAACGCCGTCCGGCCTCCAACGCACCATTGGCCGCCACCGACATCGACGGCCAGAACCAGCTGCTCACGGCCCCGCTGGTGGAAAGCCACGTCCACCTCGACAAGACGCTCTATGGCCAACCCTGGCGCCCGAACAGCGCCGGCCCGACGCTCAAGGACTACATCAGCAACGAGCGCCGCGTGTTGCGCGAAGTGAAGGCGCCGATTGCCGAACGCGCCGGCGCGCTGCTGGAAAACTGCATCGCCCGGGGTTCGCTGACCATGCGTTGCCACGTCGACATCGATCCGGAATTCGGCCTGCGTCACGTCGAAGCCATGCAGCAACTGCGCGAACGCTACAAAGACCTGATCGACCTGCAACTGGTGGTGTTCCCGCAAACCGGCCTGATCAGCCGTCCCGGCACCGCCGAGTTGATGCGCGAAGCCATGGCCCTGGGCGTGGAAAACGTCGGCGGACTCGACCCGTGCGGCATCGATAACGACCCGATCGCGCAGCTGGATTTCGTATTCAAACTGGCCAGCGAATTCCAGCGCGGCGTGGATATTCACCTGCACGACAAGGGCGAACTGGGCCTGTGGCAGATCGCCCGGATCGCCGATTACACCGAGCGCTTCAACCTGCAAAACCGGGTGATGATCAGCCACGCCTATTGCCTCGGCATGCTGCCGTGGAGCCAGGTCAGACCCGTCGCCGAACGCCTCGCTGCGCTGGGGATTTCGCTGATGAGTTCGGCGCCGGCGGACTGCGCAGTGCCACCGTTTCTGGCGCTGCGCGAGACCGGGGTCAACGTGTGCCTCGGCTCCGACGGTATCCGTGATGCGTGGTCGCCGATGGGCAACGGCGACATGCTCGAACGGGCGATGCTGCTGGCGTTCCGTTTCGACCTGGGCAAGGACGATGAACTGGCGGCGGCGTTCGAAGCGGCAACGGTCAATGGTGCACTTGCATTGGGGATCGAGGATTACGGTTTCGACATCGGCCGGCCGGCGGATTTTCTGCTGATGCCGGTCGAAACCCTCGGTGAAGCCGTGGTCGCGCGGCCGGTGCGTCAGGTCTATCGCGGCGGTGAACTGATCGCCAGCGGCGGTCGTTTACTGGGCAGCCGTCTGTGAAACGGATCGGCCTGAAGGCCGGTTGCGTGGTCGGCTTCGACGGCACGCGACATGTGCTGTGGCGCGACGGCGAAGTGGTTTTCGCTGGCTCGCGCATCGAGTTTGTCGGACGCGGTTACCAAGGGCCGGTGGATCAGTGGATCGACTACGGCAATGCACTGATCGGCCCCGGCTTCATCGACCTCGACGCCCTCGGCGATCTCGACTCCACGGTGCTGACCCTGGACAACGGCGATGAACGCGCCATGGGCCGGATGTGGTCGGCGGAGTATCTGGCGGCCGGCCCGCGTGAGTCGTTCAGCCCTGAGGAAGAAATCTTCAAATACCGTTACGCCTTCACCCAGTTGATCCACAACGGCATCACCACGGCGATGCCGATCACTTCGATGTATTACCGCGAATGGGCGGAGACCTATGACGAGTTCGCCGCTGTCGCCGACGTGGCGGGCGAACTGGGGCTGCGCACCTATCTCGGCCCCTGCTACATGAGCGGCATGAGTTACTGGCGCGCCGACGGCACCCTCGCCCATCACTGGGATGAGGCGCGGGGCCTGGCCGGGCTCAACGCGGCCGAACGGTTTTTCAAGGATTTCGATGGCGCGCACGCGGGGCTGATTCGTGGCGCACTGCTGCCGGATCGCATCCAGACCTGCACCCCTGCGCTGCTGCAACGCACATCCGCATTGAGCCGCGAACTGAATGCACCGATGCGTCTGCATTGCTGTCAGGCCACCAGTGAAGTCGCGATGGTCGAGCAATTGCGCGGTGCTTCTCCGCTGGGCTGGTTGCAACAACTCGACCTGCTCAGCCCGCGCAGCCTGTTGCCCCACGGCATCTACACCTCGGGCGATGACGATCTGCAACGAGTCATCGACGGCGGTGCCAGTCTGGTGCACTGCCCGCTGGTGTTCGCCCGCGATGGCGAGGCGCTGAATTCGTTCGGCCGTTATCGGGCCAAAGGCATCAACTTCGCCCTCGGCACCGACACCTGGCCGGCGGACTTGCTGGCCAACATGCGCCACGGTTTGAACATCGCCCGGTTGATGGAGGGCGGGCCATCGCTGACCAGCAGCCTCGACCTGTACAACGCCGCAACCCTCGGCGGCGCCAAGGCGCTGGGCCGTGACGACCTCGGTCGCCTGGCACCGGGGGCCAAAGCCGACATCACCGTATTCAGCCTGCGTGGTCTGCATCTGGGCCCGCTGTTCGATCCACTGAAAAACCTGCTGCTGGCCGGGCGCGGCGACGACTGCATCGCCAGTTACATCGACGGTCGCTGCGTGATGCACGACGGTCAGGTCAACGGCGTCGACTACCCGGCCCTGCAACGCCAGGCCCAACGCCAATACGAAAAATTGATGCGCAGCCACAGCGACCGGGCTTTTGGCCGACCGGACTGGAAAACCCTGTTCCAGCCGGCCATTCCCTTTGCCGACGACTACAGCGCCGAGGCGCCATTGAGCGCCATCGATCCACTTCTTTAGAGAACACTGCCATGCACAGCTTCGACTTCAGCCAACTGAGCCCACGGGAAAAATACAAGATTCTGATTGGCAGCGTGGTGCCGCGCCCGATTGCTCTGGTCACCACCATCGACGGCGAAGGCCGGGTCAACGCGGCGCCGTTCAGTTTCTTCAATGCGCTGTCGGCGGACCCGCCCATTCTCGCGCTCGGTGTCGAAAACTACGGCGACCAGAGCCCCAAGGACACCACGCGCAATATCCAGATGAACCAGGAGTTCACCGTCAACATCGTCAACGATGCACTGGTGGAGGCCATGAACGTTTGCGCGGTGCCGTTCGCGCCGGGCTTCGATGAGTTGACGGCTGCCGGCCTGACGGCGATCCCCGGCACCTCGGTCAAATGCCCGCGAATCGGCGAAGCACCGGTGGCGCTGGAATGTCGGCGGATGATGGCGCTGAACATCGGCCAATCACGGGAGATCATTTTTGGCGAGGTGTTGATGGCGCACGTGCGCGACGAGTTGATCGACCCGAAAACCCTGTACATCGATCAATTGGGGCTGGATGCGATCGGGCGCATGGGCGGCCATGGTTATGCGCGGACCCGGGATTACTTCGATCTGCCGACCCGCTCGTTGCAAGCGTGGACGGAGGCACCGGGGGGTGGCGAACGGTTCTGGCCCGCAGCCAAATAAATCAACAGAGCAACGCATTACCCCTGTGGGAGCGGGCTTGCTCCCACAGGGATTTACATCGTTTGCTCAATCAGTCCCGTACTTCGGCGACCGTGGCCCGTACAGCAGGCCTGCCGGATGACCGGCCGACAGCAGTCGATTGCTGGCCACACCGGCAATCGGGTAGCCGGCATCGGTGGAGCTGTTGACGATCTGTTTTACCGCCGCGGTGATCAGCGCGCCGATCAGGCCGCCGCCACTGTTGTTGCCACCCTCTTCGCTCGACGCCCGGGCCGCACCGGTCCACAAAGTGGCGCCGGTTTTCAGGTCCACCAGTTTGGCGCTGGCGGTGACGGCGGTTTCGCTGCTGATCACCATGTAGCGCGTGCCGTACTCGCTGACGGTGATGTACAGCGCCGCGTCGGCACCGAAGATTTCGTGCAGTTTGTTGACCGGCGCCTGATGGATGTCATCCGGCGTGGTCAAGCCGTTCTGGCGGAACGTCTCGTCGACCAGGGTAATCGGCAGCACGTAGTAACCGGCCTCGGCCAGCGGGAACGTCACTTGCGACAACAAGCTGTAGGACGCCTTGACGTCCGGCGAGGTGTTCAGCGGCGGCAGCACCAGAATGGACTTCGGACGCGCTTGCTTGTACGCCGAATAGTCCACGGTTTTCGGTGCGACGCAGCCACCGAGAACGGTCAGCGCCAGGCCGGCGGCCAGCAGTTTCAAGGCACGGGAGATCATTTGGCGTCTCCGGTCTTGGCGTTCTTGAGCAAGAAGTCCATGTAGGTGCCGGACTCGGGGAACAGGGTCTTCTCGGTGCGCAGTTGCTGCACCATCTGATCGTCCTTGCCCATGCTCAGGTACAGCAGACCGAGGTGTGCGTGGTAACCCGGCGGTACGGGCTTGCCACTGGCGCGGATCTTTTGCAGATCGGCTTCCAGCGCTTCGGCCTGGGCCTCTTTCGGCGTTTCGCTTTTGAAGTATTCGTAGACTTGTGGCTGGTAGCCTTCCCACTGGTACAGGGTTTGCGGGCTGCTGCAACCGGCCAGCAACGCGCTGGCAGCCAGTGTCATGGCCATCAGCGGCCGGGACAGGGACAGATTCATGGTGTGTTGCTCCTTGCGTTGGGCGTCTATCAGTTGCCCGGTTTCCAGGCGCCGGCGTTCATGCCATCGACCAGGCGATTGATCGCCTCGCGCATGGCCAGATCGAGGACTTTGCCGTTGAGGGTGGAGTCGTAGGCAGCGGTGCCTCCGAAGCCGATGATTTCGCGGTTGGACAAGGCGTATTCGCCGGCGCCCTGGGTCGAATACACCACTTCGGAAGTGCTGATGTTGACGATGTTCAGGTTGACCTTGGCGTAGGCGACCTGGGTCTTGCCACGGCCGAGAATGCCGAACAGCTGATGATCGCCGGTCTCTTTGCGGCCGAACTCGGTGACGTCACCGGTGACCACGTAATCGGCGCCTTTCAGACGCTGGGCCTGGCCCTTGATCGCCGCTTCCTGCTGGATCTCGCCCATGTTGTCGCGGTCGAGCACGGAGAAACGGTTGGTCTGCTGCAAGTGAGTGATCAGGATGGTCTTGGCCTGACCGCCGAGACGGTCGACGCCGTCGGAGAAGATCCCGCGCATGTAGCTCGAACGGTTGTCGAATTTGCCCACGGCCATCGGGATACGGACACCGGTCCAGGCTTGAGTGGCGCTTTCCACTTTGGCCACCGGCAATGCGCGGGAGCTTTCGGTGGCGCAACCGGAAAGCGAGCCGGCCAGGGTGCCGAGGACGGCAATCGCAACGCCCGAGACCAACATCCGGGAGATCATTCTCACTGTGCATTCCTTCTGAAAAATGATGTGTCCCGGCACGGCAAAAATCGTGGGGGATCGGGAAAGGGCCGGCATTATGCCAAAGTGCCATCAGTGAGGACAGGTTTTTTTGACGCCATTGAATTGGCTTAATGTCAGACACAAAATCCTGTGGGAGCGAGCCTGCTCGCGATAGCGATGCATCAGACGAAATAACTATCGGCTGACTGGACGCCATCGCGAGCAGGCTCGCTCCCACAGGTTCAGAGGTTGTCAGTGGAAATCGCGGCTTTGCACCCGAATCCCGTTGAGCAACGGGCTGAGATCGCTCAAGCGTCCGGCAATCAAGTGCCGCACCTCGCCTTCGCGCTCCCAGCGGCCATCGACCTTGAGCAGTTGCGAACCGACCAGCACCTGACGCTGACGCTCGGCCAGATCGCGCCAGACCACCACGTTGACGTTGCCGAACTCGTCCTCCAGGGTCACAAAGGTCACGCCGCTGGCGGTGGCCGGTCGCTGGCGGCCGGTCACCAGCCCCGCCACGCTGACCGGCCGGCCGTGCTCGACCTCCAGCAACTCCCGGGAACTGCGACAGCGCCGCGCCCGCAACTCGTCGCGCAACAACGTCAGCGGGTGCGGTCCCAGCGTGGTGCCCAGCGTGGCGTAGTCGGTGAACAGGTCCTCGCTGACACTCGGTGTGGGCAGCCGCACATCCGGCTCCTCCTGACTCGGCAACCCGGCAAACAGTCCGAGCTGCTTCTGCACTCCGGCCACCTCCCAGCGTGCCCGATGGCGATGCCCGGCCAGGCCCCGCAGCGCTCCTGAGTCCGCCAGCAACGCCTGGGCCCGACTGTCGAGCCCGGCCCGGTCACCCAGATCGGCGACATCGGCAAACGCGCCCCTCGCCCGAGCCTTTTCAATGTTCCGTGCATCCTCTTCGCGAAAGCCCTTGATCATGCGCAGGCCCATGCGAATCGCCGGTTGCTCGCCGGTGATCGGCTCCAGGCTGCAATCCCAGTCGCTGGCGCGCACGTCCACCGGGCGGATCTGCAAATGATGCCGGCGCGCATCCTGAAGAATCTGATCCGGGCTGTAGAAACCCATCGGCCAGCTGTTGATCAGCGCACAGGCGAACGCTGCCGGTTCATGGCACTTGAGCCAGCAACTGGCATAGGTCAGCAAGGCAAAACTGGCGGCATGGGACTCGGGAAAACCGTAACTGCCGAAGCCCTTGATCTGCTCGAAGATCTGCGCGGCGAATTCCGGGCTGTAGCCGTTTTTTTTCATGCCGGCGGCCAACCGCTCCTTGTGCGGCTCCAAGCCACCGTGGCGTTTCCACGCGGCCATGGAACGCCGCAACTGGTCGGCCTCGCCGGGGCTGTAGTCGGCAGCGACAATGGCGATCTGCATCACCTGTTCCTGAAACAGCGGCACGCCAAGGGTGCGTTTAAGCACCACCTCCAGCTCCGGCGACGGATAGGTTTCCTTTTCTTCCTTGTTCCGCCGGCGCAAATACGGATGGACCATCCCGCCCTGGATCGGCCCCGGCCGGACGATGGCCACCTCGATCACCAGATCGTAGAAGTTTTGCGGGCGCAGGCGCGGCAGCATCGACATCTGCGCCCGGGACTCGATCTGGAACACGCCGATGGTGTCGGCGCGGCTGATCATGTCGTAGGTCGGGCGATCGTCAGGCGGGATGCTGGCCAGGCTCAGGTCCTGATGGCGATGACGGCGCAGCAGGTCGAAACAGCGGCGAATCGCACTGAGCATGCCGAGGGCGAGGATATCCACCTTGAGCAGCCCGACCGCATCGAGGTCGTCCTTGTCCCACTGGATGATGGTGCGGTCAGCCATGGCGGCATTTTCCACCGGCACCAGGGTGTCCAGCGGCTGCTCGGAAATCACGAAACCGCCGGGGTGCTGCGACAGGTGCCGGGGAAAGCCGATCAGTTGCCCGGTCAGGCTCAGCACCCGGTGCAGGATCGGGCTGTCCGGGTCGAAGCCGTTTTCGCGCAGGCGCTCCACGGGCGGCGTTTCATCACTCCAGTGGCCGCAGCAGTCGGCCAGCGCATTGATCTGGTCCGGCGGCAGACCCAGGGCCTTGGCCACGTCGCGCACTGCGCCGGCGGCGTGATAGGTGCTGACCACCGCCGTCAGCGCCGCACGACGGCGGCCATAACGACGAAACACGTATTGCAGGACTTCCTCCCGGCGCTCGTGCTCGAAATCCACGTCGATGTCCGGCGGCTCGTTGCGCTCTCTCGACATGAAACGCTCGAACAGCAACGTGGTGTGATCCGGGTCGATCTCGGTGATGCCCAGGGCAAAACACACCGCCGAGTTGGCCGCTGAACCGCGGCCCTGACAGAGGATTTTCTGTTCCCGGGCGTAGCGCACCACATCGTGCACGGTGAGGAAGTAGCTTTCGTAGCCGAGTTCGGCGATCAGCTCCAGCTCATCGTCGATCTGCTTGAGCACCTTGGCTTGCGCGCCTTTCGGCCAGCGCCAGGCGATGCCTTGTTCAGTCAGGTGGCGCAGCCAGGAACTGGCGTCATGTTCCTCGGGCACCAGTTCTTTCGGATATTGATAACGCAACTGGCCAAGGTCGAACGTGCAGCGCCGGGCCAGCTTCACGGACTCTTCCAGCAAGATCTGCGGATACAACTCGCTCAACACATCGAGGCTGCGCAAATGCCGCTCGCCATTGGGGTGCAGGCGCAACCCGGCTTCGGCCACCGGGACGTGATGACGGATCGCGGTCATGGTGTCCTGCAAGGCCCGGCGACCACGGGCGTGCATGTGCACATCGCCGCTGGCCACGGCCGGAATCTGCAGTTCATCCGCCAGACTCAGCAGTGCCGCCAGTCGTTGCTGATCGTTCTGCCCGCGATGCAACTGCACCGTCAGCCACAGCCGCTCGCCGAAGGTCTGTTTCAGCCAGCGGCCCTCTTCCACGTCATCGACCGTATCCGGCGCCCACAGCACCAGCAACCCCGGCAGCGGTTCACTGAAATCTTCGCGCAGTATTTGATACTGACCTTTCTGGGTTCGCCGTCGAGCCTGGGTGATCAAGCCGCATAGCGCCTGATAACCCTCGATGTTCTCCACCAGCAACACCAGTTTCGGGCCGTTCTCGATGCGGATTTCGCTGCCGATGATCAGCGGCAGCTCTACGGACCTGGCCGCCTGCCAGGCACGGACGATCCCGGCAAGAGTGCACTCATCGGTGATCGCCAGCGCCTGATAACCGTGCTTCTTCGCCCGCTGGAACAATTCCAGCGCACTGGACGCGCCGCGCTGGAAGCTGAAGTTCGACAGGCAGTGCAGCTCGGCATACCCCTGATTCACGCGAACCAGCCTTGGAGCCACAACGGGCCGCCCTCGCCCACTGCCCGGTACGCCCAGCCTTGCTGGCCGGCGCGGTTCTGGATCAGGTAATAATCGCGGCGCACGTCGTCACCGTCCCACCAGCCGGACTCGATGCGCTCCGGCCCCATGAGGATGCGCGCCGAACCTTCGGGCACGGACTGCGGCTCACCCAGCAACCAGCCCGGACGCTGCACGCCCGGCAACGCAGCACAAGGCTGTTTGTCATCGGCGTTCTGCCACGCGCACTCCGGGCGATGATCGGCCTGGAAGCGCAGGCCCTGCACCGCGTCATCCCCCAGCCGCGCGCGCAAGCGTTCACGCAGCTGCTCCCAGGGCAAGGTCTGCTGCGGACGATCGTCGAACAGTTCCTGAAACTGCGGCACGAAACTCGGCAGATCCTCGGCCCGCAGACGAAAACCGCGCACCGGGGCTTCGACCTGCACCTGCTCCAGTCGGCCACGGGCCAGCTCGAAGAGCATCGCCGGGTCGCGCTCGGCGCTGAGCAGACCGACCTTGATCAATGTGTCCGGCAACCCTGCATGCTCCAGATGCAGATCGAAGCGCTGCACGCCGCTGTCGCGCCCGCACAAGAACGCCGACAGATCGGACGTCAGGCGGCGCAACGGGAACAGCAGCGCCTGATGGGACTGCACGTCGAAGTTGAGTTCGATGCGCACGTCGAAGCGATCCGGCGGCAGGTAGAACGCCAGCGCCAGCGGCCGTGCGCCAAACAGCGTGTCCAGATGCTTGAGCATCGGTGCCTCGAATCGCCGGGCCAGGGCCTGACGCGGCAGGCTCTGCACCTGATGGAGGTGGCGCAGGCCCATGCGCGACAGCGCCGTGGCCACACCCGGATCAAGTCCGACACGGTCGACCGGCAGTTGCCCGAGGTGATGGCGCAGGGCTTCACCGTCCGGCACCACCAGTCCGTCATAGGCGTTGGCCAATACACGCGCCGCCACCGGGTTGGGCGCTGCGACGATGCGGTGACGAAAGCCCAGTTCCGTCAGCTCCGTGCGTAATCGCGCCTCGAACTGCGCCCAGGAACCGAACAGCCCGAGGCTCGATTCGATCTCGAACACCACGGTACGCGGGTAATGCACGCTGACCTGTGCACTGAAGCGATAAGCCCAGGCGGCGAGAAACTGCTGCCAGTGCTCGACCTCGGCAGCATCGTAATCGACGGTGGCGAACCCTTTGCTCATGGCCTGCGCGGCGGTCATCGACTGACCGGGGCGCAAGCCCAGTGCCCGCGCCGCCGGGTTGACCGCTTGCAGCACCCGGCGCTGGGCCGGGCCGCTGAGCAGCGCCAGGGGTTGCTCGGGATCGGGGCGTTGACGCAGCACGGCGTCGAGGGCCAATTGCGGGAACAGAATGCAAACCCAGCGCATGGCGACCTCAATGCCCCACGGCAAAGGCAATCGGTGCGGTACGCGCCAGACCGCCCCGGCATTTGAGCACGCGCAATTGCGCCGGCCGGGCATCGATGGCAATGCGCAGCGCGGCCGGCGACGGGTTGACCGCTTCGCTCAAGGGTCGCCACGCGAACGCCAGGGTCTGGCCGGTTTCCGCCGCCACCTGCAAACGGCGCAAGGCACGGTCATCGGCCTTGTGCGGCCAGCACAGCACCGCGCCGCAACTGCCCGAGCGCAGGCATTGCTCCGCCGCCCACAAGGCATCGCGCTCGCTGGCCTGGATCACCGACAACTGCCGCAGATCGACCCCGGCATTGGCCCAGGCCTGCGGGTATGGCACGAACGGCGGTGCCACCAGCACGATGCGCTCCCCCGCCGCCGACAGCCGCGCCAACGTCGGCCACACCAGTTGCAGCTCGCCGACCCCGGGCCCGGCCAGAAGGATTTCGCTCAGCGCCGCTTCCGGCCAGCCACCGCTGGGCAAGGCTGCGTCCAGCGCCGCATGCCCGGTGGGTTGCGGGCTGGCGGTGGGTGGCGCAGGCCGGCCCCTCCAGACCTGGCCGCCATTGAACAGCGTATCCAGCGCAACGACGGCACCCATCAGCCTTGCCTCACCAGACCGCAGAACACGCCTTCGATGGCCAGGTCCTGATCGTCACGCACCACAATCGGCTGGTACGCCGGGTTGCGCGGCAACAGGCGAACCTCATCGCCGACCCGCTCGAAGCGCTTGATGGTGACTTCACCGTCGAGCCGCGCCACCACGATCTGGCCGTTGAGCGCCTCGGGGTTGCGGCGTACGCCGACCAGATCGCCGTCGAGAATGCCGTCCTCGATCATCGAGTCGCCCTGCACCCGCAGCATGTAGTCGGGCGTGCGGGAGAACAGTGCCGGGTCGAGCATCAGGCGATTGTGGATGTCGGCATCGGCGCCGATGGGCGCACCGGCAGCCACCCGGCCAAGCACCGGGACTTCGAGCAGCTCCGGTCGCGGCGGTTGCCCGAGCAGGCGAATGCCCCGGGCCTGATGCGGATTGACCTCGATGAACCCGGCCTCGGTGAGCGCCAGCACATGCTTGCGCGCCACGCTGCGGGAGGCAAAACCAAAAGCCTCGCTGATTTCAGCGAGGCTTGGGGGCTGACCGTGTTCGGCGATGCGTTCGCGGATAAAGGTCAGGATGGCGGTACGGCGGGGAGTCAGAGTCGTCATGGAGTACATTTGTACTCTTGTGGGAATTTCCTGACAAGCACCGCCAGTCAACTCAAATCCTGTGACTGATCGTTCCCACGCTCTGCGTGGGAATGCAGCTGTCAGTTCAAACCGCGTTCAGCGAGAAACCCTGCGATGTAGTCGATAAACGCCACAACCTTGGCCGTCGCCCGCCGATGGCTCGGGTACACCGCCAGAATGTGCGGGCCGAAGCTGTCCGGGTCGATCTCGTAATCAGCCATGACCCGCACCAGTCGCCCGTCAGCGATATACGGGGCAGCGCTCCACAACGGCGTGTGCAGCAAGCCGCGCCCGGCCAAAGCGCTGGCCAGCAGCAAATCGTAATTGTCGCTGCGCAACAGCGGCGTCGCCGGTTGCGCCAGGCTCAGGCGCTGGCCGTCGCGCTCGGCCCACCAGAATTCGCGGCTGAGCAACGGATGCCGGTACAGCAGCCATTCATGCTGATCGAGGGTTTGCGGCGTCACCGGCAAGCCCTTGCGCGCCAGGTATCCGGGGCTGCCGCACAGCGCCAGACGATTGCTGCCGACCACCCGGGCAATCAGCCCCGGCAAGTCGTCATGGCCTTCGCGCAATGCCAGGTCGTAGCCGCTTTCCAGCAGATTGACGAATTCGTCGCACAAATCCACTTGCAGGCTGATCTGCGGGTATTGCTGCAAAAAGCCGTCGCACACCTGATCGAGAAACGCCCGGCCGTAAGCCAGCGGCGCGGTGATTTTCAGGCTGCCGCGCAGGCCGTGCTGCAACTGCTCGATTTCCTCGCCGGCCTCGTCCAGCCGTTGCAGCACCTGACGTGCGGTTTCCAGATAGAGCCGGCCGATTTCCGTCAGCAGGATCCGCCGCGTGCTGCGTTCGAACAGCCTCGCGCCGAGTTCGGATTCCAGATGATTGACCGCTTTGGTCAGGGCCGACGGGGTCTTGCCCAGTTGCTCGGCAGCGCGGCTGAAACTGCCGAGCTGCGCGGTGACCACGAACATTTTCAGTGCACCCAGCTTGTCCATGCTTTTTCCATTCAGGCAAAAACGTTTTTCGTGAGGGAGGCGTTCTGTCGGGCGTTGGCAGCCACTAATCTGGCCATCAGACGCAATAACAAGGAAATGTTCAATGAAAAGATTCATCCCGCATTTCACAAAAAATGTGCTGATCGCCGCTGTGAGTTTTGCCTCGATGGAAGCCATGGCAGCTACCGATCTGGTGCTGCTCAACGGCAAGATTTTCACCGCCGACCGCGCTCAACCGAAGGTTCAGGCGCTGGCCGTGGAGAACGGCAAGGTGCTGAAAGTCGGCACGGATGCGCAGATCAAGGCCTTGATCGAACCCGGCACCCAAGTGATCGACCTTCAAGGCAAGGCCATGATGCCCGGCTTGATCGACAGCCATTCCCACGCGATTTTCGGCGGACTGGAAATGGTCTCGGCCAACATGGAAGACGATGTGGTCGGTCTGGATGAACTGGAAAAACGCCTGCGCGCCTGGCGTGACGACGGCAAGGCCCGGCATGGCGATGTGTTGAGCGTGGCCGGCATGAGTTCGGCGTACTGGGCCAAGGCTGAAGCGCTGGGCAAGATCTTCAACCACGGCGAATGGGCCGACGTGCCGGTGGTGTTCACCGGCAGCGATCACCACACGGCGTGGGCCAACAACGTCATGCTCAAGCGCGCGGGCATCGACGCCGCACTGCTGAAAAACTTGCCGGACGCGGAAAAAGACACCATCGGCAAACTGGCCAGCGGTGAACCGAACGGCTTTGTGGTCGATGCCGGCTGGGATCGCGTCGCCTCGAAAATGCCGGTACCGAGCCCGGCCGACATGCTCAAGGCGGCGCAATCGGCGGTGCGTTTCAACAACAGCCTCGGCATCACAGCATGGATGGACCCCGCCGCCAACGCCGCACCGGGCGAACCGGTGTTCGCCCTCAAGCCCACCGAGAAAACCGTCGGCGTGCTGCCGGCCTATAAGGCCCTGTCGGAAAGCGGTGGCATGACCGCTCACGTTGCTGCGCTGCTGGTGGCCAACCCGAAAAGCGTCCCGGCCGATCTCGACACCCTCGACAAGGTTCGCCAGCAGTTCCAGGGCATCCCCAATCTGACGCTGCCGGGAATCAAGATCTTCGCCGACGGCGTAATCGAATACCCGGCCCAGAGCGCGGCGATGATCGATCCCTACAGCAACTCGCACAAACAGGGTGAGTTGCTGATCGACCCGCAGCACTTCGGCGAACTGGTCAGCGCCATCGACCAGCGCGGCTGGCTGGTGCACATCCACGCCATCGGTGACCGCGCGGTACGCGAATCCCTCAACGGTATCGCCCAGGCGCGCAAGGATCGGCAGAGCGGCGTGACGCACTCGATCACCCACCTGCAAATGGTCAATCCGAAGGAGTTCGCCCGCTTCAAGCCGCTGAACGTGATTGCCTCGATGCAACTGCTGTGGGCCAGCGCCGACGATTACACCACCGACATGATCAAGCCTTACGTCAGCGCCCTCGCCTTTCGCTATCAATACCCGGCGCACTCGCTGCTCAAACAGGGCGCGACGATTGCCGGCGCCAGCGACTGGCCGGTGTCCTCGCCGAACCCGTTCAACGCCATCGCCCAGGCCATAACCCGCACCGGGCCGCTGGGCGTGCTCAATGCCGACGAACGCCTGGACCGCGAAACCATGTTCTACGCCTACACCGTCAACGCGGCGCGCACTATCGGGCTGGAGCAACAGATCGGTTCGCTGAGCCCCGGCAAACAAGCCGATTTCATCGTGCTTGATCGCGACGTGTTCAGCGTCGATGACAAATCCCTGCATGACACGAAGGTGCTACAGACCTGGTTCGCCGGCCGCCAGATCTACGCCCCTACCCTCTAAAAACAATCGCCATACCCCCTGCCCGACCCCGCGCCAGCCGCCGGGGTCCGGCGCAGCCTTGCCTGCTTCCTGCCCATAACAATCACAACATCGGGACTTCACATGAAAGCCATGCCCCTGCTTGCCCTCACTTCCTTGAGCCTGCTGCCTTTGAGCAGCCACGCAATCCCTCTGAACGATGATTTCGCGGTGCTGGTCGACCTGACCCTTGCCAGCGACTACCGCACTCGCGGCATCTCCCAGACCCAGAACGATCCGGCGGTACAGGCCGGTTTGACCCTGGCCCACAGCAGCGGTCTGTACCTCGGCGCGTGGAGTTCGAACGTCGATTTCGGTGGCGGCCTGAAAACCCGTCAGGAAGTCGATTACTACGCCGGCTGGCTATGGCAGGCGACCGAAGCCGTCAGTCTGGATCTGGGCTACATCAAATACGCCTATCCCAAGGAGAGCCAGTTCAACCAAAGCGAGGTGTACTCGATTCTCAGCGCTTACGGCGTGAAGCTTGCGGCCTATTACTCCAGCGACGCGCCGGGCATCGACAGCAAACAGAGTTCGCTCTACAGCTACATCGGCTATGAAACCGGACTGCCATTCGAATCAGGGCTGAAACTGCGCTACGGCAACATGGACTTCAAGGACCCGCATCTGTATTCGGCGTCCGGTCATGGCGAAGAGTCCTACCGGGAGTGGGAAGTCAAACTGACCCACAACCTGGCCGGCGTGGTGCTGGGCCTGAGCTACATCGACACCGACCTCTCGCAGAACCAGTGCCTGAGCAACTGGGGCTTCAAGGATGTGTGCACGGCGACGGTCGTGGCCAGCGTCAGCAAATCCTTCTGAGCCCCGGTTGATTGCGGGGAGCCTAAGGCTTGAGCTGCGCCAGGTACTGCCACGGATAGATCCCGCGTTGATGACCATCGCTGAACACCAGTTGCAGTCCGTAGCCCTGCTGGTTGAGTTCGATCACACGAACCCGATCATCCACCAGCGGGGCCGAGCCCCGCAGGCGAAACGCCCGACATTGCGAGCACGGGCATTGGCGGCGCAGTTCGGCATGGTCGAGCAATTGCTCGCGGCCATCCGGCCAGCTCAGCCGCAACCGGTGTTCACTTTGGGAGTTGCCGATCGCCAGCGGATTCATTGCAACTGACTCAAGGCAATCCGCACGGCCTTGCGCACTTCCGGGTCGCCGTCATCCTGCGCGGCCTGCAACGCCGCCACGGCGCCGCGATCATTCAACTCGCCCAGCGCCAGCGCCGCTTCCTTGCGCAGGTTGCTGATGCGATGGCCGAGGGTGTCGATCAGGGCATCGAGGGCCGGCACGTAACGCAAACGGCCGAGGCTGCGAGTGGCGCGCAGGCGAACCTGCCAGTAGTCGTCGCCCAAGGCTTCGATCAGGGCCGGACCTGCGTCGGTGTGACCGACTTTGCCCAGTGTCGTGGCCGCTTCTTCGCGCACTTGCCAGGCGTCGTCCTGCAAGGCCTGACGCAACGCGGGCAGCACATCTGCGCCACTCGCCAGGCCAAGGGCGCCGGTGGCGGCGCGGCGGACTTCAGTGTCTGGATCAGCGCTTGCCAATCGGGCCAAGGCTGGCAGTGCGTCGAGTTGTTTCAGCCAGCCGAGCACGCCCACGGCTTCGCGACGCACGCTGGCGTCAGCATCGCTTAACGCTTGAATGGCGGCGGATGCAGCGCCGGGGAAACGCAACTCGCGCAAGGCCCGGAACGCGGCAATCCGCACGCTGGTTTCGGCATGAGCAACCCACGGCAGAATCACCCTGCCCGCCGCTTCGGTCTTGAGCAGGCTCAGGCTCTGCGCAGCGGCGGCCTGCACTGCTGGCGACGGATCCGTCAGCGCCTGGCACAGCGCTTCCACCACCGGTTCATCTTCCCAGGCTTCCAATAGACGCGCCGCTTCGGCACGCACTTCTTCGGCCGGGTCTTCGGCCAGCCGCTCGACCAGCCAGAGCAAGCCGTCCGGCTCTTCGAGGTCGGCCAGATCGATCAGGGCAATCCGGCGCACCCCGGCGTCATCAGCGGTCAGACGCGGTTGCAAGGCAAGAATGTCGTCGTTATCGGTCACAGCAAAAAATGAGGTCATAAGGCAAATCTCGGCAAGGTGTTTTCAGGAGGCAAACCGAGCGGGTTGAGGCGCGGCAGCGGTCGGTCGTTGTCGTGGCGCAGCAGGTCCAAGCAGTGGCGCTTGAGGCGTGAGAACTCGTGGCTGGTGACCAGTCCGGTGGTGCGTGGACGAGAGAAATCCAGGCGCAGGTCTTCGATGATCCGCCCCGGCCGTGCGCTCATCACCAGCAAACGGTCGGCGAGGAACAGCGCCTCGTCGATGTCATGGGTGACGAACACCACGGTGGTGCGAATCCGCGTCCAGATATCCAGCAGCAGTTCCTGCATGTTCAGTCGGGTCAGCGCGTCCAGCGCACCGAAGGGTTCGTCCATCAGCAACAGCCGTGGCCGGTTGACCAGCACCCGGGCGATTTCCACCCGTTGCTGCATGCCGCCGGAGAGTTGATCGGGCCAGCGTTCGGTGAAGCCTTCGAGGCCGACCAGTTTGAGGATTTCGTCAGCGGCACGATGGCGCTCGGTTTTACCGATGCCACGCATCTTCAGGCCGAAGGCAACGTTGTCGCGCACCGTGCGCCACGGGAACAGCGTGTGATGCTGGAACACCATGCCGTGCTGTGGCGACGGGCCGGACACTTCGGTGCCGTCGACTTTCAACTGCCCGCCATGGGGTTGCAGATGCCCGGCCAATGCGCCGAGCAAGGTCGATTTACCGCAACCGGACGGGCCGAGAATGCACACGAACTGGCCGGGTTCGATCTGGCAATCCAGCCCCTGCACCGCTTCAAACGCTTGCCGGCCTTCGCCGAGGACGATGGATAACTGGCGGATATCGATCCGCCCTTCCGGGGTTTGCATCACGCTCATCAGGCTTTTCCTCGTGGTCGATGCCAGGGCGTGAACAGCCCGCCCAGGCGTTTGATCAGCAGGCTGCTGCCCATGCCCAACACGCCGATCAGCAACATGCCGACCACGATGTCGGCGTAGTTCTGGATGGTGTAGGACTCCCAGGTGTAATAACCGATGCCGAACTGGCCGGAGATCATTTCGGCGGTCACCAGACAGAACCACGACGTGCCCATGCCGATCGCCAGCCCGGTGATGATGCTCGGCGCGGCGCCCGGCAGGATCACTTCCAGCAGGATCGCCCGGCGTCCAGCCCCGAGGCTTTTCGCCGAGGCGATCAGCCGTGGATCGACGCCTTCGACGCCGTGCACGGTGTTGAGCAGGATCGGGAACAGCGCGCCGGTGAAGGTGATGAACACCATCGACAGTTCGGAGGATGGGAACATCAGGATGGCCAGCGGTATCCATGCGACGGCGGGGATTGGGCGCAGCACTTCCAGTGGCGGCAGCAGCAGGTCTTCGGCCCATTTCGAACGGCCGATGGCCAAGCCCAGGGCGATGCCTATGATCAGCGCTGCGAGGTAACCGGCGAAGACCCGGCCGAGGCTGGCGCTCAGGTGCTGGAGGAGCTTGCCGGAGTCGCCCAGGCCGAGTGCGGCTTCGATCACGGCCAGCGGGGTTGGCACGTTGGCGAAGGTGACGAGGCCGAGGTTCCAGTGGTGGCTGGCGGCTAGTTGCCAGAAGAGCAGGCAGAACGCTATGGAGGTTGCTCTGGTGGTCCAGCGGGCTTTCGGGATTTTCATGGATCGGGTTTCCAGGTTTGGAGCGGTGTAATGACTGAGATCGCCCCCCCTCACCCCAGCCCTCTCCCCCATGGGGGGCGAGGGGGAAAGGGAGCAGATCTCGGCTGTTTTCAACCCCGAGTTCGACCTCAGATTTGCAGGTCGGCGTACCTTTACCAAACACCGCGGTCAGTCCCCTCTCCCTCCGGGAGAGGGCTAGGGTGAGGGGGAGCTTTTGATCTGCTGTTAACGTGCAGCAACGGCCTGGGTCGTGGCATCGGTGAAGTCGAAGACCTTCCCACCCTGCGCCGAAGCAAATTCCTGAGCCTGCCCCTTGAGCAAAAACGCACTCAACCGCCCCTTCCCATCACTGGCAAACCAGGCCTGCTCCGCCAGCAACTTGATCCCGCTGTCACTCGCCTGCGCATACACCGCCCGAATGCTCTTGCCTTCCGATTTCAGGCCGGCCAGCGCGGCAAACGCCTCTTCAGCCGAGGCATACCGCCGAACCTTGTCCTCCCCCCGCACCCAGATTTCCGCGACATGGCTGAAGTCCGAAATGGCTTTTCCAGTCACCGCATCGACAGACTTCAACGGCGTCTGCGCGTAATTGGCCAGTTGCGCGGTGTAATCCAGATTCGAGGCCTTGAATGCCGCGCGGATGTATTGATCGTCGATAAAGGTATTCAGATTGAGCCCGCGATCGGCCTTCTTCAGCAGCTTCAGCGTGTCGATGGCGGTGCCCACGGCCTGGCGGTATTCCGGTTTCCAGCTCAGGTCGCGGGTCTGCACGCCCAGCGGGCCGTGGAACAGGTAATTGACCTCGGCATCGACGCCGGTGACCTTGGCGATCAGTTCGCTGTACTTCTCGGGTTCGGCGGTCAGCAGTTGATTGGCCTCGATGCTTGCGCGCAGGTAGGCGACGACGATTTCCGGGTACTTTTTCGCGTAGGCCTGATCGACCAGTGCCCCGTGGAAAGTCGGCGCATTGGCCTGGGCGCCGTCGTAGATCTTGCGGGCGAAACCACGGCTCGGGAACAGTTCGGCGAACGGTACGAAGTCGGCGTGGGCGTCGATCTTGCCGGCCTGCAACGCCGAGCCTGCAACTTCCGGCGGCTGGGCGATGATGTTCAGATCCTTGAGCGGGTCCCAGCCCTGCTCCGCGACTGCGCGCAGCAACATGCCGTGGGCGGTGGAGGCGAACGGTACGGAAATGGTCTTGCCCTTGAGTTCACTCAACGACTGCACGCCGGACGCGCTCGGCACCACGATGCCGTTGCCGCTGCCCTTGATGCTGCCCGACAACACGCTGATGAACAGGCTGTGTTTGCCGGCTGTTTCAAACGCCACACCATTGAACGCACCGGGGAAATCGGCCATGGCGCCGAAGTCGAGTTTGCCGGCGACCATCTCGTTGGTCAGCGGCGCACCACTGGTGAAGTTCTTCCACTGCACGTCGTATTTGGCGTCTTTATAGGCGCCGTCGTGAGGCAGGTATTTGTCGAGCAGGCCCAGCTCGCGGATCAACAGCCCGCCGGCGGCGCAGTTGATGGTGGTGTCCTGGGTGCCGATGGCGATGCGGATGGTTTCGGCCGAGGCCGACAGGGTGAACGAAGCCAGTACCAGACCGGCGATTGCTGCACGCAACATGGTTGAATCCCCTCGAATCATTTATAGGATGTTCGTCTCCGCCGCGATCAGGGCGCGGTGGGAAACGAGGGGTGTCTTGAATCAGGCGTCCGGTGTTGCCGGATGGCGTTTTAGCGGAGCAGGTACGGGATTTCGACTTTCACCGCACCGGTCGGGCAGTCCTTTTCGCAAGGCATGCAGTACCAGCATTCGTCGAAGGCCATGTAGGCCTTTTGCGTGGCCGGGTTGATCGCCAGCAGGTCCATCGGGCAGACGTCGACGCACACGGTGCAGCCCTTTTCGGCGATGCATTTGTCCTCGTCCACGGTGACGGGGGCGTTGGAGCGGAAGAAGATTTCCTGGGCTTGATAGGCCATGGTTCGGACTCTCTCTGGTGATGCCTCAAGCGGCGAAAGCGCCGACCCGAAGGCGGTCGTAGGCCTGCATTTCCTCGGCATCAAGCGGGATGATGTAAGGCTCGACGGCTTTCTTGAAACTGGTCATGCGCCCGTCCTCGCCCTTCTTCAGATGGCAATGGCAGAACCATTCGCGGTCGTCACGTTGCGGGTGATCGACGCGGTAGTGGTACAGGCCCCAGCGGCTTTCGGCGCGGAACAGCGAAGCTTGGGCAGCCATTTCGGCGCAGTCGCGGATCACGCTGGTTTCCATGGCGCGCATCAGTTCGTGGGCGTTGTTGGCCTTCATCTCGTTGAGATCGCGTTCGATGTCGCTGAAGCGTTGCAGGCCGATTTCCATCTTCTTCGTCACTTTCGGCGGTTGCAGGTAGTCGTTGACGAAGCGCCGCAGCTTGTACTCGACCTGCGCCGGCGGCAGACCGTGCTCGCGATCCAGCGGTGCGTAGACCCGAGCCTCTTCCTTTTCGATCTGTTCGGCATCCAAAGCGGAGAACTCGCGCCCGGCGACAAACTCCGCCGCGTTATGGCCGGCGAACCAGCCGTAGGTGAACGCACCGAGCATGTAGTTGTGCGGCACGGCAGCCATGTCACCGGCCGAGTACAAACCTTTCACCGACGTCTCCGCCCGCTCGTTGACCCACACCCCGGACGCCGAGTGACCGCTGCAAAAACCGATTTCCGAGATGTGCATCTCGACCATCTGCGTGCGGTAATCGGTGCCGCGATTGGCGTGAAACTGGCCGCGACTCGGGCGCTCGTTGCTGTGCAGGATTTCTTCGATGTTCTGGATGGTTTCCTCGGCCAGGTGATCGAGTTTGAGGAACACCGGGCCGTTGCCGCTCTCCAGCTCCTGGTGGAACTCCCACATCATCTGCCCGCTCCAGTAGTCGCACTCGATGAAGCGTTCGCCCTTGTTGTTGGCGGTGTAGCCGCCGAGCGGGCCGGTGACGTAGGCGCAGGCCGGGCCGTTGTAATCCTTGATCAGCGGGTTGATCTGGAAGCACTCGAGGTTCGCCAGCTCGGCCCCGGCGTGATACGCCATCGCATAGCCGTCGCCGGCGTTGGTCGGGTTTTCGTAGGTGCCCATCAGGTAACCCGAGGACGGCAGGCCGAGTCGGCCGGCAGCGCCGCAGGCAAGAATCACTGCCTTGGCCTTGATCACATGGAAGTCGGCGGTGCGGCAGTCGAACCCCATCACGCCGTTGACCGCGCCCTCCTCGTCGGTCAGCAAACGGGTGCAGACCAGGCGATTGGTGATGCTCACCCGCGCCCGCTTCAACTGGCGGTACAGGACTTTCTTGATGTCGTGCCCTTCCGGCATCGGCAGCACGTAGGCGCCCATGTGGTGGACTTTTTTCACCGCGTAATCGCCGGTTTCGTCCTTCTCGAACTTCACGCCCCAGCGGTCGAGCTGCTCGATGGTTTCGAAACTGTGCGTCGCGTAGGCGTACACGGCCGCCTGATTGACGATGCCGTCGTTGGCGATGGTGATTTCCTTGGTGTACTGCTCGGGCGTCGAGTGGCCGGGAATGATCGCGTTGTTCAGGCCGTCCATGCCCATGCTGATCGCGCCGCTGCGCTTGACGTTGGCCTTGTCCACCAACAGCACTCGCAGCTCCTTGTTCTTTTCCTTGGCCTTGATCGCCGCCATCGGGCCGGCGGTGCCGCCGCCGATCACGACGATGTCGTATTCCTGTTCGAGTGTCGTTCGACTCATGCCTGCTCCCCTTTTTGCCGGTCGATCCGCAGGCGGTACTGGAACGCATCGCCACGGTAGTAAAGGTGTTCGAAATCCAGCGGCTGGCCATTGGCGTCGTGGGTCAGACGCTCGATGCGCATGATCGGCGAGCCGGCCTCGACGTTCAGCGCCTGGGTCAGGTCGCTGTCGGCCAGCACTGCGTCGATGGCCAGATCGGCGTGGCCGAGGGCGATGCCGCAGTCGTTTTCGAGGATCAGGAAGATGTCGCGGGTCACCAGATCGGCCTTCTCCAGCCGTTCGCCGACGGCTTTGGGCAGGTAGGTGATTTCCAGCGAAATCGGCTCGCGGTTGATCAGCCGGACGCGTTTGATCTGCGCGACGATTTCGCCTTCGGCGACCTGCAAACGCTCGGCGACCAGTTTGTCGGCGGCGATGAATTTGAAGCTGCGCAGGCGGTTGATCACCTCGTAGCCACGGCCGGTCATGGACTCGGCGAGGCCTTGCAGGGTGCTGACGTTTTGAAAGGTCTTGGGCTTGGCGACGAAGGTGCCTTTGCCGTGGATCTTGAAGATCAGCCCTTCTTTCTGCAGATCGCCCAGGGCCTGGCGCACGGTGATGCGGCTGACCTTGAACAGCGCGCCGAGCTCGCTTTCGGACGGCATCTGGCTGTCCTGCGGGTATTCGCCGTCAAGAATGCGAGCGCGCAGCACGTCGCGCAGTTGAGTGTGTAGAGGAACACTGCCAAGGGAGAGAACGTTATCGGTCATCACGGGATCACTTGTTATAACGAGTTATGACGTGATCTTAGAGACGTTATGACAAGCTTGAGAAATACCGAATGAGCATAAGGTTAGATGCGCCTTCAGTGGCGCTTGAGGATCCGATCCATGACCCAATCGGTCTTCAGGGCCTCTGCCCCGGTCGCCGGATGCTGCGATTCGCGGCGAATCTGCGCGTTCATGCCCAATACGTGATGCCACTGGATATGTTCGTGATGGGGGATTTCCAGGCTGATGTCTTCGTCAGCATGCAGCTCGACCGGATGCTCATCGAACACCGAAAAGCCGATCCGCCCTTGGCTGCCGATGATCTCGACCCGATCCTCACGCCGGTCCGCGACAAAGCTCCAGCAGCCCATGCCCAGCGCGCCGGATGCGAATCGCCAACTCGCGCTGACCGCATCTTCCGCCGCGTACAACCCGGCCTGACGCGCCGTGAAGCCAGCGACGTCAACGATATCGCCCAGCAGGTACTGGAACAGGTCGAACCCGTGGCTGGCCAGATCCGCGAAGTATCCGCCACCGGCCACCGCCGGATCGGTGCGCCAGTTGGCGCTGCCGTCCAGATCCTTCGGCGACGGCGCCTTGGTCAGCGTCCAGCTCAGGTGCCGCACCTCGCCGATACGCCCCTGCTCCAGCCATTGCCGAACCTGCTGGAAACGCGGCAGCGAACGGCGGTAATAGGACACGAACAGGTGCAGACCGGCATCGGCGAACACCTGCTGCATTTCGCGGCTTTGCCCGGCGTTGAGGGCCATGGGTTTTTCCACGCAGCAATGCTTGCCGGCGGCGGCGACTTTCAGGCTATAGGCGTGGTGACTGTCAGGGGGCGTGGCAATGTACACCGCGTCCACCTCCGGGTCATTGATCAGGGCATCGACGTCGGTGTAAGTCCGGGCGATGCCGTGGCGCGCGGCGTAATCGGTCACGGCTTCGAGACGTCGCCCCATCACCGCCACCAGCGCAGAACCGGGCGCCTTGTAGAAGGCTGGCCCGCTCTTGCGTTCGGCGACACTGCCACAACCGATCATGCCCCAGCGCACCACGTTCATCGTCACGCCTTAGCCGATGCGCAGTGCGCGCAGGTCGAGGTGGCCGTCCTTGAGCGGCGGGCACCAGTAGTAGCCGCCGGTGATCGGTCGACTGATGCGGTACAGACCGTCGGTAATGCCGTCTTCCAGACCGCTCATGCGCCGCAGTTGCGCTTCGAAGGCATCGAGGGAAAAACCGAAGGCCAGGAACATCAGACCGGCGCGGTCACCTTCGATCCACGGCATCGAGCGGCGCACGACGAAGGCTTCCGGAGCGAAGCTTTCCTGGGCGGTGCGCTTGACGTGGGCGGAGACCGGGGCGTCGTCGATCTCTTCGTTGTCGCTCAGGCGACGGCCCATGATGTTGTCCTTGTCTTCGGCGGACAGCGCATGAAAACCCTTGAGGTCGTGCTGCCACTGCTGGATCGCGGCAAAGCTGCCACCGACCAGACCGTCGGCGCCTTCACTTTGCAGTGCGGCGGCGATGGCGGCTTCGTCATGAGGGTTTTCGGTGCCGTCTTCATAACCGGTCAGGTCATGGCCGTCCTTGTGGCGGAAGGCTTCCTGCATCTGCACCAGACGCAGCGCCGGGGCCAGTGCGGCCTCAAGCGCGGTGCTGCGGTTGAGCAGCTCGCCGCGGTCGACGCCGTGCAGCCAGACCCACAGGGCGTGCTGGGTCGACGGGTTTTCCACGCCGACACCGGTCAGCGCCGGGAAGCTGCGCAGGCCGTCGATATTCACATTCAGCGCCTTGGCCAGGGATTCACCGAAACCGACCACCGCCGACTTGCCGTCCACCAGGTTCAGCAGGTTGTCGATCGCCTGCGGCAACGCATCAACCGACTCAAGGGCGAAAAACAGGTGACGTGCTTGCGGCGGAACTGGGGTGGCGAGGATGCCCGGCTGGTAGTAACTCATGTGAACTCCTTGGGAAAGAGCGCGGAGTTTAACTGTAGCCGGAGGGTTTGTGTGGGTTTGGAATGGGTTGGATAACGTCAAAAGCGCCCTCACCCCAGCCCTCTCCCGGAGGGAGAGGGAGCCGACCGAGTTGTCTGGCGTGATACATCGACCTGAAAGATTTATGCCGACTATGGATTCAAAGGTACTTTTTCAGGTCGCAGTACATCTTCAATATTCCCGAATCGGCCCCCTCTCCCTCCGGGAGAGGGCTAGGGTGAGGGCAGCGATTTCCGATCAAATCGAAGCACTGCGCCACGCGCTCGGGCTTTTGCCGGTCCAACGCTTGAACGCCCGACGAAAGCTACGCACGTCGCTATAGCCGACTTCCTCGGTAATCCGCTCGATCGGCATATCAGGGTTGGCCAGCAGACTCATCGTGCGCGCCTGGCGCACTTGCTCCAGCAGTGCCTCAAACGTCAGTGAATGTTCAGTCAGCCGCCGGCGCAAGGTGCGGCTGCTCATGTTCAGGTCGCCGGCGATTTTTTCGATATGGCTGCCCCGGCTCAGGTCCCGGGCAATGGCGCGCTCTACAGCCTGGATCAGATCGAGCTTCTGATGGACTTGCGCCGCTTCCAGCTCCAGCAACTTGACCGCCTGACGCAGCGCCAGCGAATGGTGGTTGGGCAGGTTCACATCCAGCCATTGCACGTCGATCAGCATGCGGTTGTGCAGGCAGCCGAAGCGCACGTCCGGCCCCAGCAACCGCCGGTATTCATCGACGTAATCCGGCGCCGCGTGGACGAATTCCACGGCAATCGGCTTGAACGTCTCGCCCACCAGCGCCCGGCCGTAGACCAGCAGGCTGGCGTAAAACTCTTCGACGGCGAATATCTGCACCTCAGCGAACGGCAAACGGCATTCCACATCGACGTACACCTGCTCGCCCACCACATCCACGCTGATCACCACAATCCCGCCGGAGGTGTGCTGATGGCGAATGCCCAGCTCGAACGCATCGCGCAGGTTCTTGCACAGCGACAGCACGTGCCCGAGCAAACCCAGGGTGCCGAGCACGTTCTGCGCACCGACCCACAGCCCCAACCCCTGATTGGGCAAGGCCTTGAGCGCCCGCTGGATCATGGCCACGGCCTGACGATAGGAAATCCGCTGCGACGGATCCTGCAGATCCTCGACGTCAAAACCCAGGCCACGGCACAGGCTTTGCGGCTCAATGCCCTTGTTCGCGGCGACTTCGGCCAGGGTCTGCAGCAGAAATGGCGACACCAGCGCCAGATCGAAGGTGGGGTCTTGGAGTTTTGCGTTCATGGGGGCTGACATTCCGGATCACGCTGAATTGTTATTTTTGTTACCGGTTATGTCGAAGGAAGTTAGCACAGGGTTGACGAAGTGTCCGCAGAAGCCCCCATCCGTGTCCGCCAATACCCTGCCCCGGCGTGCGCCAAGGGCTTATTTCTATAGTGGCCGGGCGTCCTGCGCGCCGGCAGTGCGCCCAAACACAATAATAATGAGGACGGACATGACCCCGAACCGCGCGACACTCCCTGTGCGACTGGCGCTGAGCCTGCTCGGCTGCGCCACCACCCTGCCAGTGCTGGCCACCGAAGCCGGTGTCGACAACATCGGCCCCGGCACCGACGGCTTCTTCATGCTGCCGCTGGAGGTCGACAGCCTTCCCGAGAACATGGTCGCCTTCAACCTCTACTACAACCATTACAAGGCGACCAAGCTGAACATCAGCTCGTTCGGCGGCAAGGTGCCGAATGTCGAGATCGAATCCACGGCGGTCATCCCGCGCATCGATTACCTGAGCCCGGTGCGGGTGTTCGGCGGACGCCTGGCCGGCTACATCGCCCAGCCATGGCTGAAGCAGGAAGTCTCGGTGTTCGGCCAGAGCGACACCCGCGAAGGCATGGGCGATACCACCATCGCCCCGATCATCCTGTGGGACATGGGCAAGAACCTGACGCTCGGAGCCGCCGTGGAAATCACCGTGCCCACCGGCGAATACAGCGTCGACCGGCTGGCCAACACCAGCAACAATTTCTACACCTACAAGCCGCTGTTCTCCTTCACCTGGCTGCCGACGGACAAGACCGAAGTCTCGATGAAGACCACCTACAGCTTCAACGAGAAGAACAAGGACACCGACTACAAGTCCGGGCAGATCTTCCACTTCGATTACTCGGCCAGCTACAAGATCACCGACGACCTGATGCTCGGCGTCAATGGCTATTACCTCAAGCAGACCACCGACGACAAACAGTTCGGCCACACCGTGCAGTTCGCCGGCCAGGACGTTGACGACGGCGTGCGCGGCCAGGTGTTCGCCATCGGCCCGGCGCTGCACTTTACCTTCCTCAAATACGCCAGCGCGGAGATTCGTTGGGCCAGGGAGTTCGACGTGGAGAACCGGCCGGAGGGGGACATGTTGTGGGCGAAGGTGAGTATTCCCTATGCGTTTTGAGCGCATTTGTAGGAAAACGCGCCTGAATGTGTAGCCGGAAAACCTGAAAAACACTGGGGTGGAATAGGCCTACAACGGCGGTCGAGATTGCCGGACAACGGAGGGAAACGTCCGGCAGATTTGAAAGGGGGGACTTGCAGATACTGGGTCCCGCTACCTCATGGTTCCTCAAGGGCTCATGGGGTGCATCGTCTGCCAGTGACGACAATGGGCCCTTCCCCCCTTAGACTGCTGAAATTGATCACGGAGATCACTATGAGCATATTGCATTCCCCGTTTTACTCTGACTTCGACTCCGAAGAAGAGGCAGAGAGCTACGATCGCTGGTTTCGTGCCAAGGTGCAGGCTGTACTGGATGATCCTCGCCCGGGTATTCCCCATGAAGAAGCCATGGTGCGGCTCGACCAACTATTAGAAGAGAGACGCAAGAATCGACGCGCTGCCGCTTGAATGGAGCGATCAAGCTCTGGACGATCTGGCTGACATTATCGATTACATTGAACATTACAACTCAAACGCTTCAACGGCTCTGCAGCACAAGGTTGGTGCAGCAACGCAAAGGCTTTCATCAATTCCTTATGGTTACCGGTCCGGTCGAGTGCCAGGCACTCGGGAAATGGTGGTCAATCCGAACTATCTGCTGGTCTATCGAGTGAACGGGCGCATCAAAATACTGACGTTAGTCCACACCCGACGACAATACCCACGAACCTCATCAACCTAAAAAAAAGGGCGGCCAAATGGCCGCCCGAAGCGTACTACACGAGAGTCCTTTACAACGTCAGCTGCCCCCGCTCCTCCTCGGTCAGCTGCTGTTTAGCCTGTTCATCCAGCACCCCGGCGCCCAGCACCTGCACCGGGCTATTGGGGTTGTAGCCCGGTGTCGGTGCACGGCTGGCGCCGTCGCGGGTCGGGGCCAGTTGTTCGTTGCCGAAGCTCAGCACCTGCACGGTGAACACCGAGGCCTGGTTCTGGCGCGACGCGGCTTGCTGCTGACGGGCGACATCTTCCGCCGCCTGGGTCGCCGACGACGCAGCGGAACTGGCCGAAGTGATCGCCCCGGTGTTGACCGCCGAAACCACCGGCACACCGGTCGCTTTGCCCTGCACAGAGATGTTGGCGGCGTTAACCACCGTCAGCGCAGCGATGTTGACGTTGCCCGAGACGCGAATCCCCGCCTCGCCCGCATCGATAGTACCCAGCGGGGCGATCAGGTCGATGTCCCCCGGGGCCACTTCGGCAATCGGGTTGAGCGTGGCAATACCGGCGCCGGTGCTCGGCACCGATGGCGACAAGGTCACGTTGCCCCAAGTGTCGTACACGCGTTTCGGCGGCGTGTAGACCACGGTGGTTTTCGAGCCGCGACCGGCGTTGATATCGCCCTCGGCGGACCAGCCGAGAATCGAGCCACCAAACGTCGTCATGATCCGGCTCTGCCCCAACAGAATGCTGCCCTCGGAGTAGAGCTGAATATTGCCCGAGCCCTGAGTGATGATCCCCGCCGTGGACGGCGGCGCCGCACCTTCGATGCCGAACACCTGACCACCGCCCGGCGTAAGCATCTGGATGTCGCCGCCGAACAGGGTTTTCACCCCTGCTCCGCCATACATCGTGATGTCGCCGTCATAACGGACCGGATTACCGGCCACATCGGTGGTCGGGAACAGCGAAGCAATGGCGTTGCGACCGCGCAGGTAACTGCCTTTGCGTGGGCCATCGGCATCGTTGTATTCCAGGCCACCGGCACGCAGTTCGGCGAAGTACACCTGACGGGCGAAGATTGCCTGCTCGGCGCTTGGCAGTGCAGCGAAGAAGGCTTGCGCCTGTTCGGCGTTGCCACTGAAGCCATAGCCGAGGGTCAGCCAGCTCTGCAATTCGTCGAGGTAAGTCTTGACCACTTTGCCTGGCTGCCCGTTGAGCGATGCGTTCGGGTTGGCGAGGTTCTGCGGGTTCAGGTAACGGGCGATGAACCGCGAGTAATCCGGCCTCTGCGCGCCCACACCAGCCTGCAATACCACGCTGGCGCCCGGTTGTTTATCGCCGGCCACCAACGAGCCGAGACTGGTAATGCTGGCGCGGTTCTCCATCAGGATGTTGCGCCCGGCATTGATATCGAGCACGCCGGGGCCGGCGATATCGAAGCTGCTGTAGAGAATGTCGCGACCTGCCGACACTCGCGATACGTCTCGTGGGTCATTGTGGACAAACAGGTTGCCGGTGGAGGAAATATCATCCTTGCCGTTGCTTATTTCCGAACTCGGTACTGCCGTAGGCTGCCCCAGGGTGGTGCCGGAGGCGACGATGTCACGACCGGCGATCATCCACACAGGACCGGCCGCTTCGTACCAGGTGCGTTTGGAAGTGGAAAAGCTCAACGTTTCACCACTGCGAACGCCCACCAGGTCCCCCGTCAGTGCGTAGATTCGCGCCGGCCCCTGTACGTCGTTCAAACCCGAATAGCTATCGGGACCAAAGGCAAACAGCGGATATCGCACGTTGCCCTCAGGTGCCACACCATCGTCGCTATAGTTGGTGCGCACCGGCTTGCTTGTGTTGCTGTTGGTGGTATAGGTGTTGAACGCCGGGTTGAACGGCGTGGTAATGGCCATTGGGCTCGCCCCCGACTGGTTGATTGCATAGCCACCGGCGTAGATAGAGTCACCTGCCAACAGTTCAAGCTGTCCCGACTTCGACGGTGCCAGGAGCAGTGAATAACCTTGCAGCGGGTAGTTGTTTACGCCAGTGAACGTCGCGGATGGCCCGGCATAGATGGACCCCTGCCCCGCCACCGCGCGCAGAATCGACGGGTAGACAAACCGGCCATCGGTAGGCGAGGTATTGCGTCCCGTGATCAGGGCGTTGGTGGTACTGAACTCGGATATCTGTGTGCCCGGCGTCAGGTTCCCGCCAGCCGAGAACAGATCGATTGCGGTGTGGTCAGTCCACAATGAGAAGCCACTCAGAGTACCGCCCTGCTGAACGCTGCCGTTGGCCGCCATGATCGGGCTGGCGTTCATCAGGCTCACTCGCCCAGGATCCGCTGCACCGCCCAACACCAGATCCCCACGGCTGCTCAGGCTCATGCCCGAGTCACCCGGAATCAGCACCACGCCTCCGGAAGCGCTGGCGGTGGTCGAGGTAAACGGATCAAGTGCCCGGGTTTCCCGAAGATCATTGACCACGGCGCCGGCGCCGTACTGCAGGTTGATTCCACCCAGTGCCCCACCCGTCATCCGTGCCGCGCCACGCAGGTTGATCAGCGCACCTTGCAGATCATGGACCGGTTTGCCGATGCCGGTTTCTCCTGCCCGCGCTTGCAGCGAGGGGTTGAAAGTACCGCCGATTCGAATATCCATGTCACCACCACCGGTCATCTGCACGCTGCCATCGCTGGCGACTCGACCGGTGCTGCCGACTGCGACGATCAGCCCCTGCCCGCGCGGATAGTGAACGGCATCGCCCATCGGTTTGAGCATGCCGGCATCACCACCAGCCCGCAGGCTGATATTGCCCCCGCCCAAAGTGCCGAAACCGGTGAAACCCACCAGGTACGGTTCAGTATTGATCACACGATCCGACACCATTTGGGTGGCGTAACTGCCGAAGTTGATCCACCACGCCGTGGGCACATCCGGACTACCCGTGCCTTGGCGCCACAGCCAGTTGCCCACTGCCACACTGGCCATCTGCTCACGGAACCCAGCCGCTGCCGATTGCGCTTTCGTGCCCACCGAGTCCCCCGAAACCGACCCGCCGGCATTGATTGTCAGGTTGCCCCCCAACTGCGGATACCAGGCCTGATAGAGGCTGTCGCTGCCGCCGTTGACCCACTTTTCATAATCGGCGCCGGCGGTGCCCAACACCGAGTTATTGTCCGAGAGATGCCCGCGTTTCTGGTTATACAACGGGTCGACATTCGATGACTGTGTACCGGCGGTGTACACGCCGAAAGGCGAGTCCATGCTCAGGTTTCCGGCAGCCATCAGATCGAGATCGCCGGTACCGGTGCGCAGGACGCTGAACATCTGCGTATGAGCTTTGGCGGTTTTTCCGGGATTGTTGCCGATGCACAGTTCCGGCTGCAGATCACAAATGAATTGAGCGTCCTCGGGAACCGGCTCGTAATCCGGGCCCGCTCCACTGCCTGGCGCCCAGACCCAGCGAGCCATGGGGGCACAATCGCTCGGCTCGATAGTGCAAGCAAGCAGAGCGTCATCGGGGACGGGTTCAAACTCGGGGAAGCCATATTGGTTACCCGCCGCCCAGACCATTCGCCCGGCCGATGTCGTCACCTTCACACCGTAATGAGTATCGGCCAGCCGCAGATCACCCGCGCGGGTCACCGGTTTCACGACACGGCTGTCGGCTGAATCAATATCCGCACCCGCTACCACGCGCATCGACCACGACGTACTGCCCGATGGCAGCATGCTCGCCACCGCCCAGTTCTTGCCTTGCTGGTCACCCGTGAACGGACGCAGTTCAATCAGCGAAGTGCCATCGGCAAGCTTTACATCAGTCATCGAAGGAATCAGCGAGCCACGCAGCAAGGCCAGCGCGCTACTCAGTTTCACACCGGAAACCGTTAAAAGGTCGAGGTCGAAAACCCCTGGCAGCGGCACGCCCTTGGGCCAGGTCATGGCCTGCAGACTCGTCGCCTTGTTCAGGCGGATACCGGCCCCCAGGCGGGTGTTTGCCGGCAACGTCACACTTTCGCTGAGCAACGTTCCCGCCGCATACAACAGATTTCCGCTGGCATCATGGATAGCCCCCGCCAGCACAGTGCCGGCGCTGAACGTGTACGCCTCGCCCAAAACCGCCTGGGTCGGCAGCAACGTGCCACTGGCCAGTCTCGCGCCTTGAATCGTCACGTCGTAATTGAGCGTCGCGCCCACCGGAAACTGCGTGCCCTCGGCCAGCGTCACCCCGCTGCCCGGCACGATCAGATCGCCACCGAACGGCTGCACACCGGCAATCAGTTTCCAGCCAGCGTCATCCTTGGTTTCCGATGGCGGCGCGAAGCCGTCGTTGATGCTGCCGTAAATGTCGAGGTTGCCACCAGCGCGAATCACCAGGCTGCCGGCCTCCCCCGACCCGTACACCAACGGGTTCAGTCGCGTGTGCGGATTGAGACTGGCGTAGCGATAGCCGGACAAATCCAGATCGCCCTCCACCACCAGATCACCGCTGGCAGTCTTGCTGGCGATTTCCACGCCCGGCCGCAGATGGAATGCATCGGCGTAGGTGGCGTTATTCAGTCCGGCGAGTTTGCGTTGCAACAGATCACCGTTGCCCAAAGCAGCGTTGATAAAGTTTTTGCTGTCACCGTGAATGCGTTCAAGCATGGCCTGATCAATCACTTGATACGGCCGGCCACTGACCGCCTGATCGACACCATCGCGGGCATCGGTGTAGCGGCGCATGCCATTGAGCCCGATAGAGCGTGCGCCCTGAATGGTCAACACACCGCTGGCGTCGATGGCGATGTCATTGCTGCCCAGACGTGGCGCGTTCAGCTCCAGCGTGCCGCGCAGCATTCCATCGTGTTGCCCGGCGAGGAAACCGGGCACGGCATCGGTGCCGTGGCGCAGGTCGATGCGCGCGCCGCTGCCCAGCGTGAGCAAACCATCGCCGGAACCGAGTTCGACCGTGGCACGGTTCGGCGCATCGATGATCTTGCCGTAGCTGTCGAGCCGCAGCACGCGGCCATGGGCATCGAGCACACTGTTGCCCGCCAGGGTCAGACCGTTTTTCGCCGACAGACGAATGCTGCCGACACGCTCACCACTGGAGTCGATCAGACCGGCCACCGTCAGGCTGCCATTGTCCACCGACACATTCACCTCGCCAGCCTTGAGGCCGTCGCCGATCACCAGGTTGCCTTGCTTGAGTTGCAGGCTGCGGCTGCCGAAAACCTGCCCGGCGTTCAAGCGCTGATTGAGCGCTGCGAACTGCTCGGTGGCGTCACCGCCCAGACGTTGCGCGCGAATGTCCACGCCACCGGCCTTGTACGGCACCAGCGTGCCCCCGGCGTCGTAGTAACCGCTGCTGCCGCCGACAATCTCGCCTTGCAGATCGACCATCCCGGCCGCCTCGGCCAGCGCGACGACACTGAGGTTACCGGCCTGATTGTTCTTCGCCGACAGATCGATCCGTGAGCCTGCAGCCTGACGGATATTGCCGTTGGCGCTGTACAGCGACACATCGCCGCCCCAGCTGTACTTGCTGACATCATTGAATGGCAAGGTGCGTCCGGACAGATCCAGCACGGAATTGCCGCCGAGGGTCAAATCGCCTTCGGACTTCACCGTCAGCTTGCCGCTGGCCAGTGCGATACGGCTGTCGAGCACGATATCGCGGGCTTCAAGGTTCAACTCCGCACCCAGGGCATTGGCCACGCCGGCAGCCCCGGCGCCGCTTAATGTCAGACTATTGCCGGCCTTGAGCAGGCTGACTGATGCCGCCTCGCCAGTGAGCAAAGGCGTACGCAGATTCAGATTGCCGCCGCTGTAGCTGTAACCCTTGACCGGATCGTAAGCGCCCTGCTCCTGATACACCGCCAGGCTGCCCTTGTGATTGGCGGTGATGCGGTCGCTGGCGCTCAGGTAGACGTTGGCGAAACCCAGCGCCAGACGATTGTTCTGATCCAGGCCGCTGGCTTGAGGCATCGGTCCGTAACCCAGCTCGATTCGCTGGGCCTGAATGTCCAGCGTGCCACTGCCTGTACCGGCGCCACCCGTGATGACTGCGCCAGGACTCTGCTTGGCGCCGTTCCAGATCAGGTTGGCGGTACGGATGCTCGCCACGTCGCCGGCGTTGCCCAGACCGTAGATTGCCGGAGTGACCAGCACCAGATTCTGCAGTTTGCTCTGGCCGGTCTGTGGATCGATCGTGTCGAGACTGACGCTGCCGTAGAAATTGAAGGCGTCGCGAGTGGTCAGGCTCAGGGTTTCCAGGGCCGGCGCACCAAACTGTGTATCACCGCGCAGCAAGCGGTCGAGTACGTTCTGGTTCAGCGTGAGACCGGCGGGAACGCGGCTGCCTGCCGCCGCCAGTGCCTCGGCACTGCCGGCATTGACCGAGCCGACCGACAATGCCAGATGACGGGTGCCGAAACGCACGGCTTCACCGAGTTCGAACTGGTTATCCGTGGCAGCAGTGATACTGCCGTTCGAATACAGCAGGGCCGGATTGCTGCACACACTCGTTGCGCAAGTGCCGATCCGGATACTGCCCGCTCCGGTGATGGCACTTGCCAGCTCCGGCGCGAGTACCTGGGTCCAACCGTTGGAAACGAGCAACACGCTGGAGGCTTTCGGCTCATAAACGAAACCGGCCATCGAGTCGTAGGCCACGTTGCCACGCCCCAGCGTATTGATCCCGCCCCCTGCCTCGACCGTGATGCCGCCAAGCGTTGACGTGGTACGCAGCAAGACCTCCGGCGCAGAGAGAATCGCCCCCTCACGCAAGACAATGTTTGGGCTGGTGCCCACGAAACCGATGATGTTGGCGGCGGTGTTGTACAGGACATTCGGCATCGCACCGATGGCCAGACGCCCGGCATTGAGATTATTGAGCGTATCGGCGTACAACGACACACCACTGAACCCCTGAGTCGGTGCGTGCCCTGAACCGAGGATTTCAAAGCTGGCGCCCGCATAACCACCACGCACCACCGCCGCTCCGACCAGACCGCCCTCGGCAGCCTCGAACAACGCGCGCCCGTTGAACTGCAAAGCGATGCCTTGTTTGCCCCCCGGGGCCAGGCGCAGATCCAGTATCTTGCCGTCCATCGGTGTCAGCGCACGCGGCACACCACGCCGGGCGGCGTCGCTCTGGATGAACCGGGTAAAGCCGGTTTCGTTGTACTGCGAGTAACGACGCAACACATCGGCAGACGTGAGAATCACCTGACTGGCAAGGCTGTCACGCAGGCCGGTATTGGCAATCGACATCTGCCCGCTGCTGGTCCATGAACCATTGCGCAGTGGCAGCGCCCCCGTTGTCACGCCGGGCGTCGCCTGACCGTTTACCTCAACGCGGAACGCACCGGGCATCAAGGCGAACGTTGACGGCAACAGTGTGTAAGTACCCGCCGCCAACCCCGGAACGCCGCCACCAATGGTGATCTGCTGGCCAATGCGCGGATCGACCGCACCGGCTTCTGCCAGCATCGGCGCATAGCTGCTCTGGTTGCCAGGCACGATGGCATAGACCGGGTTGCTCGCCAGCCCCGGCAGGCTGAAGGTGCCGTCAGGCGCATTGCGCACCAGCGGGTTGTAGCGCGCATCGGTGGAGCCACCACGACCGGACACGAAGCCGGCGCCGCGCAGATCCCCACCACCGGACAGGTCGATGACCGCGCCGCCCTGCACGTCTGCGTACTGCGTGCCGATCGACACACCTGAGGTTTCGCCAGTGATGCCGTCGAGCACCACGGATTTGCCGTTGTAGCGATAGTCGATACCGTCCGTGGTGCCACCGTATGGCATGACCAGGCCGGCACCGCTGACCGAAGTCAGACTGCCCGGCAAGAGATGAACCTCGCGAGTAGTGCTGAGCAGATCGTCACCCAATACGATCTTGCCCAGCGGTGCACGCAAGACACCGCCCTGCTCGATGTACGCGGCGGAAAAAATCAGCTTTCCGAATGCCGAGTACGGCACTGCAGCCGGTGCGGCTCCGTGGCCGCTGATCCGCAAGGTGTGTTGAGAAACCGGAACCTCGCCCTGATAACCGACGCGCACCTCGGCCTGAATACCGGTGGCGGGATAGATCTGCGCCGCCCCTAGATCCAAGTCGCCTGGCGTCCACAATCGGGTGCCCACAGCGCCATCGTTCGGCGCGAGGAAACGCAGGTCGCCGCTGCTGTCGAGGCTCACCAGACCAAAAGCCCGACGGCTGTATTCAACGGCCGGCGCCTGCCGTTGCAGGATCGAACCCTGAGTCCCGAAGGACAGGCCATTGCTCACATCCAGGAGGTTCGCGGAGGCATTGAACGTCGCGTCGGACAACCGGGTCGTCGGGCCAGGGAGCAGTCGTGGGCGCATCATGCTGAAGCCGGCAAAGTAGGTGCCCACACCCGACAGACGCAGGTACGGAGCACTCAAGTCGATCCGTGCCGTGCCTTTGGAATTCTCGGCGAGCGACAGCGCTCCGGCGAACAGACTGAGGCTCTGATTCATGCGCAGATTGACGTCACCGTCAAACGACAACAGACCATTGCTCAGCAGGCTGAGATTGTCGAAACCGCCCGTCATCAAGCCATCGGCACTCAAACGGGCTTGACCGTAGCGCAAGCCATCGGCGCCTTCGCCGGGTTGCAGATTCGCGGGCAACAGCCCGTTCCCTGCCCCTTGGCCGATGATCATTTCCCTCGGTGCCCGCACCGCGTTGCTCGCCGAGTCGGAATACAGCGGCGTCTCCAGCGCCAGCTCCAGACGACCACCAGCCGCCCCGACGCCACCCGCCGCCGCTCGCAAGTTGCCTTCAACGAACAGGCCTGTGTAGGAACTCAAACCGATGCGCCCGCCATCCGTTGCCACGCGGGTCGGGCCCTGACCGGCGATATCCAGAACAGCCTCGGTGCCCGAGGCATCAAGCCGCGCGCCCGGACGCACAATCACGTAGGCATCGGCGGCTGTGGCCGTTGCCAGTTTCGAGTCGATCTCGCCGCCGATGATGATGCTGCCGCCCTTGCCGACCTGCCCGTAAGTGCGGCCCAGGGTGTCGGTCGCCGTATTCGCACGCCCGGCGACATCCAGCACGGCCTGCTCGCCGATCCAGATCGAGCGGTCATGGGCGTTCGGATCCGCCGTTTGAATGGAGGTGGCCGGCTGGATCAAGCCGAATTGTTGTTGACGAATATCGATCGTGCCGCCCCAGGCATTCAGTTCACCGCCGACGGTGATCTGCCCGGCACCGCGCAGCTTGATGCTCTGCCCCGGGTCGACGCTGATGCGCGAGCCACGGCCCAGGGTCAAGGTGCTGTTGGCGGCGTCGATCAGCTCGACCAGCGTCGCGCCGCCTTGCAGTGTCAGGCTGGCACCGGCGCGCTGGGTCAGCACGCCCTTGGTCGGGTTTTCCTGGAACAGCGTCGGTGTCCACAGCTCCAGCGCCGTTCGCGGATCGACGCCACTGACCTGGTTGGGTGCCGCATCACCGAAACGGTACACCGGCATGTTCACGTCAATTGTGGTGCCTTCGGCAACGTCGAGCCCGCTCAGGCCGATCAGGTTGTAGGCGGAGAACCCTTTGCTGAACAGGTCGGTGGACAGTTGCAGGGTGTTGTCTGCCAGGGTTTTATCCGTTTGCCCGACAAGTATTTTGTTGGCCTGCACCGTCAGTGTGCCGCCGCTCGTGACGCCGTAACCGCGCAGTTCGCCATTGAGGTTCAGATGCGATTTCCCCGGCGCGGAAATGGCACTGGACTCCAGCGTCAGATCACCGCCCTTGCCACCCCGGGTCTTGCCATTGGCGAGTACGGCGCCACCGGAAGAAACGTCGAGCAGGCTGCCGGCAGAGACGTCGATATCGCCGCTGCTGCGGATCGATATCAGGCCACCGTTCAGATACGCGAGGCTGGCGTTATCGTCCGGGTTGGTGCGCAGGTTGCTCCACAGCCCTCGGGTGTCGAGTTGCACCCCCTCGGCGATGCGGGTTTGCGTCTTTTTGTCGGCTTTGGCCGCCAGACGAGTGTCGGTGTTTGCGCCACCATTGAACTGATTGAGCACGTTGCCCAGACGCAGACTGCCACCGCGAGCAGTCAGATCGGCGCCGACCTGCACATCCGGGGCGTACAGGGTAATGTCACCACCGTTATCGACCGTGAGTGCACCGTCAACGGCGATCTGATCCTTGGCCGAAACCTTGAGCGCACCGAGGCGGAATCCGTTGAGCTGGTCGTTATCGAGATACAGCTTGCCCTTGCGGGTATCGGACACCGCGCCGGTCAAATCAAGATCATTGCCGGCGACCGGACGCGTGCCACCGATCTGCACCTGATCGAGCAATGGATTGAGGGTGTAGAGCAGCCCATTCGATGCCGCGACGAAGGTCGGGTCGTAACTGCCGACGATCAACTGCGCACGCCGGGCCAGTGCGGTCTGGCTCTGCTGATAACCATCGAGAACAGGTTTCGGCGCCTGATTCTGCCGCTCGCCCTGGTACACATCGCCGATCATTTGCCCGTTGAGCACGGCGTTGGCTGTGGAAATCACCAATTGCCCGGCATCGCGGCCCACGGTGTAACCCGACTCGAAACGTGAACGCGGGGCAATCAGCGGGTTGTAGAAATAACTGGTCTGGCCCCAGCGCTCGCTGTTGTCTTCATAACCTTTGTACAGCCCGGTGTAGAGCAGATCCCCCGACGCACGGGAAACTTCATACAAGCGTCCGTCGGCGCCCCGCAGCCAGCTCTGGCGGATCTGCCCGCTTTGCACATCCAGGGTGCCGCCGGACAGGTTGATCAGCGAGCCCTTTTCGGTGACCACGTCGTTACCGGCAAAACTCACCGTACCGCCCTGGGCCATCCACTCGCCGACGCTGTGGCCCTGGGTGCCGAGATAACCGCCGACTTCCAGCAGGCCGCCGGCGGTGTACCAGCGATCCGTGGCGTAGCCGTTGGTGCCGGCCGGTACGTACACCAGCTCGCGCACATCGACCCAGATGTCGTTGCTGTTGAGCGCGCCTTTCTCGCGGTTGACCGACGCATCACGCTGCTCGTTGCCCTGCACGTTGATCTTGATGCTGTTGTTTTCCATCGCCACTTTGACGCCAATGGCACCGGACACATCGATCATCGCACCGTCACGCACCAGGCTGCGGCGCTGTGCGCTGACCGCGACCTGGCCGCCGGTGGCCAGGGTGATCGAGCCGTTCTGGAATTCGACACTGCCGCCGCTCTGAATCTCGATACGCGACTGGTCGCCACGGATCCGGTTGTTGGCCGTGACGCCCGTCAGCGCGGCCTGATGCTGGCTGTCGAGGGCGGTCATGTCGCTGCTGTCGAGCATGATCGCCGTGGCACTGCCCTGCCCCAGCGTCACGCTGCCATTGGTATCGGTGATCGGGTTGGTGAGGTGAATCGTGCCCCGCGTCGACACTGATGTGCTGGCGAGCAATACGCCGTTTTGCACGACCTCGTGCCCCGCCATTGTGATGTCGCCGGTAGACGACTGGATCAGTCCGTTGTTAGTGACTTTGCCCGTAACGGCACCGGCCTTGAAGCCCGGAATGACTTCGCTGCCGAATGTGGTCGACAGCGCATTGCCTTCGGTGCCCGAGCCCTTGCGGATGTAGAAACGATCACCGGCCGCCAGCACGGTCTGGCCCTTGGCGGTGTTGATGCTGCCGTCGTTCTGCACTTCGTTGCCGAGCAGCAGCGCATAGCCGCCGGCATCGGTGGAAGCCGCCGGTTTGTGGGTTTCAATCGACGCACCACGCTCCACCAACACTTTGCCAGCGGCATCGGTGAAGGTCGGCTGAGTGCCGGTGCTGTCGAAATACAAGCCACGATCACGGAACTGGATGTCGGTGATGTTGGCGGCAGCGGCCACCAGGTTGCGCACGTTGACCTGACTGCTGCCGCTGAACACGATGCCGTTGCGGTTGATCAGCATCACCGTGCCGTTGCCCTTGATCTGGCCTTGAATCTGGCTGGCCCGGGCGTTCGGATCGTTGACCCGGTTGAGCACTGCCCAGTTCGATTGCTGGGCGAAGTCCACCGTGGTGTTGCGGCCGACGTTGAAGGTTTCCCAGTTGAGGATTGCCTTGTCGGCAGTCTGCTCGATCGTCACCGTGGTTTTGCCATCGACTTGGGTCTGCTGCGGGCCCTTCGCGTTCTGCCAGCCCTGGGTCAGGCTGTTGTCGACTTTCAAACCGCCCTCGCCCAGGCCGTCCGGCACGAACTGCACCGTGCCCAACGCGGCGGTGCGTCCGGCCGCCTGCGCCGCCTGTTGCGCGGCAATCGCAGCGACCGTGTTGTTCAGGGTCTGAATCGAGCGTTGCAACTGCGCATTGGCCCTCTGCTGCTGGGCCAGCGGCGGTGTCATGCCCGGCAAGCCACCCACGCTCGGACGTGCCGCCGCAGCCTGTTGCGCCGCTCCCTTTGCAGCAAACCATCCCGAACTGAACGCCGTCTGTGCCTGCGCACTGCCCGCCACCAGACACAACGCCACCGCGTGCGTCAACGGCTTGAGCAGCCACAGCGACGGCTCCCCGGTTTCACGCTTGGAGGACAGAACGTTGGTACGACGACGGGATGGGCGAGCGAGCATCACTACGAGATCCTTTTTGATTGCCACACAAGGCCGCAGGCGTGCAAAAACCTGCTGTTACGTCATAGGCAGTTGGCGAGGGGCGCGACCGAACGGATGTCACACAAACTTCATGTTGGGGGAGTATTCGCGGGTTTCGGAGGATGGAATGTCATCCAGACAAAAATGGCGGCCCTGCACGAGGCCGCCATTGGTATTGATGGTTCTATTGTTCAGAGCGGACGGCCGATGCCGTTGCAGACGCTGGGGTTGTTGATATCGAGGTTATTGCCGGTGGTGTTAGTGACGAAGTTGGCGATGACCTCGTTCTTCCAGGCATAAGACATGGCATTGAATTTATGCGCCTGTGTCGCGGCGTTGTTGCCGGGAATACTGTAGTGAGCTGCCAGAAAGGCCTTAACTTCCGCTGCAACCGCAGCGTCTTTGTAGCATTGACCGAAAATGAAATTGGTAAACGCGGTCATCTTGTAACCCAGACTCGGATTAGCCACGACTGGAGACCAGAGAGCAGGGTTTGCGGTGTCCACAGCAGTCGGGGGTTTTGATGTAGACGACAATGCCAACGACAGGTTGGGGGGCGTTGGCTGAACTCCGTTGATACGAGCCACAACCGCATTGTTGCTTGCATCAACGTTATCCGGGCCGGCATAACCGATAGAACCATCGACAGCGTTTACGGCTTGTGCGACATCCTGGTCATATTCCACCGCTACCCAATTTACAGGTATTGAGGAATAGGGTATCCGCGCGACAGTGAATCGCGCATCGGTCACGAATTGCGTTGGGCAGATCGAGTTCAAATGGCGGGTCAGAATCTCCGTAGCGCCACTCGCCTCCTTCCGGAAGACAACGCGAATAGGGGTGGTGTCCGAGGTACCTAATAGAGAACCCCACGTGTTTTTATTACCGGAAAACACATCGCACAGCTGATTATCAAACAGGTTCAGCGCAGTCTGGCCAGACTTTTTATAAGGGATAGCCACGGACGTGATGACCGACGGTAGCTGGATCAATGGACCGTATGAAGCCCCATACTGCTTGGAATAGGTCAAAAGTTCCGAGGCAGTCAGAGTGGAGTCACTGGCCGCAAAATGCACCGTCCCGGTTTGAGCCAGACGCATGGGATCGTTAGTCAGAAAGGCCTGTTTTCCGTAACCGCTACCTGCTGCGGCGTAGTTGAAGGTGGCCGGCAATATGCTGTTCACCGAGCCCCTGTAAAGTTTCGCCGGGATGGTTGCCCCACCTCCGATCACCGTCACCGCCATCGCCTGCCCCGAAACCAGCGCCGCCGATACCAGTGCAGCCACTCCAATACGTTTGAACATGTTCAATCTCCTTATCGAATGCCCCCCCGAACGGGAGCCAAAAAAAATGGCAGCCCCGAAGGGCTGCCACCGTTACAGCTGACTAAACCAACCTGCTTACAAAGGACGACCGATGGTGTTGCACACGGTGGTGTTGTTGATGTCCAGGTTGTTGCCCGAGGTGTTGGTGATGAAGTTGGCGGTTACAGCGGTTTTCCAGGCGTTAGGCACGGCGACGAACTTGTGGGCCTGAGTCGCAGTGTTGTTGCCCGGGTTGCTGTAGTGCTGGGTCAGGAAGGCTTTGACGTCCGCGGCCACGGCTGCATCCTTGTAGCACTGACCGAAGATGAAGTTGGTGTAGGCAGCCAGTTTGTAACCCGAAGTCGGGTTGGCAACCACTGGCGACCACTTGGATGGATCGGCAGCATCGGCAGCAGACGACGGAGGGGTCACCGACGACAGCGCCAGGGTTACGTTGAGCGAAGTCGGCTGAACACCGTTGACGCGGGCAACAACAGCGTTGCTGGTAGCGTCGACACCGTCCGGACCGACATAACCGATGGAACCGTCAACCGCGTTCACGGCAGTGGCGACATCGGAGGTGTTGGCTACGCCGACCCAGTTCGCAGGCAGAGCGATGCCGCCGATACGAGCGCTGGTGAAGGTGCTGTTGGTGGCGAACTGATCAGAGCAGACGGTGCTCAGGTGACGGGTCAGGATTTCCGAAGTGCCGCTGGAAACGTTGCGATAAACGACGCGGATTTTGGTGTCGTCGCTAGTGCCCAGCAGACCGCCCCAGGTGGTCGTCTTGCCGGAGAACACTTCACACAGCTGAGCGCTGGTCAGGTTCAGAGCAGTCTGACCGGCTTTTTTGTAAGGGATGGCAACCGAAGTGGCAACCGAAGGCAGCTGAATCAGCGGACCGAACGAAGCATTGTAGGTGTCTTTGTAGGTCTTGAGCTCCGAAGCGCTGAGGATCGAGTCGCTACCGGCGAAGTGCACAGTGCCAGTGGTGCTGAAGCCGGCCGGGTTGTTGGTCAGGAAAGCGGTCTTGCCACCGCCGCTGCCGATGGCAGCGTAGCTGAAGTTGGCAGGCAGGATGCTGTCGGCAGAACCTTTGTACAGAGCGGCTGGCAGAGTTGCACCACCACCGGTAACGGCCATGGCTTGAGCGGAAGCCAGAGCGGCAACGGTCAGGGAAGCTGCGATCAGAGTGCGCTTGAACATGAAGAATCTCCTTTTCAACTAGGTTGGGAACACAGGTTTTCGGATTGCTTGCATGACACTGGGATGACTCACCGCTGACCTTCGCAAGCGGGGTCCGTGGTTAAGTCGCACTGAGAAATTCGCAGTTTCCGGTGACAGATAAAGGAAAAAACCTCGGGAGGTGGGAACTGATTTTCGAGGTTTATTCTCGGGTGTTCTGGTGCTTGTCCGGAGTGTCTACGGCACGCTTTTCAAGGGAATCGGCCACAGCCCTTGAAGAGCCGTTGCAGATGACAGAAAGGAGAACCCGAGGACGGTTGCTTCCGCGCTCGGGTGATAGTTGGACGAGAGGAAAAAAGATTGGAAAAGTTTACTGCACCAACTGATTGATCTCGATGATCGGCAGCAACACCGCCATCACGATCACCAGCACCACCCCGCCCATCACCACGATCATCAGCGGTTCAAGTAACGCAGTCATGCCCATCGCCCGGCGTTCGATATCGCGGGAAAGGGTTTGCGCAGCACGTTCGAGCATCGGCGGCAGCGCGCCGGTTTTTTCGCCACTGGCGATCAAGTGAATCAGCACCGGCGGAAACACGTTTTCCACTTTCAGCGCGGCCGCCAGGTTGACGCCCTCGCGCACCTTGGCGGTGGCCTCATTGACGCTCAGGCTCAGACGATCATTCGACAAGGTCTGCCGCGCCGCCTCCAATGCCCGCAACAACGGCACGCCAGCGCCACCGAGAATCGCCAGCGTCGAGGCGAACCGTGCGGTGTTCAGGCCCAGCACAAACCGCCCGATCAGCGGCAGCTTCAGCACCCGATGATGCCAACTCAAGCGCGCCGCCGGATTGCGCAGATACAGGCGCCAGCTCCAGAACGCGCCGGCCAGGACGCCAGCGCACAACCAGCCCCACGCACGAATGAAATCACTGGCATTGAGCATCGCCAATGTCAGCCCCGGCAGATCCTGCCGCGCCTGGGAAAACGCGCTGACCACCTGCGGCACCACGTAGCTGAGCAGGAAAATCACGATGCCGATCGACACCAGTCCGACCACGCCCGGATAGATGAACGCGGTGAGGATCTTGCCGCGCAGGTTGTTGCGTTCCTCGATGTAATCCGCCAGTCGCTCCATCACCTGCGCCAGATCACCGGACTCTTCGCCCGCCGCAATCAGCGCCCGGTAAATCTCCGGGAAATCCCGTGGCCGCGCCGCCAGCGCTTCGGCCAGACGCATGCCACTGCGCACGTCGGCGCGCACAGCACTGAGTGTGTGGGCGATGTGCTTTTTCTCGGCCTGTTCGACCGTGGCGCTCAAGGCCGCTTCCAATGGCAGGCTGGCGCCGAGCAGGCTCGACAGTTGCCGCGTGGCCCAGGCCAGATCGTTGTCCGACAGCCTGGCACTGAACAATCCACCGCCGCCGTGCTGGGAGACGTTGCTTTCCTTCTCCACCGACAGCGCAGTCAAGCCGCGACCGCGCAGCACGCCAAACGCGGCACCCTGACTGTCCGCTTCCAGATGCCCGGACTCGATCTTGCCGCTGGCATCGGCGGCTTCAAAACGATAGCGATTCATCAGGCGTCCCGTGTCACACGAAGGATTTCTTCCGGCGCCGTCGCACCGCTGCGAATCCAGCGTTCGCCGTCCTCACGCAGGCTGAACATCCCGGCCTTGCTCGCCGCTGCGCGCAACGCCTGCTCCCCTGCCCCTTGGTGAATCAGCGTGCGAATGTCGTCGTCGATGCAGAACAATTCGTGAATGCCGGTCCGGCCGCTGTAACCGGTGTGATTGCACGCCGCACAACCCACCGGGCGCCAGGTGCCGGGCGTCGCCGGGTCTTCCTGTTTGCACTGATTGCACAGGCGCCGCACCAGACGCTGGGCCAACACCCCGAGCATCGACGAGGCCAGCAGAAACGGCTCGACGCCCATGTCGACCAAGCGGTTGACCGCCGACACGGCATCGTTGGTGTGCAACGTTGCGAGCACCAGGTGACCGGTCAGCGAAGCCTGCACTGCGATCTGCGCGGTTTCGAGGTCGCGGATCTCGCCGATCATGATGATGTCCGGGTCCTGCCGCAGAATCGCCCGCAAGGCCAGGGCAAACGTCATGTCGATCTTGGCGTTGACCTGAATCTGGCTGATGCCCGGCAAGTCGTATTCCACCGGGTCTTCCACAGTAAGGATGTTGCTGGTGCTCGCATCGAGTCGAGCCAGCGCCGCATACAGACTGGTGGTCTTGCCGCTACCGGTCGGGCCGGTGACCAGCACAATGCCGTGGGGCTGGCGGATCAGGTGATCGAGTTTCGCCAGCACCTGCGCATCCATGCCCAACGTTTCGAGATGCAGGCGCCCGGCCTGCTTGTCCAGCAAACGCATCACCACCCGCTCGCCATGGCCGGTGGGCACGGTCGAAACGCGAATGTCGATGGGCCGCCCCGCTACGCGCAAGGCAATGCGGCCGTCCTGCGGCAGGCGTTTTTCCGCGATATCGAGCTGCGCCATGATCTTGATCCGCGACACCAGCGCACCGTGCAACGCCTTGCGCGGCGAAACCACGTCGCGCAGGGTGCCGTCGACCCGGTAACGCACCACCGAATGGGTTTCGAACGGTTCGATGTGAATGTCGCTGGCCTCATCCCTCGCCGCTTGGGTGAGCAAGGCGTTGATCATGCGGATCACCGGCGCGCCGTCCTGGGTGTCGAGCAGGTCGGTGATTTCCGGCATGTCCTGCATCAGGCGGTCGAGATCGACTTCGTTCTCCGCCGCACCGACCACCGCCGCCGCGCTGCCAGTGTCGGCGTAGGCCGTGGCGAGCAAGCCGTCGAGTTCGTCGTCGCGCACCCGCTCAAGTTTCGCCGCGCCGAACTGCCGCCGTACTTCGCTGATCGACCAGCCCGGCGTCGACGGGCACACCGTCAGCACGCCGTCGCGCAGCAGAATCCGCTGCGCCTTGGCCCAGGCGTAAGGCAAGCTGCTCATAACCGCGGGCCTGCTTCAATCGGCACAGCCTTGATGACCGCGCGGGGTCCCGAAGCCGGAACCGAACTCGGAACCCCCTGCGCAGCGGTCGGCAATTGCGGCGCCTGCATGTCCGGCATCGCCCAGCTGCGTTCCGGTTGCAGACCGCCCTGAGCACGGCGCATGAAGTCGTAGCGGTTAAGCGTGATGCTGCGCCCCGCCGCGCTGTCGCGGATGATGTACGGGCGCAGGAACACCATCAGATTGGTCTTGGTGATCGAGCGGCGCTCGTTGCGAAACAGCGCGCCGATGCCGGGAATACTGCCCAGCCACGGCACCGCGTCATTGCTCTGGCTGTAGCCATCCTGCAGCAGACCGCCGAGCACCATGATCTGCCCGTCGTCGAGCAGGATGCTGGTGTCGATCGCACGTTTGCTGGTGACGATCCCCGCCGAAGTCGAAGCCGCCGAAGCACGCTCGTCAATGCTGCTGACTTCCTGATAGATGTCGAGCTTCACCGTGCCGCCTTCGGAAATCTGCGGCCGCACGTTGAGCTTCAAGCCGACCTCTTCGCGGGTCACGGTCTGGAACGGGTTGTTGCTCGTACCCCCGCCGCCGGTGACGTAGCTGCCACTGACAAACGGGATGGTCTGGCCGACGAAAATGCTCGCCGCTTCGTTGTCCAGGGTCAGCAGGTTCGGCGTCGACAGCACGTTGGTGCCGCCCTTGCTCTTCAGGGCCCGGGCCAGCACTTTCAGGTCAAGGATCTTGCCGATGCCGGGAATGTCGACGGTGCCGTTGACGTAGCCGAGGTTCAAACCTTTGGGCAATACATCGACACTGGTCTTGCCGTTGACGTTGATCCCCGAACCACCAAGGTTGGCGCCGCCGATCACGCCATTACCGGCCAGATTGCCGGTCTGCCATTGCACGCCGAATTCGCTGGCATCGTCTTCGCCGACTTCGACGATCAGGCTTTCGATCACCACTTGCGCGCGGCGCTGGTCGAGCAAATCGATGACTTCACGCAGGTTGCGGTACAGCGGCTCCGGCGCGGAGATCAGCAAGGTGTTGGTGGTCGCATCCGCCTGAATGGTCACGCCGCCGGCGCTGAACGCAACGTTCTGTTCGCTGCTTTGCGCGTTGCTGCTGCCACTGCTATTGCTGCTGCCTTGGGCGTAGCTGCCGCCGGTGCTGCCGTTGTTGGTGGTCGAAGTCGAGCCGTTGGTTTGCGTACCGCTCTGGCCGTTCTGCCCGCCGCCCGAGTTGGTGGAACTGCCCATCGCGCTGAGCACCGAGCGCGCACTGTCGCTGGAGCCGCTGTCGCTCTCGCCGGTCAACAATCCGCGCAGCGCTTGCGCCAGTTTGCCGGCCTGAGCGTTGCGCAGATACACCACATGCAGATTGCTCGGGTTGCTCTGGGCATTGTCGAGTTTGTAGATCAGGTTGCGCGCCAGCTCCGTGCGCTCGGGGCTGCCGGCGCGGATGATGATGGTGTTGGAGCGCGGGTCGCCGATCACAGCGATTTTCTGGGTTGGATCATTGCCCGGCGCGTCGAGCAGGTCGGCGACCATCGGCGCGATGTCGGCGGCGATGCCGTTCTGGATCTGCACCACGTCGGTGTCGATGGCGCTCGGGGTGTCGATGCCCTGAATCAGTTGAGCGACCCGCGTGAGGTTCTCGGCGTAATCGGTGACGACGATGGTGTTGTTGCCCGGATAGGCGTTGATCGGGTTGTTCGGCGATACGATCGGGCGCAGCACCGGGATCAGGTTCACCGCGTTCTCGTATTGCAGGCGGAACGTGCGGGTGAGCATGCCGTTGCCGGCCGGTTTGTCGGCGCTGTAGATCGGCCCGCCGAGCAATTTGGCATCGGCCTCCGGCACCACCTGCGCCACGCCGCCGACGTCCACCACGCTGAAACCCTGCATGCGCAGCGCCGCCAGCAACATGTCGTAGGCCTGATGCGCCGGCACCTGGCCTTCGGAGACCAGCGTCAGGTTGCCCTTGACCCGTGGATCGACCAGAAACTGCTGGCCGGTGGAACGAGACAACGCCCGCACCACCGCTTGAATATCCGCGTCGACAAAATTCAGCGTCACCGGTTGATCGCCCAACGGATTGGCCGGCAACGTCGTGCCCCGGGCCGCACCGCCACTGCGGGCGCGTTCGGTGATGTTGTGCAATTGCTTCGGCGCAGGTCTGGCCTGAGCCTGCGCCCGCTCGCGGTCGAGCACCGCGTCGCCACTGCGCTGGGTGTTGGCCAGCGGCCGGCCGAGTTCGCTGTCCACCAGCAGCGGCGGTTGATTCGGTGGTGTGGTGTTGCTGCACGCGCTCAATGCCATCAACAGCATCGGCAACGCCATGCGTTTGGACCCTGACCCCTTCATGAAGCTTCCTTAGCGCCCAGCGCCTGATCCATGCGTACGGTGCCCGACAGAGTGCCGGCCGTGTCATCGGTCGCGGCGTCGTCTGCGCGTTGCAGACGGGCCTCGACCACTTGCAGTGAAAAATTCCGGGGTTGGCTCAGCAGCCAGTCGAGCACGGCGTCGGCCGGTGCCGCGTCGAAGGTCAACTGCCAGCCGGCGGACGCGGCCGCCAATTGGTAATGGCCGCCCAGTCCGCTGGCCTGCAAGGTCTGTTGCAGCGATTGCTCCAGGTTTTGCCCGTCCGGGCGCACGCTGACGTCGCGCAACAGCACTTCCAGCGCTTCGGCCTGGGCGCGCAATTTCGGGGTTTCGACTTGCGAGGCGGCGATCTTCTTCAGCGGCGGCTGAATCAACGTCACCCACACAAACAGTCCAACTAACAGCGCTGCCATCCCAGCGACCATGCGTTTTTCCCGCAGCGCCAACGGCTGCCAACGGGCCTGCAACTGAGCATTCAAGCGCTGCCAACCGGCGCGGTATTTCGCAAGCGAGGGGCTATTCATCTTCGGCTCCGCTGCTGTCGTCGTTGTCGGTGGCGGCGGTCGCCTCGCCGGCCGGGCGCAGGACCCAACCGTCGTCGTTCGGGCTGATGCTGATGCCGGCCTGAGCCAGCATGCCTTGCCAGTCCTTGTCGTTACCCGAACGCCGGGCCTCGGGCAGCAGACTCAATTGCAGCGCGCCGTCGACAAACTCCAGACGCTGCACCGTCCCGGCCATGGACGGCATGCCGCTGCCGGCCTGCAACACCAGCCGCGTGAAGTCCTGCCCCGGCGCATCCACCGCGCCTTGCTGGCGCGCCGCGATTTGCTGACGAGCCTGTTGCAGCGGATTGAGGATCACCGGCAACTCGGGGAACGCCTGCTTCACCCGCTGCGCCATCTGCGCCTTGAGCTGCTGGCCCTGCCCGGCCTCGCGGGCGGCGTACAGGTTCAAACCGATCACCCACACCGCCAGTGCCAGCGCACAGCAACCGAGCGCCCTGCCCCAACCACGATGTTCGGTGCCCGGTTGCTGAAGGCCGCCGTGCAGTCCCCAATTCGGCAACGGGCCGGCGCAACGTTGCGTATCGGCCAATGTCGATTGCACCGCTTCCGGCGCGCCGTCACCGACCCAGTGCGCCGGCAGACCGGTTTCCAGCAGCCACGCTTCATCGATCATCGGCTGCACCTGCGCCGCATTCGGGCCGTGACGCAGCAACAGATGATCGTCGTGCAAGCAGCCGACGCCGCCGGCCATCACCGGCAAGCTGTAGGCCGCCGGGTACAGGCCTTTGAGGTTCAGGCCGAATTGCCCGAGGTGCTGCAACTCCTTGCGTGCTACCCAGGCAATCTGCACCTGGCCGCTTTCATTGCGAGCACTGTGGGCGATGTGCATGTCGGCGCTGTCACCGAGCATCAAGGCCTGCGCCGCGCATTGCACCGCCGCAGCGGTTTTGTTCGCGGGCAACGGCGGCAGATCAATGCTCGCCAGCAGGCTGTCCGACGGGTGCAGAAAGCACACCAGCGGTTGCTTCGGCAGCGCGCCAAGCCGCACACGCTCCTGGCGTGTGACCTTCCCCTGACGATCCAGCCACGCACACTCCACTTCACTGTCGAGACTCAACTCCGCCAGCGGCGGCAAACTCACGCGCAACTGGCTCATACGCCCACCCGCGACCAGATCACTTGCGGCAACCGATCCTGACTGCGATGCAGCAACGCATCGAGGCTGACCCGCCGTTGATCCCGCCGCGCCTGCCCGCGCAGCCGGAACCAGTCGCTGGTGATGCCGACCTTGACGCTGGTGATCTCCAGTTGCGGCAAGCGCAGGCGATTGACGAAATCCCCGCGATTGATAAACCAGCGCCCGGCGTCACGCTCATTGATCAACGCCTGCGCCCGCTCCAGCGACAGCCCCGGCACATAAGCCGCCAGCACCGGCGCCGTGGCCGTGTTGCCGTTGAGCCAGGTGGTCGCCGGAATCACCGTCAGGTACGGCGCCAGTTTCGCCAAAACCGCATCGTTGACCCCGTCGACACTGCGCAAATCGTCAAGCGTGCGCAGCATCGGCAAGGTCGGCGATTGCGGTTTGCGCGACGCGGACGGCGACGTGGCGCGCCCGCTGTCGAAGGTGTTTTTCGCCACAGGCTTGTCCACCAATTGGGCATTCAACAGGTGCGGATACGAGCCGATCACCCGCTGACTGATGCGCCGGCTCAAGCCGCTGCTGACACCAATCAACTCGCACAAGCGCTCGAACGCCTGCACCTGCGCGTCATCGATCCGCTCGTTGGCCACCAGATTGCGCAGGTTGAACTTGCCCTGCTCGTCCTCCAGCCGCCCCTCGAAACCCTGGGTGTTCAAGCGCTGCGCCCACGGCTGATCGAGTCGGGTCAGCGGATCGCGCTGCCGCGCGTCCCACAACAATTGCCGGCTGATCTCCAACCCGCCGTGCAACACCCAACGGCCCTGCACGCGCAGTTGTTCGGCTTCCAGCGCCCGGGTCGAAACACTCTGGCGCGTCAGCATGCCGGCGGCGATCACCGCGACCACCGCCGCGATCAGCAGCGCACTGATGATCGCCATCCCCTGCTGGTTCGATTGGCTGTTCATGACCGGCCTTACAACTGCCAGGAACCGATGTCGGCATTCACGCCTTCGCCGTCAGGCTGGCCGTCGGCGCCGAGGGAAAAGATGTCGATCTCGCCGTTGGCACCGGGATTGAGGTACTGATAAGGACGACCCCACGGGTCATTCGGCAGGCGCTCCAGGTACGAGCGCCAGTTGCTGTTCTTGGCATCGGCCGGCCGTTCCACCAGCACCTTCAGGCCCTGGCTCTGGCTCGGGTAAGTGCCGTGATCGAGGCGATACAGCTTCAGCGCCTGCATCAACCCGCCAATGTCCTGCTTCGCCGCCGTGGCCCGCGCCTGATCCGGCCGGTCGAGCACCTTGGGCACCACCATCGCCGCCAGAATCCCGAGAATCACCACCACCACCATGATCTCGATCAGCGTGAAACCCTGCTGCCCACGGGGCATCCGGCTCGGTCGACCGGGTTGTTTGAATTGCGCGATATCCATCTCGTCATTCCCTGGCTTGATTCGATTCGACGCGCAGTGTTGCAAGAAGATATGTCAGGGATGTTGAAAATCCTCGGGTGTTTTCGTCGTCAAGCCGTCAAGCACGGGCGTTAGCGTCAAGGGCTGCCCGACTGCCCGAGCCCCCGATGCGCACCCCCTCCCCGCAAGCCGGATTCACCCTGATTGAAGTACTCGTCGCACTGGCGATCATCGCCGTCGCCATGTCCGCCGCTGTTCGTGTGGCTGGGTTGATGACGCAGAGCAGCGGGGTTTTGCGGGATCGCTCGATTGCGATGATTGCGGCGCAGAGTCGGATGGCGGAATTGAGGTTGGAAGGGAGATTGCCGATGGGGGTTAAGGTGATTGAGTGTGATCAGGGGCGGTTGTTGTTGCGGTGTGAGCAGGTGATTGGGGGGGCGGAGAATGGGCGGTTGCTCAAGGTTGGTGTGCAAGTCTTTGATCGCAGCCAGGAGGCGCCGCCACTGGCGAGGCTGGAGACGTTGCTCAGCCGTCCTGAAAATCCCTAGCCCCCCAAGCGTCGGCCCACCAAGACCCTCTGATAGACGACCGGTTCTCAATGGCGCTTACTTGAAGAGTCCTAGATATTCCGCCCAACCATACAAGGCCAGAATTCCCAGCAGAGAAAATGCATTCAATCGATATGGAATTTCGACCCACCGCCGCAAATTCAGCGGAAGGCGCCGGACATCTTCGAGGGCGTTCGGATTATCCAGCAACAGGCGCGAAGGACGCTTGCGAAGCAAAGCAGTGATCAGATTGAGCCTGTACCTGCGCGCCCAAAAACCGGCACTTCCTTTCTGCGGGCAATTCTGGAGCAGATAACAATTTTCAAGGTGCGACTCGATTTCGGAAAGCTTGAAATACCCGACATAAATCATCACCAGAACGTTGGAAATGATCAGCACCAATAACCCAATGCCTGTGGCGGCGAACAGAAGTTTGATTTCAATCATTTGAGGTAGCTTCGTAAACGATCTCACCGAGGACATCGCCAATCTTAGATCCCGTATTACCTGCTACAGAAGCTGTCGCGCCGCTGATGACGAGGACGCAAATAACGCCGCCGATGCCTCGTGTTTTTAGTGCAACACCTGCGCAATACTCCATTGTGAGCGGTGCGGTATATGTGGTTGCCGCGACAGTTGTTCCAACGTTACCTGCCAGTTTGCTGCCTTCGATGAATTTAACCTTCTGGCATTCTTGATCAGTGCCGGTACGGCACACTTCGTTGATTCGTAGAGTTGCCGCCCCTGTTGCTAAACCAATTCCGACGTAACCTCCGATCTGCATGAACTTTGCCGCCCGCGCAACGCCAACGATGTTGGACGCATATCCCGGCAACTGAGTGGGGCCTCCCGCTTTATCCCAACGGTGAATAGTTCTTCGAGTCGACAAACCCAGTGCTCTCTTGAGCTTGGGGTGATCGGCAATTCCGGTTCCCTTGCGTACCAGCGACCCAAGGCCACTATCAAGCTTCGTCAAGATACGTTTGCGCTGTGCAAAAAAATCTGGCGAGCGAAGATGCCCGTACTGCCGATAGTGCTGCTGGTGCAGTTGTTCCATATCCTGCAAAGCTTTTTTCAACCCATCCAGATGCTGCCCGATCATATAGGAGGCAATCCCCAGTGACCCCGACGACACCTCCAGAAACGGCTCAATGACTTCGTGATGCTCAACCATGAACGAAGCCTCTTCATCCGAGAGATCTTTCAACGCCTCGTTCACCTTTTCCGCAGCGGCCATCATCTGTGCTTCTTCGCGCCGGCACATGTAGTTGCGTGAATCGCTGAACAAGACCATTTGCCCTGGCTTGACCCGCTCACCGAGATGTCGATTGAGTGACCGGAATTCGCGACGCAGTGATTCACCGGGCCTGACTTCGTACAACTCCCGTTCAAGCGCTTCGAGCGTCATGGGTTTCTGAACGATGTGAAAACCCGATTCAGCGGGTTGCGGCAAGGTGTAGGCGTGTTCCTCCACCAGGTGTCGTGCGGGAGGTGGCTCGGGTTTGGGTTTGAAGGCGTTCCAGGAGGCGCCGCCGCTGTCTGTAGCCGTGCGCGGTTTCACCAGTGCCCACTCACCGTTACGCACAGCATCGATGAGTTTTCGCTCATTCGCGCCTTGCATGTAGTTCGAACGATGCAGGCCCATGGCGTTTAATAGGTCATCGAATCCGGGCAAGTCGTCCGGGCGATTCAATGCCTGTCGGAAGTCTTCCATGGCTTGGTAGGAATCGAGGATCTGGTCACGCTGGCCAAGGAGTTCGCTTCGGGGGATGAGTCTGGTCACGTCCGTGTCCCGTTCTGAAAACGGGGGACTTTGGCGAACGGACTCAGGTTTGAATGCAGGATGAATCGGTGTTCGTTGTAGGGGAAATCCGGATTTCTGGCTTGCGGATTCCGGGCTCGAATCATCAGTGCTTTATGGCGGCTGTTGAGCGCAACTTTTACCTCAGGCATCCTGCACGAAGCATGGGCACATGGACGTCAGCCGGAGGAACTGTCAGATGAAGGCCCCGATCCTCTTGCTCTTCGCAATGTATTGCACCGGTACAAGCCTGGCGTTTGCCGGCGGCTCGCAAGCGACAAACGGCAAGCACGGGCCAGCAGGCATCGCCGTCGATGAGTCCTTGATGTCGGCCAGATCCAAGTTGATCAAACAAGGATGGAAGCCAACCCGGATGCACACCGGCGATGGCTATGAATACAGCGGTGTAGAGCGCGAACTGGCTGCACGCAAATTCCTGGAACTCGATACCTGCTCTTTTGATAGCTCACGCTGCATCCTGTTCTATTCAAAGAAAGGCGCCTGCTTGCGTGTGGAGACCATCGGTGAGCAGCTTAAAGACATGACGGTTACGCGGTGGACTGATGAATGTCCGGATGCGCCTTCAGAGCCAAATAGCGGCGACGCGGGTTAAGCAACAAAAAAGGGACCGATTGAAATGAATCAATCCCCTTTTCCCTTCCGAGCAATAGCGGAGTGTCGGGAAGCAAATCCATCGCTACCAGCCCGAATCCCCGCAGGTTTCAACGTCGCACACGATCTCTCTCAAGCAGAGGCCAGAAGCCATCATTGCCGTGAAAATGGTATCGTCCCCTCCTTTTTCAAATTTCTGACAGATCATGAATATCGTCGAATCCTCAATCCGGGCCGTTGCTCCCGCACCGGGCATCGCTGAATCAATGGATATCTGACATGCCCAACACGTCGCAGAACGCGAGATTTAACGAGTTGCTGGCTGTGAGCGAAGCCAATATTGACAGCGCCGAATCCACAGCCGATCTGTTGAAGGTGATCCACGCGTTCGCCTCGTACGATGGCCCGCTCAAATTCAATTGCACACGCGCATGGTGGTTTTTTGGTACTGGCCTGCTATTGATAGCGGGCGCTGTAGCCCTGTTGGGTTATATGAACCGCTATCCGGTGGTTTCTTTTTTTCAACGTCTGCACATTGAGCCTGGCCTGGTCGGCGCAGTCGCTGGTGTGGTGGGCCTCGGGTTCGCCATTGGAAGCATGAATTGGATGACATCCAAAGCTGAGCGCTTACCAGCGCTCAGCCGCACAATTGCTGCACTGTCCTCCTACTTCCACAACGGATTGATGTTCATGGAAGAAAACTCGAACCGGACCCTCAACGAACTGGATACGCAATTTGGTGACTACAGCCGGGGCAACTACAGCCGCGAGCTGGTCGAATCGATAGAAGGAGTGTTTACCGGCACGCTGCGCGAACTCCCTTACCACTACCGCCAGCTGCACTACGTCAACAAGCGGCATGTGCAAGTTACGGTGACCGACAAAGATGGCAAAACCAGAACGGAGACTCGAGTGGTGTATGACCACTACGACCGGTACAGTTTGGTTTTCGACTTTCCCTGGGTCACCGGGATCTCGGTCAGATCCGATGACCAATCAGAGAACGACTATTCATGGTCGATGGACACGGCTTCCCCGGACTTCAATAAATCGTTCTGTCTGACAGGGCAGAGCGAGATACTCTGCGCGAAATTCATCAAACCTTCGACAGTGCTGCATTTGTTGAAGCTATTCGAAATCCTCGATCGTCCGAACCTGGAGTTCTCCGACGATGGCTTGCTCTGCCTCAGCTTCGCGAGCAGCGACCTGCTCGCGTTCGGCACGAAGTATTCGCTGGCGTCACCCAACGAGTTTTACGCAGAAATTTCTGCGGGTATCGAACTGCCGCGCCTGATGTCAGTGCTCCAATGGAGCCACGCACTCACTGAGCTGCACGATGACAACTTTACCTTTACCGCCTCTCCCCCAAACAAATGCAAAGAGAAGTAAGCCATGGACATTGCACTCATACTCTCCGCCGTTATCGCTGTAATCATCATCTTGGTGGGGTTGGGCATCTACAACGACATCATTGCCCGACATAACGGGGTACAACGTGCCTGGTCGGACGTCCTGGTTTACGAACGCCAGAAGACAAAAGTGCTCGATCAGCTGCAAAAAGTGCTCGCAGACTTCATGGTTTTCGAGTCCAGCCTCCTCGAAAAAATCGCCGGCCTGCGCAGCGCCATTCACGCCCTTCCTGCTGGCGCGAACGGCAACGCACTCACCAACGTTGAAACTGCGTCGAGGGAAGTAATGGGTGGTTTGCGCATCGCTTTCGAGGCCTACCCTGACCTGAAAGCATCCGAAGCCGCCAACAACATGATGCGTGAAATTGCCGAACAACAAGAAAACGTCGGCGCGGCCATCACCATCTACAACCGCAACGTCGAACTGTTCAACAACGCCATCGAAATGTTCCCAGCTTCAATCGTCAATGGCCTGTTCAACAAGAAAACTCGCGTAACACCGTTCACCGATACCGAAGCTTCGCAAGGCTTCTCCTACACCCCGAATATCTGACACCCGTAGTGCTTCAGACCATCACCCGTGAGGGTGATGGTCGACCACCTCCCTCCTTGGCCGAACACGGTGTCCGTGACCAACCCATGACTTTGTGGGAGCCAGCCTGCTGGCGATAGCGGAATATCAGGCAATAGAAACAGCGCATGCGCCATCGCTGCCCCGCATCACTCCGGCAACTGCAAATTATCCAACGCCCGATTCACCGCCAACTCTCCGAGCATGATCAACTGCGCAATGCCCACCAACGCCCGACGCTGCGAAGCCGGCACCAGACTGGCGATGTTCTGGGCAATGGTTTGGGCCGAAGCGAGTGTTTCACTGGCATCAATCAGCAGTTCTTCGTTTTTGTTGTCCGCAGTCACGGCATACATCCCGCGGGTTCTGCGTGGGGGCGGCGTGGAGCCGGGCGGACAGAGGTAATGGTCGAGCGCGCGGTCGGCGGCTTCGTGGAGTTTTCTGGAATCGATGGATTCGTAGGGGGAAACCGAGTCGGTTTCGGGCGGATTGGGTGTTGGTTTGATCATGGTGAAGCTCCATTTTTATACCTGGTGGAACCACCAACACCTGTCGCTAAACAAGTAAGGGTGGCAGCTGTACGCGGGTTAGCGAACCGAGAGGTATAAGACCCGGCAGACCCGAAGGTCTCCCACGCACAGCCACCATATCGTCATCGCAAATGTCTGCGACAAACGGGAGCGTCGTTGAACTTATACCTGGTCGGGTCGCTAAACCCGGTCGCTGGGTTGCCAGCGACACGTAGACGATAAAGACCAGGTACAAAGCGCACAAGCCGGCGGATTCTGGCGTAGCTGTAGGCAACGGCGCAAGGGTGTGTAGCCTGAGAGAGCTTCTTGAGATGTCTTTTTAAACGTTGGTGTTTATCGAGACCTTACTGCGGCACCTCCATGAGATGGGGAGGCCCGCCAGATAATTCTCAGATTTATTTTCTGGAAATAAATCAGTCTCCTTTTTCCCCGCCTTTTTCTGTAGTGGCCTCCACAAGGTCGTTACTCAAGGACATAGGTGTGAACGTGGGCGAGCTGATTGAAGAGCTTCGGAAGTACGCCCTTGGCCTACAGGTGCTCATCCCCAGGTCGGATTGCTCTGCATTGGAAGGTGCTGTTGCGTGTTATTCAGACGTAGTGCGAACATGCCACATCATGGGCTATGAAGTCGCTGAGCTGGCTTCCTGGCGAGCCCGATGATCTTGGTATAGAAAAGCATCAAGTCGTCGTCATCGACACCAGTGCGCCTATTCCAACGTGAGTGAAATTGCCTTAAGGCGAAAGGATCTCAGAAGATTTTATACAAGGAGTAATCGTGAAGCTGGAAATATTAATTTACGACGCGTTGGTCTCGCTTAGCAAGGTGCAAACTCGTGAAGAGCCGCTTTCGCCGAATTTCGATACGGCAAAAAGTGGCAGGCAAGTGTGCGTTAGTGGCGCTACCGAGAATAGAATCAGGCTTGTATCAGCAGCTCTTCTAAAGCTGAGCTGGCCGGGCTCTATTAAACTTGATCTGAAGGAACATCATGATTTAGTTAAGAAGGCAATCATTGAGAGGTATGACGGTTTCTTGAATTTCGGCACATCTCCCTGTGCAATCAGATACCTATTGCCTGCTTACTTGAAGGGGGAGATAAAGCAGATGGTAACGGAGTTTGCACCTGCTCTATCCAGAGATTTTACGTGTCATTTACCCGCTGCGCTTACTGGTCTTGAGATTGATGGGCCTTTTGTTATTGGCCCTGTTACGATTTATAAAAATTTAGACTGGATTGATTCTATTGATTTTCCGCCCTCTGCACTTGATTACATGGGGGGCGATAATTCTGACTGGCGTGAAAATCTAAAAGCGGCTTTAGTGGATAAGGACTTACAGCTAAAACCTTTGAGTGCTTCGCTTTATGAAGTGGTGACCAAGTCAAAATCCATGATTAGTGTGACTACTGCAGGTTATGGAAAAGCGCTCTCTCGCAAACTTTCTACGATTCTTGCGCGAACTGCGCTTGATTCGATATCACTGATTGGTGGTAGTCCAAAGTATTTTAGGAGCTTTACTCTTTATACCGAAAGAAGGCCTCCTATCTTGACGCATAGCATAGTAGAGACAAATGGATTTCTTTGGAATCCGGGTCTCGAATTGTCGGATGAAGTAAATCCGTTCCTGCTCCGGCCCGAGGATTTGGATCAAAGTCACATTAAATTTTTCGAGGCTGTATCCAAAATACTAACAGGCCTTATCGGTAATGGTGATGGTTGCCCGGGCCTTTGCCAGAGATGGTCAACTGCACTTGATTGGCATGGTGAGGCATGTCGAGAGGTAAGTGACCAGATAGCGATTGCAAAGTTTGGAACATGCTTGGATGTATTGAGCAGCGGGGGTGGCAAGACGCGCGCTATATCAAAAATGGTTTCAAATCTCACGAAGACCCCTGAAGATAAGATTGTTGCGAATTATGATGGGGATCTGACTCTCTATGAGACTATAACCAAGATATATGAGCATGGGCGGTCTGAGATTTTGCATGGGAATAAAGTCGATAGAATGACTTCTTTTGAGGTGCTAAGGGGGATTTCGGAATTCTATTCAAAAATTGCGCTGATTAAATCGGCTGAAGCGTTGTTAACCTATTCAGGGTCTGACTCGGCGAAGGCGTTTAGCGATATGTGATTCTTCTCTAGGTTGCTCCTACTACTTGCGTTCGGAGTTATTTTTAAGCTTGCACGGTAGTTGCAGGCGCCGGTCACCGGCGCATGACATACGAACAAAGGGAACTGATTTATTTTATGGAAATAATCAGTCCCCTTTTTTACGTTTTAGGTGTCAGTTGAAAAGAGTCGGAATAAAGCTCCAGCGATCATCGAGCACGCCGACAACAGATCCTATAGGCCAGGAATCCGGAGTTGGGATGATTGGAGGCAACGTTTCATATCTTTGTCCGGTTTGTGGATACACCGGGCTTGAAGAGGCTCCATACGACGAACTGGGCTGCTCTTCGTTTGGCATCTGCCCGTGCTGCGGTACGCAGTTTGGCTACGACGACACGACCGCGGCTCATGCTGAATTGCGTAGATCATGGGTCTCCAGCGGGATGCTTTGGTGGAGCGAAGCTCAAGCGTCGCCGAGCGGTTGGGACCCGATAAGGCAACTACAGGCGTTCGAAAAAGACATCCAGGTATGAACCTTTCGCCGCCAATGGTCAGGCAGGAGACAATACTCCCAGGCCAAATAAACGGATGGGACAAGGATGACTATGCTATCGGCTTTCCCTGGCCGAAAAGTCGTCAACCGATGCCGTTTACGGAGCAATGGAGTGCGGGATGAAAATCATCGCTTTTGTAGTTATCTATCTCGCAGGCGGGGTTGCCCTGTTTCCGTACCTCGACCATATGCGTCCGGTAGGCATTTCTCTCGACCAATTCTATTCGGAGTTTTACCTCAGCTCCGGTGTTGACGTGGCGCAACGCCTAAGCCTGAGCTTCATCTACGCAAGCGCGTTTCATCTGGTGTGGTCTGCCTTGTTTTCTGAATCCGCAAAAAGCTGGGTGTACACGACCAACATCATAGACATTTGCTATCTCGCCTTACGGTGTTTGAGTTCTTTTTGCATCAGCCTGATGACTCTTGGACTGGTTGGAAAAAGCGCACAAAAAGTGCCCTTTACAGAATTTGCTCAATATTTTCATTTTCTGGTTATCTGCATGCTCGCGGGCGCTTGGGCGTGGGAGCTCAAGCACTTTTTGATAGGCGTCATTTATTACACTGCAAGAAAAATCAAGAGAACGGCTAAATGAAGGCCACGATCCTCCTCATCGCCATTTGTTGCACGGGTCCAAGCGTCGCATTCGCTGATGGCTCGCAAGCAGCAAACGACAAATACGGGCCAGCAGGCATCGCTGTCGGTGAGCCGTTGGTGTCGGCCAGGTCCAAGTTGATCAAACAAGGATGGAAGCCAACCCGGATGCACACCCGCGATGGCTATGAATACAGTGGCGTCGAGCGGGAACTGGCTGCACGCAATTTCCTGGAACTCGATACCTGCTCTTTTGATAGCTCGCGCTGCATCCTGTTCTATTCAAAAAAAGGCGCCTGCTTGCGCGTTGACATCATGGGTGAGCAGCTCAAAGACATGACGGTAACGCGATGGGCTGATGAATGTCCGGATGCGCCTTCAGAGCCAGAGAGCGGCGACGCGGGTTAAGAAACAAAGGGGACTGAATGAAATAATTCAGTCCCCTTTCCTTGGGAGCGGGCTTGCTCGCGAAGGCGCCAGAATTGACACCCGTTTAATCAGCAGGTGATCCCGAAGTCTGCCTCACCGGCAATTGCAAATTATCCAACGCCCGATTCACCGCCAACTCTCCGAGCATGATCAACTGCGCAATGCCCACCAACGCCCGACGCTGCGAAGCCGGTACCAGACTGGCGATGTTCTGGGCAATGGTCTGGGCCGAAGCGAGTGTCTCACTGGCATCAATCAGCAGTTCTTCGTTTTTGTTGTCCGCCGTCACGGCATACATCCCGCGGGTTCTGCGTGGAGGCGGCGTGGAGCCGGGCGGACAGAGGTAATGGTCGAGCGCGCGGTCGGCGGCTTCGTGGAGTTTTCTGGAATCGATGGATTCGTAGGGGGAAACCGAGTCGGTTTCGGGCGGGTTGGGTGTTGGTTTGATCATGAGTGAATCTCCAAATCATAGAAAAGGAGCCATCATCTTTCGCTACCAAACGAAGGGGTGGTGGCCATACGAAGGTTGGTAGACCGGTGACTTGGAGAACCGGCGCGCCCGAAGACGCCCTGCGCATGGCCACCATAAATACACAGCCCCAAAAAGGCCTGTATCGGGTGACGAAATGCGCCAAGTCTAAGCCGGGCTACCAAACCCGATCGCTGACTCGTCAGCGACCAGACCACAATAGAACCCGCCCCCAAGGCGCACAAGCCGGCGGATTCTGGCGTAGCTGTAGGCAACGGCGCAAGGATATGTAGCCTGAGAGAGTGTCTGGAGATGTCTTTTTAAACGCAGGCGTTTATCGAGACCTTACAGCGGCACCTCCCTCACTTAAATAAATCCTCCCCATAACCGGCAGTACTCACCTATCGAGCACTCATAACTGAGCATACGCAGCTTCAAAATCATTGATCGCTTGGTTTACTTTGTATCGCAGCATCAGCGATGCGGAAAGCTTTACCATTGCTTCAAACAGGATATGCCCTGATTGAATCTGGCATTGACCAACACAATGTCCAGCATATCCGCCGGTTTCATATGCGTAGACGTTGTAGAAAACCCTGCCTGACTCCCTTCTCAACCCGGCTGTGAGAAGTGCGACAGCGCCGTCTGCCATTTGGGGCTCAGGCCGTGAAAACTCTAGGACATCATCGAACGGAACGAACATAGCTGAAGAGGACATTACAAATAGACTCGCAATATCCAATGCTTCCTCAACGTTTTTTAGCTCAGGTGTGGCGTACTCGTGCTCGAGGAAATTTCGCATATCGACAACTTTACGTAACAGACTTGGCGCCAATAATCCAAGTGCCCTTACTCGCTCGATCTTTTTTGGCACGTTCCATCTAAGTGATGGATAGCCAAAGGAGATCAGTAACTGATCAAGCTGTCCGACAATGGCTCGTTTCACATTGGTCGTTGCGTTCACAAGCGCCGCCAATCCTCCCCGCTCAAAATCCTCTTCTGCCAAGACCAAAAATTCCATTGGAGGAATTTTCAGATCTGTCATTCCAAAACTTCCACCCCCTAACGCCACTCCACTTTTACTCAAGTCGAATCCATGAGCGACGCAAAACTCTTTGATATCCATCTCAGCTCCTAGCTAATCGGCGAGTGGAAATCAGTGTATCAGTGACAATATGGCCCACTTGGCCGAATTGTGTAGGCAGGCTGCTTCCCTTATCCCACCCGAAAAAAGGGGACTGGTTTGAATGGCACTTACTTAACATGTTTAGCATGCCCGTTCTTCCTGACCTCAGCCCTTGCTGACCGACGTGACTTGGTCAGCAAGGGGTAGGCCTGAGGTCTTCGTTTTATGGCTCGCGGTTCGATACGACCAGGTCGATTTCCAACGCGTCTTTGCGCTATCAGCATCAGTAAGTTCGCCAGACCATCCTCGTCTTCAGGACTCCCATATTGTTGTAGCGCCAGCCATAGCTGAAGGCTGTGTTTGAAGCTCAGTTCGCGAGGCAAGCAGTCCGCCAACAGAGCCGATATGCCGCTACAGGATCGCTTGATGGAGAAGCCGTTGACGGCATTCTGGCAGGATCGATCGGCGCTCATCGCTTGAGCCAGGAACATCGACAGCGTTTCCGTTGGCGGATACAAGCGCTCCCGATACTCTGGCAGTGCTGACTCAACGCGCTGCAGCAACTCGGGAGCCGTGAGCAGGTTGAAAAAAGCATAGGCATCACAATTCGAAGCATGGCGGCGAAAACGTTGCTGTTGATGCTGGAGCATTTGGCGTCTACGATCCATGCGGGCTGTGTCCTTGGCTTTCTGGTGTGTGTTCGCGACTATCACCGTAGACCAAGGCCAGCCCTTCTTAATTTTTTGCTTTCAGCTCAATCGGTTAGCTGTTAAGTAAGTGCCATTCAAATCTGTCCCCTTTTTTCTCTATTTTTGGCTAGCAGGTGATTACTGCTTCCTGCGGATGCCCGGCCTTGTCATTTTCTTCCATTCCACATGCCGCTTCATTGTGGAGTTGGTGGCATTCTGAGATTATCGGTACAAGCTAACAACCGCGACACGGATGCCATATGAAAATTGACAGCCTTAGGATCAAAAATTTCCGCACTATTTCCACAGAGCAGGTTTTGCAGCTATCAGATGGTCTAACGCTAGTTGGCCCTAATAACGCTGGAAAAACAAACGCCTTGCTAGCTCTTTATATGTTTTTTACCGGCTATGAGAACAAGCACTCTTATAATCATATTCTAGACCTTTCACATGGCGACAAATCTGTAAAAACGAGTCTGACCTGCCACTTTAGGGGAGAGGCTGAAGACGAAGAGATATTCGAAAAACTAAATAAATTAAAGGCTCTTCTAGGGCAAGAAGACGACGGCGATGAATTTTCGATAAATGTCTATTTCAACGGCAACAACCCCGTCTATCAGATTTACCCAGGAATTAAAAGGCCGGAGGGAAAATCACCACAATATTCAATGGCACAAAAAGCATTTGTGCAATCTGTACTGGATTCCTTCAAGTGCTACTATATACCATCAAAAAAATCCATCGACGAACTATATAATGAATTCGTTTTGCCTTTTATTCGCTTAAAGGTGGCGGGCGCTCTCGAAGAGCACCTGCCGAAAATCAGGCAAAGCGTCGCCACTATTGCCAAATAGCATGAACGGCGTACTACATAAAAATGGCCTTGGTGATATCACGGTGGGATTCGACATTCCTAACGGGACAATCGAGGATCTAATAACTAGTTTCGATCTGCGCGTTTCCGACCCAAGCATAAGTTCAATTTACTCCAAGGGAATGGGCGTACAAGCCACTGTACTTCTTTCTTCGTTCAAGTGGATAACCGAACAACAAAAGAACTTAAATGTTATATGGCTGGTAGAAGAGCCTGAAACATATATGCACCCTTCACTTGCTCTACAAGCCGCCAAAATACTAGATGACCTCTCGACTATCTCCACTGTGGTTAAGACAACCCACGCTATAAACTTTGTTCCATCGAACATCAATCTAGTCCAAGGTGTTGCGCGCTCGGGAAAAATGCAAAACACTGTTGTGAAAATGTTTTCTACTCACAGAGAAGCAACAGACTCGATAAGAAAGTCACTCGGCGTGAAGTTCTCTGACTATTTTGCGCTCTCTAAGTATAGCCTGTTCGTAGAAGGTGAAACGGATAAGGCATATATCGAGTACGTATGGGACCAGATGCAACCTCAACAGAAAGAACTTTACCCCTACCTTAATTCAAGCCAACTGCTGATAAAGGACTTCACCGGCGTACAAGACTTGCTTGGATTCATAAAATCAAACTTCGGGCTTTTTCGGTCCGAAATTTGTTCCGTGAGCCTTTTTGATGGGGATAAGGCTGGAGTAGATGCTGCTAGAGCAATGTCCAGTTTCTGCTCAAACAAAGATTACAGTTTTAATGGAAATAAGGAATATGTGCTCATCCCTGGCGGACACCCTATAGAAGGGTTGTTTCCTGACGTTTGGATTCTGGAAGCGTATGAGCATGAGCAAGCCTGGTTCGAAGGCGGGTCACCAGTAATTGATGCCGACGACAAACTAATATCATTCAAAATTCGCGACAGCTCAAAGAAAGCTTTTATGGAGTATATTCTGGAACGTTACGATGAAGATAGCACCTATGACTCGAGCGAAAAATTCTTTGCACTATTCAAAACAATTGATAAAGCTTTTGAAAAACAAGATACTTAGATGAACAACACAATTAAGAAAAATCCACCTTCTGAACACAGCACTAAAAAAGCGCCACTAAAAAAGGGGACTGATTTATTTATATAAAATAAATCAGTCCCCTTTTCACTTATTGTCGTATAAATTCATGAGGATCACATAAATATGCCGACCACCCTCTCATGCATTTTTTGTCACAGCAGTGAGGGCTCGTCCGTAGCCCACATTGTTCCCGAGTCGTTAGGCGGGAAAAACTCCCCAATTGGAAGACCGGGCGTTACCTGCGATCACTGCAATCAATATTTTGGTCAAAAAGTTGAGTCTAAGGCGCTGCTGAGCTTCCCATTTAACGGCTATCGCCTTCTGCAAGGAGTGCCCTCGAAGAAGCGACGCTTCGTTCGGAAGGATACCATGCTTGGCCAAGTGGAGGCATCCGGAGCGCCCGGAATCATTCAACTCGAACCGCGAAACGACCAACTGAGAAATCTCGTCGAAATGGGGCGGGTTTCCCAGTTTTATCTGATAGCCGAAGTCACGGAGTCACTCGCAGTGGTTCGTATGCTACTGAAGATTGGACTTGAGCAACTGGCTAAACACTATTATGACGTCGCAGTCTCGAATCGGGTGGAAGAGGCTCGAGCTTTCGCTCGGAGGCCGGGCAGAGGCGATAACTGGTGGTTTGTTCTTTGCACTGAGCCTAGCGAGATACTAGACACGACGGTTCAAGGCGAAAGCACCATTGAGATAAGGGAGCAAGAGGGCGTACTAGTTTCGGTCATGCGTCTCCCTGGAATTACAACTATAGTCCCGTTAGAAAAGCGAGCTTCGCCGCCAACTCCGGGAAGCCTACCGGAGCCTCACTATCGAATCATTCGGGCTATATGCTGACACGGCTCCACTGAGATTGGAGACGAATATATTTTAATTTTGCAGAAATAGATCCGCCCCCCCTTTTGCTTCTCTTTTTCTGCTTAAGTTAACAAATGCCCCGGATCGTACAAGGGCAAATGTAATGCGCTAGTTATTAGGCCAAGTGTCTTCAGAAACTCCTCCAACGTTTCATAAGCACCCTCGATGTCGATTTCATCAAGCGAGTATTGTTTAATGTCATGAGCTATTGCATTTCTCTGAGCCACTAGCTTTACTAGTCGCTGCTCCAATTTGCTTGGAATTTCGTGCTTAGTCAGAGTTCTAATGCGTCGTAAAATAATATCCGGAGATCCAGCAGCTGCATTTTTTGCACCTCTGGCAGATAACTCTGTCATCAGATCGCTTAATGCGTTGTACGAAAAAACCTCTGTAACCTTTATATAGCCTGGGCGGTCTTCGCCACCTACATATTGGTGAAGAGAGTTCGGTTTATGGGTGAAAAAATTTTGTAGAAAATCAAATACAATATTCTCAAAATACGCGCCTGCCATCACGACGAGCATATTAGCGTGCATCGTTAGAGAGTCTGAGAAAGACTCCTTGTATTTGTCGGAAATCGCGCTGGAAAGTGGATCGTCAGAGAGAGGGCGATGAATCAAGTCGCCATCGTCATTCACAGACAATATTTTTTTTGCGGAAAGATGAAAATCAACAGCGTCAGTATTTTCCAAATAACCTTTAAAATCTCTGAAATTTGCAGAGCTAAAGATCAGCGCTCCATGCCATTTACCAAGGTCAAAAACCGCTTGTTCAGAATCCACCATTTGATTTATAGCCTAGTAGTAAACCCTTAAGATACCAGCAGTTTAAGGCTAAATGTTCCTTCTCAGCAAACGAGTTCGCCGAAGACGAACGATGATTGACATTCAGAAGGTACGCTTTGGTTGTTTTCTGCCTGTCACCGGCAGGTTTGTGTCGAAAACGGCCACTTGCAAATGGCCGCTTTTGGCCGAAAGCGGACATTTACGACATGCTTTTTAGTTGACCAAAAACAATTAAGCAAGCCCTCGGCGATCCATGACCCACAGCCCGCCTGAAACTTCCAAATAGCTCCTTCCTAAAAACTCACGGCCTAACCAACCTAGGCATCTCCACCCCCTCCCCCAA